>CAVUJB010000001.1:0-38750 GCA_963741735.1 uncultured Alphaproteobacteria bacterium
AACCGGCATCCGACAGATAAACATCAAGCCAGCTTCCCTTTTGCATCGCAGGGGCCATCCGCCGACGACAGCGCCAACTGAACGTCAGGGCAGGCGACCCCAGATCTGTACGATGCCAGCGCCGTTTGTCGCTGCTTCGACGCTCCAACTCCCCGGATCGGAATCGATCACGGTGTAGAGGCCGGCCTTCAGAACGATATTGGGGCGCACCCACCAGTAGACGTTGGGCAGCGCGGCCGATCCCGCGCCCGCCGCCGGCCAGGGGCCGTACACCGTTCCGTCCTGATGCTGAAGGGCGATCGTTCCCGGATGGCCGCGGAACCCGTAGTGATAGGTCATGACCTGCGACAGCAGAAACGGTGCGTTGGCGTTGAACTGCGTCGGCCGCGTGATGCCGAGCGAGACGTTGCCGTCGGCGCCGTTGCGATAAAGGACAGGTTCGGCCGGCGCGGTCAGCGCTTCGGTGCCGGTGTTGCCGGGCGGAACGCGCCAGGTCGACGTGGCGCCCGCAGGCGACGTCGCGCCAGTCAATGGCACCGTGTGATGCCCTGCCGGGTTTATTCCATTCTGCGGTGTCGGGCTCACGCCAGTGTTCGCGTTCGTGCGTGCCGGCGGTGCGCCCGCGACGAAGGTGTAGAAGTAACGCTCAATGGCGGGATGTGTATTGGTCGGCGCGACAGAAATCACGACTTTGGTCGTGTCGCCCAGCTTGCCTGCCGGAATCGTCCACGGCAGCGTTGGCGCAGACACCGTCGCATCGAGCGTGCAGGGCGTATCGGCAATCTGCTGGTACGAGTTGGTATTGAAGTCGGAGACCAGCGAGGCGGGACCCATCTTGGTGTTCGAAAATGGCCAACCGGCAGAGATCGTCGAACTCATTGCAGGTTTCCGAAATCAGGAACGGCGCGGCGTCGCCTGGAATTAGCGAATCGGGCACGGACCAGTTGATCGTATAGGTCTGGGTCATGCTGGTGCGCCACGATTCATGGAACACGAAGCTCGAGCGCTCATGCGACAGGAGGCGGATATTCGTCTCTCCTCCCTGGCCGAGCCATTCCAGCGTCCCGGTATCGGTGGAGAACTCTTTACGGTCGAGCTTCCAGTATCCCTCAGCGGCGGCAGGCGATGCTGCTGCCAGAACGACGAGCGAAGCAAGCGTGAGCGAAATCGGATTCACTGTGAAACTCCCCAGCAATATCGCGACTAATTTTCGTGGAGCTGGGCTCTGCGACTTTGACGTATGTCAACAGCCGCGCATGGCGCAGGTCGGCAATTTCAATAGGAAATGGCTCTTTCCGTCGAGCGCAACTTTGCGCTCTACCTTCGAATGGTCGAGGACCGGGTGACGTCCTTTCTTTGGTTTCGCCGGCAGCGGATCTTTGAACGCCTCAAATGAACCGCCAGATCGCCCATGCAAAGAAACCCCCGATGGCTCCCAGTGGGGCGTAAAGAACGCAGGTTCCTATCCTGCTCCACAAGAGGCGTGAGACCTCGCGATCTCGCAGCTCGTTAAGGCCGGCCACGCCTTGGTCCGATGTCGCCTTATAAGCGTTGTACGCGGCGGTCACGTCGCTCTTGTAGACTTTGGAGGTTCTTAGCCACGCCCAAGTGCAGACAACGATTATCCCTGCGAACAAAAACCCGAATAATGCTTCCACTTCAGCCTCCGGACTAACGCCCCCAATTCTCAATCTTCCCCACCATGCCGTTCAACTTCCACATTCGGATAATTGAGTGCCTCTGAATGCACGAGCCGATCATCATGCCAAATCTCAAATCCCTTGCCGATGCCGGAGCGGAACACTCTTCGCGCATGTGAAATGGCCGCGTCGTCATGCTCGGCCCTAAAATGGCGGCGTTAAACACGTCGCCGTTGTGGTTCAAAAAGCGCGCCCGATAATCCCTCATGCGAAAAGAGGCTAAGCCGCGCACCGAGCGGCCGATTGATCAGGATCAGTAACAATCGATTTGTGATCGACCCGATATATTCCACACGGCCTTTGTGCAATTTTCGTCTTGGTGATCTTCTTTTGCCTTCTTCAAATGAGTGAGGTCTCCGCGCAACCACTCCATGGAGATCGCGGCGAATAGGGCGCGGATTTTCCCTATTCTGAACGCGCGACCGTCTTTGGAGATTCCATGCGCGACCGCAAATGCGGCGCACGGCGCGGAATGCTGGCGAGACGTGTGATGGGCGCCGTCGTCACTGCGGGCAACGCGCGCCAGCAGAACGATCCCGCCGCCTGTCTCGTCGTTGCCGAGCACAAGCGGGAAGAGCTCGGGTTGGAGCCCATCGCCTGGTGTCATTCCTGGGCGGCTGCCGGCTGCGTTCCCGGTCGCATGGGCATCGGACCCGTCCCGGCCGTGGAGCGTCTCTTTGCTCGCTCCGGAATGAGCTGGAAAGACATCGACCTTGTCGTACTGAACGAGGCTTTCGCCCCACGGGTCCTGGCGGTGTTGAAACGCTGGGGTTGGAGGGACAACGACAGCCGCATGGGCATCCTGAACGTCAACGGCTCGGGGATTTCACTCGGCCACAGGATCGGTGCGACCATCGGCCGGATTCTTGCGAATCTGACGCGCGAACTCGTTCGGCGCGAAGTCTCTGAGGGTCCGAGTTTAGGGAATATGACTGGTACAGGGGATTTCCAGCCAGTCACTTTGCTCCGGCAGCCACCTCAACCCCGAGAGCATCCTGCCTGTTCCCGGCAAGTTGCCAGCGGAACGCTGAGGTCTCCAGCCAACATACCCCGGAGTTTTGATCCCCAGTCGTTCCCCTTGTCTCCCGTGCGCCGCTTGGCCCCAGGATGAGATTTCAGGGAAATTCTTTTTCTGACGAGGCGTCAGAGCCGCTGTCGGACGACGCTCCGCTTCCTCGGGCCATGAAGGATTGGGCAGCGCCTTCAGCCAGCGAGTTGTGAATTTAGGGATTATCAGGGAAAAGCGGATGCCCCGATTTGCACTCACGCACCGATGGCAGCTCGAAAATCGCTTAGTACCAGTGCTTTCCTGCTCCGCCCTCGCCTATTGGCTTGCTCCGGATCAGGGAATTTGTCTGCGGCATCAGGGAAATTCTTTCGCTTAACAGCGATCCTGGTCGGGTGAACAGGGACCGATCGGCGACGTACAGCTGCAAGAACCTCGATCGGCGCTGTGCCTAGGTACAAACCTCAATATGCGCCCGCAGGTGCGTTTGGTAGCAATGTGCGGTGGCTGGCCAAGCGTCTATCGAGGCTGGAGCCTTTGGCCATGAATAGAACACGTTGTGTGTTTGACGACGCGGAGTTGCGTCGTTCTTGTAGCGTTGCCGTAAAATCCGATCTGAAGCGATACTGGTTGCACTCGACGGCACTCGCCCGGTGCGCAGGTGCGGCGCTGTGTGGGTTGGCCGGCGTTCTGTTTCTGGACAGCGGTTCGGTTGCCTATGCGCTGCCGACGGGCGGGTCGGTCGTCGCCGGCGCAGCCAGAATTTCGGGTACGAACAACACACTGACGATCAACCAGTCCAGCCAGAATGCGGCGATCAACTGGCAGAGCTTTAGCATCGCTCCGCGCGAGGCCGTAACCTTCCGGCAACCCAATCAAAACTCCGTCGCGCTGAATCGCGTATTGGGGCCCGATCCATCTTTGATCCTCGGCAGCTTAACGGCTAACGGCAGAGTATTCCTGGTGAACCCGAACGGCATCCTGTTTGCCAAGGGCGCGCAGGTGAATGTCGGCGGGCTCGTGGCGTCGACGCTCGGGATCAGCAATGCCGACTTCATGTCGGGCAATTACAAATTCTCCGGAGATAGCAACAATCCGGTTCTCAATCAGGGATCAATTCACGCCGACGGCGGCTATGTCGCGCTACTGGGGGCGCATGTCGACAATGAAGGCGTGATCGCCGCCAGATTTGGCACGGTGGCGTTGGCCGCCGGTAATGCGGTGACGCTCGACGTGGCGGGAGACGGATTGCTCAATGTCGCCGTCGACAGGGGCGCGGTGGGCGCACTTGCCCAGAACGGAGGCCTCATCCAGGCGAATGGCGGACAGGTGTTGATGACGGCGCTGTCGGCCAGCGAGCTGCTCAAGGCGGCGGTCAACAATACGGGCGTCATCGAGGCACGAACCGTCAATATGCGCGGCGGCACGATCAAGCTGCTGGGAGACATGCAGAACGGGGTTGCGAACGTATCGGGCACACTCGATGCCAGCGCTCCGAACGGCGGCAACGGAGGTTCTATTGAGACCTCTGCCCAGGTCGTCAACATTGCGGACATCGCGCACATCACGACCGCGGCACCGTTGGGTCTGACCGGCACCTGGCACATCGATCCCCAGGACTTCACGGTCGGCCCAGGCGGCAACATATCCGGCGCGAAGCTCTCCGCCCTTCTCGTCACCAACAGCGTCGTCATCGACACGGTGGATGCGCCCGACACGGTCGATCCCGGCACGCCTCCCGTGTCGAAACTTCATTCCTCGACGCCGGGCAACGGCGACATCATTGTCAACGATGCAGTCAGCTGGACGGCGACGCCCACGACAACCACGCTGACCCTGAACGCCGCGCGCGATGTGACCATAAATGGGGCAATCACGGCCACCAACGGAAACTTCGTTGTGTGTTGCGGACGCGACGTCAACGTGAATGCCGCCATCACCACGACCCACGGCAGCGTCCTGTTGAGCGCCGGCCGTAATGTGTTCCTGAACCGGGTCGGATCCATGACGACGACCGACGGCAACATCACGATATGCGCCGCGGTCGACATTACGGTGGACGCCGCCATCACACTGACCAGAGGCAGCACGATCCCCGCACAGAGTCTTGGCCTGACGCTCGGTCTGTTGATGATCGCCGGCAATGGCGGCACGGGACCGGGCGTGGCCGGCGGCACATTGATATTTGTTCCACTGTCGCCGCGCACGACAGTGACTGGCCCGAATGCGCCGGTCGTCATTGACTACAATCCGACATCGTACACAACGCCGACGGATTATTCCGCCGACTTCACCCTGACCGGCGGCGCCGCGCTCACCCAGCACATGCTGGTGTTCCCGGCCGCGACCAAGGTCGAAGACGGCACGACGACCGCCACGCTTTCGGGATTCAACAGCACGCCCGCCTCCGGCCTGCCCACCGGGGTCACTTTGGTGGCCGACCCGGGCGCGACCGCCGTCTATGACAGCTCGGCCGCCGGAACGGACATCGGCATTACCTTCAGCGGCTACACGCTGGCGGGCCCGGATGCAGCCCTTTACGCCCTTCCGGTATCCTGCTGCGCGACCGGTGGCAGAACGACCGGCACATCACCGCGGCGCCAACACCCGACACCGACACCGACGCCCACACCGACACCTACGCCGACACCGACGCCGACACCGACGCCGACACCGACACCTACGCCGACGCCCACGCCGACACCGACGCCTACGCCGACACCCACACCCACACCGACACCGACGCCGACACCGACACCTACGCCGACGCCCACACCGACGCCGACGCCGACTCCTGCGCCGACACCTACGCCCACACCAACACCAACACCCACGCCGACGCCGACTCCGACGCCGACGCCAACACCACACGCCGACGCCAACACCGACTCCTGCGCCGAACACCGAACACCAACGCCCACACCGACGCCGACGCCCACACCGACACCAACACCGACTCCTGCGCCGACACCCACACCAACGCCGACACCAACGCCGACGCCCACACCAACACCGACGCCGACGCCGACACCAACACCGACTCCTGCGCCGACACCCACACCGACGCCGACACCGACGCCGACGCCCACACCAACGCCGACCCCGACACCGACGCCACCTCAGACTTCAGAGATTCCGCCGGTATATGTACCAAGCCCCGAAATCCCGAACGTCACCGTGGTCGCTGGAGGCGTTCGAATGCCGCCGCCGCCGGCGCCGCCCGTGGTGCCAGAGACGTATGTCCCTCCGACATATCCACCCAAGCAGGACCGCTACTAGCGCAATAGAAGGGCGGCGCGAGTATGACGATTGCCAAAGTCGCTGTAGCAGGAATTGGATTTCTTCTTGGTGCCTTCGCGCTGGCATGGCCCGCGCCGGCTGTGGCGCGAGGGACATTACCTCTCGCGGATATGGGCGAACTGAACGCCGGCACGATGGCCCGTCCCGCCTCGTCGGTTCCACCGCAGGTGGAATGACCGCCGCACGTGGACTTTCAAGGCGAAGTCGCCTCCGCCGATACGCGACGCGTCGCTGATTGGGTCGTAGCTTCAGGCGACAATGGCGATCTGCCCTTCATCATCATCGACAAAATCCAGGCGAAGGTGTTCGTCTTCGACCGAGCAGGAGGCTTGCTCGGTGCCGCTCCCGCGCTTTTGGGGAAAGCCCACGGCGATGACACCGCCCCAGGTATCGGCAGCAAGAAGCTATCGGCCATACGTCCGGATGAACGGACGACGCCCGCAGGCCGATTTGTTGCGACTCTTGGCCATGACCTGAAAAAGGACATCCTTTGGATCGATTACAAGAACGCTCTGTCTCTGCATCGCGTTATCAAGGGCACGCCAGGCGACCATCGGGCAGAGCGATTGGCGACGCCATCTCCACTGGACAATCGGATTTCCTTCGGTTGCGTCAATGTCCCTGTATATTTTTACGAAAGCGTTGTGCTCAAAGCGTTCACGGGCACGAGCGGAATTGTCTATATCCTGCCGGAAATCAAATCGGTCGAGGACGTCTTCCGCATTCCGCAGGCCACTTCGCGCTCGGCTGAAGATGTTGCAGGGCCGTCGCGACAAAGTGCGGTAGCGGGGCATGCGCCCCTATTGGGCAGCGAGCGCGTTTTGCCCCACGATCCATAAGCGCGGCTACAGCCATGGACATGGAGCTGATCTGCTATCTTCATCCTGGCTGGGCGCCATTGATCCGACCGGCGCCTGCAACCCGCGCCTGGATGGACGATACGCCGGAATTTTTCGCCTATCGTTGCCTGCCGCTCAACATCGCCAACGCGCATGGCTGGGAGGTTCTTAGCCCTTGTACCTTCGACGCTGTCTGGAACGGCGAAGCCGGCGTTGATGCAATCACAATCCGACCCGAACCGGGTGCCGCGCGCGAGCGGCTTCCGGTGTCGCTCTTCGGTCAGGGAATTGTGACATTTCACATAGAAGGCATCTTCCGCACGCCGGAGGGTTGGGATCTTTGGGTGGGGGGATCGCCCAATCGCTTCAAGGATGGCATCGCCCCTTTAACCGGTGTCGTCGAGACCGATTGGTCGCCATTCACATTTACAATGAACTGGCGTTTCACGCGGCCCGGGCATTGGATTCACTTCGACGCCATGGAGCCGGTCTGCTTCTTTTTCCCAATGGAACGCGCCGCGATCGAATCCTTCGTGCCGAAATTTGAGCCATTGGAGTCGGATCCTGCGACGATGGAGCGATTCCAGGCATGGAGCCGGGCCCGCGACGAATTTCACAAACGTATGGCAACCGACCCGCCGCGCACGCCGGCCGACCGATGGCAAAAGCATTACTATCGCGGCACCGATGCTGCCGGACAAAGTCTTACAAAGGATCATCGCTCAAAGCTGCGGCTAAGTCGCTTCGACATCAGCACGGCACCGCAAGTGCCGACCGCACCGACCGAGGACGCGCGGCCGCAACCGGCAGCGCAAGCGCCGACCTGTGGGGATATGGCAACGGATATGTCCCAAGAGTGCGCCCAATTGCGTCGTGCTCTAGCGAAACGAGAATGGCTGCTGGAAGCGATTGAACGCCAGCGCGACGACGCACCTGGCCTCACCACGATCGAGCGGCGGGCGGGACTGAGTGCCGAGAATTTTCTTGAGCGGTATTATGCGGCGAACCGGCCGGTGATCCTGACCGGCGAATTGGCGGACTGGCCGGCGCTCGTACGCTGGACGCCGGACTATCTCAAGTCGAAAGTCGGTGCCCGCCCCATCGAATTCCAGGGCGCGCGGAACTGTGACCGGGATTTCGAAATGCATAAGGACGCGCACCGACGCGAGGCGCCCTTCGACCGCTTCATTGACCAGATTCTGCTGCCCGGTGCGGGAAACGAGGCCTATCTCACGGCCTACAATTCGCAGCGCAACGCCGAGGCATTATCCGTGCTGCACGACGATCTTGGAGCCCTGGACAAATTTCTCAATTCTGGGGCCGCCGCGCCTCACGGAATGATGTGGATCGGGCCCGCCGGCACGGTGACCTCGCTCCACCACGATCTGACCAACAATTTCATCGCTCAAATTGTCGGCCGCAAACGCGTCAAGCTCGCGCCGGCGGCCGAGGTCGGAAAGCTGTACAATGAGCGACACGTGTTCAGCGCCATCCCCGACCTTGAAGATCCGCATATCGATGTGGAGAGTTACCCCCGGCTGAAAGGGCTGCGCATCTACGATGTGCTAGCTCGAGCCCGGAGAAATCCTCTTCATGCCGGTCGGCTGGTGGCATCAGGTCAAGTCGCTCGATTTCAGCGTGACCATTACCTTCACCAATTTTCTCTGGCGCAACGACGCTTATGCCAGCTATCCGCAGGATTGACGGTCAGGCCTACCCGCGAACGACCGCGACCATGGGCGAACAAGACGTTGGTGGGCCCGGCAGGACCCACAATTTTCAGTAACCCATTGTAGTCGCGACGAGATTTCTCACCTTCAATTCCAGATACCAACAGAAATACCAACAACCGTCTCAAGCCCAAGGTCGGCCTAACGGTCACGATAGCGAGCTAGGTTGGCCGGCTTCGCATACAGCGCGAGTTCTCGCGTGTCCTGAGGGCCGTTCTTGGCAAGGGACTGCGCACACAAGCCGCCTAGCTCCCGGTGCTTGAACAGCCTGTGAACGTCCGCATATGCCGGTATCCGGCAAGGCGTCACGTCCTCAAGGTCGAATAGCCGGATGCAGGCCGTGATGTGCGAGAGATCGGCGCGGGCCTGCGCCAACAGCCGCTCATACTCGGTTATCGCGTTCCTAATCTCGGTCCGCCTGGTCTCTAGGGTGGTGACAGAGCATATCTCAGCCATGCACCTAATTTAGGTTCTGGTGGGATTCACTTCTTGTGCCGTTTGCGCCAGCATATCGTTCAAACCGCCACTAGGGAACACACTGAAAGGCCTATTTGGGACGACCGCTTCCCACCCAAAGCGGACATCGCCGCCCAGTCATTTGGCAAGTGGCTGGAATTGATCTTCTGAATTGACCAGCTGCCACCGTCCGGCGCGCAAAACAAACACGTCGGTGAAAATCAGTCGTCCGCTCGGCAGAGCGCTGCCAGCGGGCCGCGTATCGGTTTCCTGACCTTGAGCAGTCGCAGTGTTTCCGAAGAAGCGAACGTGGACGTAATCGAGATGACCATTCGGGCTTCTGTCTGCTGGAGTAAAAAAAGCCACCGCATCCGCCTTGTGGCCGATAGTGCCATCTGGGAACACTCCGACATAGTCTTCAGCCAATATCCTCTGAGCCACAGATGGATCGCCGGAAACTTCGGCTGCTACCCAGGCCGCCTCACTGTCCGCAATGTACTTCTCGGCATGGCGGTGAGAAAAACCAGCGGCCGAGGCCGACGCTGCGCAAACCATTGTGACTGCCATTGATACAAGAAATCTGCCGAGTGACACGGTTCTAACCCCCGCAGTTTGAGCATGTGAACAGGTCTCGACTTTAGCTGTCGAGATCTGTTTCTCCTATTCCAAGCGTTGGCCTGTAAGCAAGCGATCAAACGGCTGCTTTTGACCCAAAGCGGTTATTCGCCCTTGGCTGCGTGCCAGCAGTCGCGGAATGCCGCGCGTCGGCGCCATCAGGATGCCTTCCTCGCGATAGTCCATGGCCTGAACCTGCCGGTCGACAAGGTTCACCGCCGGCGGATCTCCCAGACGCTTGAGGCCCTCGCCGTTAGCGACCCAGATCGCCGCGGCGCCGTCGGTGTTGGGCGTGGAGTTGACGGCGGTCAGCGTGCCCTGTCCGCTGTGATCGTAGGCCGGCTTCAAGGCCGCCAGTTTTTCGAGCGAAATATCGCGCCGCGCGATCGTGTCATGATCGACGCTGTCGAATGGGATCACCATGTCCTTGAAGAAACCCAAATCCTGCCGCGCGATGGCGCCTTGATGGCTGAGTAGCGCGCGCCTGTCCTGATCGGCGCGGGCGATGGCGAAACGTTTGACGGTGTCTTCGGTGTGTTCTCCCGTCGAGCGGGCGCTTTGCCGGTTGGCCTAGCCATGGATCGGCAGATCGAAATCCTTCCGCGGTGCCTTCTGCAAAGTCTCAAGCGCGCCGGTGGGGACTTTTTGCGAATTGCCCGAACACGCTGTCGGCGAATGGCGCCTTCAGCGCCAACGGAACATGGCTCATCGTCTCGACGCCGCCGACCAGCGCCAGATGGAAGTCGCCGCGACCGACCATGCCAGCCGCTTCGATGGTCCCGATGAAGCTGGTCGAACAGGCCATCACGCTGGAGAAGGCCGGAATTTCGGGCGACACTCCGGCCTCGAAGATCAGTTCGCGCGCAATGTTGGAGACGGTCGCGTCGGGGATGACCTGACCCCAGATCATGAAATCCGGCGCCATCCGTCCGTTCATCGCTCGCACGACGGGTACAGATGATGCGATCGCGGTGTGCTTGACGAACGCACCGCCGGCTTTCACGAATGTCGTACGAACGCCTGGAACCAGATAAACATCGGTCATCGCGCCACTGCTTCGTTGCGCCGCAGCTAATCCGTTTAAGAGGAGCCCAATCAGCCATTTCAAGTTTGACCGCGATTGCGCGGATCGTCGGCGGGATCGACATAGTCGAGACCCAAGGGACCAATGGCGCTGACCTGGGTGACATATTCACCCGACTTGGCCCAGTGGAAGTGCGGCTGACCGCCAGGAAGGACCACGACGCTGCCAGGCGCGAATGCCATCAACTTGCTCTCGTCGAAAACCTCGCCCAGCCCGATGTAGAAGACGCCGGACAGCACCGTGTAGACACGATCTTCCGGGTGCTTGTGCGCCATCAGTTTGGTTCCCCCCGGCAGTTTGACCCGGATCACATAGGGACCAGGACTGGCGGGATCGCCGACCAGAATCGCAAGGCGCGCATCGGGCGGAAAAGCGGGGAATGGGCGCCATTGCACGTCCTCGGCACGAACGGCGAAGAACCTGTCCTCGCCTGGCTGATGTAAGCCGGAGGCTTCAGTCGTCTTCGGCATGTGGCGCCTCCGTGTTCTAGCTGACCAACTTCGCGTCCAGCGTGATATCGGCCTTCAGCAGCTTGGAAACTGGACAGCCCGCCTTCGCGGCCGCGGCGAGTTTCCCGAAAGTTTCCTGATCGGTGCCTGGGATCTTTGCCGTCAAGGAGAGGTGAACGGCCGTAATCGCGTAGCCGCCGGGCACCTGTTCCAGCTTGACCTGCGCCAACGTCTCCATATGCTCGGCGACTAGTTTGGCGTCGTTCAAGATCAGGGAGAGCGCCATGGTGAAGCAGCCCGAATGCGCGGCGGCGATCAACTCTTCGGGATTTGTCCCGGCTTGCCTTCAAAGCGGCTCGCGAAGCCGTAGGGATAGGATTTGAGCGCGCCGCTTTCCGTCGTGATCGCGCCCTTGCCGTCCCTGAGCCCGCCTTCCCAGACGGCGGAACCTTGCCGATGGATCTTCATTGCGCTTCTCCTTGTTAGTTTTGCAGGCGCAGCTTGGCGACGTCCTTCGCCGTGATCCGCGACGGTCGCGCGCCGAAGCGCGCGGTGACGTAGTTGGCGACCGCGGCGATCTCGGTGTCCGAATAGGCGCTGCCGAATGCCGGCATGAACACCTGGCCGTGCGGTGTGTCGCGGACGGTACCGCGCAGCACGATCTGCGCGACGTTAACTGCCGGATGGATCGTTGACGGCGCGTGCGCCGGTCAGCGTCGCGTAGCGGATGATCGGGCTGACGCCGGTCCAGTCATGGCAGCTGGCGCAGGTGCCGTCGAAAAGCTGCCTTGCCGCGCGGATCGAAATCCGCAACCACGCCTTCGCGATGCGAAGCTGGCGCCGGCGTCGTCCTTGCCGCCGGCAGATTCGGACGGCGATCGCCGGCACGGTCTGCAGATAGGCGACGATGGCGGCGATGTCGTCCCGGCGTCATATATCGAGGCTGTGGTCGACCGCCTCGCCCATCGGACCGGCGGCCGAGCCGCGCCCGTCGGCATGTCCGGTCGACAAGATATTGCGTCAGATCGCGCAGTGCCCAGCTCGCCGACCCCGGAGTCCCTGTCGCCCGTGATGTTGTAGGCGCGCCAGCCGGCCTGGATTTCGCCGGCGAACTTTCGCCGGTTGTCCAGCGCATAGACTAGGTTGCGCGGCGTGTGGCATTCGCCGCAATGCGCCGAGGCTCTCGGCCAGATAGGCGCCGCGGTTCCACTCGGGCGCTGCGGTCCGCGTTCGGCTCGAAGCGCTTGTTCGGATTGAACAGAGCACGACCACACGCCCATCAGCCAGCGCTGGTTGAAGGGAAAGCGGAGCTTGTTCGGCGGTACTTGCGTTGTGTACTGGCGCCAGGCTGAAGAGATACGCCTTGATCGCAAGCGCGTCGGCGTCGGTCATGTGCGGTGTAGGACGCGATACGGCATAGCCGGGATAGAGTGGCGCGCCCTGATCGTCACGATGCCTTTGTGGATCGCCTGCAGGAAGCTCGGCATCGCTCCAGTTGCCGATGCCGGTCTCCTTGTCAGCCGTGATGTTCGCCGAATAGATCGTGCCGAACGGCAAGATGAAGGCGAGGCCGCCGGCGAAAGGCGCGCCGCCTTTGGCGTATGGCACGCCTCGCAGTCGGCGGCGCGGGCCAGATACGCGCCACGTTCAACAAGGCTCTGCGTCTGCAGCTCCGCCGGCACGCCGGTCGGGTCGGCGCCGCGATAGTCGGCGAGCGTCACAGTCGTGCCGCCGGCGAAATCGAGTCGGGCCGGGACCGAGCACGATCCAGGCGAAAGCCGCGGCAACGACAGCGCCGACGGCGACGAGCGCCGATGAGCGTGAACGCATCGCCGCGCCGAGCCGTGCGAACGAGCTCATGCCGGCTTCCTCCCCGCGAGAACATCGCGGTCGATCGGCATGCGGCGCAAGGCGATGCCGGTCGCGGCATAAATCGCGTTGCGCACGGCGGGCGGCGCCGCCGTCGTGCCGGTTTCGCCGATCCCGCCCGGCGCCTCGCCGCTCTTGATGAGATGAACGTCGATCGCGGGCGCCTGGTCGATGCGCAGCATGCGGTAGTCGTTGAAAGTTGCTCTGCTGCACGCGGCCCTTCGTCGATCGTGATCTCGCCATACAGCGCCGCGGTCAGGCCGAAGATCAGTCCGCCCTGCGAGCTGCGCGACGATGGTGTCCGGATTGACGGCGATGCCGGTGTCGACGGCGCTCGTGATGCGGCGCACGCGCACCTCGCCATCATCATCGACTTCGACTTCCGCAACCGTCGCGATGAAGCTGCGCGAAGGCGACTTGCGCGGCGATGCCGCGGCCGCGTCGCGGCGGCAGGGGTGTCGCCCCAGCCGGCCTTCTCCGCCGCCAGCTCGAGCGCCGCCTTCAGGCGCGGCGTCTTGCCGAGCATTGCGAGGCGGAAGTCGACCGGATCCTTGCCGGCCTTGTGTGCCAGCTCGTCGATGAAGCTCTCGATGGCGAAGACATTGTTGTTCGGCCCGACGCCGCGCCAGAACCCGGTCGGCACAGCCGGCGGCTCGCTGCGCACGAATTCGACGCGCATGTTGGGGATGTCGTAGGGCATCGTCGACCGCGCTATCGACGCGCGTCGATGTCGACGCCATTCTGGAACGCCGGCGGCAGCCAGCGCGCGATGATCGACGGAGCCGGTGATGCGGTGCTTCCAGCCGTCGATCCGTCCATCCTTCAGCGTCGCTGTCGAGGCGGTCGTAGTAGACGGGGCGATAGATGTCGTGCTGGATGTCTTCCTCGCGCGTCCAGACGACCTTGACGGGCCCGTCGACTTTCTGCGCGACGCGCACCGCTTTCTCGACATCGTCGACTTCCAGCCGGCGGCCGAAGCCGCCGCCGAGCAAGATGATTGTGCACGGTGACCTTGTCGAGCGGCAGTCCGGTGACCTTCGCGGCGATCGCCTGTGCCCGCGCGCAATGACCTGCGTGCCGACCCAGACCTCGCAGGCGTCCGGCCGTGACATGCACGGTGCAGTTCATCGGCTCCATCGTCGCGTGGGCGAGGAACGGCATTTCGAAATGCGGCCTCGATCGCGTCGCCATCGTTCAGACGCTCGCGCCGCATCGCCGCGGCTCTTGGCGACGGCGCCCGTCGCGCTCGCTCGCTGCCCTGATGTCGTTCCAGATCGCTGCAGAATCGACATTCGCGTTCGGCGCCGTCGTTCCAGGTGATATCGAGCGCTTCGAGGCCCTGTTTTGCGGCCCAGAAATGATCGCCGACGACGGCCACCAGATCGTCGAGCACGACGACCTGGCGCACGCCGGGAATGGCTTTGGCGCTCGTCGTCGTCGACGTGCGCCGACTTTGCCGCCGAACACCGGGCTAGGCGGCGATCGTGGCGAACTTCACGCCCGGCGGCAGCACGTCGATGCCGTAGAGCGCTTTGCCGTTGACCTTGTCGGGCGTGTCGAGCCGCTTGAGCGGTCTTGCCGATCAGCTTGAAGTCTTTCGGATCCTTGAGCGGCGGATCGGCCGGCGGCGCGAGCTTCGCTGCCGCATCGGCGAGCGCGCCATAGGCCAGCTTGCGCCCGCTCGCATGATGGATCACTTCGCTGTTGGCCGTCGTGCAGGTGCCGGATCGACGTTCCATTGCGCGCGCGGCCGCTTGCGACCAGCATGGCGCGCGCGCCGCGCCGGCCTTGCGCAAGTGGCTTCCAGAAGGCGCGTACGGAATTGGAATTGCCGGTCGCCTGGATACCCAAAGATGTGGATTGGCGTACAGCGCGTCGCTCGGCGGCGCGGCTTCGACCGTCACGCTTGCCGAACGCGGCGTCGAGCTCTTCGGCCAGGATCATGGAGAGCGAGGTGTAGACGCCCTGCCCCATCTCGACCTGTGGCATGACGAGCGTCACCTTGCCCGTCGCGGTCGATGCGGATGAAGGCGTTCGGCGCGAAAGGTCCGCCGTCCAGCGTCGCGCCGCTCGTGCTCTGCACAGCCGCCGCGCAATTGGCGATATGAAAGCCGAGCAGCAAGCCGCCGCCGGCCGCAGCGCCGCAGTGCAGCAAAGATCGGCGCCGGGACAGCATCGGCGGATCGCTCGGAGGGCAGGTCGAACTGTCATGCGTCAGTCTCTCTGCCAGTTCAGGCTTGCTGCGCGCCGGCGGCTTTCTTGATCGCCGCGCGAATGCGCACATAGGTGCCGCAGCGGCAGATGTTGCCGGCCATCGCGGCATCGATGTCGGCATCGTCGGGATGCGGCGTCGCCGCGAGCAACGCCGCGGCGGACATGATCTGGCCGGACTGGCAATAGCCGCATTGCACGACTTCGAGATCGAGCCACGCCTTCTGGACCTTGGCGCCGGCTGGCGTCGCGCCGACAGCCTCGATCGTCGTGATCGGCGCGGTTGCCGATCGACGCCGACGGCAGCAGACAGGAGCGCACGGCCTTGCCGTCGACATGGACCGTGCAGGCACCGCATTGCGCGATGCCGCAGCCGAACTTCGTGCCGGTCATGCCGAGCACGTCGCGCAGCACCCAGAGCAGCGGCATGTCGTCGGGCGCATCGACTTGGCGAAACTCACCGTTTATGTGCAGCGCTAGCATTTGCGACCCTCCGGCTTTGCGTGGAACCGAGTGTGGATTTGATGAAACGCGATCGGCTGAGCACTCTTGGGGCCTCGGTCTTGTAGAAGATTTCGACGCTGTCTTTGGTGGTGACCGTGCTCATAGTAGCGACCCTTTCAATCGATACCGCGATGCGTCCATGTCAGTGAGCCTTTGCCATGGTCGAAATGCTTGCAATCACATCGGTAATGACCGCCGCCACGCGGCCGGGCTGAGCGAGCATCGACACATGACTTGAGTCGAGTTCGACGGTGTGGGCATTTATCCTGAGCGCCATGGTTCGCTCGAGCTCCGGCGCAATCGTCTGGTCGTGCTTCGAGACGATGTACCAGCATGGCTTGTCATGCCACGCGGCAACGGAGAGCTTGTCGTCGAATGCCCGTGTGGCGGTCGGAATTTGCGTGGCGGCAATAATCATTGCCTGAGACTTTGGCAGATCCGGTGCGAAATATTTCGCGACGCTGCTCGGCGGCAGCGTGATATAGCCATCTCTGCTCGCGATGACAGTCTTCTGCCATGGAAGCAGTGGCGCCGCTTTGCCCAGATCGTTGACCGACTGGCCCATGTCCGGCGTGAACGCAGCGATATAGACCAGAGCTTCCACTTTGGGATCGTCGCCAGCCTGGGTGATGACGGCGCCTGCCCAGGAATGTCCGACCAGGATCACCGGTCCTTTGGCCGCGTCGATCGCCCGCCGCGTCGCCGCGACATCGTCGACAAGAGACGACAACGGGTTCAGCACCGCCACCGCTTCGACGGACTTCGCCTGCAGGTTTGCGATCACCTTGCTCCAGCTTGAACCGTCGGCAAAGGCGCCATGAACGAAGATCACGGTTGCGACCGCCGCGGCAGCGAGATGAGCAGGCATGTTGGTCTCCTCCTGAATCTGAACGACCATATGGGCCGGCTGGATGCACAACAACTTGGGGCATGTGTTTGGGTATGGCCATTGGACGATGGTATCGCCTGGACAGGTTTGCCATCGGATGGAGTGAGAGATCTCCCAGCGGCCGCGATGCACCGGCGCTCCGGCGATCAAATATCGGAATGTTCAGGACTTCGCGCTTTGCCGAACGGGCAACTTCTAGTTTGGCCGAACGAAGTGGCCGCAGTCGTCAGAAGCGGTCGACATCGATCACCGCCTTGGCGAAGGCCCGCGGCGCCTCTTGCGGTAGATTGTGTCCGATGCCGCCGGCGACAATCCGGTTCTCGTAACGACCCGAGAATTTCGCGGCGATAGGCTTTGGGCTCCGGATGCGGCGCGCCGTTGGCGTCACCTTCCAGCGTGATCGTGGGCACAGCGATCACCGGCGCCGCGACGAGCTCGCCGTTCCAGCTCGTCATATTTCGATTCGCCTTCCGCCAAGCCGAGGCGCCAGCGGTAGTTGTGTATTACGATCTCGACATGATCCGGATTGTCGAGCGCCGCGGCGCTGCGCTCGAACGTGGCGTCGTCGAAATTCCACTTTGGCGATGCGATCTGCCAGATGAGTTTCGCAAAGTCGCGGCGGTATTTGTCATAACCGGCGCGGCCGCGCTCCGGTAGCGAAGTAGAACTGGTACCACCATTGCAGCTCCGCCTTCGGCGGCAGCGGCACCTTGCCGGCCGCCTGGCTGCCGATCAGATAGCCGCTCACGGATACCAGGCCTTGCAGCGCTCCGGCCACAGGGCCGCCACGATGTCGGCCGTTCGCGCGCCCCAATCGAAACCCGCGAGGATCGCCTTGCTCGATCTTGAGAGCATCCATCAAGTGCGATGGCGTCGGCGGCAGACGACCGACTGCTGGCCGTTACGGAGCGTGTCGCCCGACAGAAACCGCGTTGTGCCGTAGCCGCGCAGATAAGGAACAATGACACGATAGCCCGCTGACGCCAGAAGCGGTGCGACATCGACATAGCTGTGAATGTCGTAGGGCCAGCCATGCAGCAGCATCACGGCGGGACCGTCTGGCAGGGCCCGCTTCGGCATATCCGACATTCAGGACGCCGGCATCGATCTGCTTCAGCGGTCCGAACGACGGATGCGTGCCGGATTTGATTGGCGCTGCGCGTGCCGGACTTGCGGGTCGCGCATCTGCGGATCGATCGCGACAAACTCGCCGGCAGCCAACGCCATCGCCGCCACGCCCAGAAAGTCGCGGCGGCGATGACTCGATATTGTTAGACATATTCGGTGCTCGCTTTCTGTCTCGTTATTGGCGCATCGCCTCGAAGGTCGCGCGCACATCGGCGACGAAGAGCGCGGGCTGTTCCCAGGCCGCGAAATGCGTGCCCTTGGGGTGCCGGCCGTAATAGGCGAGCTTCACATAGGCCTTTTCCGACCAGCTCCTCGGCGCCTGATAGATCTCCTCCGCGAACGCGCTCACGCCGACCGGAAGCTTGACGCCTCTGACGTCGAAGAAACCGCCTGGCGGCAGATTGTGCGCCGTGTCCCAGTAGAGACGTGCCGACGAGACCGCGGTGTTCGTCAGCCAATAGAGCGTGATGTTGTCGAGAACGTCGTCGCGGCTCAGCCCTTCGGGCTCGCCGTCGAAAACACGGACTATCATCTCGTAGCTGCGGATGTCGTGATCGAGTATCCAGCCCGCGAGACCGATCGGCGAGTCGGCGATTCCGTAGAGCGTCTGCGGACGCAGCGCCATCTCGTTCGCATAGCCCAGCCCGTTCTTGTAGAAGTCGACGAGCTGGTCCCAGGCGTGCTTTTCGTCGGGCGAAAGTCCGGCGGGCGGCGGGCCGCCCGCGGAGAGCGCCTTGGAAACATCGGGCGGCACCGTTGCCGCCATATTGGTGTGAATGCCGAGCAAACCCGGCGGCTGCCGCAGGGCCATCACCTCGGAGATGGCATTGCCCCAATCGCCCCCCTGCGCCACGTATCGCATGTAGCCGAGGCGCTGCATGAGCGTCGCCCACGCCTTGGCGATGCTGACGGGATTCCATCCTGGCTTCGTCGGCTTGCCCGAGAAGCCGTAGCCGGGCAGCGACGGGATCACGACATGGAATGCGTCCGCTTCGGTGCCACCATGCGCGGTGGGATCGGTCAGCGGCTCGATGATCTTCAACTGCTCGATGATCGAGCCGGGCCAGCCATGAGTGACGATGAGCGGCAACGCATTGGCGTGCTTGGAGCGAACGTGGATGAAATGGATGTCGAGGCCGTCGATCTCGGTGATGAAATTCGGCAGGGCGTTGAGCTTGGCCTCGCACTTCTGCCAATCGTGCTCGTTTGCCCAATACTGTGCGAGTTTCTGCATCGTCGCCAGCTGCACGCCTTGCGATGCGTCAGGGACCAGCTCGCGCTCCGGCCACTTGGTCATCTTTATGCGCCGGCGAAGGTCCGTGAGCTCGGCTTCCGGGAAACTCACGTGAAACGGACGAATGGAAGCGTGGTCGGTCATCTTGCCCTCCTTGGGGGTGTTGATCCCTGTGCCGCCGTAAGCATGGCTATCGGCAGAAGCGATGTTGCGATGCTCGCCGCACCGAGCTTGAGGCCCGCGCGGCGGCTGACTTTGCCGCTCGAAGCCTCGAGTGGATCATCGGTTTCCTTCTGCATTTGGACGGCCTTCTTTCTTGATTCAAAGCGGCGCAACGCGCAAAGCAAAGCCATTCGCACACAGATCGTGGCGATCATTTCGAGGCGAAGCCATTGGACGAAGGTATTGTTGATACTTTGGCATCGGTCGGGTGATGCGCTCGCCTCAGTCGCTCAACCCAACGCCACAGATGAGGCAGGGAGTTTGACCGCCTTTCTGACCAAGTCTGCGAGCGAACCCGCTCTCATTTTCCGCATTACCCGCCCTCGGTGAGCCTTCACGGTGATTTCACTAATGCCGAGCTTGGAGCCGATCTGCTTGTTCAGCAGGCCTGAAACGACAAGTTCCATCACCTCGCGCTCGCGGCGGCTTAAGGTGGTGTAACAGTCCAGCAAGCCCCGCATTTCCACGTCGCGATCGAGCGCAGCTCTGCTCCACTCGATCGCCTGCCGGATAGCGCTAAGAAGCAGGTCGTCACGAAATGGCTTCGAAAGGAAATCGAACGCTCCCGACTTCATGGCTTGAACTGTCTTCGCAACGTCGCAATGATCCGCAGCGAAGATGATCGGCATGTTCTTCCGATCGGCGGCGAGACGCCTCGGCAAATCAAGCGCGCTGTGGCCCAGAAGCGCGATGTCTATGAAGAGACAACTCGGAACAAGGACTCGTCCACAACACAGAAATTCCTTCGCGGACGCGAAGGTCTCAGGTTGCCATCCTGCGCCGTGGATCAGTAATCCGAGCGATCGGCGCACCGAGATGTCTTGATCAACAACGAACACGATTGGCGTGCATTGAGACCCGGCTGATGGCCCTACGCCACCGCGAACCGCAATCCTGGCGCCTGTTTTCTTGACGATCTCCGGCACACCATAACCGGGCACGACCGGATGGATCGTTTGCAGTTCCACGCCTGAAGAGTGATCTGTAACACCCTCCCGATGTTGCCATTGTGTCATCGCGATCTCCTTGCAACAAACGGTGTAGCCTTCGCATCGCGCTCCGACGGCAGACTGAGAAATCGCGTATCGCCTGTCGTCTCACTGAACGCCGCGCGATGTCCTATTTTGCGCCGATGCGGCCCACTCGCGCTGAAGCCGCCGGTAGAGTGTTGCGCTGACGTCAAGTTTCCTGGACGCCGAGTCCGTGACGGACAGTTCAGCTATTGCGGACGGCAAGATGGGCCGAGGAGGTAGGCCGATTGCTCTAAAAAAGGGCACAGATCGCGGGTCTCGTGGCTGGTCTTGCTCGCGCGGTCAGCTTTAAAATAGCTCGCTTTCGGGAGGAACTGCTGGGATGGCCAAGCAGGTCAGATTTTCTACCGATGACCTGCCGCCGCGCGACCGAGTGAGGTTATGGTGCGACTACTTCGCGAAACAGGCCCATAGCATCACGCCGGGCGGAATGCCGGATTCCAGCGCCTTTCGTGCCGAGGCGAGCGGATCAGTTGCGGGCGAATTTGCGCTGCTGGATATCAAATCGGGATTTGAGAGAGTCCAACGCACCGCAGCCGACGTCGCCAAAGACAAGACCGAGGCGTTCTTTATCCGTCGATTCCGCCGGCCGGAGATCTGGAGGGCCGCCCCAGGCAGCACGCCGGTCGACCTCGTTCACGAGGCCGGCGATTTCTGCGTGAGCTCGACCGAGTGGCAATTCGAAGCGGAGTCGGAGGGCCCGGCTTCCTTCGAGATGCTTGTCATCCCCCAGGCCGCGCTCTCGCCGCTTCTGACGGGGGGCCGATTGGCTCGCCCGTTCCGGTTGCCCGGTGCCTCGCCGCTCGGCTCACTCCTCGGCGCAGCGATCGATGCTGCGAAGGCGCAGATGCCGCTCCTTGCCGACGAACTCAGCGAAGCCGTGCTGCGCAATCTTTGCGGCTTGGTCACACTGGCGTGTGATGCCTCCGACGAGGGCGCCAAGTGGGAGAGTGAATTCAGCGCGGTCGACGCAGCTCGCAGCGGTCAAGCGTTACGTAGATCTGCACCTTGCAGATCCAGATCTGACTCCTGCCAGCGCCGCCGCGACGCTGAGCATCTCCGCGCGCCAGCTACATCGTTTGTTCCAGCCGAGCGGTAGCACATTCGCCCGATACGTATTGCGCCAGCGGCTGCTCCAGTGCCGCGACACGATCGCCGGCGCAACAGGAACCGGCCGGTCGGTGGTCGACATCGCTTTCGGTTGGGGCTTCAACAGCATGGCAACGTTCTATCGCGCATTCGCAACCGAGTTTGGCACCTCACCCACCGTGCTGCGGCAGCGTCGCACCGGGAGGAGTGACCGGCCTCGCACTAAGGAGGCAAAAACATCGTGAATGCCGCGCAGCAGAAACTTGTCTTCGCGACCTTCGCCAGGCTGGCAGTGATGCCGGAGGTGGCCGCAGCGCTGTTCTACGAGCGGCTATTTGCAGCCAACCCGGATTTCCGACTGCTATTCAAGAACGACATGCGCATTCAGGGCGTCAAGCTGATGACCACGCTCTCCTTGGTCGTCTACAATTTACCTGAGCCAGGTCAGGTTCTTCCGGGCATCCGTGATCTTGCCATCCGTCATGTCGAGTACGGCGTCAAGCTCGCCGACTACGACGCGTTGCGGGACGCGCTGCTTTGGACCCTCGAACAGGCGCTGGGGAAAGACTTCACACCTGCGGTCCGGGAAGCATGGACCGCCTGTTATGACGAACTTGCCGGTGAGATGAAGGCGGCGGCCGGCGTCTGACGACGCCTTTGCGAGCGGCATGCTCGGTTCATCCGAGTGCCGTTCAGGCACATTCTGGCAGCCGCTCCGCGATACGAAAGTATCAACGACACCTTAGTCCTATAGCCGACCCGCGGATCTCCCCTCATTTTCTGAGGCGGCGGGTTTTCCGCCCGCATCGACATTGACAGCCGAGGCTCGCGTCGAAAAGGACACCCGATGTTTCCCCATCAGCACGAAATGCGCCAAGACCCTGTCGATGTAGACCCTGCGTTCCGCCGGGACGTGGTGAACGGCCTGGCCGTGCGGCCACGAATGATTCCGGCCCGCTGGTTGTACGACAGCGCCGGATCCGCACTGTTCGAAGCGATTACGGCGCTACCGGAATACTACCTGACCCGCACGGAGACGGCACTCCTGTCCAGCGCCATCAAGGAGATCGCCGACCTGACTGGTCCCGACCGGGCAATCGTGGAGTTTGGATCGGGATCCTCCACCAAATCGCAAATCCTCCTGTCGGCGCTGGACCCAGCGGCATATGTCCCGATCGACATTTCGACAGACGCCCTCCGGGACGCAGCTACAGGGCTCGCGCGGGAATTTGGCGAGCTGCCGATCCATCCCGTCGAAGGCGACTTTACTGAGACGTTGCGGCTTCCGTCTGCGGTCGGATCGATGCCGCGACTCGGATTTTTCCCCGGCTCAACAATAGGAAATCTCTTGGCGTCCGACGCGGTCGATCTGCTCCGCGCCATGGCGCGCACCTTGGGCCGCGGCGCCATGCTGCTGATCGGAATCGACCGAATCAAGGGTCCCGCAATTCTTCAGCCGGCCTACGATGATGCACAGGGCGTCACGGCTGCGTTCAATCTGAACGTGCTGCATCGGATCAATCGGGAACTTGGTGGCACGCTGCCGGCGGACGCATTCCGTCACGTTGCGCTTTGGAATGAAGCCGAGGCGCGCATCGAGATGCATCTCGAAGCACTTCGGGACGTCCAGTTCTTCGCCGACGGCCGGGCCTTCTCAATCGCCGCGGGCGAAACCATCCATACTGAGAACAGCCACAAATATGGGCTCCGTGACGCCTGTGTGCTTTTGCGTGCCGGCGGCTGGAATCCGATCGCAGAATGGACCGATCCGAACGAGTTTTTCTCGGTATTCCTTGCGGTCGAGGGCGCTGCACCGTCTGTGCCGCACGTTCACCCGCAAATCGAGGTTTCCTAGGTCTGAAAGCAGGAGTCGAACATGGGCGGAGTACAAGTTGAGCAGAACATCTATCACATGCCACCGCTGGAGGGCTTCACCATCGCACACTTTTTGATCGTCGCGGACATCGAACGATCGATGCGATTTTACGAAAAAGTCTTCGGCGGCCGAGTCTTGAGCAATGGCGACAAGGATGGCGCGCCTGGATACATCCTGATCGCCAACACTTGGCTCATCGTCAATGTCGGCGGCGGTCCGACGCCCGACAAGCCGACTGTCACGCTTAGCGTTCCAACCAATCGCGACGCGTTCAGTAGCTTCATGAACATTCGGGTCGCAGATATTCAAGCTTGCTACAAACTGTGGAAGAGCCGCGGCGCCGAGTTCATCACAGAACCCAAAGACAAATACGGCGAGACACGCTGCTACATTCGCGACCCTGACGGCTACATCATCGAGGTTGGCCAAAGCAAACCGGAATTCGCTTACGGCTAGATGAGGATCGGCCATGCGCGCGCAAATCTGCTTTTTTGTCAGTTTTGCCTTCGGC
Organism: uncultured Alphaproteobacteria bacterium; assembly: GCA_963741735.1. Taxonomy (GTDB): domain Bacteria; phylum Pseudomonadota; class Alphaproteobacteria; order Micropepsales; family Micropepsaceae; genus Rhizomicrobium. Next base: position 23,744 of record CAVUJB010000001.1, read on the forward strand.
TTCATTGCCTGGGGCGTGGTTACCGATAGCCTGATCTTGCCGGAGTTGCGTCGTCGAGGCCGCATCGAAGCCTTGCGGCCGTTGCTCATGTTTCATTCATTCCGCTTCATCGGCCTGTCGTTCCTGGTGCCCGGTGTGGTTTCCTCCAATTTGCCAGCGGCTTTTGCGGAATCCGCTGCTTATGGAGATATCGTTGCCGCGACACTAGCGTTGCTAACGCTCGCGTTGTTGCGCAGCAGGATTGGCGTCCTCGCAGCCTGGATATCCAATCTTTGGGGAACCGCCGACATTCTTTATGCCAACTACGACGGCATTCGCTTGGGTGTCCAAGCCGGCCAATTCGGCGCGGCTTACTTTCTGCCGACGTTCATCGTGCCGCTCTTTCTGATTACGAATGGGCTGATGTTTTGGCTTCTACTGCGTGACAACAAGGAAGACGTCGTGACGGCGGGCCGGAGGCTTGCCTAGCATTATGGCAAGCTGCATCAACGCTGTGATCATAGTCGTGGCGCGTCTCTTTCTCGCGGCGTTGTTTCTGATTTTTGGCTGGAGAAAGGTCAGAGATTGGCGGGGTACGCTAAGCCAGATAGTCAACGATGGCGTTCCCGCGCCGGCGCTTGCTGCTGTGATCGCAGTTTTCATGGAGCTTGTCGTCGCATCTGCGGTTGTCGTCGGCGTGTTCACACGCCCGGCGGCTGCGCTCATAACGCTATATACGCTCGGCACCTCGCTCATTGAGCACCGCTATTGGACAGTGACAGGTCCAGACTATGTGGATCGAATGGAGAGCTTCTATAAGAACCTCAGCATCATGGGAGGGTTTATACTGTTGTTCGTCACCGGAGCGGGAAGGTATTCCGTTGATGCATTGTTGGGCATCGCCGCGCCATGACCGATTTGCTCCCGGCACTCGAGACATTGGGTGAATCGTGATGATGCACGTCCTGTTCAGCGGTCTAGGATGGACTGACTTCGCGCTCGCGCTCAGCCGTGTTGTGGTCGGGATATTCTTTGTGTTTTCCGGGTATCACAAGCTGTTCAATAAAGCTCGGCACCGCGAATTTGCCGACGAACTAAGATCCCTCGGCGTTCCGGCGGTCGGTATCAACCAATGGCGGGTCCCGTTCGTCGAGTTCTCAGCCGGGATCGCTGTCGTCATAGGCCTACTAGCGCCGCTTGCTGCGTTGGGACTCCTCGTCGTGATTCTTGTCGCGAACGCGACGTCGGGACGAGCGCGCATCGGCGCGCTCAAGCCAATCGATAGGGCTGACCGGATCGACGATTGGCTGTACCTGCCGGAGACTTTGTATGCGGTCATGTTGATCCAGGTCATCTCAGCTGGCGCCGGCCCTTTCAGCTTCGATGCACTTATCCTGAACCTGATGCACAAGCACGTATTGTGATGCCCTTAGGCAATTCGAAATAGGAAATAGATGCTTGATGACGCCCGGTGTCTTGCCGATCGTCATCAAGTGCACGACCGCCGACAATCTTTGCTCGTCGTTGCACCCGTCCGGCACGAAATGGGCTCGGTCACAGTCTACTTCAACCCGGCTTCGACGATATCCATATCCTGCTCAACAGTGCCGCCGCTCACGCCAATGCCTGCGATCAGCTCGCCGTCGTCGGTCAACGGAACACCACCACCCATCGCGCAGTATCGTCCGCCGGAAAGCCCGACGAGCGCAAATAGCGGCTGGCCTGGCTGTACAAGAGCAAAGAGATCCGCCGTGCGCATGCCCACAAGGGCCGAGGTGTACGCTTTGCGTTCAGCGATATCGATTGAATAGGCTGGCGCACCGGCCATGCGGTGCTTGAGGACGATGTTGCCGTGAATGTCCGTGACGCAAACAGCAACGGGTACCTTAATGGCCGCCGACTTCGCTTCGATGTTGTTCGCAACCTTTTTGGCGAGAGAAAGTAGATCCATGACTTTTGTTCCCTTGAAGGAATGAGAGAAAAAGGCGCGGCCCCGATGGCTGTGCTGCGCGGATGTTCAGAATCCGGGGTGTTCCAGAGCGTCGCCCAGCCGGGTTTCCACATCGCCTGGCTTCTGAAAACCACGCTCGATCAGTGTTTTTATCCTACGCTGCGTGTCCGGCCGCCCGATCGATTTAATGCAGGCGTCCCAACCTTCGGCGATTTCCACGTCGGGCGGCAGGCTTGCCGCGTTGACGAGGTTCTTGGTGTTGGAGATCGCCCATTTGTCGAATCCGGCAATGCGCGTTGCAAGCGCATCGACGAAGCCATCCAGTTCTGCATCCGGCAACGCGCGGTTTACATAGCCATAGCGCTCGGCCAGATCGCCGCCAATATCCCGCGAACTGAGCAGCACTTCCAGCGCGCGCGCTCTTCCGATCAGACGCGGCAACCTCGCCATTGGACCGCCGCCGGCCACCATACCGACGCCGACTTCCCATTGCGACAGGATGGCTTTCTCGCGACTCGCAAAGGCCATATCGCACGCCAGCGTGATTTCGCTGCCGTTTCCGGTCGCGCGGCCACGTATCAGCGCGATCGACACGAACGGCGCACGGGTGAGGCGCACGAGAATGTCCGGCCATGCTTCAAGGCCAGTCGGCCCCTGCGGCAGATCGGTCAGCTCCTCGACTTCGACGGAAAAGTCAGAATGATTGAGAAAGACGCCGTCGACGGCGCTGTCGATAATGACGACCTTGACCCGCTCGTCGTTTTCAAGCTCGGTCATGATGGCGCTGAATTCCCGAACGAATTCCGGGCCCATAAGGTTCAGCGGAGGGTTGTCGAAACTCACGCGGTAACAAGCTGGCGATTTGCGGGTCAGCTTCACTTGGGACGATTTCAGTGACGATGCCATGGCTGCCTCTTTGCGTTGATGCACCTCTAAGACTGGGACCAGATATGCGGTACCGCCATCAGACAATGGTATCATCGAGACTTTGGTATTGTGCAGCGACCTCGAAAGCTGTTTCCGCTCTGCAAAAATACTCGCGCCTTCTATTTCTCAATCTTCTTAAGGGCGGAGCCTTTGTGCATCGCGATATGATCGGATTTGTCGCTCGCGATCTCATATTGCGGATCGTCTTCCGTGGCGTGATGCGTGTAGCCTTTGTAATCAGTGTTCTGCGTATGCACCTTTATGATCCGGCCGGTGACATGACCGGCTTCGGAATTCCAGGCAACACGATCGCCGACATCGAATTTAACTTTTTGCGGGCCTGACTTCATGGTGTTCCGCTTACTTCCGGAAGCGGCGCGCAATCCAGGGCGCGCGGCGAACGCGACAGTGGAGCGAGATGTCCGTCTGCAAATTTGCGAAGGAGGCCGGCGATTTCATCGAGACATTCATCCAGCGCAAAGTGCCCGGCATCGAGAATGTGGACCTCGGCGTCGGGCACGCATTCGCGATAGACGTACGCACCGGCGATGGCGAAGGACGGATCGTATTTCCCCCAGAGAACCAGGAGCGGCGGCCGATAACGCCGCAAGTAATCCTGCCAGCTCGGATAGGAAGCGACATTGGTCTGATAGCTCCAGAACAGATCCGCTTAGAATCTTCCACTGACCAGGCCGTGATAGTTGAGCGAACTCCCCCAACCATGTGTCGGGATTATAGCGTTCCGGCCGCGGGCTGCCGCCGAGGTGGCGCGTCTTGGCGCCTTCCGATGACATGAAGGCTCCAATGACCTTGTCTTCGTATGTGGCGCGATCCTTCCAATAGCTCTTGCGAATTTCCCATGCCGAACCAAGTCCCTCTTCGGACGCAACTGCATTCTGCACGATGATTGCTCTTATCCGCTCCGGATGTGCAAGCGCCAAGCGAAACCCGATGGGGCCGCCGTAATCTTGCGTATAGATCGCATAGCTTTTCAGCTCGAGCGCGTCAGTGAACTTCTCGATTAGTGCTGCGATGTTGTTGAACGTGTAGGAGAATGTTTCCGGTGAAGGCGCATCGCTGTGCCCGAAACCGGGATAGTCTGGTGCAATAAGGCGATATCTGTCGGCGAGCAGCGGCAATAAGGTATCGAAAATGCGTGAGGACGACGGATAGCCGTGCAACAACAGCAATACCGGCGCATCGGTGCGACCCGCCTCGCGATAGAATACATTAACGCCGCTGATCGACACAGATTGGTAGGTTAGCGTTGACGAGGTTGAAATTGAGGAGGGCGCCCCTGATTGGCGTTCGCCGTCGACCGCTTGTGCCTCTACATCCTTTGGTCGTGACATGCCGGAAACCTTAAAATGATCGATGTGCCATAATTAGCGACGCTTTCGATTTGAGCCGAACCGCCGGTGCGAAGCATAAAGTCACTCACCATCGCGAGCCCAAGTCCAGTCCCTCGACCGGCAGGCTTGGTCGTGAACAGCGGCTGGAACGCGTGCTTCACCGTCTCGGCCGACATGCCGCAACCAGTGTCCGTTACACGTACGACGACCGTCGGGCCACTACCAAAATCACTTTTTTGCACCGAGACGCGAAGAGTTCCCCCTCTCGGCATCGCGTCCTTGGCATTGATGACGAGATTGAGAACAACGCTTTCAAACTCCTGCGCGCTGCAAAAGACAGCTGGGAGATTTTTCTCAAGATGAAGTTCGACCTCAATTTCTGGGCCAACCGTCCATGAAATAGGGAGCTCCATTGCGGACAGAACAAATTCCAGATTGACCGCCTCGGCGTACGCGTCTTCTTTGCGTGCAACACCCAGCAACTGTCTGCTGAGGACATCGGCCCGGCCGACAGACTGCAATGCACCGTTGATATATGGCGCCACGCTGGCTAGCGTTCTTTGATCGAGTTTTTGCTCAATGAGGTTTATGGCGGAGTTTACCACCTGCATAAGGTTGCGAAAATCGTGCACAACACCCGATGTCATGAACCCCAACGCGGCCAACCTCACCATTTCGCTCTCCAGACGCCCGGATCGAGAACGGTCGAGAAATTCACGCTCATCGCACATTTCGATCACGCCCATTCTCTGCCCTTCAATCGACGTCATTCAGAGAGCCCCGATCTTTCAATTGAACATGCGATAGTGGTGCGCCGCGCGCTGAGCGAAATCTATTAAACATAGGTATCGCCATTGTTCCGTGCGGATCGGCGAACTTCGCCCTAGCAATGCAGATCTGGAAGGCTGATACCAAAGTATCACCGGTACGAACGTGCAATAGATTGCCACTTTCAACTCCCTCTGCTGGCGTCCTTCGGCCCGTGGTGGTATCTCGATGTCACATCATTATTCCGGCCCGGATTTTGGCTTTCCGTGGGGTGATGCGCGGCTCGATCTGACGGACATCTGCGCATTTCCCGCTCCGAACCGCGTGGATAGGTCCATCCTGATCATGAACGTCCACCCCTCTTCCACCGTGATCCGGCCGGGACCGACGACCGTGGAGCCCTTCGCACCCAACGCGCTCTACAAGCTCAGGATCGATACGGACGGGGATATGCACGCCGATATCAGTTACCAAATTCAGTTTTCTCGATCTGTGGGCGGCGGTCAGACGGCGAAATTGATTTGTGTTCACAACGCGGACATGCCGGAATCCAGCGAAATCATTTTCACCAACGTGCAGTTTTCCATGAAGGCTGATGCAATCATCGCTCAAAACGGTGAGTATCGCTTCTCTGCAGGTTGGCGCAGCGAGTCATTTTTCTTCGACACGCTGGGCGTACTGAACGATTTGCGGTTCACTGGCTCCGATTCTTTTGCGGACAAGAACGTGTGCAGCATCGTCCTGGAGGTACCCAATTCCGTTTTGGACATGAAAACGGTAAACCTCCGGGGCCGCATACTTGCCAACGTCGATGGCAAGTGGGTTCAGGCGGAGAGAGGCGCGCGCCCGCAACAGGCGGTCTTCCTTCCAGGTCCGGACCGAGACGCCTATCTCTCCGCCGAGCCCGCAGACGACGAACGGTTCATTCCGATCTTTGCTCACGCATTGGAGCATACCGGAGGATACGCACCCGCCGATGCGATGCGTGTGGCGGGAACGCTGCTGCCGGATGTGATGATCTTCGATCCCACGCGGCCGGCCTCCTTTCCGGACAATGGCCGAGCGCTCACAGACGATGCCGCCGACGTTTTCTTGGCGTCCTCACGAACGGAAAAATCCCCGGAGAGGGCGTTGGGCCTCACGGCGATCTGATCGCGGAATTTTCCTATGTGGGACCGCCGCATAGCAGGTGATTTTGGGCTGACCAATATTCCGTGGGCTCGTCTTTATAGTACCGTTGAACAGGTTCCGGCCGCAGCCTTTTCCGAGCAAGATTCGCAAATCATATCTCGATGATTCCGCGCTTGATTGCGACCGTGACTGCGCGAGTGCGATCGTCGACTCCGAGCTTCGAAAATATATTCTTCAAATTCATTTTGACAGTGTCTTCAGAGATCGAAAGTTCGCGGGCAATCTGTTTGTTCGCCTTGCCGGCGGCAACAAGCCCTAGGACGGTCCTTTCGCGGTCGTTCAAATGATCTTCTGCCGCGTGAAGCGCAATTTCCTGCGCAATTTCGGATTGGATGTGACGCCTCCCGGCATGAACCGATCGAATAGTGTCCAACAATTCGCGGCGGAGCGCTCCCTTCAACAGGAAACCCACGGCGCCCGCCTTAATCGCTTCAAGTGCCAACCTGTCGCCACCGAAGGATGTCAGAACGATGAGGCGGCAAGTTGGAAATTCGTGACGGATTGCGTTTATTGCTTCCACGCCGCTCATATCCGGCATCTGCAAATCCATCAGCGCCACGTCCGGCTTTAACCTCCTGAACGATTCGATCGCTTCTTTGCCGTTGCTGGCTTCCCCTACCAGTTCAATGTCCGATTCGGCCTCAAAGATCGCCGCAATGCCCTCTCGGAGCACCGGGTGATCGTCGACAACGAGGACGCGGATTGGATCTGAAGTCGTCATAGGTCACAACTCGGCATAAGCACATTGCGCAACCATGACCGCAATTTGATTCCGCGGACATCGGCATAAGCAATGGCGGCGGGAACGATCAGCGTCACTGTGGTTCCCGCTCCAATATCGCTCGACACAGAAAGGTTCGCCCTGATCCGTTCTGCGCGCTCGCGCATGCCGGTCAACCCAAAATGTCCTTGACGGCCATGCTTGAGAACATCTTCGGATATTCCCTCTCCATCATCGGTCACGGTCAGGACAATCCGGCTGCGCAGGTAAACTACGCTCACTTCGATATTCTCGGCCTTGGAATGCTTTATGGCATTTGCGATTGCTTCGTTGCCAATTCTTGCGACTTCGTCGCGAACGATGGGATGGAGTTTTCGCACAGCCCCTTCCGAGACGACGCGGAATTTCCCCATATTGCTCCAGGCTTTTGCGTCTCCAGTTGCCGCAAAAACATCTGAAATGTCGAGCGGACTCTGGGACGGCCTCAGATTTTTCATACTGTCGCGGCTCTCGGAGAGTACGTCATCGGCACGCTCGAGCGCCTCATCCATCAATGTGCGGATGGGCTCGTCCGGCCGCAAGCGGTTTGCAATCGATTGGAATCTGAAAATCAGCCCGTCGATCCCTTGAAGCAGCGTGTCGTGAAGGTCCCTTGCGATGCGTTCGCGTTCGGAAACACGCTCCTCCATTCGGGAACGTATGCCGGCAGTAACCTGCCGGAGCCGAAGCGCATATAAGAGCGAAAGGAACACCGCGCCAGCGAGCACACAGAGCACGACGAAGAGCTTCGATTGCAAAAAGGTTGGCGGAACAACAAACGAAATTGTTTTGCCGGTCATGTTCCAGACACCGTCATCATTGGACGCGATGACGTGAAACGCATATGTGCCCGGCCCCAGGTTGGTATAAAAGGTCTGACGCCGCGAACCCGAGTCTACCCACGCCTTGTCGACTCCGTCCAGCCTGTATCGGGCTCTGTTCCGCTCGGGCATCTGCAGGCTAAGCACAGAATAATCGATTTGCAGGTTTGACGTACCGCTCGGAAGGGTGATGCTTCCGAGAGTGGAGTAGACGGCTCCGTCGGCCGTCAGGGACCGGATCGCAACGGGTGGCTGCAATGAATTCGAACGCAGCTTCTTCGGATCGATCCAGAAATAGCCTTCGCTTGTTAGCAGCCAGATGCGGCCATCAGCCGCTTCGGCCAATTTGTTTGCCAGCTCATCAGTGGGCGATCCGGAGAACCCATCCTCGAAATCGAAGACGCGAGAGCTAGGCACGAAACCTGGATGATCGAACGCCTCAGCAAGCTCTAACGACGACATCAATATCAGACAATGTCTGCTGAGAATCCAAGTTTGGCCGCGCCTGGATTGGACGATCCCCGTGATGTGACCGAATATCGGGAAACGATCCGCGCCCAACACGCGAATGGTCTTACCGTCATACCTTGCCAGACCCTGTTCTCCCCCCAGAAGTGTCGCGTTGGGTCCCGTAGAGATGACAGAAATGAGGCCGATCGGGATATCCTTTTGTCGCCATAGAACACGGACGGAATCGTTCCTGATATCGACCAAGTATTTCAGCGGGACGTAGATCAGCGCACCGCCATGTCTGTCCTGTCCCATAGACCACGCGACGTCGTTTTGAGCCGGGCTTATCGCGAATTGCTTCCATGACGTGCCGTTGAAACGGAGAGGCGCAGCTGCACTCAACGATATCCAAAGCGTTCCGTCTTCGGTCTCGACGCACGAATTCCGGGTCGGCGGGTCCGCGCAGGCTGGGGAGCGATATTTTCGCGATCGAATCTTCCCGCACATCGAACAATTCGTTTTGACGAACCCCACGAACCACGCACCTCCATCGCGCGACGCGCAGAGCGGCGTCGCCAGCGATCGTGAAGGCTGCACAGTTTCGACAATATTGCCCGGTTCGACTTTGAAAGGCCGCGCGCCACCTTCCTCGAACGCAAGACCAAAGACCCTTCCGGATTTCGACCCGACAATTCTGATCGTCTGGACCGTTGGATGATCGGAGAGCCCCAGCACAGGCACGATGTTCATGGGCCTAAACCGATCGATTCCCGCATCCGTGCCGATCCAGATATCGCCCTCCGCGATCCTCAAAAATGACCAAAGGCGGGTCGGCAGAGAGCCCGGGTTTTCGCGCGTAGATGTCTCCGGACACTTGATCTGTTGGAATGACCGCCAGCCGGCAAATTCTGCCGGATGGGCGATGCGTTCAAGTTGCTCGCGGGATTTCGCAGCCATAGCGACCCATCGCGATCTAGGAGCAACGGCGCAAGAGAAGCGCTCGAAAGTGGCCGTTGCCCCATGTCTGCGACAGGTTTGGCGGCGATTGGGACGTGCACCGGCAGGGGTTCTCACGCTGCCGCGATCCGCGACCAGGATTTCGCCGGTTGATGTTTCGGCGAGCCTCGGTTCCATGCCCACCGGTTCGTCAATCCATTTCAAGCGACGCGCGCCATGCGGCAAAATCGCGAGCTGATGACTAAAACCGAGCCACAAATCTCCATTCCGCGCCGCCATGATGTCGGAAGCATGCGCCTGCGGCAGCCCCCAACTGCGATCGAGGATCGTCCACTTCCCATCGGCATAGCGTCTGAGAGATGCGAAATGTGCACCATCCGACCAAACCCATATGGCACCGAATTTGTCCTCTACGATTTTGTAGACACCCCCAGTCGGGGGGGCCGGATTTGCATCCATCAATTTGCCATTCCGATAGACCGAGACGCCGCCCCAATAATGGCCGACCCAGATGTCGCCGGACGAAGCCCCGAGCAAAGCTGTTATCGAATCGGAGCGGGTCGGCTTTATCGCCAGTGAAGGAATTTTTTCGAACGCGATGCCGTCGAAGCGGAAGAGACCCTCATAGGATCCGAGCCACAGGAAGCCGTCGCGGGATTGAGTAATTGCCTGGACATACACAGGTGCGCCTTGCTCGCTCGTCCAGCCTGTGTGTTTGAATTGCGCGATAGTACGGGCGGGGTCGAGCGCAAGTGCTTCGTTCGCGACCAATGAATAGACCGCGAGACCAGCGATGCAGAGGCGCCTTCTCAAGGTGCCTTCGCGACACTGAAGGTGAGTGCAATGACGAGGCGAAACGCCATCCGATCCATCCGCGAACCGCGCCAAGTGTTACACCAGAGGCAGCTTCGGTCTGGCTCACAAGTCCGTCAAGGCAGCTACTCGGACGGGTATATTCGAACCCTCTCGTTGGGTCTTCGAAGCGGAATGTTGGCGGTATAAAACGTCCGCATGAATGGTACATTTTCTGCTTTTCCACGCGGATCGAATGGATTGGCGCTGTTGTTGCTGCGTCTTTCGACCGGGTTGGTTCTCACAGCCGACGGCGATGCTTTGCATTTGTCGCTTACGGCTCCGCGTCTTGGAACGTTTGCCCTCGCGGCTGTGCTTGGGGCCGGCGTTTTCACACGACTCGCGGCGATCCTTGCCACACTCATGTTTGCGGTCGGCCTCGGTATGTCGGAGCATGTGCAATGCCTTGCGCTCGCGTCGCACGGCCTGGTCTCAATTGCACTTGCCTTGATGGGCGCGGGCGCGTACTCGATCGATGCGATCTTGTTCGGCCGGCGTGTCATTGAACTCGGCAAATAGGCTGCAACAATCAAAATGGGCGACATGCTTTCCGCACACTTGGCGCACACTTCAGGGGATGGACCTTCTACCCATCCGGGATATTGCCGACGAGCGATCCCGTGAAATGTTGCTCATCCGAGTCGCGTTGAGGAGCCAGATCGATGATCGCAAACAGATCGCGCAATGACTTTAGGTCATTTCGGACGCCAATCTTGCCCCAGGTCTTGGAACATGCGGAAGAAAGGCGCGCTTTTGCTTTTCATCGAAAGGGCGATGCGTCCCGTTGCTCGGCGGTGCCGGTCGGACGTGAGTCGAGGGCAACGGTATATGTCGTTGGCAACGACGGCTCGGTACGCGAGCCCCTCGAAACGCTCATTGGTTGCGCTGGCTGGTCGGTGGAGACATTCGCCTCGGCGCATGAGTTTCTTGACAAGGCGGGAACGAACGACACCGGTTGCATCATTCTCGACATTTCACTTTCCGACTTGGGCGGCTTGGAACTGCAGGAACAACTGGTTCGGGACCGGATGTATTTTCCGATCATTTTCATAACGGATCATGGCGATGTGCCGACTGCCGTGCGCGCGATGAAGGCGGGAGCGATAGAATTTTTGACGAAGCCTATAGTCGACAGGTTCTTGTTGGCGGCGATTAAAGAAGCGGTTCGGCGCAGCCGAAGGGCCTTTGAAGAGCGCAACTCTCTCGCGACGCTCCTCGCGGATTTTGACTCACTGAGCAGTCGTGAGCGGCAAGTGATGGCACTGATAGTGAAAGGCCTTCTTAACAAGCAGGTCGGCGGGCATTTGGGCATCAGTGAGATAACGGTCAAAGCGCATCGTGGTCAGGTTATGCGCAAGATGAAGGCGCGCTCATTTGCCGAACTCGTGATCATGGGCGCGAAGCTCGGCGTCGACCGTGCCACTTAGCCTGGAACGGAGCGCACTTCCGGAACAATAAATCCGGGGGGTCGCGACAGTGGGGGAAATAGGAGCGGCGGTGGCGTCGTGACAAACGGTTCGTCCCATCACACCGAAATCCGTTGCGTACAACCTATTGATTTCCCCAGCTTTTTAGGATCCCGCGCTCCTGGGACCTCGCACCAGAATAAGGGCAGCAATGCCGGCGGCCAGCGCGGCGACCGCGCCAACGATGACGGCGACATGGAACGCCGCGAAGAGCGCCTCGCCCTTCGCGGCAATCACGCCACCGATAAGCGCCGTCGCGATCAGGCCACCCAGTCGCGCGAGCGCACTGTTGAGACCCGAGGCGGCGCCAGTGTGACGCGCATCCACCGAAGCGAGAACCGCTGTTGTAAGCGGCGCAACAGCGCCGGCCATGCCTACCGCAACGACAATGATGGCAGGGAGTACGCCGCGCCAATAACCGGACTCCGAATCAAATAGCAGAAAGAGCAGAACGCCGGCGGCAACGATGATAGGACCGACAGTGAGCGGCTGGCGCGAACCAATTCGGCCGGACAGCCCGCCCATTGCGCGCGACGTGGCGGCGAGGATCAGCGGAAGTGGTAGCAATGCGGCCCCCGCGGCCGTACCCGAAAAACCGGCGCCCTGAATCAACACGTAGGGCACCAATACAAAGAGCCCGCCCAGCGCCCCATACAACAGCAGGGTAAGGATACTGAGCCCGACGAAGTTCGACGATCGGAAGAGCGCGAGGGGTATCATCGCCTTGTCGCCGCGCCGCAATTCGACCCAGACGAAAGCAGTGAATAGGGCGACGCCCGCTCCAAGTGTCGCGACGGCCTCTGTCGACCAGCCACCGCGGACCAGTGCCGATCGTCAGGCCCCAGGTGAGCAGGCCGAGCGACACGGCGGCGAGGATCGCGCCGGTGAGATCGATAGGCGTCTGCTCACTGCGGTCGGGATCGCGAATATAGACGAGTGCCAACCCGGCGGCGCCGATCGCAAGCGGGATGTTGAGCAAGAATATTTCGCGCCAGCCGAAGACGTCGATCAGCCAGCCGCCCAACACGGGCCCGATGGCGCCGCCGATCGCGCTAGCCGCCGACCAGGTACCGACGGCGCGGCCCCGCGCCTCGCCCGAGAAGCTGTTCCCGAGAATCGCAAGGCTGCTGGGCAGGAGGAGTGCGGCGCCGGTACCCTGAAAGGTGCGCGCCGCCAGAAGCCAGACCAAACTCGGAGCGGCGGCACACAGCGCGGAACTGACGCCGAACAGAACAACTCCGGAAATCAGAACACGCCGCCGCCCGAAACGGTCGCCCGCCGCGCCGCCGAGCAGCAGCAGAGCGCTGAGCGGTAGGAGATAGGCATTGATCACCCACTGGAGGCCTTCCGCATCGCCTTTCAGGCTCTGGCCAATGGCGGGCAGCCCGACATTGACGACCGAGCCGTCGACGAAGGCGAGACTGGAGGCGAGGATGCAGGCGGTCAGCACCAGCGCCGCATGCGCGGGTTGGGCTTTCGCGGACGCGGCCTGAGCGGCGCAGAGATCGCCGGCAGTGTAGCTGACCCATGTCATGGCTGTTTTCTAACGCGCCCGCGGGAGCCTAGGTTCAAACCAAATTGCGTCTCATGTGTTGGGTCCGTGGCAGCGCGGCCGGCGGCGTATGCATTCGTTAAAGAGCGGCCAGCCCGTTCCATAAATGCAGCTAACGATGGCTCGTTCAGTCGATGTCTGCAACTGCAGAATGGTAGGCTAGGTAGAACACACAACCGCGACTGCTCGAGAACGATCCCTTTTAGCGCATCGGCGGAAACGCACTTGCTGATGCCGTTCAGCAACGCGTTGTCGGGCATCTTGATACCACCGAGGCAGCGGCAAAACTTTGAGATTCAGGTCTTTCGCAATAGGCATCAGCGAGTGTAGGGACCCATCAAGGGGAGGTATCGGCCAAAATTCAATTCGAAGGCGCTGTGCATGCCGTAACCGATGCCATGAACCTTTTCCCGTCGCTTTTTGGCACCGGGCCAGGCTAGCGCGGCAAAAAACAGCTTGCTGCTCGAACTCGAGTTCTGCCGCCGTCGGCACTCCGACACGATTGATCTGGGTTTTCACCGCCGCAAGTGCTTCCCGGTCGAATGTGGCCAACCGGCTCGCGAGGGTGTCCACAAAGGAATTGAGTTCGTCCTCATTCAGAGTTCGATTGACCCAACCGTAACGCTCGGCGATATCGGCGTCGAAATCGTCTCCGCTAAGGGCTATTTCGAGCGCGCGCGAGCGGCCGACGACTCGCGGCAACCATTCCAAGGCACCGCCGCCAGGCGGAAGTCCCATTCCAACCTCCGGATTGCAGAAGATTGCGTTTTGACGGCTCGCAAAACGCATGTCGCACGCGAGAACAAACTCGTTACCTACCCCCCGCGTTCGACCGCGAAATCTCGGCCATACTGACGAAAGGTGCGCTGCTGAGGCGCAGCACGAATTCAATCCATAACTTAGAGACCTCCGCTCCCGAAGGTCCCGAGTTCGCGCCGATGTCTGGCGTTTCAAAATGGGCGATGAAGAAATCCGGGTTGCCAGAACGGAACACCACCACTCTCACTGAAGTATCCGCTTCGGCTTCGACCACTAGATCACGTAGCTCCCTGATTCCGACGGGGCCAAGAATATTAATGGGCGGATTGCTGAACGTTACCGTCCACCGGCCCGGCTTGGAGCGATCAATTGATAGCTGCTCGTATCCTGACATCACACGGGTCTCCGTTGTTTCTGCGAGGTTGAACATCGAAATCGTTATGAACGGCTGTTCGGAAGCAAGCCAATGAGTTCTTTTGTCGTCACGATTGCATGAGCAAATGTGGGGCCGTTGAGTTGATGTGCTGCATGCATTATCTCACTCGTGAACGCCGCAGTCGCGTCGCGTACCAGAGTGACGTGGTATCCGAGTTCCATCGCGAAGCGCGCCGTCAATTCGATACATGTATTGGCGAGTAGCCCGACGATGACGACATGGCTGATGCCGTGCTGCTTGAGCTGCATGTCAAGATCGGTGTTAGCGAATCCGCTCTGACCCCAGTGCTGTCGGATGACAACGTCACTGTCTCGTGGCGCAAATTCGTCGCGAAATTCGCCACCCCAAGTCCCTTTCGCAAACGAATGGCTCTTCGCAATGCTCTGCTGAGTGGGATTGGCATACTGCCAGTCTTTGTAGTCGCCTTCCTCCCACTGACGATGCGGAACGATGAAGATGCGAACGCCCGCGTTTCGGACTGCGGCATGGATCGCGCGGAGATTCTCGAGCAGTCGCACTTCTTCCGCGACTTCCTTGAGCCGCGGCCATAGAAGGCCGCCCTCGGACAAAAAGTCGTTGTAGGGATCTACAAATAGGAGAGCCGTAGCGGCTCGATCGTATGCACTTTCGGACATCGACTGCTCCATACTAAATCGAGATGCCGTCCGGGCTAACCTTGCGTTGAGGCTGCAGCGATCGCGCGAAGGGCATAGCGCTCGATGCTCGCCGCAAAGAAAGGTGTTTCCTGCCTGTTATGAGCAATGCTAGATGAGCAAAGGAATGCGT
>CAVUJB010000002.1:0-1219449 GCA_963741735.1 uncultured Alphaproteobacteria bacterium
GTGGGCGCGACAGGGATCGAACCTGTGACCCCTACCATGTCAAGGTAGTGCTCTCCCGCTGAGCTACGCGCCCGATGCCAGTTACGGCGGGGCGGCAGCTATAGCCGCAGGCGCCGGAGCGGGCAAGCGGCGGTTCGCAGGGCCGCCGCCGGCCCGGTTTCGGCAGGCTCAAGAGGCGCTTCGCAGGTCGAAAACGATGGCGGCCTCGACCGTCGACGCAACCGGCTGGCCGGCGCGCGTAGCTGGCCGATAGCGCCAATGGTCGCGCACCCAGTTCACTGCAGCCTCGTCGAGCCTCGGGCTCCCGCTGGACCGATTGACGGTCACCGTGCCGACCGCGCCGTTTGCCTCGACGTCGATGCGCAACAGAACCTGGCCCTGCTCTCCCAAGCGGCGCGAGAGCTCCGGATAGGGAGGGATCGTGTGGGTCGCGCCAATAGCGCTGGCCGTCGTTGGGGCGATGACGGGTTTCGGCGGCTGCGGCGGCGCGAGCGGTGCGACCGCGGCCGGGCGCGGCGGGCCCTGAACGACCGTGATGGCCGTACGTGCGCGGTGAACGGGCGCGATCTTGATGACGGGTACCGGCACAGTCGGCATCGCCGGCTGCGTCAGCTGCGGTGTCGCGACAGGCGGCGGCGGCTTGACGATCTGCTGCGGCGGCAGAACCTCCGCCGTCAGTATCGTCGGCACGAACTCAACGACGCGCATCGCCAAGCCGGTGACCAGCGCATAGATGAGCGCGACGTGCAGCAGCGCCACGAAACCGACGATCGTCACGCGCCTAGAAGTGAACACAGGCGCCGGCGCCGGCATAGTCCTTGGAAGCGGCAATCTCATTTTCGTCTCCTTCGCTTGTCGCACCGCGATGCGGCGCCGGCGGAGACAGCATTCTTGGGAGAAGCCGGCTGTCGCCGGATGTTGTTCTTCACACCGATATATAGTGATGCCGTGAGGCGGTTTTGAGGCGCGAAAGCCCGCCGCGATGTGCGGCGGGCTTCAAGCGACTCACATTTGCCGATCAGCGCTTTGCTTGTTTCAAGTCGAACTTCACGGCGGCTTGCGTCTAACTCGTGACCGCCACGCCGTTCAGGACGGCAGGCTTGTATTTCCAGTGCGCCACGACCCAGGACACCGCCGCCTGGTCGAGCTCGGGATAGCCGCTCGACTGCACGACATTCGCCGACACCACATCGCCCTGGGGCGACACGGTCATCTGCAGCAGGACCGTTCCCTCATGCGATGCGGCGCGCGCTAGCGTCGGATAGGGCGGCGTCGTGTGGGTGTTGATAATGCCCGATGCGCCGCTGTCGGCGACCGGCGTGGTATTGGGCCGCGTCGGTGTCGCGGTGATCGGCGGCGCGTCGTTCGTCGCGATGTCGATCACAGGCGGCGTAATGGTCGGTAGAGTCGGTTGCGTCGGCTGCGCGAGCTTCGGCTGGGGCGGTGTCGGCACCGGCTTCGGCGGTGTCTTGGTATCGAGAACCTGCACGTTCAGGACAGGCGGAATGTATTTGGTGATCTGCGGCGCCATTCCGCTGGCCAGCGCATAGATCGCCACCGCATGCAGCAGTCCCACGCTGCCGAGCGTCATGGCGCGGCGCGACGACATTCCGGAGGGACGCGCACTGACGATGTCGTGTGTCGGCATAAGCATGTTTTTCCTCCCGAGCATTATTTGCCGGAGCGAAGCGCGAGCCGGCGGCCCGCAGCCATCTCGGACTTCTTCGAGCCGCGCTTGAGATAACCCACAAATTCGGCAGCCCGCTGGCGCGATTGTGGCCGCGCGCCGCAATCGGAATCGAAATCGGCGGAACGAATTATGGAATCGTGCGTAGGCGCGGCCGCTTCAGGCCGCGATCATGCGATCGACTTCGGCGACGATCTCGCGCAGGTGAAACGGCTTGGACAACACTTTCGCCTGCTTGGGTGCGTTGGAGGACGGATGCAGCGCAACCGCGGCAAAGCCGGTGATGAACATGATCTTCAGCGCCTGGTTCAGTTCGGCGGCGCGCTTGGCCAGCTCGATCCCGTCCATGCCGGGCATCACGATATCGGTCACCAACAGGTCGAAGCGGAAGCCCTTAAGGCACTCGAACGCGTCGCTGCCGTCACCGAAATCGGTCACTTCGTGGCCGGCCTTCACCAAAGCCTGCGCGAGGAACTTCCGCAGACTTTCATCGTCTTCAGCCAGCAGTATATGCGCCATGGGCCCGCTCTCGCCCCCCAATAGACCGTATATCGGCGAATCCGTAAACTGCGGTTAACAAGGCGCGGCCCTCTGCCGCTTGATCGTGCCGCCCCCTTGGTGGTCCACTGATGCAAAGAGCGGCGAATCGGACGGGCATGACCCCATCAGGCACAGAAGTGGCGAAGGGCGAGACGGCGGATGCCTGTCTTGCAGCGCTTTATGCCGAGCCCTTTCGCATCCATCGGCCGTTCCGCCAGACCGTGCCTTTCGTCTTTGCCTCGCCCCATTCGGGCCGCCTTTATCCCGAGAGCTTCGTCGCCAAGAGCCGGCTGAGCGCGATAGCCCTGCGCCGGTCGGAAGATGCCTACGTGGACGAGCTGTTTTGCGGGGCGGTAGCGCTCGGCGCGCCGCTCATCGCCGCGCGCTTCCCGCGGGCGTTCCTGGACGCCAACCGGGCCCCGGCAGAAATCGACAGCGCCATGTTCGAGGGCACCTTGCCGGTGGCGGTCGACGTTCCCAGCCCGCGCGTCACCGCTGGTCTCGGCGTCATCCCGCGAATCGTGCGCGACGGCGCGGAGATCTATCGCGGCAAGCTCGCACCGCGCGAGGCGGAAGAGCGGCTGACCAAGCTTTATCGGCCCTATCACGCCGCGCTGGCGGCGCTGGTCGAAGAGACCCGCGCTCTGTTCGGCGTCGCCGTGATCATCGATTGCCACTCAATGCCGTCGGCAGCCGCTATTCCCGACATCGTGCTGGGAGACCGCTATGGCATGGCTGCGGCGCCCAGCGTCACGCACCTGGCCGAGGCGGCGTTCGAGGCCCAAGGCTTCAGCCACGCGCGCAATACGCCTTACGCCGGCGGCTACACCACACACCTCCATGGCCGGCGCGACCGCGACGTGCACGCGCTGCAAGTGGAGATCAATCGCGCACTCTATCTCGACGAGGAACGGATCGCGCGCGGGCCGAATTTCGAGAAGGTCCATGCAAGGCTGACAGATGCCGTCACGCAGCTCGTCGCCATCGACCCGGCGCTTCTCGCCCGCAACCGGCGCCACACTCTGGCGGCCGAGTAATCCAGCTCAGAACGAAGCAGCGTCCGCGCGTCAGGCGCGCGCGACCCCATTTGGGTGGTCCCAAGCGCGTGGAACAGCCAAAGAAAAAAGGCCGCTCCCGAAGGAGCGGCCAAGTTCAGGGAGGAAACGCCCAGGAAGGGCAGGCGGCATAACAAACGGGAGGTCGGTCATGCCGCGCTGCAACAATATGTACCGAGTGCAGGGGCGGCGCAAGTCCAAATTTTCGGCAAACGATGCAAAAAAACCAGCTTTCTTGCGGCATTTAGCCTTATTCGACGGCAGACGACGGGCTGCCACTCCACTAGTGCAATGCAGCAAAGACCAAGCAATTCGTGGGTGTTTTCCTCAACCTGGGACAAGAGTCACAGCACTGTCGCTGCATCGCAAAAAAAGAGTCGCCTTAGACCGTTAGGCAGGCGCGCGAAGGAAGGGCGCTGATTCGCGCCCTGGGAAACCTCAAGGAGCGCGGCAGATGGCCGATATCGCCTGGCTGGTCCTTCCGCCCACCTTGGCGCGCAAACCCGCCGCAAAGGGCCCAGCGGCCACCGGCGGCAACCCAACCCGCTTCCACCGCACGATCTTCATTTCCGACATCCATTTGGGCACCCGGGGCTGCAAGGCGGAATTCCTGGTCGACTTCCTGCAGCGCAACAGCTGCCAGACGCTCTATCTCATCGGCGACATCGTCGACGGCTGGCAGCTGCGCCGCCGCTGGTACTGGACCGAGGCACACAGCCGCGTGGTGCACGAAATCCTGCACAAGGTCGACAACGGCACGCGGGTGATTTTCGTGCCGGGCAACCACGACGAATTTCTGCGGCCCTATTGCGGCCGCACCTATGCCGGCATCGAAGTCGTCCACGAGACGGTGCACGAGACGGCCGACGGCCGACGCCTCCTCGTCCTGCACGGCGACCAGTTCGACGGCGTCATCGCGATCGCCAAATGGCTCGCCCATCTCGGCTCCTGGGCCTACGACAAGGCGCTTCAGGTCAACGAGGGATTGCACGCCGTGCGCCGCGCGCTGGGGCTTCCCTATTGGTCGCTGTCGGCCTGGCTGAAGCACGCCGTCAAGGATGCCGTCGAATATGTCTGCCGATTCGAGGACGTCGTGGCCCACGCGGCCAAAGCGCGCGGCCTGGACGGCGTGATCTGCGGCCACATCCATCAAGCGCAGATTCGCACCATCGGCAACGTTCAGTACCACAATGATGGAGACTGGGTTGAAAGCTGCACGGCCCTTGTCGAAGATGCCCGCGGACATTTGGAGATCGTTCGTTGGGCCGCTCCCGCATCCACGCCAGCCTACGACGGCACCATCGGCCAAGCCGCGCCTGTACCCGCGTAGGATCCGCCGCGTGACGGCCGGCGGCGCGATGCCGACCGGCCGATTTCCCGTTCCCGGGCAGGAACATCTGAAAGTCCTCATCGTCACCGACGCCTGGCGGCCGCAGGTCAACGGCGTGGTGACGACGCTCGAATTGCTGGGCCGTGAATTGCGCGCGATGGGCCATGAGGTGCGCTACGCGACGCCGGAGGGCCGTTTCTCGCTGCCTCTGCCGACCTATCCGGAAATCCGCCTGGCAATCTTTCCGCGCCAGGGCCTCGAGAAGATCATTCGCGAGTTCGCGCCCGACGCCGTCCATATCGCGACCGAAGGCACGATGGGCATGAGCGCGCGGGCGATCTGCCTCGAACATGGAATCGAATTCACCACAGCGTTCCACACGCGCTATCCCGAATATGTCCATGCACGCTTTCCCTTCGTACCCGAGAGTCTGATCTGGGCGTGGGAGCGCTGGTTTCACAGCGGCGGTGTCGCCACGATGGCGCGTACGCCGGCGATGAAGCGCGAACTCGAGGCGCATGGCTTCAAGAATGTCCGGCTGTGGGAGGGCGGCGTTGACATCGAGCGCTTCCGCCCGATCGCCGACGCCACATTGCCCTTTCCCAAGCCCGTCTTCCTCTATGTCGGCCGGGTCGCGATCGAGAAGAACATCGAAGCCTTCCTCGCGCTCGATCTGCCGGGGACGAAGGTTGTGGTGGGACCGGGCCCGGCGCGCGACTCGCTGGCGCGCAAATATCGCGATGCCAAGTTCCTCGGTCCCAAATCTGGCGAGGAACTGGTACGCATCTTCGCGGCGAGCGACGTCACGGTCTTTCCAAGCCTCACCGACACGTTCGGACTGGTAATGCTCGAGTCGCTTGCCTGCGGCACCCCGGTTGCGACCTTTCCCCGGGAGGTGATGCTGGACGTGGTCGGCAACTGCCCGGCTGCCGCCCTGGACGACGATCTGAAGGCCGCCTGCCTGAGGGCGCTGACACTGCCGCGCGAGAAGGCCAGGCCCTTCGTGCAGAACCACTCCGCCAAGGCCTCCACCCTGCAGTTTCTGGACAATCTGCAGGTCGAACAGCCGCACGGGGCCTGATTTCGCAAAAACCCAAGCTGCGCTAGAACCTTGGGCGGTTCCACGAGCGCGCGCCACCCAACAGCCATGTCCAGCGATGAATCGCGTGCGCTTCGCCTGAGCGTCCAGGAGTGGCTGTTCCTAGCGGCCACCATCGCGTTCTGGGGCGCCTATGTCCTGTGGCTGGGCAAGGACACGTCCTGGGACTTCCGCAACTACCATTGGTACATCCCCTATGCGTTCCTGAACGGGCGCGAGCATATCGACATGCTCGTGGCGCATCAGGCCACCTATTACAATCCGTTCCAGGACATTCCGTTTTATGTCCTGGCGACGCACACGCCCGCCTGGTTCGCCCTGTTCACGCTGGGCGCGGTGCAGGGCGCCAACGTCGTGCCGCTCTACATCCTGGCGCGGCAGATATTGCGGATCGAGGAGTACCAGCTCGGCGCCGGCGCGCTCGCGCTGCTCGGCCAGACCGGCGGCCTCGGCCTCAACATGTTCGGCACGACCTATCACGACAATACGATGAGCATCCTCATCCTGTCGGCCATCGCGATCCTTGTGGTGAACCGCAAGCGGCTGAACGAAGGGCCGTTATGGCTGTCGGGCGCGATCGCGGCCGGCGCCGGGCTGATGGTCGGAACGACGGTCGGATTGAAGCTTCCAGAATTTCCCTTCGCGATCGGCTTCGCTGCCGCGCTGCTCGCGCTGGGGGGAAGCTGGAGGCACCAAATGGTGCGCATCGTGGCCGGCGGCACGGCGGGCATCGCGGGCGTCGTGCTGATGATGGGCTACTGGACGTGGCATCTGTGGCAGACCACCGGCAATCCGCTGTTTCCCTATTTCAACGAGTCCTTCAAATCGAAGCTGGCGCTTCCCGCGTCCTATCGCGACATGCGTTTCCTGCCGACGCATTTCTGGATCGCGGTGGCGTTTCCGATCCTGTTCTCGATGAACTGGGCGGTGGCGGACGACATTCCATTCCGCGACGTCCGCGTCATGCTCGCCTATCTGACGGCAATCGCAGCCATTATCGTGTGGGTCGGCGGACGCCGTTCGAAAGATCCGTTGATCATACCCGAGGCCGCCCGCCCAATACTCGCCTTCGCGGCGGTCTCGTATCTTGTCTGGCTCAAGATGTTCGCGATCTACCGCTACATCGTCGGCCTGGAGATGCTGGCGCCCTTGATCGTGGCCATCGCCATCGGCCTCCTGCCGATCTCGCGGCGGCTGCAACTCGTCATCCTGGCGGGCCTGTGTCTTGCAATGGCGGCGACGACCCGGGTCGAGTACATCGAACGCTCCCCGATCAGCGATCCGTTCGTCGAGGCCGACCTGCCCAAGATCGAACACCCAGAAAAAGCGATGGTGCTTTTGACCGGCGAAGGGCCGCTCGGCTTCATCGCGCCGTCCTTTCCGCGCAATATCCCGCTGCTGCGAATTGACGGCTGGATGGTGCAGCCCCAGGACGGCACCAGGCTGACGGCGATGATGAAGGGGCGGGTGTGGGAGCACCTGGCGCGCCATCGCGATCTCTATTTGCTGTCGGACGCCTATGACATGGGCCGGGCCCGCGATGCGGTCGCCGAGTACCATCTTCGGATCGACTGGTTGAAATGCACCGTGTTCGACACCAACATCATCGGCGACTATGAATTCTGTCCGCTGTTCAAATGGCCCCGCGAATGAGTGAAATCGCCGTCATCCTGCCCTGCTACAACGAGGAAGCCGCGATCGAAAAGACCGTGCGAGATTTCCGCGCGGCGCTGCCCGAAGCGCATATCTATGTCTATGACAACAATTCCAAGGACCGCACCGCCGAGCTCGCGCGCAGGGCCGGCGCCATCGTGCGCAACGAGACCCGGCAGGGCAAAGGCAACGTCATGCGGCGCATGTTCGCCGACATCGAGGCCGACATCTACGTCCTGGCCGACGGCGACGACACCTACGACGCGTCGGCCGCGCCCGTCATGGTACGCAAGCTGCAGGATGAGGGCCTCGACCTCGTCACGGGCCGGCGCGTGCACGTCGCCGCGGCCGCCTACCGCGCCGGCCATGTCTGGGGCAACCGGATGCTGACCGGCCTGACGCGGCTGATGTTCGACATCGAAGTCAAGGACATGCTGAGCGGCTATCGCGTCATGTCGCGGCGCTTCGTGAAGTCCTTCCCCTTCACCGCCGAAGGCTTCGGCATCGAGACCGAGCTTTCGGTTCATGCCGTGCGCCTGCTGATGCCGATGGCCGAGGTGGACACGCGCTACAAGGAACGCCCGCCCGGCTCTGTCAGCAAACTCAGCACCTATCGCGACGGCATCCGCATCCTGCTGACTATCGTCCACCTGTTGCGCGAGGAACGACCGCTGGTGTTCTTCTCGATTATCGGCGCGCTCTTCGCCCTCGTCTCGCTCGCGCTCGGCACGTCGATCGTCATCGAGTTCGTCCACACCGGGCAGGTGCCGCGCCTGCCGACCGCGCTGCTGGCAACCGGATTGATGCTGGTCGCCGTCCTGGCGCTGATGAGCGGGCTGATCCTCGACACGGTCACGCGCGGCCGCTGGGAAGCCAAGCGCATGGCCTATCTCTCACTCGGCGGGCCGCAGAGCCGTTCGCAGTGACGCCCGGCCAACGGCTTCGCGCGCTGGCGCGCTCGCAGTTCCTGCGCTTCGGGCTGGTCGGCGGCGCGGGGTTCGTCGTCGACGAGACGGTGCTTGCGATCTTCCATTATCTGATCGGGCTCGACCGCTATTCGGCGCGCGCGATCTCGATCTTCTGCGCCATGACGTTCACCTGGTGGGGCAATCGCAACCTGACCTTCGCCGAACACGCCGCGACCGGCGGCGCGGCGGACGTGGCGCGCGAATGGTTCAAGTTCGTGCTCGCCAATGGCTTGGGCGCGGCGGTCAATTACGCGACCTATACGCTGTTCGTCAGCTTCGCGCCGGCGCCGTTCAGCAATCCCTTGCTGGCGACGGCAATCGGCGTCGGCGTCGGCCTGATCTTCAACTTCACGCTGTCCAAGCGGTTTGTGTTCCGCGGAAGCTAGAGCGGATCACCGTTTCACGGAATCGGTGATCCGCTCCAGCTCGTTTGTTTTGTCGCAATTCCGGACGGAAAACCGCTTCACACTTTTCCTGGAATTGCTCTAGCCGCCAGGCGCATCGACCGTCACCGATTTCACGATCGCAAAGACCTGCTTGCCGGTTTCCAATCCAAGGCGAAGGCAGGAAGCACGCGTGATCCGCGCGACGAAGCGCGTGGCACCACACTGGAGCTGAACGTCGGCATGGCTGTCGCGGCCGCCGCCAAGTCCCACGACGCGCGCGGGGAGTACATTGTTGGCGCTGATGGCGCGCGGCTCCTCCAGCGCCAGCATGATCTCCTCGGCGCGCACGCGAAGGCGCAGGCGCGCGCCCACGGGCCGGTCGAGGCGCGGCACGAACAATGTACCGCCGTCGAAGGCGAGCGCGGTCAACCCGTCGCCGCTATGCGATGCGACCGTCGCTGCGATGACGGCGCCGACCGGCGGCGATCCGGCCAGTGCCGGCAGGTCCAGCATCGTCAGCACGTCGAACACCGATCCCTGTGCGGCGACCCTGCCGTCGCGCAGGAGAACGACGGTGTCGGCTATTCGCGCGACCTCGTCGAGCGCGTGGCTGACGTAAAGCATGGGAAGCTTCGCCTCATCGCGCAGCCGTTCCAGATAGGGCAGCACTTCGGCCTTGCGCTCGGCATCGAGCGCGGCCAGCGGCTCGTCGAGCAGCAGGATGTCCGGCGACGACAACAGCGCGCGGCCCAGCGCCACGCGGCCCTTCTCGCCGCCGGACAGCTGTCGCGGCCGGCGCGGGAGCAGCGGCCGCAAGCCCAGAAGGTCGATCACATGGTCGATCTCGGTTTCGCCGGCCTTGTGCGCGGCACGCCGCCAGCCGAACAGGAGATTGTTCTCGACGCTCATGTGGGGAAACAGGCGCGCGTCCTGGAACACATAACCTGTCCGCCGCCTCGACGCGGGCACGGCGATGCCCTTCGCCGTATCGAGGACGGTTCGCCCGTTGATCGCGACGCGTCCCTCGCGCGGACGGAAGGTGCCGGCGATGATGTTGACGATCGTTGTCTTGCCGGCGCCCGAAGCGCCGAACAGCGCCGTCACGCCGGGCTTTTCCAGCGCGAACGCGATTTCGAGCGCGATGCCGGGGAAGGCGTGACGGAATTCGACCTCCACGCTCATGCGCGGATG
The DNA here is from genome assembly GCA_963741735.1 of uncultured Alphaproteobacteria bacterium. Lineage (GTDB taxonomy): Bacteria > Pseudomonadota > Alphaproteobacteria > Micropepsales > Micropepsaceae > Rhizomicrobium. The sequence goes on from CAVUJB010000002.1 coordinate 9,910, forward strand.
CGCCGCTGTGCGATCTCGGCAAGCGTCATGAAGAGCAGCGCGAGCAGGATCGACAGAAGGGAGAGTCGCATGGCTTCCGCCTCGCCGCCGGGCGATTGCAGGGCCGAATAGATCGCAAGCGGCAAAGTGCGTGTTTCGCCCGGGATGTTGGAGACGAAGGTGATGATCGCGCCGAACTCGCCGAGGCTCGCGGCGAAGGCGGTGATCACGCCAGCGGCGATGCCGGGGAGCGCGAGCGGCAGCGTGATGTTCGCAAGCCTATCCCACCAGCCGGCACCGAGCGTTTCCGCCGCCGCGTCGAGCCCGGGATCGGCGGACTCCAGCGACAGGCGGATCGCGCGCACCTGGAAGGGGAAGGTGATGATCGCCGAGGCGAGCGCCGCGCCCGTCCAGCTGAACACAAAGCGGATGCCGAGCGCGTGCAGGAGAAAGCCGCCGACGGCGCCGCGCGTGCCCAGGAGCATCAAAAGCAGAAAGCCGAGCGCCACCGGCGGCAGCACCAGCGGCACATGGATGAGCCCGTCTACCAGCGTCTTGCCCGGAAAGCGTGTCCGCGCCAGAAGCATTGCAGCGAGGAACGCGAACGGCAGCGCGCCAAACACCGCGACGGAGGAAACGCGCAGCGACAACAGCAGCGCCTCGATTTCGTCCGGCGTCAACATTGCAGACATGGCGATGACCGTTCGGTGACGGAGCCGTTATATCGCGCCGAACATCACGCGGTCACGCTTGACGCCGGACGGCGGTGCATTACCGTTCCCCCGAACGGGGGGGGCCGTGAAGACACAATTGCGGGCCATTGCGGCGCTGAGCGCGCTGCTGTCTTGCGGCGCCGTGGGCGCGGACGAGGCGCCACACACCGCCTCGCCGCCGGTCGCGGCCTCGGCGCTTTATGTCGTGCGCTTCGACCACTGGACCGCCGAGGACGAGCGCGGCTTCGGCGAATTCCTGACCAGCCTGGGCGATTCCGACTGCAGCACGGTCGACGCCTGCTTGCACGGCCGGGGAAATCCCTTCCGCGCGACCGATCAGGAAGGCACCGAATTTCACTCCGACTGTGCCGATCTGCCTTATGTCCTGCGCTTTTACTACGCCTGGAAGCGGGGGCTGCCCTTTGGCTATGTCAGCGATATCGAGCCGCGCGGCCGCACGCGCGACATCCGCTACACGCTGCGCGGCAACAGGGTGTCGGAACGCACGACCGTGGCGGCCGGCCAGAGCAGTGGCTATGCCATCATCGACACGCTGCGCGATGCGGTCTCTTCCGGGACCTATCGCATCCATCCCGACCTCGATGCGCCGCTGGCGCCGGATTTCTATTCTCCGGCGATCAACGCGCGCTCGATCCGGCCGGGAACGGTAATCTACGACACGAACGGGCACCTCGCGATCGTTTACCGCGTCGATCCGGACGGCCGCATCCACTATCTCGACGCACATCCCGACAATGCGATGACGCGAGGCTTTTACGACCTTCGCTTCGCGCGCGCGCCGCCGGGCATGGGTGCGGGATTCAAGAACTGGCGGCCGGTGACGCTGGTCGGTGCGACGCGGGAAAAAGACGGCACCTTGTCGGGCGGCCACGTCGTCGTTCCGAGAAACGACGCGATCGCGGATTTCTCCGACGAGCAGTTCTTCGGTAACGGCCCGAGGCCGGACGACGACAGCGACTGGACCACCGCCACCTTCACCCTGGATGGCACGGTCTACGACTATTACGACTATGTCCGCGCGCGTCTGGCCGGCGGCAAGCTGGAATTCGATCCGATCAAGGAGGTGCGCGACATGGTCGCTTCCAATTGCGCCGACCTTCACTACCGCGGCGACGCGGTGAAGCTCGCGATCGGCGCCGGCCTTGTGAACGCGTCCCAGCCGGCGCGGCTGCCGCCCAACATCTACGGCACGGAAGGCGACTGGGAGATCTATTCGACGCCGTCGCGGGATGCCCGCCTCAAGACCGCGTTCAAGGAGCTGCGCGACACCGTCGAGCGCTTCATGCGGATGTACGAGGCCGGCGACTTCAAGCTGCGATATACGGGCAAGAATCTCGCGGTCGACATGCTCACGACCTACGACCGCGCCGCGGCGGCGTGCAAGATCAGCTACGTCAAGAGCGACGGATCGACCGTCTCCTTCGGCTATGAGGAGGCGCGGCAGCGGCTGTTCGCGATGTCGTTCGATCCGCATCACTGCATCGAACGGCGCTGGGGCGCTAGCGACGCGCGCGAGCTCTCAAGCTGCGCCGACGGTCCGACGAAGGAGGCCTGGTACCTGGCCGAACAGAATCTGCGCAATCAGCTCGACCGGACCTATGACGTTCCGATGGGCTTCACGCTCGACGACCTGCGCCAGCATGTACCTGGCTCGGGCGAACCGGCGCCGCCGGACACCGACGTGCGGACCTATCTGTGGACGATGCGGGGCGCGGTACGCGGCGGCGACAAGCGGGCCTCGAATTGAAAAAGGGCCGGGCGCGTCGGCGCCCGGCCCCTTTCAGATCTTCGTACACCGCGCTCAGTGCGTGCGGGCGTAGATTTCCCACAGATGGGCGATGACCTTCTGCTTGGGATCGCCATCGGCCTTGGCAAAGGTATGCGCGGCCTGCTCCTTCTGGCCGCCGCTGAGCTGCGCCATGCCGAGCCGGATCAGCGCGTTGGCGTGGTCCGTCGCACCTTTGGCCATGCCCTGCTGGATGAGCTTGAGCGCGTCAGGGAAGCGGCCCTGGCCCCAGGCATCCTCGCCCATCTTGACGAGCGCGTCGCCATTGGCGGTCGCCATCATCTTCTGGGCGGTGGAGGCATTGGCGGCAGCCTGGCCCTTGGCCATGTTCAGCAGGCGATTCACGCGGTCGCCGGTCAGCAGCTTGGCGTCGATGCCCTTCTGGACGACGGCCTGGGACTCAGCCGCAAAGCCGAGCTGCAGCGCAAGCTGGGCCAGCAGCATGTACTCGTCGGCGCCCTTGATCGTCCCGGTCAGCAGCTTGAGGCGATAGATGTCGAGCGTCTGGTGGTCGGACAGCCCCTTGGTGCCTTCCGAGGCCTGAAGCAGCTGCGACCAGTATTCCGGCTTGTTGGTCCGCTGGACGAGCAGTTCGAGCGCGGTACGCTGCCCCTCATTGTCGCCGGCCTCGTAGGCACAACGCTGCTGAAGCTGCAGGATCTGTTCGCCGGCGCTCGAGCCGAAATTATTCCGGACATAGTCGGTGCAGCCCTTGTAGTCGTGCATCAGATAATAGGCCTGAGCCGTCAGCTGCATGCACTGCGCGTCGCGGCCGTGAAGCGCGATGACGCCGCGATAGTCGTTCTTCAAATAGAGACCCGCGCAACCACCGCCGCCGCCCGCACCGGACTTCTGCGAGATGTACGTCTTGACCTGATCGATTGCGGCGCGATCGCCCGGCGTCAGGCCGCTCTGGCCCTCGGCCTGCGCAACAGCGGCGCGTGCGGCGCTGAAGTTGCCGGCGCCGGCCTGATGGATCGCTTCGTTGAGAAGTCTGCCGACCGCGGCCCGCGCCGCGGCTTCGACAGGCACGGTCATCGTCACGGTCGAGACCGCGAAGGCCGCAGTTCCAAGGAAAAACGCCGCAGCGGCGGCACGAAGGGAATTGGAAAACATTCTTGAGACCTCTACTTCAAGGCGCGGCCCCGGACGCATGCGACCGCATGCTCTGTACCGCGGTCGCCCCTCACGTCATTGCATATTTTCGATGCCGGTAAATCCGATGTGCGTGACCCCGATGCGCTGCGCGTCCGCCAGCACCTTGGCGACCGCGTCGTACTTCGCGAGGCGGTTCGGTTGCAGATGGATTTCGGGCTGCGGATCGTCGCTCGCCGCGTCTGCCAGATAGCTGTCGAGCGTCTTGCGATCGACGACGGTGCCGTTCCACAGGATCGAGCCGTCGAAGTCCACTTCCAGCGTCACCACCACCGGCGGAGTCGGCGGCGGCTTCTGGTTCGGCTTGGGCATGTCGAGCTTCACCGCATGCGTCTGGATGGGCAGCGTGATGATGAGCAGGGTGAGAAGGACGAGCATCACGTCGATCAGCGGCGTGGTGTTCATCTCCACCATCACCTCGCCTTCGCCGCTCGCATTGCCGACATTCATTGCCATGAGGCGATACCTTTACTCGGGCCTTTGATCATTGCGCCGCATCGTTGCGCGGTTCGGTCAGGAAGCCGACCTTCTGGATGCCGGCGATCTGACAGGCCAACACCACGCGTCCCACTGCCTCGAAGCGCACATCCTTGTCGCCGCGAATATGCACTTCCGGAAGCGGGCGGCCCGTTGCGAGAGCGCGGCGCAGCGCATCCTCGAACTTGTCCTTGAGCTGGCTCTGATCGACCGGCGCATTGTTGTAGTAGACGTTTTCGTCCCGATCGACCGCGATCACGATGTTTTCCGGCTTCGTGATCGTCGCGATGTTGCGCGCGTTGGGAAGCTGGACCGGCACCGTCTTCACGATCACCGGAATGGTGACCAGGAAGATGATGAGCAGCACGAGCATCACGTCCACGAGAGGCGTGGTGTTGATGGTCGTGTTCAGGTCCGGATCTTCACTGTGATCGTCGGCTTGAACGTTCATAGCCATGGATGAAATCTCCGCGTTGTCCGCGTCCCTGGCCTATTTGCTCTTGGTGATGAGGTAGGTCTGCAGGTCGCCCGCGAAGCCGCGCAGCTTCTCGTTGATGACTTTGTTGCGGCGAACGAGGTAGTTGTAGATCAACACCGCGGGCACCGCGACCACCAGACCGATGGCGGTCATGATCAGCGCTTCACCGACCGGACCGGCAACCTTGTCGATCGAGGCCTGACCGGCGACGCCGATGGCGATGAGGGCTTGTAGAATGCCCCAAACGGTTCCGAACAGGCCGACGAACGGCGCCGTCGAGCCGACCGACGCCAGGAAGGCGATCGAGCCCTGCAGGCGCGAGTTGGCGTCTTCGAGCTGGCGGGTCAGCGACATGGCAATCCAGTCGTTGAGGCCCACGAGGCTCGTGCCGCCCTGGCTGGCGCGGATGCCGGCGTCGGCCACGCTGCGGAACATGGAGTTCTTCGGCAGCTTGTCCACGCCCTCAGCCAGCGTGCCCGAGGTCCAGAAGCGCTTCTCGACCGTGCGCGCCTGGGTGAGGATGCGCGACTGCTCGAAGAACTTCATGAAGAAGATGTACCAGGTGCCGGCCGACATGATGGCGAGAAGCGCCAGAACGGTCAGCGAAACCGGGTTGCCCTTCTTGACGATGTCGGTGAGACCGTAGGGGTTGTCCGTCGAGGCCGGAGCAGCCGCGACGGGCGGCGTCACGACCGGCGCTGCAGCCGGAGCCGGCGCGGCGGCCGGTGCGGGGGCCATTGCGCCGTCCGCGGGAGGAGCGCCGGCGGGAGCCATGGTCGGTTCGGGCGGCGGCGTGGTCTGGGCGAGCGCCGTGGAAGCGCCGAGCCCTGAGATCAGGACGAAAGCGGCTGCAATCGTCAGGTTCTTCAACATCATTTTCCTACTACTCCGTATATTCAGAAGGACGATGGGATCGTCGATTTAGTGAAGGGTGAATTGAATGTTCGCTTCGTGACCAGGGCTAGCGACCGGGGTTTCGCCCTGCATTGCCGGCGTGTTCCGCCACCTTGTCGAGACACAGGAAACGGCGGCGCTGTCCAAGCGATCCGATCCGCTCGACTTGACGACGGAAACATTCGAGATGCTTCCGTCGACACCGACATCATAGCGAACCAGCACGGTTCCCTGCTCATTCAGGCGCTGCGACAGCGAAGGATAGTAAGTCTGGCAATCGTGGGTACGGCCGACCGCCTTGGAGGGCGTGACCACGGGCGCCTGGACCGGCGCGGGCGGCGTCGGCGCGACGGCCTGCACCGCCGTGATGGCGTTGTTGCTGGGCGCATCGGTTGCGATGTTGATTTCCGGCGGCGGGACGAAGGGCGGCGGCGGCTTGGCCAGATCCGGCGGCGGCGGCGGCGGCGGTTTCACCTCGTCCTTGGGCTGCACCACTTCGGCCTTCAATTCTTCGGGCAGCTTCTCGATCAGCCCGGCAGCGAGACCGGCGATCAGCGCCCAGATGAGACCGACATGCAGCACGCCGACACCGACCAGAATGAGGGTGCGGCGGCCGGTGTTCGGCGCCTCAGCGGGGATATGCGATCTTAAATCGTGAAGTGGCTGTTCCATGGTTCTTCCGTCGCCTACACAAAACTAATCCCGGCGCAATGGCACCGGGATTGGCGGATTTGGGCCAAGTACGCGTCCCCCTCCCGGCACCGGTTTATGTCCAGCGCACTTTTTCTTAAAGCCAACGTAATCACGGTTCGCAACAGGGGTCTAGTCTTTCGGTTTGGTAAACGCAACATCGTGACCAGGCTAGTTAATCGGACTCTCGACGGCTGTACGGCGCATTCGTCCAACCGGTTCGCGCCGCGCATTTTTCAGTCAGTTGCGCGACAGCGGCATGACGACCGTTTGGCGCTGGAACTACCAACCTGTTTTTGCCGGCGCGTCCCATAGCGCATCGACGGTCACAGTGCACGCGTGAACTGCTGGACTCCCGGATGCGGCTAATCGTTCCACCATCCATGAAATGCGGCTCGGACTGTCGTTCTGCATGTTGGCGGAAATGCGCCTCTCGCGCTGCAACATGAGACCTATTGTGCGGACGGCGCGAGGCCTCGGCGGCCGCGAGCGGCCCTCGTCACAGACGATTTCGTTGATAACATAAGCTATTAGAAGCGGCCGTCGGCGCTGGACGGACGACGTCGCCGGATCGCGATCAGCAAATTGTGAGGGCCCTCAGATGCGCTATCTGCACACCATGGTTCGCGTTGCCGACCTCGACGCGGCAATCGATTTTTATTGCGCCAAACTTGGCCTGAAGGAACTGCGGCGCATCGAAAACAAGATGGGGCGTTTCACGCTCGTTTTCCTGGCAACCCCGGAAGATGCCGAAAAAGGCAGCGGCGACGGCGTTCCAATGGTCGAACTCACCTACAATTGGGATGAGAAGGACTACAAGGGCGGGCGGAACTTTGGCCATCTCGCCTATCGGGTGGACGATATTTACGCGGTATGTCAGCGGCTGATGGACGGCGGCGTGACGATCAACCGCCCGCCGCGCGACGGCCACATGGCCTTCGTCCGCTCGCCGGACGGCATTTCGATCGAGCTGCTGCAGGACGGCGGGAGCAAGCCGCCGCAGGAGCCCTGGGCGTCCATGCCCAATGTGGGAAACTGGTAGGTCGCCCCGGCCGATGAATTTCGCCAGCGACAATCATTACGGCGCCTCGCAGCAGATTCTGGCTGCGTTGACGGCGATCGGACAAAGCGCGGACGCGGCCTATGGCGACGACGCGATCACCGCACGCGTCCGCAACAAGCTTTCGGCGGTCTTCGAGCGCGAGGTCGCGGCCTATCCCGTCATCAACGGAACGACCGCCAATTCGCTGGCATTGGCGACGCTCGTGCCGCCGCATGGCGCGGTCCTGTGCCATGCCGAAGCGCATATTGCGGTGGACGAATGCGGCGCGCCGGAATTCTTCACCCATGGCGCCAAGCTCGTGCCGATCGAAGGCGCCGACGCGAAGCTGACGCCCGGGGCCATCGAACAGGCGCTCAAGCATTTCCAGAAAGGCTTCGTGCATCATGCCCAGCCGGCCGCGATCAGCCTGACGCAGGCGACAGAGCTCGGCACGGTCTATTCGCCGGCCGAACTCAAGGCGATTTCCGAAGCCGCGCATGCGCGCGGCATGAAGCTGCATGTCGACGGCGCGCGTTTCGCCAACGCGCTCGTGGGTCTGGGCTGCAGCGCCGCCGAACTGACCTGGAAGAGCGGCGTGGACGTGCTTTCGTTCGGCGCCACCAAGAACGGCGCGCTGGCGGCGGAAGCCGTCATCTTTCTCGATCCGGCCGACGCCCGCGATTTCGAATTTCGCCGCAAGAAGTCGGGCCATCTTCTTTCAAAGATGCGGTTCGTTTCCGCCCAGCTCGAGGCCTATCTCGCGGACGATCACTGGCTTGCCAATGCAAGACACGCGAACGGTCTTGCACAAAGGCTGGCCCAGGGCCTGGCGCAGGCCGGCAGCATCGAGATTGCCCATCCGGTTTCGGCCAACGCCGTATTCGCCCGCATGCCGGCGGAAAAGGCGCGCAAGCTGCGCGCCGCCGGTGCCCGATTCTACGATTGGGGCGCGCCGGAGAACGGCAGCGTGCTCGCCCGCCTGATGCTGTCCTTCGCGACGCCGGAGAGCGACGTTGCCAGATTCATCGAGCTGGCGCGGGCGTCCTAGATCCGTCCCAGCAGCGAAATCGTGCCGACCTGTTCGGTCGCGCTGTTGGAGCCGCGCACGAAGTCGTAGTTCAGACCGATGGTCCAGTTGTCGGTGGTGGCGTTGAGGTTGGCGCCCGCCACGACATTGCCGCGCGACGGATCGGGCCCCTGGATGACGAACTCCGACCCCGGCTGGTTGCCGCCGAGGGTGGAATTGACGTCGGCGAAGGCGGCGCGAAGCCGCACCGGATCCGCCAGGAAGTCGAAGCGATAGCCCACACGCGCCGACGGCTGGATGAAGAAGTCGCCGAAATTGATGTCCTCGCGGATCTCGGTGCCGAGGAAGGCGCGCAGCGAGTTCGCGTAATAGGGTTTCACCGTCAGGTTGAAGCCGCTTCCGCCATTGGTTTCGGTGAAGCCTTCTTCGCGCATCGTCAACCCGTCGAGCGAAATCTGCGGGATGACCGTCGTCGAGCCATATTTGAGCATACCGCCCATCGTCATGCCGAGCGCGGCCACCAGACCGGCGCGCTTGCTGTCCGCCTCGCGCGTGAAGGTCGAGTTGCTGGCCGGCAGCGTCAGGTTGATCGTGCGCTTGCCCTTGAAATCGCCGTAGCCGACGGTCGCCTGGGTATCGACGAACAGGCCGCGGCCGCGCCAGTCGCTATAGCCGGTCAGCAGGTACCACAGCGTGTTGGTTTTCGAAGTGCGGTCGCCGTTCTCGCCGACGTCGCCGGTGTAGAAGGTGAAGGCGGCGCCGTACCAGCCCGAATCCGCTCCGCCCTCGTCGACGCCCATCGAGAAGCCGAAGCCGTGATCCTTGAAGCCGGAAGCCGGACCAAAATTGATCGCCGCTCCCGCGCCTGTGGTGACCGGGACATTGCCGCCATGGGTGCTGATGAATTCTCCGAACTCGTTGCCCCACAGGGTGAGATCGCCCTGCTGCTTGCCGAACATGCGCAGCTCGCGCTGACGCGCCGCGACCACGCCGGTCGCCTGATCGGTCAACGAGATGGCGACGGCACGTACGCCGCCCGAAACGTCGGGGACGAACGCGTCATAGGCGGCCTGTGCGTCGGACTTCGAATTGATGCCCAGAATGAGCGCCGCGCCGAGCGCCGTGTCGTTGGCGACCGCAACATTGGCATATGGGAAGATCGCGCGCGCATAACCGGTGAGGGCGAGCTGGTCGACGGACTTAGTGGAAACGGTAAGCTGGAGAACGTCGTGACCCGCACCGTCGTTGATCGTCGTGACCGACGCGCTGTTAAACAGGAACGGCAAATTCGTGCTGCTGCCGACGGCGGCGTTGTACCGTGCGATGTCGGTCGCGCTGATCCCAAGCTTTCCGGTCGGCGCCGAAATCAGTCCGAACGTTCCGCTCGATGTGACGAAGCTGCCATATTGGACGTTGAGGTTCGCGCCGCTGCCGAACACGACCTTGTCGGAGGCCGTCACGACGGCACTGCTGGTCGCCGACCCAGACACGGTGATGTTGAGCGTACCGGCGCTGCTCGTGGTGCCGCCGGCGACGTTGAAGTCCCGCGTTGCGAGCGTCTCGCCTACATTCTGGACAGTCAGAGTGCCGGTCTGGTCGACCGTGACGTCGAGCGTGCCCTGCGCCGTGATGGTACCGGCGACGTTGGCGAACTGTGCGACGTGGAGCGTATCGGCGCCGCTACCGCCATTGCTGAATCCGAAATTGATGGCGCCGGTGTGGGTGGCGATAGCGGCGGGGCTGCTGCCCATGACGGTGTAGGTATCGGCGCCGGTACCGAACAGCACGTCACCGACAACCACGCCGGTGTTCGTAAAATTCAATGCCGTGGAATTGAGCGAAACGTCCACCGCGTGAGCGATCGCCGTGTGGCCATTGGTGAGCGTCGTGACCTGTGCCGAAATCGTTCCGGCATTGTTGATCGTGGCCAGCGAGTTCGACGTGTCACGGATGCCGACGGCCGACAGCACCGTAACGGCGGCATTCGTCGGATCTGTCACGGTCGCGGCCGCCGAGATGCGCGCACCTGCCTCGACCGTAATCGACGGCACGCTGGTGTTGGTCGTGCCGCTGATCAGGACAGCCGCGGCTGTGCCGCCTTCAGGACCGCTGACCTGGGCAAGAATTGACCCATTGGTACCGGTCGAGCTCGCACTTTGCGCCGAGACGTAAATCTGCGGAATCGTGACGAAGTCGCCGATCTGCAACGCGGTCGCGGTGGTCGCAATACCGGGAGAAATGTTCGTCGACGTCGCCGAAATCAGACCAGAGTTGAAGAAGCCGCCGGTGAAGGTGATGGGTGTGGCCGTACCGCCGACGATCACGATCGTGTTGGTGTTGAAATTGGGATCTTCGGGCGCCGAACTGATCACTCCGCGGTTGATGAAGCTGAACGTGCCGTTGGCGGTGTCGGCGGTATCGATACCGATCGTGATCGGAACGCCCGCGTCCGGCGAGATCAGGATGGCCGGCGCGGTCGCGCTCGAGCCGTTGCCAGAGATGGTTGCCGCGGCGGTCGTATCGGACGAACTGGACGGTCCATTGTTGAGAATGCCGCCCGCGATGCTGTTGCCGATGACGAGCGCCGAGCCGGATTCCGCGTTCGTCGCGGTCGCGGAACGCGTCGCGATGCCAGCGACGGCGAGATTTCCTGAGTTTGCGAAGGTGCCGATTTCGGTGCAGCCGGCAACGACGGTGGGGTCGCAAGCCTGCAAAGGACCCGAGATAACGATGCCCTGCGCTGCGTTGCCCGTCGCGGTGTAGCTCGACGAGGCTGCGATAACGACGTTGCCTTTGATCGTGCCCAGCAGATTGGCGATGGTGACCTGCGACGAAGACGTTTCGTTCGCTGTCGATGGAGCCATGGTGAACGTGCCGGCGAGCGAGAGGTCGCCGCGAAGAACCGTCGTCGAATCGGTCAATATGCCGGTCGATTGATCGCCGGTAACATGCACGACCGAATTCGTGTCGAGCGTGATTCCGCCGTTGAAAAAGCTCGTGCCGGTCAAGTCGATGGCCATCTTGCCGGTTCCGGCGCCGGTCAGATCGATCGAACCGTTCGACGTAAACGAACCGGTGAAGCCACCCGCCTGAATCTGGACAGCGGTTGCAGTCGTCTGGCCCTGCGCCGTCAGCGCGCCGCCATTGTTAACCGTGTTGCTGGAATCAATCGTCAGAAGCGGAACGGTCGCCGACTTGAGGTTGATTCCCCCGCCCGAATTGATCGTGAGATCGCCCGTTGCGCTGGTCTTCTGCGCGGTCGTCTCGATCGTGCTGATCGTCGTAGGTCCGGCGGCTTCGGCTGGGACGGTCAACAAAGCAACCGTGGCGGCCGAAAGCATGAGAGCACGCTTGTTCAAGTCGAACCTCTTGTAACAATGGCCAAAATGGAAACCGAAAGGGGCTAGCCTGGGGCCCGGCTCTCGTCTTGTCCTCGTCTTACGCGGTGGCCTCACCCCCAGGAACCGGCCACGGCGGGCGCACCATAACCAATTTTGCCGACGTCACCTAGCCGCAGGGCGCGCCAAACGCAAATTTGCTCTTTTTAATCAGCTATTAGCCCCGCCCCGCCACACTGCGTTCGCGACTTCGTTAAGAGCCATCGGCTTGCGCCCCGCGACGACAACCCTTAGCCGAAACAGCTTCGCCAAACTCACGCAGAAGGAGGCCTCGGCCGCCGCTGCGCGACACGAGATGTTGTATTCGGGCCGCCTAGGCGGCGCGCGCGCGGTGTTCGCGTTCAGCGATCTCTCCGGTCTCGATTTGTCGGGGCGGAACCTGGCCGATGCCGACTTCACCGGCGCGATCCTGGAAGAGGCCAATCTTTCCGGCGCGCGCCTGGATTCGTCGAGCTTCTTCGGCGCCGATCTGCGCCGCGCCAATTTCAGCAACGCAAGCATCCGGCGCGCCGATCTCAGAGGTGCCTGCCTGCGCGGCGCAAACCTGATCAGCGCGGATCTGTTCGAGGCGGACCTGCGCGAAGGCACGATCGCGGAAAAGGACAAGTACGGGAACCTGCGCGTGCTGCAGCACGATGTGGGTCCGTCGGAAATGCCGTCGGCGCTCATGCAGTCCGCCAATCTCGAGCGCGCCAAGATGTCGGGCGCGATCGCGGTACAGGCCGACTTCACCGACGCGATCATGAAGGGCTGCCGACTGGTGCGGGCCAATCTGCGCCAGGCCAAATTGGCGGGCGCCAATCTCGAGAACGCCGATCTGTCGGGCAGCAACCTGACGGGCGCCGATCTGAACGGCGCGATCCTTGTCGGAACGCGCCTGGAATTCGCCAATACGCAAGGCGCCGATTTCAGCCAGACGCTCACCGAGCGCGCGATGGGCAAGCTGCCGAACGAACTGACGGTGCCGATCGACGATCTGCTCGAGCAGCACGCCCGCTGGGTCGAGACCGAGGGACGCGACGGCAAGCCGGCCGATCTTTCGAACATGGACCTGCGCAGCGTGACCATGCTGAGCAAGCGCCCGCTGACCGCGCTGATCGCGCCGGGCGCGCTGCTTTACGGTTTGAATCTGGAAGGCGCTTCGCTGCAGGGAAGCAATCTTGCCGGCGCGGATCTGCGTTCCGCCAAGCTCGGCGGCGCGGACCTGCGCGGCGTGAATTTTGCCGGCGCGCGACTCAACCATGCCGATTTCCGCGACGCGCGCGTCGGACCCTTGATGATCTCCGATGCGCGGCTGTTGCCCGCACGCATGGACCGCGCGATCGCGCGCTATGCCGATTTCCGCGGCGCGGATCTGCGCCGGGTCCGCTTCACCGGCGCCGATCTCTGCTATGCGAACCTGAGCGACAGCGATATCCGCGATGCGGATCTGACCGACGCCGAGACGTCCGGCGCCAAGCTTCCGATGGTGTTCGCCGAGAGCGCGCCGCCGCTGTCCGCAGCGGAGTAACCGGCGCGGCTATTGCGCCGCGTTTGCCTGCGCGGACGTGCGAGCGCGGATGAACTGGCCCAGTCGCTGCAAGCTCACTTTTGCTTCCGGTACATTGCGGTTGGCCTGGAAGAGATGCTGCATGCCGTCATAGATCTCAACGCTCACCGGCACATTGGCATCGGCGGCACGGTCGCCGAGCCTCGACGCATCGTCGCGCAGCATTTCGAGGCTGCCGGCGTGCACCATGATCGGCGGAAAATCCTTGAAGTTGGCGAAGACCGGCGAGGCATAGGGATCGGCCGGATTGGTCTTCTTCAGATAGTGCCGCGCGCTGACGAACAGCAGCTCCCAGTTGAGAACGTTGTCGGTCTTGGCGTTCTGCAGGATCGACCAGCCCGAGAGCGACAGATCGGCCCAGGGCGACATCGCCACGCACGCTGCGGGCATCGGAAGATTGGCGTTGCGCGCCGCATGCAGCACGGCGAAGGCAAGCCCGCCGCCCGAGCCGTCGCCCGCCAGCACGATCTGTTGCGGCGCAATATTCCTGGCGATGAGGTGACGGTAGGCGTCAATGCCGTCGCGCACGGCGGCCGGAAAGGCGAACTCCGGCGCCAGACGGTAGTCCAGTGCGAAGGCGGTCGCCTCGCTCGCCTGGGCGAGCCGTGCGATCAGTGCACGGTGGGTTTCCGGCGAGCCGGCAATGTAACCGCCGCCATGGAAATAAAGGATCAGCCGTTCGGGCGAACTGTTGGGGCAACGCGCCCATTCGCCTTTGAGCGGCCCAACCTGGGCAGGCTCGAAGATCGCCTCGCGCGGCGGCGCGCCGAACCGGCCGGACAGACGGTCATAGTAGCGCCGCAGCTCTGCGATGTCGGTCTCCACCGTCGCGCCTTCGGGCCGCTTGAAACGGCGGAAGCGATCGACAAAGGAACTTTGCCAGCTGGGCATCGCGGGACGACACGAAAATGAAGGGCCGGGTATCAGTAGCCCCGATACCCGGCCCTTGTCATCCGATTACAAAAACGTCGTTAAGCAAGGTTCCCTTTCAGGAATTGATGAAGGCTCAAGCCGCCTTCGCCTGCCCTTCGATCGTCTTGAGCTCCGGCGCGTTGATCGCGATCCGGCGCGGCTTCTTCTCTTCGGGCACGACGCGCTCCAGGTCGATGTGGAGCAGGCCGTTTTCGAGCTTCGCGGCGCGAACCTCGACATGCTCGGCGAGCTGGAAGCGGCGCTCGAAGGCGCGGCCGGCGATGCCCTGGTGCAGATAGCTCTGCTTGGCCGCCTCGTCGCGCTTGCCGGCGACGGTGAGCACGCCGTCCTTCACCTCGACATTCAGGTCCTTGTCGGCAAAGCCGGCGACCGCGATCGAGATGCGGTAGTGCGTCTCGTCACTGCGTTCGATGTTGTAGGGGGGATAGCCGTTGCCGGCGTCCGCAGCGCGGTCGAGCATGTCGAACAGATGGTCGAAGCCGACGGTCGAGCGGAAATAGGGTGTGAAATCACGCATGGGTACAACCTCCTAAAAGCGTTGTGTTTCAAGGCCTTGTCCACCATGGACCAAGGTCTTCCGATGCCGGACGCCACTTGGGCCGTCCGACAAGCAGTAGGTAGGTGCGAGTGCCAAGGCCTTCAAGAGCCGGAAAACGGAACCTTTTGGGGTCCGCACCGGGCGATCAGCACCTCACCACCAGAGCAGATGGCTAAGGCCAGCCGCCCACAGCACAGCGATGATGAAGTAGGTGAAGGCGTCGATCTGCCAGGGCTTGAAGGGATAGCCGAAGACGTTGGTGGCGAGCGTGAGCAGCCAGGCGCCCTCTTCCTTGTTGTGCGGATCGCGCCACTGGCCGGTGCGCATGAGCGATTCCAGATTGTTCAGCACGCAGGAGTTCTTGTTGAACTGCCACTGGACCGCCACGGCGGGAAGAAAACCGAGATAGAAGATGAGCGCGAAACGCTCGGGCACGAGCCAGCCCGACACGATGTAAATCATCACCGCGAAGTGCAGGTAGAAGCAGACATTACCCAGAAGATCGCGTTTCTCGGCGACCTCCGAAGGAAGTGCCGTGGCGAGCGCCGGCGTTTCGTCGTCGTCCGCGAGCGTCATGGTATGCGGCTCTTCGGATAAGCACGGGCGAGCGTTTTGCGATCGGCGACAGACATTTCCTTGCTCCTCCCCAGGAAGGTGAAGGTTCGTCCGATTACCGTGCCATTGCAATGTGAAGCAGGGGGCGGAAGGTTGTTTCGACCCCCGACAAATGCTCATATTCTGGCGCAAATCCCCGCCCTTCAGAGACGGGGAACGTTCGGGAAGGACGGATCATGAGCTCGCCACAGGTGCAGCAGATCATCGAGCAGATGAGCAGTGCCATCGGAGCCAATTCGGGTTTGGGCGGCACGCTCAAATTCGATTTCGGCGACGCCGGCAGCGTGCTGGTCGACGGCAAATCGAGCCCGAATTCGGTCAGCGACGGCGCGGGCAAATCCGCCGACACCACGATCTCCGTGACGCTCGAGACGTTCGAGAAGATGGCGAAGGGCGAGCTCGACAGCACGTCGGCCTTCATGCAGGGCAAGCTGCGCGTCGCCGGCGACATGGGGCTCGCCATGAAGCTCGGGCCGGTGCTGCAGAAGGCACGCGGCTGAAACCGTCAATCGTCCCATCGGTCGAATTCCGGCATCAGCGCGATCAGCGCCAGCAGCAGTCCCACAAGTGCGATTGCGGACCACATCAAGGGTCTCATGACGCGCGCGAACTCGTGCCATCCTACACCGGCATGACGGATCTTGTTTTCTCCCCCCATTTCATCGTGACGCCGGACGGCACGCGGTTGCGCACCGCAACCTTGCGGGCGGCGGCGGGCGAGCCCAAGCGCGGCGTGTGCGTCTTGCTGCACGGCCAGACCGAATTCATCGAGAAGTATGGCGAGGTGATCGGCGAGCTGCAGGCCCGCGGTTTTTGTGTCGTCACCTTCGATTGGCGCGGCCAAGGCGCCTCCGGCCGGGAGGTCGATGACAGCCGCAAGGCCCATATCGGCGACTTCCGAGAGTTCGACGAAGATCTCGCAACAGTGCTCGATGAGGTGGTAAGGCCGCTCGATGCCGGACCGCCGCTGGCGCTCGCCCATTCCATGGGCGCGCACGCGCTGCTCAGGACGTTGCACGACAAGCCGGGATCATTCTCGGCCGCGGTGCTGAGCGCCCCGATGATGGCAGTCTCCACGCGCGGCTATCCGCCATGGGTGGCCCACCTGATGACGTCTGCGATGAACGCGCTCGGACAATCGAAAGGCTGGGTGCTGGGCATGGAAGGGCGCGACCCGCTGAACATGCGCTTCGAAGACAATCTCGTCACGTCCGACCGTCGGCGTTTCCAACGCGCGCAGGATCTCATCGCTCGGCAGCCCGATCTTCGCCTCGCCGGTCCGACCTGGGGCTGGCTGAAGGCGGCCTCCGCTTCGATGGCGATGGAAATGCGGCCAGGCTATGCCGAAGCGATCCAGACGCCGGTGCTGGTGTGCGGCGCGGGCAAAGATCGCATCGTGCAAACCTCGGCGACCCGTGATTTCGCCAAACGCCTGCCGCACGGAACCTATGTCGAGTTCGAGGACTCCGAGCACGAAATCCTGATGGAGAACGATTCGATCCGCGACCGTTTCTGGAAGGCGTTCGACGAGTTCACCGCGGCGAACAACATCTGAGGCGCCATGACGCCGGCCGATGCGCAAGCCCTGACCGACCTCGTCGCCAAGTGGGTGCGTTCGCGCGCCGATCTCAAATCGCTCGGTCTGGCCGGTTCCTGGGCGCGCGGCGCGGCACGGCCGGATTCCGATATCGACCTGATCGTACTGGCCGACAAACCGAGCGATTACCGCGCCGACCGAAGCTGGCTTTCAGCCGTGCTCGCGCCCGACTTCAGCATCCTGTCGGACAGGGACGAGAGTTACGGAATCGCATGGTCCCTTCGCGCCCTCCTCGAACCGCGGGCCGAAATCGAACTGACGTTTGCACCGCTCGACTGGGCTGCGATTCCCATCGATCCAGGAACGCGCCGGGTCGTCGGCGATGGCTTCCGCGTCATTTTGGACAAGGATCGCCGGCTACAGCGCCTCGTCGACGCGGTCCGCGCTTTGCCCTAGGCGTTGAGCAGCTTCATCGTGGCTTCGTGGATGCGCGGATCGCCGGCGGCGAGCACCTGGCCGCCTTCGGCGCAGGAGCCGCCCTGCCAGTTGGTGATGATGCCGCCGGCGCCTTCGATGATGGGAATGAGCGCCGCAACGTCCCAGCGATGGAACGTCGTCTCCACGATCACGTCGCAGAAGCCGAGCGCCATGGTGCCGAAGATGTAGCAGTCGCCGCCCCAGCGCAGCATCCGCACCTCCTTTTGCACCCGCTTGAACGCAGGCCACTCGCCAGGCTGATGGTAGGCATCGGGGTGGGTGGCACAGAGAATCGCGTCGGCGAGCTTTTCGCACTGGCGCACGCGAAGCGGCACGGTGGCGCCGCGGAAGTGCAGTTCGGACTTGCCGTTGGCGCCGACGAAGCGTTCGCCGATCCAGGGTTGGTCGAGCACGCCGAGCACCGGACGAAGATTGTCCTCCAGCGCGATCAGCGAGCCCCATTCGTGCCGCCCATTGATGAAGGCGCGCGTGCCATCGACCGGATCGAGCACCCAGCGCAGGCCCGTTGTTCCTTTCTTCTCCCCGAACTCCTCGCCGAGAATGCCGTCGTTGGGTCGCTCGGAATCGATGATGGCGCGGATCGCCTTTTCGGCGTTCTTGTCGGCTTCGGTAACCGGATCGAAGATCGGCACGCCGTTGACCAGCATCGGCTTGTTGGCGACCTCGATCCGCTGACGGAAATAGGGACGGATGACCTCGCCGGAGGCGTCGGCGAGCCGGTGGGCAAAGGCGATGGTGTCGGAAGGCACAGTCATGGGAAATCCTCGGCCAAGGCATATATAGAACGAGCGATTGGAAAAAGGGGCATCACATGAAAAGCGCCGTGGTCACCGGATCGTCCACCGGAATTGGCTGGGGGATCGCGAAGGTCCTTATTTCAAAGGGCTTTCGCGTGTTCGGCAGCGTGCGCAAACAGGCGGATGCGGACCGGCTCCAGAAGGAATTCGGCGTCAATTTCGTGCCGCTGCTGTTCGACGTGACGGACGAGGCGGCCGTCGGCCGGGGCGCCGAACTGGTCGCCGCGGCGCTCGGCGGCGAGACGCTGGCCGGCCTCGTCAACAATGCCGGCATCGCGATCGCGGGGCCGTTGCTCTATCTCAAGCTCGACGAGTTCCGAAAGCAGATCGAGGTGAACCTGACCGGTCAGCTGATCGTCACGCAGGCCTTCGCACCGCTGCTCGGCGCCGACCGCTCGCGCAAGGGCGAGCCGGGAAGGATCGTGATGATCTCCTCGGTCGGCGGGAAGAACGCCAACCCGTTCATGGGGCCCTACAACGCGTCCAAGTTCGGGCTGGAGGGCATGTCGGAATCGCTGAGGCGCGAGCTGATGATATTCGGGATCGACGTGATCGTGGTGGCGCCGGGCGCGGTGGCGACGCCGATCTGGGACAAGGCCGATGAGGTCGACGTCAATCAGTACGCCAACACGCCTTATCTCAAGCCGCTGACCAACGTGAAGAACTACATGTTGGAATTGGGGCGCAAGGGTTTTCCGCCCGAGAAGCTCGGCGAGGTGGTGTACACCGCGCTGACCGCGGCAAAGCCGAAGGTGCGCTACACCGTGACGCCCGACCCGTTCCAGAATTTCATGACGCTGAACCTGCCCAAGCGCATGGTCGACAACATCGTGGCGGGGCGGCTGGGGCTCAAGCGGGAAACGTCATGATCGGTATCGTCACCCGGCCGGCCCGGCCAGACGATCTGCCGGTCCTCGCCGATTTGCGCTGGCGCCTGCAGACCGACGATGAGGAAGACTTCGCCGCGGAAGACAAGAACCGTTTCATTTCAGCGTTCGTTGCGGCCCCAATCCAGCGCGATCCGCTGACCGTTCACTTCGTCGCAGAAACGGCTGATCGCATCGTCGCCGCGATGACCGTGCGCAAGGTCGAGAAAATTCCGTCGCCGAAACGCGTGGACGCATTCTGGGGTTATTTGACGAACTGTTACGTGCTCGCGGAATTTCGCGACAAGTCGGTGGGCTCGCAACTGCTGGATTTCGTCACGCGCTGGGCGAAGATGGAACGGCTGGAGCTGCTGGTCGTGTGGCCGAGCGACCGGTCTTATCCGTTCTACGAGCGCAAGGGTTTCGCGCGCCATGCCGACCCGCTGGTTCTGACGCTTGCGGACGACTAGTCGACCTCTGCGCGCGCGGAGCGCTTGCGGTCATGGGGCGAGAGTTCGCGCTTGCGCAGACGGATCGACTGCGGCGTGACCTCGACCAGCTCGTCGTCCTCGATATAGGCGATCGCCTGCTCGAGCGTCATCGGCACGATGGGCGTCAGCCTGACCGCCTCGTCCTTCGAGGTGGTGCGGATGTTGGTCAGCTGCTTGGCGCGCAGCGGATTGACCTCGAGATCGTTGTCCTTGGCGTGCTGGCCGATGACCATGCCCTGATAAACCTTGGTGCCCGGCACGACGAAGAGCTTGCCCCGTTCTTCCAGATACCACAGCGCATAGGCCACGGCCTCGCCGTCGCCGGTCGAGATCAGCACGCCGTTGACGCGTCCCTGCACCGCGCCCTTGTGCGGCGCATAGCCGTGAAACATGCGGTTCATCACGCCGGTGCCGCGCGTGTCGGTGAGGAATTCGCCGTGATAGCCGATCAACCCACGGCTCGGCGCGAGAAAGATGATGCGCGTCTTGCCGGCGCCGGTCGGGCGCATGTCCTGCATCTCGCCCTTGCGCTGTGAGATCTTGTCGATGACGACGCCGGTGTAGGGATCGTCGACGTCGACCGTGACTTCCTCGATCGGCTCCAGCCGCTCGCCTTTTTCGCCGGTCTGGAACAGAACGCGCGGGCGGCTGATCGAGAGCTCGAATCCTTCGCGGCGCATATTCTCGATGAGCACGCCGAGCTGCAATTCGCCGCGGCCGGCCACTTCGAAGGCGCCCTCGCCGGTTTCCTTCACCTTGATGGCGACATTGCCTTCGGCTTCGCGGAGCAGACGGTCGCGGATGACGCGAGACTGCACCTTGTCGCCTTCGCGGCCCGCCAGCGGCGAATCGTTGACCGAGACCGTCATGGCCAGGGTGGGCGGGTCGATCGGCTGGGCGTGCAACGGCTCTTCGACGGAGATGTCGCACAACGTATCGGCGACGGTCGCATCGGTGAGGCCCGCGATGGCGACGATGTCGCCGGCCTCGACGCGCTCGACCGGCACGCGGGCGAGGCCGCGGAAGGCGAGCAGCTTGGTGGCGCGGGCGCGTTCGACCACTTCGCCCTTGGCGTTCAGCGCCTTGATCTGGCGGTTGACGGTGATCGCGCCGGATTCGATGCGGCCGGTCAGGATGCGGCCGAGATAGTTGTCGGCTTCGAGCGTCGTCACCAGCATCTTGAAGGGATGGTCGTCGCCGGCCAGCGGCAGCGGCTTGGGCAGCGGCACGTCCTCCACGATGCGCTGGAACAGCGGATCGAGATTCTTGTGCTCATCGGTCAGCTCATTCACCGCCCAACCGTTACGTCCCGAGGCATAGAGATAATGGAAATTGAGCTGATCGTCGTTGGCTTCCAGCGCCAGGAAGAGATCGAAGATCAACTCCAGCGTTTCCTTGGGCTGGGCGTCCTGGCGGTCGATCTTGTTGATCACCACGATGGGCTTGAGGCCAAGCTTGAGCGCCTTGGAGAGCACGAACTTGGTCTGCGGCATGACGGATTCGGCGGCGTCGACCAGCAGCACCACGCCGTCGACCATGGAAAGGATGCGCTCCACCTCGCCGCCGAAATCGGCGTGGCCGGGGGTGTCGACGATGTTAACGCGGGTGCCGTGCCACTCGACGGAAGTGCACTTGGCCAGAATGGTGATGCCGCGCTCGCGCTCCAGGTCGTTGGAGTCCATGGCGCGCTCGTCCATGTGCTGGTTCTCGCGCACCGAGCCGGACTGCTTGAGGAGCTGGTCCACGAGCGTGGTCTTGCCATGGTCGACATGGGCGATGATCGCGATGTTGCGGATATCCATAGGCTTTTGGCGCTCGTCGGGAGGGCGGGCTTATAGACGCCCCCCTTCGCGGGGGCAACTCATGAGGTTCCGCCGTTTACCTCATTGGGTTTTCGTCTCAAACCGGCCCGTTACGACGTTTTGGCGACAATCCGAGAGGACACGCTGTCCCGCAGGGGCGAAATGCCTGCAAAACAGTCTGGAAATTGGCTGCTAGCGTGCTAGGACAGGTGCGGGAGCGTTGGTGTATGGCGGATTCGCCCGCCATGCGCATGGGCATTGGCCAAGCCCTTTAGCGCGGAACGTCGGCCCCTGGACTGATCGATGAATATCCGCTTCCCCGACAGCCTTCCGGCCAAGCCGTCCGCCGCCCGCACCGCTCCGGCCGGGATCCAGGCTTCCAGCACCCGTTTCCGGATCATCGCGGGCATCGTGGGCGCGTTGATTCTGGCGTTCATCGCCTGGAGAATATTCAACGTTCCCGGCACCCCGCCCAGGCCGGCACCGCCCGTCGTGACGGCAAGCGTGACGCGCCGCGACATGGCCGTCGTCGAACATACGATCGGCACCGTGGTCGCCAATGCCACCGTCCAGATCACCGCGCGGGTCCAGGGCCAGCTCATGCGGGCCAATTTTCGCGAGGGCCAGCTCGTCCACGCCGGCGATTTGCTGTTCCAGATCGATCCGAGGCCCTATCAGGCAACCTATGACAGCGCGATGGCTTCGTTGATCACGGCCAAGGCCAAGGCCGAACGCTATGCCCGGCTGAAGGCGCAGAATGCAATCTCGCCCCAGGACGCCGACGATGCGCGGGCGGCCTATCTCGAGGCCGAAGCGGCCGTCGAATCGGCCCGCCTCAATCTCGGCTACACCACGATCCGCTCGCCGATCGACGGCAAGACCGGACCGATCCTGATCCAGCCGGGTAACCTTTTGACGGCCAACAGCACGAGCCCGCTCGTCGTCATCACGCAGATCCAGCCGGTGAAACTGTCGTTTTCGCTGCCGCAGGCCGAACTGCCGCGGCTGCAGGAGCGGGCGCGCCAGAACGATCTGAGCGCGGCGGTCGCCAGCCATGGCAGCGTCACGCGGCTGGTCTCGGCCCCCATCGACTTCATCGGCAACGAGGTCGACGACAAGACCGGCACGATCGAGCTGCGCGCCACCTTCGCCAATACCGACAGCGCGCTCGTGCCCGGACAGCTTGTCGATGTCGGCGTCACGCTGAACGCGATCCACAATGCGATCGTCGTGCCGCGCGAGGCGATCAATCTGGGACCGAACATGCGCTACGTCTATGTCGTCGAGAACGGCATCGCCGAGATGCGGCCGGTCACCGTGATCTACGACGATGGCACCGACATCGCGATCAAGGGCCAGATAAAGCCCGGCGACAAGGTCATCACCGACGGTCAGCTGAGGGTGCTGCCCGGCAAGCCGGTCAAGATCACACAGCCGGTGCCTGGCACCGGAACGCGCGACCCGACGCTGGTCCAATGAACATTTCGGAGCCCTTCATCCGGCGTCCGGTGATGACCACGCTGCTGATGTCGGCGCTGGTGATCTTCGGACTGTTCGGATACGTGACGCTCCCGGTCAGCGAGCTTCCCAACGTCGATTTTCCCACCATCGTGGTGTCGGCTAGCCTGCCCGGCGCCGATCCGGAGACGATGGCATCGGCCGTGGCGACGCCGCTGGAGAGCGAGTTCTCCACCATCGCCGGCATCGACTCGATGACCTCGTCGAGCACGCAGGGCACCACAACGATCACCATCCAGTTCCGCCTGGACCGCAATATCGACGGTGCGGCGCAGGACGTGCAGTCGGCGATCTCGACCGCGGTGCGCAAGCTGCCGCCCAACATGCCGACGCCGCCGACGCTGCGGAAAGTGAACCCGGCCGATACGCCCATCATGTTCATGGCACTCAGCTCGACCACATTGCCGCTGTCGAAGGTCGATGAATATGCGGAGACATTGCTGGCGCGCCAGCTTTCGACGCTGAACGGCGTGGCGCAGGTCAACGTTTATGGCGCGCAGAAATTCGCGGTGCGCATCCAGGCCGATCCGGCCGCGCTCGCGACCCGTCATATCGGCATAGACCAGCTTGCGACCGCGACCGCTAACGCCAACGTCAACGTGGCCACCGGCACGCTGAACGGCCCGACCCGCGCCGCCGTGATCCATGCCACAGGCCAGCTGATGAACGCGGCCGGCTTCCAGAACCAGGTCGTGGTGTACCAGAACGGCGCGCCGGTGCGCTTCAAGGACGTCGCGCGCGTCATCGACAGCGTCGAGAACAACCGCGCGGCGAGCTGGTACCAGAACAGGCGGGCGATCGTCCTGTCGATCCAGCGCCAGCCCGGCTCCAACACGATCCAGCTCGTCGACTCGATCAACAAGGTGTTACCGACCTTCCTGCAGCAGCTGCCGGCGTCGGTGCGTCTGCAGATGATCCACGATCACAGCGATACGATCCGCGCCTCGATCTCCGACGTGCAGACGACTCTGTTGATCGCGGGAATTCTCGTCGTCGGCGTGATCTTCGTGTTCCTCCGCCGGGTTTCGGCGACGTTCATCCCTTCGCTCGCACTTCCCATCGCGGTGATCGGCACCTTCGCCGGCATGGCGCTGTTCGGCTACAACCTCGACAATCTCTCCTTGATGTCCCTGACTTTGTCGGTCGGGTTCGTGGTCGACGACGCCATCGTGATGCTGGAGAACATCATCCGGCACATCGAGCAGGGCGAGACGCCGATGGAAGCGGCATTGAAGGGCTCGCGCGAGATCGCCTTCACCATCCTGTCGATGACCATTTCGCTTGCTGCCGTGTTCATCCCGATCGTGTTCATGGGCGGCATCATCGGCCGGCTGCTGCACGAATTCGCCGTGGTCATCATTCTTGCGATCGCTTTCTCCGGCCTCGTCTCCATCACGCTCACGCCGATGCTGTGCAGCCGCATGCTGAGGAGCGAGGAAGGCGTGGCGCACAATGCGTTCTACCGCTGGAGCGAGCGCACGTTCGACCGCATGCAGGCCTTCTACGAGCGCACGCTGCGCTGGAGCCTGAATCACCGGCCCGTGATCTTCGGCATGTTCCTGGCCAGCATCGTGGCGGCGGTGGGGCTGTATTACATGCTGCAGCAGGACTTCCTGCCGAGCGACGATACCGGCCTGCTGCGTGCGGCGACCGAAGCGGCGAACGGCACGTCGTTCGACCAGATGGTGCATTACCAACAGCAGGTCGCCCACATCATGAACGCCGACCCCAACGTCGAGGGAGCGATGTCGGCAGTGGGTACCGGCCCCACGGCGGCGGGCACCAATACCGGCTTCATCGTGCTGCGCCTGAAGGACCTGGCGCATCGCCAGCGCACCTTCTTCGGGCTCTTTCCGATGAGCGCCGACGACATCGTGCGCGAGCTTTCGCGCAAGGTTTCCGTCGTGCCAGGCATCAACGTGTTTCTGCAAAACCCGCCCGTGTTCCGCATCGGCGGGCTAAATTCGAAGTTGCCCTATCAGTACACGCTTCAGGACCTGGACCTGGACGAGTTGCAGGACATTTCGGTCCGGCTGGCCGCGGCGATGCAGAACGACCCGGCCTTTGCCGGCGTCACCAGCGACCTCAACCTCTCGACGCCGGCGGTGAACGTCACCATCGATCGCGACCGCGCGAGTTCGCTCGGCATAACGCCGAGCCAGATCGAGAACGCGCTGGGCTTTGCCTATGGCGGCGAGCAGGTCTCCTCGATTTACGCGCCCTCCAACCAGTACCAGGTCATCCTGGAGTTGCTGCCGCAGTACCAGCAGGACGCCAACGCGCTATCGCGCCTCTATGTGACCGCCAAGGACGGGACCCTGGTGCCGCTCAACGCGGTCACGCACATCTCGCAGGGCACGATGCCGCTTTCGATCAACCATCTGGGGCAGATTCCCTCCGTGACGATCTCGTTCGATATCGCCAAGGGCAAGGCACTGAGCGATGCGGTGTCGGCGATCGATCGCTTGCGCGCCCAGATCGGCGTGCCGGCCACGGTACAATCGAGCTTCCAGGGAACGGCGCAGGCATTCCAGAGCTCGACGCAGAACATGGGCCTGCTGCTGCTGATCGCGGTGATCACCGTCTATATCATCCTGGGCATACTTTATGAGAGCTTCATCCACCCTCTGACGATCCTGTCGGGCCTGCCGTCCGCCGCGGTCGGCGCGCTCTTGACGCTGTGGGTCACCGGCATACCGCTCAGCCTCTACGCCTTCGTCGGCATGATGATGCTGATCGGCATCGTGAAGAAGAACGCGATCATGATGATCGATTTCGCGCTGCACCGGCAGCGCGACGAGGGCGCGACCTCGGACGTCGCGATCTTCGATGCGGCGATGATCCGTTTTCGCCCCATCATGATGACGACGATGGCCGCGATGATGGGAACCTTGCCGATCGCGGTCGGCCTGGGCGCCGGGTCCGATGCGCGCCGTCCGCTCGGCCTGTGCGTGGCGGGCGGATTGCTGCTGTCTCAGCTTCTGACGCTGTACATCACGCCGGTGCTGTACATCTATCTGGACGATATCGGCCAGCGGATCGGCCATTTCCGCTGGCGCGACCTTGTCGGCTCGCGGCCGCAGCCTGCGGAATAGAGATCAGCCCCGCTGCGTGATCCGGTCGACGGCGGCGACGTCGGCGGCGGACAGCTTCCAGCTTGCGGCCTTGGCGTTCTGCTCGATCTGCTCGGGACGCGTGGCGCCTGCGATCACGCTCGAGAGATAAGGCCGCGCGAGGAGCCAGGAGAAGGCGAGATCCAGGATGGTGTGGCCGCGCTCCTTCGCGAAGGCCGTCAGCTGTTCGACGATCCGCCAATTCTCTTCGGTCATGTATTGTTCGCTGAAGCGGCCCATACGGGCAAAACGGGTGCCGGCCGGAATCTCCTTGCCCTTCTCGTACTTGCCGCTGAGCAGTCCGCTGGCGAGCGGGAAATAGGGAAGCAGGCCCATGCCTTCCCCTTCCAGAACGGGCACCAGCGCACCTTCGACGCCGCGCACCAGCAAGCTGTACTGATCCTGCGCCGTGACATAGGCGGCGTAGTCGTTCTTGCGGGCCGTCTCCTGCGCCGCGATCAGCTGATCGGCGGCCATGTTGGAGCAGCCGATGGCCCTGACCTTGCCCTGCTTGACCAGTTCGTTGAGCGCGCCGAGCGTCTCCGCGATGGGTGTGTTGGGGTCGGGGCGATGCTGCTGATAGAGGTCGATACGGTCGGTCCTGAGGCGCTTCAGGCTCGCTTCGCAGGCCTCCTTGATGTAGGCCGCCGAGGCGCCCTGCTTGCTGCCCGAATCGTCCATCGGCATGGCGAATTTGGTCGCCAGCACGATGTCCTTGCGCCGTGGGCCGAGGATCTCGCCGAGCTGCTCCTCCGAGCCGCCGCGATTGCCGTAGACGTCGGCGGTATCGAACAGCGTGATGCCGGCCTCGATCGCGCGATCGACGACCTTGCGCGAGGCGTCGATCCGCATAGCGCCGAAATTGTTGCAGCCGAGGCCGACCACCGAGACCTCGATTCCCGATTTTCCGAGTTTGCGCTTTTCCATGGCTTCCTCCGCCGGTCAGGCGGTGGACGCTAATTCATCGCGGCAGGCTGGGAAACGGTCTCCTGTGCGCCAGCGACATTGGCGCCCGAAGGCCAAAGAAAAAGGGCGCCGAAACCGGCGCCCCTTCCCCGTAGTCGATGTGTGACGCTTACCAGTTCGCGCCGACCGAGATGCCGATAACACGCGGATCTTCGGAGAACACGTTGGTGAACAGAGCCGAGGTCGGGTCCGTCAGATAGACGCCGGTGGCGTTGTGCTTGTCGAACACGTTGGTCGCGAAGATGCGCGCATACCAGTTGCTGTCGGCCGGGTTGAGCTGAATCTGCGCGTTCATCGTATCCCAGCCGCTAAAGCGATCGGATGGGTCGTTGTTCACGCGAGCATAGAAGCCCGACTGCCAGTAGTAGTCGACACGCGGAACCAGCGTGTAGCCGTTGCTCAGATGCGCAGTCCACTGGGCGCCGACGCCGACCTGGGCATTGGGAACGTCCGGTAGCCTGTTGCCGTGAAGGTTGACCGCATTGCCGGTGCCGTCAAACAGACCCGCAATCGGCGCGCCCGTCTTCGGGTTGGTCGCCTGCGAGAAGGAATAGCCTGCCGCCAGGAGCAAGGGCTGAATCGCAGGATTGCAAACGCCGAAGTTGACCAGCGGCACGCCAAACGGCGCGTCGATGGCGGCATTGCCTCCGTTCGGGAGGTAGAAGTTGTTGACATGCGCTCCGATGGTGTTGGCAGGCGCGGTGCTCGAGTCGCCGGGCGTGTGCCCGGCTGTCAACGGCGATGTCGGCACGATGACACACAGCGAGCCGTTGGTCATATCCTTGACCAGGATCGAGTTCGGCACACCAGCCGTCGGATTGCGCTGGTCGGTGGCATAGGAGTTGCCGGCCTGCGTCCGCGTCAGGCTCAACGTCATGTTGAAGGCCAGATCGTCCTCAGGCTGCCAGACGAACTCGCCTTCCAGGCCGTAGAGATGGGCCGGGATGTTGTAGGTGAGCGCCGCACGGTTGGCGATGATGCCGACCTGATAGTTCTCGTAATTGTAGTACCAGGCATCGAGGTTGGCCTGCAGCGTCCCGTCGAGGAGGGTATTCTTGGTGCCCACTTCGATGGCATCGACGGTCGCCGGCTGATAGACCGCCGGAACAACCAAGGTCGCCACACCTTGCGCCTTGTTCGTGCCGCCGGCGAGTTCGCCGCGCGAGGCCGTGGCATAGACCAGTGTCTGGTCCGTCCAGCTGAGCTTCGGCGTCCATGTCAGATTGGCGCGACCGGTCCACTTGTCGGTGACGTTGTTGGCCTTGCCCGTGGTGTTGGTCGGCTGACGATACGTGCCGGGGAAACCGACGCACCCTGGTACCTGGATGCCGCCATTCGCCGTGCAGCTTGGCGTGCCGACCGGGACGAAGCCGTTGGCGAGGAGCAGGCCGCCCACCGCGATCTGCGTCGTGATATCGCTCGAACGGTCGTCGTTGTAGCGAGCACCGAGGATCAGCTTCAACTCGTCGGGAAGGATGTCGTAGGTACCCTCGAGGAACATCGATCGCGACTGCACCGCGCCACGGCGATATTCGCCGTCATAGCTCGTGGAAGCGAGCATCAGCGGAACGCCAGGCGGGCTCGCAAATGCTCCGATGACCATCGATTCCCAGTCGAGGCCGTTGGACGCGACCCAGTATTGGTTGCGGCTGTCATAGGACATCCAGAAGGCACCGGCCGAGAAGTTCAGCGGTCCGTCGAAGGCAGTCTGGAAACGCAATTCGCCGGTCCACTCGCGTTGCGAGAATTGGTCCTCGTCATAAGCGGCGAAGTACGGCGTCCTGGTGAGGATGCCGTGTGCGGGGTCGATAATGCCCGCGTAGGAACCGAACTTGCCGTTGTAATAGGTGTTGGAGAGCGGCAGAGCCCCGGGAACCGAGAAGTAGGTGTTGTATGCCCCGGTGGCGTTTGCAGCACCTGCAAAACCAGGACCCGAACCGTTGCCGAACAGGGCCTGGAATCCGGCGACGGCCGGAGCGATCAGTCCACTGATGTTCTCAGGCGACGCGTCGTTATAGTTTTGCTGGGTGAACTGGTAACCATTGACATAGCCGACATCGAGCGTCGATTTCAGCCAGTCGGTGATGGTCTGCGACCAGTTCAACATATAGGTGCCGCCATTGCCCTTGTACTTCGGGGTGAAAGCGGTGTTCGAGGTCAAGATATCGGGTGTGACAACACCGTTCGCACCGCTGCCCGGACCGTTGACTGCCGCGGGGTTCAGGCAAGAGAACGGGCCACAGGGACTCGTGAACGGGTTCGGAAACGCAGCTGCTCCACGAACTGCAGCGGCGGCCAAAGGATTGCCCGGATCACCCGGGCCACCGTTGCCGGCAAGATTGAACAATCCCAGCGTATTGCCCAGCGTCTGCGCCGTGGCGAAAGGCACCCCAAAAGAGAGATTCAACAGTGCGGTGATGCCCTGTTTGGAACCGAGGGTGGCGCCAAGCGTCGAGAGAACGTTGATCGGCTGGAAGGCGACCTGATCGGGCAGGCATCCGATTACGCCTGACGGATCGCGATGGCAGAGCTGCTTGTCGCCGCGGACGCGATTGTCGTTCTCGTAGCCGACTTCGCCCACGAGATCGATCGTCGTGTCTGCGCTCGGTTCCCAGCGGACCGAGACGCGACCCGAGGCCGTGCCCTGGCCATTGATGCGCTTGTCGATCGGACCGCCGGGGAAGATCACCGGACCGGCGTAATTGTTCTTCTCATAACCGTCGTGGAACACGCCAAGTGCCGCGATGCGCACGCCGAGCTCGCCGTCGATGATCGGGATGTTGATCATCGCTTCCGGCTTAAACGTGTTGTACTCGCCATAGTCAATCGAGGCACGCGCCTGGAATTCATCGAGCACCGGCTTGGTGGTGATGATGTTCACCGCGCCGCCGGTCGCCGCGCGACCGTAGGAGGTCGACTGCGGGCCGCGCGCCACTTCGACGCGATCGACGTCGTAATATTGGCCGGTCACCAGGGCCGGCGCCTCAAGATAGATGTCGTTTTCGTTCTGCGCGATGGCCGCGCCGAGACCGAACTGGGTCGTGATACCGCGGATCTGGAATTGCGCGCCGCCGAAGTTGGACTTCGTGAATGTCACGCTGGGGACGTGGAATTGAAGGTCTTTGAAGCTGTTGACCTGCTTCGCCTTGAGGTCTGCGCCGGTCAGCGCGGTCACTGCAATCGGAACTGTTTGGATGTCTTCCGCCTTGCGTTCGGCGGTCACAACCACGGTTTCGATCTGCGCGAAGGCAGGGACCGTGAAGGCCGTCGACAACAACAAAGCACTAATAAATGTTGCGGACCGAACGGTCCCATTCGAACGCGTGACAGGCATTTGGAGCTCCCCGTTGTGATCCGCATGATGCGCGGACCTTGTGTGCCAACCGCGCCCCGCCTGCATTTCAAGCGGACCCAGAACGACGCAATTTTGCGAAAGAACGATAGGAGCAAGCTCAAGCAACGAGCAAGCGCATTATCGCCGTATGACAAACACGCGCGCTCATTCGAAAACGCTTTGTACCCAATATGCCACACGCATCGCGCAAGCGTTCACTTCGCAACTGCACAAATTAATTTATCAGTCAGTGAACGAATGAATTCGGCGCGCAGTAACTAGGCATGCTTCGGAAATGGCCCGATCGGAAAGGGCTGCTCGTCGCGCACGAAGGCGATGAACGCAAGAAGCTCCCACTCATACTGCAGGAGCGTCAGGCTGAACGATTTGAGTTCCTCATTCACCCTGCCATTGATCGCGATCATGACGAATTGGACGACGGCCAGCACGAAGAGGACGTTCAGCACGAACCACGCAACGAATCCGTAGCCGATGGAATAGAGCAAGCGAACGACGGGGAAAGGCGGATGCGCCGCCGGAGGAGCACTATTGGCCGAGTTGTTCGGGGGCATGTCGGACATATTCGTGCTCCACAATTCACGCGGCCTGGGAACCGCATTCGGGGACGCACCTAAGGTAAGTCGCGGGTCGAGCGCTTCAAGCGGTCCGGCGGCGCAGACGTCCGAATAAATGCTCGAACGGACCGGCCAGCAGCAGTCCGGCGAAATAGCCGCCCATATGGTCCTGCCAGGCGATGGCCTGCATTGAGCCGGTCAGGCCTACCCCCAAAAGGCCGGTCGCGGCATTGACCAGAAGCCAGACCGCGGTGAACAGAACCACTTGCGAAGACAAGAGCGGCATCAGCGGCAGCGTCGCGGCATTGAGATAGGGCTCGCGCACCCGCATCATCCGGATTGCCGCGCCCATCAGGCCCGAGATTGCGCCCGATGCGCCGATCACGCCGACATTCTGGCCCCAGTCCAGCGCAACGAAGGCCAGCGCACCGGCGAGGCCGCTGATCACGAAAAGCACGTAGAATGGGAGCGCGCCGAAGCGCCGCGCAACGATAGGCCCGAATGCAAGAAGCCATACCGAATTCACCGCGAGATGCGTCAGATCGGCGTGCAGCAGCATGTGACTGAAGAGCGGAACGACGCGATCGGTCCAGCTCGCCGAAATTCCGGTCGGCGCGGTATAGACGGCCGGGTGGAGCGCATAGGTATTGAGAATCCGCTCCGATACGGCCGCCGGCGCCAGCACGCGCGCGACATGCGCGGCCGCGATCACCCCGATCAGCGCGACGACCGACGCAGGCGCGCGGAGAAACGGTTCGCGCGCCGGACGACCTTCCTGGAAATATGCCATGTGTCCAATTCTCAGCGGCGAAGCGCCGCTTCCACCAATTCCATACGGTCGTTGCCAAAGTACATGTCGCCGCCGTTTACGAACATGGTGGGCGAGCCGAAGCCGCCGCGCGCGATAACCTCGTCGGTGTTGGCGCGAAGGCGGTCCTTGATTTCGGGTTCGCCGCTGCGCCGCAGGATGCGGTCCGCATCGAGGCCCGCCGCTACACAAATTTCAGCGACGATCTCGGGCAGGTTGATATCCTTGCCATCCGCCCAATAGGCCTTGAAGCAGCATGTTGAGAATTCGATAACCTTACCGTCCTCCTGGGCAGCCAGCGCGCAGCGCATCGCCAGCGTGGCTCGCACGGGAAAGACCGGCGGCGGCATAACGATCTTCAGACCCGCGAGTTTCGCCCAATCCTGGAGGTCCTTGGCGCTGTAGGCGGCCTTGCGCGGATCGGGATTGGCGCGACGATCATAGACATCACGGTTAACGGCGTTGAAGACACCCCCCACCAGAATCGGTTTCCAGACGATCGCGGCGCCGGTACGCGCGGCGATGGGCTGGACCCGCGTGAAGGCGAGATAGGTCCAGGGCGAGGAACAGTCGAAGAAGAATTCCAGCGTTGCCAATCAAATCTCCGATGTACCGGGCGGCCCAAATTAGCGCATCGCCGTGCCGCTTTGAAACAATACCGGGCGCGCCGGCGCCAAAGGCCGGCAAAAACGCTGGCACAGCCGTTGCTCCCCGTCGGTCCAAGAGATCTTTCGGACGACCGACATGGCTATTACGACCAATATTGTTCGCTTCGCAGCCCTGGCGCTCTTTGCCGGTGCGAGCGCCGCACAGGCCGCCGACTTCAGCAACTCTTCGACCTACAACGCGCCGTGGGGACTTCAGCCGGGCCAGGAAAACCAGGCGCCCAGTCCTTCGCTGCGCGATGGCAACGGCAACCTCCAGGTCGTGAACGGCCAGTTCATCGGAGCGAATTTCGGTCCTTCCGCCGGCGCCAGCGCGTCGGCCGGCGCTGCAGCGGGATCGGGCGTTGGCACGAGCGGTGCAGGCACCGCCTTTGGGGGCGCAACGGCGATCGGCAATCAGCTGAACGTGGTCACGCTCGGAAACAACAACACCGTGGTCGTCAACGCCACACAGAACAACAGCGGAAATCAGACAGCCACCAACAACGTCTCCGGACACTGAACGAAGAAAGCCAAAGGGAAGCCCCTCCCATGACACCTCGCGGTAGAAAATTTCTCCTGAAGCCTCTGGTCCTGTTGGCCGCCGGCTTGTCGCTTGCGGGCTGCATCAGCCCGTCGGCCGACAGCACCGGCCGCTACACGGCACCGATCGGCGGTTCGCCGGTGATCTCCAATGAGACACCCTACTCCGCCGCGCTGCGCTGCATGGCCGGCTACACCGCCAATCACCCGATCCGCATCGCGGTCGGCCAGATCGCGGACTACACCGGCAAGAGCGAGAGCGACAATTCCGGCCGCAAGATCACGCAGGGCGCCGCCCTGATGGCGATGAGCGCGCTCTCCAAGGCGGGCGTGCAGCTCGTCGAGCGCTTCGACACCTCGGTCGCCGAGATGGAGCTGAAATACGCCAACAACCGGCTGATCGGATCCGATCAGGCCGGCGGCCAGGGCGGCCCCGACTATCGCCAGATCATCGCCGGCTCGATCCCGGGCTCCGACTATTATCTGGTCGGCGGCATCACCGAGCTCAACTTCAACATCCGCTCCGAAGGCGCCAGCGCCGACGGCGGCGAGACCGCGACCAACGGCATCAAAGGCCAGGCCGGCGGCAACATGTACGTCATGAATGTCGGCCTCGATCTTCGCCTAGTCGATACCAGGACGCTGCAGGTCGTCGATGTGATCTCCTACCAGAAGCAGATCATCGGCCGCCAGATTTCGGTCGGTGTGTTCGACTTCCTCGGCGCGAACTTCTTCGACGCGTCGGTGGGCGAGAGCGCGCTCGAGCCGATCCAGCTCGCGGTACGTTCGGTGATCGAGCGTGCTGTCCTGGAGATGACGTCGCGCCTCTATCACACAGGTGGCAGCTGCGCCGCCGCGACCGACCCGCTCGCCGACGGCAGCGACCGCAACCCCCCGCCGGTTCACGGCGACGACCACCCCATCACCGCCCGCAACGAGGACCATATCAATGACAATACGTCTCGCGAAAATCCTTATCGCTACTACAGCTCTAGCGATCCTGTCGCCGACGCTGGCCTCCGCGGGAGCGAATGACGGAGGCCACAACCATGGCGGCAGCGTCATCCTCAACGGCCAGATCAGCTTCGGCGCGCAATGGTCGACCCTGAACACCACCGTCAAGGGCGTTTCCGGCGACGTGGTGATCCAGAGCCAGGGCGCGGGTAACGTTCTGGAAGCGGTGACGTTCGACGACACCCATGTCACGAGCAGCCAGGACGACGAGAGCACCAATATCGGCTCGACCGTCAATGCGACGGTCAATGGCGTGGGCGGCGGCGTGAGCGTCTCCGGCCTCGCGGTCTGCAACTCGACCGACATCTCGACCGATCCGAACGTGACGGCCGTCGACAGCAAGCAATATTGCGGCGCGCAGGATCCCGGCTCGGAAGTCAATGCGAACATCAACAATGTCGGCGGGGACGTCGCCGTCACCTCGAGCGGCTTCGGCAACACTTACACAGAAGACACCAACGCCCTGAATGCGCCGACGCACATCTCCCAGGTGAACACGTCCAACGTGTTCGGCACGGCGAACGTCACGGTGCACAATGTCGGCGGCAGCGTCGGCGTGACCTCCTCGGCGGTCGGCAACAACGCGCAGGTCGTGCACTACTCGACGACCCCCTAGGACGAGGTTCCGCGTGGGCGCCTTCGGGGGCAAACGGAGGCGACCGGAGGAAGGGAGGGCCAAAGCCCTCCCTTTCTTCTTTGCGCGCTCTTTTCGCGGCGGCGCCTGAAATTGGCTGAAACCTCGTCCGCATGACACAGTGACGCGAATCCCATTCGCGAGTCCCTGTGTCCTCCCCATCCTCACGCGCCCCCGCGGAGCTTACCGTCCGCGGCCTGATCCTCGGCGCCCTGATCACCCTGATATTCACCGCCGCCAACGTCTATCTCGGCCTGAAGGTCGGGTTGACGTTCGCCTCCTCCATTCCCGCCGCGGTCATCTCCATGGCCGTACTCAGCCTGTTTCGCGGCTCCACGATTCTGGAGAACAACATCGTGCAGACGGTCGCCTCGGCGGCCGGCACGCTGTCCTCGATCATCTTCGTGCTGCCGGGTCTTGTCATCGTCGGTTGGTGGACCGGTTTTCCGTTCTGGACCTCGTTCCTGATCTGCATCGCGGGCGGCACGCTCGGCGTGCTGTTCACCATTCCGTTGCGCCGCGCCCTCGTCACCCACTCCGATCTTCCCTATCCCGAAGGCGTCGCGGCAGCGGAAGTTCTGAAGGTCGGCGCCGGCGAACGCGAGGACGGCAGCAAGGCGGATCCGGCGGAAGCGCGCGAAGGACTGGTCGCGGTGGTCTATGGTTCGGCCGCATCGCTTGCCATGGTGGCGCTCGCCGCGACGCAGATCGCAGCCGGCGAATTCCAGAGATTCTTTTCGGTCGGCAAGGGCGGCACCTCGTTCGACATGTCCTTTTCGCTTGCCCTGGTGGGCGCGGGACATCTGGTGGGCCTGTCGGTCGGCATGGCCGGACTGCTCGGCATTGTGATCGGCTGGGGCGGCGCGGTGCCGATCCTGACTGCGGCGATGCCCGACGCGCATGCCGCGTTCGGCGACCATGTGATGGGCATCTGGCAGCATCAGGTGCGCTTCATAGGCGCCGGCGCGATAGCGGTGGCGGCGATCTGGACGCTGGTCAAGCTGGCAAAGCCCGTGGTGGTGGGACTTGTAAACACGCTTGCCGCGGCGCGCGGCAAGACCGCCGCCGGCACGGACCAGCGCGATCGCGATCTGAGCGCAACATGGATCGCCGGATTGACCATCGCCTGTCTCGCGCTCAGCGCTTTCGTCATCGCGAGCTTCGCGAAGGAGGCGGGACTCGGCGCGCAGGCCTGGACCTTGACGCTCGTTTCCGTGCCGTTCGTCGCGTCCGCCGGATTTTTGATCGCCGCGGTGTGCGGCTACATGGCGGGCCTTCTGGGGTCGTCCAACAGTCCGATCAGCAGCGTCGGCATCCTCACCATCGTGTCGTGCGCGGGACTGGTATTGCTCGTGGCCGTGCCCGGACCGCCGCAGCCGCAGGTCGCCTTCGCGCTGGTCGTCACCGCCATCGTCTTCGCGGTGGCGACGATCTCCAACGACAATCTGCAGGACCTGAAGACCGGCCAGCTGGTCGGCGCGGCGCCGTGGCGCCAGCAGGTCGCCTTGCTCGCGGGCGTGGTAGCGGGTGCGGCCGTCATCCCGCCGGTGCTGAACCTGCTGGCGCATGCCTATGGCTTCGCCGGTGCGCCGCATGCCTTGGCAAAAGCGCTGGCCGCGCCGCAGGCGACGCTCATCGCAGCCCTGGCGCAGGGCGTGATCGGGCACAATCTCAACTGGACGATGATCGGCATCGGTGTGGTGATCGGAATTGTGCTGGTCGTGCTCGACGAGTTTCTCGGCGTGATGAAGCGGCTGCGCCTGCCGCCGCTGGCGGTCGCGATCGGAATCTATTTGCCGATGTCGGCGACCTTGCCGCTGACGATCGGCGCGGTCATCGGACATTGGTACAATCGCCGCGCCGCGAAGGCACCGAACCCCGAACGAGCCCATCGGCTGGGCGTGCTGGTGGCGTCGGGCGTGATTGTGGGCGAGAGCCTGTTCGGCGTGGCGCTGGCGGCCCTGATTGTCGGTCTTTCGAAAGATGCGCCGCTGGCACTGGTGCCGGCGGACTTCGCGCTCGCCAATCCGATCGCGATCGTCGTGTTCATCGCCCTGGTCGGTGGGCTTTACGCCTGGATGCTTCGGCGCAATGTTTCCGCGAGCGCGAGCACATGACGCGCCTGCTTGAGATGCGGTTGATCGAGCATCTTGCCGTCGAGCGAGGCGACGCCCGCGCCTGATGCGAAGGCCGCGACGACTTTCTTCGCATGCTCGACATCGGCGGCAGTCGGCGTAAAGGCGGCGTTGATTGGCTCGACCTGATCGGGATGGATCGCCTGCATGCCGGAGAAGCCTTCGCGCTGGGCAAGGCGCGCGGCACGTTCGAGGCCCTTCAGGTCGCGGAAGTCGGCATGCAGCGTCTCGAGCGCGGCGACGCCGGCGGCCTTGGCGGCAATCAGCACTAGGCTGCGCACGACCTTGTGCACGAAGAGGAACTCGCCCTGCTCGTCGCGATTGGTCGCGGCGCCGAGCGCGGCGGAGAGATCCTCCGCGCCCCAGGTGAGCGCGGCGAGACGAGGGGGCGGCGAGCGATAGTCCTGCAGCGAAAGAACCGCGGTCGGCGTCTCGGTCGCGACCGGCAGCAACAGGGTCGAGCGCTGCGGCAGGCCAGCTTGCGTCTCCAGGGTGAGAAGATGCGCGTCGAGCGTGAGAAGATCCTGCGGTCCGTCTGGCTTGGGCACCACAAGGCCGGCCGGCGCGCCGGGAACGGCAGCCTCCATGTCGGCGACAAAATCGGGCGAACCGACCGGATTGATGCGCACCCAGATCTTCTGACGGTGTTTGTCCTTCAGGAATTCGCGCAGCAGGCCGCGCGCCTTGGGCCGGTTTTCCGGCGAAACCGAATCTTCGAGATCGAGGATCAATCCGTCGGCGGGCGAGGACGTCGACTTGGCGAGCTTGCGCTCGCTGTCGGCCGGCACGAAGAGGAGCGAGCGGAGGATCATGATCAGTCTGCCGAAAGAGACAATTTCTGCGCCGCTCTGCGCAAACGCTGATCGAGAGTCCAAACCGAGCAGCCCACGGTCAGGGCTGCCGACGCCAAAAGATGCGCGTCCACATATCCCACTCCCATGCCAAACAACCGGTGGCGAGCGATAAAATTCAGAACTTCGTCGTCATCCGCCACCTTTGTTCGCGGCAATTCGCACAACTCCGTCAGAATGCTCTCCCGTTGGCGTACATGTCCAAGCGCAACCTCACCGATGACGAAGGGATGAATCCGGGCGCTGCGGCCACCCAGCAATTCGAGCAACGTGTCGTTCGGCGCATCGAAATGTGCGATCCACACCGACGTGTCGACGAGGATCATGCCGCCTTGGGACGCCGGCGGGGCGGAAGCTTCGCGCGAGGTGAACTGCCACCCAAAAGAGCGAGCCGCCGAGCAGCCTCCCGCTCTACCAGCGCCTTTAATGCAGCGTTTACCAGCGCCGACTTCTCCTTGATGCCGGTATATTTCTCGGACTTTGAAAGCAATTCGTCGTCGAGGGTTACTGTGGTGCGCATGGCTATCTCCTGAACATCAAAGATAGCATCACTTGATGCGATTTTCAATGCGATGGGGGGTTGCGGTCGCTGCCATCGATCATGCCGCCAGCGTCTTGTGCATCAACGCGCTGCGCTTGCATTGCGCGACGATTTCGCCGCGCTGATTGATCGCCTTGTGCAGGAACAGCACGATGCCTTGCGCCGGGCGCGACTTGGACTCGCGCACCTCCAGTACTTCGCTCACGACGTGCAGCGTGTCGCCATGGAACACGGGCTTCGGGAAGGTCACGTCCGTCATACCGAGATTGGCGACGGTGGTGCCGAGCGTCGTCTCATGCACCGATATGCCGATCATCAGGCCGAGCGTGAACAGCGAGTTGACGATGCGCGTGCCGAACTCGGTCTGTTTGCCATATTCCTCGTCGAGATGGAGCGCGGCCGGATTGTGTGTCATCGCCGTGAAGAGGACGTTGTCCATCTCCGTTACGGTACGGCGGATGGCGTGGTCGAAGGTCTGGCCGACGGAAAACTGCTCGAAATAAAGGCCGGGCATGTTTGGCGCTCGCGGATTTGCGCTATTGTTATGCCGGAATTGCGGACGGATGCCAGTCCTGACCACGCTGACCTACATTCAGGGCGGCCCGGCGATCCCGGGCGGACCGGCCTGGCGCAAGGTCTGGCGGCGCGCACTGGGCGAGAGCGCGTCGGAGATCGCGGTGCTCAACGGCCACGCGATGGGCGGCGGCCTTCGCGATTCGGAAGGCACATTCTCGATCAAATGGGTGCCGAAGGGACGCGCGGTCTATCGCGCCGGCGGCGCGAGCCATGCGCTGACCGGCGCGCGAGCCGTGATCTTGAATGCACAGCAGCCCTATGAGCTGGAGTTCCCCGAGGCCTTCGGAACCCAGACTCTGTGCGTGTTCTATTCCGACGATCTGCTGAA
The DNA here is from genome assembly GCA_963741735.1 of uncultured Alphaproteobacteria bacterium. Classification (GTDB taxonomy): domain Bacteria; phylum Pseudomonadota; class Alphaproteobacteria; order Micropepsales; family Micropepsaceae; genus Rhizomicrobium. Next base: position 48,776 of record CAVUJB010000002.1, read on the forward strand.
GCAGGCGGTGCAACGGTTCGACGACGAGACTTGTTCGGCGGCGCTGCCGCAATTCCCCGACGTGGCGTTCCGTCCCGATGCGTCCATCGCCGACGAACTTCAGCGGCTGCACGAGTCATTCGCGGACGACGATCCGACGACAAGGACCACCGAAGAAAGACTGCTCGTCCTCCTGCAAGCTGCGGTCGACGCCGCGCGGAGGCATGCCGGCGCGGCACAACGCACGGGTGCGGCGAAGGCAGCGACCCGCAAACTGTTGCTGGCGAAACTGGAACGGGCACGCGAAATCCTTGATGACCGGAGCGATACCTCACTCGACATGCTGGCTCGCGAGACCGCGCTTTCGAAATTTCATCTCCTGCGTCTGTTCAAGACCGTCCATGGGACGACGCCCGCCGGATATGCATCGACGCGCCGGATGGAGCGCGCGAAGGTGATGCTGAAGAACACCCCGCTTTCCGCCGCCGCCGTTGCCGAGGCCGTCGGATATGGAAGCGACAGCGCGTTCCTGCGCGCCTTCCGGCGGCACACCGGCACAACGCCGGCGGCGTTCCGCGCGGGGCGAAATTAGCAATCCCGGGCAATGCGCGTCCGTGCCGCTGCCGCTAGATTGCCGGCCGAAACATGGGGATGGACATGGACCTGAATTTGGGCCGGATCGGCCAGATCGCGCTGAGCGCCAAGGATATCGACGCCTCGATCGCCTTCTATGAGAAGACCCTGGGCCTCAGGCTCATCATGCGGCCGCAGCCCGGCATGGCGTTCTTCGACTGCGGTGGACAATCCCTGCTGCTGGAAAAGGAGCATGGGCCCGAACCGAAGCCTGCGGCCGGCTCGGTGCTCTATTTCGACTGCCCCGATCTCGCGGTCTGCGTGCGGGAGCTTGAAGTGCGCGGCGTGAAATTTGTCCACCCGCCGCACCGCATCGCCCAGCTTCCCACCTACGATCTGTGGATGGCGTTCTTCGAGGATCCGAACAAGCATCTGCTCGCGCTGCAAATGCGTGCGCCGAAGGGTTACGAGTACCCGAAAAGCTAGACGACGCGAAATTCGCCGCTCGGCCGGTCGAGCACTTCGAGTTCGCCGTTGGCGATGCCGAATCGCGCGCCGTTGAGGCGAAGCGTGCCCGCGTGCACCCGCTCGGCGACGAAGGGAAAGGTCATCAGGTTCTCGAGGCTGAGACGGATGCAATCGCGTTCCATCGCGACGTGGCGTGCTGCGCCGTCGTGAATGTGCGCCGAATGTTCGAGCGCCGGCTTCAACAGCTCGATCCAGTTACCGATGAAGGGAACGCCGGCGACCAGATTGTTGTCGAGCGCCGCCGCGATGCCGCCGCACTGCGCATGGCCTAACACAAGAATCTCGCGCACCTGAAGCTGCACCACTGCGAAGGCGAGTGCGGCAGATGTGCCGCGATGGCCACTGTCGCTCTCGAACGGCGGCACGATGCCCGCCACATTGCGCACCACGAAGAGCTCGCCCGGCGCGGCGTTGAAGATCGTGGCCGGATCGGCGCGGCTGTCCGAGCAGGCGATGACGAGATATTCCGGATTTTGGCCCTTGCGCGCCAGTTCTTCGTAGTGAGCGCGCTCCTCCGGCCAGCGTCCGGCTTTGAAGGCGCGATATCCGTCGAGTAGACGTTTCATGGATATTCCCTCTCCCCTTGTGGGAGAGGGTGGCGCATCGGGCGATAGCCCGAGGCGCCGGGTGAGGGGTCAGATCGGCAAGCCCAACTCCAGACAAATGCCATCAAGTACGCCATCGAAATTCTCAACCAGTTCGATATTCCAGAAACGCTTCACACGGAAGCCGTCCGACTCGAAAATCTTTGTGCGACGCTTATCCGCCTCGACGTTCCGATCCAGCCCGTGCTGCCCACCGTCCAACTCGACGACAAGTTTAAACTCGAAGCACACAAAATCCACGATGAAAGCGCCGATCGGTTGCTGGCGGCGGAATTTGAATCCATGAAAGCGCCGTCCGCGAAGCGCGTACCACAGTTTGCGCTCGACGTCGGTTTGCGTGCGCCGAAGCTTGCGGGCAAATTCGTGCTTCATCCCCTCACCTAGCAAAATCCACGCACTTAGCTGCGCTAAGTGCAGGATTTTGCGTCCTCTCCCACAAGGGGAGAGGAGATTCTAATATGACTTCGGTAGGCCGAGAACATTCTCACCAATAAATGACAAGATCATTTGCTCGCTCACCGGCGCCAGCACCGGAATCATGCTTTCGCGGAACAGCCGTTCGATCTGGTATTCGCGCGCGTAGCCCATGCCGCCATGGGCCATCATCGAGGTCTTGCACGCATCGAACGCGGCGCGGGCCCCGAGCAGCTTGGACGCGTTGGCTTCGGCGCCGCAGGGCTGTTTGGCATCGTAGAGCGAGGCGGCGCGCAAGGTCATCCACCAGGCGCTTTCGAGATAGGCCCAGCACTCGGCGAGCGGATGCTGCACGCCCTGGTTCTGGCCGATCGGGCGTCCGAACACGACACGCTCCTTCGCATATTTCGCGCCGCGGTCGAGCGCGTCCTGGCCGAGCCCGATCGCTTCGGCGGCGATCAGGATGCGTTCGGGATTGAGGCTGTCGAGCAGATAACGGAAGCCCTTGCCTTCCTCGCCGATGCGGTCCTCGTCGGGCACGAAAAGATCGTCGATGAACACGGTGTTCGAATCGACGGCGGCGCGGCCCATTTTCGGAATGCGGCGCACCTCCACCTTGGAGCGGTCGAGCGTGGTGTAGAACAAAGTCATGCCGTCCGTCGGCTTTCGGCCGTCTTCCTTTTTCGCGGTGCGGGTGAGAAGGATGATCCGGTCGGCTTCCTGCGCGGTGGTTGTCCAGATCTTGCGGCCCTTGACGATATAGCCGTCATTTGTGCGGCGCGCGAAAGTCTCGATCGAGGTGGTGTCGAGGCCGGCATTGGGTTCGGTGACGCCGAAGCAGGCCTTCTCCTCGCCCTTGATCAAAGCAGGGAGGAAGCGGCGCTTCTGTTCCTCGGTGCCGTGCACGACGATGGCGTGCGGCCCGAAGATATTGAGATGGATCGAGGAGGCCGCGGCGTAGCCGCCTCCGCCGCGCGCCACCGCGTGCATGAGGATCGCGGCCTCGGTGACGCCAAGGCCGGCGCCGCCGAGTTCGACCGGCATGGTGATGCCGAGCCAGCCCGCGTCGGCCATCGCCTTGTGGAATTCGAACGGGAAGCGGGAATCGCGGTCGCATTCGGTCCAGTAACCGTCGCCGAACCGGGCGGTGATGCGCCCCACATTTTCTTCGATGGCGCGATGATCGGGTGAGAGTGTGATGTCCATGAATTCATATTGTCAGCCGGACCGTGAACTGTGAAATCGGCCGATAGCCAAGGTTTTTCAGCGCTTTATGAAACATAACCCTAAAAATTGAACGGCCATGTGGCTGTTGCACGGGCTATCTCCCTGACTAAACTGAAAAATAAGGGGAAAAGCCGGGCCGACGCGCGTATAAGTGCGCCGCTCTTTCGCAAGGGCACCTGATAAAGTCATCCGGCGCGCTGTCTTGGAGATCAAACACATAACATGAGTGTCACGGCAGAAGGGCGATCAACGCCCGCGCCCGCGCGCCGCCAGGGGATGGCGCCAACCGACGTTACGAACCCGAACTACTTCCACAAGGTGGTGGACTGTCAGTGGGCGTGCCCGGCACACACGCCGGTGCCGGAGTACATCCGGCTGATCGCGGAGGGGAAATACTCCGACGCGTACATGATCAACTGGCACTCCAACGTGTTCCCGGGCGTGCTGGGGCGCACCTGCGACCGCCCCTGCGAGCCGGCCTGCCGCCGCGGCCGAGTCGAGGAAGAGCCGGTCGCGATCTGCCGCCTGAAGCGGGTCGCCGCCGACTCCAAGGACGTCGCGAACGTGTCGGGCCGGATGCCGAAGCCGGCGTCCCAGAAGAACGGCAAGCGCATCGCGCTGATCGGCGCGGGTCCCGCTTCACTCACCGTGGCGCGCGATCTGTTGCCGCTCGGCTATCACGTCACGATCTATGACGCCGATCCGTTCGCCGGCGGAATGATGCGCACGCAGATTCCAAAATTCCGCCTGCCGGAGTCGGTGCTGGATGAAGAGTGCAACTACATCCTGGACCTTCAGCCCGAGACCAAGTTCGGCCAGCGGATCGACAGTTTGAAGAGCGTGCTGGCACAGGACTATGACGCGATCTTCGTGGGCTGCGGCGCACCGCGCGGACGCGATCTGGAGATCCCCGGCCGCCAGGAAGCCGCGGCCAACATCCATATCGGTATCGACTGGCTGTCGTCCGTTTCGTTCGGCCACACCACCAAGATCGGCAAGCGCGTGATCGTGCTGGGCGGCGGCAACACCGCGATGGACTGCTGCCGCACCTCGCGCCGTCTCGGCGGCGAGAAGGTCGACGTGGTCGTGCGCTCCGGCTTCGAAGAGATGAAGGCGTCTCCCTGGGAAAAGGAAGACGCGATGCACGAGGACATTCCGATCCACAATTTCCTCGTGCCCAAGGAATTCACGCACAAGAACGGCACGTTGACCGGCGTTGTGTTCGAGAAGGTAAAGGCCGAGAAGGACGCCAAGGGCCGCCGCAACCTGGTGCCGACCGGCGAACCGGACGTGACGATGGAATGCGACGATGTGCTGGTGGCCGTCGGCCAAGAAAATGCCTTTCCCTGGATCGAACGCGACCTCGGTCTCGAATTCGACAAATGGGACATGCCGGTCGTCAGCGACGTGACGTTCCAGTCGACCAATCCGAAGGTGTTCTTTGGCGGCGACGCGGCGTTCGGCCCGAAGAACATCATCTGGGCAGTGGCGCACGGTCACGAAGCCGCGGTTTCGATCGATCTGTTCTGCAACGGCGAGGACGTGAACGTTCGCCCCTCGCCGCTGGTCAATCTCTCAAGCCAGAAGATGGGCATCCATGAATGGTCCTATGACAATGACGTATCGATGGACCTGCGCTTCAAGGTGCCGCACGCGCCGAAGGAACTGACGCTTCGCGACGTCAATATGGAAGTCGAGCTCGGCTTCAACAAGGAACTCGGCTTCAAGGAGGCACAGCGCTGCCTCAATTGCGACGTCGAGACGGTGTTCGCGGAAAATCTCTGCATCGAGTGCGATGCCTGCGTCGACATCTGCCCGGTGGATTGCATCACCTTCACGCCTAACGATCCGGAACCGAAGCTGCGCCAGGAACTGACGGCGCCGGCGTTGAACCTGACCCAGGATCTGTACATCTCGGACATCCTGAAGACGGGACGCATCATGGCCAAGGACGAGGATGTTTGCCTGCATTGCGGGCTGTGCGCCGAGCGTTGCCCCACCGGCGCCTGGGACATGAAGAAGTTCTATCTCGAGACCGCGAAGGCAGGCTCATGTCACAAGTAATGGCACAACCCGTGACACAGCCGATTGCCGCGACCAACGACTTCGTCGTCAAGTTTGCCAATGTGAACGGCTCTGGTTCGGCATCGGCCAATGAGTTGTTCGCGCGTTCGATCCTGCGCATGGGCGTGCCGGTGTGCTCGCGCAACATCTTCCCGTCGAACATCCAGGGCCTGCCAACCTGGTACGAAGTGCGCGTGTCCGGCGAAGGCTGGCTCGGCCGGCGCGGCGGCGTCGACCTGATGATCGCGATGAACCCGCAGACCTGGGACAAGGATCTCGATTCGATCGAGCCGGGCGGCTACCTGTTCTACGATTCGACCAAACCGCTGACAACGCAGAAGTTGCGCCCCGATGTGCATCTGCTCGGCGTGCCGCTGACGATCCTGTCGAACGAAATTCCCGGAACGATCCCGCGCGAGCGCCAACTGCTCAAGAACGTGATCTATCTGGGCGCGGTGGCGCAGCTGCTGTCGATGGACCTTGCCACCATCGAGAGCCTGATCGGCGAGCAGTTCGCCGGCAAGGACAAGCTGATCAAACTGAACTTCACCGCGATGAAGCTCGGCTTCGACTATGCGGCGGCGAACCTGGCGGGCAAGTGCAAGCTCAGGGTCGAGCGCACCGACAAAGTCGGCAACCGCATCTTCATCCAGGGCAACGACGCGGCGGGGCTCGGTGCCGTTTATGGCGGCGCGACGGTGTGTGCCTGGTATCCGATCACGCCGTCGACCTCGCTCGCCGAAGCGTTCACCGCGCATTGCCGCAAATTCCGCATCGATCCCGCCACCAAGAAGAACAATTTCGCCATCGTGCAGGCGGAAGACGAAATCGCCGCGATCGGCATGGTAATCGGCGCGGGCTGGAACGGGGCGCGCGCCTTCACCGCGACGTCCGGCCCGGGCATCAGCCTGATGCAGGAATTCTTCGGACTGGCCTATTTCGCCGAAGTGCCGGCGGTGGTGTTCGACATCCAGCGCGGCGGGCCCTCGACGGGCATGCCGACGCGCACGCAGCAATCCGACATCCTGCTCGCGGCCTATGCGAGCCACGGCGACACCAAGCATGTGCTGCTGTTCCCCGACGATCCCAAGGAGGCGTTCGAATTCGCCGCAACCGCGTTCGATCTGGCCGAGAGACTTCAGACACCGGTGTTCGTGATGCTCGACCTCGACATCGGGATGAACGACTGGCTGTGCGAGCCGCTCGAATGGGACGACGGCCGCAAATATGACCGCGGCAAGATCATGACGGCGGAGATGCTGGACACCGGCAAGCTGTTCGGCCGCTATCTCGACGTCGACGGCGATGCGATCCCCTACCGCACCCTGCCCGCGACCCATCCGAGCAAGGGCGCCTATTTCACGCGCGGTTCGAGCCGCGACCGCATGGCGAAATATTCGGAGGAAGGCTCCGTCTATGTCGACAATATGCAGCGCCTCTTGCGCAAGCTCGAGACCGCGAAGAGCCTGGTGCCTGCGCCGGTCCGGCGCAACGCCAGGGAAAAAGCCAAGTACGGCGCGATCTATTTCGGCTCGACCAGCCCGGCGATGGACGAAGCTCTGGCCAGCCTCGAGAAGCGCGGCCTGCATCTGAACACGCTGCGGGTGCGCGCCTTCCCGTTCAGCGAGGACGTGGTCGATTTCGTCAACGCGCACGATCAGGTGTTCGTGGTCGAACAGAACCGCGACGCCCAGATGCAGAAGCTTATGGTCAACGAATGCGCGATCGATCCGGCGCGGTTCATCTCTATCCTGCATTATGACGGCACGCCGATCACGGCGCGGTTCATCACGGCCGCGATTGCGGAGCGGATGACAATGAACAAGCCGAAAGCGAAAGAGGCGGCCGAATAATGACCTACATCGCCAAGCCGAAGATGCATCATCCGGGGCTAAAGCCGAACAAGCTCGGCTTCACGCATCGCGACTATGAAGGCTCGATCTCGACGCTTTGCGCCGGCTGCGGCCACGATTCGATCTCGGCGGCGCTGATCCAGGCGTTCTACGAGTTGAACATCGAGCCCTATCGCGTAGCGAAGATGTCGGGCATCGGCTGCTCGTCGAAGACGCCGGACTATTTCCTCGGCAACGCCCACGGCTTCAATTCCGTGCACGGCCGCATGCCGAGCGTGCTGACGGGCGCCAATCTCGCCAACCGCGAGCTGATCTATCTCGGCGTCTCGGGCGACGGCGACTCGGCCTCGATCGGTCTGGGCCAGTTCGCCCATTGCGTGCGGCGCGGCGTGAACATGGTCTATATCTGCGAGAACAACGGCGTTTACGGCCTGACCAAGGGCCAGTTCTCGGCGACCGCCGACAAGGGAAGCAAATCCAAGGCCGGCGGCACCAACGGCGACAATCCGATCGATCTGGTGAGCATGGCGCTGGTGCTGGGTGCGACCTTCGTGGCGCGATCCTTCTCCGGCGACAAGAAACAGCTGGTGCCGATCCTCAAGGCGGCGATTCAGCACCGCGGCTCGGCGGTTATCGACATCATCAGCCCCTGCGTGCAATTCAACAACCATGCCGGCTCGACCAAGAGCTTCGATTTCGTGCGCGAGCACAATGAGGCGGTGAACCGGCTCGATTTCATCGAGGGACGGGCGCCGATCAAGGCGGACTACGAGCCGGGCACGACCCAGCTTGTGCAGCAGCATGACGGCACCTATCTCAAGCTCTCGAAACTGCACGACGACTACGATCCGACCGACCGCGCCGCGGCGATGGCCTATGTCCAGCACCACCACAGCAAGGGCGAAGTGCTGACCGGACTGCTCTATGTCGAGGAGGAAGGCCACAATATGCACGCCAATCTCGGCACCGTGCCGACGCCGCTGAACAAACTTTCCGAGCGCGAGCTGTGCCCGGGCTCCGCGAAGCTTGCCGAGCTAAACGCCGAATACCGGTAATGGCTGCGTTGCCGATCGACGTGGAGGCGGTCAGGAACGCGACGGTCGCGCGCGAGCCCTTTCCTTGGTTCGTCGTGCCGGGCTTCGTGAAACGCGAGGCGCTCGAGGCGATCAATGCCGATTTTCCGGCGGTGGCGCATGCGGGAAGCTTTCCGCTGCCGACATTGAACTATGGCCCGGCGTTCCGCGCTTTCATGGATGCGATCCGGGGCCCGGAATTCAAAGGCGCGGTGGCGGCAAAGCTCGGCATGGACCTGTCGGCGCGGCCCGACATGGTGACGGTGCGCGGCCTTTCGGCGGAACGCGACGGCCAGATCCACACCGACAGCACGACCAAGCTCGTCACCGTGCTGATCTACATGAACGGCAAATGGGAGGCGCCGGGCGGGCGTCTTCGGCTGCTGCGCTCACCCGACAATCTGAACGACGTCATCGCCGAAGTGCCGCCCGACGAAGGCGCGTTGCTGGTGTTCGAGAACAAGCCGAACGCGTGGCACGGCTTCGAGGCGTTTGCCGGCCGGCGCCGCGTGATCCAGCTCAACTGGGTGACCAATGCGCGCGTGGTGTGGTGGGAGCAAACCCGCCACAAGGTAAGCGCGCTTTTCAAGCGGATGCGTGGCGCGTGACGATCGCCGAGTGGATGCTGCTCGCGGCTGTGCTGATCTACCTGCTCACGATCGCGCCCTTCAAGCCGCTCGGCTACCGCGACTTCGATAATGCCAGGCCGCGCAATCCCGAGTTCTGGTCCGAGCCCCTGCGCGCGCGGGCGCTCGGCGCGCACCAGAACGGGATCGAGACGTTTCCGTTCTTCGCCGCGGCGGTGCTCCTCGCCGAATTTCGCGCGGCGCCGCAACACCTGATCGACCTGCTCGCGATCGGGTTCATCGCTCTGCGGCTCGCTTATGTGGCCGCCTACCTGCTCGACTATCCGTGGACGCGGACTGCGATCTGGAATCTCGGCTTTGCCGTGAACCTCGCGATCTTCTTCCTGCCCTGGTGGGGCCGCTAAGGCGCCGGTGTCCACAGCACGTCGTCGATCCGCGGGGCGCCGAGGGTGAGCATCACCAGGCGGTCGAAGCCCATGGCGACGCCGCTGGCATCGGGCATGTGCTCGAGCGCCGACAGGAAGTCCTCGTCGATCGGATAGCGCTCGCCATAGACGCGGTTCTTCTCCGCCATCTCGGCTTCGAAGCGGCGGCGCTGCTCCACCGGATCGGTGAGTTCGCCGAAGCCGTTGGCAAGCTCGACGCCGCAGGCGTAAAGCTCGAAGCGTTCGGCGACGCGGGCGTCGTGCGGTGTGGCGCGGGCGAGCGCGGCCTCGCAGCGGGGATATTCGTACAGGATCGTCGGAGCGCCGATGCCGAGCTTTCGTTCGACGGCGGCGATCAGGACCTTGCTGAAGATGTCGGACCAGTTGTCGTGGTCGGCGACCGCGAAGCCGGCGCGGCGCGCGCGCGTCGCCAGCGCGTCGCGGTCGCCTTCGCCCTTCGGCGACAGCGTCGACAGGATATCGAGGCCGGCGTGATAGGTGAACGCGTCTGCGACGGTCAGCCGCTGCGGTTCGGCGCGCGGATCGCAGATGCGATCGCGGAAGTGAAATTCCTTCACCTGTGCCGTCTCGGCGGCCAGCCGGAGCAGAGCGAGACAATCCTGCTGCACCGCCGCGTAGGGCTCGCCGGCGCGATACCATTCGAGCATGGTGAATTCCGGCGCATGCAGATCGCCGCGCTCGCGATTGCGGAATACGCGCGCGAGATCGAAGATCCGCGTCTCGCCGGCGGCGAGCAGCTTCTTGGCGGCGAATTCGGGCGAGGTGTGGAGATAGAGCGTGCGCGGTTCGCCGGCCGTGGTCAGAATCTGCGTCGCGAAGGCGTGCAGATGGGCTTCGTTTCCGGGCGAAGCGGCAAGCGCGCCGCACTCCACCTCGGTGAAGCCTTGCTGCTCGAACCGGGCGCGGATCGCCGACTTGATCCGGTTGCGCTGCGCAAGAAGCGGGCGGCGATCGGCGTGGCGGTGCGCCGCCCACCAGGAAGACTTCGCCAGGTCCGGTCCGCGTGCGCTCACGGGGTCCTTCCTAACCGAGGCGGCTCGCCAAATACAGGTAGAAGTTGGGCCCCTTGGCCGGAAGGGTCGGGGCTGCTATGAGCCCCCGTCTCCAAGCCAAAGCCAGAGGTTCACCCGTGGTTTCCGTCATCGCCAGCAGCGTGCGCAAGGGCAACGTCCTCGAAAAGGACGGCAAGCTCTACGTCGTCATCACGGCCGAGAACATCCATCCGGGCAAGGGCACGCCCGTCACGCATCTGGAAATGCGCCGCATCCCGGACGGCCTGAAGACCGTCGAACGCCTGCGCACCACCGACAGCGTCGAGAAGGCGTTCGTCGAATCGCAGCGCTACAATTATCTGTACCAGGACGGCGATCACTGGGTGTTCATGCAGCCGGAGACCTTCGACCAGGTGCATATCGGAAAGGACGTGGTCGGCGACTTTGCGCCCTATCTGATCGAGAACATGGAAGTGCAGCTGCAGCTTTATGAAGGCATTCCGATCTCGATGGAAATCCCGCAGCGCGCGACCTTCGAGATCGTCGACACTGAACCGGTGGTGAAGGGCCAGACCGCATCGGGCTCGTTCAAGCCGGCCATGCTGTCGAACGGCGTCAAGACCATGGTGCCGACGCACATCACGACCGGCACGCGCGTGGTGGTGATGACGGCCGACGGCTCCTATGTCGAGCGCGCGAAGGATTGATGGACGGCCCGGCGCGCGCGCTGGCGCTGTGCGTTGAGCCGGATGACGACAGTCTCCTGATCGGCAGCCGCGACTGGCCGAACAGCGTGGACCGGCGCTCGCCCGGCCTGCCATTCTGGCCCTCAGGCACCTACGCAACGGTCGCGCTGCGCCTGCCCAAAGCGCGCGACGAACTTGCGATGTTGACCGAGGCCGGTGCCGGCGCGCTCAAGCCGGGTGGAACCTTTTATCTGTTCGGCGGCAATGATGAGGGTATAGCGTCAGCGGGCAGAGTGCTCGGCGAGGTGTTCGACACCGTCGATGTCGTGCTGGCCAAATTCCACGCCCGCGTCCATGCGGCGCGCCGGCCGAAGCGCGGCCTTCGCACCAAGCTTGCCGATTGGCGCGGCAGCTTCACATTCCAGATGGACGGCGAGACATTCGCGCACACGACCTATCCCGGCGTGTTCGCGAGCGGCAGGCTCGACGAAGCGACGCGCCTTCTTCTCGAAAATCTGCCTGAGATCGCAGGGCGTGTGCTGGATTTCGCATGCGGCAGCGGCGCCATCGCGCAGGTTCTGACTCGCCGCCAGCCCAAGGCGCAGTTCGCGCTCGCCGACATCGACGCCGTCGCGCTCGAAGCGGCGAAGGAGAATGTGCAGGATGCCATGCATCTGCAGATCGCAACGGTCGACGACATCGAAGAACCGGCGTTCGACACGATCGTCTCCAATCCACCGATCCATGCCGGCGGGGCGCGGAGTCTCGCCGTGCTGGAAGACCTTTTCGCGAACGCGCCGCTTGCCGCCGGCGGAAAGATGTTCCTGGTCGTGCAGCGCACGATACCGGTGACGCGGCTGGCGACAGGGTTCACATGCAGCAAGCTCGCTGAGAACGCGTCATTCACCGTGTGGGCGCTGCATCGTTAGTATCGCCTGCGCGACACCTGCGGGCACTCACCAGATCTTGCATGGCTCCGGCCAGATCTTTCGGATCGCCAGCTCGATGGCGGCCGGGGCATCCGGTGTGATGCCCTTCTGCTTGTTCATCCAGGCCGAGGTCTTGCGCCCAAGCCCCGCATAATAGGCCGCGTCCGGGTTCGCGTGATGGGGCGGAAGCGACATGCATTCGACGCCGGCGTCGCCGCGGATTCCGGCGTTGGTATCGATCCAGAAGACCTCGCGCCCGCACCACACGGCATCGCGATCGCAATGGGCGAGGAATGCAGCAGTCGTCACGCCCGCATAGCGCGCGGCGATCCGCTGGGTGATGCGGTCGGCGATCTCGTCGGCCGAGGCGCCGGCAACGGCCCATGCGATGGTTGCCGCCACGATGATAATGCGTCGTTTCATGCCCAAACCCGCTTCGCCAGCATCGCGAGGATGGCAGGAGAAATGGCGCGGGAATATGGCAGCCAAACGAAAAGGCCGCCGCTTGCGCGACGGCCTTTTGCTTTCTCCTCCGCTGTCACGGCCCGCCTAGTGCGGGCCGCCCAGATGACACATCGCCTCCACATCAAGCATTAACGGCGCACCAACTGGGTGGCCCGCATTCGCGGGCCATGACACCTTTCTTGTCTCAAGCAGCCTTGGTTTCGAAGCCGAGGACGGCCTTGGTCTCGAGGAACTCCTCGAAGCCATGCTCGCCCCATTCGCGGCCGTTGCCCGATTGCTTGTAGCCGCCGAACGGCGCCGCGAAATCGGCGCCGGCACCGTTGATGTGCACGTTACCGCTGCGCAGACGCGACGCCACCTTGCGCGCATGCGCGAGGTCGCCCGACTGCACATAGCCCGACAGGCCGTAGACCGTGTCGTTTGCCATGCGCACCGCGTCTTCTTCGGTGTCGTAAGGCAGCATGGCGAGGACGGGTCCGAAGATCTCCTCGCGCGCGATCGTCATGTCGTTGGTCACGTTCGCGAAGATCGTCGGCCGCACGTAATAGCCGCGATTCATGCCTTCCGGACGGCCGAGACCGCCGGCGACGAGGGTGGCGCCCTCGTCGATGCCCTTCTTGATGAGGGCCTGGATCTTGTTGAACTGCACTTCGCTCACCACCGGGCCGATGGCGCCGGGAGGCGCTTCGGCGGGATCGGCGACCTTGACCTTCTCTGCCGTCGCTTTGGCGATGGCGATGGCCTGGTCGTTCTTGGAACGCGGCACGAACATGCGCGACGGCGCGTTACAGGACTGGCCCGAGTTGGTCATCATCTGCATGACGCCGCCGGACACCGCCTTGGTGAGGTCGGCGTCTTCCAGCACGATGTTGGCCGACTTGCCGCCCAGTTCCTGCGCGACGCGCTTGACGGTATCGGCGGCGGCCTTGGCCACCGCGATGCCGGCGCGCGTCGAGCCGGTGAAGGACATCATGTCGATGCCGGGGTGGCTCGACATCGCCTCGCCGACGGTGGGGCCGTCGCCGTTGACGAGGTTGAATACGCCGTGCGGCACGCCCGCTTCATGGAGTACGTCGGCGAACAGCATGGCGTTCATCGGCGCGACTTCGGACGGCTTGAGTACGATGGTGCAGCCGGCGGCGAGCGCCGGCGCGACCTTGCAGACGATCTGGTTGATCGGCCAGTTCCACGGCGTGATGAAGCCGCAGACACCGACCGGTTCTTTCACGATGGCCGTCGTGCCCTGCATCTCCTCGAACTTGTAGTCCTTGAGGATCTTGATGGCCTCGGCGAGGTGGCCCATGCCGGTGGCGGCCTGTGCCGCCTTCGACAGCCACATCGGCGCGCCCATTTCCATGGAAATGGTCTTGGCGATCTCTTCGAACTTGCTCTGATAGACGCCGAGGATCTTCTGCAGCAGCGCCAGACGCTCTTCGCGCGTGGTGCGCGAATAGGTCTCGAACGCCTTACGGGCCGCGGCGACGGCCTTGTCGACATCGGCCTTGGAGCCGAGCGAGATGCGCGCAAAGGGCTCCTCGTTGGCCGGGTTGATGACGTCGATGGTCTTCGGCGTGACGGGGTTCACCCATTTGCCGTCGATGTAGAATTGGAGGCGTTCCTGCATTCCCTTGACTCCCATTGTTGTGGCGAAAACCTGTGGACGGAGGCCGCAGCCTCGCAAAAGCCGCTGACATAAAATCACATCCGGCGAGAGGCGGCAAAGGCGGCAAAATCGCTACCGGATTTGTGGATTTAACCCATCGGATCGGAGCCGGCCGTCCATCCTCCGGCGGGCTCAGGACGAGAATTGGGCCTAGACCTCAGGCCGAGCCTGTCGAAGCAAAAGGGCCGCTTACGTTGCGGAATCCCGGAAGTTCAGTTCGATCAGGATGCCGTCCGGATCGGGGACGAAGATCTGCCGGATCCGGCCGCCGGGCACCACATTTTCGCGGAACTGGACGTCATGCGCCTTGAGCGTGGCGCGGGTGGCGGCGATGTCGAGGCCGCGGAAGGCGATATGGTCGAGTGCGCCCGTCTTGTCGCCCTGGGGCGCCGCGCCGTTGGCCTCGGACTCCGCGCGATCGACCAGATGGACGATGGGAACTTCGCCCAGATAGAGCCAGTAGCCCTTGAAGGAGAAGTTCGGCCGGTCGCCGACGGACAGTCCCAGCACGTCGCGGTAGAAGTCGCGCGTGCGCTCCAGGCTCGTGCAGCGGATCGTGTAATGCTCGAGAGTTTCCACAGGCATGTTGCGCCACATCAACAACGCTTCGCGAATTGAGCCTACGCCAAATTCGTGATCTTCGCCATTGCGGCGATCGGCGTATCATGGCTGTGGCAGTCGAGTCGCGGGAGTTGGTCCGATGCAATTCATATGCGACGCGCCGGGACGCAAGACGTGGTTCCGGATCGAGACGGAAGGCGAAGCGGCGGCGGAGTCGCTTGCCATGCGGCACGCGGTCGAAAAATATTTCCGGCGCGAGCGCGAGGCGGCGATCCAGAACTACCGGCCGCCGTCTTCCACGAGCTACATCGAGCGCGACATCGGGCTCAACGCCCACATCCAGCGCACCATGCCGATCTTCCTCACACTGCGGGCGCATGACGGTACGCCGCTCGCCACCGCGATGCTGCCGCCCGATGCCAAGGAGAGCGACAGCTTTCGCACCATCGTGGTGGGGCCCGCCAACGGCGATCCGTTCGGCGCCGAGGACGAGGCGATCCAGGCACTCGCGGCTCATTTCGGCCTCACGCTGACGCGCGAGCAGTGCTATCCGTACCAGAGCTACGGCGTCTGAGCGCGCCTTCAGCGTGGCGCGCGCCGCGGTGACAAGCGCGTGCACCTGCTTGCGGAACGCGCGCATCTCCGCGCTATAGGCGCCATGTTTCAAGGCACGCCTATTGCCCAAGGGCGCGCCGCGACCACTCAATCTTGCGGCTCCCTTGCCTCGACACCACCACGTACTGTTTTCGACTTTGCGGTGGCGAGCACGCGCGCGATCGAGATGTTCGTCTGGATCAGCCGCGTAAGCGCACTCGCGGCAGCCGCGCCTTGTTCCGGGTTGGCGTCGTCCAACAAAACGCGCCCCATGACATAGCGCGCCGCGTTGCGCAGCTGCGCGGCATGCTCGCCAAGCAGCGCGTCAAAGTCCTCGATCGCTTTGGGCGCCTGCCATTCAAGCTTGTCGCACGTACCGAGCAAGTCATCGAGAAATGCCTTGCGCTTGTTGCGTTGCTGCGCGTGATAGTCTGCGATCCTGCGTTGCCGATCGCTCATCTCTTCCTCGAACGGGTCGGGTATTTCATCCTCAATCAATGACGATTCTCCTTTGGAAAACGCGCATTATCCGCCCGGTTGGAGCGCGTTGGATAAGAAATCGGCGTAAATCTTCGATTCTTCAGGCTTTCAAGGTACTTGCGCGGTGACAGGACGGGCGTGTGCTGGCACTTTATCCACGCCCCCTCGGAGATGGCCTGACATGAGACGCCTCGCTGCCGCTTTTCTCGCCGCCGCATTCGTGACCACGCCCGCGCTCGCAGCGCTGAAGCCCGGCGATGCCGCGCCCGACTTCACCGCGCAGGCCTCGCTCGGCGGCAAGGAGTTCACTTTCTCGCTCGCCGACGCGCTGAAGAAGGGGCCGGTGGTGCTCTATTTCTATCCCGCGGCGTTCACCAAGGGCTGCACCATCGAGGCGCACGAATTCGCCGACGCCATGCCGCGCTTCGCGGCGCTCGGCGTCACCGTGATCGGGGTGAGTCACGACGCTATCGAAACGCTCGACCGGTTCTCGACGACCGAGTGCCGCAGCAAGTTTCCCGTCGCCGCGGATGCTGACCAGCACATCATGAAGGAATACGATGCGGTGCTGTCGGCCAAGCCGGAATATGCCAACCGCACCTCTTATGTGATTGCGCCCGATGGCCACATCCTCGCCTCCTACACCGATCTCGATCCGACGCGGCATGTCGATCTGATGATGGCCGCGGTCGAGGCGTGGAAGGCGGGACAGCATTGACGGGTGCCATCAGGCGCGTTCCAGAAGCTCCAGGACGTTGCCGAAGGGGTCGGCGAACGCGACATAGCGGCCGAATTCGTTCTGCGCCGGCGCGGCGTGCAGGAAGACGACGCCCTTCGATTTGAGGTCCGCGATCGCGGCGTCGAGGTCGAGGACGTCGAACACGAAGGTGGTCGAGGCGTCTTCGCCATGCGCGGCGGCGGGCGCGTTGTGCGCGCCCTTGAAGATCACCAGATCGGGCTCCGAGAAAGCCAGGCGCTGCGGCGTCTGGCTCGCGAGCGCGAAGCCGAGCGTGTCGCGGTAGAACGTCTTGGCGCGCGCGAGGTTCGGCGCGACGATCATCAGGAAGGCTAGCTTCATCGCCGAAGCCTATATCTTCCGGCTGTCATAGGCCCAGTGCAGCAAGGCCTGACGCTGACGCGGTCGGCAGGAGAGATCGCCCACCTCGCAGGCGCGACTGACCTGGGCGATATGGCGCACCATCTGTTTCCAGCGTTTGATCTGGCGCGCGTCGTCGGCCATCCGCCGGCCCATCCAATAGCGGCAATACCATTGGAACCAGCCGCGCGGGTCGTCCGCGTGGAGCCAACCTTTGCGCCGCCACTCGGAGAGTGGTTGGCTCGCGTCGACGCCGAAATAGTTGAGATCGGGGTCCTTGGCGCGCGGCGACAGCTTGGCGCGAGCGAACCAGCCGGGCGGGAATTCCTTGCGGCAATCGGTCAGGTACTTTCCGCCGAACACGCCGAGTGCAAGCATTTGCTTCGGCGTGAGCTCCGGTTCGAAGCCGGGCGCGAAGTTGCGGCCCTCGGGCTCGGTGAGCGCATAGCGGTAGTTGCGCTGCATCTTGTCGTTGACGATGACGGTTTTGGGTCTTGCGCGCATCTGCCAAGACTACGCAGAACGCGCCGGCCGGATCACCTCAGAAGAACGCAAAGGCCCTGATCTCGATACTTTCGCGCGGCGGAGCGTTCGAGGGCGAGGTGGGGTCCTCGAACGATGTGTGGGCGCCCCAGCGGGCACGGCCGTCCTTCATCGAGTCGTAGACCTTGAATATCAGCGCCTCGTCGCGCCGCATGCGCGGGAAATAGCTCCAGCGATGCACCGGATTGTAGGTGAACTGGTAGATCTCGCCGACCCGGTCGGGGAAGCGGCGCTCCGCGGCGATGAAGTCGTTCGGCGCCAGCGAACGCGCGTCGGCGATGGCGAGCGGATCGCGCGCGATGGATCCGCGGATGGGGCGCCACACCTGGACGATGGCGAAACGGCGGGAGAGGAGATCGTCGGCACGGTCCGCGAAGAAATCGCGCACGCGTTGCGGACCCGACCATTCGGTGTAGTCATTGTGCACCGAGCGCACCGGCTCGCGCAGCTTCAGCGCGGCGCGGGCCTGCGCATCACCGGAACGCACGGTGTGATCGAAGATGTGTACCTTGCCAGCACCTGAGTGCATGGCGATGAGGCGCTCCATCTCGGGGTAATAGACCGACTTCAATTCGTCCGCGTCGAGGAAGTCCTTCATGCGGGTCGGATGATCGGCGAGCACGAAGCCCGACGTGTCGAGACTGAGATTCTCACGCTCGGCGCGGGCATCGCGGATGGCGACGGTATGGGCGGCATAGGTGCCGGACGTCTTGCGCATCATGCCGCCGGGTCCGGGGCCATAGGTCTCGTTCACCGGCTTGACGCCGGTGTCGACGATGTAATTGACGGGCGCGTGAACGGCGCCGTCGTGCAAGGTGGCGGCGGGCTGGCTCATGGCGCGATCCTTCCGGTCTGTCGTTCGAAAGGTAAGACGGGCTCGAGCCTACACCAGAGGCGATGGGGCATGCGCGACCGGCATGGCCGGCGCAGGCCCGATGCCGAAGGCGCAGCCGATTTGCGGCTAGGTCCAGTCCTTGCCCTTGTGGGGCTTGCGGACAAGCTGCGGCTCGACATAGGCCGGCGCCTTGGCGGCGATCGGCGCCTGTTTCTTGTCGGCCTTGGGCTTCTTCTTTTCCTTGTTGCCGCGCTGTTCTCGATTGGCCATGGCGGCCCTCCTTGAAAAGACGCGGTATTCCGCTCGATTCTGGGTCCGGAGGCAAGCTCGGACCGCGCAAGATTGCGTACGCAATCTCGCCAATGGCGCAGCGCACAAGGAGGGAGCACGGTCGGGGTGCATTCAGGGTTCGGTACAAATCCGCGCGGCGAGTTCTCGCGCGAGGAACCCGAAAGCAGAAGCCTCGCAGCCACCCCCCTCCCCCGGCTGCGGGGCTTCTGTGTTTTGCGCCGGACGGGATAGTCTCGCGGCCAACCCTGGGGAGCGATTCATGAAAATGCGCATTGCGATGGCCGGCCTTGCCCTGGCGCTTGTCTTTCCGGCCGCGGCGTCGGCGGCGCAGCAGAAGGTGACGACGAGCTGCTTTTACGAGTCCGGGCAGAACGGCAACCAGACGATTTCCGATTACACGATCTGGAACACGGCGAGCTTTCCGATCCCGAAGGGCACGGTGGTGAGCTATACGACCACCGGCGCGCCGGGGAAGACCTTCACCGCCAAGGCGCCAAATGACATTGCACCACAGGACACGTTCTCGTCCGGCGGAACCGAACCGATGGGCAACTGCACGGCGTGGTGGATGAAGTAGCTGCTCTTCAGGCCTCGCGCTCTCGCGCCACGGCCGGTCAAGTTGAAACGAAAAAGCCCCGCGAGCATTTCTGCCCGCGGGGCTTTTCGATGTGTGAAGGCGTTCCAATTTTGCCTCGCGCTCTCGCGCTACGGCTTTGTTGCAAACGTCCTTAGCAGGACTGGCAGCGACCGACTCTCCCGCGGCTTGGGCCGCAGTACCATGGGCGCTGGAGGCTTTAACGGCCGAGTTCGGAATGGGATCGGGTGGAATTCCTCCGCAAGGACCACCAGTCCGGCAAAGGACGTTTGCAAATTGGAAAATACGACACTTATTTGCTGAGCTGTCTCTCCGGGTAGAGAGACTCTTTTCGTGCGCATCGCGCTCTCGCGCGATGCTGCGTTCACGCGCATCACACTCTCGCGTGATGCTGATATGCCTGGCTTTGTTTCCAGACATGGAACGAGGTGCTGTAACGATCAAGAGTTACAATCGAGCGATTAGGACCAGTCAGCTCAGTACATCGCTGCACTTACACATCTGGCCTATCGACGAGGTAGTCTTCCTCGGCTCTCAAGGGAAACCTAGTTTTGAAGTGAGTTTCACGCTTAGATGCTTTCAGCGTTTATCTCGTCCGTACATAGCTACCCGGCAATGCGGCTGGCGCCACAACCGGTCCACCAGAGGTACGTTCCTTCCGGTCCTCTCGTACTAGGAAGAAGTCTTCTCAAGTTTCCAACACCCACGGCAGATAGGGACCGAACTGTCTCACGACGTTCTAAACCCAGCTCACGTACCACTTTAAATGGCGAACAGCCATACCCTTGGGACCGGCTACAGCCCCAGGATGTGATGAGCCGACATCGAGGTGCCAAACCGCACCGTCGCTATGGACGCTTGGGTGCGATCAGCCTGTTATCCCCGGCGTACCTTTTATCCGTTGAGCGATGACCCTTCCACTCGGGATCACCGGATCACTATGACCGACTTTCGTCTCTGCTTGAGCCGTCGCTCTTGCAGTCAGGCAGGCTTTTGCCATTGCACTCAACAACCGATTTCCGACCGGTCTGAGCCTACCATCGCGCGCCTCCGTTACTCTTTGGGAGGCGACCGCCCCAGTCAAACTGCCCACCATACGCGGTCTCGGACCCCGTTTCGGGGTCGCGGTTAGACATCAGGATCACAAAGGGTGGTATTTCACATTTCGGCTCCACTCGGGCTAGCGCCTAAGCTTCAAAGCCTACCACCTATTCTACACATCGCAGTCCTAATGCCAGCGTAAAGTTGCAGTAAAGGTGCACGGGGTCTTTCCGTCTGACCGCGGGAACCCCGCATCTTCACGGGGAATTCAATTTCGCTGAGCTGGTGTTGGAGACAGTGGGGAAGTCGTTACGCCTTTCGTGCAGGTCGGAACTTACCCGACAAGGAATTTCGCTACCTTAGGACCGTTATAGTTACGGCCGCCGTTTACTGGGGCTTCGATTCAACGCTTTCACATCTCCTCTTAACCTTCCAGCACCGGGCAGGCGTCAGACGGTATACGTCATCTTTGGATTTCGCACCGTCCTGTGTTTTTAGTAAACAGTCGCCACCCCCTGCTATGTGCCCCTGGCCCGAACTTGCGTTCGAACCAGGCCCTCTTCTTCCGAAGTTACGAGGGCAATTTGCCTAGTTCCTTCAACACCATTCTCTCAAGCGCCTTAGCATACTCTGCCAGTCCACCTGTGTCGGTTTGGGGTACGGACTGAACGTGGGAGCTATTTCCTGGGACCTCTTCGCGGCCCTCCCAATCCAGTAAGGGAGAACAACATACGAGATCCGTCACTTCCCACAGGCCCACGAATATTTACGTGGTTCCCATCGGCTACGCCTTTCGGCCTGGCCTTAGGGGCCGGCTAACCCTGCGCAGATTAACTTGACGCAGGAACCCTTGGACTTACGGCGAGAGGGTCTCTCACCCTCTTTATCGCTACTCATGTCAGCATTCTTACTTCCGATACCTCCAGGATCGCTCACGCTTTCCCTTCGCAGGCATACGGAACACTCTGCTACCATTCACCTTGCGGTGAATCCTAAGCTTCGGTGCATGGCTTTAGCCCCGATACATTTTCGGCGCAAAGTTCCTTGTTTAGATCAGTGAGCTGTTACGCTTTCTTTAAATGATGGCTGCTTCTAAGCCAACATCCTGATTGTTTTGGGAACCTCACATCCTTAACCACTTAGCCATGACTTGGGGACCTTAGCTGTAGGTCAGGGTTTTCATCCCTCTTCACGACGGACGTTAGCACCCGCCGTGTGTCTGCCACACTCAGCACTCACCGGTATTCGGAGTTTGGTTAGGTTTGGTAAGCGGTGAAGCCCCCTAGCCCATCCAGTGCTCTACCCCCGGTGGTGATATGTGACGCGCTACCTAAATAGCTTTCGCAGAGAACCAGCTATCTGCAAGTTTGATTGGCCTTTCACCCCTAGCCACAACTCATCCCCGACTTTTTCAACAGGCGTGGGTTCGGTCCTCCAGTGCGTGTTACCGCACCTTCAACCTGGTCATGGCTAGATCACTTGCTTTCGGGTCTCATCCGTCTAACTCAGTCGCCCTATTCAGACTCGCTTTCGCTGCGCCTCCACCTGACGGCTTAGGCTTGCTAGACAAACGAACTCGCTGACCCATTATACAAAAGGTACGATGTCACAGGCTCGCCAATGACGAGCTGCTCGTTCCTCATTCTTCCTCACATCAAATCGAACATGACGAAACGCGCCGGCACGCGAAAAGCTCGCGCATCCAACGTTTTCGACACATCGCGTTTGAAGCAAGGTTAGAGGAAGCAACTCACCATTGGTGAGCCTGCTCCATCTGTTTGTAGGCGTCCGGTTTCAGGTCTCTTTCACTCCCCTCGCCGGGGTGCTTTTCACCTTTCCCTCACGGTACTAGTTCGCTATCGGTCACACACGAGTACTTAGGCTTGGAGGGTGGTCCCCCCATCTTCAGACAGGATTTCACGTGTCCCGCCTTACTCGAGACTTCCTCTCCTTTTTACCCGTACGGGGCTATCACCCGCTATGGCCGCCTTTTCCAAGGCGTTCCGGTTTTTAGAGAAGAAGTACTGGCCTGGTCCGCGTTCGCTCGCCACTACTAACGGAGTCTCAATTGATGTCCTTTCCTACGGGTACTGAGATGTTTCAGTTCCCCGCGTTTGCCTCTCTCCCCTATGTATTCAGGGACAGATAATGCTTGCGCATTCGGTTTCCCGATTCGGAGATCTGCGGGTCAAAGGGTGCTCGCCCCTCACCGCAGCTTATCGCAGCGTGCTACGTCCTTCATCGCCTGTGTGTGCCAAGGCATCCCCCAGACGCCCTTGCTTTAACGCTTGATCGCTCAGCAATCGTTCCATGCCCAGAAAGAAAGCCAGCGTACGAACGACTTCGTACACCGTCATTTCCAACGGGAATGGTATTCATGCGATCAGTTTTTAAGTGTCGTATTAAGATCTCACCGGTTGTGCGAACCGGCTAAATCCCGCCTTCACAATGTCAACGCTCCAATCGCGATGAAACGCGTTCGGAGCTTCTCGCGAGCTTGTGGGGCGCTTGCGCGCCTCACAGTCTCGAAGCTGATTGTCTTTTCCGTCGTCGCGATGCTGTTGTCGGTAGCCTCCCTGCGCCACGGCTTCGGGAGGCACCCTTCGCTGAAGGATGGTCCTGAGGCCTGCCGCCCGAAGCTGCGGTTCATAGCAACAGCGTATGAACGCGAAGGGTGGTGGAGCCAAGCGGGATCGAACCGCTGACCTCAAGCTTGCAAAGCTAGCGCTCTCCCAACTGAGCTATGGCCCCGTTGTTGTCGGCTACGAAGATCAGATGGTGGGCCCGGAACGAGTTGAACGTTCGACCTCACGCTTATCAGGCGTGCGCTCTAACCACCTGAGCTACGAGCCCGATGAGGTTCAGCATCTTTTGGCGCGCGAGGCATTGCCCCGCGCGACATGCCCACGCGCGGTCGCGCGGGCGAGACGGAAAGGAAGGGAAACGAGGACGGCGGCAAGGCGCCGATTGTCTAGTGACGATGTTTGGGACGGTCTCGTGAGAGTGGAGTCTAGCTCCGTGTCCGAAAACATCGATCCTTAGAAAGGAGGTGATCCAGCCGCAGGTTCCCCTACGGCTACCTTGTTACGACTTCGGCCCAGTCGCTGATCCTACCGTGGCCGGCTGCCTCCTTGCGGTTAGCGCACCGTCTTCGGGTAAAACCAACTCCCATGCCGTGACGGGCGGTGTGTACAAGGCCCGGGAACGTATTCACCGCAGCCTGCTGTTCTGCGATTACTAGCGATTCCACCTTCATGTACTCGAGTTGCAGAGTACAATCTGAACTGGGACGGTTTTTTGGGATTAGCCGCTCCTCGCGAAGTAGCTGCCCACTGTCACCGCCATTGTAGCACGTGTGTAGCCCAGGGTGTAAGGGCCATGAGGACTTGACGTCATCCCCACCTTCCTCCGGCTTGTCGCCGGCGGTCCCTCTAGAGTGCCCAACTGAATGATGGCAACTAAAGGCGAGGGTTGCGCTCGTTGCGGGACTTAACCCAACATCTCACGACACGAGCTGACGACAGCCATGCAGCACCTGTCTCCAAGTCCCTTGCGGGAAAACTCCTATTAAGGAGCGGTCTTGGGATGTCAAACCCTGGTAAGGTTCTGCGCGTTGCGTCGAATTAAACCACATGCTCCACCGCTTGTGCGGGCCCCCGTCAATTCCTTTGAGTTTCAACCTTGCGGCCGTACTCCCCAGGCGGGATGCTTAATGCGTTAGCTGCGCCACTGAACAGCAAGCTGCCCAACGGCTAGCATCCATCGTTTACGGCGTGGACTACCAGGGTATCTAATCCTGTTTGATCCCCACGCTGTCGTGCATGAGCGTCAGAAACGAGCCAGTGAGCCGCCTTCGCCACCGGTGTTCTTCCCAATATCTACGAATTTCACCTCTACACTGGGAATTCCACTCACCTCTCTCGTCCTCCAGCTTCACAGTTTCAATGGCAATTCCGGAGTTGAGCTCCGGGCTTTCACCACTGACTTGGGAAACCGCCTGCGCACGCTTTACGCCCAGTAATTCCGAACAACGCTAGCCCCCTTCGTATTACCGCGGCTGCTGGCACGAAGTTAGCCGGAGCTTATTCTCCCGGTACAGTCATTATCTTCCCGGGTAAAAGAGCTTTACAACCCGAAGGCCTTCATCACTCACGCGGCATGGCTGGATCAGGGTTTCCCCCATTGTCCAAGATTCCCAACTGCTGCCTCCCGTAGGAGTCTGGGCCGTGTCTCAGTCCCAGTGTGGCTGATCTTCCTCTCAGAACAGCTATCGATCGGAGCCTTGGTGAGCCGTTACCTCACCAACTAGCTAATCGAACGCGGGCTAATCCTTCGGCGATAAATCTTTCTCCGTAAGGACGTATACGGTATTAGCGCAAGTTTCCCTGCGTTGTTCCGTACCGAAAGGTATATTCCCACGTGTTACGCACCCGTCCGCCGGTGTGTATTGCTACACCCCTAGACTTGCATGTTTGAGGCCTGCCGCCAGCGTTCGTTCTGAGCCAGGATCAAACTCTCAAGTTATGATCCTGAACTCTCGCTGACTCTTGTTGCGTTATTCGCAAAACTTTTGACAAGGGTTTGATCGTATCGGTCCCGTCACAGGCCCGATCCGATCGAACTTACATGTTTATTGTCTTGCAGAAGAACGCGAGCATCGAGAGCTCGATTAGTTAGTCCAAAGCACAAGGCTTCAGACGTGGCTGCCGAGCCGCCGCCCACGTTCCCCTTCCTGTTATCACAATGTCAAAGAGCGCCGCCGAAAGACGAATGACCATCTTCCGTCAGAAACAACGCCGACCGCAAGCTCGTCGCCTGCGTTCGGCGTGGGCGCGGTGTATAGGCGGCTGCCTTAAGCGTGTCAAACGGTAAAACGCTTGAAAACAGGGAAAAATTTGACGCGCTGTGGATAGGCGGGCCGGCCTCTCCGAAGGCGAAAATCCGCCGTGCCGCCGCTCTATATATAGAGGCTCGAGCACCGTTGGCCCCTAAACGCCGATTTTCTGGCGTTCCGCCCCAGGTTCCGTCAAATAGTCCAGGCAAATCAGCGGTTCCGGGGCAGTCATGGGCGAGGTGGGCAGCAGCAGCGACATCGGAGGGTCGGTCGAGGACGGCTACGAGGCCGTCCGCGCCGCGTTTGCGCACGGGCAGCGGGCGGACGACGGCGGCGCGCAGCTGTGCATCTATCGCCACGGCCGCAAGGTGGTGGATTTGTGGGCCGGGCGCGACCGCGAGCTAAGCCGTCCGTATACGGATAAAACCCTGACCGTGATGATGTCGTGCAGCAAGGGCGCGATGGCGACCTGCGCCCACATGCTGGTGGAGCGCGGGCTGCTCGATCTCGATGCGCCGGTGACGACCTATTGGGAAGAGTTCGCGCAAGGCGGCAAGAAGGACATGCCGGTGTCCTATCTGCTGTCGCATCGCTCGGGCCTAGTGAGTTTCGAACCCAGCTCGGGCGTCGGACCGCGCGAATTGCTCGATTGGGAGAAATGCACCGGCGCGCTCGCCGGCATGGAGCCTTTGTGGGAGCCGGGCACGGCGGTGATGTATCACGCGGTGAGCTATGGCTATCTGATCGGCGAAGTGATCCGCCGCATCACCGGCAAGACGCCCGGCCGCTTCTTCGCCGACGAAGTCGCCGGCCCGCTCGGTCTCGAATTGTGGATCGGGCTGCCTGAGAGCGAGGAGAACCGTGTCGCGCCGCACTACAGCGACCGGCCGTCGATGACGGTGGAGCAATGGAAGCCGCTGCTCGCCGGCTTCGGCATCGACGCCGACGGACGGGTTGCAAAAACGCTGATGCATGTGGTGTCCGGCACCGACGAGGCGAACCGGATCCTCAACACGCGCGAAGGCCGCGCGGCGGAGATCCCGGCCGGCAACATGATCGGCAACGCCGCATCGCTCGCCAGGATGTACGCCGCGACGATCGGCGAGGTGGATGGCGTGCGGCTGCTGAAGCGCGAAACGATGGAGCGCGCGCGCGTGCCGCAGACCGACGGGCTCAAGGCGCCAGGCGATTTCGCAAAGCTTCCCAGCAACGATCCGCAGCGGCTTGCGCTCGGCTATGAACTCAACCGGGCCACCGAGCCGATGCTCGGCCCCGGATCGTTCGGCCATGCCGGTGCCGGCGGGCGGCTGGGCTTCGCCCATCCGGAGAGCGGCACGGCGGTCGGCTATGTCTGCAACAACATGGTGTGGGACGGTATCAGCGGTCCCGACCCGCGCTGGGTGCCGTGGACCAAGGCGCTGCGCGAGGCGATCGGAATGGCGGAGTAGTTCCTCTCGCGCGCGCAGGCGTATAAATCTTGCCCGATCGGCGGCAGGTCTGCGAAGAACAACCAGCGCCGGCGACCGTTAGAAAGCAACATCCATGAGCCTTACCTTCGCGCACCATCCCAATCCGAATGCCCTCTCCGATGCGGCGCGCGCGCGCCTGCTGGAGAATCCCGGCTTCGGCTCGGTGTTCACCGATCATATGGTCCTGATCGATTACGACGAGGGCAAAGGCTGGCACGACGCCCGCGTGGTGCCGTACGGCCCCATTCCAATGGACCCGGCCGCGGCGGTGCTGCACTACGCCCAGGAAATTTTCGAGGGCCTCAAGGCCTATCGGCTCGCCGACGGCGCCATCGGCTTCTTCCGTCCGGACGCCAACGCGCGGCGTTTCCGCCAGTCCGCCGAACGCCTCGCCATGGCGCAACTGCCCGAGGAAATTTTCGTGCAGTCGATCCTGGAGCTGGTGCGCACCGACGCCGCCTGGGTGCCGCGCGAGGAGAGCAAGAGCCTTTACCTGCGGCCCTTCATGATCGCGACCGAACCGTTCCTCGGCGTGCGGCCTTCCGCCAAATATCTCTACGCGGTGATCGCTTCGCCGGTCGGTTCCTACTTCAAACGCGGCTCGGACGTGGTGTCCGCCTGGGTGACCGACGACTATGTCCGCGCCGCCCCGGGCGGAACCGGTGCCGCAAAATGCGGCGGCAATTACGCCGCCAGCCTCACCGCCCAGCGTCAGGCGCACGAGCATAGCTGCGATCAGGTGGTGTTCCTGGACGCGGTGGAGCATCGCTGGGTCGAGGAGATGGGCGGCATGAACATCTTCTTCGTGATGAACGACCGCACGGTTCTCACCCCGCCGCTCTCCGGCACCATTCTGGCGGGGGTGACGCGCAATTCCATCCTGCAGCTGGCGCGCGAGCGCGGTCTGACGGTGAAGGAGGAACTCTATTCCTTCGCCCAGTGGCAGGAAGACGCGCGCAGCGGCCGCCTTGCCGAGTGCTTCGCCTGCGGCACGGCGGCAGTGATCACCGCCATCGGCACCGTCAAGCACAAGGACACCAGCTTCGTCGTCGGCAACGGCCAGACCGGTACGCTGACCCAGGACCTGCGCGATCAGCTTGTCGGCATCCAGCGCGGCCAGAAGCCGGACCCCTATGGCTGGCTGACGCGGCTATAGCCGGTTAGCGCGCTTCGGCGATCGCCATCGCCGGATAGTGCAAGTCGCGCGCGACGATGACGTTGCGTTCGCGGCTGTAGACGAGGCCATTGCCGGAAAGCCAGAGCAGGCGTCCGCCGTCGAGCGCGACGCGGACCTGTTCGGCGCGGCCCCTGGCATCGGTCGCGACGTCGATCACATGGCCGAAAGCGATACCGGAAGACAATTCGACTGCCACGTTGCGGAACGACGCCTGCGGATCGGCGATCGCCGCGACCGGCGTGCCGGCTTCGGCTGCGCGCACATGCGTCGGCTCATGCCGCAAGGCGCCGATCACCGCGCCGGTTGCGACGGCGGCCACACAGCACAGAGCGAATTTCGACAACGCCATGAACGTCCCATCTCCACCAGTGTGAACGCGCGGACATTGACCGCGTTCCTCGCGGCGCCGGCCTTCCGCCGGCAGCATCGAGATAGGCGTTCGGGCGCCCCGCACTAGCGCGGAAAACGCATATGGGCCATGCCGTCGATCTGGCGGCGCGAAAGATCGGTGACGGCATTGCCGTTGTCGCGGTCGTAGCGCAGGTCGCCGGCGTCGATCCAGGCGGTGCGTTCGCCGCTCATGTTCACGCCGACACGCTCGACCCGGCCGTCGCTGCCGGTGTCGACATGGCGGATATGGCCGAGGAAATCGCCGTTCTGCGTCCGAACGGCCAGGTCGATGACGTCATGGCGGCGCATCGATTCAACGTCGCGGAACCTGTCGCTCCTATAGTAGACGTCCCAGCGATGCACATAGCGCGCATGCTCGGCGTCGTAGCGAGCGCGATCCGCATCGTAGCGGGCGCGGTCCGCGTCATAGGCCGCGCGGTCGGCGTTGTAGTCCTGTTGCGCTTCGGCGGTGGCCGTCGCATCCCGCACCGCCGCGACGTTGAGCGCGTTGGTCTGGGCGCGCTCGTGCGGCGTCGGGTTGGTGTCGTAGTAGCTTTCGGCAAAGGCCGGTGTGGCGAGCAGCAAGGTGCCGCCGAGCGCAAGCGAACGAAGTTTCATCGCGTGTCTCCCAAAAGGCGTTCGGACAGGAAACGTGAAGCGGCGCGAGCCGTTCCGGCGCGGAACCCGGCTCATGGCTGCGCCGCATTGGCGGACAAAGCGGATTGCCTTGCCGGCGCGCAACGCCCTAGATCCGCACCGTCAGTTCGAGGCCGCCGTCGAACGGCAATGTCATCGTGCGCAGCCGGTTCTTCGGATCGGCGATGTAGGCGAACCAGGCCTCGTAGCCGCGGCGCGACTGCGCGGTGTTGTCGGCGACGATGAGGCTGCCGGCGCGCAGACGCGGCGCGATGGCGGTCATCGCCGGCATGACCGCCTCGGTCCAGATGTCGAGCAGCACGAAATCGACCGGGCCGTCGATCGTCTTCAGCGTCCGCGCCAGATCGCCTTCGCGCAGATCGATATATTGCGCCAGGCCCGCGATTTCGAAATTCCTGCGCGCGATCTTCGCCTTCTGCGTTTCCCATTCGGTGGCGATGACCGTGCCTCCTCCGTTGTCGCGCACAGCCGCCGCGAGATAGAGCGTCGAGACGCCGAACGAGGTGCCGCACTCCACCACGCGTGTGGCGCGCAACGCCCGGCACAGCATGTAGCAATATTCCGCCTTGATCTTTTCCAGCGCGACCATCTTGTCGCGAAAGAACGCGGTGGTCTCGGCATCGAAGCCGTCCCAGCTCAAGGTGCGCTCTTCGATGCGGCGGCGGAAATAGGCGTCGATGGCGCCGCCCTGCCCTTCGCTTTGCGCGTGCAGCGCGTCGAGGAATTCCTCGAGCTTTGGGTCGCCCAGGACGCTCATGAGTCGTACTTCATCGCACCGACGCGATTGGCTTCTGTGTCGGTGAAGTGGATCAGCGTGCCGACGGTCTCGATGTGCGACTTGTCCATGACGATCTTGCCGCCGGCCGCCACGATTTTCTTCGCGATGTCGTCGATGTCGTCGACGCCGATGGTGATCTCGAAGGAGCGCGGATGCGTTCCGGCGATCGGCTCGTGGCGCTTCTGGATCGCGCCCGGCATGCCGGCGCCCTGGATGAGGTAGAAGTCGGGCGGCCCGAAATCCTCGAACGTCCAGCCGAACACCGCCTCGTAAAATCTGCGGGCTCGCTCGACATCGTCGCAGGTGATGGCGAAGAAGCGGACGTGATTGGGCATGGCGATCCTCCTGCCTGAAGTGGATGAGTTTTGCGCTCCGCCGGTTGGCGCGATATCAATAGAACGACAATTTCTGTCGAAAAGACGACACATGGCGAGCTTTGCCTTGCGCTGCCTCGGCCAGTCCTTTTCCAGCGGCCATGTGCTGGAACCGCACGCGCACCCCTGGGGCCAGCTGATCTATGCGGTGTCGGGCACGATGCAGGTGCTGGCCGGCGATACGCTGTGGCTGGTGCCGCCGACCCGCGCGCTGTGGGCGCCGGCCGGCGTCGTTCATTCCATCGAGATGCGCGGCACCGTGGCGATGCGCACGATCTATGTTCCGGTCGAACGAGCGGCGGCGCTGCCGCTGCACAGTCATGCGATCGACGTGACGCCGCTGCTGCGCGAGCTGATCCTGCATCTTGTCGGGCTGCGGCTGCTGCGCGAGGAGGAGCCGGAGCATCTGCATCTGACGCATGTGTTCCTGGATCTGGCGGCAGCGGCGCCGAGTTTGCCGCTGTTCGTGCCGATGCCGCGCGATGGGCGCGCGGCGGCGGTGGCGCGCCTGCTGCAAGCCGATCCGGCGCGCGAGGAGAATATCGAGGCGCTGGCGAAGAAATCAGGCGCCAGCGCGCGCACCTTGCAGCGCATCTTCCGCGAAGAGACGGGACTGCGCTTCGTCGAATGGCGCCAACGTTTGCGCCTGTTGCAGGCGATCGCGCTTCTGGAGCAGGGCACGTCGGTGACCGATGCCGGCGCGGCCGCGGGCTATGCCAGCACGAGCGCCTTCATCGCGGCGTTCAAGGAGCAGATGGGCGAAACACCGGCGCGCTATGTGAAGACGCGGGTTTGACGGATGAAGGTTCACCGTGCCCGACCTGCGCTCCTAATTTTGTCCCATCAAGTAGAAGTCACCGTTGCGGATGTCGAGATATCCGCGCTGCGATGAATTGAAGGCAAGGCCGATGAATCGGTCGCCAGGTCTCGGGCGGCCCATCGCACGCACATAGCCAGGCGCCATGCCGTTCCTCAGCAGGCGGAGGATACTGGTATTGGCCTTCGCTTCCGCAATCGGCTTGGACGAAAGTGAGTATTTGTCCCAACCAACGCTCAGCGGGCCGATCCAATCGATGGAAGGATGCGCATCACGATAAGGACACATGTCCCGGTCGACGAAAGGATTGCGCACCCACCGCTGACGACCCTGCGCGTCAACGGCCCTGATATGACGGCCGTCCGCGTCGACATGGAATATGATGCCGCTTTGAGGATCGCGGTAGTCGGGCGGCGGATGGGGAGGCACGGTTCCGCCGAAATAGAAGGCGCCGGTCCTCCTCATAAAGTCGAGGGGTTCGGCATGCGGATGGTCGGCCTTGAACTTGTTCGCGCGGATTTCGCAGCCCGACTGCCGCAGTGGTCCGGCAGCTCCAGCCAGTGAAGGCACGGCAAAGCCCGAGGCGACGAAACCAAACAGCACGCATGCCGCGCTACGAAAAATGGCCTGCGCCGCGCTCATTTCCTCGCGCCCTTTCGGACGCGGTGTAGCACGATCCCTCGTCGCGAATCACGCCGCGGTGATGTATTCGCGCAGGGACGTCGCTTCCTGCACCGTTTCGGCGATGCGCGATTTCACCACGTCGCCGATCGAGACGAGGCCGGTGATCTGATCGTCCTCGAGCACGGGCATGTGGCGGAAGCGGCCGATGGTCATCATTTCCATGAGATCTTCGACCGAGTCCTGCTCGGTGCAGGTGGCGACGGCGCGCGTCATGTAGGCGCTGACCGGACGGGCGAGCGCGGTGACGCTTTCGTTGGCGAGCGCGCGCACCACGTCGCGCTCCGACAGGATGCCGGCAAGCGCCCCCACCTCGTCGCGCACGACAAGCGCGCCGATGCGCTTTCTTGCCAGAAGGCGCGTGGCCTCGGACAGCGTGGCGTCGCTCGAGATCGCGATGATCTCGCGGCCTTTCTCACCGAGAATGTGTTTGACCAACATTGCGTCGTTCCTCCGTTGCGGTGGCAAACCGTTAAACGAAGCTTCGACCCGCCCAATCTCTTTTGCCGGAAAATCTTCCGGACGGCTTATCGGCGGGGCACAAAGCCCGCCCCCGCTATCCGATAATGCTGCGCTTCTTGCCGATTGCTTACAAGGAAAAGGAGGTCTTTAGGCTAACAAGCGCAAGAATCGATCCGTGCACTTATTATCTTGTTGTGCAGGCGCGAAGTGCCCGAGCGGTAGGCATGTTCCGCGAGGGAGCAGCCGGCTTAGAGGTGCCGGGGGCTCCCGCCTGGCGCGAAGTCGCACCTCGTCTAATCGCGATTTCGCCCCGGGTTTTGAATTTGCGCGCAATTTGCGGGCGGGGGCGAAGTACGCCTCCCCCGGTTGCGCTCCAGGCTTGAGGGCCGGAGCGATCTAGGGCAAAAGTCGCTCCCTCGCGGGTGCAGCGCACCGGCGCCTGAACGTCTGGAATGGAGCTGTGGCCGAGAGGCTGAAGGCGGCGGTTTGCTAAACCGTTATACGGTTGAAAAGCCGTATCGAGGGTTCGAATCCCTCCGGCTCCGCCACTTCCAGCTCTCCGGCTGTTCGTGGACGTTCGCCGAAGATTTCACAGACCCTAGAAAAATCAGCGCTTTGAACGACATGCGTTCGTGGGCGTCCTTTCGCGTACGCCCCAAGCGACCCCGATTCGGGGGACAGGTGGATGGACAGAAAAGGATGGGCGAGTGGATGGACAGGGCACCGGAAAATCCGCGCAAACCGCCGGAAAGATCCAAGTGCCAAAGGCGTGTGGCTGACGACGTCGGGATTCGAACCGCCGGGAGGCTCGAATTCGATGGCACGAATGGCCGTTTTATTCAGCCAAGCCCAGCTGCTTCAACAACGCCACGCGATCAAATACGACTTCCTGAAACACGATTTTGTCGTCAACGAACCTATAGTGGACCACATAGCGTAATGCGACCCTGCGTCCCACGGCTTGCGGCGGGGCCGTCGCCACACCGTGCATGATGCACAATTCAATCGCCTGGTCTTCGTTGACGAGTGTCGTTGTGACCTCGATCTCACCATTGCTGAAGTTATCGAACAGTGTGTGCTCGTCGTCGATCCTGGCCTGCTTTCCGACCAGTTCACCCTCTGGCCTGACTAATCGAATGTCATCAGCAAAGTACCGAGAGATCGTCGTCATATCGCGACGTCTAAAAGCATCATGCAGCGTAGTAAGTATGCTGCCAATGGAATCGGCGCTCAGCATGCTATGACGCTTTGACGACAGCAGGTTGCAGGACATTTGCGATCATGTCGGTATTCCCACGATGTACCCTCTCAGGTGCTTTGAATGGTCATTGATCCAGTGGCGCATATTGTTATTGCCCGTCGGGAGCGACTTTCAGGTTTTCGAACCACGCGCTGAGCGACATCCCCTTCGGCGACCAACCCAGTCGACGAGCGGCGACAGCGGAAATTCGACTATTGGATGCCAAACCGTAGCGGGCGGGCTGGCCGTAATTTTGAGTCACCTCTTCCACATTCAGACTGTGTGTCTTTCCCGCGTGCCCGATTGAGACCGCAATGCGATCGGCGATTTCCTTGAATGACATCTCGCCATTTTCGGCAAAGAAAAAGGAGCCGCCGGGGGCACGCTCTATGACCAGCAGATAGAGATCGACGAGATCGTCAATGTGGACGTTCGAATACCTGTTCAGGCCCCGGCCGAGATAAAGACCAGCGCCAGCGCTGCGCGAAAGCGCCGTGAGTTTGGGAATCTGGTCGCTGTTCGGCTCAATTCCCAAGCCTGTCCCGTAGATTGTCGGAGGACAGATCACAATTCCACGCACGCCGTCCTCGATCGCGGCTTGGCGGACACGTCGGTTCATTTCCACACGTTGGCGCCGGAACGGCACCGGCTCGCAATAGTCGTCCTCGCTGAAGACGCGATCCGAGGCCTCGCCACAGGCGTCGTCCGCGACGATGGCCGAACCGGAGGTGTGGATAAGGAGCTTGCCCGTGCGTGAAACCGCCGCCAGGAGGGTGTCGACTGCTCCAGGGTGATCGGCGCTGGCCGCGTTGATCACGGCATCAGCCTCCTGAGCGGCTCGCGTCAGCGTCTCAACCTCGTCGAGATGGCCTACGACCGGCTCAATACCGTGTTCTCGAAGGAGTTGCGCCTTCTCCTCAGTTCGGGTTAGTCCGACCACATGATGACCGTTGGCGACCAGTTTGGTCGCGACCGAGCCGCCGATATATCCCGATGCGCCAGTTACGAAAAACTTCATTCGACCTATTCCTCAAACATCGTTTTGAGCAGGTACTTCGGCGTCACGCTGCCCCGCCTTCGCCTGCTGGGTAATTGAGTTCGACGATCACGCCGGATGGGTCGGTCAGAAAGACCTGATGCAGACCAAGCGCCGGTACGGTGCGTTCGACAAAGGACAGTTTTGCGAGTTCGCAAACGTTCCTTGAGCGATGCCCAGTCTCTCGCCAAGAAGGCGACGTGGTCCAATCGACCGGAGCCTGGTTCTGTCGCGCGATCTCCGAGATAATCGCCGAGTCCGGTTGTGCCATCGCCGGTGTCGCCGATGAGGTGAACGGCGCCGTATTGCGTCTCGTCTTCGCCGAGATAGAGCCAAGCACCCGGAAAATTGAAGGGCGGGCGAAATCCAAGCCTAAGGCCCAGGATACCCACATAGAACGCGGTCGACGCTTCAAGGTCCGATGTGCGAACCGCATAATGGCCGAGCTTCCCTAGCGCCATCGTCGATTCTCATTTGCCGAGCCCGCTACCAATTGCATGCCATCGTCTCCGCACGCGCGTTGAAGTGCGCGCCGGATATCTATCGCCTTCTACCCATCGATGATAATACTGCAAGATGGAAAGTGATTATTGAAATTGGGTAGAGAATGCTCGACGACCTCAACGAGCTGAAAACCTTCGCACGCGTTCTGGCGCTCGGCAGTCTTTCTGCAGCGGCACGAGATATGGGAGTCGGTTTGGCCGTCGTGAGCAAGCGCTTGGCGACGCTAGAACGGCGCGCGGGGCTTCGCCTGATTAATCGAACGACGCGAAGCCTTTCCGCCACGGAGGAGGGATGGAGACTGCTGGCTCACATCGAACGCGTGCTGGAGGATCTTGCCACGGCCGAAAGCCAGCTATCGAATGGCCGGGCCGATCCCCAGGGCGTCGTCCGTGTTGCCGCCCCGATATCGTTTGGACGGCGGCACGTCGCCCCGGTCGTCGCCGCCCTGGCGCGCCGATTTCCCAAGTTGCTTTTCGATCTGCGTCTTGAGGATCGATTGGTCGACCTTATCGACGAGCGGCTCGATGTGGCCATCCGGATTGGTGCGGTAGCTCCCAGTAGCTTCATGGTTCGAGAGCTTGCACAAAACCGCCGCGTGCTTGTCGCCTCGCCCGCCTATCTTGATCGCTTCGGGCGCCCTGAGAGCCCTGAAGCGCTCGGCGGTCATGCTTTCTTGCGCTATGACGAGCGCGATACTCCTTGGCGATTGGACGGCCCGGGCGGCATGGTTGTCTCGATATCGGCTGAGTGCCGCCTTCGCGCCAATAGCGGCGATGTCGTGCATGATTGGGCCATCGAGGGCGAAGGGATAATGCTCAAGTCTTGGGTCGATGTAGCGCCCGACATTCAAGTGGGGCGCCTTGAGCATGTCTTGCCCGCGTGGGGCAGCGAGCCCGTTCCTGTTTATGCGCTCTTCCCGTCAGGGCGCATGTTGGCACCGAAGGTCCGCGTGTTCGTCGATGAACTGGCACGGCGGTTGGCGCTGAAGACGACGGACATCGACGCCTGAGTAGTAAGACGCTCCCATCGCAAGTTTGACCTGTGAGGCCGTGATTCTCTCGGCGGGCGTGTCCTGGCGCGGATGGTTGGCGGTCGCGCAAAAAAAGTGGGTTGGAGGAGGCTCCAGGGTCAAAGGTGCCGCGGCCGCGCGGTCCAGTGCCTCGCAAAGGGCTTGGGATTTTCAGCTTGTCGCTCACACCCGCGAGCGATGATCCGGCCCGGACGGCGTTCCGCGACACGCCGCACCTCTCTTGGGCACGGGAAACTGTGCGACGAACCTGAGAGCCGTCCAAGATGGCCGCCGAGGCTGTAAGAATTTCCCCTCGCACGCGACTACCTAACCAATAGCGAAGCCGGCCGGAGCAGAGGAGCGGGTGGATACGGACAAGCAGGATGCAAGCTACCTCCAGGCGGCGGCGGAATTCGGTGCGGCGCTTGGCAGGCTGGCCGGAGGCTATGAAGGCGACAGGGAGCTTCGGCGCGATTTGCTGCAGGATATCCATACCGCGTTGTGGCGCAGCTTTGCCCACTTTGACGGCCGTTGTTCGACGCGCACCTGGGTCTATCGCGTGGCGCACAATGTCGGCGCCTCGCACATCATCCGGCGGCGCAGGGAAATGACGTCCCCGCTGGTCGGTCTCGACGACCTCGCCGAATTGCCCGGCAACGACAGTCCCGAGCAACGTACGATGGAGCGACAAGAGCTCACACTCCTGATCGCCACGATCCAGACTTTGAAGGCGGCCGACCGCCAGATCATGCTGCTCTACCTGGAAGACATGGATGCCACGGCGATAGGCGAAGTTACCGGCCTCTCGCCAGGCGCCGTCGCAACCAAGGTCCATCGCATCAAGAACATCCTGGCACGACGCTTCCGGCAAGGAGAACACCGTGACGAATGAAGCAGGCGATGGCGGCATCAAGGCCGCATGGCAAAACCAGAATACGGAGATGGACACCATGACGCTCGAAACAATTCGCACCAAGGTCAAAGGCGTTCGGACGAAATATCGGCGAAGCCTGTTTCTGGGAGCCGCCACGACCGCAGCGGGCCTCTTCCTGGTAGGCCTAGAATGGCGGACACTTCCCGATCCGGCGACCCGAACGGGAATTGCGCTGATGGCGGTCGGTTGGCTGGTTTTTCTGTACCAGCTCTATCGCCGCACGACAGCGCGGTTCGAGGCGGAGTACGCAACAACCAGCGCAGGCTTTCTGCGCGAGCTGCTGAGCGATGCGTTGCGGACGACGCAGGGTGGCTGGATTCTCCTTACGCTGCCCCTGGCGCCAGGCGCTGTCGTCTTGCTGGCTGCATTGGCGCTCAAACATCCCGGGTTCAGCTGGACGCAATACGCCCCGGCCGCGTTGCTCTTCGTTGTGTGGCTCGTCGTCATGCCGCTCCTGCAGCACCGCGCCGCGCGCAAGATCAAACGCGAGATTAAAGAGTTGGATGCTTTGCAGTCGGGATGAAGCTGCGAACTATCCGGGGCGGGCAGCCACCCTCTTCAAGCAGTGGAAGTCGCGCTCACCGCGTGCCGGGTTGACGCGACTTGTCGATCAGATCACGCGGGTGGAGGTTCACCTCAGCGACAAGAACGGCGCAAAACCCGGCGGCGCAGACAAGCGACGCCTGATGGACGCGCGACTCGCCGGACGGCAACCGGTGGCCGTGAGCCACGAAGCGGCAACTCTTCAAGGTGCCTTCGACGGCGCCGCCAAGAAGCTGCAGCATCTGTTGGAGTCCGCGCTGGGACGATCGCACGATCGTAAGGGCGACGCTTCGATCCGGATCGAACGGGGTGATGAGTGAAGTGAGCGATCCGACAAAGAAGCCGCCCCCTGGTGATCAGCACCAGCTGGTTTGATCCGCCCCTGGCGCCCGCAACAGCTCCTGAATGTTCGCTTCGATAATCCGAAAGCCGACGTCGCCATAGAGCTTCTGCCGTCCATTGTTCAAAACGAAGCTTGGACTGCCCTCGATGCGGAGTTTGTCGGCGTCCTCATAGTCGGCAGCCAGCGCGGCATGTGCGGTGCCCCGGCGAATGCTCTCCTCGACGGCGCCGATGTCGACGCCAAGGCCCTCCGCCAGATCGCACTGAACATCCCAACGCGCAACGTCGCGACAATCGCGAAAGAAAGCGCATCGAAACGACCAACTCAGCTCATCGAAGGTCGATTTTGCGGTTTTGGGAGAGCCGCCGCGTTCCTGCTCCCATCGCTGGACCGCCTTCAAAAACAGATGTGCGCTGGCCGACGTCGGCGGTCGCGTCTTGAGCCAGATTTCGGGATGGATTTCGATGTGCGGGAACTTCTGCGCCACTTCGCGCAAATGCGAATTGAAACCGGCATACGCGCCTCGGTCTCGCCAAGTCGACGTAATCTTTCGCGCCGTATCGCCGAAAACCGAGCAGAAGCGATGTTCCAACTTTACTGCATCGCCGAATTTCTTTTCGACCGCATCAATGCGCGCTTGAGCGGCGTATGCCCAAATGCACAAAATGTCCGAGAAGCAGGCAACCGGGACGACAGCCATCGAACCGGCTATCTCCGCCGCCTTAGCAACTGGTCGAGTGTCTCGACGCCTTCGCGCTTCAGCACCGTGCCCAACTGCGTGTCCGACCGATAGCCCTTCGCAAAGTTCGGTCCGTATTCTTTGCGCAGCGTTTCGACATGCGTGTCGCTCCGCTTTTGGCGAATTTGTCCGTCGCGGTCGCGCATCCGGTCGTCCAAACCAATTCGATAGTGCCTGGTCATCGAACTTCACCTCCATGCAAGTGCCGGCACCAATAAACAGAACATCTTCGTGCGGCGCTGCCTTTGATCTGGATCATGCGCGACGACGGGGGAACGACGGTTTTCGCCTGCTTGCGCCCGCCTTCTACCCAAAGCCGACAATCGTCGACGGCGCCGACCGGCCCTTCTAGCCTTTCTTCCGCGACGAGCATTTTGGGACGCCTGGAGGCGAAAAGCGGCCCATTCGCAGGATTTTGGAGAGAATGTTCGTTCCGTACCCGATCCTCCGCCATACCTATCGATAAACACGGTTTCCTTCGGCGTCCTGACGATCGAGCCTTTCCGGCACCCCATTCCGCGCCCATCGTTTCAGAGCGCCTTGGGCGCGACAGCGAGTAACCCGGCTATCGCACCATCGGCTGCGATTGCGTCCGCGGCGCGTGAAGATCCGACTGCACCTGGATCAGATCGTGGCCGAGCAGAAGCGGCACCACCATGGCTTCCTTCCCGGCGTGAATCAAAAGAAGCGGAGGAAGTGAGTCGATCCTCGCGAAGTCCGGCTTCAGCTTGTTCATGACGGCCCGCGCCGACGCCCCTGGCGCGACGATGAGCAGGTCCTTGCCGAGGAGCGCCGGGGCGCTTTCGATCATTCCATATTGGCGAGGATCGCTGCACAAGCAGATCACCGGCGGCGAACCACCCAGCGCATAGTCGATCTTGCCGGCATCGTGCCAGTCCAGGGCCGCTATTCCGTCGGACGCCGCTCTGCCGATGAGGTGGCGCGCCGCAAGCTGGGTTCTCAGCGACGTCCAATCGAGCGCCGACAGGTCCGGATCCTGGCCAAGTGCATAATGCTCTCCGACTTCGGGCAGCCAATTCCATCGCACCTCGCTGCCGACCACAAGCGGCGCCGCGACGAGCAGAACTGCGTTGGCGGCAAGCCAGACCCGGGTGATCCGGTCGCGCCGCTGCAATCGCGCGGCGACGACGTGACCCAAGAGCGGAAGGAGCATCAAATATCCCGGCGCCGCCCAATGAAACATGACGTGCTGATGCGACCAGAGCGCAACGAAGCAAAAGAACAGCACCGGCACCGCACCGACGCAGCACAGAAGCCAGGCTGCGCGGTCGGAAGACCCACGTCGAAGCGCAGCCCAGAAGGCAAGCATGAGCGGCAACCAGATCCAGGGCAGGAGGAAGAGCGATTCCCCGGCGAGCGCGGTAATGGGCGCAAGAAGATGAAGCGTGATGCCAGCGGCGCGGCCGCCCTGGAAGGCGAACGAGGCCCAGTGATGCTGCGCATTCCAGATGAGCACCGGCGAAAAGAAAATAGATGCCACAAGCGCCGCCGCGTATGGCTGCGGCCTTCGCAACCAGTGGCGGTGATCGGACTGCGTAATCAGATAAAGGCCGACCCCGGCGATCGCCAGCACTGCGGTGTATTTGGACAACAGCGCGAGGCCGCCGCCCACTCCCACGCCGATCCACCAGCGCCATCCTCGCGACGGCAGCGCCTTGACGAGACAAACCATCATGAACAGCAGCGCGCAGTCCAGCGGGCCATCGGGAAGCACCCAGCTTGCGTTGGCCACGCCGAACATGGGTATCAAATTCAGAACGACCGCGCTCCAGATCCCGGCCCGGGGCGAGAACAGCAATGTCCCCAGACGATACATCAGCCAGGTCGACAGCCCGAACAGCGCGATGAACGGCAAGCGCACGACGAGTTCGGTCTCGCTGTTGAAGAGGTGCGCGGCGCCCCAACTCAGCCACCAGGCGGCAGGTGGGTGATCGAAATAGCTGAGCTGGATGTGTCTGCCGGCGGCCACCATGTAGCTCTCGTCGACACCGAGGCCCATCAGACCGGCGAAGACGAGCCGAAGCAGCGCGCTGAGCGCGATGAGCGCCAGAATCGCGTTCGCGGGAACCGCAAACCATTGGCGCAGCCGGACGGTGAATTCGATCGTCTCCGCGTCCCCGGCCGCCTCGATCCGATCGCTGCCGGCGACGGAATTCCAAAACGTCTCACCCGCGATGGGAGGAAGGACTGCCGGTCCCGGGACGGCCGAATGGAGCATGCGAATGTTGAGTCTCCGGGTCAGCCGCGCCGGGCCAGTCGTGCGCGACACGCAAAGGCCCACATGAGAGCCGCCGAGCTTGTGGCCGATTGGCGCAATCTTTTGCGAACCGAATTCGTGCGCGCCGTTCGATACCGTGCTTCTAGCAGCGAGCTGCGTTCGCATTGCATTGAAAATGCCCAACGAATCTCGACGGACACGCCAGTGTCGCCGCCAGCGCGAAGCTCTCATCGCGGTGTCGTTAGCGGACCCGTGCCAAGAACGCCCGCCCCTTGCACCAGGTCGAAGCGCGCGAGGATCGTCAAGCGCAATGCGGTCGCCGTGCCGGTGCGCCTGGGCCGCGTCGCTATCCTAGTTTTGGATTCCGACGACGCTCAGCTCCCGGTGCATCGCGTCATATCCGGCCGAACCTGGCGGCGAGTGCCGGGAGAAGGAACAGGTTGAGGAGCGTCGAACTGGCAAGACCGCCGAGCACCGCGATCGCCATCGGACCGCTGATCTCCTGACCCGGCTGGGCGATGCCGATCGCCAGCGGCGCCAAGCCCATCGCCGTCAGGATCGTGGTCATCAGAACCGGCGTCAAACGCTCGTTGGCGCCGCGCACCAGCGTTTCGCCGTCCCACGGCCTGCCCTCCTGTATGACGAGCTGCTCGTAGTATGAGAGCTGCAGGATCGCATTGCGTGCGCTGACGCCGAACACGGTGACGAGGCCGACCAGCGCGCCAAGCGACAGGCCGATGCCCGTCGCCGCGACCGCCAGCACGCCCCCGATCAGGCTGAACGGCAGATTGGCGATCACCAGCCAGACGCTGCCGCGCCAGCGAAAACCGATCAACAGGATGACTACCACCAGGACCAACGCCAGCGCCGAATAGAATATGAGTTCAAGCCGCGTGCGCTGCTCGGCAGCGGCGGCGCCCGAAATCTCAAGGCGGACTCCGGACGGCATGATGCCTGTCTGCTCGATCCTGGAGCGCGCCTCGGACACCGCGCTCTGCAGCGAGCGGCCGCTGACGTTAAACGTGACGGGCACAAAGCGGAATCCGCCTTCGTGCAATATGCTGTAGCGCGCCTGCGAGAGCGTCACGCTGGCCACGCTTGAGAGCGGCACCGGTCCGAACAGCCCGCCGATGGTGAGATCGCGGATCTGATTGGGCTGGCGCCGCCAATGGTCCGAAAGCTGGATGAGAACGTTGACGGTCGCCGTTCCATTATATGCCTGGCCGACCGGCGTGCCGGCATAGTCCGACGCCACCGTGTCCAGGACGTCCTGCGCTTTGAGACCCGTTGCCGCGAGCGCGGCCGGATTCGGTTCGATGTCCAGCACCGGCATGCGGCCTTGCGGATGGAACTGGAGATCGACAATGCCTTGTTCCGAGGCCAGGGCCGAGACCGCCTTGGTGGCCGTGCTGTCGAGCACATCCAAGTCGTCGCCGAAGAACTTCAATGCGACCTGCGCGGTCTGTCCGGTCACCGTCTCGCTGATGCGATCGCCGAGAAATGTCACGACCTCGCTCTGGATCCCCGGATAGCGCGCCACGATGTTGCGCAGCGTCTGCTCCGCCTGGGCCTGATCGACGGGAACGTCGGGCCTCAGCTCGACCTGGAACTCGCTCTGGTGCGGACCGGAGGTGTCGTCGGAGCCGTCGGCGCGGCCGACCTGCTGCTCCACCGTCGCGACATAGGGCAACGCCAATATGTCGCCGCTGATGCGCCGGCCGAGCGCCAGCATCTCGTCGAGCGAGGTGCCGGGAAGCTGGCTCGAGACCATCACGACCAGATGGCCTTCGTGAAATTCGGGAAGGAACGTGCCGCCCAGCGACTGAAGCATCCAAAGGCTGGCGGCGAACGCGACCGCGACGGCGCCGACCGGGACATAGACATGTTCGTAGAAGAGCTTGATCAGCCGCGCCTGCACCTCTTTCAGCGCCACGATCCATCCCGGATCGACATGCGCATCCTCGGGCGAGAGGAGCAGCGCCGACAAAGCCGGAGTCGTCGTCAAAGCGACGACCAGCGACGCCGCCACCGACAGCATGAACGCCAGCGCCAGCGGACCGACGAAGCGGCCCTGGACGCTGGAGGACAGCAGTTCCGGCACGAACACGACGAGCAGGACGAGCGTGGCATAGAAGATCGGGCCGTGGATTTCGAGCGAGGCGCGCCGGATGACCTCGGTGCGCGGCCGCGGATTGGGCATCTGCGCATTGTCGCGCAAGCGGCGCAGGATGTTCTCGATGCTGACGACGGCGTCGTCCACCAGAACACCGAGCGCGACGATCAGGCCGCTGAGCGTCATGGTGTTGAGCGTATAGCCGCACAGGTCGAGCACCGTGATTGCGGCCAGCACCGACAGCGGGATGGAAATGAAGCTGATGATCGCGGATCGCGCGTCGCGCAGGAATGCATAGAGCGCGAGGAAGATCAGAACCGCGGCGATCAGCATCGAGCGCTTGAGCCCGTCGAGGGCGCGTTCGATGAACGTCGCCGGCTGGTGCAGCGCGGGATAGAGGACAATGCCCTTCGCCTTGAGGCTCGGCGTCAGCGCGACAAGGGCGCCTTCGACCGCGCGCGTCGTCTCCAGCGTGTTGGCGCCGGCCTGGCTGGACACCGAGAGGAGCACGCCCGGACGGCCCTGGATCAGCGCGTCGCCGACCCTCAGCGCCGGTTCCTCGCGGATCGCAGCGATGTCGCGAAGCCGGATCGGCGTATCGCCCCTGACGCCCAAAATGCCGTCGCCGATGATGCCGACGTCCGGGGTCGGCGTCGGAGTCTGGATGAGAATGCGCTGGCCTTCGGTGTCGATAAAACCGGCGCCGCGCAGCGCGAGCGCCGACGGCGCGGCGCGTATCAGATCCGGAATCGAAAAACCGTAAGCCGTCAATATTCGAGGGTCGGGCTGAATGTGGATTTCGCGCACCGCGCCGCCGAACACTTTCACCACCGCGACGCCGGGCAGCGCGAGCAGCCGCGGCTTGATCAGGTAGTCGGCGATGTCGCGCAGTGCGTAGGCGTCGACGCGATCGGAGATGAGCCCGACCTTGAGTATGTCGCGCGATCCCGGCGTCAGCGGCGACAGCTGCGGAATGCCGGCCTCGCCCGGAAGATCGGCGCGCACTTCGGCAAGGCGGTCGGTGATGTCCTGGCGCGCATTGTAGAGATTTGCCGTGCCCGCGAAGCCGACCGTTATCACCGAGAGTCCCGGAATGGATTCCGATCGTACGATCGCCACGCCGCTTGCGCCGTTCAGGATCTTCTCGATCGGATGCGTGACAAGCTGCTCGATCTGCTCCGCGGTGAATCCGGCGGCTTCGGTGAAGACCGTCAATTGCGACGGCGCGAAATCGGGAAAGACGTCGAGCGGCGTGTTCCACGAACCCCAGATTTCCAGAACGAGCGCCAGCGCGCTGAGGATCGTGGCGGCGACGCGCCGCCGCACCGAGAGCGAGATGAGCCATTCCATCGGGATCAGTCCCGCGGCAGCGTGGCGACGCCGAGTTCGCGCGACAGAAGAAGGCCCGCGCCGCGCACGACGACCGATCGCCCGGGACCGAACCGGTTGGCCACAAAGTAGCCGCCCGGAAGGGGCTTGCTCAGATCGATTGGGATTCGCTGAAACGAGCCGATCGAGGTCTCGATGTAACACCAGGGCTGGGAGTCGCTGAGGATCACCGCTTCTGACGGAATGCGCACCCCTTGCGAGGCCGGGCCGGTCGGCGTGTTGACCAGCACATGCTCGCCGGACTGCAGATCGCTGCCGCTGACGAGCGCGAAATAGCTTCGTCCCGGAATGGTCGGATCGGCTGGCGCGCTCCAGATCCGGCGGGCGCTCCAGCCGGGAAGATCCTGTTCGGCGCTGAGATGGCTCACCGACATCCTGGTCGGGTTCGGGCCGATCGAATCCAGCGGAAAGGTGGCCCGCACCAGAACGG
The DNA here is from genome assembly GCA_963741735.1 of uncultured Alphaproteobacteria bacterium. Lineage (GTDB taxonomy): Bacteria > Pseudomonadota > Alphaproteobacteria > Micropepsales > Micropepsaceae > Rhizomicrobium. The sequence continues at coordinate 93,054 of CAVUJB010000002.1, forward strand.
CGCGTCCCGAAGTCAGCAGGGCAAGGAGGGAAAGGTCGGGATGCGCGCCGCGCCAGGGCGCCTGCGGTCCGAACTGCACGAGCTCCTGCCGCTCGGCGAGAAGCAGCTGCGCGGCGTCGGTGGCTGCCTGCTTCTCGGCCAGGTCGAGCGCCTGACGCGAAACGGCCTTGTTCTGCCGAAAGAGATTGCGCGTGCGGATCAGATCCGCCCGGCTTTGACGCGCGGCGACCCGTGCCGTCGTGACATTGGCATCGGCCTGCGCAAGCGCGCTCAAATCGACGACGACACCGTAGCCGTGAACGCGCGGCGTGTAGCTGGCCGGCTCAAGGGGGCGCGATTGCAGGCCCAGCCGCGCAATGTCGCCCGCGGTCAGAGCGATTATCCGGCCGCTTTGCGACGCCGAAGCAAAAAGGCCCGCCGTCTGGGACTGGCTTGGAAAGACGCCAGCCGAAGCCAGTGCGAACACGACACACGCGCGGGACAGCTTCATTGGCGGTTGGACGCAATTTTCCCCCGCTTTTCATAGGCCGAAAGTCGTTAATGGACGTGAAAGGCTGTCGCCGACCGGCCGGTTCGCCGCGCCGCCCGCCAAACGGCCGCACCTAAACGTTAATTCAGGCCGCGCAATCGGACGACCGCGGCCGGTATCGCACGACGCCATCGCCTCCCCCGGCGGCCGGCCCCAATTGGGCGGTGCCGCGGGGAGATGACGACCGGCTCAACCCATCCGGTGCAGAGCGCAGAGTTTGTTGCCGTCCGGATCGCGCAGATAGGCGAGGTAAAGCTTGCCCATGCCGCCTTCGCGCACGCCCGGCGGGTCTTCGCAGGTCTTGCCGCCATTGGCGACGCCGGCCGCATGCCACGCATCGGCTTCCGCCGTCGTCTTGCACGCAAAGCCGATGGTGCCGCCATTGGCCTTGGTCGCGGGCTGGCCGTCGATCGGCTTTGTCACGGCGAAGACGCCGGCGGGGGTCATGTAAAAGATGCGATTGCCGTCGCTCATCGCCGGCGGAATGCCGAGCGTGCCGAGCACGGCGTCATAGAACGTCTTGGATTTGTCCAGATTGTTGGTGCCGATCATGATATGCGAAAACATACTTATTTCCTCTCGTTAGATGGGTTTTTTGCTGCGCGACCCGGACGGACTGTAGCGGATCGCGCGCCGGACGGAATGCGAGATTGTGCGCACCCCATGCGCGATTATCTCCTGCCCCCGGGGCACCGTACGCTCACCGCCCCTTGAACACCGGCTTGCGCTTTTCGAGGAACGCCTTGCGGCCTTCGGCATAGTCGGCGCTCTCGAAGCAGGCATCGACGGCACGGTCGACCGCCTCGAGCTCGCGGCGCGCGGCATCCTTGAGCGCCTCGTTGACCGCCATCTTGGCGGCTTTGACCGTCAGCGGCGCGTTGGCGGCAATCGTGCCGGCGAGTTCGCGCAAGGTTTCCTCGAGCGCGCCGTCCGGCGCAATGCGGTTGACCAGACCGATGCGCAACGCCTCCTCGGCCGTGAAGTGGCGCGCGGTGAACAGGATCTCCTTGGCGTAGGACGGACCGACGAGGTCGGCGAGCGTCTTGACGCCGTCGAAGCCGTAGCCGAGGCCGAGACGCGCGGCGGGAATCGCGAAGCGGCTCTCCGGCGAACAGATGCGCATGTCGCAGGTCAGCGCCACCGCGAGCCCGCCGCCGATGCAATAGCCCTTGATCATCGCGATCGACGGCTTGGAGAGCCACACCATCGCGCGCGTCGCCGCCGCGATGTGGGTGTTGTAGGCATCGTTCGCCTCGCGGCTGCCGCGGCTGTCCTCGAACTGCGAGATGTCGGCGCCCGAGATGAAGGCCTTGTCGCCGGCGCCGCGGAACACCACGACGCGGATGTCCGGATCCTTCTCGAACTCGGCGATCACGCCGGGGATCGCCTGCCACATGTCGAGCGAAATCGCGTTGTGACGCGCCGGATTGTTGAAGATCATCCAGCCGATGTCGCCGTCCTTGCGGCCGATCAGGCGTTCGGTAGTGCTCATGGTGTCCTTCCAATAGCGATATGCGATGTTACGCGACGATGCCGGCGTCGAACAGCGAGTCGATTTCGTCCGCCGCGAAGCCGTAGTCCGCGAGAACGGTGCGGCTATGTTCGCCGAGTTCGGGCGCGGCGCTGCGCAATTCGGCATCGGCGCCGCTCATCGCGATCGGCTGACCGACCAGCGTGAGTTCGCCGAGACGGGGATGTTCGACGGTCTTCGCAATGCCCGCGTAGCGGACCTGCGGATCGGCGAACACCTCGTCGATACGGTTGACCGGGCCGCAGGGAATCCCGGCGGCGTTCAAAACCTCGACCCAATGGGCGACGGGTTTCATCTTCGTGATATCTTCGATCGCCGCATTCAATTCGGCGCGATGCCTGCCGCGCGCACGCAGCGAAAAGCGCGGATCGGCGAGCAGCTGCGGCGCCTCGAGCGCGGCGCAGAGCCTCTCGAACATCGGCTGGCCTGACGCCGCGAGATTGACGACGCCGTCGGAGGCACGGAACAGGCCCATCGGCACCGCGGTCGGATGATCGTTGCCGGTCTGGTCCGCGACTTCGCCTTCGACGAGATAGCGCGCCGCCTGGAAATCGAGCATCGCGACCTGCGCCATCAGGAGCGAGGTCTTGACCCAGCGCCCCCTGCCGGTGGCTTCGCGCTCGAGCAGCGCGGTCATCGCGCCGAGTGCGGCGTAGAGGCCGGCGGCGGAATCCGACACCGCGATGCCGGCACGCACCGGCCCCTGGCCCGGGAGGCCGGTCACCGACATCAGTCCGCCCATGCCCTGGATGATCTGGTCGAGACCGGGGCGGTCGCGATAAGGTCCGTCTTCGCCGAAGCCGGAGATCGAGACATAGACGAGGCGCGGATTGATGGCGGCGAGCGTCTCATAGCCGATGCCGAGGCGCGCCTTCACGTCGGGGCGGTAGTTCTCGAACACCAGATCGGCCTGCTCCGCGAGGCGCAGGAAGACGTCGCGGCCGCGCGGCGATTTGAGATCGAGGCACAGGCTCTTCTTGTTGCGATGCAGGTTCTGGAAGTCGGAACGATCGCGCGGGCCGGCGATGGCGGCGCTGCCTTCCTTGGCCTCGATCATCACGACGTCGGCGCCCCAGTCGGCGAACTGGCGCACCGCAGTCGGACCCGCGCGCACGCGGGTGAGATCGAGAACGCGAAAGCGGGCGAGCGGACCGGACATTGCCCTATTCTAGTGCGAACTTCGATCAAACAGAATTGCAGAATGGTTCACGCGGAGCCGCGGAGCACGCGGAGAAGAGCGCGCTCCGCGATTCCGCGTCTCCGCGTGAGTATTGGCGCGCGCCGCATCAGGTCCCGGTGAAGTTGCCCGCCCGGCGTTCGTTGACGGCGCGCACGCCTTCGCGGAAATCGTCGGTCTTGCGCAGCCAGGTCTGCTCTTTCAATTCGAGCGCGGTCTGCGCCCGCACGGCAGCGGCGAGATCGCTGCGGAAGGTGGCGCGCGTCGACTGCACCGCGAGCGGCGCGTTTTCCGCGATCTCTTTCGCAAGCCCGAGTGCCGCGGCGCGCAAATTCTCCAACGGCACGACCTCGTCGACCAGGCCCATGGCGAGCGCCTCGTCGGCCTTGACGCGGCGGCCCGTGAGGCACAGCAACTCGGCGCGCTGCTGACCCACGACGCGCGGCAGCGTATGGGTGATGCCGAAGCCCGGATGGAATCCGAGCTTGACGAAATTGGCGGTGAAGCGCGCGTCGGGCGAAGCGATACGGAAATCGGCGATCAGGGTGAGGCCGAGACCGGCGCCGACCGCGGCGCCCTGGACCGCGGCGACGATCGGCTTCTTGGCCGAGAACAGCCGCACGGCTTCCTCATAGAGCGGGCCGATGCCGGCCTGCGTGTCCTGTCCGCCGATGCCGGTGGGCGCGACGAGATCGGCGCCGGCGCAGAAATTCTTGCCGGCGGCGCAGAGCACGCTGACGCGCAGATTCTTCTCGGCATCGATCAGGTGCAGCACGTTGGCGAGATCGCGCATCAACTCGACGCTGACGTGATTGTTCGGCGGCCGGTCGATCTCGACGATGGCGATATGGCCGTCGGTGCGGACCGCGACGTCTCCGTGTTTGTCTTTCATGAATTCCTCCCGATGCAACCCAAACTTACGCGCGTCAGACTACCCTCCCCTTGAGGGAGGGTCGAACGATTGAGCGTAACGAAATCGTTCGGGGAGGGGGAAATCAGCCGAGATTACACCCCTCCCCGAAACATCCTTCGCTTCGCTGCGGATGTTTCGACCCTCCCTCAAGGGGACGGTAAAGATCACCGCCGCCCGCCGAGCAGATTGCGCGCCACCACCCATTTGTGCACCTCGGTCGGGCCGTCGTAAATGCGCATCGTGCGCAGGCGCGAGGCCATGAGCTGCAGCGGCAGCTCCTTGGTCATGCCCATGGCGCCGTACATCTGCATGGCGTGATCGACCACCTCCCATGCCATCTCGACGGCATAGGATTTGATCATCGAGATCTCCTGTCGAACGTCGCGGCCCTGGTCGAGCTTCCAGGCGCAGTCATAGGTCATCAGCCGCGCGGCATGGATGCGGGTCGCGGCATCGGCGATCCAGAACTGGATGGCCTGGCGGTCGGCGAGCGGCTGGCCGAAGGTGACGCGCTGTGGCGCATATTCGCACATCATTTCGAGCGCGCGGCTTGCCATGCCGATCGACCAGGACGCCATCTCGACGCGCCGGGTGCCGAGTCTGAGCTGCATCGGCGCGAAGCCCTGGCCTTCGGTGCCGAGCAGCTTCCAGCCTTCGACGCGGCAATCCTCGAGCGCGACTTCATAAGTGTGCACGCCGCCGATCATCGGAATGCGGCGCAGCACGTTGAAGCCTTTCGTCCCCTTGTCGACCAGGAAGGCGGAAATGCCGCCGCGGGCGCGCTTCTCCCGATCGGTGACCGCCATCAGGATGGTGAAGTCGGCTTCGGCGGCGCGGCTCGTCCAGATCTTGCGGCCGTTGATCACCCAATCGTCGCCGTCGCGCACGGCGCGCGTGATCATCGCGGCCGGATCCGAGCCTGCGCCAGGCTCGGAAATGCCAATGGCGGAGACCGTTTTGCCCGCGACATAGGGCGCGAGATAGGCCTCGCGCTGGCGCTCGGTCACCGTCGCCATCAACATGCGAAGGTTCGGCGAATCCGGCGGCAAGGTGTAGGGCGTGATGGTGCGGCCAAGCTCCTCGTTGACGCCGATCATCGAAACGGCGGGAAGATCGGTGCCGCCGACATCCTTGGGCGCATCGAGGCCCCAAAGTCCGAGCTCACGCGAGACCTTGTCGATGCGGGTACGTTCGCCCGGTTCGAGGCCGAGGCCCTTGCCTTCGGCTTCGCGCTTGAGCACGCCGGCCTCGAGCGGCAGCAACTCGTCCTTGACGAAGCGATGCACCAGCTCCTTGAGCATGCGGTCTTCTTCGGAGAGCTCGAAGTCCATGTCCTATTCCTTCTGCAGCGCCGCTTTGGTTTCGATCAGGCACGCGATCTCGTTCTCGCCATAACCGGCCTCGCGGAGAATTTCTTTGGTGTGCTGGCCAAGCGCGGGCGCAGGCGCGCGCACGCTGGCCGGCGAGTCGGAAAATTTCGTCGCCGGCCGCACATAGCGGATCGGGCCTTCGCTCGGATGGGTCATGGCGGCGAACAGCCCGACCGCCTCGAGCTGGGGATGGTTCATCAGCTGATCGAGCGCGTAGATCGGCGTCGCCGGAATGTCGCGCTCGGTGCAGATCGTCATCCATTCCGCCGTGGTGCGCGTCGGCGTGAGCTCGCGCATGGCGGTGTAGAGCTTGGCATTGTTGGCGTTGCGCTGGGCGCGGTCGTCGGCGGCCAGTTCTTCGCCGATATCGGACCGCCCGGCCGCTTCGAAGAAGGCGCGCCAATGCTTGCCGGTATAGGGCAGCACGGCCATGTAGCCGTCCTTGGTCGGTGCGGGCTTGCGGCCGTTCTCGAGCAGGCGCGCATAGCCGGGCGGCGCCGGCGCGGGATCGAAGGTGAGGCCGCCGAGATGTTCGGCGAGAACGAAGGCAACGAGCGTCTCCAGCATCGGCACTTCGACATATTGTCCATTGCCGGTGCGTTCGCGATGGAAGAGCGCCGCGAGCACCGCGTTCACCACCGCCATGCCGGCGGTCTTGTCGGCAACCAGCGTCGGCACATAGTCGGGCTTGTCGCGGCCGTTGCTCGCCACCGCGACGAGACCGCTGGCAGCTTGAATGATGTCGTCGAAGGCGGGCTTGCCGGCGTCGGGACCGTCCTGGTCGAAACCGGTGGCCGCGACATAGACGATGTCGGGCTTGAGCGCGGCGACCGCTTTGTATCCGAAACCGAGGCGTTCGATCGCCTCGACCCGCATATTGTGCACCAGCACGTCGGCGTCGGCGATCAGGCGGCGCAGCGCTTCCTTGCCGCCGTCGCTCTGCAGATCGAGGGCGATGGCGCGCTTGTTGCGGTTGATCGCGAGGAAGATCGAACTCATGCCGCGATGGAGCGACACGCCGTTCAGCCGCATCAGGTCGCCGGCGGGATTTTCGACCTTGATGACGTCGGCGCCGTAGTCGCCGAGGATCTGTGTCGCGAAGGGGCCGAGCAGGACGGCGCTCAAATCCAGCACGCGGATGCCGGCGAGCGGGCCGCGATTTTCGGAAGCGGAAATCATGGTGCGCAATCTATCGGCTCGATGCGGGGGGTGTATACCGAATTGCTGCCGTAGCGGCATCGCTGGCGGATAGCGCGCTGTTGCTCTGCAACAGAGCAAGGACCGTTGCCGCGCGCGGCTGGACGGGCCTAGCATCGAGATAGGGAACACGGCCGCAAGCAGACGGCTTCAAGGGAGGAAAACACATGCAGACCAGCGCAGCCATGCAGAAAAGCGCGTCTATGCCGGCCAGTGCGTCGGGCAAACCGGAATATCTTGGACTGCTCAACGCGATCTCGCTCGCCGAGACGCATGCCGGCGTCTATTTGCGCGCCTGGGCCGATGCGACGAGCGACGAGGAACTCGCCTGTACCTTGCGCCTCGTTGCGGCGCGCGAGACCAGCCACGGGCAACTCTTCTGCCGGATGATCGGCGAGCTCGGCTATGAGCTTCGGCAGAAAGCCGATCCGAAGGACGCCGAGCGCATCGCGCGCTATGCCAATCCGAAGATCAGCGATCTGGACAAGATCGGTCCGGCGCGACGCGAACTCGATGACGATCCGTTCGGCGAGATCGAGAAGAAGATCGCGGGCGGTTCCTACGATCCGGTCACGGCCAACATGCTCTCCTGGTACATCTGCGAGGAGCGCGATTCCGGGCGCAAGCTGCGCGCCGCCTATGACAAGGTTCGGGCGAGAAGCGGCGCGAAGCACAAGGCCGACGGCAATGGCGCGGCAAACGGAGCAAACCATGCCGGCGCGCCCAGCGCCGATGCGCAGGCCATCATGGCCTGCATGAGCGAAGGCTTCGCGCGGCTGGAGCGCTCGATCCAGAAACTCGCCGCCCGCGCCTGAGACCGCCTATGTACACGCTGCCGCATCAATGGGAATTTTTGTCGGACGAATGGATCGCCGGCGCGCGAAAATTCCTCGAAGCCGAATATGCGCGGCGGGGTACCGTTCCGGCCTATTCGGTGAGCGAGCGCTTCACCGACGCGCCGCCGCACATGAACTTCCCGGACAACGCGGCGACCTGGACGATGCGGTGGGACGGCAAGAGCCTTTCGATCGCGCGCGGCTTCGAAGAGAATGTCGATCTCACCGTGGTGGGCGACTACCAGGCGGCGCTGACCACGGCGCAGTTCGTCGGCGTGATGGCGCCGGGCGGCTTCGTGCACATGATGCGCGAGATGGCGCAGATCTACGGCAAGGATGCGCTGGTCTTTGCCGGCAAGATCCCGGACGACGGGCCGGGCGAGATCCAGCTTCTGCTGCACGATCACATGGCGCGGCGCACGGTGGAGAACCCCGACCTCGCGCATCGCGCCGCGCGTCAAGGCCTCACCGACAAGATCCGCGAGATGGAGGAACAGGGCTACACCGTCATCGAGAACGCGCTGTCGCCGCAATTCGCCGACGAGGTGCGCGACGCGACGTTGCGGGCGCTGCTGCCGCACCAGACCTTTTCGCTGCAATGGATGCTTTATCACGGCCGCGAGTTCGAGCTTTTGGCGCAGAACCCGATGATGATGACGTTGATCGACGCCTCGCTCGGCCGCGGCGCGGTGGTCGCTTCGTTGAGCTCAATCAGGAAGGGACCGGGGCCCGGCGTCATCCCGCTGCACACCGACTATGCGCATGTGCCCGAGCCCTATCCGGAATTCGCCATGACCGGCGTCGGCGTGTGGGCGCTGGAGGACTGGCGCGTCGAATCCGGGCCGACCTGGATCATTCCGGGCAGCCACAAGATGCGCCGCGCGCCCAAACCCGGCGAGGGCGCCAATGGCGGCGTTCCGATCATCATGCCGAAGGGCTCGGCGGTGTTCTTCACCCATGGCGTGTGGCACTGGCAGGGCGACCGCACCGAGCCGGGCGACCGCGTCACCCTTCATATGCATTACAACCGCGGAATCCTGCGGAGCCTCGAGCCCAAGAAGGTCGATCCGCAGATGCTGCATCGCAATTCGCCCAGGCTCGGCGAAATGCTCGGCGAGGACGACTGGTTCGACAAGATGGACGGCATCGGACGCGATCACACGCGCTTCGCCCACATGCTGAAGCTGCACGCCTTCACTGACCAGCAGAAGAAGGCGATCCTGGCCGGCGCCGCGTAGAGCTGGATTGCCTGAAGTGGAGTCGCATTGCAGCAACCTGTCATTCCCGCGGAGGCGGGAATCCAGAGCCGTCCCGACCCGTGCCCTGGAATCCTGGATGCCCGCCTTCGCGGGCATGACAATTGGGATTCAGTCCCAAGAAATCCCTCTCCAGCGCGCCTCACGCGATCGTGTTGCGGCACACGAGTTCACCGCACATTCGCCCTTATTTCGCCGCCGAGCGGGCCGAGCGTTCACGCTGGACGTTCGAGGGGCCTCACCATGCCGACAAAGTCACGCATTGCCGCGGCCGCGGTCATTCTCTGCTCGATTTCGGTTTTCAACACACCGGTCGCTTCGGATGCCGCGCCGGCGACCCATGCGAAGGCGCTGACCGCCTTCCGCTCCGATGACGAGTTGAAGCGGTTCCTCAAGCATATGGCCCAGCTGGCGCCGCGCGCCATGCCGACGACGGCGATGGACGGCGCACTGGCCGAGCCGCCGCCGCCACCAGCCCCGGCCGCGGCCGTCGCCTCCAAGGATGCGGGCGCGTCGAACAGCATCACCAACAACCAGGAATCCGGCGTCGACGAAGGCGACATCGTCAAGCGTCACGGCGACACGCTGGTCGTTTTGCATCGCGGGCGCATCTTCACGATCTCGACGGCGCGCGGCCATCTGCACGCGGTCGACAGCATCAACGCCTATCCGCCGGGCATCGACCCGAGCGGCGACTGGTATGACGAGATGCTGCTGGGCGGCGACCGCGTCGCGGTGATCGGTTACAGCTATTCGCGCGGCGGTACGCAAGTGAACCGCTTCCATATCGACCGCGACGGGCATCTGCGGTTCATCGACGCCTACGATCTGCGGTCCAACGACTATTATTCCTCGCGCAACTACGCCTCGCGCCTGATCGGCAACAAGCTGATCTTCTACTCGCCGCGCTATCTGGGCTGGGGCGGCGGCGACATGCTCGAGATGCTGCCGGCGTTCCGCCGCCGGACCGGCGATCCCGCTGCGCCGTTCAAGCGCGTCGCGACCGCGAGCCAGGTCTATTACTCGCCGGCGCTGCGCGACGTGCGGATCGACGCGGTGCATTCGGTGATGACCTGCGATCTGGCGGCGCCGCAACTCGACTGCACCGGCATGAGCGTGCTCGGACCGGCGGGGCGCACCTTCTATGTCTCGCAACACGCGGTCTATGTGTGGGCCGCGCCCTATTGGGGCGAGACGCACAGCCATCATCCGTCCGCCCTGCTCTACCGGCTGCCGCTCGACGGCGGCCAGCCGCAGGCGATCGGCGTGCGCGGCGGGCCGACCGACCAGTTCTCGTTCCGCGAGGATCGCGATGCGCTGAACGTGCTGGTGCGCGCGGAAGGCGCGGGCGATGCGATGTGGACGGCGGAGTTCTCGTCGGGCGGCATTGGCCTGTTGCGCATTCCGATGTCGGAATTCGGCGACGGCCTGGATGAGGCCGGCTTGATGCACTATCGCAGGCTACCCAATCCGATGTCGGACGGCGGCGGCACGCTGCAGAACCGCTTTGCCGGCGACTATGTGCTCTATGGCCTTGGCAGCGGCTGGGGTTCGCCGCGCGGCGGACGCTATGAACTCGTTGCCGCGCCGATCCATGGCGGCCATGTTTCCGAATTCGATCTGCCGCACGCCATCGACCGCATCGACCTGATGGGCCGCGACGCGGTGGTGATCGGCAGCGACGAACACGATGTGGTCTTCTCGGCCGTCGAACTCGGACGCGAGCCGGCGCTAGGCGATCGCTATGTGCTGAACGATGCGGCGCAGGCCGAGACCCACAGCCACGGCTTCTTCTTCAATGCGGAGCCCGACTCGCGCAACGGCGCGATGAGCGGCATGAACGGCGTGATCGGCCTGCCGGTGGCACGCCCGGCGCGCGCTGCCTATCGCCAGCTGTTCGAGAACTCGGCGGCGATGATCTATCTGCGCCGCATCGACGGACGGTTCCGCTATCTGGGCGAGCTCGATGCGCGTTCGGACGGCGCGATCGACGACAAGTGCGCGGCGTCCTGCGTCGACTGGTACGGCAATGCGCGTCCGATCTTCATGGACGGCCGCGCCTTCGCGCTGATGGGCTATGAGCTGGTCGAGGGCCGGCTCGGCCGCGGCACGGTTCAGGAGGTCGACCGCGTCAACTTCGCGCCTGGCTATACCAATGAGCCTCGCGACTAGAGAGCGTTCGGGAACGAAGGAGAGGGGCGGCGATGCCGCCCCTTTTCATTTCGGCGCGAAGAGCTCGCGCAACTCGCGTTTGAGGACCTTGCCGGTCGCGGTGCGCGGCAGCTCGTACTCCGTCAGCTTGTAGGACGACGGGATCTTGAACTTCGCCAACGTGGCGGCGAGCGACTTGCGCAATTCGTCCGGCAGCTTGGCCGAGGCCGCCGCGCTCGCGACCTGAATCACGGCGGCGACCTGTTCGCCATATTCGGGATCGGGCAGGCCGACCACCGCGACGTCCTTGACCAGCGGATGTTCGAGGATCGCCGCTTCGACCTCGGCGCAATAGACGTTCTCGCCGCCGCGGATGATGACATCCTTCTTGCGGTCGACGACGTAATAGAGCCCTTCGGAATCGTGATAGCCGAGATCGCCGGTGCGGAACCACCCCTCCCCGAACGCCGCCTCGGTCGCGGCAGGATTCTTCCAGTAGCCGGGAATAACGTTGGGGCCGCGGATCCACAACTCGCCGATCGTGGCGGTGGGAAGATCGTTGCCCTGGTCGTCGACGATGCGGACATCGCAATTGGCCACCGGCCGCCCGATGCTGTCGGGATGGGCGAAATAGTCCAAGCCACCATTGGTAATCACCGCACTGGTCGTTTCGGTGAGGCCGTAGCCATTACCGGGCATGGCGCGGGATTCGAATTGCGCATTGATCTGGCGGATCAAATCCGGCGGCACCGATGCGCCGCCCGCCGCGATGCCGATCAGCGAGCTGACGTCGGCGCCGGAACTGCGTGCGCTTTCCAGCAGCTGGCGCACCACGATGGGCACGCCCGACACGCTCATCAGCTTGTACTTTTCGACCAGCCGCACCGCTTCGGCCGGGTCCCATTTATACATCAGCGCCATCTTCGCGCCGAGCGCGGTGCCGACATAAAGGCCGGTGAGGCCGCCGATGTGGAAGAACGGGAAGGTCTGCAAGACCGCCGGCTGCGGCGCGGTCGCCGGATCGGGCGCGGCGTCGCCGGCCATGGCGCGCGCCACCGCGCCGCCGAGCAGCGAGTTCATGATGTTGGTGATGTGATTGCGCTGCGTCGCCACCGCGCCCTTCGGCTTTCCCGTCGTGCCGGAGGTGTAGAGGATCGTCGCGAAATCGTCGGGACCGATCTCGACCGACGGCAGCGTGTCGATCGCGCGCCCCGTCGCGTCGGCGAAATCCGTTCCGGCGTCGCCGCGGCCTTCGCGGCGCGCCACCACGAGGGCTTTCAAATTCATGCCTGAGAGCAGCGGCGCGAGGCGTTCAAGCCGCTCGCCGTCGATCAGGAGTGCCGCGGGAGTCGAATCCTCGAGCGCGAACGCGATCTCGGGTCCCGTCCACCACGCATTGATCGCGACCGCCACCGCGCCGATCGCCTGCACCGCCCAGAACGCGATCATCCATTCGGGATAGTTGCGCATGCCGATGGCGATGCGGTCGCCCTTCTCGACGCCGGCATCGCGCAGGAAATGCGCCAGCGCCGCGACGCGCGCGAAATGCTCGCGGAAGCTCAGCGTCTCCTCGCCATAGATCAGGAAGATGCGGTCGCCATGGGCGCGCGTCGTCTCCAGCACCATGCGCAAGGACGGCGGTGCATTTTTGAAGACGCGGATCGGATAGCCGAGCGATCGGTCCTCGACGAGTTCGAAGGGACCCGAAGCGGTCAGTCCTGCGATGACATCTGTGCGCGTCGGCATGGCGTTCTCCCGTTGGCGCGCATTCAACGGCTTTGCGGGGCTCTTGCCAACACGGCGTGGAAGGTTAGCGTCGGCCGGCAACATCCAATTGACGTTGGGGAAGATGAAGCACGATGCGGCATGGCTGGACCCGGCGCTTTCCTATGTTCGCCAATGGCTCGGCTTTCAGATGCGGCAGAGCGAACAGGTCGGCTGCGCCATCGCGGTGGCGCATCGCGGCAGGATCGTTCTCGACGAAGCCTTCGGCCATGCCAATCTCAAGACCGGCGAGGCGCTGACGCCGCGCCACCGGTTCCGCGTCGCCTCGCATTCCAAATCCTTCACCGCCGCCGCGGTGATGAAGCTGCGCGAACAGGGGCGGCTCAAGCTGGACGATGAGGCGGGAACCTATGTGAAGGGCCTGCATCCGGCCATCGCGCGCGCCACTATCGCGCAGCTTCTGTCGCACACGGCGGGCATTTTCCGCGACGGACTCGATTCCGCGTACTGGGCCGGCCGCGCGCCATTCTCGAGCGAGGCGCAGCTGCGCAAGGACCTGAAGCTGCCGCCGTCGATCGACGCCAACACGCGGCTCAAATATTCCAATCACGGATTCGCGCTGGCCGGCCTGGTGATCGAGGCGGTCGCCGGTGAGCCCTATGCGCGATGGGTGACGCGCGAAATTCTGAAACCCGCGGGTCTCGCGCAGACCACGCCGGATGTGCCGCTGCCGCGCGGCGCCAAACTGGCGCGCGGACATAGCGGCCGCGTCCTCCTGGGCCGCCGGCTGGTGTTTCCCGGCGACCAGTCCACGCACGCGCTGGCGGCCGCGACGGGATTCGTCAGCACCGCATCGGATCTGGTGAGATTCTACAGCCAACTCGCGCCGCATGCGCAAAAGAGCTTCCTCAGCCCGGCCAGCCGCCGCGAGATGACCCGGCCGCAATGGCACGATGCGCACTCACCCATCGAGACGGGCTACGGGCTCGGCATCATCACCGGCAGTTTCGCGGGCTGGGACTGGTTCGGACACAGCGGCGGCTTTCAGGGCTATCTGACCCGCACCGTCATGGTGCCCAAGCACGACATCGCAATCTCGCTGTTGACCAATGCGGCCGATGCGGTGCCCGCGGTCTGGTCGGACGGCGTGCTGCACATCCTGTCGCGCTTCGAGAAGGAAGGCGCGCCGAGCGCGAAGACGCGCGACTGGTCGGGTCGGTGGTGGAGCATATGGGGCGCAACCGATCTCGTGGCCATGGGCGACAAGGTGCTGCTTGCCCTGCCCGGCGCCGCCACCCCGTTCCTCAAAGTCGGCGAACTCGCCGTCACCGGCAGGGACAAGGCGAAGATCGCGCAGTCCGGCGCCTTCGGCAGTTATGGCGAGCCGGTGCGGCGCGAACGGGACAAGCGCGGCAAGGTGCGCGCGGTCAAGATCGCGTCCGGCCGGCTGGAACCGGAGCGCGTGCTGGCGAAAGAGCTGATCGCGCGCTACGGCCGCTAAATAGTCTATTCCGCCGCGAGCGCGGTCGCGGCTTCGGTGTTGGCCGCCGCGGGACGGGCCCTGGAGAACTGCATCGTGCCGTCGTCGACCTTGCCATAGCGCATGGTGACGATGTCGGCGGCGTAGTTCATGTAGAGACGCCAGGGATCCTTCGAACCCTGCTTGGGCAGGATGTCGTTGGCGCGCTGGATATAGCCCGAGGAAAAATCGAACCAGGGCAGTTCCTTCACCTCCGGATCGGTCAGCCGCGGCACCGCTTCCACATAGCCCTTGCGGTCCATGTAGTTGATGAGGCGCACGACATATTCGCAGGTGAGATCGCACTTCAGCGTCCACGACGCGTTGGTATAGCCGAACACCGAGACGAAGTTCGGCACGTCGCGGAACATCGCGCCCTTGTAGCTCATGGTTTTGGCGGTGTTCAGCGCCTGGCCGTCGATGGTGACCTGCAGCCCGCCCACCATCTGCATCTTGAGGCCGGTCGCGGTGACGACGATGTCGGCGTCGAGTTCCCGGCCCGACTTCAACTTGAGGCCCTTGGGCGTGAAGGTCTCGATCTGGTCGGTGACGACCGAAATCTTGCCGTCCTTGATGCCCTTGAAGAGATCGCCGTCGGTGACGAGGCAAAGCCGCTGGTCCCACGGATTGTAGCGCGGCGTGAAATGCGTCGCGACGTCGTAGTCGGGCGGCAGGTCGGCCTTGACCATGTCGATCAGGCGTTTCTTCACCTGATCAGGCTTCTTGCGCGCCATGTTGAAGAAGAACATGCCGAACAGCACGTTGCGCCAGCGCGTGACGGCATAGGCGAGCTTGGCCGGCAGACGGCCGCGCAGCCAGTTCGCCATTTTGTCTTCGGACGGCGCCGACGCCATGTAGGTCGGCGAACGCTGCAGCATCGTGACCTGCGCCGCGGTCTTCGCCATCTCCGGAACGATGGTGACGGCGGTGGCGCCGCTGCCGATCACCACGACCTTCTTGTTCGCGTAGTCGAGATCTTCTGGCCAAAACTGCGGATGGACGAGCTTGCCGGTGAAATTCTCGCGGCCCGGAAATTCCGGATCGTAGCCGGCGGAATAGCTGTAATAGCCGCTGCACATGAAGAGGAAGTTGCAGGTGAAGCGGACGGGTGTCTTGGACGGGCCCAGTTCGGCGTCGACCGTCCAGCGCGCATCGGCGGTCGACCAGGAGGCCCGCTTGACCTGATGCTTGAAGCGGATATTCCGGTCGATGCCGTTCTCGGCGGCGGTCTCGCGCACATATTTGCGGATCGAGGGACCGTCGGCGATCGCCTTGGGCTCGAGCCATGGCTTGAAGCGATAGCCAAGGGTGAACATGTCGCTGTCGGAGCGGATGCCGGGATAGCGGAACAGATCCCAGGTGCCGCCGATCGCGTCGCGGCCTTCCAGGATCACGTATTTTTTGGAGGGACAGCCGGTCTTGAGGTGATAGGCGGCGCCAATTCCCGAAAGGCCCGCGCCCACGATCACCACGTCGAAATGCTCTGCTGCCATCGGTTGGGTCCCTCGTATCACTTCTATATTGGGTAATTCGGCAGAAATGACAATATGTCAGTTGCGGATTATGTGGAGACTTCCGCGGCAAGGGCGGCCTTGGCGCGGGGAACCAGCGCTTCGGCCGGCCCTTCGGCGCTGACGATCGTCCAGTCCGTCGGCTCGCCGATGTTAGACAGCTGGCTGGCGAGCACGGCGAGCGTCGCATCCGACGCGTCCGCCTTGCGGGCGGAGATGCGTTGCTCGAGCACGCCGCGCGGCGCGCTGAGCCAAAGTCCGTGAAACGCAACGCCAGCGGCGTGCGCGGCCGAGGCGATGGCCGCTCGCTGCACCGGATCCCCGAACACCGCATCCGCGATGACCGCGTGTCCGGTGCGCGCAACGCGCGCCGCCAGCCGGTCGATCGTCGCGAAGACCTTGGCGCTGACCTCCGGCGTGTAGGCGCGGTCGTCGAGCCGGACAGTCTCATCCACATGCATCTGCGTCTTGCGGATCACGTCGCTGCGCAAAACCACCGCGCCGGGCGAAGCGCCGATCTGTGGCGCGAGGGCGCGGGCGAGCGTGGTCTTGCCGGTGCCCGACACACCGCCGACGGCGATCAGCTGCGGCGCGGGCGGTTCAAGATAGGCGATGGCCGCGTCGAGCAGGCGCACGGGATCGCGCGCGTTGGCGGTGTCGTGCGCGGAGACTTTGCGATTGGCGATGGCGACATGGGCCCGGATCGCGGCGCGGCAGGACAGGAACAGCGGCAGCAGGGCGAGGCCGTCATAGTCGCCGGTCTTCTGCAGATAGCGATTTAGCAGGCGATTGGCGTGGCCGCGCAAGCCGTGCCAGTCGAGATCCATCAGCAGGAAGGAGAAATCGTAGAACATGTCGATGCAGGCGAAGGACTCGTCGAACTCGATGGCATCGAACAACATCGGCGCGCCATCGATGCGGCAGACATTGTTGAGATGCAGATCGCCATGGCAGCGCCGCACCGATCCCATCTTGCGCCGCCAGCCGAGCAATGCGCGGCTGCGGACAAGCCAATCCTGCGACAGCACCGCATAGCGTTCGGCCGCCACGGCGTGATCGGTGTCGGCGAAGCCGTCGCGCAGCAGCGCGATGTTCTCCTCGACCACGGCGCGGATGCCTTCGACCCCGCCATGGCGGTGGTCGACCTCGGCCCTCTCGTGAAACGCCGCGATCGCGTCGGCGAGTTCGTCCATCTCCTCAAGGCCGAGTTCGCCGCGCTTGCGCCGCTGCTCCAGCAAATCTTCCTGCGCGAAGCGGCGCATCACGACGACATAATCGAGCGCGTCCGGATCGTCCGCCGCGCCGAAGGCAAGCGCATCGCCGCGGCGCACGATGCTGCGGACCTCCTCGTAGAGCGCGGGCGCCATGGCGCGGTTGACCTCAAGCTCGCGCAGGCACATCGCCTTGCGCCTCGCGGGCGTCGAATAGTCCATGTAGTAATAGTGGACGGCGCGCTTCAGCTTGTAGGCGTGGCTGCCCGTGAGGAACACGTAAGAGCCGTGGGTCTCGTGAATCTCGACCGGGTCCGATCTGCCATAGCTCTCGGGATCGGACAGAAAGGTCACGACGTCGTGCTGGGTGCCCACGCTGCGGCTCCGCTGCAACTTCGCGCGGAAATCCGCATCGAAGGATCACATCATACAACCGACCGCGTCACACCCGCACCTGCATCCGGATCGGGCCCTCGGCGCGGCCATGGACGAACTGGTCGACGAAGGGATTGCCGCTATCGTCGATCTTGCCGGTCGGGCCGGCCCACACGATCTTGCCCTGATAGATCATCGCCATGCGCGTGGAGATCTTGCGCGCGCTCGCCATGTCGTGGGTGATCGACAGCGCGGTGACGCCGAGATCGCGCACGGTGGAGGCGATCAGATTGTTGATCACGTCGGCCATGATTGGGTCGAGACCGGTCGTGGGCTCGTCGAAGAAGATGATCTGCGGATCCGCCGCGATGGCGCGTGCCAGGCCGACGCGCTTCTGCATGCCGCCCGACAGTTCCGCAGGCGACAGCATGGCGACGTCCTCGCCCAATCCGAGCCGGGCGAGCTTTTCGAGCGCGATCTTCCTGGCCTCGCGCGAATCCATGCCGCGGCCCTGCATGAGGCCGAAGGCGACGTTCTCCCACACGGTCAGGCTGTCGAACAGCGCGCCGCCCTGAAACAGCATGCCGAACTTGGCGAGCATCCGGTCGCGGGCGCGGCCATGCAGATGGGTGACGTCCTCGCCGTCGATCAGCACCGTGCCCGCATCGGGCGGAACGATGCCCAGGATGCATTTGATCATCACCGACTTGCCGCTGCCCGATCCGCCCATGACGACGAGCGACTCGCCCGGCGCCACCGTCAGGTCGATGCCGTCGAGCACGACCTTCTTTCCGAAGGATTTGCGCAGGCCACGAAGTTCTATCTTCGGCGTCATCGCTATTTCGCCGGAAAGATGAGGGAGGTCAGCAGATAGTTCGCTGCCAGCACGAGCACCGAGGCCGAGACCACCGCGTCGGTGGTCGCCTTGCCGACGCCGCGTGCCCCGCCGCGCGAGTGAAAGCCGTGATAGCAGCCCATCATCGCGATGATGAAGCCGAATACTGCCGCCTTGATCAGGCCGGAGACGACGTCCTCGTTGGTCACGAAGTCGATCGTATTCTTGAGATAGATCTGGCCGATGAAGCCGAGGCTGCGCGTGGCGATGACATAGCCGCCGAACACGCCGAGCGAGTCGGCGATTCCGACCAGCACCGGCATGGTGAGCACGGCGGCGATGAGGCGCGGCACGACGAGATATTTGATCGGATTGGTCTGCAAGGTGGTGAGCGCGTCGATCTGCTCGGTGACTCGCATGGTGCCGATCTCGGCGGCCACCGCTGCGGCGACGCGGCCGGTGACCATGAGGGCGGCGATGACCGGCCCGAGCTCGCGGGTGATGCCGAGCACCACGATCTGTGGCACGAAGGTTTCCGCGCCATAGCGATTGCTGCCGACATAGATCTGCAGCGCCAGGACGCTGCCGGTAAAGAAGGCGGTCAGCCCGACGACCGGCAGCGAGTAGTAGCCGATGCGCAAAATCTGCTGTGCGATCAGCTTGCCGTAGAGCGGCGGATAGAAAATGCCGGCCACCGCGCTGGCGATGAACATCGTCAGGCGCCCCGTCTCGGCGAAGAAGGCCAGCGCGAGGCGGCCGATGGCGGCAAGGATGTTCATGCCTGCGCAACTAGCAGTCGGGCCGAATCCGCTGGTTGATCGGCGTCAATGCGACAAATGAATGAATGTCATGTGATCGTCTCGGAGGAACGACGATGATTACGCTGGAAGACTGCATCGGCATGTGCGGACTTGATGCGGCGGAGCTCTCCGCAATCTCCGAGCATGAGCATGTTCCGGAAATGGCGGCGGCCGCGCTCGGGAACTATCTGCTGCACCTGGCCGGCGGCGCGCGCGAGATTCGTCGCATGCTGATCGAGGACGTTCGCGCCGCCCTGCACCGGAAGGAAACGGCCCATGCAGCGGAACTCGTCGGGGCGCTCCGCCACTTTCTTGAGCAGCATCCCGAGGCGCACGAGCACCAGCCGGCTGGCACGCAAGAGAGCCCACCCCTGCCCTGGTGACGAGGGCCATTGATTCCAATCAGTAAGCGCCTTGGCGCGCGCGGCTAGATATCCTCAAAGGATCGAACATGCGCATGCGTTGGGGTTTGTTGGCCGGCCTGGCCGTCGTGGCTGCCGCTGCGGCGGGCGGCGCCTATTGGTTCTTCAAGCCGCAGACCGTGACCGTGACGCATCCGGCCTATGGCGAGGCGGTGCAGGCGGTCTATGCGACGGGAACGGTCGAGCCGGTCGTCATGATGCCGATCGCGCCGCGTGTCGGCGCCCGGCTGGTCTCGCTACAAGCCGACGAAGGCGACCTCGTCAAGAAGGGCCAGGTGCTGGCGCAGTTGGAAAGCGAGGATCTGAAGAATTCGATCGCGCAGCTGGCGGCGCAGGAGGAATTCGCGCGCCGCGACTATGTCCGCTACGCGGTGATGGTGAAGGAAGGCGTCATCGCGCGCCAGACTTACGACCGCGCAAAATCCGCTTACGACGCCGCGCGGGCCGCGACCGCCGCCGTGCGCGCCCAGATCGGATACATGACGCTGACCGCGCCGAGCGACGGACGCATCATCAAGCGCGACGGCGAAGTCGGCCAGTTCCTGCCGGTGAATCAGCCTTTGTTCTGGCTCTCCCGCCTGTCGCCGCTGCGCATCTCGGCCGAGGTCGACGAGGAAGACATCTCGCTGGTGCAAGTCGGACAGAAGGTGCTGATCCGCGCCGACGCGTTCCCCGGCCGCGTTTTCAAGGGAGAGGTGAAGGCAATAACACCCAAGGGCGATCCCGTTGCCCGCAGCTATCGCGTGCGGATCACCTTCGACCAGACCTCGCCGCTCAAGATCGGCATGACGGCGGAGACCAACATTGTCACGCGCGTAAAGCCGCGTGCGCTCCTGGTGCCCTCGAGCGCAGTGAGCGACAGCGCGGTGTGGCTGGTCGAGCGCGGCCGGCTTGTCCGGCGACCGGTCACCGTCGGCATTACGGGACATAATGAAAGCGAAATCGTTCAGGGTCTGGCGGCCGGGGATACGATCGTGGCGAGCCCGGATGCGTCGCTCAGCGAAGGTGCGCGCGTCACTGCGGTGGCGCCGTGACGCCGCTCCTGATCTCGGTGGCGGTAAAGCACCTTCTGGCGCGCAAGCGGCAGAGCGTCGTCTCGCTGCTCGGCATCGTGCTCGGCGTTGCGTTCTTCCTGGCGATATCTTCGCTGATGCAGGGTTCCGAGGCCGATTTCATCCGCCGCCTGGTCGACAACACGCCGCACATCACGATCACCGACGAATACCGCAATCCGCGCGAGCAACCGGCCGAGATCGTCTATCGCGGCGCGGCGCTGGAGTTGCGCGACGTGAAGCCCGAGACCGAGACGCGCGGCATCCGCGGCTTCGGCCAGATGCTCGACTATCTGCACACGATTCCCGGCCTCAAAGCCTCGCCTATGCTGGTGGGACAGGCGCTCGTCAGCTTCGCGGGCAAGGATATCGGCATCGCGCTCAACGGCGTCGTGCCGGCCGAACTGAACACCGTGTCGACGATCCACACCTACATGACGCGGGGATCGATCGACGACCTGATCGCAAATCCCGACGGAATCGTCATCGGCAGCGAGCTGGCGCGCGTGATGTCGCTGCGCATGAACGAGAATCTCACCGTCGCCGCGACGACGGGCCAGATCCACACCTTCAAGATCGTCGGCGTCTTCCACACCGGCCGCGCCAGCTTCGACGAGGGCCAGGCCTTCGTTTCCCTGAAGCGCGTGCAGTCGCTGCTCAACCGCCCCAACCGCGTCAACAACATCATCATCAAGCTCACCGATCCCTATTCAGCGCGCGGCGTGGCTGCCAGGATCGAGCAACGCGTCGGCTACAAGTCGGTGTCCTGGCAGGAAGCGTCCGAGGACATCATGAGCACGCTGACGATCCGCAACATCATCATGTATTCGGTGGTCAGCGCGGTACTCATCGTCGCCGCTTTCGGTATCTACAACATCATCTCCACCGTCGTGATGGAGAAGCAGCGCGATATCGCGATCCTGAAGTCGATCGGTTTCCATGCGCGCGACATCGAATGGATCTTCGTGACCCAGGGCGCGGTGCTCGGGATCACCGGCTGCGCGCTCGGCCTGCCGCTCGGCATGATCCTCATGGCGATGTTCATGGGCCTTCAGTTCAAGGTGCCCGGCAGCACCGATCCGATCAGCATTCCGATGGACTGGAGCTGGTATCAGTTCGCCATTGCCGGAAGCTTCGCCTTCATCGCAGCGACGCTCGCGGCGCTTCTTCCCGCCCGCAAGGCGGCGCGGGTCCAGCCCGTGGACATCCTGCGCGGGAGCGGCTGATGGCCGAAGTCCTCAAGGCGGAGCACCTGACGCGCAAGCTCACCGGCGACGTTCCGGTGACTCTGGTCGACGATGTCAGCCTCTCGGTCGAGCCGGGCGAGTTCCTGGCGATCACCGGGCCGTCGGGTTCGGGCAAATCGTCGCTTCTTTATATTTTGGGTTTGCTCGACCGGCCGAGCGCTGGCCATCTGTGGCTGAACGGCGAGGAAACGTCGCGCTATGACGAGGACATGCTGGCCGACCGGCGGCTGACGCATCTGGGCTTCGTGTTCCAGTCGAGCTTTCTGCTGCCGGAATTCAGCGCGCTGGAAAATGTCATGCTGCCGATGCAGCGGCTTCGGAGACTCGACGCCGCGGCGATCGAGACGCGCGCGCATCAGCTTCTCTCCGATCTCGGTCTCGCCGAGCAGGTCAGGAAGCTTCCCCGCCAGCTCTCCGGCGGCCAGGCGCAGCGCGTCGCCATCGCCCGCGCGCTGGCCAACGATCCGCAGATCGTGCTGGCCGACGAGCCCACCGGCAATCTCGACACCCATTCGAGCGGCGTGGTGCAGGACATCCTGCGCGGCATTGCGCGCGGCCAGGGCCGCGCCGTGGTCGCCGTCACCCATGACAGCGCCTTTGCCGCCACCGCCGACCGCGTGTTGACCATCGTGGACGGCAAGATCGCCAACGAAGCCCACAATCACGGCCGGCCCGGCCCGTGATCCAGGTCAAAAACGAAGACTGGACCCGGGCTTATCGTCGGCGCGACAATCCAGAGCTTTAGGTCGAGGACCATGGCGGACAAGAAGCAGGCGAGCCCGTTCCGGTTCAGCATGATCTACGTGCTGGGCGCGCTCCTGGCCCTGCTGATCGTGCGCGATCTCGCCGGGCAGTGGAGCGATAATACGTCGATCCCCTACAGCGAATTCCAGACGCTGCTGAAGAACCACCAGGTCGAAGACATCGTCGTCGGCGACACCTCCATCACCGGCAAGTTCAGAAAACCGAAGCCTGGCACACCAGGCGGTTTCACGACCGTGCGCGTCGAAGACAATCTGGCCAGGGAACTAAAGGACTCGGGCGTGAAGTTCTCCGGCGAGGCTGGGTCCGGCGTGTTCGGGAGCCTGCTGACGTGGCTGCTGCCGACCATCGGCTTCATCTTTCTGTGGTTCGTGATGCTGAGACCGCTGTCAGGCGATGCCGGCGGCCTGGGCGGCGCGGGCGGGCTGATGGCGATCGGGCGCAGCAAGGCCAAAATCTATGGCGAGCGCGGCGTGAAGGTCACCTTCGCCGACGTTGCGGGCGTCGATGAGGCCAAGCAGGAACTGGCCGAGGTCGTGGGCTTCCTCAAGAACCCGCAAATCTATGGGCGGCTGGGCGCGCGCATCCCCAAGGGCGTACTCCTGGTCGGGCCGCCCGGCACCGGCAAGACCTTGCTGGCGCGCGCCGTCGCGGGCGAAGCGAAAGTGCCGTTCTTCTCGATCACCGGCTCGGAATTCGTCGAGATGTTCGTCGGCGTCGGCGCGGCCCGCGTGCGCGATCTGTTCGCGCAAGCGAGGAATAGCGCGCCGGCCATCGTCTTCATCGACGAGCTCGATGCCCTGGGCCGCGCCCGCGGCATCGACATGCCGCTTGGCGGTCACGACGAGAAGGAGCAGACGCTCAATCAGCTTCTGGCGGAGATGGACGGTTTCGATCCGAGCTCCGGCATCATCGTGCTGGCGGCGACCAACCGGCCGGAAATCCTGGACCCCGCACTGTTGCGCGCCGGCCGTTTCGACCGGCAGATACTGGTCGATCGGCCAGACAAGAAGGGCCGCGTCGACATCCTGCGCGTGCACCTGAAGAAGATTCAGTCGGTGCCTGGCCTCGACGTCGATGCGATCGCGGCGCTGACGCCCGGCTTTACCGGTGCCGATCTCGCCAATCTCATTAACGAAGCGGCGCTGGTCGCCACGCGGCGCGGCGCGTCGGCCACCACGCTGGAAGATTTCAACCAGGCGATCGAACGCATCGTGGCCGGGCTCGAGAAGAAGAGCCGCATCCTGTCCAAACACGAGCGCGATATCGTGGCGCATCACGAAATGGGCCACACGCTCGTCGCGATGGCGCTGCCCGGAACCGATCCGGTGCAGAAGGTTTCCATCATCCCGCGCGGCATCGCAGGATTGGGCTACACGCTGCAGCGGCCGATCGAGGACCGCTTCATCCTGAGCAAGAGCGAGCTGTTCAACCGCATCGCTGTCCTGCTCGGGGGACGCGCGGCGGAGAGCCTGGTGTTCTCGGAAGTCTCCACCGGCGCTGCCGACGATCTGGTGCGCGCCACCGACATCGCACGCAGCATGATCGTGCGCTTCGGCATGGTGCCGGAGCTCGGACAGGTGACCTATGAATCGGAAGCCGCACCGATGCTGGGCGGGCGCACGTCATGGCAACCGCGCGCCTATGGCGACGAGACGGCAGCGGCGATCGACCGCGCGCTGAAGGCGCTGATCGCACAGGCCTTCCAGTCCGCGCGTGGCGTGCTGGAAAGAAATCGCGCGTTGCTCGAAAGCGGCGCGGGCGAACTCCTTGCGCACGAGACGCTCGACAAGGCCGATCTGGAGAAGATGGCGGCGCAGGTCGTCAAGCCGCCCACCGAGCCGCCGGCGCTGGCGGCGCAGTAGGATCAGCCTGCAAAGGCTCTTCGTTCAGCCGCCCCAGTACCGCACTTTTCCCACATCGACATGGACGAAGTCCGACGACGGGTAATAGCCGACGCCGCCGGCGCGCAGCTGCAACGCCGCGGCATGAAGATCGGCAAGATTGCGGTCGGCGAGGCGGATGTCGATCGCCATGCCCTGCATGTGCAGGCTGTGTGTCGCCGTGCCGTGCCCTTCGGCGTGGAGCATCGCGTTGGTCTGCGGCGAGCGGTAACCGGAGATCACCTCGAACGGCTGCGCCGTACCGAGATTGGCCTGCAGCCGATTCAGCAGATCGAGCAGCTTCGGATCGATGCGGTGGATTTCTCCATTGCGGAAATCGCGCAGGATGAAATTCACTTGCTTGAGCGCGTCCGGCAGATATTTGCCATTCGCCCAATATTCGACCTTGGCCTTCTCGCCGGTATGCAGATTGTCGAACGCCAGCGTGCGCGGTTCGAGCGCTGCCGTTCCCGATTGTAGCGCGCCCAAGCTTGCGGCCGCCGGCTCCGCAAGACTTGCCGCAGTCAGTGCCCCCCCCAAACATGCAAGAAAATGCCGGCGCGAGTTCGATCGCGTCATTTCCGTTTCCCTGTTTGGAGGTGGACAGCAGTTACACATGTCAAACGCTGTGTAAAAGGAAAATGGGTCGCAGGTGGCGAACGCTTCAGGCCGCCGCTACGTCAACCAGGCAAAAAAACCAGGACCAAGGCTAGCCAGCGCCCCCGCAACCGGTCGCCGGCGGCATTACCTGGCTGAAGCTGGTGCGCGCCATCGCGGCGATCAGCCGGGCGTCGCGGCCGTAAACGTCGCCACGGAATTGCAGGCTGCCGTCGGCTGCGGCGAAGGCGGTGAAGTAGGCGACATAAACCGGAAGCTTCGCCTTCGGCGCGATATGTGTCGTGTCGCCGGTGGCGATCGCAGCCAGAAGCTGATCGATGCCGGCCTTGGTGTCGCCAGTCAGCACATAGGACGCGAGCGGCTGGATCTGCTGTACGCGGATGCAACCATGACTGAAGAAGCGGCCGTCGCGCGCGAACAGCGACCGGCTCGGCGTGTCGTGCAGATAGACGGCGAAGCGATCTGTGACGTTCAGCTTGATCAGGCCGAGCGCGCTCTTGGGGCCCGGCGCCTGAATCACCTGGCCGTCCACGACGGTCATGTGGTTGCGCGCCATATAGCCCGGGTTGCGCGCCTGCTTGGGAAATATCTCGCTGCGCGCGATCTTGGCCGGCACGATCCAGGGCGGGTTGGCGACGATGTCGTCGATCTCGGCGCGGAAGATGGGCGTACGGTTTTTCGGCCGGCCGACGATGACGCGCGAGGTCAGCACCTCGCGGCCGTTCTCGATCACGGCGAGCATCGTGTCGGGCACATTGACCGCGACGTAGACGCTCTCCGGCGCGTGCGGCAGCCAGCGCAACCGTTCCATGTTGGCCGCGATCTGCGCGACGCGCGTTGCCGGCGTAACATTCAGCTGTGTCAGCGTGCCCGGCCCGACCGTGCCGTCGACGGTGAGGCCGGTGCGTTCCTGGAAGCGGCGGATGGCGGCATCGATGTCGCCCGGCTTGGGCGCGGCGATCGCGGCCAGGATCGGATCTTCCCGCGCAAGGCGTGTTTGCAACGCGGCGAGAAGCTCGGGGCTCGCGTCTTCGGCTTCGAATTTCTTTTTCGCCGCGATCTCCTGCCAGCCGCCATTCGCCGCGATGGCGCGGTAGCGCGCCAGCGCCGCTTTCAGAACCGCGTAGTTTGGCCATTGCGGTGCAAGCGCACGCAACAACTGGGGCAATTTGTGCTCGGCGATCGCCTGGGCGAGCGCGGCCGGCGCGTCGTAAGCGGCGCGCGGCAGATCGACGTCGCCATCGAGATGCTCGAACTCGGAGCGGCCGCCTCGGAGTTCGGACATATAACGCAGCACATCCGCGGTCAGGATGAAATCGCGATCGATGCGCGCCGCAGGATCGTTCGCGGCAAACGGACTGGCCAACAGCGAGGCTTCAAAGCGTTCCGGGTCGAGGCCGTCGTCCACCGAAGCCGCGATCGCGGCAATGGCGAGCTTCGCATCGCCGTCCAGGCCGCGCTCGTCGGTCCAGGCCGGCAGATTTTGGCGCATAGCATAGAAGCGGCGCAGGCCGCCGATGTCGGACGCCGCGATGCCGCCACCGGAGGCAAGCGCGCTTTCGATGGATTGCTGGATCGGGGGCGGAGCGGAATTCGGCTGCGACGCTGCAGATGCTATCGCAAACGCGCCGGCCGCGAGAATAGCCACTCCGGCATTACGAACACGATGCATCACGCGGCCCATATTGGATTGAAAATCTCGTTTGTCTTCTTGGCCGAGTAAACCGCAGTACCAAGGCCAGTTTAAGGCGACGAGGCGACCCGAAGGCCGCCTCGCACAAATCGTCAGGCCGCTTTCACGTCGATCTTCTGCGCATTCTTCGCAGCCGGGCTCTTCGCAATGACGACGGTCAGCACGCCCTTGGCAAATTTGGCATCGATCGCCTTGCGGTCGGCGTCGCGCGGCATCGCGAAGCTGCGGCGGAACAGCCCATAGGAGCGCTCCGACACATAGCGGTTCTTGCCCTTCTCTTCCTTCCGCTGCGACTTCTCGCCCTTGAGGATGATGGCGTCGTCGCTGACGGTGACTTCGACGTCCTTCTCGTCGAGGCCCGGCAGTTCGGCCTCGATGCGGTAGGACTTGTCGTCTTCGCTCACATCGACCGCCATATTGGCGAAGCCCGAGACCGTGCTCGGCCAGAAATTGCCGATTTCGTGGATCGCCCTGGACGAGGAGAAATCGAGCGCGGTGGAGAACCGGTCGAACAATTTCTCCATTTCGTCGCGGAACTTATCCCAGGAGGGAACGGTTGCAAGATGCGCCACGCCCTTTTCCGGTTGAACGGGAACGTTTGACATGGCTTGTCTCCTTCTTGAGGAGTCACCACGATAGGAACTGGGTGGCCCGCGACACTGACCCAGGTCAACGACCGGGCGGCCCGAAGTCTGCGGACAATAAGGATATTGCCATGAGCCATCATTTCCACGCCGTCGTCTGGATCGATCATAAGGAGGCGCGGATCTTCGAATTCGGCGAGAGCGGGGTCGAGCATCACCGGGTGCGGCCGGCCGACCGGTCCGGCAATGTCCATCACAAATCCGGCACGGTCGGCTCGGGGCATGAGCATGCCGACAAGCACTATCTGAGCGCCGTCGCAGACGCGCTGAAACCCAATCACGAGATCCTCATCGTCGGGCATGGCCCGGTGAAAACCGAACTGGCGCACTATATCCGCGACGAAGTGCCGGCCCTGGCGCCGCGCATCATGGGCGTGGAAGCAGTCGATCAGCCGAGCGAAGGCGAAGTGCTAGCGCTGGCGCGAAAATTCTTCGAGGCGAAGGACCGCACCACGCCGCAGCGCTAGTGGTCCGATTCCGAAATTCGCCACGTCCCGATATCGATGATGAGGCGAACTTCGAAACCACGACGCTAGAGCATCAGCACCGCCGCGCCTTCGATGCCGCCACTGCGCACGGCATCGAGCGCGAGATTGGCATCGGCGAGCGCGTAGGGCGTTACCGTCGTCCTGACGCGCGCTTTTTCGGCAATCGCAAAGAATTCCTCGCCGTCGCGGCGCGTCAGGTTGGCGACCGAGCGCAGCACGCGCTCGCCCCACAGGATGCGATAGGGGAAGGACGGGATGTCGCTCATATGGATTCCGGCGCACACCACCGTGCCGCCTTTGGCGGTCGCGGCGAGCGCCGCCGGCACCAGCGCGCCGACGGGGGCAAAGAGGATCGCGGCGTCGAGTTGTTCCGGCGGCGCCGTGTCCGAGCCGCCGGCCCAATGGGCGCCGAGGCTGCGCGCAAAGTCCTGGCCCTGGCGATCGCCGGGCTTGGTGAAGGCGAAGACCTGCTGACCACGATGGCGCGCGATCTGGATCGCGATGTGGGCCGCGGCGCCGAAGCCGTAAAGTCCGAGACGTCGTCCCTCGCCCGCCATCTTGAGCGCGCGATAGCCGATCAGGCCGGCGCAGAGCAACGGCGCGGCTTCGGCATCGCTGTAGGCTGAAGGCAGCCTGAAACAATAG
Organism: uncultured Alphaproteobacteria bacterium; assembly: GCA_963741735.1. Taxonomy (GTDB): domain Bacteria; phylum Pseudomonadota; class Alphaproteobacteria; order Micropepsales; family Micropepsaceae; genus Rhizomicrobium. Next base: position 121,444 of record CAVUJB010000002.1, read on the forward strand.
CGTTCGTCGGCGAGCGCGTATTCGGCATAGCCGCCGTCGATCTGGTAACCGGTGAAGCGCGCGCGGTCGCACAGATTTTCACGGCCGCTTCGGCAATAGGCGCACACGCCACAGGTCCATCCCAGCCACGGCACGCCGACGCGGTCGCCGACCCTGAGCGAGGCAACCCCCTGTCCCACGCCTTCGACCGTGCCGACGATCTCATGGCCGGGAATGAGATCGGGCTTCGGTTCGGCCAGTTCGCCATCGACGATGTGCAGATCGGTGCGGCACACCCCGCAGGCATGCACGCGCAGGCGCACCTGATGCGCCGCCGGTTCGCCGAGCCGCACGTCGTTGCGCAGTTCGAGCTGCGAGCCTTTCGCCGGAAGGACCATCGCGCGCATCGCACGCCGCTCCCCTAAAGCGCGGTGATCGTGACCGCTGGATTGAGCTTCTCGATCTGCGCCGGATCGGCGAGGCCGGTGCCGGTCGCGAGCAGCGCCGCCGTCCCCGCCGCGGCGGCATAGCGAAGCGCCACTTCGTAATCGACGCCGGTCTCGAGCTTGGCGAGCAGACCGCCGAGGAAACTGTCGCCGGCGCCGACCGTCGTGCGCGGCGTGATCTTCGGCACCATCGCCGACCAGGCCTGCGCGCCGGTCGAAAGCACCGCGCCGCCTTCGCCCAGCGTCACCGCGACCGCATTCGCCTTACCGGCCTTGATCAGCTCGTCGCAGGCATCGCGCCAGCCTGTGATGCCGGTCGGCGTGTGGCCGAGACAGGCAGAGAGCTCGCCCGCGCTCACCTTCAGGAGCCCGACATGCTCCTTGAGCACCGCGCTCAGCGAGGCGCCTTGGGTGTCGACCACGGTCTTCACGCCCTTGTCCTTGGCCGCGCGGATCGCGCGCGCATAGAAATCGTCGGGTACGCCGGGCGGAACGCTGCCGCTGCCGACCAGATAGTCGCCGGTCGAGAGAAGTCCGAGGCACACGGTGATGAGGTCGGGCCACTCGTCGTCGCGCAGCGCCTCGCCCGGCAGAATGAAGCGGTATTGATCGCCCTTCGAGTCCGTCACGTTGAAGATCTCGCGCGTGATCGCGCTCACCGGCACGGTCTTCTGCGGCACGCCTTCCTTCGCGAGCAGCCGCTGGACATATTCGCCCGCGCTGCCGCCCGCCGGATAGACCGCCCAAGCCTTGCCGCCCAGGCGATGGACCACGCGCGCCACGTTGATTCCCCCGCCGCCCGGATCGCGCCTGACCGGGCCGCAACGCATCTTGCGCTCGGGGATCAGCCGGTCGACCGAGGTCGCGATATCCAGCACCGGATTGGGCGTCAGGGTGATGATCTTGGCCATTTCGCCTCCGAAGCGACAATTCATGAACCCGCATCCGGTTGCGGGATTGATCGCAGTCAATGTGGCCCGCGCAGTCTCCAACCATAAATAGTCCAAAGAGAGGAGATTGCCATGGCGCCTGTCAGCATCCTTGCCCCGCTTACCGGTTCGAAGGACGACGCCATTGTGTTGGCGACCGCATTTGCAGCCGGAAAGCCGTTCGGCGCCCATGTCAGGGCGCTTTTCATCCATCCCGATGTGCGCGAGGCGATCCCGCTGACGGAATTGCCGTTGTCGCCAGACCTCGTGCAGGATTTGATCGACATCCAGCAACGCGCGGAAAAGGCGGCACGCATCGTGGCGCGCGCGGCATTCGACGCGACGGCCCGCGGCTTCGGCGCCACGGTGACCGCGACAGCGGCACGGCAGGAAAAGCTAAGCGCGTCCTTCCGGGAGGTGACCGGGCACGAATCGCGCACCTTGGAGCCGTATCTGATGTTCGCCGATCTGGTGGTCTTTCCGCCGCTCAGCCATCCGGGCCATCCCGAGGCGCACGAGGCCTTTATCCGTCTACTGACAAAATCGGGAAAGCCCGTCCTTCTGTCGCCGAGCGTCGCGCCCGCAGAACTCGGCCGCAAGATCGCGATCGGCTGGGATGGTGGCTCGGTCGCGGCGCACGCCCTTTGCGCGGCGATGCCTTATCTCGAAAAGGCGGATTCCGTCGAACTGCTGATCGTGCGCGGCAACAGCGACGACATCGATGTTTCCGACGTGACGGATTATCTCGCGCTCCATGGCGTCGAGGCGAACCGCCATCTGATCGCGAAGACCGCGCGGCCGACCGGCGAAGCTTTGCTCGCGGCGGCGGACAAGGACGGCTGCGATCTTCTGGTGGTCGGCGGCTACGGCCACAGCCGGCTCGCCGAGAGCGTGTTCGGCGGCGCGACGGAGCATTTCGTCTCGCACCCGGCGCTGCCGATTTTCATGATGCATTGAGGAGCGTTCGTTGGCCCACATCACCTACATCGAACATAACGGCACCAGGCGCACGGTCGAGATCGCGAACGGCATCTCGCTGATGGACGCGGCGCTGAAACACAACATTCCAGGCATCGACGGCGATTGCGGCGGCGCCTGCGCCTGCGCGACCTGCCACGTCTATGTCGATCCGGAATGGCTCGGCCGGCTCACGCCGCCCAACGAGCTGGAGCGCAACATGCTGAAATTTGCCAATGAGCCGAAGGAAAACAGCCGGCTGGCATGCCAGATCAAGGCGGCGCCGGAGCTCGACGGGCTGATCGTCACGACGCCGGAATCCCAATATTGACAACCGCTTAGGAGCAAAATGCGGAGATTGATCTGAATCAGTTTTAGAAAATGACGGGTGCGTCATTGTTCAAATCGAGGATCGTTCCGATCCGCAGGGAGAGTGAAATGGCACAAGAACACAAAATCGTCCGCAAGGGAGACTGGACGGTTTCGATGACCCCCGACGACCTCTATCGCAATCCGATGGAGATCGCCTGGACGTTCGACTACCTGCTCGGCAAGGGCAAGGTCGAGGATCTCTACAAGCGCGCCAAGCAGAACCAGTGGGACGCCGACGTGACGCTGCCCTGGGACACCAAGGTCGATCCGTCAAGTCCGCTGATCAACGACCGCTCGTCGATGTATCACACGATGCCGTTCTTCCAGAAGCTATCGAAGTCGCAGCGCGAGACCTTCACCGCGCATTCGACCGCGCAGCTGCTGTCGCAATTCCTGCACGGCGAACAGGGCGCGCTGATGACGGCGGCCTGCGTCACTCACTCTGTGCCCGATGCGACGGCCAAGCTCTATGCCGCGACGCAGACGATGGACGAGGCGCGCCATGTCGAGGTCTATGCCCGTTATTGCGAGAAGATCGCGATGGTCTATCCGATGTCGCCCTGGCTGAAGGCGCTGATCGACGCGACGCTCAAGTCCGACCGCTACGAGAAGGTCATGATCGGCATGAACATGATCGTCGAGGGCTTGGCGCTCGGGGCGTTCAACAACATGTATCACACCACCACCTGCCCGCTTTTGAAGGCGCTGACCTTCAACGTGATGCGCGACGAGTCGCGGCACGTGTCGTTCGGCCACGCCTATCTCGGTCCGGTGATCGCCAAGCTCGACGAGGCCAGCCGCGAAGAGCTGGCCGACTTCACCTTCAACGCGATCAACCTGATCGTCCAGGCGACGATGATGGGCGGCGCGCAGGGCCTCGCCAGCAAGCTCGATCCGGGCTTCCTGGAGGTGCTGAGGAACTCGGGCATCGACGAGAAGGACTTCTTCAAGGGCCTCGACGAGGCGGCGAAGGCCGGCATCGAGCAGCAACTGCCGCCAGGCCAGATCCATTCGCTCAAGGACTTGATGTTACCCGCCATCGCCCGCGTCGGCCTGATCACGCCGCGCGCCCGCGAACTGTACGAAAAGGCGGGCATACCGATCTTCGAGGATCCCCGAGTCCTCGAAGCGATGGAAGGCGGCATGCCGCAACTTCAGGCAGCGGCCGAATAGCCTGTCCCCCTTGCCCGTCCCGGTTCGCGCCGGGGCGGGTTCTTTCTCGAGTTCGAACTCATGTCCCGCGCCGAACTGCTTGCTTCCCGCGTACCGCGCTACACGAGCTATCCGACGGCGCCGCATTTTCACGCCGGGGTCGATGGCGCAGTCGCCGAAGGCTGGCTGCGCGATCTGCCGGACGGCATGCCGCTGTCGCTGTATGTGCACATACCCTTCTGCGACACGCTGTGCTGGTTCTGCGGCTGCAACACCAAGGTGGTCAATCTCTATTCGCCGGTCGCGTCATACCGCGCTTTGCTGCGTGCGGAGCTGGCGCGCGTCGCGGCGCGTGTTGGAAAGTCGCACAAGGTCACGCACATCCATTTCGGCGGCGGCTCGCCCACCCTTCTGAAACCGGAGGATTTCGAGAGTCTGGCGGCGGAGATTCGCGAGAACTTCGCCGTCGCGCCCGGCGCGGAATTCGCTGTCGAGATCGATCCGCGCGGTTTGAGCGACGCGATGATCGCGGCGCTGGCGCGTTCAGGCGTCAACCGCGCCAGCATCGGCGTGCAGGACATCGATCCGGTGGTGCAGAAGGCGGTCAATCGCATCCAGCCGTTCGAAGTGACGAAGGCGGTGGTCGAGAAGTTGCGCTCAGCCGGCATCGGCGACCTCAACATCGACATCATGTACGGCCTGCCGCACCAGACGGTGGAGCATGTCGAGAAGACGATTGCCGCGATGGCGTCCTTGAAGCCGAACCGGCTCGCCGTATTCGGCTATGCCCATGTGCCGCACATGAAGAAGCATCAGGCGCTGATCGACGAGGCCGCCCTGCCCACGAGCGAAGAGCGGATCACCCAGTTCGACCACGCCCAGAGCGCGTTGATCGCCGCCGGCTATGAGCCGGTCGGGCTCGACCATTTCGCGCTGCCCGACGACCCGATGGCGATCGCGGCGCGCAACGGCGTGTTGAGCCGCAACTTCCAGGGCTACACCACCGACACCGCGCCGGCGCTGATCGGCATCGGGGCGTCGGCGATCTCGAGCCTGCCGCAAGGCTATCTGCAAAACGAAGCCGAGGTGCCGCGCTATCGCGAGAAGATCCTGTCGGGCCGGCTCTCGACCGCCAAGGGCGTGGAACTGCGCGACGAGGACCGGCTTCGCCGCGCCGTCATCGAGCGCCTGATGTGCGGCCTGACGGCCGACGTCGCCGGCATCGCGCGCGACCATGACTTCGCGCCCGACCATTTCCGGCACGAACTGGAAGGGCTGAAGGTGCTCGAGGCGCTCGGCTTCTGCAACGTTGACGGCACGCGCATCACCGTTCCGGCGGACGAACGCGCCGCGGTGCGGCTGGTCGCAGCCCAATTCGACGAATATCTCGATCCCGCCGCCGCGCGGCACGCCATAGCGGTGTAAGCGCTACCGATCCTCGTCATCGTCAAGCAGGATCCGCGCGGCGTCGCCTTCAGGATCGTCATACTGGCCGCTGCGGATCGCCCACAACAGCACGCCGAGAGCAGCCAGACCGAAGGAGATCGCGGCGAGCGCGATCATCACCATTCCGGTCATCTACGCCTCCTCGCGCGGCAGGGTGATACGCAGTGCGTTCAGCGTCACGACCAGCGACGACGCCGCCATGGCGATCGCGGCCAGCAGCGGCGTGACGAGGCCGAAGGCGGCGAGCGGTATGGCGACGGCGTTATAGGCCGTGGCGAGCGCGAAGTTCTGCAATACGCGGCGGCGCGCCTCTCGCGCGGCGAGGATCGAGATCACCACGGGCCCGAGCGACGCGCCGTTGAAGACGATGTCCGCGGCGGTCTGTGCCGCATCGCTGGCGGAGGCCGGCGACATCGAGACATGGGCGAGTGAAAGCGCCGCCGCATCGTTGATACCGTCGCCGACCATGAGCACATGGCGGCCCTCCGCCTTGAGCGATTGCAGGACGGCGGCCTTTTCCTTCGGGCCGACGCCGCCCTGCCACTGCCGCGCGCCGATCCGGCGCGCAATCGCCTCGACGGCATCGCTGCGGTCGCCGGAAAGGATGCGCGGCTCGATGCCGAGACTGCGCAGCCTGAGCAAAGTTTGCGCCGCGTGCGGGCGAACCGGCGCTTCGAATTCGAAGCGTTGCGGCGGCGCATCGCCCTTGCGGAACCACAACGCGGTCAGCGTCGACGGTTCGACCGCCGCGCCGACCCAATCGGCGCGGCCCAGCCGCCACACTTCGCCCCCGACAGCAGCTTCGAGGCCCATGCCTTCGATCTCGTGGATACCGCCGGCGATCGGTCCTTCACCTGCGGCACGCGCGATGGCTTGCGCGAGCGGATGGCGGCTGGCACGCGCCAGGCGCGCCGCATCTTCCAGCGTCGCGCCATCGATCTCGCCCTGAAGTTCGAGCCTGTCGCTGGTGAGCGTGCCGGTCTTGTCGAACAGCGCGACGTCGGCGTCGGCCAGGCGCTCCAGCGCATCGCCGGATTTCACGATGACGCCGCGGCGGAACAGGGCGCCGGTGGCGACGATCTGCACGGCCGGGGCGGCGAGGCCGAGCGCGCAGGGACAGGTCACGATCAGCACCGCGACGGCATTGGTCACCGAGTTCGGCGAACGGAGCGTGCACGAAGACAATCCAGGCAACGAACACGGCGAGCGCCAGCGACAGCACGATGGGCACATAGAGCGCGGCGGCACGATCGGCCAGACGCACATAGCGACTCCTGATCTGCTGGCCGGCCTCGACCAGGCGCGCGATGTCGGCGATCAGCGAGTCTTTCACCGCCGCGGTGACGGCGAGCGTGATCGGACGGTCGAGCGCGATGGAACCGGCGCGCAGCACGGAACCCTGCACGAGCTGAACCGGCGCGCTTTCGCCGGTAACGAGCGAGGTGTCGATCGTCGCATCGTTCTCCACCGTGCCGTCGACCGGCGAACGTTCGCCGGCGGCGAGCAGGAGCCGGTCGCCGGGCGCCACGTCGCCTGCCATGACGGTCTCGACCACGCCGCTGGGCACCAGGCGGCGTACCAGCACGGCCTGCATCGCGATGAGCTGGCGCGCGGCTTCGCTCGCGCGGCGGCGCACGCGCAAATCGAGGTAACGCCCGATCAGAAGCAGGAACGGCAGCATCACCGCCGCGTCGAAATAGGTCTGCGCCCCGCCGAGCGCGCTCTGATAGAGGCTGAGCGCCAGCGAGAACAGGATGGCGAGCGAGATCGGCACATCCATGTTGGCGCGGCCGGCCGACAGACTGGCAAGCGCGGAGCGGAAGAACAGCCTCGATGCGATCAAGGCCGCAGGACAGGCGATGAGCGCCGCGATCCAGTTGAGCAGGAACCGCGTGCCCGGACCCATGTCCTCGTAGCCGAACCACAGCGCCTGGGTCGCGTCGGTCAACGGTACCACGAAGGCGACGCCGAACACGGCAACCGCGAGAGAGCGCAGCAGGAAGCGCTCGCTCTCCTCATCGGCCGACATGGCCTTGGAGGCTTCGAAGGGCTGCGCCTTGAAGCCCAGCGATTCCACCTGCACGGCGATATCGGCGATGCGCAGACGGGTGCCGCGCACGGTGAGCTTGCCGGTCGATAGGTTGAAGCGCGCGTCGCGCACGCCGGAGAGTTTCGGCACACCGGTCTCGATCTTGCGGATGCAGTTGGCGCAATGCGCGCCCTGCACCAGAAGCTCGATCGTCTGCTCGCGCGCGGGCGCGAGGCGCGAGGCGGCGCGCAGTTCGCTCAGCGCAACCATATGCGGCGGCTCGCTTCGAACGGCGTCGCCGGCGCGTTCACCGCCGTGACGATGAGATCCCAGGCGCCCGGTCCAACGCCTTTGGCCGTGCCTTCATAGACGCCGAGCGCCGTGCCCTTGAGCGCGATGTCCTGGTCCTTGCCGGCGTCGGCGGGGTGACGCAGTTCGCTGTTGAGCGTCACGTCGGTTACCGGCTTGCCGTTTCGGTCGACGATCGCCACCGCAATGCGCACGCCGTTGCGGCCCACGCGCATCGCGCCGACCGTCGCTTTCCAGCCCAGCCGCGCCTGCAGCGCGTGTTGCGCCAGCGTGTCGTTATATTCGATGCCCTGGAGATAAGGCTTCTGCTCGTCCTCGCCGCTGAAGGTCGAGTAGGCCTTGACCATGAAAAACACATTGACGCCGAGAACGACGGCGAAGGTCGCGAGCAGCGTGAGAAGCGTTTGCTTGCCGGTCCAGGGTCGCGTCATGTCATTGCGCTCCGCCGACGAACACGGCTTCGGTTTCGACCGTCTCATGCGTGCCCGGATCGGTCAGATGGAACTCGATCTCCTGGCCGCCGGGCTTGAGATCGGCTTTCGCCACGGTCAGCAGCACGCGCACGGCGCGCACACGGTCGGCCTCCACCGGGATCGCGATGGTTTGACCATTCGAATCGATGCCGATCACGCGCACCGACTGGAACTTCGCGCCGGTGACGGAGAGCGTGAAACGCCGCGCGCGGTCGGCGTGATTCAGGAGCTTGACCGAATAGCCGTTCAACACGGCGCCGCTCGACAGGTGAACGAATTCCGGATTGCGATCCTTGAGCACGTCGATGCCGATGCTGAAGCGCGCAACCAAACCGTAGAGCATGATGACGCCGACGACCGCCATAACGACCGCGTAAAGAACGGTGCGCGGGCGAATGAACTGGAAATGGGACGTCTCGCCCTTCAACCGGCGTTCGACATTGGCTTCGGTGTCGTAGGCGATCAGGCCGCGCGGCAGGCCGACCTTATCCATGATGTCGTTGCAGGCGTCGACGCACAGCGCGCAGTTGATGCATTCGAGCTGCAAGCCGTCGCGGATGTCGATACCCATGGGACAAGCGGCGACGCATTGGTGGCAATCGATGCAGTGGCTTTGGGCGCCCCACTCCTGGCCCTTCTTGTGCGGGTGGCGGGGCTCGCCGCGGTCGCGCCGGTAGGTGACGGCGAGCGCCTCGTTGTCGGTCATCGCGGCCTGGATGCGCGGCCATGGACACATATAAGTGCAGACCTGCTCGCGCATGAAGCCGCCGAGCGTGTAGGTCGTGAAGGTGAGGACGCCGATCGAAAGTACCGCCACCAGCGGCGCCTGGAAGTGCAGGAGCTGCATCGCGAGCGTCGGCGCATCGGTGAAATAGAAAACCCAGGCGCCACCGGTCGCCGCCGCGATGGCGAGCCAGATCGCGTGCTTGGAGACGCGCTTGACGACCTTCTCCGCCGTCCAGGGCGCGGCGGCAAGGCGGATGCGCGCGCTGCGATCGCCTTCGACGAACTTCTCGACATAGATGAAGAGATCGGTCCACACCGTCTGCGGACAGGCATAGCCGCACCATAGCCGGCCGAACAAAGCCGTCACGAGGAACAGTGCAACCGCGGCCAGGATCAGAAGGCCGGTGATGTAATAGACTTCCTGCGGCCAGATCTCGATGAAGAAGAAGTAGAGCCGCTCATGCGTCAGATCGACGAGCACGGCCTGGCCGGGCGCGCCGGGGCCGCGATCCCAGCGGATCCACGGCGTCAGGTAATAGATCGCCAGCGTCACCGCCATGACGATCCATTTCACTTTGCGGAAATTGCCGTGGACGAGCTTGGGATAGATCGGTTCGCGCGCCTTGTAGAGCTTGCGCGCGGCAGCGCTGTTGGTAGCGCGCACATCGATGCGATAGCCGCTGTCTTCAGCGGATGCGCCGGCAAGCTCCAGAAGGTTGATGTTATCCATGCTCATTGCGCCCTGAGCGCTCCTGGTTATTCGCCGCCGCCCAAACTATGGACATAGACGGCAAGCGCCTTGATCTCCGCCGGCGACAGACGGCCCGCCCAGGTCGGCATCACGCCGCCATGGCCGTAGAAAATCTGGTCGCGGATGTCGGCGCGCGTCGGCCCATAGAGCCAGTCGCTGTCGGTGAGGTTCGGCGCGCCCATCGAGCGGTCGCCAAGACCCTGCGCGCCGTGGCAGGCGGCGCAATTGTCCGCAAACAGCTTGGTGGCGCGCTTGACCGCGCCGGGGTCGGCGGTGCGGCCGGACAGCATCACGACATATTCGGTGAGATCGTCGATCTGCGGATCGGTCAGGATCTTGTCGCGGCCGAAGGATGGCATCTGCGACTGGCGCGTCTCAGGACTCGTCGAGCGCACGCCGACGGTGATGGTGTGCTGGATGTCTTCCAGCTTGCCGCCCCACAGCCACACATCGTCGTTCAAATTGGGATAACCATGCGCGCCCTGGCCGCCGGAGCCATGGCACGGCGCGCAATTGTCGCCGAACAGCGAGCGGCCCTCGGCAAGCGCGAATTGCTGCAGCTGGGGATCGTTCTGGATACGCTCGAGCGTGGCACCGGCAAGCTGCGTTTCCTGCGCGTGACGCTGCGCCTTCAGCTCGGCGACGGCGACGGTGACGTCCACGCGCTGCGAATGATTGAGAATGCCATGGGTGTAGCCGTTGATCGTCGGCCAGGCCGGCATGACGATCCAATAGCCGATCGCCCACAAGATGCAGGCGTAGAATACATAGAGCCACCAGCGCGGGAGGGGCGTGTTCAACTCCTTGATGCCGTCCCACTCGTGGCCGGTGGTCTCGGTGCCGGTGTGTTCGTCTTTTTCCTTGACCGTCACGGCGCGTCCTCATTGTCGTCGAGCGGAATCCTGGCCGCATGGTTGAACTTGGCCTTGTTCGACGGCCACAGCGCATAGACGCAGACGACCGCGAAGATCAGCGAGAAATAGACCGCCCCCCAACTCTGGGCGAAGGCAAGGGCCTGTTCGTAGCTTATGGAGTCCATGGCCTATCTCTTGTTCTCCGGCGCGTCGGCCTTGTAGGTCTTGAAGTCGACCAGCGTGCCCAGCATCTGCAGATAGGCGATGAGCGCGTCGGCTTCGGTAATCGTGTCGGGATTGCCGTCGAAATCGCGGATCTGCACCTTTTTGCCGTAGCGATTCTTGAGCGCGTCGGCTTCGTCGGTGTCGGGATGGACCTGCGCCTCGAGGTCGGCCTTGGCGTTGTCGATCATCGCCTTCGTATAGGGGACGCCGACAGCCTGGTTTGCGGCAAGCTCGGCTTCGATATCGCGATAGTCGAGCGGCGTCTTCTCGAGGAAGACGTAAGGCGGCATCACCGATTCGGGCACCACCGAACGCGGATCGGCCAGATGGGCCCGGTGCCATTCGTCGGAATATTTGCCGCCAACGCGGGCAAGGTCGGGCCCGGTGCGCTTGGAGCCCCACTGGAAGGGATGATCATACATGCTTTCGGCGGCGAGGCTGTAATGGCCGTAACGCTCCACCTCGTCGCGCAAGCTGCGGATCATCTGGCTGTGGCAGAGATAGCAGCCCTCGCGGACGTAGATGTTGCGTCCTTCGAGTTCGAGCGGCGTGTAGGGCCGCATGCCCTGCACCTTCTCGATCGTGCTTTCGACGAAGAACAGCGGCATGGCCTCGACAATGCCGCCGATCGCCACGACGAGCAGGATGCCGACGACGAGCAGGATGGAATTGCGTTCGATCGTTCCGTGGTTCATCTCACGCTCCCTGCACCGCGAGCGCGGGCGCGACGGTCGGGGCCTTCACGTCGCCGCGGATCGTGCGCCACAGATTGTAGGCCATGATCAGCGTGCCGGTGAGGTAAAGCCCGCCGCCGAACGCGCGGATGATGTAGTAGGGGTGCATCGCCTGAACGGTTTCCACGAAGGAGTATTCGAGGAAGCCGAAGTCGTTATAGGCGCGCCACATCAGCCCCTGCATGATGCCGGCGACCCACATCGAGGTGATGTAGAAGACGATGCCGAGGGTGGCGACCCAGAAATGCCATTCGACGAGGCGCAGGGAATAGAGCCGCTCGCGCTTCCACAGCCACGGCACCAGGCAATAGAGCGCGCCGAAGCTGACAAAGCCGACCCAGCCGAGCGCGCCGGAATGGACATGGCCGATGGTCCAGTCGGTGTAATGCGACAGGGCGTTGACCGTCTTGATCGACATGACCGGGCCTTCGAAGGTCGACATGCCATAGAAGGCGACGGACGCGACCAGCATGCGCAGCACCGGATCGGTGCGCAGCTTGTCCCAAGCGCCCGACAAGGTCATCAACCCGTTGATCATGCCGCCCCAGGACGGCATCCACAGGATGATCGAGAACGTCATGCCGAGCGTCTGCGTCCACTCGGGCAGCGCCGTGTAAAGCAGATGATGCGGGCCGGCCCAGATGTAGATGAAGATCAGCGACCAGAAATGCACGATCGACAGGCGGTAGGAGTAGATCGGCCGTTCCGCGCGCTTGGGAATGAAATAGTACATGATCGCGAGGAAGCCCGCGGTCAGGAAGAAGCCCACCGCATTGTGGCCGTACCACCACTGGATCAGCGCATCCTGCACGCCGGAGAACAGCGAGACGCTCTTGGTCTGCAGCAACGAGACGGGCATCGCCAGGTTGTTGACGATGTGCAGCATCGCGATCGTCACGATAAAGGCGAGATAGAACCAGTTCGCGACGTAGATATGCGGTTCCTTGCGCTTCCAGATGGTGCCCAGGAAGACAAGCAGATAGGTGACCCACACGATGGTCAGCCAGATGTCGACATACCATTCGGGCTCGGCATATTCCCGGGATTGCGTAATGCCTTCGAGATAGCCCGTGCCGGCCAGCACGATGAAGATCTGATAGCCCCAGAACACGAACCACGGCCATGAACCGCCGGCCAGCCGCGCATGACAGGTTCGCTGCACGACATAGAACGACGTCGCGATCAGGACGTTGCCACCGAAGGCGAAGATCACCGCGGACGTATGCAGCGGCCGCAAGCGCCCGAAATTGGTGAAGGCATAGTCGGGGAAATAGAAGAGATTGGGAAAGGCGAGCTGCAGCGCGATGATGAGGCCGACCAGCATGCCGGCGATGCCCCAGAACATCGAGGCATAGACGCCTGCTTTTACGACGTCGTTGGCATAGGTGCCCTGTTCGTCGGCCGGCGCGCCATTGGCATAGCGGCGCAGATACCAGGCCGACACGCCGAGCAAACAGACGAGGAACGTCCAGGCCTGCATGACCATCCTGGGGTCGGGCGACTTCGCCGCTTCCAGAATGGCGATGCAGATGCCGGCGACGAGGATGACCGGAACCGCGATCAGATCCAGCCGCGCCGGCGTGTCAGTCGTGCTGGTCAAGTTGGCGCTCCACGGTCTCGTATTTCTTCTCGGATTGGTCGCGTGTCTCGTCACGCTGTTCGCGCGCCCAGGCGCAATAAGCGATCCAGCCGCGCGGCGGCTCGTTCTGGGTATGCGGTGTCATGGCTTCGCCCCGTTTTGCCCTTCGATGAACTCTTCGCAATTGCGTGATGGCGGCGCGTTGACTTGCATCAATGTTGGCGCAGGGCGTGGCCGAACACGCTGCAAATTGGTGCCTGAAAGGTGTTGGTTGCGCCGTTGGCGTAGAGCACGGCCGCCCCTGTCGCGCCGATGCCGAGGAGCAGCAATTCGACTGCGACAAACGGCGCCAGCACGCGGCCGCGTGCCACAAGCGTCATGCCCTGGCAGCAATCCGCCATGCCGAACCTGTTCAGCAGCAGCGCCCGCACTTTGGGAACAGCCAGCAGCGGCTGCGCGAACAGCGACAACAGAAGGGCGCAACAGGGCATGGGTCCGGCGACAGTTCGATGAACGTCCGGTTAGTTTCACGAACCATCGGGGCGGCGACATTGATGGCGATCAACGCTTTGGCTTGTGGTCGAGCCGTGAGATGCTTCTTGGAATCGGTGGGAACGGCCGCACATAGGGGGAAGTTGATGTTTCGGATGATCGCGGTGATCGCCGGTGCGGGCTTGCTGAGCGCGGGCCTTGCAGAAGCCGCGGCACCGGCACCCTGGATGGACAAGAGCCTGACGCCCGATGCACGTGCCGATCTGGTGCAGGCGCAGATGACCCAGGATGAACAGCTTGTGCTGCTCAAGGGCTATTACGGCGCCAACGTCAAACTCTCCTGGATCAAGCCGGCGCCGGTCGAGCTGCGCCCGCTGCTACCCGGTTCGGCCGGCTTCGTGCCCGGCGTGGCGCGGCTCGGCATTCCGGAGCTGCACGAGTCCGATGCCGGCATCGGCATCGCCAACACCAATCTGATGCGCCCGGGCGACACCGCGACCGCCTTTCCCGCCGGCGTGATGAACGCAGCGACGTGGAATCCCGACCTGGCTTATGCCGGCGGCGCGGCGATCGGCGCCGAAGCGCGGATGCGCGGCTTCAATGTCGTGCTCGACGGCGGCATCAACCTGATGCGCGAGCCGCGCGGCGGACGCACCTTCGAATATGGCGGCGAGGATCCACTGCTTGCGGGAACCATCGTCGGCGAACAGATCCGCGGCATCCAGAGCCAGCATGTGATCTCCACCATCAAGCACTATGCGCTCAACGATCAGGAGATCGGCCGCGGCATCCTGAACGTCGACATCGACGAAGGCGCGGCGCGCGAATCCGATCTGCTCGCTTTCGAGATCGCCATCGAGCGCGGCAATCCCGGCGCGGTGATGTGCGCCTACAACAAGGTGAACGGTCCCTATTCCTGCGAGAACGATTTCCTGCTCAATCGCGTGCTTAAACACGATTGGGGCTACACCGGCTGGGTGCTGTCGGATTGGGGCGGCGTGCATTCGACGGTTGCGGCGGCCAATGGCGGGCTCGACCAGGAATCCGCATCGGGTTTCGACCGCCAGGAATATTTCGGCGCGCCGCTCGCCAAAGCGCTGGCCGACGGAACCGTGCCGCCGGAGCGGCTTCACGACATGGTGCATCGCATTCTGCGCACCATGTTCGCCAACGGATTGATCGATGATCCGCCCGCCAAGGTGAAGCCGACCGACAATGTCGAGGTCGCCGAGCGCAACGCCGAACAGGGCGTGGTGCTGCTCAAGAATGACGGCAACCTGTTGCCGCTGGCGAGCAATGCGCGCGCCCAGCGCGTGATCGCGGTGATCGGCGGCCATGCCGGGCTGGGCACCCTGTCGGGTGGCGGTTCCTCGCAGGTTCTGCCGATCGGCCATCAGGTGGGGAACGAGGTTTATGTCGGCGGCGGCGTCATCGTGTTGCCGAACGGTGCGAAGATCATGCCGCTGGGCCGCGAAATCTACGATCCGCCGGCGCCGCTCGCGGCCATCGCGCGTGAAGCACCGTTGGTCAGGGTCAACTATCTCGAAGGCGACGATATCGCTGCGCTGGCGAACCAGGCGGCGAGCGCCGACGTCGTCATCATCTTCGCCGAGCAGTGGATGACGGAAGGCCAGGATGTTTCGAGCTTGTCGCTGCCCGGTCGGCAGGATGCGATGATCGCCGCCGTGGCGGCGAAGAACCCCCGCACCGTCGTGGTGCTGGAGACCGGCGGACCGGTTCTGATGCCGTGGCTCGACAAGGTCGGTGCGGTTCTGGAAGCCTGGTACCCCGGCAATGGCGGCGCGACCGCGATCGCGCGCATCCTGTTCGGTGACGCTGATCCGTCAGGCCGGCTGCCGGTGACCTTTCCGATGAGCACAGATCAGTTGCCGCGTCCGAGCCTGCCGGACGTGAGCAAGGCCTATGCGCCGTTCGACGTCGACTACAATGTTGAAAGCGCCGATGTCGGCTATCGCTGGTTCGCCAAGAACAATCTGACGCCGCTGTTTCCCTTCGGCTTCGGACTTTCCTATACCAGCTTCAAGCTCGACGGTTTTGCGGCGAAGGGCGGCGACACGGTGACGGCGAGCGTCAACGTCACCAACACGGGCGGACGCGAAGGCAGCGAAGTCGTGCAGCTTTATGCGACGCCGCCGGCGGACGGCACCACGACGCCCGTCGCGCGGCTGATCGGATTTTCCAAGGTCGACCTCAAGCCCGGCGAGACGAAGACGGTCGCGTTAACGGGCGAGCCGCGGTCGCTGGCGCACTTCGACACCACGGGCAATGTCTGGCGCATCGCTGCCGGAAGCTATGCCGTCAGCGTCCGCACCTCGGCCACAGACATCGTGGCCTCGGCCGATGTCGACATGCCGTTGCGCGAGATCAAGCCGTGATCCTGGTCGGCGACGTCGGCGGCACCCATGCCCGCTTCGCCGTCGTCGACACGGATGCCAAGCCCTGGCGGATCGACCGCACGCGTGATCTCGCCGAAGCGTTTCCAACCTTCACCGATTGTCTCAAGGCTTATCTCGACCGCAGCGGCGTCACGCCGTTGCCGGAGGCGATTTCGCTCGCCGTCGCCGGCCCGGTGACGGCCGGCGCGGTCGCGCTCACCAACCGCGCCTGGAGCATTTCGGAGAAGGAGCTGAAGGCGTTCGGATTCAAGGATGCGCTTCTGGTCAACGATTTCGCGGCGCTTGCGTTCTCGGTCGAGTCGCTGGCGACCGCCGATTGCCGCACGATCGGGCCCGAGCTTGCCGGACTTTCCGGCGAGCCGATCTCGATCATCGGCGCCGGCACCGGATTTGGCGCGGCTTGTCTCGCCCGCTTCCACGGACGCTCCGTGGCGGTCGCGACCGAAGGCGGCCATGCCGGCTTCGCGCCGGGCAACGAAGCCGAGATCGAGGTGCTGCGCGTGCTTGCGCGGCGCTTCGGCCATGTTTCCATCGAACGGGTTCTGTCCGGCCAGGGCCTCGAGAATCTGCACATCGCGATCGTAGAGATCGCCGGCCGCAAAGCGCCGAAGCTGGAAGCGGCACAAATCGTGGCGCACGCGGATGCCGACTGCAGAGCGGCGGTCGCGATGTTCTGCGCCGTGTACGGCTCGGTCGCGGGCGACTTCGCGCTGGCGCATGGCGCGCGCGGCGGAGTGTATCTTGCGGGCGGCATCGCGCAGAAGATCGAGGCGACGCTCCTTAAGAGTGAATTTCGCGCGCGGTTCGAGAACAAGGGGCGGATGTCGGGCTATGTGACGACCATACCGACGCGGCTCGTGATCGGCGAGAACATGGCCTTCCTCGGCGCGGCGCGCGCCAGCCTGGAGTTTCGCAGCTGACGGGGAATTCGCATGACGAGCACCACGCAAACGGACCGCGGACCGCAGAGGCTTCTCGTCGGGCTGGTGGTCTTCCTGTTCTTCGCCTGGGGCTTCGCCACCGTCCTGAACGACATCCTGATCCCCAAGCTCAAAGGTCTGTTCGAGCTCAATTACACCGAAGTGATGCTGACCCAGTTCAGCTGGTTCCTCAGCTATTTCATCTTTTCGATTCCGGCCGGACTCGTGCTGTCGCGGATCGGCTATCTGCGCGGCGCGGTGCTGGGACTGGCAGTGGCGGCACTGGGCTACATGCTGTTCACCCCCGCCGCCGAGTTGGGGTCGTTTCCCGCCTTCATGGTTGCGCTGTTCGTCGTGGCGGCCGGCATCACCATGCTGCAGGTCGCCGCCAATCCGTTCATCGAGCTTCTGGGCACGGAGGCGACGTCGCACAGCCGATTGACGCTGGCGCAGGCCTTCAACTCGCTGGGCACGGCGATCGGGCCCTATGTCGGCGCGGTCCTGATCCTCAGTTCCGGCGTGACCATCAAGACGGCAGGCTTGTCGCAAGCCGCGCTCGCCGCGGCGCGCCGCACCGAGGCGCACGCCCTGCAATTGCCGTTCTTCGTCTTTGCGGCGCTGTTCCTGGCACTGGCCGTTGTGTTCTGGCTGCTGCGCAAGAGCGCGGCGCCGCCGGTTGCCGGCCAGGCCCGACTGAGCGCGATCCTCGCCCTGCTCGGCCGGCCGCGGCTGGTGCTGGGTGCGCTCGCCATCTTCGTCTATGTCGGCGCCGAGGTTTCGATCGGCAGCGTGATGACCAACTATCTGATGCAGCCGAGCGTGCTCGCCGTCACCGCCGAGCGCGCCGGCACGCTGCTCAGCTTCTATTGGGGCGGCGCGATGGTCGGACGTTTCGCCGGCGCGTTCGTGCTGCGCATCGTCAAGCCGGGCCTCGCGCTCGCGGCTTGTGCCGTCGGCGCCGGCCTGCTCGCGCTGATTTCGTCGCAGTCGGTGGGGCCATTCGCCGCCTATTCGCTGATCGCGGTGGGGCTATTCAACTCGATCATGTTCCCGACGATTTTCAGCCTGGCGACCGAGCAGCTCGGCGACGAGACGCCGAACGGTTCCGGCCTTCTGTGCATGGCGATCGTCGGCGGTGCGATCATCCCGCTCATCACCGGCGCGGTGGCGGACCGCGTCGGCCTGGCGTTGTCGCTGATCGTTCCCGCAGTCTGCTATGTGTGGATCGTGGCCTATGGCGTGATGGCGGCGCGTGGGCTTGGCCTGACAAAGGCCGCGTGAACTATTCGTAGCGCAATGCCTCGATCGGGTTGAGGTGCGCCGCTTTGCGTGCCGGATAATAGCCGAAGAACATTCCGACCAGCGCCGAGAACACAAAGCCGCCGGCAATCGCGCTCCAGGCGATCGGCGCCGGCCAGCCCATCGCGACCGAGACGACGGCAGTGGCTGCGAGCCCGCCGAGGATTCCGGCAACGCCGCCGACAACGCTCAAGAGTACGGCTTCGGCGAGGAACTGGAGAAGGACATGGGTGCGGCGTGCGCCGATTGCCATGCGCAAGCCGATTTCGCGGGTGCGCTCGGTGACCGAGACGAGCAAGGTGTTCATGATCCCGATGCCGCCGACGAGCAGCGAGATCGAGGCGACGGCAGCGAGCAGCGTCGACATCGTGCGGCTTGAGTCCTCGGCGGCGCTGGCGATCTGGCTGAGATTGCGGACCGAGAAGTCGTTGTCCTGTCCGGGGCGGATGTGATGGCGACCGGCGAGCGTGAGGGTCACCTGCTCGATCGCGGTTTGAACGAGGTCCGGCGACCGCGCCTGGACATAAATCTGGTTCACATAGCCCGTGAGGCGCGCCTGGATGCCGTAGGGATTGCTCTGCGTGCCATAAGGATTTTCCGCCTGCTGCGTCGCGCTGGGAGCAGCCACGCCCAACACTTTGCGTTCCGCCGTGGAGAACGGAATCATGATCAGATCGTCCTGATCGGTGCCATGCTCGGACTGACCCTTGGGGCCGAGGATTCCGATCACGCGGAACGGCGTGTTCTTGACGATGATCATGGCGCCGACGGGATTGACGGATTCGCCGAACAGCTGGCGCCACACCGTCTGCCCGAGCAGGACGACGAGCGCGGCATCGTTCTCATCCGCATCCGTGATGCCGCGGCCATGGACGACCTGCCAGTTGGTGATCGGCGGATAGTTGGTCGACACGCCCTGGATGCTCGTCATCCAGTTCTGGTTGGCGTACTGGACCTGTCCCGACTGGCGAATGAGATAGCTGACCTGCGCGACCGCATTGTCGTCGCGCAGCACGGTGCGGGCGTCCTCCACCGTCAGCGTCGAGGCACTGCCGGACCCGCCGCGCGCTCCGCCCATGGTCCGCGAACCGGGCATGACCACGATGAGATTGGTGCCGAGCCGGGCGATCTGCTGTTTGACCACGTCGTTGGCGCCCTGGCCGATCGCGACCATCGTGATCAGCGCCGCGACGCCGATGAAGACGCCGAGCGTGGTAAGCGCCGAGCGCATCTTGTTGCGCAGGATCGCCTGCAAGGCGGCGGTCAGGATCATCGCGCCGAAGGCCACCGTGCCGGCGCGCATTTGCGTCTGTTCCACCACGAGCTCGCTTTCGGGAACCTGCGCCCCTGCCTTGCGCGGCGTCTGCGGCTCGCGGTTGCGGACGTCGGAGATGATCTTGCCGTCGCGCATCGTCACCACGCGATCGGCATAGGCGGCGATATCGGATTCATGCGTCACGAGCACGATGGTCAGCCCGCGCTCGCGATTGAGCGCGACGAGCGTGTCCATGATGTCATGCGCGGTGCGGGTGTCGAGATTGCCGGTCGGCTCGTCGGCAAGCAGCAGCGAAGGATTGTTGATCAGGGCGCGGGCGATGGCGACGCGCTGCTGCTGGCCGCCCGAGAGCTGGCCAGGCGTGTTGCGCTCGCGTTCGGCGAGGCCCAGAAGGCGCAAGGAATCGCGCGCCCGCGCAGACCGCTGCGCCGCGGTCGTCGCCGCTGTGGCATAGATCAGCGGCAGCTCGACATTCTCCATCGCGCTGGTGCGCGCCAGAAGATTGTAGCTCTGGAAGACAAAACCGAGCTTCTCGCTGCGGATGCCCGCGAGCGCGGGCTCCGGCAGCGCCGCGACGTCGACACCCTCGAAGAAATATTGCCCGCCGGTCGGCTGGTCGAGACAGCCGAGAATCGACATCAAGGTCGACTTGCCCGAACCCGACGAGCCCATGATGGCGACGAATTCGCCGCGCTCGACGCTAAGATCGACGCCGCGCAGCGCCAGCACGTCGACGTCGCCGACATGATAGGTGCGCGTGAGGTTACGAACCTCGATGACGGGGATGGCGACGTCCGCCTTCACTGGAATCGCATCGAGGGGGTGGACGGCGTGCCGTTGTTGCCGCTGTTGCCGCTGTTGCCGTTGCGTTTTCCGCCGGTGCCCGTTCTTTCGGAGACGATGACGCGGTCGCCTTCCTTGAGGCCGCCCGTGATCTCGCTGAAGCTGTCATCGTCGAGCCCAGCCGTGACGTCGACGCGCACCGGCTTGCGGTTCTGGAGTACCCAGACATGCGGCGCCAGGCTTGCCGCCTGTTCGAGCGTGGCGGCGAGCCCGCCCGGCGAATAGCGCAGCGCCAGATCGGGCACGCGCAGCACATTCTCGCGCCGCGCGGTGATAATGCGCACGGTCGCCGTCATGCCAGGCTTGAGCGAAAGCTGGCTGTTGTCCACCTCGACGACGACGTCGTAGGTGACGACGTTCTGCACGGTCTGCGGCGCCTGGCGGACCTGGGTCACCTTGCCGACGAAGACGCGATCGGGGAATGCCTCGACGCGGAATTCGGCGCGGTCGCCCCGGCGGATATCGCCGACGTCGCTCTCGCTCACATTGGTGTCGACTTGCATCTTGGAGAGATCGGTGGCGATCAGAAACAGGGTCGGCGTCTGGAAACTCGCGGCCACCGTCTGGCCCATGGTCACGTTGCGCGACACCACCGTGCCGTCGACCGGCGAGACGATGCTGGTGTAGCCGAGATTGATCTCCGCTGCGTGGAGCGCCGCCACGCGCTGGTTGACCGCCGCCTGATCGATCGCGATCTGGGCCTGTGCCTGATGCAGCGCGTTGAGCGCCACGTCGTGGCTGTCGCGCGACGCGGCATGTTGCGCGATCAGGTTCGCGAAGCGCCGCTCATTGATCACCGCATAGGCCAGATCGGCGCGGTCCTTGACGAGTTGCGCTTTGGCGGTGTCCACAACGGCCTGCGCCTGCTCGAGCGCCATTTGGTAGGGCCGCGGGTCGATCCTCGCGCAAAGCTGGCCCTTCTTCACCTTTGTGTTGAAGTCGCAGTCGATCTCCTGGATGACGCCGGACACATAGCTGCCGACCGTAATGGTGAGCACCGGATTGATCGAACCGGTCGCGGTGACCGCGCGCGCCACCGTTCCGCGCGTCACTGGCTGCGTCACATAGTGAACCGTCGCGCTGGTTCCGAAGTACCAATAGGCCGCCCCAGCGACGGCGAGCAACGCGACGATGGCCGCAACGATGAACGCGGGCTTGCGGATCTTGTCGGCGAAAGCAGACGGCACGATGCCTGCCGCAGGGATATGCGGATGAGCTTCGTCCGAATGGGGTACGGGAGCATCCATGGAAGCAAGCTGTAACGGGCCGAGCGCCTTCCAGCGTTGAGCGAAATCAAGGTCGTTCGACACCAGGCGAGGCACCTTGCAGTCGAGTTGGAGTGCACCATGACCGACCAAAGCTATATTCGCTGGTTCCGTGACCTCAGCATGAAGGATGTCGCCCTCGTCGGCGGCAAGACGGCGTCGCTCGGGGAACTCTATTCGGCGCTGACGGCAAAGGGCATCAAGGTTCCGAACGGTTTCGGCGTCACGGCGGCAGCCTACCGCCAGGCGCTCGACGCGGCGGGCGCGTGGGACGAATTGCGCCGGCTGATGGCGGACATTCCGCAAGGCGACGTTCACGCGCTGGCGAAGAGCGCCCAGGCCGCGCGCCAGATCGTCCATCGCGCGACGGGCACCGCCGCGCTGCGCGATCAGATCCGCGCGGCGACGCAGAAGCTTCGCGGCCAATATGGCGGCGACATCTCCTTTGCCGTGCGCAGTTCGGCGACCGCCGAGGACCTGCCGAATGCCAGCTTCGCCGGCCAGCACGACAGCTACATCAATGTGCGCGGCGACGATGAGGTGTTCGAGGCGTGCCGCAACTGCTTCGCCTCGCTGTTCACCGACCGGGCGATCATCTATCGCAACAATAACGGCTTCGATCACACGAAGGTCTATCTGTCGGTCGCCGTCATGAAGATGGTGCGCTCGGACATCGCTTCGAGCGGCGTGATCTTTACGCTCGACACGGAGACCGGCTTTCGCGACGTCGTCCTCGTCACCGGCAGCTACGGACTCGGCGAGAACATCGTCCAAGGTGCGGTGGATCCCGACGAATTCTATGTCCACAAGCCGACCTACTCCGCCGGCCACCGCGCCGTGCTTCGCCATGTACTCGGCAGCAAGCAGCTGCGCATGGCCTTCGCGCGCCGAGGCAAGGTGGCGACAACGGTGAACCGCGGCGTATCGAAGGCCGACCGCGAGAAATACTGCCTGAGCGATGCCGAAGTTCTGTCGCTGACCGGCAACGCCATTGCGATCGAGGAGCACTATTCGAAGATCAACGGCCACCCGACCCCCATGGATATCGAATGGGCGAAGGATGGGGCCGACGGCGAGCTCTATATCGTGCAGGCGCGGCCAGAAACGGTCGCCTCGCAGCGCCCTCGTGGAACGGTCAAGGCATATGTGCTCAAACAGAAGGGCGTCCCAATCATCACCGGCAAGGCGGTGGGCGAGGGAATCGCAAGCGGGCGGACCCGCGTGATCCTCCACGAACGCGAACTCGACACGTTTCAGGCCGGCGAGATCCTGATCGCCGAAACCACTACGCCGGACTGGCTGCCCGTGATGAAGAAGGCATCTGCCATCGTCACCAATCGCGGCGGCCGCACGTGCCATGCCGCGATCGTGGCGCGCGAGATGGGCATTCCCGCCATCGTCGGCAGCGGAACGGCGACCGAGAAGCTGCGCAGCTGCACGGTCGTCACCGTGTCCTGCGCCGAAGGCGAGATCGGCACGGTCTATGCCGGCGCGGTGCCGTTCGAAGTGAAGAACCTGTCGCTTGCGGACGTGCCGAGACCCAAAACCAAGGTCATGATGAACCTCGGCGATCCGGACACCGCCTTCAAGAACGCGATGCTGCCCAATGACGGCGTGGGGCTGGCCCGCATGGAGTTCATCATCAACCAGTTCATCGGCGTGCATCCGATGGCGCTGGTTCATCTCGACCGCATTTTGAAGTCCTCGGTCCGGCGGCAGATCCGCCAGCTGGCGCGCGGTTTCAAGACGCCGCAGGATTTCTTCGTGCAGAAACTGGCAGAAGGCGTCGGCACGATCGCTGCGGCGTTCTATCCCAAGCCGGTGATCGTCCGGCTGTCGGACTTCAAGACCAACGAATATGCCAAGCTGCTCGGCGGCGCGCAGTTCGAGCCCGTCGAGGCCAATCCGATGCTCGGCTTTCGCGGCGCGGCGCGTTACGCCCATCCTGCTTACGCGGAGGGGTTCGCGCTCGAGTGCGCGGCTCTGGCCCGCGTGCGAAGCGAAATGGGGCTCAGCAATCTGAAGATCATGGTGCCGTTCTGCCGTCGCGAGGAGGAGGCGAAGCGCGTGCTCGCCGCGATGGCACAGAACGGACTCAAGCGCGGCGAGAACGGGCTCGAGATTTTCGTCATGTGCGAGATCCCCAACAATGTGATCCGGATCGACGCCTTCGCCCAGCTGTTCGACGGCTTCTCGATCGGATCGAACGACCTGACGCAGCTGACGCTCGGCGTCGACCGCGATTCGGAGATCGTCGCCTTCGATTTCGACGAGCGCGATCCCGGCATGACGGAGATGATGAGGCTCGCGGTCGAGGGCGCGCACCGCAGCAAGCGCCATGTCGGCATCTGCGGCGAGGCGCCGGCGACCTATCCCGAAGTGGCGCAACGTCTGGTCGGCTGGGGCATCGACTCGATCAGCGTAAACCCGTCGAGCGTCGTTGAGACATTCCGGATCGTCGCGGACGCCGAACGCGCATTGAGGACACCGGCGACCGACGCGGCCGAATAGCGCGCCGAAGCAGCACCGGGTCTTGACCCCGATCAATCTCGTTTGCGGCCGGAAGAAGGACTGTTGGAGGCGCTGGCTTCAGAGGCACATCGGGCCATGATCAAGACCATCCTCGTTCCCGGACTTAACGCGATCTGCAGCCGCAGCGCGCTGGAAACGGCGCTGCAAGCGGCACGTCCGTTCGGCGGTCACATCACATATCTGCACGTCCATCCAGACGCGCGCGAGCTCGCCCGCTACACCGCAACGCTCGATTCGGAATTGGGCATGTTCGCCAGCCAGATCTGGGAGGCGATGGTCGAAGGCGACAAAACCGCCGCCGCGCGTTCGCGCAAGATCTTCGACGCCTTCTGCGCCCAGGAAAAGCTCGCAAGCGCCGACAAGCCGGGCGCGCAAGGCGTCAGCGTCGAATGGAAGGATCGCGCGGGCAACAACCGCGATCAGACGATCGCCGAGGCACAGATCAACGATCTGACCGTGTTCGGCCGGCCGGCCAAGCCCGACGATCTCACCACCGACGGCGCCTCGGACGTGCTGATCGATTGCGGCCGGCCCTTGCTGCTGGCGGCATCGCAGGCCTGCAGCCATCCGCTCACCAACATCGTCATCGCCTGGAAGGAGACGGCCGCCGCGGCGCGCGCTTTGACCGCCGCCATGCCGCTGCTTGAGAAAGCCGGAAAGATAACGATCGCCGGCGTCGCCGAAAGCCCCGACGACAAGGGAGCGGCCGAGAACTCGGTCCGCCGACTTGCCGCGGCGCTGCGCTGGCATGGGCTCATTGCGGAGACCGAGGTGCTCGACGGCGCGGACCGCGATTCAGGCGGTGTCCTGCTCGATGCCTGCGAGAAGTCTCTTCAGGCGGGCCTGCTCGTGATGGGCGGCTACAGCCACAGTCGCACGCGCGAGATGATCTTCGGAGGCTTCACGCGCCGCGTGCTGCACAGCGCGCCGGTGCCTGTCTTCATGTGTCACTGACGCGAGGCGTCAAGCAAGCTCGGCCTCTTCGCGATATTCGGGGACGTGGCAATTCCAGTGCAGCTCGTCCTGGATGCGCTTGCGCAGCGCGTCAGAAGCCTCCGGCTCGCCATGGGTGACGAAGGTGTGCCTGGGCGGTTTGGTGAAATTGCGAAGCCAGCCGAGAGTCTCGTCCGCGTCGGAATGGGCCGACAGCATTTCCATATTGTGCACCTTGGCGCGGACCGGCACGTACTCGCCGAAGATCTTGATGGTCTCGGCGCCGGCCACCATGGCCGCGCCGCGCGTGCCGCCGGCCTGGAAGCCGGTGAACAGGATTGTGCTGCGCGGATCGGGCGCGAACACCTTCAGATGATGCAGAACGCGGCCGCCGGTCGCCATGCCGCTGGCCGACAGGATGACTGACGGCATGCGGCTGCGGTCGATCTCCTTCGACTCCTCGCTTGACTGCGTCTGGCGCGCGACGGCGCAGAACGTCCGTGCTTGTGCCGCCGAGAGACGGTGATCCGTGGGATGCGCGAGGAAGATGTCGCTGGCATCGATCGCCATGGGACTGTCGAGATAGACCGGCAGGTCGGGAATGCGCTTCGCCGCCTTCAGCGCATGCAGGTGATAGAGCAGCAATTGCGCGCGCCCGACCGCGAAGGCCGGCACCAGCACCGAGCCGCCGCGTGACGCCGTCGTGCTGACAATGGTGGCAAGTTCGTCCTGCGCATCGGTCGCCGGATGCTTGCGGTTGCCGTAGGTCGACTCGACGACGAGATAGTCGGTCTCGGCGACGGGCGCGGGCTCGAACATGATGGGATCGTTCGGCCGCCCGAGATCGCCTGAGAACAGGATCGACTTGCCTTCGTAGGTGAACTGCGCCGTTGCGGCGCCCAGAATGTGACCGGCATAGCGATAGACGAGCGACAGGCCGTTTCCGAAATCGCGCGGCCGGTTGAAGTCCCACGTTTGCAGCCGTGTCAGCGCGTGGCGCGCATCCTCTTCGGTGAACAGCGGCAGCGCAGGATGATGCTTGGAGTATTTGTAGCGGTTGGCGCGTTCGGCGGCACGTTCCTCCAGATGGCCGGCGTCGGTGAGCATGATGCCGCAAAGATCGCGGGTGGCCGCAGTGCAGATCACATGGCCCTTGAATCCATCGCGAACCAGCACCGGCAGATAGCCCGTGTGATCGATATGGGCGTGGGTCAGCACCACCGCGTCGATGCTCGCCGGATCGATTGGCAGCTTCGCCCAATTGCGCAGGCGCAGCTGCTTGAAGCCCTGATAGAGGCCGCAATCGACCAAAATCCGGTGGCGGCCGGTCTCCAGCAGATATTTCGACCCGGTGACGGTTCCGGCGGCGCCGAGAAAGGTGATGCGCATCAGGCGAGCTCCTGCATGGTTGCAGCGACGAGACCGGAGACGTCGATCGCGTTCGTCGGATGCGCGATCGTGTTGGCCGTGACGATGCGCGCAGGGCCCGCGGCGACGAGGTCTTCATAAGCGCCGGCGGCAAACACCGCATGGATGGCGATGCACACCGCCGGCTTCATCTTCGCCTCACGCAGATCCTTGAGCGCCTCGATCATCGTGCGGCCGG
Source organism: uncultured Alphaproteobacteria bacterium (assembly GCA_963741735.1). Taxonomy (GTDB): domain Bacteria; phylum Pseudomonadota; class Alphaproteobacteria; order Micropepsales; family Micropepsaceae; genus Rhizomicrobium. The sequence continues at coordinate 147,988 of CAVUJB010000002.1, forward strand.
AGGAAATGATATCGTCGACCAAAACCGGCGTCAGGCGCCGCCACGCCGTCATGTCCTGCGGCGCGACCGAGACGTCGCGGTCGCCGCGGCGGATCTTGTCGAGCACGATATAAGCGGCGCCGGCATCCTTCGCGACCGCTTCGACCCATTGACCGCTCTCGGCATCGGGACCGATCAGCACCGGATCGCGCACTTCGCGCCTGATCCAATCGGCGATCACCGGTGCCGCGTGAACGACGCGCGAATCGAGCGTGTAGATCTCAGATAGTGCGTGCAGGCGATGCAGATGCGGATCGACAGTCGCCAGCCAGTCGAAATGCGGCGACAGGAGCGACGCGAATGTCTTCGCGGCCTCCGCCTCGCCCGGATGGAAGCGTTTGTCCTGGCGCATATAGGCGAGATAGGGCGCTACGAGACCGATCCGCTTCGCTCCAAGATCGCGCGCCGTGGCGGCGGCGAAGAGGAGCGGCACCAGCTTGGCATCGGGGCGATCGAGCGTCGCGACCAGCGTGAGCGAACGGCCGCGCACATCCTGCGCCAGGCGGAAATAGGTCTCGCCGTCGGGAAAGGCGCGCATCTGGGGCACGAAAACCTCGCCGCCGAGCCGGCGCGCAAGCGCGCGCGCCATCTCCTCATTGCCCGGCAACGGCACGAACACCGGCGCGCTCATGGATGGACGAATCCGATGATATCGGGATTGGCCTCGACAAAGCCCATCGCATAGTCGAGCTCGCCGGGGCTTTCGGCATGGACGGTATAGGCCGCCTCGCCGCGGCTGGCCGGCGCGCCCAACCTCAAATGCAATTCGACGCCCGCGGCCTTGGAGTCGGGAGCGCCCGCAAGCTTGGCGACGCGCGAGAGCTTGCGGCTGTCGATGCTCTCGACGAGGCCGGCGCGGCGCACCGTGACGACGCGGCGATAGCGCGCCACCGGCGGCGTGCGCATGCCGCCCTGGGCTTCGCAGATGCGCTGGAACTTATCCCACGCCCTGCCGCTCTTGAGGCATTCGGCGGCCATCGCAACGCCAGTTCCTTCGGCCGCCTTGCCGCCGAGTTCGAGAAGCGCGCCGGCGAGCGCAAGTGCGTGGGCACGCAAATCCGCCGGCGCCAAGGCATCGCCCTTGAGCACCGCCAGGACGTCGCGCGCCTCGAGCGCGGGACCGATGCCGCGCCCCACCGGCTGCGTGCCGTCGCTGATGATCGTTTTGGCGGTGAGGCCGAAGGCGCGGCCGACATCGATCAGGCTCTGCGACAGGGCCTGGCCTGCTTCGTAGCTGCGCACCTTGGCGGTCGGGCCGACCGGCATGTCGATCACCAGATGGGTGCTGCCGGCGGCGATTTTTTTGGAAAGGATCGATGCGACCAGCTGCCCTTCGCCGTCGAGGTCGAGGACGCGCTCGACCCGGATGATGATGTCGTCGGTGGGCGACAGGCCCATCGCGCCGCCCCAGACGATGCAGCCGCCCTCGCGCTCCACCACGCGGCGCATGGTGGCGAGATCGAGGTCGACCGGCGCCATCGTCTCCATCGTGTCGGCGGTGCCGGCCGGCGAGGTGATCGCGCGCGACGAAGTCTTGGGAATGGTCAGCCCAAGGGCCGCGACGACCGAGACCACGATCGGCGTGGTGCGGTTGCCCGGCAAGCCGCCCACCGAATGCTTGTCGACGATCGGCTTTTTGTCCCACACGATGGTCTTGCCGACGTCGATCATGGCGCGCGTCAGGTCGCGCATCTCGTCATAATCAAGCGCGCGCGTCGCGCAGGCCGTCACGAAGGCAGAGAGCTGGATGCCGGAAAAGCGGCCGGCGTAGATGTCGCCGATGATCTGGTGAAGCGCTGTGGCATCGAGCCGGTTGCCGTGCACCTTGCCGCGGATCGGGCTCAGCGACTCGAGCGGCGGAGCGTGGCTGATGGTCACCTGCCCGCCTTCGCTCATGCCGAGTTGATCCCAAGCCCAGTCGGAAAGACCGGCTTGGCCGATGCCGACCAGATCCGAGGTCACGTGATAGAGCGTGGCCATAATCGATCGTGCGCCGTTCGACACCAGCACGCGGGTGTGGTGAGCATTGAAGCCCTCGGCACGGCACACAGGGCAGTCATGGTGCATATAGACGTGCCCCTCGTCCGGCGTTTCGATGCCGATACGCAGGGCATTAAGGGTGTGGCCAATTGCCATGGTTCGAAGGGCTCGCGCGGACAAGCGTATCTCCGGCAGCATGTGCTTGGAAGCCGCCTGTCCGATGTAAGCGCCCCGCCACCCGACGCGTCTTGATTTGCCTCAATGCTCCGTCCGGCCGGCAGCACAAGAATTGCCTTCTGAAATTCATTTGGGTACCAACATGAGTGCGGCTGCGATTGCCAAGCGCCATTTCGACGAAGCCATCCGCGAAGCAAAGGCGGCGGGCTATGACGCGGACGGCACCGCCCGCTACATGCTGAATTGCGTAATCGCAAAATATCTCGAGAGCCGCACGGTCAAGGACGTGCGTTCCGAATTGCAGTTCGTGGCGGAGAACTGCGATCCCGAGACCGACTACATGTTCATGCGGCCCTGACGACCGCTAGACGACGGTGCCGAGCGCGCGGCCGATGCCGGCGGTGACGGCAAGCGCGAACGCGCCCCAGAACGTCACCCGTACGGTCGGACGCAGCAATCCAGCACCGCCGGCATACGCGCCGAGTGCGCCGAGCAGCGCGAGAAACATCAGCGACGCCACAGAGTCGAACAGGATGATGCGCCCCTGCGGCGCAAGATACGCCGCCGCCAGCGGCAGCACGGCGCCGACCGAGAAGGCCGCCGCGGACGCGATGGCCGCCTGGATCGGTTGAGGCCGCGTATCTTCGAACAGGCCGAGCTCGTCGCGCGCATGGGCGCCGAGCGCGTCATGGGCCATCAATTGCATTGCGACCTGCTGCGCCAGCGGCCGGTCGAGGCCGCGGCCGACATAGATTTCCGTCAGTTCGTCGGTCTCATAGGCGGGATTGTCCTTGATCTCCTTGCGCTCCATCGCGAGATCCGCCTGTTCGGTGTCTGATTGCGAGCTGACGGAGACATATTCGCCCGCCGCCATCGACATCGCACCGGCGACGAGGCCGGCGCCGCCCGCGACCAGGATCGCCGAGGTTCCCGCACCGGACGCAGCGACGCCGACGATCAGGCTCGCGGTCGAGACGATGCCGTCATTGGCGCCCAACACGGCGGCGCGCAACCATCCGATGCGGCCGATGCGATGCATTTCCTGGCCTGCATGCTGCGATCTCATGGTGGTCCCGCCGGTTGATCCGCCTCAAACTGGGTGGCGAAGTGTACCCTAGACTTGAAGCAGAGACTGTTGGAGGCGCCTATGGCGTTCAAGGACATTCTGCTTGCGTTGACGAGTTATCCGGCGGCAACGCCGGATGCGAGCATCGACCGCGCGGTCGCGCTCGCCGCAGCACTCGGCGCGCACGTCACCGCGTTGACCTTCGAGGCGGACGTACCGCCGCGCGGGACCAGGAACCTGCTCGCCAATCTGATCCTCAACCTGCCAGAACTTGTCGCCGAGGAACATGCGACGAGCCTCGCCAATGCGAAGACTCTGCTCGCGGCGTTCAAGGCGTCGGCCTCCAAGCAGGGCGTGGCGCATAACGCCATGCTCGCCAAGTCCATCGCGCTGCAGGTGCCCGACCGGCTGGTGCAGCATGCCCGGCTGCACGATCTGACGATCCTGCCGCTGCAGGATGGCTACAGCGTGGAAGCGTGGTACGCGGAGGCCGTGATCTTCGGCTCCGGGCGGCCGACGATCCTGCTGCCCGGTCCAGCGAAGACCGCGCCGCCGCCCGGCACCGTGACCGTGGCATGGGATTTCAGCCGGGCTTCGGCCCGCGCGCTCGCCGATGCGATGCCGTTGCTCGAAGCCGCGAAAATGGTTCGCGTCGTCACGATCACCGGCGATAAGGAGATGGCGGGCTCGCATGCCGAGCTGGCGCAGAACCTGCAGCGCCACGGCATCACGGCCGAGATGGAGATGGTGGCGGGCAATGGACGCTCCGCCGACAAAGTGTTGTGCGACTATATCGCCTCCACAAAGTCGAGCCTTCTGGTGATGGGCGCCTATGGCCACAGCCGCGCCCGCGAATTCATCCTGGGCGGCGTGACGCGCGGCCTGCTCGAAGATCCGCCTGTTCCCATTTTCCTGTCGCACGGCTAGCGTTCCGCGGATGGATACGCTTTCGCTTCTGCAACGGCTTCTGCTGGCGCTCGCGATCGGCCTGTTGATCGGCATAGAGCGCGGCTGGCAGGACCGCGAAGCCAAGGAAGGCTCCCGCGCCGCCGGCGTGCGCACCTTCGCGCTGATCGGGCTTCTGGGCGGCATGTCCGCGCTGTTGCATGGTCTCGTCGGAAGCTGGTTCCTCGGCTTCGCTCTGCTGGCCTTCGCCGGGCCGCTGGCGCTGTTCGAATGGCACCGGGCGTCGCTCAACCAGACCTCTTCGGCGACGGGCACGATCGCGGGCGTCGTCGCCTTCGTGCTGGGTGCCTATGCCGTGCTCGGAAACATGGCCGTCGCGGGCGCCACCGGCATCGCGGTGACGCTGGTCCTCGCCGAGCGCAAGGCATTGCACGCCTTCGTCGAGCGGCTGACCTGGCGCGAGCTGCGCGCGGCGCTGCTGCTGCTGACGATGACGTTCATCCTTCTGCCGATATTGCCCGACCACACGATCGATCCCTGGTCGGCGATCAATCCACGCATCCTGTGGCTGATGGTCATCATGATCGCAGGACTTTCCTATGTCGGTTACATCTGCGTGCGGCTTGCCGGCGACCGGGCAGGACTGATCTACGGCGCCGCGGCCGGCGGTCTGGTCTCTTCGACCGCTGTGACGCTGACCTATTCCAGGCTCGCGGCGCAGCATCCGGCGAGCGCGATGCAACTCGCGGCCGGCGTCACCACGGCCTGGACTGTATCGTTGCTGCGCATGGGAACGGTGGCCGTCGTGCTGGCGCCGGCGCTTTTGCTGCCGCTCGGGCTCAAGCTGGGCGTGCCGGCGTTCGTCCTCGCCGTTGCGACGCTCATCTTTTACCGCCGCTCGGCCAATCTGGGCGCATCCTCGCCGCTCGTCCTGGAGGATCCGTTCGAAATCTCGAACGTCCTGAAATTCGGCGCCTTGCTGGCGGTGGTGATGCTGCTGGCAAAGCTGCTTGGAACGCCGGAACAGGGCATCGGCCTGGTGCCGCTGGCCGCGACGTCGGGACTGGTCGACGTCGATCCGATCACGCTATCCGCCGCACGCATGGCCGGTTCGAGCATCACGACCAGCTTCGCGGCGACCGTGATCATGGTCGCAGCCGGGGCGAATCTGGCCTTCAAGTCCGGCGTCGCGATCGTCGTCGGCACGCGGCAGCTGGCCGCCTATCTTCTCGGTGTCGCGCTCGCGGCAGCGGCAGCCGCGACCGCGGTGTGGGCCGCCTTCGGTTAAGAGATCATTTCTTATCGTCGCCGCCCGCGACCATCGATGCGTAAGCCATCGCCGCGGCGAGCAGGATGAACGAACCGGCGCTGATAAGAAGGAAGAACTCGTTGACTGCGGGCATGACTGCCTCCCTGGACTTCACGGGAGGAACTCTGTTCGCAGGCCCCGTCGGGAGGTTGAGCCAGATCAAAAAGCCGGCCGGCGCGGTCAATGCGTCGCAGACAAGGACAGGATGTAGGCTGCGATGTCGTCCAGGTCGCGCGGCAGGAAGCGCTGCTCGCGCATCGGATGGGTCGGCGAGACGATGAAGGCGCGCATGCCTGCCTCGTTGCCAAGGTACTTCGCAGATATGGCGGAGAAGCTGGGCGGCACGACGCGATCCTGCGAGTCGGGATCGAGCACCGCTGGCGGCGCAACCTGCTCGCGAGTCACCTGATGGCAGGCCGCGCAGGCTTCGATCGCCAGTTGCTTGCCGCGAACGACGCTCGCCGTCCGCGCCAGCGCCGGACTGGCTACGGCGAAAACGGCAACCGCGAGAATTGCGATGCAGGAACGGCGTGAGCGCAACATGGGCAAACTCTCTAGTTGGCAGCAGACGCGAGGCGACGCACCTTGGCAAGGCAATTGTCGCGGTGGCGCTCCGACAATTCGACGGCGCCGAAATACGTCAGGCGCACCGGCGACACGCCGGCCAGCCGCAGGATGCCGCGCGCAAATGCGCGGATGCCGAAGGCGCCGAACACGAAGCGGTAGGCGAGCGCCGGCATGCCCATGGTGACGATGACGCGTGCCGACTTTCCGGCGAGGCCGCGCTTGGGATTGCCCGCGACTCCAGTGTCGAACCCGAAGCCGCCGCACGCGACGCGCTCGAGAAAACCTTTCAGCAGCGCCGGCGCCGCGCCGAGCCACAGCGGATGGACGAACACCAGATGCTCGGCCCAGGCGATATCGGCTTGGGCCTTCTTGATGTCGGGAATGTCGGCCGGCGTCTGGAAATCCTCATAACGGATGAGAAGCGGAAAGCTCAACGCACCGACATCGATGCGACGGACATCATGGCCGGCCTTGAGCGCCGCCTCGGCATAGGCCTTGGACAGCGAGGAACAGAATCGTTCCGGGCGCGTATCGGGATGACCGTTGATAACGAGAATGCGCTTGGCCATGGACCTGCTCTCACACAGGTGAGAATATCATCACAAATTCGCATATACCGCTTTGACTCAGGTCAAGTCCCCGCCTCGACAGAGGTGGCCCGGACCATGCTAAATTGCGGCGCAAATTGGGACGCCGACATGCCGACCAAGACAAAGACGGATGCCGCCGCGCAGGACAATAGCACGCTCTTCGAAGCGCTGATCGCCTTTGCCGTCGACGGCATCATGGTCATCGACGAAAAAGGCATCGTGCGCGTCTACAACAAGGCGTGCGAACGGCTGTTCGGCTATGTCGCGTCCGAGGTCGTCGGAAAGAATGTCAAGATCCTGATGCCGGCGCCCTATCATGCCGAGCATGACGGCTATCTTGAGCACTATATCCGGACCGGCGAGAAACATATCATCGGCATCGGCCGCGAGGTCTCCGGCCGGCGCAAGGACGGAACGACGTTTCCGATGAACCTCTCTGTGGGCGAAGGCGTCATCCGCGGCGACCGGATATTCCTCGGCATCATCACCGACATCTCCGAACGCCAGGCAAGAAACCGGCGCATCCAGGAACTGCAGGCCGAGATGCTGCATGTCAGCCGCCTGACCGATATGGGCCAGGTCGCGGCCGGGCTCGCGCATGAGCTGAACCAGCCGCTGACAGCCATCCTCAACTACACCAATGCCGGTCTCGACATCGCCGACGAGCGAGGCGACACGGAGTTGAAATCGGTGTTCGCCAAGGTCGCCGAACAGGCCTCGCGCGCCGGCAACATCATCCGCCGCCTGCGCGCCTTCATCGAGAAGCGCGAGCCCAACCGCATCGAAGAGGATCTGCCGCGCATCGTGGACGAGGCCATCCGGCTCGGCCAGCTCGACACCGGCGAGCGCGGCGTCAATCTCAAGATCGGCGTCGAGCACGATCTTCCGCCCGTGATGATCGACCGCATCCAGATTCAGCAGGTCCTGATCAACCTGATGAAGAACGCGATCGAGGCGATGGAGCATTCGCCCAAGCGCGAGCTCACCGTCACCATCGCCAAGGCCGGCAGCGATCTCGTCCAGGTCTCGGTCGTCGACACCGGTCCGGGAATCTCGACCGAGATGGCCGAGAAGCTGTTCCAGCCCTTCGTGACGACCAAGGCCAGCGGCATGGGGATGGGGCTGAACATCTGCCGAGGCATCATCGAATCCCATGGCGGGCGCCTGTGGCTCGAGCCCAATCCCGGCGGCGGCGCCATATTCCGCTTCAACGTACCCGTAGCCGTGAAAGCCGACGCATGAGCACCGAACGCACCGTTTGCATCGTCGACGACGACCCCGATGTGCGTGATTTGCTCGAGATGTTGCTGCGCCGCGGCCGCTTCAAGACGCTGCTGTTCGAATCGGCGCGCGCCTTCCTGCAGGCGGGCATCCGCGCCGGAAACACCTGTGTGATCGCCGACATCCGCATGCCGGAGATGGACGGGCTCGCGCTCCAGCGCGAGATCAACCGCACCATCCCCGGATTGCCGGTAATCATGATGACCGGCCACGGCGACGTGCCGATGGCGGTTCAGGCGATGAAGGAAGGCGCGATCGAATTCCTGGAGAAGCCGTTCGAGCGCGAGGCGCTGACCAACGCGCTCGAGATTGCCTTCGAGCGTTCGGGCGCGCCGGCGGCGCAGCCGGTGCCGGAGCAGCCGCTCGACAAGTCGCTGACCGATCGCGAACGCGAGGTCTACGAGCTGCTGGTCGAGGGCCACCAGAACAAGGTCATCGCCCACAAGCTCGGCATTTCCTCGCGCACCGTCGAGGTCCATCGCGCACGCGTGATGGACAAGATGCGCGCGAAGAGCCTCGCCGACCTGGTGCGACACTCGCTCTCGCAGCGCAAGGACTGAACGCCCCGCCGGTTGATTGAAATCAGACTGGCCGTGCGCGCATTGGTCTATTCATAAAATCGAAGCATGGAAGAGCCGCGCTCGACGCGGAAATTGCGCTTATGGCCAAGACCAACGTTTGCCTGCTGGAGGACGACGCCGCCGTTCTCGACTCGCTGCGCCTGATGCTGGAACGCAACGGCTTCTGCGTGAAGGCATTCAAGACGCCGAACGAATTGCTGATGGCCGGTGATCTGGACAAATATGATTGCCTGGTGATGGACATCCGCCTGCCGGGGATGAGCGGCATGGAACTGCTCGAATTGCTCCGTGCGCGGGCCTATTCCAAGCCCGCGGTGCTGATTTCGGCGGCTAACGAACCGCAACTCGAAGAGCGCATGCGCAAGGCCGGCGTCAGCAGCCATCTGTTGAAGCCGATCGCGCCGGATATCCTTCTGGCCGCCCTTTACCGCGCAACCGGCCCGATTTACGGCAATATCGCCCGGGTACGTACGTAGGGACGCATACGTAAAGCGCCCATTTCGGGCTACTTACGTACAGGACAAACACAATTTTTTCTCGCCCCGCGTTAGCTCAGTCTCATCTCAGCCCAAACGGCAATGGAGAGACCGATGACCGCACTCGCAGTTCAGACCCGTCCCGCCCGCAGCTTCGTCCCGGCGGCCTTCCCGGTGAAAGTTCCGGTCGAACCGAAGTCGGCTCTCGCGGCCCTTGGAACCATCTCCCACTTCGAGCGCAACAACACCATCTTCGGCGAAGGCGACGAAGCCGATTACTCCTACAAGGTGATTTCCGGTGCCGTGCGCCTGTCCAAGATGATGTCGGACGGCCGCCGCCAGATCGCCGAGTTCGCCCTTCCCGGCGACTATTTCGGAATCAACTGGCTCGAGCAGCACGCCCTGACCGCCGAAGCCCTGACCGACGTGACGGTGGCCTGCTATGGCCGCGGCCGGCTGGAGCGCCTCGGCGAAGAGAACCGCGAAGTCCGCGCCGAACTGTTTTCCACCCTGCGCCACGATCTTTGGGCGGCGCAGAACCATCTCGTCATCCTCGGCCGCCAGAGCGCACTGGAGCGCGTCGCATCCTTCCTCGTGCAGCTGATCGATCGCAACAAGAGCGCCAACAAGGCGATGATCGACGTGCCAATGACGCGCCAGGACATCGCGGACTATCTCGGCCTGACGATCGAAACGGTCTGCCGCATGCTGACCAAGCTGAAGCAGAGCAACATCATCGGCATTCCGAACCGTAATGCGATCACGGTGCGCAACGAGGCGGGTTTGCGCCGAGCGGCCCAGCCGGAGGAGTAGCGCAAACGTACAATTCCGAGACAAAGGACAACGCACCAAGGGGACCGTTGCCGATGCCGTATTCCGTGAAAGGCTACGAAGACCGCGCCAAAGAGTGCGTCGAACTCGCCAACAAGGCGTCCGACCAGCTCATCCGCATGGAGCTTTTGAAGCTGCGCCAGACCTATCTGACGATCGCCGGGCGCCTTAAGGGGCAAAGTCCGCCATTGGAAGAGTAGGAGCCATGATCGCGAGGCCGCAACACTCTGCGCATTGGCTCTTCTTGGGCGGTTTGCTTCTTCTGGTGACGCTTGCGGTGCTTTTGTGGAGCACGCGCGGCGCCGGCTATCCCAATCCGTATCAGATCCACCAGCCGGTCGCGGAAATCCGCCGCACAGCGGCGGCAGAGCGGAGCTTCACGATCATGCGTTCCATGATCCTGTGCCTGGACCGCGTTTCCAAACACCAGCCGGCCAAGGCAATTCCATCCTGCAGCACGGCGATCATTCTGGTGCCGAACGATCCGTCGCCGCTCAAGTTGCGCGGCAGCGCCTATCTCATGCAAGGCCGCTATGCGGCGGCCGCGGCCGACTTCAGCCGCGCCATTAAAGTGGCGCCGCGCGACGACGAAGCGCTGCGCCTGCGCGCCCATGCCTATGAGATGATGAAGCGCGACACGCTCGCGCTTGCCGACTATGACCGCGCCGTGGCACTCGCGCCGCGCGCCGCTTCGAACTTCGAAATGCGCGGCTATTTCCACCAGATGCACGGACATTATCGCAACGCCATCGCCGATTTTTCGTCCGAGATCGCGCTGGCGCCGCATTCGGCGCGGGCGTGGAACTCGCGCTGCTGGACGCGAGCGATTTCGGGCATCGATCTGTCCAAGGCACTCTTGGACTGCGTCGTCGCGCTGAAGATCGACCCGACATACGTCAACGCGCTGGACAGCCGCGGCCTGGTGCAGCTCCGGTTGGGACGCTACCGCGCCGCCATCGACAGCTTCAGCGCCGCGTTGGTACGGGCCCCCAAACTCGCCTCCTCGCTCTATGGCCGCGGTCTTGCTAAATTCGCCTTGCACGACCTGACGGCGGCCAAGGACATTGCCGCGGCCAAAGCGATCGAGCCCGCCATCGAGGCCCGTTTCGCGAGCTACGGCATCCGGCCATCGGTCATCGGTCCGTCGGGGATCTGAACATGAAGCACGCCGTCATCCTCGCTCACCCCAACAAGGAGAGCTATGTCGCTTCCCTGGCGGCGGCCTATCGCGAGGCCGGCCTCGCGCACAAGCATGAAGTGATCTTTCGCGATCTCTATCAGATGCATTTCGATCCTTGCCTGCCGGAGAGCGAACTTCCCTGGTCGAAGCATTACGCGCTGCGTGACGACGTGATCGCCGAGCGCGAGGTTCTGAAGGACGCCGGCGTGTTCGCCTTCTTCTATCCGATCTGGCTGAATGCACCGCCGGCCATCCTCAAAGGTTATATGGAGCGCGTCTTCGGCCTGAACTTCGCCTACCGCCGCGACGCGAGCGGAACCGTGCCGCTGCTCAAGGGCCGCAGGTTCATCAGCTTCAGCGCCTCAGGCGCGCCGATGGAGTGGGTGGTGCAGACCGGCGCGTGGGCCGCCATGCGCAACCTGTTCGACAGCCATTTCGCATCGGTCTGCGGGCTCGAAATGGTCGACCACATCCATTTCGGGGGCATCGTGCCGGGCATCCGCGCCGATTCCGTCGAGCGCGACATGGAAACCGTGCGCAAGACTCTGGCCAAGCATTTTCCCTGAAGCCTGATTGAGACGGATCAAGCCTCTGTCGCAATGATCGGCTATCATTGCGGCTTCGGAGGTCAGAGTGAGCGTCCGCAATCTCGATTTCATCTTCATGCCCACGAGCATCGCGCTGATCGGCGCGAGCAACCGTCCGCACTCCATCGGCGCGGTCGCTGCAGACAATCTGAGGCTCGCCGGCTTCGACGGGCCGATCATGCCGGTCAACCCGAAGCATGCGTCGGTGGCGGGCACGCTCGCCTATCCGAACGTCGCGAGCCTTCCGCTGACGCCGGAACTCGCGGTGATCTGCACGCCGGCCGCGGCGGTGCCGGGCCTGATCGCCGAACTGGGCGCGCGCGGCACCAAGGCCGCGATCGTGATTACTGCCGGCTTCGGCGAGGGCGACAACATCAAGGGCCGCGCCCTGGAGCAGGCGATGCTCGATGCGGCCAGACCGCATCTGATGCGCATCATCGGTCCCAACTGCCTGGGTGTCGTCTCGACGCCCAAGAAGCTCAATGCCTCATTCGCGCAGACCATGCCGAAGGCCGGTGCCGTCGCATTCGTGGCGCAGTCGGGCGCGATGGTGACGACGGTGTTAGACTGGGCCGACGGACGCGGCATCGGATTCTCCCATCTCGTTTCGCTCGGCGACATGAGCGACGTCGATTTCGGCGACATGCTGGACTATCTGGCGAACGATCCCGACACCAAGGCGATCCTGCTTTATATCGAGGCCGTCACGCAGGCGCGGAAGTTCATGTCGGCGGCGCGCGCGGCGGCGCGCATGAAGCCGGTGATCGCGATCAAGGCGGGGCGCCACGCGGCAGCCGCCAAGGCGGCGGCCTCGCATACCGGTGCGCTCGCCGGGATGGACGCGGTCTACGATGCCGCGTTCGCGCGCGCCGGAATCCTGCGCGCCTACGATCTCGACGAAGTGTTCGACGCGGTCGAAACGCTGTCGGTGCGGCCCAACGTCAAGGGCGACCGGCTGACCATCGTGACCAATGGCGGCGGCGTTGGTGTGCTCGCGACCGATTCATTGATCGGACAGGGCGGAACGCTGGCGGCACTGTCGCCCGACGTGCTCGACAAACTGAACGGCGTGTTGCCGGCGACCTGGTCGCACGGCAATCCCGTCGACATCATCGGCGATGCGAGCGCCGAGCGCTATGCCGACACGCTCGATATCCTGCTCGGCTCGAAAGACCAGGACGCGATCCTGGTGCTCAACTGTCCGACCGCGGTCGGCGCCGGCGGCGAAGCGGCCGAAGCGGTCGTCAAATGCGCGAAGGTCTCGCCGGTTCCGATCCTGACCAACTGGCTCGGCATGCGCTCCGCGGCCGCGGCGCGCGCAGCGTTCATGGGCGCGCACCTCCCGACTTACGACACGCCCGAAAAGGCGACGCGCGGCTTCATGCACATGGTGCGCTATCGCCAGGGCCAGGAAACCCTGATGGAGGTGCCGCCATCAATTCCGCCCGGCGTGCAGCCCGACCGCGAGAGCGCGGCCCGCATCGTGGCTGGCGCCGAGTCCGGCTGGCTCGATGCGCTCGACGTCGAAAAGCTGTTCAAATGCTATCGCATACCGATGATCGCCACCGCGCTGGCCGCAACGCCGGACGAGGTTGCCGCGGCGGTGACGCGGATCGGCGGGCCGGTGGCGCTGAAGATCTTCTCGCCCGACATCTCGCACAAGTCCGACGTCGGAGGTGTCCGCCTCAATCTGCTGGATGCGCCCACCGCACGAGCCGCGGCCGCGGAGATGCAGGCGCGAATTTCGAAGGCGGTTCCGAAGGCGCGGCTCGACGGATTTCTTGTGCAACAGATGGTGAGCAAGCCGCGCGCCCATGAACTGATCGTCGGCATGGCAGAGGACCGGACCTTCGGCCCGTTCCTCTTGTTCGGCCAGGGCGGCACGGCGGTCGAGATCATCAACGACAAGGCGCTGGGCCTGCCGCCGCTCAATCTGAAGCTGGCGCATGAGATGATCGCAGCGACCCGAGTTTTCCGCCAGCTCAAGGGCTATCGCGACCAGCCGCCGGCCGATCTCGACGCCATCGCACTGACCCTGACGCAGCTCTCGCAGCTCGTCTGCGATTTCCCCGAGATCGCGGAGCTCGACATCAATCCATTGCTCGCCGACGAGATGGGCGTGATAGCGCTCGACGCGCGCATCCGGATCGCAAAGCCCGGCAGCCGCGACCGGCTGGCGATCAAACCCTATCCGGAAGAACTGGTGCACCAGGAGAAGATCGACGGCATCGGCAACTTCCTGATGCGGCCGGTTCGTCCGGAAGACGCGCCGGCCTTCACACGCTTCTTCGCGCGGCTTGCGCCAGACGATGTGCGGCTGCGATTCCTGTCGCCGCTGAAGGAACTGTCCGTGACGCTGCTCGCGCGGCTGACGCAGATCGACTACGACCGCGAGATGGCGCTCGTGCTGTTCGATTCGGACGGCGAAGTCGCCGGTGTCGGCAGGCTGGCGGCCGATCCCGACAATGTCCGTGCCGAATTTGCCGTCCTTGTGCGCAGCGATCTGAAGGGCCATGGCGCCGGCCGCCTCCTGATGCAGCGGCTCGGGCGCTATGCCAAGGATCGCGGCATCCAGGAACTATGGGGCGACATCCTCGCCGAGAACACCGCGATGCTGAAGCTGTGCCGTGAGATCGGTTGCCGAATCGAGCCCGCGCCGCAGGACCACAGTCTGATGCGGGCCTCGCTCAAGCTGGCCGACCTTTCGATCCCTTCCTGACCAGGATCAAACAGGCGATCCTGGTTCCTCGCCACACTAAGCTGGGCTTCGGTACGGATTGTTCATGTCTATCGGAAAAATTCTCGTTCCGCTGAGCGGCACCGGCCGCGATGAGATCGCGGTGGCGCTGGCGATCCAGGCGGCGCGGCCGTTCAACGGCCATATCGCCGGCCTTTATGTCCGACCGGATCCATCCCTTTCAGTTCCCGTCGCCGGCGCGCCGATGAGCGGCGACGCCGTGGCATCCATCGTCGAAGGCCAGAAGCGATACGAGGACGAGAGATCGGCGCGGGCGCGCGCCACGCTGGAAAATCTTTGCGCCCGCGAGGGCGTGACCTTCACAGCGACGCCGAAGCGGGGTGGCACTCCAACCTATTCCTTCCGCGATCTCCAGGGCGATGTCGAGCGCGTCGTAGTGCATGAGGCGGCTCTGAGTGACCTGGTCGCATTCGGCCCGATCCATTGGCGCGACAGCATCGAGACGGGCAGCGAATTCCTAGATGTGCTGCGCAAGACGCAGCGTCCGGTGCTCATTGCCAACAGCATGCCGAACGGACGGCTCCGCAGGATGGCGGTCGGCTGGGACGGCAGTGCCGCCGCGGCGCGCGCGGTCGAAGCCGCTATGCCGTTCCTTGCGGGCGCCGAGCGAGTCATTGTCCTGGAGGTCCACCGCCCTGGACGCGAGCCGGCTCCAGCCGGTGATATCCTGGAACATTTGGCGCGGCACGATGTGAAGGCCGAACTCCGCTCGATCGAGGGCAAAGGAGCCGTGGCCGAAACCTTGCTGCGCGCATGCGTGGGCTTCGACATGCTGGTCGCCGGTGGCTATGGCCATGATCATTTATGGGAAACCCTGTTCGGCGGCGTGACCCAACGCCTGTTGGCGGAGAGCAATATTCCCGTCCTGCTGGTGCATTAGCGCGCTGACGCAAGGGAATTCACACCTCCGTCCCGATGGCGGACGCATACCTGTTCCCGCTACACTCCCGGCATAGACATCCAGGAGAGGACATCAGCATGGCTATCGACTTCGAAATTCCCGCAGACGCAAAGGCGATCCGCGAACGGGTGCGCCAGTGGGTACACGACGAATGCATTCCGGCCGAAAAGAAGCTGCTCGCCGGCGCCGACTATAAGGAGACGCTCGGCGCGCTGCGCAAGAAGGCCCGCGCCCAGGGCCTGTGGTGCCCGTTCATCCCCAAGGAATATGGCGGCATGGCGCTCGGTCCGCTCGCCAACGCGCTGGTGCAGATGGAACTCGGCGAGAGCTATCTCGGCGCCCTGTCGATGAACACGCAAGGTCCCGACGACGCGACCATGCTGACTTTGCTGCAGAACGGCACGGAGTATCAGAAGGAGAAGTTCCTCAAGCCGCTGCTCAACGGCGAAAAGCGCATCTGCTATTCGATGACCGAGAAAGCGGCCGGCGCGGACGCCACCGGCATGCAAACCCGCGCGGAGAAGAAGGGCAACGACACCTATGTGCTGAACGGCGAGAAGTGGTTCTCATCCGCCGCGAGCGTCGCCGATATCGCGCTCGTGATGGCCAAGACCGATCCCAACGCGCCGCGCCATCAGCAGTTCTCGACCTTCCTGGTCGAGCTGCCGAACCCCGGCTACAAGATCAAGCGCAACATCAAGACGATGGGCATCGAGGGCCCGCTGTCGCACATCCTGGGCGGCGGACATGCCGAGATCGAGATCAAGGACCTCGAAGTGCCGGCCGACAATCTGCTCGGCGGCGAAGGCAACGGCTTCAACATGGGCCAGCATCGCCTCGCCTACGGCCGGCTGCGCCACGGCATGCACAATGTCGCGATGGCGCAGCGCGCCCTCGACATGGCGGCGGCGCATGTGACGAAGCGCACGACGTTCGGCAAGCCGCTGCATGAGCGCCAGGCGGTGCAGTTCATGCTGGCCGATTGCGCCAGCGAACTCTACATCGCGCGGCTGATGCTGATGCACATCGCCTACAAGGCGGAGAAGGGCCTCGACCTGCGCAACGAGAACGGTATCGCCAAGGTGTTCCTCGCGCACATGGTGCACAAGGTGGTCGACACCGCGATCCAGTTGCACGGCGCGCTCGGCTATTCGATGGATACGCCGCTCGCCGCCTGGTACACGCATATCCGCTCACAGCGGCTGGTCGACGGGCCGGACGAGGTGCATCGCTGGACCACAGGCCGCAACGTCATCAAGGCCTATCAGAAGTTCGGCACCACCGCCTCGGCCGCCGGCGGCGACCTGCTCTGATCGCCATCTCTGACAAACGGGCGGCGCGCTGAGCTACAGTGCGCCGCCTTTTCTTTGCGCGGAGGTTTCGATGGCAGCGTGGCGCGACGGACGCATTCAGGATTTGTTCGGCATCGCGCTTCCGATCATCCAGGCGCCCATGGCCGGCACGCAGGGATCGGCGCTGGCGATCGCCGTGTCCGAAGCCGGCGGCCTGGGCTCGCTGCCGACCGCGACGTTCGGCATCAAACAGGTGCAGGCGGAAATCGATGCCATCCGCGCCGCCACTGCGAAGCCGTTCAACTTGAATTTCTTCTGTCACACTCCGCCGCGCAACGATGCGCAGGTGAGCGCGCGTTGGCTGAAGGCCCTGCAGCCAGCCTACACCGCGTTGGGTTTGGAATTGCCGAAGGACACGTCGGGTCCTGGCCGCGCGCCGTTCGACGACGCGCTGTGCAATCTGGTCGAGCAGACGAAGCCGGAAGTGGTGAGCTTTCACTTCGGCCTGCCCGAGAAGCGGCTGCTCGATCGCGTTCGCGCCAGCGGCGCACGCATTATCTCATCGGCGACGACGGTTGCCGAAGCCGTGTGGCTCGCCGAACGCGGCTGCGACGCGATCATCGCGCAAGGCTACGAGGCCGGCGGCCATCGCGGCATCTTCCTGAACGACGATGTCGCCATGCAGCCCGGAACGATGGCGCTGGTGCCGCAGGTGGTGGACGCCGTGAAAGTGCCGGTGATCGCGGCGGGCGGCATCGGCGATGGGCGCGGCATCGCCGCCGCCATGATGCTGGGCGCCAGTGCGGTGCAGATCGGCACCACCTATCTGTTCTGCCCGGAAGCGACGATCTCGCCGCTCTATCGCCAGGCACTGCGCGCGACAACGGACAGCGACACGGTGCTGACCAACATCTTCACCGGACGGCCGGCGCGCGGGGTCGCCAACCGCATTGTGCGCGAGATCGGGCCGCTTTCGGACGCGGCGCCGGACTTCCCCCTCGCCGCGGCCGCCGTCGCCCCCTTGCGGCAGAAGTCCGAGAGCTTGGGCTCGACCGATTTCATGCAGATTTGGAGCGGACAGGCGGCACGGCTCGGCCGCGAGATGCCGGCCGGCGAACTGACCTGGCGGCTCGCGGAAGAGGCGCTTGCCTTGCTCGGTTAAGCCTGCCGCGCGGCCTGGCGTGAATGCCGGACGATTTCTGATATGGTCCGCCCGCTTCGAATCTGAAGAGCGATTTGCCATGCGATTTCACGTGTTTCTCGTGCCGGCCTTGCTGGGCGCGTTGCTGCTGTCCGGTTGCGGTGACAATGCCGGCACGCCGAAATACGACCTGTCGCCGGACTCCAACCAGAAATTCCTCGCCGACAATGGTGCGCGCAAGGACGTCGTGACCCTGCCCGACGGGCTGCAATACCGGATCATCAACTCCGGCCACGGCCGCCAGGTGGCGAGCCCCACCGACATCGTGACCGTGACCTACAAGGGCTGGACCATCGACGGCCATGTGTTCGATCGCACGCAACACGGCCAGACCGCAAGCTTTCCGGCCGGCGGACTGATCCCCGGCTGGGTCGAGGCGCTCAAGCTGATGCACGCCGGCGACGAATGGCAGATCGTGATTCCCGCCGATCTCGGATACGGCGCCGAGGGTGCGGGCGCCGACATCCCGCCGAACCAGACGCTCGTCTTCAACATGCAGCTGCTCTCGGTTGCGCGGCCCAATCAGTGAGCGACTTATTTTCCATTGCCGGCGTTCCGATTGCCGGCCGCGTGCTTGTGGCGCCGATGACGGGCGTGTCCGACCTGCCCTTTCGCCGCGCGGCTTCGCGGCTGGGCGCAGCCTATGTTGCGACCGAGATGGTGGCATGCGAGCTGTTTGCGCAATCGCGGCCCGACATGGTGCGACGCGCCGCGGTGGGCGACGGGCTGCCGCTGACCGTGATCCAGCTGGTCGGGCGGCGCGCCGAATGGCTGGCGGACGGCGCACGCATGGCCGAGGCGGCCGGCGCCGACATCGTCGACATCAATATGGGCTGTCCCGCGAAGGACGTGACCGGCGGGCTGTCCGGTTCGGCGCTGATGCGCGATCTCGATCTGGCGCAAACGTTGATTTCAGCGGCGGTGGACGCGACCGCGAAGCCTGTGACGCTCAAGATGCGACTCGGCTGGGACGATACTTCGAAGAATGCGCCGGAGCTTGCAGCGCGCGCGCAAGCTCTGGGCGTCGCTGCGATCACGGTCCATGGCCGCACGCGGCAGCAATTCTATGGCGGCGTCGCGGATTGGCGCGCTGTCGCGGAGGTCAAGGCCGCGGTGGCGATTCCGGTAATCGTCAACGGCGATATTATCGATGCCAAGTCGGCGCGGGAGGCGCTCGTACAATCGGGTGCCGACGCGGTGATGATCGGCCGCGGAGCGTATGGCCGGCCCTGGATCGCGGCCGCGATCGATCGTGCGTTGCGCGACGGCACAGACGCGATCGAACCGGCGCAGGAGGCGCGGCTTGCCATCGTGCTCGATCATTTCCGCGACAGTCTGCGCTTCTACGGCGATGCGCTGGGCCTCAAGGTCTTCCGCAAGCATCTGGGCTGGTATGTCGAGACCGCGGCGCTGCCCGCTTCGGCGCAGGCGCGGCGCGAGGCGAAGTCGCGGCTCTGCCGCCTGACGAATCCGCACCAGGTGGAAGAAGCGCTCATCGCGCTGTGGTGTGGCGAGCAAATGCCGCTCGCGGCCTGAGATGGCCGCCTATGTCTATGTGCTCCTGAGCCGCAAAGCCCCGAAGCGGACCTATGTCGGCTGGACGCTCGATCTCGAACGCCGCCTCGATCAGCACAATGGCGGCAACGGCGCGAAATTCACCCGCGGCGGAACATGGCAACTGATCTATGCCGAGCGCCACCGCACAAAGAACGGCGCGATGCGACGCGAGGCGGTCCTGAAGCGCGACCGCGCGTTTCGCACCGCGTTGCGCGCGAACTAACCCCGCCCGACGAACGGCATCTTGGTGGCCATCACCGTCATCGACAGCACATTGGCGTCGAGCGGCAGGCTCGCCATGTAGAGCACCGCGCGCGCGACCGCATCGACGTCCATCACCGGCTCCGGCACGAGCGAGCCGTTGGGCTGCGGCACGCCGTTCTTCATCCGCGCCGTCATCGGCGTCTCGGCATTGCCGATGTCGATCTGGCCGCAGGCGATGTCGAAGGCGCGGCCGTCGAGCGCAATGGACTTGGTGAGGCCTGTGATCGCATGCTTGGTCGCTGTGTAGGGCGCGGAATTCGGTCTCGGCGCATGCGCGGAGATCGAGCCGTTGTTGATGATGCGGCCGCCGCCCTGCGCCTTCATCAGCCGCATCGCTTCCTGCGCGCAATAGAAGGCACCGCTCAGATTTGTGTCGACGACGCGCTTCCACTGTTCCGCCGAAAGGTCTTCCATCGCGACCGGCGGTGCGCCGGTGCCGGCATTGTTGAACAGCACATCGACGCGGCCGAATGCCTCCTTGGCGCGGGCGAACAGCGCCTTGACCGCGGCCGGATCGGCGACATCGGTGGGCACCGCCAGCATCGGTTTGCCGGGCGCGAGCGCGGCCGTCTCGGCCAGCGCCTCGGCGCGGCGGCCGGCGAGCACGACCGAATAGCCGTCCCGCGCGAAAGCCAGCGCCACAGCGCGGCCGATTCCGCTGCCCGCTCCGGTGATTAGGGCAACCTTGCTCATGCGAATGACCTTTCGAACGCGCCGAACCGGGATTCTGCCACAAATAGCCGCTACAGTGCGCATGCCTGTGTCAGAGGGAGTGCCCGTGGGATTGTTGTGGTGGGTTGCGCCGGTGGCGGTTGCCGCGTTCGGCGGTCTGTTCATCCTGTCGGGAACCGGACATCTTTTCCGCGGCAATTTCGGACGTGGCGGACGTCACGTCGTGGGCGGCACGACGGTCGGCGCCATCGGGCTGGCGCTCAGCCTGGTCGGACTGAACACGCAATTGTTTTCGCGCCTGACGCATGAAGGCCCTGTCGCCGATGTCAGCGTGCAGGCGCTCGATCCGGCGCATGATCTCTATCGCGTGACGGTGAAGCGGCTCGACGGCAACATTCCCGACCAGAGTTGCACGATCCAAGGCGACGAGTGGCTGATCGGCGGGCGGGTGCAGAAATGGCAACCCTGGGCCAATGTGCTGGGGCTCGACACCACCTACACGCTCGATCAGGTCACCAACAAATATTTCACCGCCGCGCGCGGTAACGGCAAGACAATCACTTCCTGCGACCTGGCGGGCAAGCCGGTGGTCAATCAGTATGTGCCGGACGATTGGCTGCCCTGGATCCTCGCGCATTTCTATACCGAGGAGCGGCGTTTCGGCTCGGCCGACTACATGCCTCTGGCCGACGGCGCGGTCTATCGCGTCCTGATCACGCAGTCAGGCTTCAACGCCGAGCCCAAGAACGAAGCGGCGCGCAAGGCGAACGATCGCTGATCAGCGCGGCTCGGTTTCCGCCGCAAGCACGACGCGATCCGGCGCGGGCGGAGCGTCCGTCTCCGCCGCCAGCACGATATGGGCTTGCGTCGCGTGAACGGCTTCGCGGACGGCAGCAGCGTCCAGTTCGGCATCGCGGGCATCGAGCGCGGCACGCACGCCGGCATGGCGCTTGGCATCCAGCTTCCAGCCGATGAAGCAGGCGCCGCCCAGCATCACGAACACGATGGGGCCGAGCACGAAGGCCAGCTTGAGACCGTGGATCGCCGCTTCCGTGTTGTGCGCGCCCTCGACTGCGTTGTAGCCGAGCCTGGCGAGCAACGGATAGGTGAGGACGATCGCCACCGCCGCGGCCACCTTGGCCGCGAGCGTCGTCAGCGCATAAAGCAGGCTGATCCGCTCCTTGCCCTGATGCAGCCTTATCTCGTCGCCGACATCGGCCATCATGGCGCCGACCATCAAATCGAAGCCGGCCGCCATGAATCCGCACCACAGCATCATCGGCACGCCGACCAGGAAGCTGCCGCGCGGGAATATGAAGATGGCGCAAAGGCCGAGCGAATAGGCGGTGGTCGTGACCATCAAGGTGCGGTGCTTGCTCCAGCGCATGGCGAACCGCGCGGTCAGAGGCGCGCCAGCGACGCCGGCGAGCACATAGAGGAGCAGCAGGATCGTCGACTGCGAGCTGGTGAAGCCGAGCACGTCTCGGAAGGTGAAGATGTACATCGCGCTCATCCAACCCGGGCCGAGCGTGAGCGCGACCTGCGACAGTACAAGCCGGATCATCTCCGGCTTCTTCACAATGTCCCAATAGTCCAGGAGCGGAAACCGGTCGGTCTTGATATCAGTGGTGATGCGCTCCGGCGTGAACCAGACGGAGGCGCCGACCGCGAACGGCGCGCCGACGATGACCATCCATCCCATTGCCTGGACACCCTGCGCACTCGACAGACCGAACGCGCCGGCGGCGATGGGCGCAATCAGCGCCGAGACGGCTGCAAGCACGCCGACTGCCGTGACGATGCCGAATACGCGCGAGCGCTCGTCGTAAGCGGTGGCGAGCGTCGCCCGCCACGCTGAATGGCTGAGCGCCATGATCGAGTTGCCGATGTAGAGAATGAACAGCCAGACGGCGAGATAGGTGGGGCTGATGCCGACTGGCGCCATGAACAGCATGTAGACCGAGAACATCAGGACCGGCGTGCCGGCGGCGAGCCAGACGCGATAGCGCCCGTATGGCGTGCGCGTGCGGTCCATCAGCATGCCGATCAAGGGATCGACGCCGATGTCCACCAGGCGCACGAAGGCCCACACGCCGCCGATCGCCACCAGGCCCATGCCGAGATGGCTGGCGAGATAGGGCGGCAGATAGACCGCGATCGAGATCCCGAGCATCGACACCGGCAGGGTGCCGAGAGCGTAGACGATGATGCGGGATAGGGAGAGCTGGCCGGCCGGTCTCGCCGAATTGTCCGCCATGTTCACAGACGCTCCAGGATCGCGCGCGCAAAGTCGGTCAAGGTATCGTCGCGCGCGCCCATGACCACGATGCGATCGCCGGGTCGCGCCAGATCGACCAGCCTGTCGCCGCAAGCCGCCCGGTCGGGGAAGACGTAAGCGAGCCGCCCGCGTGCTTCAATGCCGCGTGCGATGTCGCTGCTTGAGACACTGCGGTCGACGGTGCCGCCGAAATAGACCGGTTCCGGCATCAGGAGAACATCGCCACCCGCGAGATTACTTGCAAAACAATCGATGAACTCTTCCTTCATGAGCCGCAACGGCCCGAACCCATGCGGCTGGAACATGACCAGCAGGCGGCCCGGGAAATCGTGCAAAGTAGCGAGCGTGGCGGCGATCTTATCCGGGTTGTGTGCGAAGTCGTCGATCACCGTGACGCCGTTTGCGGTCCCGACCACTTCGAGCCGGCGGCGAACGCCGGCAAAGCGTCCGAGCGCCTCGGCCGCTTCGGCGAGCGGCACGCCGGCCGCGCGCGCGGCCCCCAGCGCGGCCAGCGCGTTGGACACATTGTGCCGTCCCGGAACGCGCAACTGCACACGGATCGGCGCGGCCGCATTGCGTTCGCTTACCG
This sequence comes from uncultured Alphaproteobacteria bacterium, assembly GCA_963741735.1. Classification (GTDB taxonomy): domain Bacteria; phylum Pseudomonadota; class Alphaproteobacteria; order Micropepsales; family Micropepsaceae; genus Rhizomicrobium. The sequence continues at coordinate 171,070 of CAVUJB010000002.1, forward strand.
TGAAAGCAATGCCGCCGGGCAGCGGCTCGATCGCGCTCGCCAGAAGATCGGCCTTGGGATCGGAAAGGCTGTAGGTCAGCCGGCGCGCAGCGGTCAGGCCCGCTGCGAGCTCGGCGGTCTCCTGATTGTCAAGATTGAGGACGGCGATCTCAGACCGCGCGACGAAGGCACGGAATAGAGTGCGCAGCTCGTCCATCGACTTGTGATCGAGCGCGACGTTGTTGAGCACCGCGGTGCGCGGATGATAGCGCGCGATTGAACCGTCGCTTTCATCGACCTCGCTGACGAAAAGATCGCTCTTGCCCACGAGTGCGCTGGCGAAGGGGGCATCGGGCGTCGCGAAATTGGTCATCACCGCGCCGTTCATCACGGTCGGGTCGCGTCCGGTGTCGTGGAGGATCCAGCCGATCATGCCGGTGGTGGTGGACTTGCCGCTGGTACCGGCGACGCCGATCGCGTTGGGCGCCTCATTGAACAGCTGCGACAGAAGCTCGGCGCGCAGCATCTGTGTGGCGCGGACGCGGCGTGCGGCCTGAACGTCGGGGATCGTGTCTTCCACGGCCGCCGACGTCACGACGATCTGGTCCTTGGATGTGACGCCCGAGCCGTCCTGCGGAAACAGGGCGATGCCCTTGGCACGCAGGAAATCGAACTTCGGCGCGAGGCGGCCCTGATCGAGCGCGCGGTCGGAGCCGGCCACCTGATGGCCGTGCGCTTTAAGGATCAGCGCGAGCGGGAGCATGCCGCTGCCGCCGATCCCGCAAAAGAAATAGGGCCTGTCTGAGGTCATCTTTAGACGCTATAAGCCGCATCGAAGCGGCAAAGAAAAGGGTGGCGGGAGTGAAAATCGGCGTCGTCGCCCCAGCCGCGCGGCTGCATCCCGAGACCGCCGAACGCGTGACCGCGTTGGCCATGGCAGCGGGCGCCGAAATCGCATTCCACCCGCAATGTTTCCTCTCCGCCGGCCATTTCGCCGGCGACGACACGCTCCGGGCGGCAGCGTTCCTGGAGTACGCCAACGATCCCGCGTTCGGCGGGCTGTGGTTCGCGCGCGGCGGCTACGGTTCGGGCCGGATCGCCGAGGCGGTTCTGGCCGGGCTGACGGATGCAGCGAAGGCCAAGACCTATCTCGGCTACAGCGACGGCGGCTTCCTGTTGGGCGCACTCTACAAGCATGGCTATCGGGTTGCGCACGGACCGTTCCCGCATGAGGTCCGGCGCGATGGCGGCGAAAAGGCGATCGCGCGCGCGCTGTCGTGGCTTGTCGGCGGCGATCGGAGTGCGCTCGAACCCTCGCTCGACGGAAGGCCGGCGGCGGCGTTCAACCTGACCATCCTGAGCATGCTGATCGGCACGCCGTTCGTGCCCGATCTTGGCGGCCATGTGCTGATGCTCGAAGAAGTATCCGAGCACCTCTACGCCATCGACCGGATGATGTTTCACGTCACCTCCAATCCCGAGATGCGCAGGGTCGCCGGCATCCGGCTCGGGCGTTGCAGCGACATTCCACCAAACGATCCCCCGTTCGGACAGACACCGGAGGACATCGTGCGCCATTGGTGCACCGTGTCCGGCATCCCGTGGCTCGGCCGCGCCGATATCGGCCATGACGTGGACAACAAGATCGTTCCGTTCGGACGCCGCTAGTTCCCTGAAACCGAATCCACCCGGCCGAACAGCTCCTCAAGCCTGGCAAGCGACTTTGCCGGCAGCGGGCCGCGATTGATCGAGGCGACGTTCTCCTTCAGATGCCCGGCATTGCCGGTGCCGGTCAGCACGATGTCGATGCCGGGTTCGTGGCGGCAGAAGCGATAGGCGGCATCGACCACACCTTCGGTACCATCCTTCAGGAATCCGAGCGGATCGGCGGCATCGAGCTTGGCGCGGTCGAGCTGGCCCGCCTTCTCGATTTGGTCGAGCGCTTCCTTCAAACCCTCCGCATTGGAGAGTGCGCGGCGCACAGCGAACATGTCCTGCACGCCGACCCGATGCGCCTGGGTCAGCTTGAGAACGTTGCGGCGCGCCGAAGGATTGAGGAGATTGAAGCCGACCATCACCACGTCCCACACGCCGGTCGGCACCGCGGCGCTGAGCATCTTGTGGTTCGTGTCGCTGCCGAAATGTTCTGTGATGCCGAGGAAACGGATTTTGCCCGCATCGCGCGCCCTGATCAGCGCCGGCACGATCTCCTTGGCGACATAATCGAGCTGTGCGGTGACGATGCCGTGCAGATTGAAGAGGTCGACATAGTCGGTACCGAGACGGCTCAGACTCTTGTCGAGCTGTTCCAGCACCTGTGCGCCGCTGTAAGGCCGCGCCTTCGGCTCGCCCCAGGGCAGGATCGCCGTCTTGGTCGAGATATAGACCTTGTCGCGCGCGCCCTTGACCGCCGCGCCGACGATCTTCTCGGTGCTGTAGGCCGCGGCGGTGTCGATCCAGTTGATGCCGAGATCGATGGCGCCCTTGACCACCGCCACGCTTTGTTCGGCGGAATTGCCATAGGCCTGGCCGAGCCGGCTATGACCGCCGCAGCCGAGGCCGGCAACGCTGACGTTGAGGCCGGTGCGGCCGAGGATTTTGGTGTGCATCGCGCCCTCCCAATGGGAGGTGCAACTTAGCACGCCCGGAACGAGCTACCTCTTGGCCTCGCAGCCGCAGCCGCCGTCTTGCATCGCCATGCAGCCGCAGCCGCCATATTCGCGCTTCAGACGGTCGAGATGCAGATCGAGCGCGGTGCGGACGATCTGATGCCGCGTCACGCCTTTTTTCACCGCCGCGATGCCGAGCTTCTCGTATTCGCAAGGCGTCAGCACCACCATCATCTTGTGCGGCTTGACGGGCGGCTCGGGCGGCATCGCGCCCGGACGCGGCGCGACGACCGGCGGCGGCGGTGGCGCTTCGCGAGTCCAGAACAGGGCTGGCTTGCTCATCATTCCAGACGGTGCGGCATCGCCTTTGCGCGCCAGAAGGTCGGAGGTGATGGGTGCGAAATTCGAGGAGCTCATTTTGCGCACCTCCTAAAGCGGCCGATCGGAGGCGCGCCGGCCGAACGGATGGGCGCGGCGGTCCGAGCCGCCGAATGGCGCCTGGGCAAGGCGGCGCTCCGGTGTGTAGCGCCGCTCGGGCAGCAGCGGCGGAGGCGTCGTCGACAGCGGCGGTGTGGGCGGCGGCATGTCCTCCAACGTCGGATCCACGTCGTTCGAGATCTTTTCATCCGTCATCGACGACAGCGGCTGGGTCGCAAAATGCACCGGGCGGACGTCGGGCAGAAGCTTGGTGTCGCCGGTCAGCCGCGACATGCGATCCTGGATATAGATCCACAGATCGCGCACTTCCTTCGCCGACGCCGATTTGGGAACCACTTCGCCGACCGTGCGTCCATCGACCATGCTGGCGGCGAAGTCCACGCGATGATGCAGGGTGATGGGCGCGACGGTTCCATGCTGCGACAGTGCGACGGCGGCCTCGCCGGTGATGCGCGCGCGCGGGGTGGCAGCATTGACGACGAAGAGCACCGGCTTGCCGTTGCGCTCGGCAATATCGACGGTGGCGCCGACGGCGCGCAAATCGTGAGGGCTGGGCCGTGTCGGCACCACGACGAGATCGGCATGCGCCACGACCTGGCTGATCGAGGCGGTGATCGCCGGCGGCGTGTCGATCACGGCAAGCCGGATGCCCGAGCGCTTCAATTGTTCGAGAGCCTCGCCGAGTTCGAGCAATCCCACCTTGGCGAAGTGCGGCGACGATGAGGCCCGCGCATTCCACCAGTGCGACAGAGAGCCTTGCGGATCGGTGTCGATGAGCGCGACCGGTCCAACGCCGGCCTGATCGGCCTCTACGGCGAGATGGCCGGACAACGTCGTCTTTCCCGAGCCGCCCTTTTGGGAGGCCAATACCAGAACGTGCATGTGCGCCTTCCTGGATGCGTGCTAGCCTCGATCTTGACGGCGAGGCGTTACAGCGTGCTGAAACAGGCGGCTTGCAATTGCATCAGTTTCGCTGCGTATTTTCGTAGAACTTTCGCGATCCAACAGGAGCCCGACATGCGCGGTCTAGCGCGCCTTTCCCGTTTCGGCACTGCCGCCGCGCTTGGTTTTCTCGCGCTTGGCGCCGCGCCGCCGGCCGATGCGCCGGTCAAGGACTGGTCGAACGTCGAGGTCGTGGTGGTCACGCCCGATCATCCGGGACCTGCACTCTGGCACATCGCGCAGGGCAATTCGGAAGTCTGGATCCTCCCCACCGTCTCGCCGGTGCCCAAGGACCTGCAATGGGACTCGCACGAAGTCCAGGAGGCGCTGCAGGGATCGAACGCCGTGCTGTTGCCGCCGCGCGGCCAGGTCGGGTTTTTCGAGGGGCTGTGGTTCTACACCTGGGACATGGACACGCTGGAGCAGCCTGACGGCACGACGCTGGAAGCGACATTGCCCGAGCCGCTGCGCGACCGCTTCATCGCGACGCGCACGAAGATCGGCAAGGACGCCGACCGTTACGGCAAATATCTGGGCGGCGTGGCGGCGATCATGCTCGAGAACGACTATTGGAAATTCGCCAAGCTCACGGTCAACGGGCCGCAGAAGACGGTTGAGTCGATCGCCTCGCACGCCGGCGTGCCGGCGCATCCGACCGCGGTTTATCCGGCGATGGATGTGATCAAGGACGTTCCCAAGATGAGCGCCGCGGCGCACCGCGCCTGCCTCGAGTTCGCGATCGGCGACATCGACACGGCGATGGCGCATGCGGCGGCCGCGGCGCAGGCCTGGGCGGTCGGCAATCTCGACGGCGTGAAGGCGAATTACATGGAGACCAAGCTCGACGACTGCCTGCAGCAGAACGCGGCCTACATCAAACTGCGCGAATCGGCGAATCGCGACATGGCGAACGCCATCGAAGCGGCACTGAAGAAGCCGGGCAAGACCTTCGCGGTGATGCCGATGGGCTTTTTTCTGCGACAGGGCGGCGTGCTCGAACGTCTCAAGGCCGCGGGGCTGACGGTGACGGGACCGGGCGGCTAAACCAACGTCGCCTGCGTCTTCGCCGCGATTTCCTCGCGCGTCACGCCGGGCGCGATCTCGACAATCTTGAGGCCACCCGGCACGACATCAAACACGCCGAGATTGGTGAAGATGCGGTCGACGCAGGCCTTGCCGGTCAGCGGCAAGGTGCACGCCTTGAGCAACTTGGAATTCCCCGCCTTGTCGGTGTGATCCATCGTCACCACGCAGCGCTTGACGCCGGCGACGAGATCCATCGCCCCGCCCATGCCCTTCACCAGCTTGCCCGGCACCATCCAGTTGGCGAGATCGCCGGTCTCGGAGACTTCCATCGCGCCCAGTATCGACAGATCGATATGCCCGCCGCGGATCATCGCGAAGCTGTCGGCGGAGGAAAAGTAGGAAGTGCGGTCGAGTTCGGTGATGGTCTGCTTGCCGGCATTGATCAGGTCGGGATCGACCTCGTTCTCGAACGGGAACGGTCCCATGCCGAGCATGCCATTCTCCGATTGCAGGGTCACGTCCATGCCGTCCGGAATGTAGTTCGCCACCAGCGTCGGGATGCCGATGCCCAGATTGACGTAGAAGCCGTCGCGCAGCTCGCGGGCCGCCACCTTGGCGAGATCGTCACGTGTCCAGGGCATCAGACTTTCTCCCGCACCGTGCGCTTCTCGATGCGCTTCTCGTAATTGTGCCCTTCGATCACCCTCTGCACGAAGATGCCGGGCGTGTGGATCGTGTCGGGATCGAGCGTGCCGACCGGCACGAGCTGTTCGACCTCAGCCACCGTGACCTTGCCCGCTGTCGCCATCATCGGGTTAAAGTTGCGCGCGGTCTTGCGGAACACCAGATTGCCCTGGGCGTCGCCCTTCCACGCCTTGACGATCGATAGATCGGAAACCAGTCCGCGCTCCAGCACATAGGTCTCGCCGTCGAACTCCTTGTGCTCTTTTCCTTCGGCGATCAGCGTGCCGACGCCGGTCTTGGTGTAGAAGCCGGGAATGCCGGCGCCGCCGGCGCGAATGCGTTCGGCCAGCGTACCTTGCGGATTGAACTCCAGCTCCAATTCGCCGGAGAGATATTGCTTCTCGAAGGTCTCGTTCTCGCCGACATAGGACGACACCATCTTCTTGATCTGGCGGGTCTTGAGCAGAAGGCCGAGGCCGAAATCGTCGACGCCGGCATTGTTGGAGATCACCGTCAGATCCTTCACGCCGGAGGCGACCAGCGCCGCGATCAGGATTTCCGGAATGCCGCACAGGCCGAAGCCGCCCGACATGATGGTCATGCCGTCGAACAAAAGGCCGTCGAGCGCGGTCTTGGCGTCGGGATAGACTTTCTTCATGGGAACTCGCGAAGGAACGCACAAGCACTATAGCGCGGCGCGTGCAAAGCGGCGTGTGTCATTCGGTCCAGGAGAATCCGGCGCGCACGACGCGTGGTGCCGCATAGTTCGTCACCAGATCGGCGCTTTCGGTCGTCGCGACGCGCGCATTGAACAGATTATCGCCCGCTACATAGGCGGATAGCCCATCCCATAGGCGATAGGCGACCCGCGCATCGACTGTGGTGGCGGGGGCCAGCGGCAGCGTGTTCTGGTCGTCGGCGTAGCGGGTACTCTCATGGCGGACGTCGGCCGAGATGTTCAGCCGGTCGATCGGATGGAGATGCACGCCGCCGGTCAGGGTGAAGCGCGGCGCCTGTGCTGGACGCTTGCCGGTCAGCTGCGGCGCGACGCTGCCGCCTTCGACATGCGCATCGACATAGTCAAATGCCAGCGTCAGCCCGAGCCAGTCCGTGGCCTGCCAATGGCCTTCGGATTCGAAACCATATGCATCGATGTCGCCAGCGTTCTGGCGCTGGATCAGAAGGCCGCCAGCCGGCACGAAGCCGACGCCGGGCACGTTTATCGGCCCATGGCCGACGGTCACGTTGGTGATGGCGCCGTGAAGCTGGTTGTAGAAGCCGGTGACGTCCCATGACACGGCGTCGAGCTTCTGGCCGCCGCCGATCTCAACGCCGTAGAGCTTTTCGGGCACAAGGCCGGGATTGGCCTCGGTGATGTTGTTGCCGAGCCGGAACGGACGATAGAGCTCGTTCAGACTCGGCGCCCGGAAACCGGCATAGGCCGCGGAGCGCAGATAGAGGCCGCCCGACAGCTCGTCGCGCAGGCCGAGCCGCGCCGTCGGCACGATGCCGCTCTTGGACGGGGTGTGCTGGCTCGCCGTCACGATGCCGGTCGCAAGCGTCGTCTGGATCAGATGCCCGCCGGTCGACGCCCATTGATCGGCGCGCAATCCCGCGGTCAGCAGCAGGCCCTCGAGATGCGCCGCGGTTTCGACATAGAAGCCGCCGACGAAGGTGCGCCCGCCGCTGATCCGGCCGATGGTCGGTGCGCCCGCGACGAAGGTCGCGTGCTCCTTCGACTCGCCTTGCGTGAAACGCGCATCGCCGCCGGCTTCCCAGTCGAACCATGCCCAGCTGCCGCGCAACGCAGCGTTGAAGCCGAAACCGAGCGCCGGCGTGGAATATTGATCGTTGGTCAAGGTGGTGGAGACGCGGCCTGGCGCGATCGAGGCGGAGGTGTTGGAAAAACCGGTGTTGCGCAGCCAGGCCTGCACGCGATAGCCGAGATCGTCGCCGCTCTCGGGATGCGCCAGCGTCAGGCTCGCGGTGACGCCGTCGGCGGAGGACGCCGCGCTCACAAGGCCGGAGTCGCGGTTTTCGCCATAGGCGCCGAGCCTGAGCGAGACCAGCGTGCCGGCCCACGGCGTCGCCTCGGCGCGCAACGAGACGTTGCGCGCATGCAGCGTCACTTCATTGTCGGCGGCGCCGGCTTGCGCCGGCGAGACGGGAATCCAGCCGTCGCTGTCCTCGTCCGATGCACTGGCGAACAGGGTCAGCGGGCCGAGCGTGGTGCCGCCCGACGCCGCGATGCGCTTGCCGTTCAGCGAGCCGAGCGATGCATCGGCCGCGACGACGCCATCGCCACGTGCTTCGCTGAGCGCGATGACGCCGGTGAGCGCGCCCGCGCCATAGGGTCCGGCACCCGCGCCGCGCACGATCTGGGCCGCGCCGACATCCTCCGGCGGCAGCGACGACCAGATCACCCAGCCACCGAACGGATCGTTCTGCGGCACGCCGTCGAGCGTGACGAGCGCGCGGCCCGCGCCGGACGGCGCGATGGAACGCAGAGTGACGCCCTGCACGGTCGGATTGGCGGACAGCGACGAGTCACGGCGAAACAGCGACAGGCCCGGCACCTGTTCGAGCGCCGCATCGAGCTGCGTCTGGCCGCGAAGGTCCTTGGCGTCGAGAGTCGCGACCGAAAAGGCGGCATTGCCGACCGGGTCCGGCGGACTTGCAGTTACCACGACGGTCTCAATGCCGTCGGCCGCCCACGCGCCCGGCGTGCAAAGCGCGAGCGCGGCCCCGGCCATGAGAATATGAAACGGTCTGGACATCCCGGTCGCGAAACTACGACGGCGGTTGCGGGGGCGCAAAGCCGCGATGGCCGGATAAACCGCATGTAACGGACCCCGATTCGACTCTCTGCTGCGTCTCGTACACTGTACGCGTACACGGTACGAGACCTCATGCCCAAGGAATTGTCGAGCGAGGATTTCCAGGCGGTGCGCGCGCGCATCGGCGAGGCCGCGACCGCGCTCTATGCCGCGAAGGGCGAGAGCGCGATCACGATCCGCGACATCGCCCGCAAGCTGGGCCGCAGCCCGATGGGCCTCTACCGCTATTTCGCCGACCGCGAAGAGATCATCGCTTTCGTCCGCGCCGACGCCTTCAATCGCTTCTCCGATGCGCTGGAGACGGCGTTCGAGTCCGGCGGCGATGCGTTCGCCCGGGCCCGCGCCGTGGGCCGCGCCTATCTGGATTTCGCGCTGCAGAATCCCAACGCCTACCGGCTGATGTTCGATCTCACCCCGCCGGACGAGGCTAAACATCCCGAGCTGCGCCGCGCCGGCGAGCGCGCCGGAAAGACGGTCACGCGCCACGTGAAGGATCTCGTTGCCGCGGGCATCGTCCATGGCGATCCCAAGCTGATCGGCAACGCATTGTGGGCCGCTTCGCACGGTGTGATCGTGCTGCATCTGGCCGGCCGGCTGCCGCGCGGCATGGATGCCGAGGAGCTCTATTTCGAAACCATGCGGCTCACCTTCCGCGGCGCGCGCACGCCAAGCGCGCGCGCCCGGGCGCCACGCCGCAAGATCGCTTAAGCAACCCCAGGAGAATTCACATGGCTCTCAAAGGCGCATTGACGAAGAAGCTTTCCGTACCGGTGATCGGCTCGCCGCTGTTCATCATCTCGGGCCCGGAGCTCGTTCTGGCGCAGTGCAAGGCCGGCATCATCGGCGCATTCCCTTCGCTCAATGCACGGCCGCTCTCGATGCTGGACGAATGGCTGGCGCAGATCACCGAGGAACTGGCGGCGTGGGACCGCGCCCATCCCGATCAGCCGTCGGCGCCGTTCGCGGTCAACCAGATCGTGCACAAGTCGAACGACCGCATGGAGCAGGATCTCGCACTGTGCGTAAAGCACAAGGTGCCGGTGATCATTACCTCGCTGGGCGCACGGCAGGATGTGAACGATGCGGTGCACTCCTATGGCGGTGTGGTGATGCACGACGTGATCAACAACAAGTTTGCCCGCAAGGCGGTCGAGAAGGGCGCCGACGGCATCATCGCGGTGGCAGCCGGCGCTGGCGGCCATGCCGGCGTGCTCTCGCCCTTCGCGCTGATCGAGGAGATTCGCGAATGGTTCGACGGGCCGCTGGCGCTGTCGGGCGCGATCTCCACCGGCCGCGCCGTGCTCGCGGCGCAGGCGATGGGCGCGGACTTCGGCTATATCGGCTCGGCCTTCATCGCGACCAAGGAAGCGCGCGCCCAGGAAGGCTATAAGCAGATGATCACCAAATCGGCGGGCGACGACATCGTCTACACCAATCTGTTCACCGGCGTGCACGGCAACTATCTGCGTCCATCGGTGATCGCGGCGGGTCTAGATCCCGAAAACTTGCCAACCTCGGATCCGTCGAAGATGAATTTCGGCTCTGGCGGCAACACCAATGCGAAGGCGTGGAAGGACATCTGGGGCTGCGGCCAGGGCATCGCCCAGGTGAAGGGCGTCGTGGGCGCCGGTGAGCTGGTGGCGCGTTTGAAGCGCGAATATGATGAGGCCCTGGCGAAATTGACGGCGATCCAGCGCGTGCGGATGGCGGCGGAATAGGGCCGTGGCGGCGCTGGAGCCGATCGGTCCGACGGTGGTGCGCGGCGCCGAGAGCTTTTTGCTCAAGGCGGCGCACATCGATCAGACGTTCCAGATCGACGTTCTGGCGCCACCCGGCGTGGCGAAGAAGCCGCTGCCGGTCATCTATGTGACGGACTCGAGCTACGGTTTCGGCCTTGTGGCGCAAGTCGTCCAACTGATGCAGGTGAGCCGCGAGCTGCCGCGCGTCATGGTCGTCGGCATCGGCTATCCCGCCATGTACGACGCAAAAGCCATCAGGGGCTTGCGATTCCGCGAATTCTGCCCGACCGAAGCCAAGAGCTATGTCGAGCGTGTCCGCCGGGAGATGGCGGGAGAGATTCCGGACGACATACGGCCCGGCGGCGCGGGCGCGTTCCTCTCCTTCATCAACGACGAGCTGAAGCCGCTGATCGAGGCCCGCTATCCGGTCGATGCCAAGGATCAGACACTGGCCGGCATGTCGCTCGGCGGGCTGTTCTCGCTCTTCGCGCTGTTCAAGGCGCCGGCGGCATTCCAGCGCGTGGTTGCGCTCAGCCCGTCGATCTGGTGGGACGAACGCGCGATCCTCGGTCACGAAGCAGACTTCGCCAAAGAAGCGAAGGATCTGCCGGTCAATCTCTTCGCGTCGATCGGTGCGCTCGAGGAAGCGGCCTATCCGCCGGCGCGCATGGTCTCGAACCTCTATGAGTTCGACGCGGCCTTGCGCGGCCGAAAATATCCGGGCCTGCGCTTCGCGATGGAGGTGTTCCCGCAGGAGACCCATAACTCGGTCTATGCCGGCTCGTTCTCGCGCGGTCTTAGGACCGTATTCGGCCGGACGCCGGGATTCGAAAGTTGGGCCACGCTTCCCGGCTAGCGGCCGCGCACCTATGATCGCCGCGCAGACAAGGCAGGCACGATCATGATCCGGGCAGGCGTGGGCGGCTGGAATTTCGCGCCGTGGCGCGGCACCTTCTTCCCGAAAGGCACGCCCAAGACCAAAGAGCTCGCCTATGCCAGCCGCCAGCTCACCACCATCGAGGTCAATGGCACCTTCTATTCGACCTTCAAGCCGCCGACTTTTCGCAAATGGTTCGATGAGACGCCGGACGATTTCGTCTTCTCGCTGAAGGCCAACCGTTTCGCGACAAACCGCAAGGTGCTGGGCGATGCCAAGCCGTCGATCGACCGGTTCCTGCAAAGCGGCGTGAGCGAGCTGAAGCACAAGCTTGGACCAATCCTGTGGCAATTCATGCACACCAAGAAGTTCGATCCGGCGGACTTCGAGGCGTTTCTCGCGCTGCTGCCTAAGGAACATGATGGCGTGAAGCTTCGTCATGCGGTCGAACCGCGTCACGAAAGCTTCAAAGTGCCGGCGTTCGTCGCGCTGGCGCGCAAATATGACATCGCCATTGTGTTCGCCGACACGCCGAAATTCCCCTCGATCCCCGATGCGACCTCGGACTTCGTCTATTGCCGGCTCCAGGAGACGCAGGAGAAGGTCGCGACTGGTTACACCGCCGCCGAGATCACGCGCTGGGCCGACGCGGCGAAGACATGGGAAACCGGCGGCACGCCAAAGGGTCTGACCTTGGTCAGCAAGGCACCAGCCAAAAAGAAGCGCGACGTGTTCGTCTATTTCATCGCCGGCGCGAAGGTGCGCAATCCGGCGGCGGCGATGGCGTTCCTGAAAGCGGTAGGGAAGTAGCCGCGCCCGGGTCCCCTTCCCTTCGCAATGCTGACGCATTGCGCAGCCGGGGATGACAGATGGAATTATCGCTGCGCCTTCTTCAACGCCTGTTCGAAATCCGCGATCAAGTCGCTCGCATCTTCGATCCCCACCGACATACGCAACAGATCCGGCGGCGACGGCGTGTCGGGGCCTTCGACGCTAGCGCGATGCTCGATCAAGCTCTCGACCCCGCCGAGTGAGGTCGCGCGTTTCCAGATCTTCACGTTCGCGGCGGCGTCGATCGCGGCCTTCTCGCCGCCCTTGACCCGGATCGACATCAGCCCGCCGAAGCCGCCGCTCATCTGTTTCGCCGCGACGGCGTGGCCGGGGAAGTTCGTGAGGCCGGGATAGAGCACGTCTTCCACTAGCGGATGGCCGCGAAAGTGCTGCGCGATCGCCATCGCATTCGTCGCCTGCGCGCGCACGCGTGGAAACAGCGTTCGCATGCCGCGCAACAGAAGCCACGCCTCGAACGCGCCGGGCACGCCGCCGAGCTGTATGCGCAGAGTCTTGAGACGCGACCATTGTTCGTCGTCGGCCTTGGTCACCAGCGCGCCCGCGACGAGGTCGGAATGGCCGTTGAGATATTTCGTCGCCGAATGCATCACGATGTCGGCGCCGACCGCGAGCGGCCGGGTGAACACCGGCGTGGCAACCGTCGAGTCGACCGCGAGCCGCGCACCGGCGTCATGCGCGATCTCAGCCACCGCCGCGATGTCGGTGATGGCGAGTGTCGGGTTTCCGGGCGTCTCGACCCAGATCAGCTTTGTTTGACCCGGCCGCGCCGCCGCTTTCACCGCGGCGAGATCGGTCATGTCGACGACCGAGACCTGCAATCCCCAGCCGGTCGCGAAGTTCAGCAACCAGTTGCGCAGCGACCAATACATCACCTTCGGCACAACGACATGGTCGCCCGGTTTGAGCGACAGGAACACCGCCGTCGCCGCCGCCATGCCGGAGGCGAAGATCATCGCACCGGCGCCGCCTTCGAGCGCGGCAAGCACGGCTTCGGCCTGGTCGTAAGTCGGATTGTCGGCGCGGGCATAGTTGCGACCCGAGCGATACTGGTTGTCCGCATCGCGGATGAAAGTCGAAGACGGATGCAGCGGCGGCACCACCGCGCGCGTCTTCTCGTCGATCCAGCCTAGCGCCTGGGCCGCGACGGTTTCCGGCTTCATCTTCGCATCGTCCGCCATGCACAGACATTCGCACGCCGTCGCGTCAGGCTTCAACCGGCCCAGGCTTGCCGTCCTCGACCACGAATGTGGCAAGCGTGGAGAGGCTCGCATTCGCGTCGGTGACGTCGGAGACCGTCTGGTAGCGTGCCGTCATGGCCTTGCGCGTCAGATCCACGCTGACATAACCGCGCGGGCGGCTGTCGAAGAACTTGATGTGCGGATTCTCCGGCAGGAAGGACTTGAAGATGTCGTAGGGCGGCCCATAGGAGGTGATGGAAGTGCCGACCAGCTCGCTGCCGATCGCCGGCGAAGACGGATCGTCGTAATCGACCTTCAGATCGTTGGCCCAGAAGGAATGGATGTCGCCGGTGATGGTGACGGGGTTGGAGGGCCTGGCGCCAGCGATGTGCTGCATCAACCTTGTGCGGCTCGCGGGATAGCCGTCCCAATCGTCGGTCCATGAGCCATATTCGCCCGCTGCGTTCTTCTGCCGAAGCCGCGCCATCAGGACGTCGTTGGCGATGACGTTCCAGCGCGCCTTGGACGTGGCGAGCCCGTCGAACAACCATTTTTCCTGCGCCATGCCGATCATCGAGCGCGCGGCATCGAACAGTTCGGGGCAGGAGGTGGCAGTCTCGACATGGCCGCCGCCGCCATGGCCCGCGTTCTTCTTCGGATCGCCGTAGCACGCCTCGCGCGAGCGGTACTGGCGGCCATCGATCAGATCGACGCGCATCAGGTCGCCAAAATCGTAGCGGTCGTAGAGCCGCATGTTCGGCCCGTGCGGTTGCGAGAACACCGGCTTGACCGGCATGAACTCGTAAAAGGTGCGATACGCCGCGGCGCGGCGCGCCAGGAACGCCTCAGGGTCCTGGAAATCCTCGCCCCACTTGTCCGCATAATCGTTCTGCACCTCGTGATCGTCCCAGGTGACGAGCACCGGCATGCTGGCATGCAGGAATTTGAGATTGGGATCGAGGCGGTATTGCGTGTAGCGCGCGCGATACTCCGCCAGCGACACGCACTCCTTGCCGCCGGAATGGGTGCGGACCTTTCGCCGCTTCGGATTGGTGTCGGCATATTCATAGATGTAATCGCCGAGGAAGATGCCGAAATCGGGATTCTCCTCCGCCGCGTGGCGATAGGCGGAGAAGTAGCCATACTCGTAGTGCGAGCAGGAGAAGTAGGCGAACTTCAGCGCATCGTTGCCGCGCGGCGGCAGGGTCACGGCGCGGCCGATATCGCTTTGGGCGCCGCCGGAACTGAAGCGGTACCAATAGGGCCGGCCGGATTTCAGGCCTCGGATCTGCTTATGAACCGAATAGCCAAAGTTTGCGTCGGCCAGCGCCGCACCGCGCTGCACGATGTGATGCATATTGTCGTCGGTGGCGATCTCATACTGGATGGCGCGCGACGGGCCGCTCATGCCGGCATCGTCGGCCAAGGGCTGCGGCGCCAGCCGCGTCCACAGCACAAAGCCGTCTGCCGACGGCGCGCCTGCGGCGACACCCAGGCTGAAAGGATCGGCGCTCCACGAGGCGCCCGCGAGCGAGTTGGCGATCGCCGGCGCGGCCACCAGCGAGGCCGCGGTCAACCCGGCACCTTTGAGAAACAGACGGCGTGACGGCATGCGGATCATCGTGCCCTCCCAGCGAGGTTTCGAAGAAACACCGGACGGCCGCGATTCTCAATCGCCCGGAGACGACAAAAGAGGGGGGCGGGCAACTTGGCCCGCCCCCGCACTGCCCCCGCAGTCTTCGTCAGAACTCGTACTTCAGGCCGAATTCGATCTGGTAGGTCGATGCCGTGCGCTGCGTCGAGAAGTTGTTCTGCAGCTGGGCCGCGGTCTGGAAGGCGGTGTACTGATACTTGCCGCCCACGATGTTGGCCGAAACCGCCTGGTACGCCTGGTAGAAGTTCGGCGACTGGAACGCACCCCAATTGTGATTGAGCAGATTGAGGAAGTTGAAGATGCTCATCGTCGCGACGATGTGGTGGCCCTCGAAGTAGCTCGGCAGGTTCTGTTCCAGACTCAGATTGACAAGCGTGTCCCAGCGGCCGGTGAAGCCGTTGCGCGGCGAGATCTGGCCGGCATATTTGATCAGGCCGGTCTGGCGCAGCATCTGGTTGAAGCCGACCAGGTCGAAGCCCGCCGCATAGGTGACGCGCGGATCGGAGGTCGCGGTCACCAGGCCGCTGGCCGGATCCACCGCCGGGACATAGACCAGCGAACGGCCGGTGACGCCGCCATTGGTCGGTCCGAACGGATTGCCGTTGAACACCAGGCTGTAATGCTCGCCGGACATGCGCGCGCCGAACAGGTTCAGGTGCGTGTCGAAGTCCTCGTCGTCCTGGTCCCAATGTTCGGTGGCATCGAGCGACAGGGTCACGCGATGAACGCGCTCATAGTCCGACGTGCCGACTTCGGCCTCGTTGAAGTTGACATGAGCCTCGTTGACGTAGCTCGAGTTCGCCGTCGATGAGGTTGCGGCGCTGACGTCGCTGACCTTGCTGTGCGTGTAGCCCAACTCGAAACCGAAATCGCCGTAACCGGTGTCTTCCCAACGGTTCTTGAAGTCGACAATGAAGACCGACGCCGAGCCGCCGTCATGGCTGCCGATCCCGATGTCCGTGCCGGTGATCTGGCCGGGCTGTCCGGCCGGATCGGGACGGCCTGCCGCCTGATCGAACGTCCATTGATAGATGATGCGTCCGTCCGGCGCAGCCGTCGCCGACGGCTGAACGCGCAAATTGGTCCAGAAAGTCTGGGCGTAATCGCGGGTCGCGAGATAGTCGAAGCTGCCGACCCACTGGTCGCCGAGCATGCCGGTTCCGAAGGCGACGTCGGCGCCGACATTCGCCTTCCAGACATAGGGGTCCTTGAAGCTCGGCAACTGGGCATCGACCGTCGAGTTGGCGGCCGTCGAGGCCTGCGCCAGCGGGCCGCTGTTGAGGTCGGTCAGCCACTGCTGATGATCGGTCGGCAGGATGGCGGGCACGCATGCGAACGGCGCGGCCGAGCTGCACGCCGTTCCAGGCGCAACGGCATTGCCCTGCGGGGTGAAGCCAGGGATGCCGAAGGTCGAAAGCGTCTGCACCCCCGTCGTGTCGTAGTCGTTCGTGATCCACACGGTCTGGAAGCCGCCGGAGTACTTCGCGATGCCGGCGCGCCAGTGCACCGTCGTGCCCGGAACGAGGTCGAGATCGGGATCCCAGTCATAGCTGGCCGACAGGCGCGGCATGAAGGCGCCCTTGCCATCCAGATTGTCGGTGTTCGCAAAGCCGTAGCGCTTCTGGAAATTCGCATTGAGGATCGGGTGATCGCCGGAGAAATATTCGTCGTAGCGCAGGCCCGCCTGGACGCTGAGCTCCTTGGTCACATACCACTCGTCCTGCGCGAAGACCGAGCCGATCTGGAAGTGGAAGTTCGCATCGCCGATGGCCGAGACGCCGCCGATGCCGTTGGCGTAGTAGACCGGATTGCCGCCCTGCGCGCTGGTCGACGTGGCGCCCGACCGGTTGTCGAGCGTCGTTGCGATGATGCCGTTCTGGAAGTCGGAGATCGAATCGAAACGCACCACCGATTGCGCACCCTGGATGAACTTATCGATGATGCCGATGCTGTGATATTCGATGCCGGCCTTGATCGTGTGCGTGCCGATCACATAGTCGCCGACCGCTTTGACGAAGTTATTCTTGTAGAACAGGAAATTGTACTGGCGCGAAAAATCCGGGCCGACGATGACATAGCCGTCGTCGGAAGCCGCGTTGCTCGCCTTCGATGTGCCCAGATCGTAGACGCCGTTGGCGCCGGTCGTGCGGACATAGGCTTCCGGAAAGTCGGTGCCGTGCAGTGGCGCCTGGATGTCGTTGATGCCGATATGGCCGGCATAGACCTGGGTCGAGAACTGGTCGGTCCAGTTGGAGAGCCACTGCAGCGAGTAGGACTCGAGCTTCTCTTCATTGTTGTACCAGTGCGATGGCAGGGTCACGACCGGTGTCGTGTTCGACGTCGAACCGCCGACGATGCTGAGCGCGCCGCCGGCGACATGCTGGTAGGTGCCGACAAGGCGCTGATCGTCGTTGATCTGCCAGGTCAGCTTGGCGATGTAGCGCTGGTTGTAGAGCGGGATCGAGTCGCTAAGGCTGCCGGGATCGAAGCCGTAGACGGTCTTGGCGATGTCCGCGACTTTCTGCACGTCGGCAAGCGAGATGTTGTTCGCGGTCCGCGCGAAGCCCGCGCCGGCCGGGCCGACACCGTTGGCGGCGGCGGACTGCTCCTGCTTGAGTTCGTCGTAACCGACGAAGAAGAACAGCGTGTCGGGAATGATCGGGCCGGAAAGCGTCGCGCCGTAGCTTTTTTCCATATAGGGCGGCTTGGTCGGCTGAGTGAATGGCGACTTCTGCGGTACGCCGGGGATGCTCGTGACGTTGCCGATGTCGGTGCCGTTCAGCGACTTGTCCTCATACAGGGCGTAGGCCGTGCCGTGGAAATCGTTGGTGCCGGTCTTGGTCACGACGTTGATCACGCCGCCGCAAGTGTCGTTGTACTCGACGTCATAGGGCGTGATGGCGACCTGGATCTGATCGGCCCAGTCGGTCGGGATCGGCGCCTTCTGCGTTGGATAGCCGTTGAGGTTGAGGCCGAAATTGTCCTTCTGTTGCATGCCGTCGACCAGCGTGTTGGTGCAGCGCGGGTTCGTGCCGGCGATGTTGAGCGTCGGGATCGGCGGCGAGCTGCCGCCGCCGACCGGATCGACATAGGCGTAGGGCGTGCGCTGGACGATGTCCTTGAGATCGCGTTCCAGGCTTGGCGTGACGGCAATGTCGTGCGCGTCGAAGTTGGACGCGATGCCGCGCGTCTCGACGATCGAGGTGGCGCCGTTGTTCGCATGCTGCCCGGAAACCACCACGGTCTCGACGTTGAGCGCGGCAAGCGCAATTTCGAGATTGGAGGTCTCGCCGAGCCGCAGATAGATGCCGGTCAGCGACTTTTCCGAAAAACCGGGCGCCTCGACCTTAAGCGTGTAGGGGCCGCCGATCGTCAGGCCGGAAAGGCTGAACGTGCCCTCGTCGCCCGTCGTCGTGTCGATCGTCGCGCCGGTGTTGGTGTTCACAAGATGGACCTGGGCGCCGGCGACCAACTCGCCGTTCGCGCCGGTGAGATGGCCGCGCAGCGCGGCGGTGACCTGTTGGGCGACGACGATCTCGGTTTGCGACAACAGCAGCGCGCTCGCCGCCGCGGCCGAAAGCAACCAGGTCTGAATTCGCATGTTGTGGTCCCCCATCGTGAAGCACGCGCCAACGCGCGCCGTTCGCGCGGCGGCGCATTCGCAAACATCGTGCGGTCAAATCCCCGCTGTGTCCGGCACGAATGCGCCGGTACCCAACGGTGCGAAGGAAACATGGGCGCGAGACAACTCCGTGACACACGCGCTTCAACTTGGTGACGTTCGCAGCTGCACTGCGGATTTACAGTGCATTGCTGCATCGCGCGTGTGCAGATTGCCTCGCGGCGAAGCAAGGCGTTTTGTTACGGCATAAATCGAAAGCATTCGCGAACTAATCTGTATACAGATTAAATGCCGGGATACCCGCAGCGGCGGCGAGTGCGCGGGACGCAGCTTTCTTCCGTAGCGTCAGGCAATTAGCGCCATTCGGCGCAGGTGCGGCGCGCGCGCGACGGTGCTAAAACCCCCGCCAGGATTTTACTTTGGAGTGAGGACAGATGGCTGAGGCTTATATTGTTGCGGCGGCGCGCACGGCCGGCGGGAAAAAAGGCGGGAAACTGAAGGACTGGCATCCGGTCGACATGGGCGCCGAGGTCATCAACAGCCTGCTCGACCGCAGCAAGGCCGATCCCAACCTGATCGAGGACGTGATCTGCGGCTGCGTCAGCCAGGTTGGCCAGCAAGCGATCAACGTGGCGCGCAATGCCGTGATGGCTTCGCGTCTGCCCGAGCATGTGCCGGGCACCAGCGTCGACCGCCAGTGCGGTTCCAGCCAGCAGTCGCTGCACTTCGCCGCCCAGGCCGTGATGTCGGGCTCGATGGACGCGGTGATCGCCATGGGCATCGAGAGCATGACGCGGGTGCCGATGGGCGCATCCGCCGCGCTCCCCGCCCAGGCCGGCATGGGCACCTATATGAGCCCGCACCTGCAGGAGAAATATCCGAACATCCAGTTCAGCCAATTCATGGGCGCCGAGATGATGGCCAGCAAGTACGGCCTGAAGAAGGACCAGCTCGACGAGTTCGGCTATGAGAGCCACAAGAAGGCGATCGCGGCCACCCAGGGCGGCAAATTCAAGGACGAGATCGTCGCCCTCGACATCAAGGCGGAGGATGGCACGGTTTCCAAGCACACCGCCGACGAAGGTATCCGCTTCGACGTCAGCCTGGATGGCATGCGCGGCGTGAAGCTGTTGCGCGAAGGCGGCGCGATCACGGCGGCGACGTCTTCTCAGATCTGCGATGGCGCCTCGGGCGTGCTCGTGGTCAACGAAAAGGGGCTCAAGGCGCTCGGCGTGAAGCCGCTCGCCCGCATCCACCACATGACAGTGATCGGCGGCGATCCGGTGATCATGCTGGAAGCCCCGCTGCCCGCCACCAAGCGTGCGCTCGAGAAGGCCGGCATGAAGATCGAGGACATCGATCTGTACGAAGTGAACGAGGCCTTCGCCTCGGTGCCGACCGCGTGGCTGCAATATACCGGGGCCAATCCGGAGCGGCTCAACGTAAATGGCGGAGCCATCGCGCTCGGACATCCGCTCGGCGCCTCGGGCACCAAGCTTATGACCACGCTGCTCTATGCGCTGAAGGACCGGGGCAAGAAGTGGGGCCTGCAGACGATGTGCGAAGGCGGCGGCCTTGCCAATGTGACGATCGTCGAGCGGCTGTAGTTCCTATCTCTCCGTCGTCATGGTTGGCCTCGTGCCGGCCACCCATGAACTCCTAGTAGCACGGTGATCATGGGTCGCCGGCACAAAGCCGGCGATGACGCGTAGAGGAAAGCAAGAGCAATTCCCAGCAAGGGGCGTGTTCATGGACCTCTCCTACTCCCCCGAATACGAAGCCTTCCGCGACGAGGTTCGCGCTTTCGCGAAGAAGTTCGGCGACCGCGCGCCGAAGGGCGGCGGCCTTGGCGGCGCCGACATGCGCGAATGGCAGAAGCTGCTGATCGAACATGGCTACGCGGCGCGAACGATTCCGAAGCAATATGGCGGCTATGGCGCCGAGCCGGACGTGCTCAAGTCGCGCATCATCGCGGAGGAATTTCTCGCCGCGAACCTGCCGATGGGCATGTCGGGCCAGGGCATCTCGATGCTGGTGCCGACGCTTCTTGAAGTTGGCTCGGAAGAACAGAAGCAGAAATACATCGCGCCGACGCTCCGCGGCGAGATCATCTGGTGCCAGGGCTATAGTGAGCCGGGCGCCGGTTCCGACCTCGCCTCGCTCACCACCCGCGCGACCGAGGACGGCGACGACTTCGTCATCAACGGCCAGAAGATCTGGACCTCGACGGCGGCGCAGGCCGACATGATCTTCTGCCTAGTGCGAACCGAGCCCGACAAGCCCAAGCACGAAGGCATTTCCTATCTGCTCTTCTCGATGAAGACGCCCGGCATCCAAGTGCGCCCGCTGGTGACGATGACCGGCCGCGCCGAGTTCAACGAAGTGTTCTTCACCGATGTGCGGGTGCCGAAGACGAGCGTGGTCGCCGGCCGCGGGCTGGGCTGGATGGTCGCCAACGCAACGCTGAAGCACGAGCGCGGCATGCTGGGCGATCCCAACCAGGCCGGCACGCGGCTGAAGGCCATCATCGAGCTGATGCAGGACGAAACCATCGACGGCCGCCGGCTGATGGACAATCCGGTGATGCGCGACCGGCTGCTCAAGCTCCAGGCGCGGGTGCATGCGATGGAATATCACGGCCTTCGCCTGTTGACGGCGGGTCTCAAGGGCGAGGATCCGGGCGTGGCGCGCCTGATCGTCAAGCTCATGGGATGCGAGATCAATCACCAGCTCGCGGGTTTCGCGATCGATGCGCTGGGTGAGCTCGGCATGCTTTACAACGGTTCGCCGCACCTCAGAAACATGGGTAACTGGCAGTCCAGTTACATGTTCGACCTCGGTCTCATCATCGGCGGCGGCACGGCGCAGATACAGAAGAACATCATCTCGGAACGCGGCCTCGGCATGCCGCGCGAGCCGAAGCTGGCGAAGGCCTAGATCATGGAATTCGGTCTCACCTCCGACCAGAAGATGATGCAGGAGAGCATCAACCGCACTTTGGAACGCGTCTGCCCGCTCGAGCGCGTGCGCAAAGCGGAAGGTCACGCCGCCGATGTACTCAAAGCCGTCGCTGAGCTCGGCGTCACCGGCATCCTGATCCCCGAGGGATTCGGCGGCCTCGGCTTGACGCTGCTCGACTCGGCGCTGGCGGCCGAAGCGCTCGGACGCCATGTCGCTCCGCTGCCGTACGTCGCCAGTTCCGTGATGGCGCCCCTCGCGATCATGGGCAGCGGCTCCGACGCACAGAAAAAGAAGTATCTGCCGCGGCTTGCGAGGGGCGATCTGATCGCAGGCGTCGCGATCTCCGAACAGGCGGCCGGCGCGCGCGAAAAGGCGGGCGTCACGGCGAAAGCCGGCAAGCTCTCCGGCAAGGCGCTGTTCGTGCTCGATTTCGCCGGCGCCGGACTCTATGTCGTGGCAGACAAGTTCGGCGCGCTCCACATCGTCGACGCCAAGGCAAAGGGTCTCGAGAAGTCCACGCTCAACACCATCGACACAACGCGCGCCATCGGCGAACTGAATTTCGATTCCGTCGAAGCCGAGCCGCTGACGAGCGGCAATCCCCAGGCAACGCTCGACCGCATGATCGATGCCGGCCGCATCATGCTCGCCGCCGACACGCTGGGCGCCGGTATGCGCATGATCGAGAAGGCCGTCGACTATGCCAAGGAGCGCAAGCAGTTCGGCCGCGTCATCGGCTCGTTCCAGGCGGTCAAGCACATGTGCGCCGAGATGATCGCCGAGCTCGAACCCTGCCGCGCGCTGATTTGGTACGCGGCCTATGCGTTCGACACCTTCCCCGACCAGTCGCGCCGCATGGCGGCGCACGCCAAGGCGCATACCTCCGAGGTGGGAACCTTCGTCGCCCGTACCGCGACCGAAGTGCATGGCGGCATGGGCTTCACCGACCTGCTCGGCCTGCACTACTGGTTCAAGCGCATCGGCTTCGATCGCCAGGCACTCGGCGGGCCGGAGAAAGTCCGCCATGACGCCGCCGTGGCACAGGGGTGGGTTGGAAACTAGCCGTCACCTCCCCATAAAGGGAAGGCGATGACGACCATTCACCCCGACGGACTGCCGACCCCGCAGCGCTATTGGGCGATCGTAACCCTCGCGCTGGGCATTGTGATGGCGGTGATGGATTCGGCGATCGCCAATGTCGCGCTGCCCACCATCGCGCACGACCTTCACGCGAGCCCCGCGCTGTCGATCTGGATCGTCAACGGCTATCAGCTCGCCGTCACCATCTCCCTGCTGCCGCTGGCGGCGCTGGGCGACATTATCGGCTATCGCCGGGTTTATGTCGGCGGTCTGGTGCTCTTCACCATCGCGTCCCTGCTCTGCGCCGTGTCGGACTCGCTGCCGATGCTTGCCTTCGCCCGCGTGGTGCAAGGGTTCGGCGGCGCCGGCATCATGAGCGTCAACTCCGCGCTCATCCGCTTCATCTATCCGCAACGCCTGCTCGGCCGCGGACTCTCCTACAACACGCTGATGGTTGCGATCTCCGCCGCGGCGGGTCCAACGGTCGCCGCCGCGATCCTTTCGGTGGCGCCATGGCCGTGGCTCTTCGCCGTGAACATTCCCTTCGGACTCGCCGCCATAGTCATCGCCGTGCGCGCCCTGCCTCACACGCCGCGCGCCGGCCACAGCTTCGACATCCCGGGCGCGATCCTGGTCGCCGCGATGTTCGGGTTGCTGATCGTCAGCATCGACGCGTTCGGCCATGGCGAATCCTTCATCCTCTTCGCCGGCGAGATTGCCGCGGTCGCCGGCATCGGCTGGCTGATGGTCCGGCGCGAGGAGAGCACGGCATCGCCGATGCTGCCGGTCGACCTGATGCGCATTCCCTTGTTCGCGCTCTCCGTCGGAACCTCGGTCTGCGCCTTCGTCGGGCAGATGCTGGCGCTGGTGTCGCTGCCTTTCCTGCTCCAGAACAGCCTGCACTTCAGTGCGGTCCAGACCGGACTGCTGATCACGCCCTGGTCGGTCGCCATCGTCTTCGTGTCGCCGTTCGCCGGACGCCTGGCCGACCGCTATCCCGCCGGCATCCTCACCACTATCGGCCTGACGGTGTTCGCGATGGGACTGCTCTCGCTTGCCTTGATGCCCGCGCAACCGGGCGTGGCCGACATCGTCTGGCGCATGATGCTGTGCGGTGCCGGCTTCAGCTTCTTCATGTCGCCCAACAGCCGCGCCATGATCGCCTCGGCGCCGCTGACCCGCAGCGGCGGGGCGAGCGGCATGCTGGGAACCGCGCGGCTGCTCGGCCAGACCATCGGCGCCTCGCTGGTGGCGCTCGCATTCGCGCGCATGCCGGCGCACGGCACGCAGACCGCGCTTTTCATCGGCATCGGCTTTGCGCTGGCCGCCGCGTTCGTATCGAGCCTGCGGCTTTTTGATCGCGCGGCGGCACCGGTACGAAACCAGGGTTGAACGGCGGCGCCTGCGTGGATCCGATTGCGCACCCGCAAGCAAAGCGCATACTTGTCGCTACGACAACGTTGGGGGAAACGATGAGAGGATTGTTCCTGACACTCGCCTTCGCTGCGGGCCTGACCGCGAGCAACGCAGCCCTTGCGGACGCACCGCCGACACCCAAGAACGATTATTCCCGCGCCGACAATTGGTTGTGCCTGCCCGGTCACGACGACGCCTGCTCGGCGAACGAGGACGCGACGGTCGTCTCCGCCAACGGCACGCTGAAGCCGGAGAAATTCCGGCCTGCGAAAAATCCGCCGATCGACTGCTTCTACGTCTATCCGACCGTATCGCGCGATCCCGGCGTCTTCAGCGACATGCTGCCTGGGCCGGAAGAGATGGGCGTGATCGCGCAGCAGTTCGCGCGCTTCGCATCGGTGTGCAAGACCTATGCGCCGCTCTATCGCCAGTTCACGCTGACTTCGCTGGTCGCGCGCCAGATGGGCAGGCAGATGGCGGCACCGGCCGATCCGCTGATGGCCTATCACGACGTGGTCGACGCCTGGAACTATTACCTGGCGAACTACAATCACGGCCGCGGCGTCGTCTTGATCGGGCATAGCCAGGGCTCGGGCATGCTGACGGCGCTGATCGCGAACGAGATCGACGGCAAGCCGATTCAGAAGCAGCTCGTGCTCGCTATATTGGCCGGCACGCGGCTGGGCGTTCCGGCCGGCAAGGATGTCGGCGGCGATTTTCCCAGCGTGCCGCTCTGTCATGACGCCAAGACGCCGGGCTGCGTGATTTCATTCGCCTCGTTCCGCTCCACCGTGCCGCCGCCGGCCAACACCTTCTTCGGCAAGGTGGAGAAAGCCGGCTGGGAAGCGGCTTGCGTCAATCCGGCGGCGCTCGGCGGCGGCTCAGGCCCGGTGCACGCCTATCTGACGGCGCATGCCAACTACATCGTGGCGGCGGCCAATCCTCTGCCGCCCTGGGCAACCGGCAAGACCGTGCTGACGCCGTTCGTCAGCGTGCCCGGCATGCTGACGGCCGAGTGTGCCCGCAACGAGAACGGCACCTATCTGTCGATTACCGTGCACAACGATCCGAAGGACCCGCGGGTCGACGACATCCGTGGCGACGTAGTGTTCAACGGCCAGGTCCAGGCAAACTGGGGCCTGCATCTGATCGACATGAATCTGTTCATGGGCAATCTTCTCGATATCGTCCGCAGCGAGACGAAGGCCTATCTGAGAAAGCACTAGGGAGGATCGCATGGAACTGAACCCCAAGGCCGCTGGCTTCGCGCCGGGCCGGCTCGATCGCATCGCCGAGCATCTCAACAGAGCCTATGTCGACAGCGGCAAGATTGCAGGCTGCCAGGTCGCGGTGACGCGCAAGGGCCACCTCGCCTATTTCAAGTCGCTCGGCCAGATGGACCGCGAGCGCGCCAAGCCGATGCGCGACGACGCGATCTTCCGCATCTATTCGATGACCAAGCCGATCACCTCGGTCGCGCTGATGATGCTGTACGAGCGCGGCTATTTCCAACTCAACGATCCGGTGCACCGCTTCGTGCCGGAATGGCGCGACCATCGCGTCTGGGTGTCGGGCGAAGGCGCGGCAATGGAGACGGTGAAGCCGAATCGCCCGGTCAGCATGCGCGACATGCTCGGACACACCGGCGGCATCACCTACGGCAACGCGCTCGCGGCGCTCGGCGCGCCCGACACCGCCCACCCGGTCGACAAGGAGTATGCCCGCATCGGCGTGCGCCGCGGCGAAGGCGAGACGCTCAACCAGTTTGTGCAGAAGCTCGGCCGCGTACCCTTGCGCTATCAGCCGGGCGAGCGCTGGATGTATTCGCTCTCCACCGACGTGTGCGGCGCCCTCGTCGAAATCGTCTCGGGCAAGCGGTTCGACAAGTTCCTGGCGGAAGAGATCTTCGAACCGTTGAAGATGAAAGACACCGCCTTCATGGTGCCGGGCGCCAAGCTCGACCGCTTCGCCGCCAACTATCGCCGCGGCGCCGACAAAAAGCTGCAACTGATCGACGATCCCGCGAAGAGCACTTATCTGAAGGAGCCGACCTTCTTCTCCGGCGGCGGCGGACTTGCCAGCACCACCGCAGACTATGTGCGCTTCTGCGAGATGCTGCGGCGCGGCGGCGAGCTCGACGGCGCGCGGATCCTGGGACCGCGCACCATCGAGCTGATGCATCGCAACCATCTGAAGGACGGCAAGGACCTCACCCAGATGGCGATCGGCGGCTTCTCCGAAACCGCGAACGAAGGCGTCGGCTTCGGGCTCGGCTTCGCCTGCACGCTCGACAGCGTGACGTCCGGCTCAATCGTGGGCAGCGACTGGTATTGGGGCGGCGCGGCCTCGACCATTTTCTGGGTCGATGCGAAGGACGATCTGGCCGTGGTGTTCATGACCCAGCTGATGCCGTCCGGCGCGTTCAATTTCCGCGGCCAGCTGAAGTCGATCGTCTATTCGTCGATCGCGGATTAGGACCCAGGTCGCCCGCGATACCAGGCAAGCTGTTCGCTGGTGGCGAGCAACTTGCCGCTGCGGCTCCAATAGCTCGACCGCTCGTCGGAGGCACCCATGCTGCCGACGCGGCCCTCGCACTCCACGAGGATGAAATCCTCGCCGATCCCGGCGAGTTCTTCCTCGGTGGCGTGCAGATAGGCGGTGAGCGACAAGGTCGTCGTGTCGACGGTCCGGCCCAGCGCATACATCGCGCGCGGCGGCGAATGGTCGGTGACCATGCCGAGCATCGCCTTGTCCATCGCTCCGCGCCGCGATCTGACCCACGCCAGCGAGCGCGAGCTGCCGCCCGGCTCCGGCGGAAAGCCTTCGAGCATGCGGCGCTCGAAGGCGGAGCTGCCATAATGCTGCGACGCTTCAGCGAACTCGAACTTCGGCAGCGTCTCCGGTTCGGGCGCCTCGGGCATTGTGGCGAAGGCGAACGGCGGCGTTTTCGGCCGCCGCGCCATGGTGACGACGGCGTGCACGCCGATCTGTTCGGTTCCGGCCGGCAGGACCTCGACTTCCCATACGCCGATCGAACCACCCTGCCTCAGCCGGCGCGTGCGGATGTCGAGCGCGCCCGACGGCAGCGCCGAGGCGTAGGTCAGGGTCAGCGATAGCGCCTCGCCTTTCGCCTCCGGCTCGGCGTCCAGGACGCGGATGGCGAGACCGATGGCGTAGCCACCCCACAAGCCTCCGCCGGGATTGCCCCATTCCGGACCGGCGACCGTCGTCCAGCGGCCGGGGCCGGCGGCAACGAGAGGCATGGCGGCGTCGGTCGTCGGATTGTTCATTCTTGGTCTCCGGTGAAGCTTGAAGCTATTTCGTGTGCCGTGGCGTCAGTCAACGCGGCAGCGTCACGCAGCGCGATGGCCGCCGATGACGGTCACCGCGCGGCGCTCGGCCGCCGGAATGATGATCTCCGCGTCACAAGCGATGGCATCGCCGCTTTCCCTGGCGGTGACGACGATGTCGATGGCCGTCTCGCCGCAAGTTACCTGGATCGTCCAGAGGCGGAACCGCCCGCTTCGATACGCCTGCGTTTCGCCATCGTCCTCGAAGATTTCCCGAAGCGAGACGCCCGACCTTTGAGGGAATATTTGAAACGCACGGCGGTCGGCGCGCTCGCGAAAGTGCTGTTCCGCGACGTTGAGCGGAATGATGCTGCCTTCGCGCGCGAACAGCGGGGGACGGTCGTAGGGTGCGGGACGCGTGACGGTCTGCCCACCATCGAACGCCTCGCCCGTCCAGAAATCGAACCAACGCGTGCCGGCCGGGAGATAGACTTCGCGCGTGGAGGCGCCCGGCTCGACCACCGGTGCGACCAGCAGCGCGTGGCCGAGCAGGAAATTGTTCGTTTCTTCCAGACACCGCGGATCGTCCGGAAAGTCGTGGAAGATCGGCCGGATGATCGGCTCGCAAGCTTGCGCGTATCGCCAGGTCAGATCGTAGAGAAAGGGCAGCAGGCGATAGCGCAGCTTGATCAGGTCGCGCACCGCAGGTGTCACTTCTGGATGCATCCACGGCTCGTTCGCGGTGCGGTCGGTGTTCCAGGAATGGATCGAGAAGCGCGGCATGAAGATGCCGAAGCCGATCCAGCGTGCGAACAATTCCGCGTCCGGCTTGGGTCCATCGAAGCCCCCGACGTCATGACCGGTGTTCGACACGCCGCTGAGCGCGAGTCCGAGACCCATCTTGATGTTGTAGCGAAGCGTCTGCCAGCTCGTGTAATTGTCGCCCGACCAGGTCTGCACGTAACGCTGCATCCCGGCCGAACCGCTGCGGCTGACGAGGAAGGGACGCCTCTCCGGCGCATGCGCGATCTGCGCCGCACGGCTGGCGCGGATCATTTGAAGTGTATGCAGAGGCTTCATTTCGATCGCGGCGTAAGGCGCGCCGAACCCGTGCACCTGCGCGCGCGGACTTACGATCTCGAATTCGTTGTTGTCGTTCCAAGTCCCCGCCATGCCGACATCGAGAAGTGCTGTCGACACCTTCTGCTTCCACCAGTCGAGAGTCGCGGGATTGGTGAAATCGAGATAGGCGCCGACCGCGCCCCAGAACTGTACCCATTCCGGCGCGCCGTTTTCGTCGGTGATCAACAGGCCCTTGTCGCGCGCCTCGGCGAATAGCGGATGATCGGCCAGCAGCGCCGGTTTGATGTTCGGAATGAGCCGCACGCCCTTCTCGGCATAGGAGCGCACGAAGGCCGCGGGATCGGGAAACTTGTCGCGATTCCAGTGGAACACATAGCGTTTGTCGCCGATCGAAGTGTAGCCGGACGACAGATGGAAGGAGTCGCACAGGACGTCGTGTTCCTCGCACTTGGCCAGGAAGTCCACCATCGCGGCCTGCGCATCGGGCTGATCGGTGTAGCTCATGGTCGAGCCCGAATAGCCGAGCGCCCATTTCGGCAGGAACGCCGGCATGCCGGTGAGCCAGGTGAAGCGGCGCACGATCTGCGCCACCTCGCCGGAGACGACGTAATAGTCGAGATCGCCATGGTCAGCGACGAAGCTGCGAAACAGCCCGTGATAGTTGCTGCGTTCGCAGCCCATGTCGAACGTGCAGTCCGACAGCGTGTCGTAGAACAGCCCCGCCGCCGAACGGTCCGGCTTGCGCGTGATGTAGAACGGAATGTGTTTGTAGAGCGGATCGGATGTGCGCGCGTCGTATCCCATCGCATCGACGTTCGACATGCGGAAGCGGCGACCCGACCGATCAATGTCGCCAGAGCGTTCGCCGAGCCCGAAATAGCGCTCGGAGGGATCGCGGACGAGATAGTGATAGATGCGCTCGTCCCACCAGCCGAAATTGTAGGCCTGGGTCGCACGGTCGCGCAGAATCTGATGCCATACACCGCCGTCGAATGACTCCCACCAGCAGAAGAAACCTTCGAGTTTGATCGTCAACCGGAGCCGCGCAGTCTGAACGATCAGCTTGCCGCCATCTTCGCGCAGCATGAAATCTGGGGTCGTAAATCCCGACAGATCGAAGCGGTCGCGACCTTCGGTCGGCACATCCTCAAGCCCCGGCGCGATCGCCCAGGTCCGTGGATGGTTGAGCTTGCCGTCCGGCAGCACCATGACGCGCACGATGTCGTCTTCCAGCACGAAGACATGCGCCGCCGCCGGCCCGTCGCTCGCGAGCGTAAGGTGATTGCCGTCGCGCGACGCGAGACGGAAGACGGGCGGTGCGGCGAGCGTGCTCACCAGTTCGTCATTGTGCCGTCTTCCAGGCGGTTCACCGGCAGATAAGCCCTGGCGTAGGGATATTTCGCCGCCAGCGTCTCGTCGATGTCGACGCCGAGGCCCGACGCCTCGCCAGGATGCAGCATGCCGTCCTTGAATGTGTAGGCGTGCGGGAACACCGCATCGGTCTCCGCCGTGTGGCGCATATATTCCTGGATGCCGAAATTCGGCACCCACAGATCGAAATGCAGCGCCGCCGCCATGCACACCGGCGACAGGTCGGTGGCGCCATGGCAACCCGTCTTCACGTGATAGAGATCCGCGAGGCTTGCCACGCGGCGCAGATGCGTGATGCCACCCGAATGCACCACCGCCATGCGGATATAGTCGATCAGCTGTTCCTCGATCAGCGTCTTGGAATCGAAGATCGTGTTGAACACTTCGCCGACCGCGAGCGGCGTGGTGGTGTGCTGCCGGATGAGACGGAAACTCTCCTGGTTCTCCGCCGGTACCGCATCTTCGAGCCAGAACAGCCGATAAGGTTCCAGATCCCTGCCGAGCCGTCCCGCTTCGATCGGCGTAAGCCGGTGATGCACGTCGTGCAGAAGGTGCACGTCCTCGCCGAGCGCCTTACGTGCCGCTTCGAACAACTTCGGTACGCCACGCATATATTTCGCCGTCGACCAGACATTCTCGGTCGGCAGGTCTGCGTCCGCCGGCTCGTAGTACATCTTGTTCTTCGACACGCCATAGGTCGAAGCGAGCCCCTGCACGCCCAGCCTGCAAGCGGATCGCCTTGTAACCGAGCGCCTTATATTTTTCGGCCTCCGCGACAGCGTCCTCGATTGTCTCGCCGTTGGCATGGCCATAGACCATAATGCCCGAGCGCGACGCGCCGCCGAGCAACTGATAGAGCGGCAGGCCTGCGATCTTCGCCTTGATGTCCCACAGCGCCGTGTCGACGGCGCCAATCGCCGCCATCGTCACCGGTCCGCGCCGCCAATAGGCGCCGCGATAAAGATATTGCCAGATGTCTTCGATTTGATGCGCGTCGCGCCCGATCAGGGTCGGGATGACATGGTCAGTCAGATAGCTCGCAACCGCGAGTTCGCGGCCGTTCACTGTCGCATCGCCGACCCCGCTGACGCCGTCGGCCGTCACGATCTTGAGCGTCACGAAATTGCGTCCCGGCGAGGTAACGATGACGCGGGCGGCGGCGATCTTGGTCATGGGTCTCGCGAAAGAAGGAGCGATCAGAGCTTATACGCGGCCTTGGGGAAATTGTAGGCGAGATCGACGATCAGTTCCTCAGCCTCGTCCTCGTCCAGCCGGTGCGTCACGACCAACTCGGCGAGATAGGCGGCGTCGATGCGCCGCGCGAGGTCGTGGCGCGCGGGAATCGAGAGAAAAGCACGGGTGTCGTCGTTGAAGCCGACCGTGTTGTAGAAGCCTGCCGTCTCGGTCACCTGGCGACGGAAACGCAGCATGCCTTCGGGCGAATCGTTGAACCACCAGGCCGGCCCGAGCTTGAGTGCCGGGTAGTGGCCGGCGAGCGGCGCCAGCTCGCGCGCATAGTTGGTCTCGTCCAGCGTGAACAGAATGATGGTGAGACCGGCCCGGTTGCCGACATGGTCAAGCAGCGGCTTCAGCTTGGCGACGAAGTCGGTTGCGACCGGCAGGTCGCCGCCGACATTCGGCCCGTACTTCGCGAACAGCGCGGCGTTGTGGTTGCGGTAAACACCCGGATGAATCTGCATCACCATGCCGTCGTCGCATGACATTTTCGCCATCTCGGTCAGCATCTGGGCGCGACACAGCTCGGCGTCGCCGGCTTCGCGCTTGCCGCGCAGAATCCGGTCGAGCAGTCCCTGACACTCTGCCGCCGAAAGATCGGCCGTCTGCGCAGTCGCAGGCCCATGATCGGTGGCGGTGGCGCCGCGGGCGCGGAAGTCCTCGCGGCGCTGGCGATGCGCATTGAGATAGCCGCTCCATGTCGCGGTGTTCTCGCCGGTCAGCGCGCCGAACCGTTCGAGATTGGCGGCGAAGTCCGGCAGGTCGGGATCGGTGACGTCGTCCGGACGATAGGTGGTTATCACCCGACCGGGCCAGTCGCGCATCAGCACATCATGATGCTCCAGCGTGTCGAGCGCGCCCTCGGTGGTGGCGATCTTCTCGATGGCGAAGCGCTGGAACAGCGCGCGCGGCCGGAGCGCGGGCGTCGCGAGCGCCGCGGCGATGCGGTCATAAAAGAGATCGGCGGTGGCGGCCGACAGCCGCTCCTCGATGCCAAACATGACGGCGAACACGTGATCCAGCCATAGGCGCGACGGCGTGCCGCGAAACAGATGATAATTCGCGGCGAACAGCCGCCACGCGGCGCGGCGGTCGGCCCCGGGATCGTTGTAGCCGAGTGCCTTCAGCGTGATTCCCTGGGAATGGAGCAGTCGCAGCAGATAGTGATCCGGCCACAGCAGCAAACTCGTCGCGTCCTCGAACGGCGCATCGCTCGCGAACCACCGCGCCTCGGTGTGGCCATGCGGCGAGAGGATCGGAAGTCTCTCCACCCGTGCGAACAGCGATCGCGCCAAAATCCGCGTCGCGGGATCGGTCGGGAAGAAGCGTTCAGGATTAAGCACCGGCATCAGCGGACCGCGCGCACGCCCTTGCCGGCGATCGCCGCTTCGACCTCGGCGAGCGTCGCCATCGAACCATCGCCCGGCGTCGTCATGGCGAGCGCGCCATGCGCCGCGCCATAGTCGACCGCGGCTTGTTGGCCCTTGACCTCGAGGAGGCCGTAGATGACGCCGGCCGCGAAGGCGTCGCCCCCGCCCACCCGGTCGAAAATCTCCAGATCGTCGCGCGCCGCCGAACGATAAAGTTGTCCGCCGGCATAAAGGACACCCGACCAGTCGTTGCGTGTCGCGGACTGCACGCCGCGGTGCGTGCCGGCGATCACCTTGAGATTGGGAAACGCCGCCGTCGCGGCCTTCATCGTCTCAGGGCCTTCGATGCCCAGCAGCAGGCTGAAATCCTCTTCGTTGCCGAACATCACGTCGACGAACGGCGCGATGGCGCGGTTGACCTTGCGCGCCGCCGCTTCGCCGCCGCGGCCCTTCCACAGCGAGGCGCGGTAGTTGAGATCGTAGGACACGATAGCGCCGTGCTTGCGCGCGGTCTGAACCGCTTCGATCGCCACTTCGGCCGTGTTGGGCGCAAGGGCGGCGAAGATGCCGCCGCTGTGGAACCAGCGCACGCCTTCTTCGCCGAACAGCTTTTCCCAGTTCACTTCGCCGGGCTTGATCTGCGACGCCGCGGAGTTGGCGCGGTCCGAAACGCCGAGCGGGCTGCGGATACCGAAGCCGCTTTCGGTGAAATTGAGGCCGACGCGGGTGTCGCGGCCGATCCCGTCGAACTCGCGCCAGAGGACGTGGCTCATGTCCACGCCGCCCTGCAGGATCAGATCCTCAACCAGTCCGCCCAGATCGTTCTTCGGCAACGCGGTGACAATGGCGGCTCGCTTGCCGAAGCATTTGCGCAGCGCCCGCGCGACATTGTATTCGCCGCCGCCTTCCCACACCTCAAACTGGCGGGCATTGCGCACGCGCATCATGCCGGGATCGAGGCGCAGCATTACCTCGCCCAACGCGACGCAATCCCACGTACCGCCGGTGCGAATGTGCGAGCACCATCTAGCGCCGCACCTTGTTCGCAAGTGCGAGCGTGTCGCGCACCCGACGCTCGATCCCGTCATAGTCCTTGGCGTCGAGCAAAGCCGGCGTGATCAGTTTGGAGCCCATGCCGGCGGCCACGATGCCGGCGCCGAACCAGGCGCGCAGCGAGTCCTCCGTCGCCTCGACGCCGCCGGTCGGCATCATCTTGGTCCACGGCATCGGGCCGAGGATCGCCTTCACCGTCGCAGGGCCGCCGACGCCATCGCCGGGAAACAGCTTCACGATCTCGCAGCCCAGTTCCTGCGCATTGCCGATCTCGGTCGTGGTGGCGCAGCCCGGCATGTAGGCGATGAGACGGCGGTTGCACAGCCGCGCCACCTCTGCATTGGTCATCGGCCCGACCACGAAGCTCGCGCCGTTCGCGACGAAGACCGCCGCCGTCGGCGCATCGACGATCGAGCCCGCGCCGAGCACGACGCCCGGATCGGCATTCGCAAAATGCCGGCTCAGTTCGAGGAAGGTGTGGGCCGCGTAATCGCCGCGATTGGTGAATTCGACGCATTTCGCGCCGGCCTTGGCGCAGGCGGCAATGACCTTGGTGCAGACCTCGAGATCGGCGTGATGGAAGATCGGAATGACGCCCTGATCGATGATGGCGGGCAGAACCTTCAGCCTGTCCTTCGCCATGCCCGTTTTCCCAATGCACCCGGCCGCGAAACTGTCACAGACGCGAGCGAACCGCTACCGCGTCGACATGCCGCCGTCGATCACAAGCTCGCTGCCGGTCACGTAGCGCGAATCGTCGCTTGCGAGATAAAGGATGCCCTGTGCGATGTCTTCGGGCACGCCCTTCTTGCCGATCGGAACCACCAACTCCGACATCTGATCGAGGTTCGGCGCATTGGAACCCGGCTGATCGGCGCCGGGCACCGTGCCGGGAACGATGCCGAGCCAGATCGGCGTCTCGATGATGCCGGGATGGACCGAGTTCACCCGCACATTGTCGCGCGCCGCGCCGCATTCCATCGCCACCGCCTTGGTGAAGAGCCGCACGCCGCCCTTGGTCGCGCAATAGCCGGCCAGCGTCGGCGAACCCTTGAGGCCCGCGAGCGAGGAAATGTTGACGATCGAGCCGCCACCCGACTCGCGCATCAAAGGCAGCGAATGTTTCACGCCGAGGAACACGCCATCGAGATTGATCGACTGCTGCCGGCGCCAGTCGGCGAGCGTCATGGTCAGCACCGATCCTGCAATCGCGATGCCGGCATTGTTGACGAGCACATCGAGCTTGCCGAAGCGCGAACGGATCTGCGCGACCACGTCCTGCCACGCCTCTTCGCTCGCCACGTCATGGTGCAGGAAAATGCCGTCGCCGCCCGCCTTCTTGATGGCCGAGACGACGTCCTTGCCCTGGTCGTCCTGGACGTCGGTGACGACGACGGTTGCGCCTTCCTTCGCGAGCAACAGGGCGGTAGCCCGGCCGATGCCGCTGGCGCCGCCGGTAACGAGGGCGACCTTGCCTTTGACGCGATCCATGAGGGTACTCCTATTTCAGTTTCTTGAGGAACGATTCCAGCGCGGCGTTGAAGCCTTCGGGATTGTCGATGTTCGCGGCGTGGCCGGCATTGGGGATGATCGCCTTCTCGGCGCCCGGGATCTTCGCCGCCATATAGTCGGAGGCCGCGAGAAACGGTGTGTCCTTCTCGCCGACGATGACGATCGACGGCGCCTTGATCTCGGGGAGCGAGTTGATCACCCGTGCATTCTTCTGCGTGAGCATGCCGCGCCCGGCGCGCGCCAGGCCCTTGGCGTCGCGATGCTGCGCGGTGCGGCGCTCGGCACTGGCGCCGGTGAGCTGGCCGAGCCCGTCCTTCTCATAGCGTTCCGCCGTGCGTAGCGCGTTCTGGTTCCAGCCCTCGCGTGCATCGTCCTTTTTGTAGCCGGGACCGGTATCGATAATCAGAAGTGCTTTCACGCGGTCGGGATGGGTCGCGTTGAAGGCGAGCGACATGTAGCCACCGAGCGACAGTCCGCCGATGATCGCCTGCTTCGCGTCGACCGCATCCAGCAAGGCCGCCATGTCGGCGACGGTCTTTTCCTCGCTGTATTCCGATTGATCCGGCGGATAATCGCTCTGCCCGTGACCCCGCATGTCCCAGATGACGAGCTTGTAATTCTTCGACAGCGGCGCGATTTGGCCGCGCCACATCTGGGATGTGGCGGAATAGCCATGCGTCAGAAGAATGACGGGCCCCTCGCCATGGACCTCGTAATAGAGTTTGACCCCGTTGCGGTCGAGTATCGCCATGGCCCGTCTCCCTTGGATGGCCTCTCCTGCGGGCCTTGGCTGCGATATTGGAAGGCCGTAACGATTTCGGCAACTGCGGCGAATACCGCTACGGGACTGCTATGATGCGGTCGGCAACTCAAGGCAGTGGCGCATGACCGACGCGAGCGGACCGGTACCGCAGGGGAACCTTGGCGACAGCCTTCAATCGGGCTGGGATGCGTTGGTGGACCGCGCGCGCGGGCTCGTCGGGCTGAAGCCGCGAGGGCCGAGGAAGCCAACTTATCTCTTCTACCGCCACACCATCGCGGTCCGCGCCCTGCACTGGATCAACGCGCTTTGTCTGCTCGTGATGCTGATGAGCGGCCTGCAGATCTTCAACGCCCACCCGGCGCTCTATTGGGGCAAGTCGGCGGACTTCGATCATCCCATCCTCTCGCTCAGCGCCGAAGGCACGCAGGAGCATTTTTGGGGCGTCACCCAGATCGGACCGTGGAAATTCAACACCGACGGCTTCCTCGGTGCCTCCGACACCGATGGAGTCAAGATTGTGCGCGGCTTCCCCGAATGGGCGACCTTGCCGTCGCAATCACCCGACCTCGCCCTCGGGAGGCTTTGGCATTTCGCTTTCGCCTGGCTGCTGGTGATCAATGGGCTCGCCTATTTCGCTTATGCGTTCGCAAGCGGCCATTTCCGCAAGGATCTGCTGCCGACGCGCATCGACCTCGCTCACGTGCCGCACGAGATCGTTACGCACGCCAAGCTGCAATTTCCCAAAGGCGAGGCGGCGAGGCACTACAACGCGCTTCAGAAGATCTCTTATTTCGCAGTCGTGTTCGTCCTGGGACCGCTGATCGTTCTGACCGGTCTCACCATGTCGCCGACGATGGACAGCGCCTTTCCCTTTCTGCTGTGGGTGTTCGGCGGCCGGCAGAGCGCCCGCACCATCCACTTCATCGTGGCGTTCTCATTCCTGGGCTTTTTCATCATCCATATGGCCGCGCTGATTGCCTCGGCGCCGATCAATGGACTGCGCTCCATGATCACGGGCTATTTCGCGATCGAGAAGGACAAGAAAGATGGCTGAGCGCACCGACCGCCGCAGTTTCCTCGCCCGCACCGGGGCGCTGGCGAGCGCCTTCGCTCTGGCGGGCTGTACCCCGCTTTCGCAGCAGAGCTGGGTGCTGGGCATCCTGGGCGAGGTGGAGAACCTCACCCGCCGCGCCCAGCGCCTGTTCGCCGGCGGCCATTCGCTGGCGCCCGAGTTCAGCAAAGCCGATATCGCGCCGGTCTTTCGTGCCAACGGCACGCTCAATCCCAACACCAACGACTACACCATCCACGTCGCAAACCGCTTCAAAGACTGGATCATTCCGGTCGGCGGGCTGGTGGAAAAGCCGCTGAAGCTGTCCATGGCGGACATCCGCGCCATGCCGGCCCGCACCCAGATCACCCGCCATGATTGCGTCGAGGGCTGGAGTTGCATCGGCGAGTGGACCGGCACTCCGCTGAATCTTGTGCTGGCGAAGGCGAGGCCCAAGCCGGAAGCGCGCTACGTCATCTTCTACTGCGCCGACCCGATGGGCGAGGAAGATGTCGACGACAATGGCAACGTCATTCCCCGGCCTTATTATTATGAGAGCCTCGATCTGCTGGAGGCGACCCATCCACAGACAATTTTGGCCTACCGCCTGAACGGCCAAGACCTGCCCGTGGAGCATGGCGCCCCTGTCCGCCTGCGTGCAGAAAGGCAGCTTGGTTACAAAATGCCCAAATTTATACGGCGAATTGATCTGGTCGACACATTCGAGCATATCGGTGGTGGTAAGGGAGGCTATTGGGAAGATCAGGGCTATCAGTGGTACGGTGGCATTTGACGGTTTGTCGCGGCCTCTTGCCCGATCAGGGCACCGATCCCAATATCCTGAGTTATAGATTTGGTAGCCAACGATTCTGTAGATTCCCGGAAAATTGGTAGAAGCATGCGGCAGATCCTTTCCTCGATGGCGGCATTGGTGGTTGCTGCGACCCTTGGCGGTTGCGCGACCGATCCGAGCGGCCAGAACGATCCCTACGAGCAGACCAACCGCTCGATCTTCGCGCTCGACCAGAAATTCGACCACGCCCTCGCCCGCCCGGTTGCGGTCTTCTACAACCATGCCGTTCCGGGCTTCGCGCGCGACGGCGTCCACAATTTCCTGAGCAATCTCGACACGCCCGTGATCTTCGGCAACGACATCCTGCAGGGCGAGCGCACGCGCGCCGGCGATACGCTTGGCCGCGCCATCATCAATTCGACGGTCGGGCTCGGCGGCCTGGTCGACGTCGCCTCGCGGATGGGCATCCCCTATCACGATGAGGATTTCGGCCAGACGCTGGCCGTGTGGGGCACCGGCGAGGGTCCCTATCTCGTTCTTCCGCTGGCCGGTCCCAGCAATCCGCGCGATCTCGTCGGCATGGGCGGTGACATCGCCATGGATCCCTTCACCTACATGAAGTGGAACAACAGCACCCTCTACATGTTCATCCGCCAGGGTGCCGAAATCGTGGATTTGCGGGCGCGCAACGTCGACAATCTCGACCAGATCGAGCGCACATCGGTCGATCTCTATGCAACCACGCGCAGCCTCTATCGCCAGCACCGCAATGCGGAAATCCGCAACGGCGCGCCCGATACCGAGAACCTGCCGAACCTCTGAGAGCCTGACCTCGCAGGATCGCTCTACTCCGCCGGCGCGGGCGGCGCATCGTCGCCCATCAGATGCGAATACCAGCGGTCCCAGCCGGTCTTCATCCGGCTGCGCCAGCGGTCGAGATAAAGATAGATCACCGGCGTCGTGTAGAGCGTCAGGATCTGGCTGACGATCAGCCCGCCGACGATCGAGATGCCGAGCGGTTGGCGCAGCTCCGAGCCCGTGCCGAATCCGAAAGCCAGCGGCATGGCGCCGAGGATGGCGGCGAAGCTCGTCATCATGATCGGCCGAAAGCGCAGCATGCAGGCCTTGAAGATCGCATCGCGCGGCGTGAGGTCGCCTTCTCTTTCCGCGACAAGGGCAAAGTCGATCATCATGATCGCGTTCTTCTTGACGATGCCGATCAGGAGGATGACGCCGATCATCGCGATCAGGCTGAACTCCGTCTTGAACAACAGCAGGGCCAGGACCGCGCCGACGCCGGCCGACGGCAAGGTGGACAGGATCGTCAGCGGGTGGACATAGCTTTCGTAGAGCACACCCAGAACGATGTAGATGGTGACGAGGGCCGCGAGGATGAGTAGTGGCTCGCTCGAAATCGACTCCTGGAACACCTTGGCGGTGCCGGCAAAGCTGCCCTGGATCGACACCGGCGTCTTGATCTCGGCCATCTTGCCCTGGATCGCCGCCAGCGCCTGGTTGAGCGACACGCCCGGCGCAACGTTGAATGAGAAGGTGGTGGCGACGAACGGTCCCTGATGGTTGATCGCGAGCGGCGCGGTCCCCGGCCCGTAGGAGACGACCGCCGACAGCGGCACCATCGACTCCTGCCGCGTCGAGACCGAAGAGCCGGTCGACGCCGCGCCGCGCGCGCTGTTGAGCAGCGCGTTCTGCTGCTGGTTGCGCACCACGTCCGCCGCGACGTCGGCTGCGGTCAGGGCGCTCGCGGCCGACAGCGTCGTGGTGCCGGCGACGGTGCCGGTCGCCTGCGTACCGCTGATCGCGCCGCCCGACTTGCTGATATAGATCTCGTTGAGCGTTTCGGGGCTCTGCCAGAACTGCGGCGCCACCTCCATCACCACATGATACTGGTTGAGATCGTTGTAGATCGTCGACACCTGGCGCTGGCCGAACGCGTCATACAGCGTGTTGTCGATCTGCGAGGTGCTGATGCCCAGCCGCGCCGCCGACGAGCGGTCGATCTTGAGCGCGACCTCCAGCCCCTGCTCGCCGCGGTCGGAGTTGACGTCTTCAAGCTGGTCGAGGTCCTCGACCGCCGACGTAATCTTGGGCAGCCAGGTCTGCAGCTCTTCGAGCGTGTCTGCGGTGATCGTATATTGATAGTTGCCGTTGCCCTGGCGGCCGCCGATGCGCGTGTCGCGTCCGCCCGTCAGGAACAGCCTGGCGCCCGTCACGCTGCCGAACTTGGTGCGCATCCGCTCGATGACGTCGTCCGTGCTCATGCCGCCGCGCTCGGCCAGCGGCTTGAGCTGGATGAAGACGTTGCCGGTGTTGGTGGCACCGCCGCGCGGCCCGCCGCCGCCCGATCCCGTCGAGCCGGTCACCGTGGCGACGGCCGGATCCTCGCTGACGATCTTCATGAAGGCTTCGAACTTCTGCCGCATCAGCTGGAACGAGATGGTGGGGCCGGCTCGGATGCCGCCGAATATCTGCCCGGTATCCTCCGACGGGAAGAAGCCTTTCGGCACGACGTAATACAAAAGGAAATTCAGGAAGATCGTGACCAGCAGGACGAGCATGATCTTGCCTGGATTTCGCAGCGCGACCGTCAGCGAGCGTTCGTAGAACCGGTGGGCGCCGTTGAAGGCGCGCTCGGACAGGCGTAGCAGCGGTCCCTGGCGGCGGTCGGGCCGGTGCAGATCCAGGATCGCGCACAGCATCGGCGTGGTGGTCAGGGACACGATGAGCGAGATGACGATGGCGATCGCCAGCACCGCGGCGAACTCGTTGAAGTAGCGCCCGACGATTCCGCCCATCAGCAGGATCGGAAGGAACACCGCGACCAGCGACACGCTCATGGAGAGCACGGTGAACGCGACCTCGCGCGTGCCGAGCAAGGTCGCCTCCAGCCGCCCCATGCCCTGTTCGATGTGGCGCGAGACGTTTTCCAGCACCACGATGGCGTCGTCGACCACGAAGCCGGTTGCGACCGTCAGCGCCATCAGCGACAGGTTGTTCAGCGTGTAGCCGAGCAGGTACATCGCGCCGAACGTGCCGATCAACGACAGCGGCACGGCGACGGAGGGAATGATCGCGGCGCGGCCGTCGCGCAGGAACAGATAGACCACGAACATGACGAGCAGAATCGAAATCAGCATCGAGGTCTGCACGTCGCGCAGCGAATCCTTGATCGTGCCGGTGCGGTCGATGGCGACGTCGAGATGAATCGAAGGCGGCAGCGCCGCCTGGAGCTGCGGCAGCACGGCCTTCACGTTCGCCACCGTCCGGATAATGTTGGCGCCGGGCGTGCGGAACAGGATGACGAGAATGGCCGGCCTGTTGTTCGACATGCCGATATTGCGGACGTCCTCCACTCCGTCGCTCACCTGGGCGACATCGGAGAGCCTGACGGGTGCGCCGTTGCGATAGGCGACGATCAGGTTCTGATACTCGGACGCCTTGGTCGCGGTGTCGTTGACATAGACCTGGAAAAGCCGCGAGCCCTGCTCGATCGCGCCCTTGGGCGCATTGGCGTTTGCCGCCGACAGCGCGGCGCGCACGTCCTCAAGCCCGATGCCGTACTTGAACAGAGCGCGCGGGTTGAGCTCGACGCGCACCGCCGGCAGCGAGCCGCCGCTGATCGACACCTGGCCGATGCCGTCCACGGTCGAAAGCTTCTGCTGCAGGATGTTCGAGG
Organism: uncultured Alphaproteobacteria bacterium; assembly: GCA_963741735.1. GTDB lineage: Bacteria > Pseudomonadota > Alphaproteobacteria > Micropepsales > Micropepsaceae > Rhizomicrobium. The sequence goes on from CAVUJB010000002.1 coordinate 212,180, forward strand.
CGGCGTCGTAGATCTGGCCTGGCGTCAAGGTCGGCGAAGTCAGCGACAGGATCAGCACCGGCTGGTCGGCGGGATTGATCTTGCGATAGATCGGGTTGGCGCGCAGCGCCGCCGGCAGATCGGCGCGCGCGGCGTTGATCGCGGCCTGCACGTCGCGCGCCGCGCCGTCGATGTCGCGGCTGGAGTCGAATTGCAGCACGATGCGCGTCGTCCCGACGGCGCTCTGCGAAGTCATCTCGTCGACGTCGGCGATGACGCCGAGATGGCGCTCGAGCGGCGTGGCGACGCTGGTGGACATGATCTCCGGGCTCGCGCCGGGCATGGCGGCGGAGACGAAGATCGTCGGCACGTCGATGCTGGGCAGCGGCTCGACCGGCAGCAGGAAATAGGCGACCGCGCCGGCCAGCGCCAGGCCCATCGTCAGCAACGTGGTGGCGATCGGCCGGCGGATGAAGGTCTCCGAGAAGCTCATGCCGCGCGTCTCGCGCGCCGCTCGCGAAGGCTCGCCGCCAGCCGGTCGAAATAGATGTAGATCACCGGCGTGGTGAACAGCGTAAGCGCCTGGCTGACCAGCAATCCTCCGACGATCGAGATGCCGAGCGGATGGCGCAGCTCCGAACCCGTACCCGTTCCGATCATCAGCGGCAGCGCGCCGAACAGGGCCGCGACCGTCGTCATCATGATGGGTCGGAAGCGCAGCAGCGCAGCCTGGTGGATCGCTTCGCGCGGACTCTTGCCTTCCTTGCGTTCGGCCTCCAGCGCAAAATCGATCATCATGATCGCATTCTTCTTGACGATGCCGATCAGGAGAATAATGCCGATAATCGACACGACGCCCAGATCGTTGCCCGAAACGATCAGCGCGAGCAGCGCGCCGACGCCGGCCGACGGCAAAGTCGAGAGGATCGTCACGGGATGGACGAAGCTCTCATAAAGTACGCCGAGCACGATATAGACGCAGGCGATGGCGGCCAGGATCAGCAGCAACTCGTTGCCGAGCGCCGACTGGAAGGCGAGTGCGGCGCCCTGGAATTCTGTCGTGATGCTGGCGGGCAGGCCGGCATCGTCCTCGGCCGCTTTCACTGCGTCGACCGCCGAGCCCAGCGAATAGCCCGGCGTGATGTCGAACGAAATGAGCGCCGAGGGAAACTGGCCCAGATGCTCGATCTCGAGCGGCACCGGCCGCGCCTCGACATGGGCGAAGGCCGACAGCGGCACCTGCCCGCCGCCGGCCGCGGGCAGATGGATGTCGCCGAGCGAGGCGAGCGAGTTCTGCACCGCCGGATCGGCCTCCAGGATCACGCGGAACTGGTTGGACTGCGTGAAGATGGTGGTGATGATGCGCTGGCCGAATGCGTCGTAGAGCGCGTTGTCGATCGTCGCCGCGGTGATGCCGAAGCGCGCGGCGGTATCGCGGTCGACGACGACGGTCGCCGACAGGCCGCGGTTGAGAAATCCGGTCGAGACGTTCTCAAGCTCCGGCCGCGCCTCGAGCTTTTCGAGCAGCTTGGGCACCCATTGCGTCAAAGTCGCCTGGCTCGCGTCTTCCAGCACGAACTGGTACTGCGCGCGCGCGACGGTCGAGTCGACCGTGAGATCCTGCACCGGCTGGAGATAGAGCGAGATGCCGGGCACCGCGCGGGCCCGCTCCAGGATTGCGTCGATGACGTCGCTGACGCCAGCGCTGCGCTCGTCCTTGGGCAACAGATTGATCAGCAGCCGCCCGCTGTTCAGCGTGTGGTTGGTGCCATCGACCCCGATGAAGGACGACAGGCTGTCGACATTGGGATCGCGCAGCACCGCGTCGGCGAGCGCCTGCTGGCGGCGCGACATCTCCTGGAACGACACGGTCGGCCCGGCCTCGGTGATGCCCTGCACCAGGCTGGTGTCCTGAGTCGGAAAGAAGCCCTTGGGAATGACGATGTAGAGAAGGACGGTCAGCGCCAGGGTGCCGAGCGCGATCAGAAGCGTCAGCGGCTGGTGGTCCAGCACCCAGCGCAGCAGCCGGTCATATTCGGCGATGGTGCGGTTGAAGAGGTCTTCCGCCTTCGCCAGCACCGAACCGCGCTTGGGTTCCTGGTGGCGGCGCAGCAGCTTGGCGCACAACATCGGCACCAGGGTCAGCGAGACCACGGCCGAGATCAGAATGGTGATCGCCAAGGTCACGGCGAATTCGCGGAACAGCCGGCCGACCACCTCGCGCATGAAGAGCAGCGGAATCAGCACGGCGATCAGCGAGACGGTGAGCGAGACGATCGTGAAGCCGATCTCGCCGGCGCCCTTCAGCGCCGCCTGGAACGGCGTTTCGCCTTCCTCGATATATCGCGTGATGTTCTCGATCATCACGATGGCGTCGTCGACCACGAATCCGGCCGCGATGGTCATCGCCATAAGCGACAGATTGTTGAGCGAATAGCCGAGCAGGTACATCGCCGCGAAGGTGCCGACGATGGAGAGCGGCACCGACAGGCTCGGGATGAACGTCGCCGGCACGTTGCGCAGGAACAGGAAGATCACCAGCACGACGAGGATGACGGCAAGACCGAGCTCGAACTCCACGTCCGAGACCGAGGCGCGGATCGTCGTGGTGCGATCGGTCAGGACCGTCACGTCGATGCCGGCCGGCAGCCCCGCCTTGATCTGCGGCAACAGCGCCTTGATGCTGTCGACCACCGCGATGACGTTGGCGCCGGGCTGGCGCTGCACGTTGAGCAGGATCGCCGGCGTGCGGTTCATCCAGCTGAGGAGACGCACATTCTCTGCGCTCTGGGTCACCATCGCGACGTCGGACAAATGCACCGGCGCGTTGCTGCGGTAGGCGACGACGATATTCTTGTAGTCCTCCGGCGACTGGAGCTGGTCGTTGGCGTCAATGGTGTAGGACTGCGCGGCGCCGTCGAAGCTGCCCTTGGGCGCGTTGCTGTTGGCGTTGGAGATGGTGGTACGCAGATCGTCGATGTTGAGGCCGTAGGCCGCCAGCGCCTGCAGGTTGGCGACGACGCGCACGGCGGGCCGCTGGCCGCCGGCGATGCTCACCAACCCGACGCCCGCAAGCTGCGAGATCTTTTGCGCGATGCGCGTGTCGGCGAGGTCCTGGACCTGCGTCAGTGGCATCGACTTGGAGCTGATCGCAAGCGTCAGGATCGGCGCATCGGCCGGATTGACCTTGGCGTAGATCGGCGGCGCCGGCAGGCTCTGTGGCAGAAGATTGCCCGACGCGTTGATCGCCGCCTGCACTTCCTGCTCGGCGATGTCGAGATTGAGGCTGAGATCGAACTGCAGCGTGATGACCGATGCGCCGGCCGAACTCACCGACGACATCTGGTTGAGGCCAGGCATCTGGCCGAGCTGTTTTTCGAGCGGCGCGGTGACCGACGAGGTCATCACCTCCGGGCTCGCGCCGGGCAGGAAGGTCTGCACCTGGATGGTGGGATAGTCGACCTCGGGCAGCGCCGAGAGCGGCAGGTAGAGATAGCCGACCAGGCCGACGAGCAGGATCGCGATCATCAGAAGCGATGTCGCGACCGGGCGCAAGATGAAGGGAGCGGAGGGATTCATGCGTGTCGCCGCGTCCCGTTCTTACGGCCCGCCGCCTCCAAAGCCACCGCCGCCAAACCCACCCGGCGGGCGATTGCCGCGTGCCTTCTTCAGCGCGGCGCGGCACGCGTCGCTGAAATCGTCGCGGTTCTCGCGAAGGCACATGAAGAGGTCGCGGCCGGTCTTTCCGGCGCAGTATTTGTCGACGTCGGCCTTGCAGACCGGCGATTGCAGGATCGCGCGCATCTTGCCGGACCGGCCCGTGTGTCCGCCGCCGTCGGGCGTGCCAGGCACGGCGCTCGGCGCGGCGACCGGCGCCGTCGCGCCTGGCAGCGTGACCTGTGCCCCGTCGCGCAAACGGTCGGCGCCGTCGATCACCACGGTGTCGCCGGGCTTGAGGCCGCTCGCAATGCTGACCTGCGTCGCGTCGCCGGGTCCCAGCGTGACGGTGCGCATGGCGACCGTCTTGTCCGGCTGCACGACGAAGACATAGTTGCCTTCGGCGCCGCGCTGCACGGCGGCGACCGGGATCAGCGTCTGATCGTGCTTGGTGTCGACCAGAAGGCGCACATTGACGAACTGGTTGGGAAACAACGCGCCGTCGCTGTTGTCGAACAAGGCGCGCAGCTTGACGGTGCCGGTGGCGGGATCGATTTGGTTGTCGACCGTGGCGAGCGTGCCCGTCGCCAGAAGCTTGGTCTCGGCACGGTCATAGGCATAGACCGCGAGCTTGGCGCCGATATTTACCCGCGCCATCACCGCGTCGATATTGTCTTCCGGCAGCGTGAACAGGACCGAGATCGGTTGCAGCTGCGTCACCACCACGATGCCGCTGGCCTGGCCCGCCTGCACGGTGTTTCCGATATCGACCTGGCGTAGCCCGACCCGGCCGTCGACCGGCGAGGTAATGCGCGTATAGCCGAGATTGACGGCGGCCGATTCCACGCTCGCCTCGTCCGAGGCGACGACACCCTGGTCCTGTTTCACCAGCGCGGCCTGCGTCGCATATTGCTGCTGCGAGATCGCGTTGGCGGCGGAAAGCGCCTTGAAGCGCGACAGATCGAGGATCGCGTTGGCGAGCGCGGCGCGGTCGCGCGCCAGCTGGCCTTTCGCCTGGTCGAGCCCAGCCTGGAAAGTGCGCGGATCGATCTCTGCCAGAAGATCGCCGGCCTTCACCATCTGGCCTTCGACGAAATCGAGTCTGAGCAATTGTCCGCTGACCTGCGGACGCACGGTGACGGTCGCGAGCGGCGTCACGGTACCCAGCCCATTCAGCGTGATGTTCATGTCGCCGTTGACGGCATTCGCCACGCCGACGGCCTGCGGACCGCCCAGGCCGAAGCGGCCGGTGTTCGTGGATGCGCTCGGCCAGGCACGCCAGATCACCAGACCCAGCAGCAGCAGTCCGAGCAGGATCCAAAGCGTGCGCGAACCACCGGGGATGCGAGCAGCGCCCCAACGCCAGGCGCGGTCGGTATGTCCGGCGGCGGCATCCATGGCGTTTTTGAAGCTGCCGGGGCTACTCATGGGATCTCACTCAATTCCTGCACGAACCGGCCATCGCCCTCGCCCATATGACCTAACAAACCGATACCGGGGAAATTTGTCGAAAGTGTCGCGAGGCGCATTGGACAGACTGCCCAAATGCGACCATATCAAGTCTGTAACAATTGCCCTCTTCGCCGGTTCCTTCAGCGGATTTCACCATACATGCACGGTATTTTTGCCTGGCTTCGGGACGCGGCGAGCTGGACGCTCACCTTCGCCAAGGACCACCCCGAGTCGGCCTTCGCCATCGCCTTCGCGGTGTCGTTCGCGGAGTCCTTCGCCGGCATTTCCTTCCTGGTGCCGGGGACCACAATCCTGATCGGACTGGGCGCCATCTTGCGGGCGATCGGCGAGGAATTCTGGGGCTTCGGTCCGGTCTGGCTGGCCGCGGCCATCGGCGCGATTCTGGGCGACTGGATCTCCTACTGGATCGGGCACCGCTACAAGACGCACGTCCTTTCGGTCTGGCCGATCTCGCATTACCGCCCGCAGGTGGAGACCGCGCTCGGCTTCTTCGGCCGCTGGGGCGTGTGGGGTATTTTCATCGGCCGCTTTCTTGGCCCCTTCCGCGCCACCGTTCCGCTGGTCGCCGGAATATCACAAATGCGTTTTTGGCCTTTCCAGATCGCCAACGTGACGTCGGCCTTCATCTGGTCCGCCTCCCTGCTCCTTCTGGGCGCCGTTGGCTGGGACGCGATAAAGGCGGCGTGGCATTGGCTCGGCGGGTGGCCGTCGATTATTTTGATCGCCGCCGTACTGCTGCTCGGCATTCTGTTCCGCAGCAGGATCGAGTCTGCGCTGCGGTCGCTGATCGCCAAGCAGGACGCCGGCCAATCGGAAAATTGAGCCCAGCGCCCTTCCGCGGGCGGGCAAGAAAAAACGGGTGAAGCGATCGCTTCACCCGTTTCCACTTCTTCAATTCCAGAACGGCGACGTCGGCCTAGGGCGTCGGCGTATTGTCGGGCGCCGGTGTGTGGACCGGAGCCGGCGTGTGGGCCGCCGGCGTATGCTCCGGCGGCGTATCGGCCGGCTTCTCCGTCTTCTTGCGCGCCAGATCGGCCATCGCGCCATGGGCGTCGGCGAAGCCGTTCAGCGAGAACGGAATCTCGAACACCTTGCCGCCGTCGGCGACGATCTTGACCTTCGCCGATCCGGTCGCCGTCGACAGCGCGGTGACCGCCTGATTGTCCATCAGCATTTCGACGTAGCAGCCGGCACGGTCGCAGCGGCGATAGTGCAGCTGCGGCGACGTGTAGGTATCGGACTCGAGCGTCAATCCCTGCTGGATCGCGATGCCGAGCGGCACGGCGATTTGGATCACATGCTTGTCCGATGCCGGCAGATAGGCGATCGAGATGCTCATGACGCGCTGACCGGAAGTCTTGCTGGCGAGCATTTCGAACATGTCGCAGGGCGACGGCGACTGCACCGGGAAACAGCGCACGGTCCAATCGCCATATGGCTTGGATTCGCTCGGCTTCAGCGGCGCCGCGGCGGGAGCCGGATCAGCCGACGCCGAACCGAACGACAGAAGGCCGAGCGTCAGCGCGCCGGCAATGCATGCACGAATGGATTTCATGACCACATTCTCCGCCACCAGGAATGACGCTTGGCTTCAGCGGCCGAAAACGCGGCCAGTGCGTCCTGATAGCCTTTGAGGGAAAAGGGAAGTCCGACCGGCTTGCCGTCGAGGCCGGCGAGAAGGATGCGCGCCTGGGGCGCCGCTCCGACCGCCTTCGCCAGATTATCGTCGAACGGGATGCGCACGACGCAGCCGACGCCGTTGCAGGTCTCGAACGGATAGATCCGCGGCTTGTCCTTGCCGAGCCCGAGGCCGATGCCCGGATCGAGCAGGACGTTGAACGGCACCGTCACGACCAGCGTATTGGCGCCCTTGAGCTGGAAGATCGCCAGCCGAGCAAGTTCGGAGTGCGTCTGGCTGTCCAGAACGTCCTGCTGGATTTCGCAGGTGCCGTCCTTGTTGCTCGTCTGCGGACAGGCAACGCGCCAATCCTGATAGACGGAGACAGTCGGTACATCGGGAGGCGCGGAGAGTGCCTTGTGGCCGAACCAGCCTATGGCAAGGAAAACGATCGCCGCAGCAGCGAAAATCACGCTGCGCACGGGGGTACTGTTCACGTCTAACGGCATATAGCGTTTGCCCCTTGGTTTTTGGGTGGAGCGCACTTAACGGAAAGTGGGGGGATAGAGCAAGCCATGCGGCTTGCCCAGGGGCTCAATTGCTCGCGAACTCTCCGAATGAGGTAAATAGCCGCGCCGGGCGGGGTTCCATGAACGGAATGTAAGCCCGGTTCAGCGAACCAGGACCATTCCGACCGGCGCCGATTGGGCGAACAACGTCTGAAGCGCTTGGCCCAGCTTGGGCCGCGGCCGCTCTTCCGGATGTGCCACCATCACGACGGCATCGCACAGACGGGACAAGGCGGAAGCCTCGCGCGAGTCGGGGACCGGCGGCGCGGCCACGATCACGAGATCGCAGATTTTGCGCATATGCGCGAAAAGTTCGGCCATTCGGGGCGATTCCAACGCCGCGGCCGGATTCTGCGACGGCTGCGGAATGCCGAGCAGCAAAGCGTTCGAGCGCGAATCGCGCGTCAGGGCCTGATTGATCGTGGTGCTGCCGCGCAGCACATCGAGCAGGCCGGACTGAAGCCGCACGCCGGCTGTTTGCGCGACGACCGGTTTGACGAGATGGCCGTCGATCACAATCGTGCGCAGGCCGGAGATTGCCGCAGCGCGCGCCAACGCCAGGGCGACAGTCGTGCCGGCGGAACCGACTTCGGAGGTCGTGACCTCCACGATGCGGCACCCCGAACTGTGCGGCGGGATGATGCGGCCGAGCAGCGCGTTCACCGCGCGCGCGAAGGGCGAGGCCGGCCAATCGACGATGTGGTCCGCTGCACCTTCGGCGAGTGCGCCGGGCACGTCTGCCAGGATAGGCGGCGCGCGAAAGGCGGGCTGCGGCGCTGGAGCCGGCATCGGCGCGGGCGCCGGTCTCGTTCGCGGCACCGGCCGCGGCGCAACGGGACGCCGCCCGCCGACGAAGCGCGCCGACAGCAGCGCCGCGAGACAGCCGAGCAGGATTCCGAGCGGCACCGAAGCCAGAACGATCAGAAGACGCGGCGGCGAACTGGGCGCATTAGGGACCGGTGCCGTCGAAATGACATGCGCGTCCGGGATCTGCAGGCCTTCCTGATCCTGAATGCTGCGCAGCCGTCCGAGGAATGCGTCGTACAGGCTGCGCGACGATTGCGCTTCGGCTTCCAGCGCCTTCAGCTTCACCGCCGTCATGTCTTCGCCCGACGCGCGGTGCTGCGTCGCGCTGAAGCTGCCCTGCAGCGAGTTCAATTGCGCACGCGACACGGCGACGTCGTTGGCGAGCGCACTGGCGATGCGGGCCGCTTCCTCGTCGATCTTCTGATTGAGATCGGTGATCTGGTTCTCGATCGCGATGCGCTTGGGATGCTTGGGGCCATAGGGGATGGAGAGCGCCGCTTCCTGCCGCAACAGATCGGCCTGCTGCGTGCGAAGCTGGATGATCAATGGCGACGCGATGATCTGCGAGATGTCGGCGGCATTGCCGGCCTTCATCAGGGTCTGCACCTGATTGTAGACGGCGAGCTTGGCGGAGAGATCGGCGCGCGCCTGCACGATCTGGCCGTTGATGCCGCCGAGCTGCTGTTCGATCAGCGACGTGCCGCCGGCGCTGGAATCGAGATTGTGTTCGGCGCGATAGGTGAGCGCGGCGGCTTCCTGCGCCTCGACCTGGTTGCCGAGTTCGCGAATGCGTTGCGTCAGCCACACGCTCGTCGATTCCGATGCCCTGAGCTTGGCCTGGACGAGATTGGCGACATAGGTCTGAACGATCGTGTTGGCGATCAGCGCAGCCTTCTTGGGATCGCTCGCGCTAAACGTGACCATGACGGTTGTCGACAGGCCGACGGTCTCGGCTCCCAGATGCGTCAGATAGGCATCGATGATCGCGTCGTGCTCAGCGGCCGGATCGGGCGCGGCGTCGCCTCCGCCGAACCAGTGCTTGGGATTGAGCGAGGCGACGAAGATGCTGCCGACGCTCTTCTGCAGCGTCCCGTTGAATTCGGGATCGTCATAGAGCTTCAGCTTGGCGATCACCTCGGCGGCGAGATCGCGCGATTGCAGCACCTGGATTTGGTTCTGCATCGACGCCGGATCGGTGGGCAGCGCGGTCAGCACCGCCGACAGATCGGCGATGGTGTTCTTGCGCGGATCGAGCATGACAACGGCCGAAGAGGTAAAACGCGTCGGCATCAGGCTGACGACGACGATCGCGGCCGCGACCACCAGAACGGTGATGCGGACGATCAGCCCGGCACGGCTGCGCAGCACGGCAAGCAGCTCGGCGATGCTGAGCGAAGGCCGGTCGCGCTGCGAGGTCACGTTTGGGTTAATCCCCTGGAACGACATTCCGTGTTCGCCGCGGCCGACGCGTGCGAGCCTTTTGCTTCTGTTGCAAGATTTACCGCCTGACCGCCTGACGAACGGTTAATGCGGCAGCGACGGCTCGGCGCCTTTTGGGGCATTTTCCAGGCCCCGAGCGGCTGGCTGCCCATCCTGCCCCGTCCCGCGGACCGGCTCGGGCTCGCCAGGCTGAAGGCAGGACCTGAGCAGTGCCGGATCGTCCCACGGCACGTCCAAAAATGCGGTCCGGAGCCAGGCGCTGTTCGGATCGCGCCGCCATTCCTGCGGAAAAAGGGCGATGACGGGGTTCGACGTGGCGAGCGGCCGGGCACCCCGGAGCGACGGCGCGACGCAAGCCGCGAGCGCCGCCACCAGGTCGCGCCCGGGTCCCAGCGCCAGCGGGCTGGCCTGTGTCGCCCGCGGATTGATTTCCAGCAGGTGCGGCCGCCCCTCCGGGTCGCGGATGAAATCGAGTCCATGGAGCCCGGAGAGGCCGAATCGCGCGACGATTTGGACCGCCGCCTCTTCCATCAGTGGACAGTCGACGCGGCGCAGCACGCTCGCCGGGCCGGCGGCGAAGATGGTCTCGAGCACGTCCATGTGGATCGAGGCGAGCACGCGGCCCTGCCAGCAGGCGATGGCGCTGGTGGCCGGCTTTCCGGGAATGAATTGCTGCAGGCTCACCGCGCGCTGCGGCGGGCGGATCATGTCGTGCAGAAAATGGGCGTCGCGACGCAGCACGGCGCGCGCGAGGCTGCGGGCTCTGGATGGCCTGGCCGCCAGCCGGCGAAAGACAAGCCGCGCTTGTTCGCGGTCGTGCACCACCGTCACGCCCTCGCCGCCCCAGCTTCCGTCGAATTTGAGAACGGCGGGATAGCCGAGCTGCGCAAGTCCGGCATCGAGATCAGCTTCGCCCGCGACGGCGACGGTGTCCGGCGTATCGATCCCCAGCGCGCGCGCGGCCTGCATGAATGCGAAGCGCTTCATCAACGTTGGATAGCTCTCGACGCGGCCGAGCGAGCGCTCGATCAATGCGGCGAACTGGCCGCGGGCATGCAGCGCCACAAGCCAACGAACCGCGCGGTCGTCGCACGGCACGATCACGTCGACATTTGCCGTCGCCAGGGCCTCTGCGATGGACGTCAGCGGATACAGCCGCCGGTAGATGTGGCGGCCAGAAACGAAACGGCTGAGGCCCGTGACATGGCCGGGCGGGTATAGCGCTTCGACATGCGCGCCGGCTTGCGCGAAGGCGCCCGCCAGCTTCGCGCTGGTCGGCCAGTTCATCGTGGTGACCAAAAGAACGCGCGGCGCCATGGCCCGAGCGTAAGACGCGAGCCTCAAACAATCCTGAACATGGCACGGCGCTTGGAGACTGCAGCTGGCGGGCGGTGGAATCACGCGGAATGCCGCCCCAATTCGAGAACTGTTTCATTTTGGGACACGCCCCTGTTCCGGAAGGATGACATGACCAGCACTATCGATGTCGCCATCATCGGCGCCGGGCCCTATGGCCTCTCCCTCGCCGCCCATCTCAAGGCCGCCGGAATTCCGTTCCGGATCTTCGGAAAGCCGATGAGCACATGGCGCGATCACATGCCTCGCGGCATGCAGCTGAAATCGGAAGGCTTTGCCTCGAATCTTTCGGCGCCGGACTCCAAATCGACGCTGGAAGCCTGGTGCGAGCGCAACGGCAAGCCCTTCGCGGCGCAGAAAACTCCCATCGCCCTCGCGGACTTCGTCGCTTACGCTGACTGGTTTACCCGCACCTATGTTCCGAGCCTTGAAGCCAAGAACGTCGCCAACCTCGCGCGCGGCGATGACGGCTATCTCCTGAGGCTTGAGACCGGCGAGACCGTCCACGCCCGGCGCGTGGTGATGGCGGTCGGCATCACCTGGTTCAAGCATTTGCCGCCGGAATTCTCCGCCCTGCCCAAGGAGGCGGTATCGCATTCCTTCGATCATCACGATGCCGGCGAATTCCGCGGCCGCGACGTTACCGTGCTGGGTGCCGGCGCGTCGGCGATCGACACCGCGATCGCCTTCAAGGAAGCCGGCGCGAATGTTCGCCTCCTGGCCCGGCGCAGATCCATCCCGTTCCACTCGGCGCCCGACAATGCCGAGCCGTCGATCCTGCAGCAGCTGCGCAATCCCGACACCGGCATCGGTCCGGGCTGGCGCTCCTTCTTCTGCACCAACGCGCCGCTAATGTTCCACCGCCTGCCGCAAAAGCTCCGGCTGGAGATCGCGCGCCGCCATCTTGGACCGGCGCCGGGCTGGTTCACCCGCGAGAAATTCGAAGGCCGCATCCCGGCTTATCTCGGCCAGCATCTCAAGAGCGCGCGCATGGTCGACGGCCATGTCGCGCTCGAACTCGCGGACGACAACGGGCGCACGCGCATCCAGATAACCGACCATGTCGTCGCCGCGACGGGCTACAAGGCCGATCTCGCGCGCCTGCCGTTCCTCGACGCGGAGCTGCGCAACTCCATCGACCAGATCGAAGGCACGCCGGTCCTCACCGACAACTTCGAGAGCTCAGAGCCGAACCTCTATTTCCTGGGACTGGCGGCGGCCAACAGCTTCGGTCCGCTGCTGCGCTTCATGGTCGGTTCGGAGTTCGCCGCGCCGCGCCTTTCGGCCCATCTGCACCGCCGCATCGCGGCCATGGCCGGACGTAAGGCCGCCTAGCGCATTCGCGCGCCTGCGAAGGCCTTCAGCATCGCCGCGCGCATCGGCGTCGGCTGCAGATCGGCATCAAGTGGCAACATCCGCGGCGTGCCGCGCAGCAGCGAATCGCGCATCCCGTTCGGCTTCAGGAAGCGGTCGGTGAACCCCCAGGTCAGGACGCCCATCGTCGCGTCATTGTCGAGCGCGGCGTCGAGAAAGCGACGGCTGGCGTCGGCAACCGCCTGATCGCGCACCATGCTGTCGATCGGACCACCGCCGTCGTCGACATCGTGCTCCGTCACCAGGATGCGAAGCCCCATATGCGTCACCTCGGCGAGGAAGTCCGCGAACGTTCGCTGGTTCAGCGTCCGGTTGAAGGCGTTAATGTGACCCTGAAGGCCGAGCGCGGCGACCGGCACGCCGCGCGCGACCAGTCTTTCGAGCAGCTTCAGCGCCGTCGCGCGCCGTGCATCGTTGACCGGACCTTCCTGTTCAAGGCCGTAGTCGTTGTAGACGAGCAGCGCTCCCGGATCGATCGCATGCGCCACCTCGAATGCGCGGTCGATATAGGAAGGACCGAAGCGCCTCACCCAGAACGAGTCGCGCAGACCGTCGGCGCGGCCGTCCTTGGGTTCGATCGCCTCGTTGACGACGTCCCAGGAATGCATCGCGCCGCGATAGTGCGTCACTGCCGCGCGGATATAGTCGGTGAAGATCGACTCGTCCCCGGCCGCGAGAACCGCCGCCTCCAGCCATGGCGGATTGGAGGCGTACCAGACGAGCGGATGGCCGCGGAACTGTAGCCCGTGCCGGCGCGAGAAGGCGAGCAGTTCGTCGGAGGCAGAGAAGTCGTACTGGCCCTCGACCGGTTCGGTCAGGTCCCGCTTGAGCTCGTACTCGGGCACCATCATCGCGCAGTCGCGCAGATAGGCGGCGGCGAAGTCGGAATCGCGCAGCCAGTAATTGTTGTTGGCGGCGCCGAAGAACAGTCCGCGTGAAGCGGCGAGCTGGCGCAGCGACGCGCCTTCGTCTCTCATGCCCGGACGCAGCAGGCCTGCGATGGCCGGCGCGGCGCACAGAGATGCCGCCATGCCCATGAACGCTCCGCGGCGCGTCAGCATGCCGGACGCACCGGCGCGGGCTTTTCCGTCTGCCCATCCTTCGCAGGCAGGCCGATGCGCAGCCATGCGATCGAACGGTCCGCGACCGAGCGATAGATGCGATCCGGCAGGAAGATCTGGAGGAACACGATCGCCGCGAACCCGGGGCGATAGCAGCCGCTCGCCAGAGCCCGCAGATAAAGCCCGAGCGCGCGCAACGGATCGCTCTGCACGACGCCCTTGGCGACCACCCAGCCCATGCCGCCGAGATAGGCGCGGCGCCGGATGCGCGGGCGCATCGTCGCCAGCCATTGTTCGAAGCGTGGCCGGCTGCGCGCCGCGGACTGGCGACCCGGATCGAAACGATCCTTCCACACCGCGCCCGGCTCCTCGACCATGCGGAACACGCAGCCTTCGAGCGCCAGCCTGACCGCGAAATCGAGATCCTCGGCCTCGCGCAGATCTTCGTCGTAGCGGACACGGCGCGCAAACTCGCACGGAACGACGGTGGTGATCGTCGGCACGAAGCCGCGGTCGCACAGAAGATAGCTCGCCATGTCCTCATCAGTGGTGACGGCGCGCGGCGGCTTCAGGAAGGTTTGTCCATCGCCGCGGTCGACGATGACGCGTGCATAGCCGGCCGTGCGTTGCGTGCCGGTCAAAAGCCGCCGCATCGTTTGCAGATGATGCGGCAGGAAAACGTCGTCGGAATCGAGGAAGGCGATGAATTCGCCGCAGGTGCGGTCGATGCCGGTATTGCGCGCCGCGCCGCCGCCGCCATTGGCCCGGCGCACATAATGGATGCGCGGATCGCCGAGCGCGTCGATCACCGCCTTGGGATCGTCGGACGAACCGTCGTCGACCACAACGATCTCGAAATCCTGATCGCTCTGCGCCAGGACCGACCGTAGCGCGGTCTCCAGGGGGCCGGCGCGGTTGTAGACCGGGATGACAATCGAGAAGAACGGGTTCATGTCCTGAAGGCTTCGTTGGCCGCCTTCTCCCGCGCCTCGCGAAACATCGCATGCTGCACGCCGATGACGAGCAGGAGTTGTCCCCACTGCGCCGACGTCACCTGGACGAAATCCGACTCCATGAAATTGTGCAGCACGTCGAAGGTGAACAGCGCGAACAGCATGGCGTTGAAGTTGAGATGTTTGCCATCCATGCGCCAGAATCGCAGGAACGGCAGGATGAGAAGCCCGATCATGCAGATCGCGAAGCCGACACCGCCGATCGTCACGAGCATTTCGAGATAGCCGCTATGGCCCTCTCCGATCTGCGCCACCCATCCGGGCCCGACATAGGGATAGATCGGCGAACGCAATCCGGTGTTACCGAACGTGCCGAAAGCCGCGCCGAGGAAGGGATGATCGTGAATGTAGGCGATCTCCGCCTGCCAGATCGCGGATCGACCGGTGAACTGGGTCGGGTCTTCCAGCAGTCGCATGATGGGATCCCATTCGACCGCGACGGCGACGCCGGCGATAAGAACGATGATCGTGGCGGCGGTCGCCGCGATGGCGCGGTCGAGCCCGCTGCGCCACACCGCGCGATAGAGAAAGCCGGCGAACAGCGCCACCGGCAACAGGCCGAGCGACGACTTCGATCGCGTCATGATCAGGAAGAAGGTCGAAGCGAGGCACAAAAGTATGTCGCTTCGACGCTTGGTTTCCAGCGCGCAAAACAGGAACATGATCGAAGCGGCAGTCGCCACCGAGCCCGCCATGTTCTTGTGCGAGTGCAGCCCGCGCCACGCGCCTGCGAGATCGGACTCGACGTCGTCGGGCTGATGGATCGCCGCATGGACGAAAAAAACCGATGTGATGTCGGCGATGATGATCGCCGCGATGAGGTAGCGCCACAGAACGAAGGTCCGCGCCGAGCCGAGCGTGTCAACCGACAACAGCATGGAGAACGCGAACATCGAGGCGAGAACGGCGCGGCGCAGGACCACGGCGGGCTCGTCCGCCCACAAAGCGGAAGCGAAACACCAGGCCAGCAGCGCGCCGATCATCAGCGGGATGGCCGTGATCGCGAGCACACCGCGCTTGCGGAACGCGCCATAGGCGACCAGCGCAAAGGTGCAGATGAAGGCGATCTGGCGAACCGTGTCGCCGGCGGCCGAGGCCGCATCGCGCGCCGCGATCGCCGCCGGCGTGCGCAGGTCGAACGGCTCCAGCCCGACGATGACGAGAAACGTCGTGAGGACGAAGCCGATCTCCACGATCCGCATGTCGAGCGTGGAGCGGTCGGCGGTCAGCGCCGGTGCGTATCCCTCACTCGCCATGGATCACGGCATATTCATGGTGGTGCCGCCCGAAGAGCGCGGTGGCCTTGCCGGCCGCCCGGAACATCCGGCGCAACACATTCGCGCGCCGATTCGCGTCGAAGCCAAGAATGACCAACAGCAGGGGCGACAACAAGAGAGCGCCGGCGATCTTGGCGAATTCGGTCGCGCGCGCGGCGACGCCCGGCCCGTATTTCAGGAACACGCGCATGTCGGAATTGCCGATAGAATAGGCGCGCGACAGGGCCCAGGACAATGTTGTGCGCGTCGCCGGCACGAAGCCGTGCGCCACCGCCTCGTCGGACCAGGCGAAGCGGACGCCAGCCGCTTTCAGGCGCAAGAAGAAGTCGCGGTCCTCGCCGCCGCTGAGGGCGAAGGCGGGGTCGAACCAGGGCGCAGGCAGAGCTTCGAGTGCGGCGCGCGAAACGAGCAGATTGCCCGCGCCTTGAAGCATCTCGACCGGGCCGCTCGCATGGCGGATGTCGGACATGCCGTCGAACTGCCTCGCCCACGCAGCCGGCTTGGCGTCGAAGTCGAACAGGATTGAGCCCTGCAGTGCGCCGGCGCCGGTCTTCTGCTGTTCGCGCAGCAGAGCGTCGAGCCATTGCGCACCGGGCCACTCGTCATCGTCGAGCATGGCAAGGAACTGCATGTTCTTGTCGTCGAGCGCGTTGGCGACGAGTGCATTGCGCGCCGGCGCGATGCCGCGTTCGGCGACGATCACCGCGCGCAACGGCCAGCGGTACGCCCGCATCGCCTCGCACAGCGAGAACCCCTCGTGCGCCTCGGCGTCATTGTCGGCCACCAGCACGCGGACAGTTGCCGCGGTCTCGAGCTTCGCCAGCGCGTCGAGCAACCGCTTCAGGCTGCGCGGCCGGCGGAAGGTCGGGATCGCGACCGTCACCTCAGGCATGGGCAAGCATCCAGCGGCGCGACAGCCGGAACACACCGGCCGTCATCACCAGATCGCCGGCGATGATTCCGAGCAGCGATGCGATCGGGCCGAACACCAGGAGCAAGGTCAGCGTCGCGACGAGCGAGACGCCCGCGGCCTTCATGCCGATCGCGGCCAGCGGCTGGAACTCGCCGCACGCCTGCAACAGCACGGCATCCGGCGTGCGCAGCGCGCGCACCGCCATGATGACGACCCAGATGCCCGCAATAAGCACCGCCGAATGGGCGTCATAGCCTTGCTTGAGCACGATTTGAGGGAACCAGAACAACAGGACCGCCGCGAGGAGAGTGGTAGCAAGCAACACTGCGGCCGCGGCGGTTCGAAATTCCTTAACGGCCCGCAAAGCCCTGCCGATATCGCCGGCGCCGATGGCGCGCGCCATGACCGGGCGCTCCAGATCCGGCAGGGATGCCAGGATCACCGCCACCGGACGCATCAACAGGCTGCCGAGCGCGAGCAGCGCGAACGAGCCGGGACCGGAGAAGAAGGTGACGAAATAGGCGTGCGCATTGATCGTCAGCTCGGTGGCGGCAACGCCGAGCAGCGACCAGCGCGTCAGATCGCGCCACACCGGGATGTAATCGGCAAGGCTTCCGGCGGCCGACGGCGCGAACTGCTTCACCAGGAAGTCGCGATCGAACAGCGCCATGCTCGCGGCCGCGGCGAGCGCGAGAACCGTCGCGGCATGCGTCATCGTCAGCCGATCGAGCAGGTAGAGCGTGCCCATGCCGGCGACGAGCAGCAGGCCGTAGACGAGATCGGAGGCCGCGGCGCGGACCGGCTTGTCGACCGAGAAGACATAGACGCGGCCAAGCGAGCGCAGGCTCATTGCCGCGCCATAAACGCCGAACAGAAACGCGGGGACGAGACCCAGACCGCTCAGCATCAGCGAACCGGCGACGAAGGCGAAGGCGAAGAGCGAGAGCAGCAGGTTCGCCTTCTGGAAGGTGGCGAGCGAGGCTTCGTCGACATGGCCGACGCGGCGGATGCCGATCGTGGTCGGCGCGCCGATCAGCGCGATCGCGGCGCTGACGCAGAACGGTACCACCGTCATGACGAAGGAGAAGGTTCCGAAATGCGCCGGCGACAGCGTGTGCAGCACGATGACCGCGCTCAGAAAATGCGCGCCGGAGACGCACACCGGTCCGATCGAGGACAGCGAATAGCGCGCCGCCATCCGCACGAAGCTTTGCAGCCGCGACGGTGCGATGGCGAGATCGGCGGCGAGCGTGGGCGTGGCGCTTTGCGGGTTCGACATACGGCACGAACTGCAAGCGCGGGGCCAGATTTGCCGCCGTGCCGCGGCGTTTCTCAATTATTTTTTGCTGCCGGATTTCGCGCGCGCCAACGCAGCGCTGCGCCATTTGTCGCAACGCTGCGCCGTTGAAATGCGAGTCCGCTCAGGCCGTGCGCGTCACCAGAAAGAAGGTTGCGAGCGGATTGGTGATCGCATAGCGCCAGAACAGCCTTTTGGGCTCGCGCGCCAGGCGATAGAGCCATTCGAGCGAATATTTCTGCATCCAGGCGGGCGCGCGCTTGTAATCGCCGGTGACGAAATTGTAGCAGCCGCCGCAGGTCACCATCCAGCCGGCGTTGAGCCGCGATTTATTCCGTACACAGAACGAATATTCGAGCGGCACGCCCAATCCCACGAACACGATGTCGGCGCCGGAGCGGTTGATCTCATCGCAAATCTCCGCTTCGGCGTCGCGCTTGAAGTAGCCGTTGCGGCGGCCGACGATCTGAAGACCTGGATAGGAAAAGCGCAGAAGATCGGCGCAGCGCGAATTGACCTCCTCGGTGGCTCCGAGCAGATAGACCTTGAGGCCGTTCTCGCGGGCCGCCTTGGCCGCATCGTGGATGAAATCGGTCGTCGCGCTGCGCTCGGGCACCGGCGTGCGGGCGAGCAGGCGCGAAGCGAGCACCACGGGCTGGCCGTCGGCATGGACCAAGTCGGCCGCCTCGAACTGCTTGCGGAACGCCTCATCGGTCGCCGCCAACGTGATGGCATGGCCGTTCGAGGCAAAGATCAGCTTGGGCGGCTGGAGTGTGGCACGCGCCGCAAGACAATCCTCAACCATCAGCGCCGTCATCTGCTTGCGCGTGATGCAGGCCGTCTTGATGCCGCCGACGATCGCTTCGGCATAGCGGTCGTTCGCCGGGCGCGGGATCGCGCGCAGTGCCTCTGGCGTCGGTTGAAGTTTGAGAGCGCCGCCCATCAATGCGCGTTCCTTGCGCAAAGGACTTCGACTGGCGTGCGCAGCAGGATCTCGAGATCGAGCAGAAGGCTCGCATTCTTGGCGTACCAGATGTCGAGATCGACGCGGGCGCACATCGTCTCGAGCGTCGGCGTCTCGCCGCGATGGCCGTTGACCTGGGCCCAGCCGGTGATGCCGGGCTTAACCGATTGGCGCAGCTCATAGGCCGGAATCAGCTTCGCATAGTGCAGGTCGTGGCAGCGCGCGTGCGGCCGCGGGCCGACCAGCGACATGTCGCCGGCGATGACGTTGAGAAGCTGCGGCAGCTCGTCGAGGCTGGTGCTGCGCAGCCACTTGCCGGCGCGCGTCACGCGGAAATCGTTCTCGCAGGCCTGAACGACGCTGTCGCCGTTCTCCATCACCGTCATGCTGCGGAATTTGAAGATGTCGAACGGCTTGCCATCGCGGCCGAGCCGCGTCTGGCGAAAGAAGGCAGGTCCGCGTGAATCCAGCCGCACGATCAGTGCGAGTACCGCGAACAACGGCGCAAGAAACGCGAGCGCGGGAAGCGCGATCGCAAGATCGAACACGCGCTTGGCGCGGTCGGGATACCGGCTCGCCTTCGTGTTGAGATTGGCGGGCTTGCCCCACAGCATCTCCGGCGAAATTCCGAGCGCCGTCGCAACACCCGAGGTATCCATCGACGCCCCAACCTGGGCACCGGACGCGGATTGTTCTTGTAGACTCACAGCACGCCTCGCTTCGACAAGCGAAGAGGGCTGCATCGCGCACGCCAGCGAAGGCGTACGGTTTCTGTGTCAGTACGAAACGGATTTGTGCCGTGCGGTGGTTAACCGCCGTACATAACTAAGATGACGGTAACGATTGTCCCGCCACGGGACGCACAAGGTGCATCAGGCGGCAAGCTCCTTCTGCCAGCGCTTCACGCGGCCATTGCCGGCGCGCAGCATCGAGATCAGCGTCGCCAGATGCGGTGCCCGCTGGTCGATGCCATAGCGCGGCAGCAGGAAAGGATTGGATTGTGCGTCGAGCGTGCCGGACAGCGTCGAGAAGGCATATTCATAGCCGGCATCGCGCACTGCCTGCCACGCGCCGGGAGAAATATCCTCTTTATTTCCAAAGGGATAGGCAAAGAAGCGGCACCGCCCGACTTCCTGCTCGATGCGCCGGCGAGGCTCTTGCGCCTGCTGCCGCAGCATATCGGGCGTCTGGTGGCGATTCATCGGCCAATGGCGATGAGCATGCGCCCCGATCTCGACACCGCGCTTGGCGAGCATGCGGACCTGATCCCAGCTGAGGAATGATTCCGAGGAGAATTCCGCTAGCAGCTTCTCCCGCGCGTCGAGTTTGGCGACCATCGCATCGACCGCTTCCTGGGCGCTCACCATGTCGAGGCCGTGCAGCCGGCGCATGATCGTTTCGGCAGCGGCGCCGCGTGAGGTGCCTAGCCGGATCGGGTGCACGAAGTGTGGAATCTCGTAGCGCCCGGCCGGCGCATAGTAGGCGAAGAGGCGCGCCAGGAAGATCGGATTGCGCTCGCCGGTATCGATGTGGTGGGTGCTGGCGAACAGCGTCCAGGGAAGTCGCGCTTCCTCGAGAATGTCGGCCGCCACCGTCAAGGTGTTCGCATAGCCGTCGTCGGACATCAGGAAGACGGCCCGGCCATGCCGCTCCGGCACTTTCAAGACGTCGCCGATCGCCGCGAGCGGCAGCACGTCGAAGTTCGATTTCAACGTACGCACGATGTCGCGGAACCCCGCGACTTCGTGATGATCGGTCTGCACATGCGGATCGAGCGTCTGCCGCACCACGCCATGGAAGAAAACAGCCGCCGGCCGGCCGAGCGGACGCACAGCGTCTGCAGGAATAAAGCGCCCAATTCCGCGCGCGATCTGTCCAAGCCGGCTCATGGT
This sequence comes from uncultured Alphaproteobacteria bacterium, assembly GCA_963741735.1. Classification (GTDB taxonomy): domain Bacteria; phylum Pseudomonadota; class Alphaproteobacteria; order Micropepsales; family Micropepsaceae; genus Rhizomicrobium. Next base: position 232,870 of record CAVUJB010000002.1, read on the forward strand.
GCGACCATGGGGTGCAAAGCTTACGCCGGGGTTATTGAAGAAATATTCCCGCTTTGGCACGTCCGACTGCGGGACTAGGTCAGGCGGGAAGACTGAGCGGCCTGGTCCGGAACAGCACCTGCCATTCAGCATTGTCCGCCATCATCACGTCGACCGCTTTCTCGATCCGGTCGGTCAGCCGCGCGAATTCGAGCGGCTCGCGCTCCATCGCCAGCTCGATCTCCTCAAGGCCGTGCGCGGTATCATGGGTGCGCTTGGCGACGGTCTCGAAGTCGGCTTGCGAGCGGATTGCACTGAGCGCCGCGCCGATCGCTGGGAACAGCGCCGTCAGGAACACCGTCAATTCGCGCAGCTGCTCGGCAAGCCTGGCGTTGGTGAAATAGATCGCGAGGAAGCCCACGCAGATAAAGAGGGTCGCCCAGAACAGGAACATGCCGGCCAGATGCAGCCGGTGGCCGGCGGCCTCCATGGCGTGCGCGCTGCCTCGGTTCCACGCGATTTGCGTCTTGAGCTCCGCATCGCGGATCGCATTGCGCACCGCAGCGAGATATCCCTGGTCGATCGCGACATCGGGCACCGGAATCTCGCGTTCGACGGCGCGCGCGTACCAGCTGATCCAGCTATAGGCACTGCCTGCCCGGTCGCTCGGCCGTTCGAAGCGCGCCGCCGCCGCGGTCGGCGCAAGCATGCGCAAATGCCGCAAGGTCTCGGCAAGCTTTCGATATTCGAGCCAGCGCCGGTGCCATTGCCGCGATGTTCCCAGGCTGAGCACGATCAGGATCGATGAGATCAGCGCGATCTCGATCGCCACCATCATCGCCTTGAAGTTCAGCGCCGCTTCCAGATTGGCGGACGGATAGATCAGTCCGATCGAGGCCAACAGGACCGCGGCCGCGCCGGCGATATAGTTGAACACATAGGCGCTGCGATAGACCTGCGCATAGCGCGTCGAAAGATGATCGACGAAGGAATATCCGCGATAGAGCGTGTCGGTGTCGATCGGCCGGAGCGACTGGTCGTTCAGATGCCCGAGCAGATAGTCGCGCCAGCGCGTCGCGCTGTCGGGGCGCTTGGCCGGCGTGCGCAGATCGCTCCAGCGAATCTGCCGCACGCCCAGAAGAAACAACATGAGCGGATAGGAGATCGCGATGTTCCAGGACTGCTGGCGCTCGGCGAACAGCACCTTGAGCGCGTCGCGCTGCGTCGCATCCTTCGGCGGCGCCAGGATGATGTCCACGATGTCGGCGAGATCGGACGCGAGCGGCCGCCGCTTGATGTTCTCCACGCCTTCGCGCGCGGTGGGCAGTGCGGTATCGGCGCGCCACAGGATGGCGGCTTGGTCCGGCGTGCGCGGATCGATCAAGATCACCGGCACGTCCTCGGCAAGTGCCTGTTCGACGATCATCGCCGTGCCGCCTATCCCCTCCGCCGGCATCTGGTCCCAGATCGCGATGACGATGTCGGCGTTGGCGAGCATCAAGAGCCCAGCCGCTTCATAGGCCCGGTCCGCCGCGTCGCGCTTACCGTCGAGCTCGAACGCCGCGTCGGACTTGCCGAGCAGAAGATCAAATTCCGCCTTGGTGGCATCGCCCGCGAAGTCGCCGCGATAATCGGCGCGGCCAAAGGGCAGGATCGCGCTCAATCCAAAGCCCGCCGCGAGCCCGGCCTGCGCGACGATACGGTCGGCCCCCTCGGCCAGCGAAGACACGATGGAGACGTCCGGCCGGCGGTTCGAAAGTGCCCAGGCGTCCCGTGCGACGACCGCGTCCGTCTGCCGGGCAATGTCGGCAAGGATGTGGTCTACCGTATGGCGGATCGCAGCGGCCTGGTCGGCGGACAGCTTCGGACCGGGACGATGGCCCGTCACGCCGATCCGCAGATAGGCGTTGGGACGCGGCGGCGACGTTTCGTCGGAACTGTTCACGGATGATCCGGCTGGTCTCGGCGTGGGATCGCCATGTTAGGTTGGCAGAGGCGTAGGCCGAAAGGGGTGGCGATGAGCGAATCGGATGTCTTGAAGGATTACACGAAGTTCGACTTCAATGACGGGCGCTGGACGCGGCCCGTCTATCGTCGCGGCAAGGGGCCTGCCGTCATCGTCATCCACGAAATGCCCAACATGCATCCGCTCGTCGTGCGTTTCGGCAACCATGTCGCCGAAGCCGGCATGACGGCCATCCTGCCGAGCCTGTTCGGAACGCCCGGCCGCGAGCCGACGCCGCTTTATGGCCTGGGACAGATGATCCAGGGCATCTGCATCCGGCGCGAGTTCAGCGTGTGGGCGACAGACAGGTCGAGCCCGATCGTCGACTGGCTGCGCGCGCTCGCGCGAAAGATCCATGCCGAGTGCGGCGGCAAGGGCGTCGGCGCCGTCGGCATGTGCTTCACCGGCAATTTCGCGCTCGCCATGATGACCGAGCCATCCGTCGTCGCGCCGGTCCTGTCGCAGCCTTCGCTGCCGCTCGGCTTCGGCAACAGGCGGCGCGAAGCGGCACTCGGCGTCTCGCCGGATGAAATCTCCTGTGCCAAGAAACGGTTCGATTCCGAAGGCCTGTCAATGATCGGGCTGCGCTTCTTCAAGGACCCGTTCGTGAAGGACGCGCGGTTCGATACCTACAAGAAGACGTTTGGCGACAAGTTCGAGGCAATTGAGATCGATCCCAAAGACGCCGCGCCCGGTCCGATCCAGGCGCACTCCGTTCTGACCATCAATCTGCGCGACGACGATCCCGACGGCCCGACCAAGAAGGCGGAGCAGCGCGTCATCGCCTTTTTCAAGGAACGCACCGGCGCCTAGCGCAATTTGGCATCAAGTGGCAATGCGCCGTTCTATCTCCGCTTCGTACGCGCGCGAGGCGGATCGGTGTCCGGCCCGGCGGCGATCAGATTGGCCGCGGCCGCGCGCGCCTGTTCGCGCGCCGCATGCTGCGAGGACCCCGCGATGCAGGCCGTGCGGCAGCCGAGACTGTCGAGCAGCTGGCGCAACTCGCCATCGGCCGCGAGTGTCGGCGGCAGGATGACGCCCCACGGCCGTTGCCGCGCCAGGAAATCGCGGACGCCGTCGAGCTTCTCCCGGTCGCCGCGCTCATAGGTGCGGACCGTGAGCCCGAAATCGGTGTCGCGCAGCGCGCCCAGGATCCCCTGCTGGATGGCGACCATGTTCGGTGCGGAGTCGAAGATCATCGCGACCAGGAAGGAGCGGCGAAAGGCGAGCCCACGCGCCTGCGGATCGGGGGCATAGCCGGTCTCGGCGATGATCGCGGCGACCTTCTCGCGCGTGCGCGGCCGAACGAAGGGCGAGTCGTTGATCACCCGCGACACCGTCTTCTTAGACACATTGGCCAGGCGTGCGATGTCGTTGATGGTCGCCCGCCGCGGCGCAGCGTCGGATCGCGTCCCGTTGTTCTTGCGCGATGTCCCCGGCAAGGCCCCTGCTCCGTTCGCCCGGACACGAGATTAGCCACACGGACGGCCATTGAAAGCCGTGGGCCGCAGGAACATCGTGCGGCGATGACAGGACCAGCCGCCGCGAAGCGCCTCTGCGCCGCAACTCTCGAACAGGCCCGCGCGACTCGCCCGGTCTATGATCGGGCGCGTGTGGCGACCGGGATCGCTCATATCGGACCGGGCGCCTTTCATCGCGCCCATCAGGCCTTCTTCGTCGACCGTCTGCTCGCGAGCGATCCGCGCTGGGGTATTTGCGATGTCGCGCTGCGCGGCACGGCGGTGACCGATGCGTTGGCCGCGCAAGACGGGCTCTTCACCATCGCCGAACTCGCCGAGCCCGAGCGCTATCGCATCATCGGCTCGGTGCGCGAAGCACTGAGCGCGCGGCGGTCACCGAACGACGTCGCCGCGCGATTGGCGTCGCCCGCCGTGCAGGTCGTCACCATGACCGTGACCGAGAACGGCTATTGCTTGACCCCGGGTGGCGACCTCGACACGTCGCGCCCCGAAATCGTCCACGATCTTGCGAATCCCGATGCGCCAGCGAGCCTGATCGGCTGGCTAGCGCTGGCACTTGGCCGGCGGCGAAGCACCGGCGTTGCGCCCTTCGCGACGATCAGTTGTGACAATGTCGCCGGCAATGGCGCGCGATTGAAGCGCGCGCTACTGCAATTCGTCCGCGATCCGCAGCTGGCGCGCTGGATCGAGGCCGAGGCGCACTTTCCCAACACAATGGTCGACAGCATCACGCCGGGGTCGGACGCGGCGCTCATCGAACGCGTCGCCGCAAGCATCGGCCTGCTCGACCGCGTCCCCGTGCAGCGCGAGCCCTTCGTGCAATGGGCGATCGAGGATTTGCCGGATATGCCGGGTCCGGACTGGACCGCCGCCGGCGTGACTCTGACCAGTGACGTCACAGGTTATGAGAACGCCAAGCTGCGCATTCTCAACGGCGCGCACTCGACGCTCGCCTATCTCGGTCTCCTGCGCGGACTTGCCACCACGCGCGAGGCGATGACCGACAAGCAACTGTCCGCATTTGTGCGCACCCTGCTGGCCGACGACATCGCGCCGTCGGTCAGAGCGCCGCGCGGACTCGACGTGCCCGGCTACACCTCGACCGTGCTTGCGCGCATCGCGAACCCGGCGATCATCCACCGCCTGGAGCAGATCGCTCATGACGGCTCGCAGAAGCTCGCCTATCGCCTGTTTCCTGTGATCGCAGAAGCGCTCGCCGCCGGGCGGCCCATCGCGCGGCTCGCAATCCCCATCGCCGGCTGGATGCGCTTTGTCGTGCGGCGCACGCGCGACAAGGTCCCGCTCGTCGATCCGCTCGCCGATCAATTGCAGAAGGCCGCACAGGAATGCGACGGCATCGGCACGCACGACGTTCCGCGCTTCCTCGAGATCGCCGCGCCCCGCCGCCTCGCCAGCGACGAGCGTGTTCGCCAGGCGCTGGACACGTCCTATGATCGCATCGGCGACCGCGGAACGCTTTAGGCGATCCCCAGCTGCCGTTTGGCGAAATCGAGCGCGCTCTTGTAATCGGCCTTGCCGTTCGGCGCGCGCAACGCAACGCCGGCAATCAGCACATGCTTGGGCGCCTTGTAGCCCGCGAGCCGCTGATGCACATGGGCGCGCACATCGGCCTCGTCGAAATTCTCCTCGGGCGTGATGGTGACGACGGCGGTGACCGCCTGACCCCATTTCTCGTCCGGCACGCCGACCACCAGGGCATCGTCAATCGCCGGATGGCGCTTCAAGGTCTCCTCGACCTCCTCGGGATAGACCTTCTCGCCCGCGGTGTTGATGCACACGCTGCCGCGGCCGAGCAAGGTCAGCGTTCCGTCCTTTTCCACCGTGCACCAGTCGCCCGGCATGGAGTAGCGCACGCCGGCGATGGTCTTGAACGTCTCGGCCGTCTTCTTGGCGTCCTTGTAGTAGCCCATCGGGATCGGCTCAGGCATCGCGATAATGCCGGGAACGCCGGAGCCCGGCGCGACCGGCCGGTCCTCGGCGTCGAACACCTTGCAGCGGTCATTGACCTGAAACTTCGCGGTCTGCACCTCGCCGTCCTTCGTCATCATCGAAGTGCCGAAGCCGACGGCCTCGGACGAACCGAAACTGTCGACAAGGATCGCCTGGGGGATGTGGCGCAAGAGGTTCTGTTTCACCTCGCGGCTCCACATCACGCCGGACGAGATGATGTTGACGACGCTGGAGGTGTCGTAGCGCCCAGGCTGCTCTTCCAGCGCGGCGAGCATCGGCTTGGCGAACGCATCGCCGACGATGACGAGCGTCATCGCCTTGTTCTGTTCCGTTGCGGTCCACAATTCGTGGGCATTCAGGGAGTGATGCGACAGGGTGATGACGCTGCCGCCAGCCAGCATCGTGTTCAGCGCCATCAGCAAGCCGGTGCCGTGCATCAACGGGCACGCCGGCAGCAGCCGGTTGCCCGGTCCCGCCTGCCTGATCGCCGCCACGACCTGCTCGGTGTTCTCCGGTACGGGGCCAAGCTTGCGCAGCGCCACCAGCGACGTCTCGCGCAGATCGTCGTGCCGCCAGATGACGCCCTTGGGCATGCCGGTGGTGCCGCCGGTGTAGATGAAAAACTCGTCATGCGGCGAGCGTGCGATCTTGAGCGGCGAACCGTCGCCCTTGTTCGCCAGATCCTCGAAGTCGACGGCGAATTCGGCCGCCGCGCCGCCGTCGGTCACCTCGATGAAGGTGTCGACCTTGGTCAGGCGTGGGCGGATTTCCTTCACCACATCGCGGAACTCGGTGCCGTAGACCACAGTCTGCGCATCCGAATTGTCGAAGATGTAGAACACCTCTTCGGGCTTGTAGCGGTAGTTGACGTTCACATGGGTGAGCCGCGCCTTGAAGCAGGCTGCCAGCGTCTCGCAATATTCCGGCCGGTTGCGCATGTAGAACGCGACCTTGTCGTGCGGCTTGGAACCGCGCGCGATCAGCTCGCGGGCGAGATTGTTGGTGCGCCTTGTCGTCTCGCCCCAGCTGATGCGGCGCGCGCCATGCACGAAGGCTGGCGCGTCCGGCGGAATGACTTCAGAAATGGCATCCAGAAGGTCACCGAAATTCCACGGCATTTTTCTCTCCCACACAGGCTGACGCTGGGGAAGCCATGTTCCCGCGTTCTTTTGCTGCACTCTAATTAGTGTCGCGGCCACTCACAACGCGATTGCAGTGCGCCGCGCGAGGCGAGCAAAATCGGGAAAATCATCAAGGGAGCGAGCAATGGCAGCGCCAACCGGATTCAAGGTGCGTCTGGAACCGAAGGACGAGTACACCCACACCCCCGATGCCGCCTCGAACTATAACGAGAGCATGTACTTCAACATGTTCGATCCTAAGCGGAAGATCGGCGGCTGGTTCCGCCTCGGCAATCGCCCCAACGAGGGCCAGGCCGAGATGACGGTGTGCCTTTATCTCCCAGACGGCCGCGTCGCCTTTATGTATGGCCGGCCGAAGATCGCGGACAACAAGGAGATGAACGCGGGCGGCATGAAGATCGAGGTGGTCGAGCCGTTCAAGCGCCTGCGCGTCACCTATGACGGCAAGGCGGTGGTGCTCAAGATGCCGTTCGACATGGCCGAACCATCCAAAGCGTTCCGCGAGAACCCGACCGTCGATTGCAAGGTTGCGCTCGACTATGAAGGCGTCTCGCCGATGTATGGCGGCGAAACGGTGCGCGAAGACGGCAAACCGATCGAGATCGATCCGGAGAAATCCTTCGCCAAGGCACATTACGAACAGCACATGGCGGCCAAGGGCAGCTTCGACATCGGCGGCGAGCGCTTCGAGGTCGAGGGCTTCGGCCTGCGCGACAAGAGCTGGGGCCCGCGCTACTGGCAGGCGATCAACTGGTATCGCTGGTGCCCGATGAATTTCGGCCGCGACTTCGGGATGATGCTCTCCATCGTCGCCGGCACCGACGGCAAGCCGCATGAAGGCGGCATGGTGTTCAAGGACGGCAAGTACGACCTGATCAAGGAATGCCAGATCGACAGCGACTGGGACGAGAACTGGTACCAGACCGCGCTCCGCGCCAAGGTGAAGACGGAATCGGGCGCGCGCTACGAGGTGACCGGCAAGGTGCTGTCGCTGATCCCCTTGCGCAACCGGCGCAAGACGCCTGACGGCAAGGAGCTCAACACCCGCATCACCGAGGGCATGACGGAATATAAGTGCAACGGCCTCACCGGCTACGGCCTCAGCGAATATCTCGACCAGATCGTGGATGGAAAGCCGACGGGACGCCTGACATGAAGATCGATCTGTGGGATCCGAACTCCTTTGCGCACGGTCACCCGCACGCGCAATATGACTGGCTGCGCGCCAACGATCCGGTTCATTTCCAGCAGGAGCCGAGCGGCCCCGGCTATTGGGCGGTGACGCGGTTTCAGGACGTGTGGGACGTGGACCGCAATTTCCAGGCGTTCTCGTCTGAGCCGACGATCATGATCCAGGATCCGCTGGCCGAAGCGGGCAGCGGGTTCGGGCCCTACAAGATGATGCTGATGATGGATCCGCCACAGCACACCGCATTCCGAAGGCTCATCCGCGGCGAGTTCACGGTGCCGACCGCAGCCGACAAGAAGCCGCGTATGCAGGAACTGGCGAGCCAGATCGTCGACGAGGTAATCGAAAAGGGCGAATGCGATTTCGTTTCGCAGGTCGCGGGCGAGATGCCGTCCTATGTGATCGCCGAGCTGTTGGGCATGCCGCTGGACGACGGGCGCGAACTCTACAAGCTGACGGAAGCGATCCACGCCGCCCCGGGTACGGTGCCCGGCCTCTCCGGCGGCGAGGCGGTGATGAAGATGTTCGAATACGGCCGCAAGCTGATCGAGGAGAAGCGCGCGCGGCCGAAGGACGATCTGGCGACCAAGCTGTTGCAGGCCGAAGTCGACGGCAAGAAGCTGGACGACATCGAATTCCTGCTGTTCTTCCTGCTGCTGATCGATGCCGGCGGCGACACGACGCGCAACCTGCTGTCCGGCGGCATGGTGGCGCTCTTGGAGAATCCCGAACAGCACCGCTGGCTGATGGAAGACTTGACCGGGCGGCTGCCGAGGGCACGCGAGGAATTGCTGCGCTGGACGACGCCGGTGATCTACATGCGCCGCACCGCCAAGCACGATGTCGATCTGGCCGGCCAGAAGGTGAAGGCGGGCGACAAGGTCGTCATGTATTTCGGCTCCGCCAACCGCGACGCCGCGAAGTTCGAGCATCCCGACAAGCTCGATCTTGCGCGCAACCCGAACGAGCACATCGCATTCGGCACGGGCCCGCACGGCTGCCTCGGTCAGCACATCGCGCGAATCGAAATCGACGCGATGCTGATCGAGGTGCTGACGCGGCTGAAGGATTTCCGCCTGAAAGAACCGCCCAAGTGGCTGCCATCGAACTTCATCTCCGGGCCGCAGGTGATGCCGGTGACGTTCAAGCCAAATCGGCGCGCGGCGATCTCATAGGGAAGAAAGTTGCGGTCATCGCGGGGCTTGTCCCGGCGACCCAGGAACACCCATGATGCGGCCGCGATCATGGGTGGCCGGCACGAGGCCGGCCATGACGATTAGAAAGGGAGGACACAATGCTGACGTCCCTTCACTACATCACCTTTAACTCGCTCCACCCCGAGCCGCTTTCGATCGCGGCGCGGCTGCGCGTGCCACAGGACGGCACGGCGAACCACCCCACGGTTCTGCTGCTGCATGGCTCGGCCGGACCTTCGGGGCGCGAAGGCGGTTATGCGGAGGCACTGAACGAAGCGGGCTTTGTCACCCTGGAGCCGGATCAATGGTCTGCGCGCGGCATCGCCGGCGGCGCGGCGGGCCGTCCCAAGACGGTGATCGAGACCCTGCCCGACGTCTATGGCGCGCGTGCCTTCCTTGCCGCGCATCCCGCTGTCGATGCCACGCGGATCGGCGTCGGCGGCTTCTCGTTCGGCGGCGTCGCGACCATGTTGTCGGCGACGCACAAGCACAACGACGGGTTCCTCGGGGCCGATCACTTCCGTGCCTTCATGCCGGTCTATCCGGCGACCTGGACCTTCAACCGGGTGCCGAACTTCGAGTTCGGCGAACTGGTTGAAGCCCCAATCCTTTTGATTACCGGTGCGCTCGACCAGTACGACAACGATCCCGAGATTTCGGCCAAGCTGGTGGCCGGCCTGAAGCCGGAAGATCGCGCCCGGATCACGCTCAAGGTCATGCCGGAGAGCCATCACGGCTTCGACATGCCGGGCGCCGACATGGAAGTGAACGATCCGTTCGGCAATCAAGGCCGGGGCGGAAAGGTCATCATGCGCTATAATCCGCAGACGACGAAGCTGTCGCACCGCATGGCGGTCGAGTTCTTTGCGTCGGCGTTGAAATAAACGGAGGCAACAATGTCTGCAGCGGCACACACACGCGAACGTCTTGCCGTCTCGCCTGCCGGCGGTTCGGCCGGCGCCTATGTGACCGGCGTCGATCTGTCGAAGACGAGCGAAGCCGAGGAGATCGCCGGCATCCGCAGGGCCCTGCTCGACAATCTCGTCGTCGCGCTTCCCGACCAGAGGCTTTCGCTCGACGATCTTGAGCGCTTCACCGATGCGCTCGGCGGCAAGGACATCACGCCCTTTGTGACGCCGATGGAAGGCCATCCCTTCGTCATCCGCATCCTCAAGGAGCCGCACGAGAAGCTGAACTTCGCCAATGCGTGGCACACCGACCTTTCCTATCTCGAGGCGCCGCCCAGCTTCACGGTGCTCTATTGCCTCGAAACCCCGCCGGCCGGCGGCGATACGGTTTGGGCGAACCAGTACATGGCGTTCGAGACATTGTCGCCGGGCCTGCGCGACACGCTGATGGGGCTGGAGGCCGTGCATTCCGCCGGTCCTGCCTACGGCACTGGCGGCTATCTCGATGGCGTGAAGGACAAGATGTCGACGAAAATCGCACCGTCGAAGGACGCCTATAAAGAACAGAGCCATCCCGCCGTCATCGCGCATGCCGAAACGGGCAAGCCGTCGCTCTACGTCAATCCGGTCTACACGCAACGCATCGCCGGCTGGACCAAACCGGAGTCCGACGGATTGCTCGGCCATGTGTTCCGTCATTCCGTGAACGAGAATTTCACCTGGCGGCTCAGATGGGCCAAGGGAATGCTCGCCATTTGGGACAATCGCTGCACCCAACATTTCGCGCTCAACGACTATCACGGTCACCGCCGGGAGATGGTGCGCACCAGCGTGAAGGGCTCAAAACCAAAGGCGGCGCGCGTATGAAGCTCGCCACCTTCAAGGCCGACGGTCGGGAGCGCACCGGCATCGTGGTCGGTGATGGCATCGTCGAGACGACCGATCTCGCGCCGGACATGATCCAGCTTATCGCGAACTGGCCGGCATTGAAGGATCGGCTGACGCGCCGCGCCGCCGAGGAGCGCACCCATTATGCGCTCAAGGACGTGCGTTTGCGTGCGCCGGTGCCCAGGCCGCAGAAGGTTCTCGCCATCGGCCTGAACTATGCCGACCACATCGCCGAAAGCGGCGCGCCGAAGCCCGAACGCCAGATCTGGTTCGCCAAGCTCGGCAATGCGGTGAACGGGCCTTACGACCCGATCCAGATTCCGAAGGCCTCGAAGGCGATCGACTGGGAGGCCGAACTCGTTTTCGTCATCGGCCAGCGCTGCCGCCATGTGTCGAAGGAAGACGCGCCAAAGGTGATCTTCGGCTATGCCTGCGGCAACGACATCAGCGTGCGCGACTGGCAGTTTCATACGCCGCAATGGCTGATCGGAAAATCCTTCGACACCCACGCGCCGATCGGGCCGTGGATCGTCACCGCCGACGAGATTGGCGATCCGCACGCGCTCGGAATCCGCTGCATCGTGAACGGCGAAACCAGGCAGAATTCGAACACGAGAAATTTGGTGTTCAACTGCTTCGACCAGATCGCCTATCTGAGCGAGGCGATGACGCTCGAACCTGGCGACATGATCTTCACCGGCACTCCCGGCGGCGTCGGCCAATCGATGAAGCCGCCGCAATTCCTGAAAGCCGGAGACACGGTGCGTGTCGAGATCGACAAGATCGGCGCGCTGGAGGCAAAGATGGTGCCCGAGGCCTGACCGTCAATTTTGCCTGAAGTCCGGCTGACCGTGATCCTCGACGCCCAGAAACGAGAGCGCCATCCGGGAAAGCGAATCGAGTGCGAACAATTCCTCGGTATGCGGCAGATCGTTGAGCAGGCGATGCACCAGCACGCCGTCGACCGAGCGCAGCGCGAAAATGCAGGCGTCGGTTAGATTCTCGTGCTTGCCTTCGGCGCGGGCCCGCAGAAATTCCGCGAGCAGCTCGCCCTGCCGCTTGGTGCCTGCCCGCATGCGCGGCCAATAGTCGGCGCCGGCACCCGCCAGCGAGCGCTGGAACAGCGCGCGGAAGAAGCCGTGGTTGCGCCTCATGATCTGTGCGGTGTTTTCGACCAGCGTGCGCACCAGCACAGAGGTCGGCTGGCTCTGCCATTGCGCCATGGCGAAGAAGCGCGTCGCGTTCTCCAGATTGCGCTCGGTGAAGCGATGGTGGAGAGCCCTGAAGAACGCTTCCTTGTCGCGGAAGCGGCGATAGAAGCTGCCGACCGAGCAGCCCGCGGCAAGCGCGATGTCGTTCACATGCGCCGCGTCGTAGCCGACCTTGGCGAAGACCCGCTCGCCGGCCTGCAGCATCCGGTCGCGCGCATCGCGGCTGCGCGCCTGGATGACGGGCAGGACGCCCTCGATGTGATCGACCGATTCCAAATTCGATTTCTCGGGCAATGGCGGAGCTGTCAATTCATATCCAGTTCGGGCTGCATTCAATAGCGGAGCGACGGCCGGCTGACCGGTCCGTCATGAGTAAGGGCAATATGGGTGAGCGCATGCTCGTCGTGATTCATGCGCCAGGACAGGAGTTTCTGGGCGTATTCCAGCTGGACCGGCAGATAGTCGGGATCTCCGGCGCGGTTGACGAACTCGCCGGGATCCTGCTCGAGGTCGAAGAGGAGCGGCGGCAGCTTCGTGAAATGAACATATTTGAACCGCTCGCCGCGCACGATGTTCATCGTGCATTGGTGCAGCGTGAGATCGAGCGCGTGCTCCGCTCTGGGATCGGACGGATCGCGGAAGTCGAACTCCCAATGGGCTTCGCTGCGCCAGTTCTTTGGCGCGGCAAGTCCATCGATGAATGGTGCCAGCGATCGTCCGTCGCACTGCAGCGGTATGTCGGCGCCGATCGCTTCCAGCAGCGTCGGCATGATGTCGACATTCTCGGTGAACCGGTCGACGACGTGGCCGTGCGCCTTTCCGGACCTTGGATCGCGGATGATCAGCGGAATGCGATAAGAGGCGTCGAAGTAGCCGCATTTCCCGAGTAACCAATGATCGCCCATCTGCTCGCCGTGATCGGAGGTGAACACGATCAATGTATTGTCCCAGCGTTTCGTCTCCTTCAGGAACGCTAATAAGCGGCCGAGGCTGTCGTCGACCTCACTCATCAAACCATAATAGACGGCCTTCATGCGGCGCAGCTTGCGCTCGTCGGCGGGCGCGACGAATTGGCGGCGCGACAGCTGATGCGCCAGCCACGGGTGTTGCACCGCTTCCTCTTTCGGCGTCGCCAGCCGTGCGAAACCAGGCAGCGAGGGCGGGTCGTACATGGCGTTGTATGGTTCCGGCGCGATGAAGGGCGGATGGGGCCGCAGGATGGAGAGATGCGCCACGAACGGTCCCGTCGCATCCCGGATGTAGTCGATGCAGCGATCGACCAGGAAGTTCGTATCGTCGACTTCGGCAGGATAGCCGAGCGGCTTGGGCACCGGCGCACCGTCCTCATAGTCCGGTCCGTCCGCGCGATAGGCGTAGGCCCGCGCGATCGGCTCCGGCACGACATAGCCTTTCGCCTTCAACCAGTCGGTCCACGGGTACGGCGTCTCTCCCATGAGGACCAATGGCCGAATACCCGGCAACGGTCCTTCATAGGTGCGCAGCCAAGGATCGTCCTCGCCGAGCTCGCGCGGATCGAGGCTGGTGTCAGTGTAGCCGAACAGCACCGGATCGTAGCCGACGGCGGCAGCCTCCTTGGCCCAGTTGCTGTGGCGGGCGTCGAGCGGAGTGCCGTTCGTTCCGGAACGATGGTTCTGGAGATACATGCCGGTGTGCAGCGACGCACGCGACGGCCCGCATGGCACGGCGTTGGCGAAGTGTTTCTTGAACAGCACGCCTTGCCGGGCAAGCTCATCCAGATTCGGCGTCCGGACTGTCGGATGTCCGAGGGCCGACAGGCATTCGGCCCGCCATTGGTCGGCCGTGATGAAGAGCACATTCAACGACATGGGCGCCAAAATTCAGGAATGGCGGCCAGCTTGCACGCTTAGGCTGGGTGGCTCAATCGGACCGGAGGAAACATCCCCCGGCCTTGCCCGAGGAGGAGCGCAGGCCGGGGGATTTCGCCATCTGCGGGCCCCTGGGTAGGGCGATCGCAGACGGTAACTCCTTGCTGCGCTGCAGCGCGATACCGCGCCGTGCAACAGCCGAAAATTCATCAAGCGATGAATATTTGATCCGGCGTCACCCGTCAATCGGATAATTCATTGTCTGATGAATTTACATGTCGCATCAGACCCTAAAACGAAAAAGGGCGCCGAAACCGGCGCCCCTTCCCCGTAGTCGATGTGTGACGCTTACCAGTTCGCGCCGACCGAGATGCCCACGACGCGCGGGTCTTCGGAGAACACGTTGGTGAACAGAGCCGAGGTCGGGTCTGTGAGATATTCGCCCGTCGGATTGTGCTTGTCGAAAATGTTGGTCGCGAAGATTCGCGCATACCAGGCCTGGTCGCTCGGATTGAGCTGGATCTGCGCGTTCATCGTGTCCCACGAGCCGATGTAGTCAGAGCCCGGATCGTTGTTCACACGCGCTTCCATGCTCGACTGCCAGTAATAGTCGACGCGCGGAACCAGCGTGTAGCCATTGTCGAGATGCGCCGTCCATTGGGCACCGACACCGATCTGGGCGTTGGGAACCTGCGGCAGCTTGTTGCCATGTACGTTGGTGGCGATGCCGTTGCCGTCGATGACGCCAGTCGAGACGCCGGTCTTGGTGTTGACGGCCGTGGAGTAGGAGAAGCCCTGAGCAGCCAGCAAAGGCTGGAGAGCACTGTTGCAGACGCCATAGTTGACCAGCGGCACGCCAAAGGGCGCGTCGATGGCGGCGTTACCGCCGTTCGGCAGATAGAAGTTGTTGATGTGGAACGCCGGGTTCGACTCGCCCGGTGTGTGTCCGACTGCCGCCGCCGTGGTCGGGACCACAACGCAGAGAGAGCCGTTCGTCATGTCCTTGACGAGGATCGAGTTCGCTTGACCCGCCGTAGGATTGCGCTGATCGATCAGGAAGGCGTTGCCGGCCTGCGAGCGCGTCAGGCTGGTGGTCAGGTTGAACGCCAGATCTTCGTCAGGCTGCCACACCAACTCGCCTTCCAGGCCGTAGAGATGGGCCGGGATGTTGAGCGTGAGCGCCTGACGGTTGGAAATGATGCCGACCTGGTAGTTCTCGTAATTATAGTACCAAGCGTCGAGGTTGGCCTGCAGCGAACCATCGAGCAGCGTGTTCTTGGTTCCGATTTCGGCGGCATCCACAGTTGCCGGCTGATAGATCGTCGGGACGACCGGATTGCTGCCGTTGTTGGTCTTGTTGATGCCGCCGGCGAGTTCGCCGCGCGACAGGGTGCCGTAGACCAACGTCTGGTCGGTCCAGCTGAGCTTGGGCGACCAGTTCAGCGTGAGGCGGCCCGTCCACTTGTCGGTCGTTACATTCCGCTGGCCGGTGATGCCGGTCGGAACGCGGAACGTGCCGGGGAACCCGACGCAGCCCGGGGCCGCGAGACCGCCATTGGCCGTGCAGCTCGGCGTGCCGACGGGAACGAAACCGTTCGACAACAGCAGGCCGCCTGCCGCGATCGGCGTGGTCTGAACGCTCGATCGGTCGTCGTTGTAACGGGCGCCAGCGATCAGCTTGAGCTCGTCGGGAATGATGTCGTAGGTGCCTTCGAGGAAGGCGGAGCGCGACTGGACCGCGCCGCGGCGGGTTTCGCTGTCGAAGGTCGGACTCGCCGCCATCAAAGGAAGGTTGCCCGCAGCGCCGCCGGCGAACGCACCGATGACCATCGATTCCCAGTCCAGGCCGTTGGATGCGACCCAGTACTGGTTGCGGCCGTCATAGGACATCCAGAAGACGCCAGAGGAGAAGTTCAGAGGCCCGTCGAAGGCTGTCTGCAGACGAAGCTCGCCGGTCCATTCGCGCGACGAGAACTGGTCTTCGTCATAGGCCGCAAAATATGGCGTGCGGGCCAGAATGCCGTGCGCCGCATCGATGCTGCCGGCATAGGATCCGAACTTGCCGTTGTAGTAGGTGTTCGAGATCGGCAGGGCGCCGGGCGCGGAGAAGTAAGTGTTGTACGCGCCAGTTGCATTGGTGCCGTTGACGATGCCTGGGCCGGCGCCGTTGCCGAACAGCACACCGAACCCGGCGACGGCCGGGCCGATAAGGGCGCTGATGTTCTCAGGCGACGCGTCATTGTAGTTCTGCTGGGTGAACTGATAGCCGCTCGCATATCCGACATCGAGCGTCGATTTCAGCCACGATGTGACGGTCTGCGACCAGTTCAACATATAGGTCTGGTTCGATCCCTTGAACTTGGGATTGAACGCCGTATTCGACGTCAGGAGGTCCGGCGACACGACGCCGCCAGCGCCCGAACCTGCGCCGTTGACCAGTGCCGGATGCATCGGGAACAGTCCCGGCGGGTACGGCGGCGACGGCAAAGGTGTCGAGGACGAAGAAGGGTTGGGGAACAGCGCAGCGCCGAGGTATGCAGCGCCTGCCGGGCCGGCCGGGTCGCCCGGTCCGCCGTTACCGGCGAGCTGGAACAGGCCGAGCGTGTTGCCCAGCGACTGCGCCGTGGCGAACGGAACGCCGAACGAAGTATTCAACAGCGCGGTGATGCCCTGCTTGGAACCGAGGGTGGCGCCGAGCGTCGAGAGCACGTTGAGCGGCTGGAAGCCGAGTTGATCCGGCAAGCATCCGAGTACACCCGACGGATCGCGATGGCAGAGCTGCTTGTCGCCGCGAACGCGATTGTCGTTTTCGTAGCCGACTTCGCCCACGAGGTCGATCGTCGTGTCGTCGCTCGGCTGCCAACGGACCGACACACGGCCCGAGGCCGTGCCCTGGCCATTGATGCGCTTGTCGATCGGGCCGCCTTGCAGAATCGCAGGGCCGGAATAGTCGTTCTTTTCGTAGCCGTCGTGGAACACGCCAAGTGCGGCGATGCGCACGCCGAGCTCGCCGTCGATGATCGGAATGTTGATCATCGCCTCAGGCTTCATCGTGTTGTATTCGCCGTAGTCGAACGAGGCACGCGCCTGGAATTCATCGAGCACCGGCTTGGTGGTGATGATGTTCACCGCGCCGCCGGTCGCCGCGCGACCGTAGGAGGTCGACTGCGGGCCGCGCGCCACTTCGACGCGATCGACGTCGTAATATTGGCCGGTCACCAGGGCCGGCGCCTCAAGATAGATGTCGTTTTCGTTCTGCGCGATGGCCGCGCCGAGACCGAACTGGGTCGTGATACCGCGGATCTGGAATTGCGCGCCGCCGAAGTTCGACTTGGTATAGGTCACGCTGGGGACGTGGAATTGAAGGTCGCGAAAGCTGTTGACCTGCTTCGCCTTGAGGTCTGCGCCGGTCAGCGCAGTCACGGCGAGCGGCACCGTCTGGATGTCTTCCGCCTTGCGTTCGGCGGTTACGACCACCGTCTCGATTTGGGCAAAGGCCGGTGCTGTAAAGGCCGTGGTGACGAGCAGCGCGGCGACATATTTGGCGGAATTGGTCTTGATGGACACGAGTGTGACTCCCCTGCGATCGCGTGGACGTCGCGACGCTTATTCATTGGTCAATGAGTGATGCCTTCGGGCAATTTTGTTGTCAAAGAGAATTCATTGTCTGCTGAAGTTTGCCGGCCGGGGTGTTGCTGCGCCGCAACGGATGCAGTTAATGATGCAGCGCACAATGCCGGCAGGGTTCGTGCCGCAATGCACCCGACTTTTTGTCAGATATTCAGCAGTCGAAGCCCGTACAAATGCTTTGGGCGTAACCCGATTCATGTATGCTGTACGACAATTAGAACAATAATCGTTCCTTTGGGGGGAAACGATTGTGCAGGGTGTAGCCTCAGTAACGGGGCGTAAAGAACGGGACCACACGGCCCGCAGAGGCCGGCGGCCATTTCGTCGGGCGCTTTTGGAGGACAAAACCTCAAAGCGCACTCAGAGAAGCTTGGCTTCCAGCGAGCGCATCCTCGACGCGGCCGAAGAGCTCTTCGCCAAGCACGGCATCTATGGCGTGACCATGCGCGAGATCGCCGAGCTCGCGAATGTCGATACGGCGCTGTTGCACTACTACTTCGAGTCCAAGCGCGGGGTCTTTGAGGCAGTGTTTGCGCGCCGGGCCGATATCCTCAATTCCGAGCGGCTGATCGAGATGGACCGCTACGAAGCCGAGGCCGGCGACAATGTCTCGGTCGAAGGCATCATCGCCGCTTACCTGCGCCCGATGTTCAACCTGAACCGGCAGGGCGGGCAAGGATGGCGGAATTTCTGCGCCTTCGTCACGCATCTCGAAAGCACCGAGCTCGCCGAGGTTTTCGCCAAGAAGTTCGAGCCCATCCTGAAGCGGTTTCTCGGCCTGTTGCATCGGGCGCTGCCGGATGCCGACGAGGCGGACCTGTTCTGGAGCTATCACCTGTTTTCGGGCTCGTTGATGATCGTCAACGCCGCCAACGGTTCGATCGAGAGTTTTTCGGACAAGCTCTGCCACTCCGACGATTTCGATGCGATTGAGCCGAGGCTGGTGCGCTATAGCGCCGAGGGCTTTCGCGCCATCTGCGTGGCCGGCCGCAAGGCTTCCGTCTGATCATCCATATAAAACAAATGGATAGGGTCTGAATTGACTCTTCCTGCGCCGCCTTCCACAATAGAACAAAGAGTGAACATATATGAATGCTGCCGCGACCCGATTGTCAGGCTTGGTCTCGCTTCTGGGCGAGAGCAGGACCTATAGCCGGATGCCGCTCGGCCATGCCGAGGCAGACCGAACGCTGACCGGCGGGCTGATGCGCGGCGTCCTGCACGAGGTCTTCGCCGGCGATGCGTCGGCCTTCGGCTTTGCGGCCGCGCTCGCGCGCCGTGTCGCCGGCGCGAAGCGGATTCTGTGGGTCGTCCAGGATTTTTCCGCGATCGAACATGGCGCGGTTTCTCCGACCGGCCTGGCCGAGTTCGGCATCGATCCATCGCGACTTTTGTTGCTGCGGGCCGCCAACGCGGAAGACGCGCTGCGGGCCGGTGCCGACGCACTGGCCTGCGCGGCGCTGGGCGCGGTGGTCATCGAGATCCCGGGCAATCCGAAAGTCCTCGATCTTGTCGCTTCGCGCCGGCTGGTGCTGGGCTCGCAGCAGAAGCATGTCACCGCCTTCCTCCTCAGGCCAGGCGCACAAGCCGAGCCGAGCGCCGCGGAGACACGCTGGCTGATCCGCGCGGCGCCTTCGCATGAAGGAGACGATTGGGGCATGCCGCGGTTCGACGCGGCGCTGACGCGCAACCGGCATGGAGAGACCGGACGCTGGATAATGGAGTGGTGCTGTGACGATGGAGCTTTCCGCGCAACTTGCGTGCCGGCGGCGCATTCTGGCGCTGTGGTTTCCGCGCCTGCCGACCGACCGGCTGCGCCGTCTCGCGGCCCGTTGCGCCGCGCCGGATGATCGCCCGCTTGTCGTTTCGATTCAAAGCGGCAATGCGCGCATCCTCTACGCGGTAGACGGCAAGGCCGCAAAGCTGAATCTCCGTCCCGGCATGGCGCTCGCCAGCGCGCGGGCCATGGTATGCGAGATTGCCGTCGTAGAGGCCGATCAGCCGGCCGACGACAAACTGTTGAGCGGTATCGCCGACTGGTGCGACCGTTTCACGCCCTTCGTCGCAATCGATGGGTTGAACGGATTGCTGCTGGACGTCACCGGCGTCACCCATCTTTTCGGCGGCGAAGAAAAGATGCTGACGGTGGTGCGCAAGGAGATCGCCACGCAGGGCTTTGCCGTGCGATGCGCACTTGCCGGAACCGCGGCAGCGGCACGCGCGCTCGCCCGCTATGCCGACGGCAGGATCGCCGCGCCAGGTGAAGAGGCGAAGGAAATCGCCTTCCTTCCCGTGGCGGCGCTCGATCTCGATGCCGCCGATACACTGGCGCTGCGCCGTGCCGGTCTCAAAACGGTCGCGCAGGTGGCCGGCCGCAGCCGCGCCGAACTCACCGCCCGCTTCGGCAAAGAGATGGTGTTCAAGCTCGATCGCGCACTGGGCTTGAGCGAGCAGCCGATCTCGCCGCGCCGCATCCTTCCCGATTACATGGCCGAGCACAGGTTCGCCGAGCCGGTGACGGCGGAGGATTTCATCGCCGACTCGATCCTGTCGCTGGCGAAGGCCTTGTGCGGCATCCTCGAAGAGCGCGGCCAGGGCGCGCGCATGCTGGAAGCCTCCTTCTTCCGCAGCGACGGCATCGTGCGCCGCATCGCGATCGAGACCGCGCGTCCGCTGCGCGAAGCACAGACCATCGCCAAGCTCTTCCGCATGCGGCTGGATGCGCTGCACGACCCGCTCGATCCCGGCTTCGGGTTCGATCTCGTCCGGCTCGGCGCCTTGCATGCCGAGCGTCTCGTGCCGGAGAGCGTGGGCCTCGAGACCAGGCCTGACGAAGACAAAGAGATTGCCTTCCTGATCGACCGGCTCGCGGCGCGCTTCGGCTCACATCGCATCCTCGCCTTCCAGCCGCAGGACACGCATATCCCCGAAGCGGCCGGCGTCGCCGTGCCGGCGCAGCATGTGCGTGAGAGCAAGCTCTCCTTCGAACCGCGCCTCGACGGCGAAGCACCGCGCCGGCCCTTGCGCATGCTGGAGCGGCCCGAGCCCATCGACGTGATGGCGCAAGTGCCCGATGGCCCACCCTTGCGCTTCCGCTGGCGCCGTGCGCTGCATGCCGTGCGGCTGGCCGAAGGGCCCGAACGCATCGCCATGGAATGGTGGCGCCACCAGAGCCCGCAGCCGACGCGCGACTATTTCCGCGTCGAGGACGAAGCCGGCCGGCGCTTCTGGCTCTATCGCGACGGGCTTTACGGCCGCGAGCCGTTCACGCCGCGCTGGTACGTGCACGGGCTCTTCGCGTGAAGCCTGACAAGCACGACAGACGCGCACCCAAGCCGCCGCCGGAGGACGCGCCGATCGACGTTCTCGACGGCCAGCCGCCCTATGCCGAGATCGCGGTGACCTCGAACTTCTCCTTTCTGCGCGGCGCCTCGCGGCCCGAGGAGTTGGCGCTCACGGCCTATGGCTATGCCTACGAGGCCGTCGGCATCGCCGACCGCAACACGCTGGCCGGCGTGGTGCGCGCCTACGCGGCTTTCGGCGATCCGCGACTGACGGGCAAGAAGCCAAGGCTGCTGATCGGCGCACGGCTGGTGTTCGTGGACGGCACGCCGGACATCCTCGCCTATCCCACCGACCGTGAGGCCTATGGCCGCCTGTGTCAGCTCCTGTCCGCGGGAAAACTGCGCGTGCCGCAAGGCGAGAAGCGCGCCACCAAAGGTGAATGCACGCTCTTTCTGGAGGACTTGGCCGCAAAGCACGACGACCAGGATCTCTACGCAAGACACGAAGGCCTGCTTTTCGCCGTGATGCCGCCGGCGCGCGGCGCACTCGCCAGAACCAAGGCAGCGCTCGAAACCCTGCACCGGCTTGCGCCCGGCCGCGTCTGGCTTGCCGCTTCGATGCTCCATCATGGCGACGACCGGCGCCGCTTGCGCCGCCTGGCCCAATGCGCCGGCGATGCAGGCGTGCCATTGCTGGCGGTGAACGACGTGCTGTTTCACGCGGCCGAGCGGCGCGAATTGCAGGATGTCGTCACCTGCATCCGCGAGCACGTCACCATCGACAAGGCCGGCCGGCTTCTCGAAGCCAATGCCGAGCGTCACATGAAGACGCCGGCCGAGATGGTCCGCCTGTTCCGCGATTGCCCACAGGCCATCGCGGAAACGGTTCGCTTCGCGGAACGCATCTCATTCCAGCTCAGCGATCTGAAATACAACTACCCGCATGAACCGGTACCGCCGGGTAAGACCGCGATCGGCCATTTGACCGACCTGACCTGGGAAGGCGCGGCACGGCGCTATCCGGACGGCATCCCGGACAAGGTTCGCGCGACGCTGGAGAAGGAGCTGAAGGTCATCGACAAGCAAAACTACGCGCATTACTTCCTGACCGTCCGCGACATGGTTGCTTTCGCGAACGAGAAGAAGATCCTCTGCCAGGGCCGCGGATCGGCCGCCAATTCCGCCGTCTGCTATGCGATCGGCATCACCGCGGTCGATCCCGTCCAGATCGATCTTCTGTTCGAGCGGTTCATCTCCGCCGAACGCAACGAGCCGCCCGACATCGATGTCGATTTCGAGCATGAGCGGCGCGAGGAAGTCATCCAGCACGTCTACAAACGCTACGGCCACCACCGTGCCGCATTGACCGCGACCGTCATCCATTATCGTCCGCGCAGCGCCATCCGCGAAGTCGGCAAGGTCTTCGGGCTCAGCGAAGACATCACCGCCGCGATGGCCGGCAGCGTCTGGGGAAGCTGGGGCGAAGCGTTGAAGGAGAGTCAAGTCCGGCAGGGCAAGCTCGACCCGCAGAACGCGGCGATCCTTCAGGCGGTCGAGTTCGCCAATCAGATCATGGGATTTCCGCGGCACCTCTCCCAGCATGTCGGCGGCTTCGTGCTGACCGACGACGCCCTGAACACCATGGTGCCCATCGGCCCTGCCGCGATGGACGATCGCTATTTCATCGAATGGGACAAGGACGATCTCGACACGCTGCGCTTGATGAAAGTCGATGTCCTGGCGCTCGGCATGCTGACCTGCATCCGCAAGGCCTTCGACCTGTTCGAGACGCACGAGCCTCGGAAAGGCCGCTTCACGCTCGCCAACGTTCCGCGCGAGCAGCCGGAGGTCTACGACATGCTATGCCGGGCCGACGCCATCGGCGTGTTCCAGGTCGAGAGCCGGGCGCAGATGAACATGCTGCCGCGCCTGAAGCCGCGAAAATTCTACGACATCGTCGTCGAAGTCGCGATCGTGCGGCCGGGACCGATCCAGGGCGGCATGGTGCATCCCTATCTCAAGCGGCGCAGCGGCATCGAAAAGGTGGAGTATCCATCGCCGCATCCCGATCACGGCCCACCCGACGAACTTTACCAGGTGTTGAAGGAGACGATGGGCGTTCCTTTGTTCCAGGAGCAGGCGATGCGCCTTGCCATCGTCGCGGCGAAGTTCACCCCCGATGAATCAAACGGCTTGCGCCGTGCCATGGCGACATTTCGCAACCTGGGTACCATCGATCGCTTCCGCAACAAGTTCATCGATGGCATGACACGGCGCGGCTACAGCCAGGAGTTCGCCGAGCGCTGCTTCAAGCAGATCGAGGGTTTCGGCTCTTACGGCTTTCCCGAGAGCCATGCCGCGAGCTTCGCGCATCTCGTCTATGTTTCGTCCTGGATCAAGTGTCATCACCCCGCCGTGTTCGCGGCCGCACTGCTCAATTCGCAACCCATGGGATTTTATGCGCCGGCGGAGATCGTGCGCGACGCGCGCGAGCATGGCGTGGACGTCTTCGCGCCCGACGCCAATTTCAGCGATTGGGACAACAGGCTGGAGCGCAATTGTTGCGGCGTGCTCGCGCTGCGCCTCGGCTTTCGCCAGATCGACGGTTTCCACGAGGACTGGGCGCGCGCCATCGTGGAGAACCGCGGCTATGGCTATCCAAGTTTCACCGAGTTCGTTCGCCGCAGCGGGTTGCCGAAAAAGGCGCTGGTGGTGCTCGCCGAAGCCGATGGTCTGCGCTCTTTCGACATGGATCGGCGCGAGGCGCTGTGGGCGGTGCGCCGGCTGCCCGATCATCATACGTTGCCCCTGTTCGAGGCGCAGCGCATGAAGGAATTGCCCACCGAGCACATCGCGCCCCTGCCCGACATGCCGTTGAGCGAGCATGTGCTGACCGACTACCAAACGCTGCGCCTGTCGCTCAAAGGCTATCCGATGCAATTCCTGCGCGAGGTGTTCGACGCGGAGAAGGTGAAGAGCTGCGCCGAGGTCGAGGCGACCGACGACGGCAAACGCGCGCGTTGCGCCGGCGTCATCCTGGTGCGCCAGATGCCGGGCGGCGCCGGCGTGGTGTTCATCACCCTGAGCGACGAGACCGGCATCACCAACGTCGTCGTTTGGCCGAAACTGGTGGAGAAATTCCGCCGCGAAATCATGGGCGCGCGGCTGCTCCTGGTCGAAGGCAAGGTGCAGAAGAGCGAAGGCTTGGTGCATCTGGTGGCCGAGCGGATCTTCGACCGCACCCAGGAGCTCGATCGGCTGTCGGAAGACCGGCAGCGCCCGTTCCAGGGCCGCCTCGAAGACCTTGCCCATCAGCGGCCCGATTCGCGCAGCCCCCGCCATCCCAGAAATGTCCGTGTGCTGCCGAAATCGCGGGATTTCCATTAGCGGGCGAGGGGTCTATACGCTTGGTCCCGGGGAAGAGCGCCTCATTCGATCATGAGTACAGTCCGCGGTCCGGAATGGCCGCTCGTCGCGTGCGTTGCAGCCGCCATCATCCTGGCGCTTCCGCTGTGGTGCGTGGCGACGCCGGCCATGCCGGATTATCCGGCGCACCTGGCAAGCTTCTACCTGATCGCCGGCGGCGCTTCGCGCTATTACCAGATCGTCTGGAGCTTTCTGCCGAACCTCGCCGCAGAGACGATCGTTCCCGTCGTCGCACATCTGATACCGTTGGAATTGACGACACGCCTGTTCATTACGGTCACGGTCGCGTTATGGGCGCTGGGACCCGCCGCCATTCAACGCGCGCTGTTCGGACGCGTGAACGTCGCGGCGCTGTTCGCGACATTCTTCGCCTACAACGCGAATTTCATGTGGGGCTTTCTGAACTATACCTTCGCGGCGGGATTGAGCTTTCTCATCTTCGCAGCCTGGATCGCAACCGACCGCCGCCGGACATTTCCACACCAGATCGGCTTTGCCGCCGCCTTCACGCTCATCTATTTCTGCCATCTATTCGCCCTGGCGATCCTGCTTCTGGCAGTCGGCAGCTTCGAGCTTGCAGGCTGGATCGCGGACAAACCGCGCAACCTGCGCAAACTCCTGCTGCGTGCCGCGCCGCCAGCGATCTTCAGCCTGCCGGCCGCCGCCGCGTTCGTGATCCTCAAACCGCATGGCGCCGCGATCGGCAACCTCGAATTCAATCTGTTCGACACCATGACCGACCGTTTCGAAGCCGCCATTCAGTACGGCTTCGACAAGCCGGCTACCATACTGACCGGCGCCGTCGTCCTGCTGTTCGCGGCGGGCCTGGTACTGCGGCCACGCGCGCTGCATCCCAGAATGCGAATCGCGCTAGCGCTCTTTTTTCTTGCGACCTTGCTCATGCCGGAATGGGCGCTCGGCGGATGGGGCGTGCATATGCGATTGCCGGCCGTGCTCGGCGCGCTCGCATTCGCCTCAGTCGAATGGATACTCCCACGGCGCGCTACCTTCGCCGCTGGAGGAATCGCGCTTGCAGTGGTCTCAGGCGGTGCTCTAGCGCTGACCGGCCAGTGGCGCATCTATAGTGCGCAATTCGAAGAATTCCGCGCCCACGCAGCCGACATCAAGCCCGACGGAAAACTTCTGACCGTTCTCGACGGCGACTCGATCGGCTGGGCGCCGGATCAGCCTTACTGGCACATAGCCGAGTTCGCGGTCATCGATCGCGGCGTCTTCACACCGCTGATGTTCGCGACTGCCGGCCAGCATGTCGTCCACATTATACCGCCACTCGAGAAGATTGCGGCGCGGACGGCCGAACAGGGCTCTCCGCCCGACATCGACGAACTTGACGAATTGGCCGCGGGGCGCATCGATGCGGATGATGACATACGAGACGTTCTTCCATATCTGACCTTCTTCCAGTGCCATTTCGATCAGGCCGTCGTCATTCACGGCGCCGGCCCCTTGTCGCGCATTCCCACGATGCTGCACCTTCGACATCGAGGTAGCTTCTATGCGCTTTACGACATCGTTCCCGACGCGCGGTGCGTGAAGCGATGAACTCGGCGAGCTTGCGCCTTGTGACTGCCGTCTTGGCCGTGGGCTGCGCGCTCGGCCTGATGCACCTTGCCTGCGTCATCGACTTTCACGTGCCGTTCGATCCGAACGAAGGCTGGAACGCCTATTTCACGCAGGCCGCGATGCGCACCGGCTCGCCCTATCCGCCGGCGGCGCGCCTGATGATCAACAATTATCCGCCGCTGTCCTTCTATCTTGTGGGGGCGATTTCCAAGATCACCGGCGACGTGATCATCGCCGGCCGCACAGTGTCGCTGGCCTCTTTGCTGGCCGTCGCGGTCGGCATCGAAACCGCCGCGCGGCAAATGGGCTGCAATCGCACCGAAGCCTTGTTCTCGGCCCTCTTCTTCACAGCCGGCCTGATGCTGACCAGCGACTATGCCGCAATGGACGATCCGCAGCTTCTCGGCCACGCGGTCGCCATGGGAGGCTTTGTGCTGGCGCTGCGCGAGCCGCGCACGCCGCGCCTGATGGTTTTCGCCGCACTACTTTTCGCGCTGAGCTTCTTTGTAAAGCACAACCTGATTGTCCTGCCGGCGGCGCTCGCCCTTTGGCTGTTCCTAGCCGACCGGCGCCACGCGGTAACATTCACGCTTGCCGGAGTTGTCTTCCTTCTGATCGGGCTTGGCCTGTTCAAACAGTCCTATGGCGTGAGCCTGTTCGATCAGCTGGCGTCGGCACGCACCTATTCGCTGTCGAATGCCTGGTCAGGTCTGGATCGATGGCTGCTCTGGGGCGCAGTCCCGGCCGGCGGCGCGGTTCTGTTGCTGACAATCGCGCGGCATGACCGCCACGCCGTGCTGTGCGCGATCTATGCCTTTCTTGCGATTGTCGCTGGCGCACTCTTTCTGAGTGGAGCCGGGGTCGACGCCAATGCGATGTTCGATGCCGACATCGCAGTTGCTCTCTGCGCCGGCCTCTTGCTGAACCGCCTCGAATTTCGATTGGGCGCCGGTGCGGTGGCGCTCGTCTATGCCGTGCCTCTCGTGCTCGGCCTGTGGAACTTGGATGCCGACTGGCGCGATCCGGACTATTGGTTCCATCCCATGGCGGAAGAGCGCGCGCAGGCTGCGGGCGAAATCGCGCTTCTGCGCTCGGCACAGGGTCCCGCGGTGTGCGAAATGCTGTCGCTCTGTTATTGGGCCGGCAAACCCGCCGAGGTCGACGTGTTCAACATCGAACAGGCCTATTTGGCTGGCGCGCGCAGCAGCGATTCACTATTCGGCGCGATCAGCGCGAAGCGTTATGCGATGTTGCAATTCGAGCAGGCGACTCCGTTTGTCCTTACGCCTCGGCTGCAGCGCGCCGTCGAACAGAACTATCGAATTGTGCGGCAAGACGACGACCGGACATTCTTCGCGCCGCGTTAGCTGTGCGCCTTGACCGTACCGGTACGCTCGAGCGTACCCCAGCCAACGAACGCGCCGCGAATGGCTGCCACGATCGAGCGGACGACGACGTAGTACATCAGCTGGCGATAGCCGAATCGTTGCAGCGGCAGCCACCACATCAGGCTCCACTGCTCTCCGCGCTCCATCGCGAAGGCAAAGGCCGCGGCCAGGAGATCGACCACGACGAAGACCGCGTAGTAGATGCCGACCGTGAGGAGATCGGCGTTGCTGAACTCCGCGCCGTGTTGCGAATAGGCGATCCACTGGCTGATAAGTTGCCAGATGAGCAGCAGATCGGCGAGCGGGGCCAGAGCGGTCAGCGCGATCTGGAACAGCCAGACCTGCGGCAACGCAATCATGCCCAACGCGCCGTAGCGCGGGTTGAAGGTCATCTCGCGGTATTTCCACAGGCATTGCAGCGTGCCAAAGGCCCAACGGAAACGCTGGCGCGCGAGACCGCGGAAACTCGACGGCGCTTCTGTCCAGGCAACCGCCGAACTGTCGAACCGCACCCGATAGCCTTTCCCCTGGATACCGATCGTAAGATCCTGATCCTCCGCCAACGTGTCGGATGGAAAGCCGCCCATGGCCTGCAGGACGGAGCGGCGCCAGGCACCGACGGCGCCCGGTATCACTGTCAGTGTGCCCAGCGCCGCCAGCGCGCGCCGTTCGAGATTTTGAGCCACAATGTATTCCAGCGCTTGCCAGCGCGTGATCATGTTCGTGCGGTTGCCGACTTTCGCGTTACCGGCGACGGCGCCGATCTGCGGATCCACGAACCAACGCACGAGGCGCGGGATCGTGTCGGTTTGGAATTGCGTGTCGGCGTCCAGCGCCACGAGGATCGTCCCGGTCGCGTGCGCCAATCCGACGTTCAGCGCCGCCGCCTTGCCGCCATTCGGCACACGGATCAGCGTGACGCGCTGGTCTGTCCCGAACGCAGAACGCAGCACCGCCGATGTCGCGTCCTTCGAGCCGTCGTCTATGACAATGACATCCAGATCGCGATGATCGCTTGCAAGAACCCGGTGAACCGTTTCCACGATCACCTTCTCTTCATTGTATGCCGGCACGATGACCGACACGTGCAGCGCTTGTTTGGACGGCGCCACACGTTGCCGCGCTTCGCGTCGAACATTCCAGAGACTCAAACCTGCGAGAAAGAACAGCCGCGAGACGCCGAGCCAGATCGCAGCGAGGAATGCATAATAGAGTATGCGCCCCGCCCAGCTTACCGATAGGAACACGAAACGGTCGGTCAGCAAGGCCAGGGTCGGCGGCAGCGGCGGCATCGCCTGGTCGCGCGTCAGTCCGATCAACGCGGATGCGGGAACGAGTTGGTAGCCGCGGGCCCGAAGCTTGTCGATCAGGATGGGAAGCGCGGCGACCGTCTCGGCCCGGTTGCCGCCCGCGTCGTGCAGCAGGATCGCGTTGGCGCCGACCTTGTTCTCCGGAAGCGCCAGATCGTTGAGCGCCCGCTGCACGATGGCATTGGCGCCGGGCAGCGACCAGTCGATCGTATCGACGTGCTCGCCGATCGTGATGTAGCCAAGATTTTGTGCGATCTCGACCGGGTAGATGTCGCCGGTATCGTCGCCAGGTCCGCCGTCGCCGAGATAGGGCGGGCGGAACAGCACCATCGAGCGGCCCGTCAGAGCCTGGAACAGCCGCTGGGTCGCGTTCAGCTCGAGCGCCACGGCCTGGATCGGCGTGTCGGCAAGGTTGGGGTGCGTGTAGGTGTGGTTTCCGACTTCGTGTCCTTCGTCGACGATACGCTGCACGAGTTCGGGGTTGGCCTCCGCATTGCTGCCGATAATGAAGAAGGTCGCGTGGACGTGCTTCTCTTTCAGAATGTCGAGAATTTGCGGCGTCCATTCCGGATCGGGACCATCGTCGAACGTCAGCGCGATCTTTCCGGGCGCGTAGCCGAACTGTTGGATGACATAGTTTGTCGGAAGCCGCGTATAGGTTTCGTCGTCGATGTCGCCCGTGCTCGGATCGATGTCGAGCGTGCGCGCGCCGCTCGATGGATTCGCTTCGACGCGCAAGAATTCACCGGTGCCTTCGAAGTCGGTGTCGGCGCTGATCGGAATTTCGCGTAAGCCCTGCGGCACGCTCGCGCCATAGCCGCGCCCCATGACCTGCCACACAGACGGATCCTCGCTACCCAAGCGCCACAGCGCGTAACCGGCCGGACGATAGATGTCGGAGGCATGGATCTGGTTGAAGGCCGTGACCGCATCGAGGAACCAGACATCGTGCTTCACGGAGTCGTCTTCGATGTAGGAGAAGTGCGGGTTGTTGGTCGCGTCGTCGAAATCGACCGTCGCTTCGGAGTCGTGCGCGGCGACGACCGCGTCGTCGAACGACAGATCGTCGACTTCCTTGCCGTTCCAGTCATAGGCGTAGTTGCCGATCGAGACGATCGTGCGGCTCGGCGCCAGCACCCGCATGCGCTTGTCGAGCGTATTCTCGAACCAGCTCTGCCCCGCGATGCTTCCAGCAGGGCCGGTATCGTCGTGCTGGTCATACGCCATGAGCAAGGTGTAGTCGGCGATCTTCGCATAGGCTGCGTAGGGCCAATCTTCGTCGTCGAACGGCGCCGCCAGGACGACGATCCAGCCATGCGGCAGGAATGCCGCCGACATGCGCTTCAGGAAGGCTTCGAAATCGGGATGGGCGTTGCTCGGCACTTCCTCGAAGTCGACCGTCACGCCCTGGAGTTTGTTGGTCGCGACAAACGAAACGATCTGACGCAACAGCGCGTCGCTGCGCGAGCGGTCCGCGAGAAGCTTGGCGAGCCCCGGGCCGTCCCACTTGCCCATCGTGGCGTTTTGCAGAACCGGCAGGATCGCGAGGTTCTGACGCTTGGCGCGCAGCTGCGCCAGCAATCTCGGATCGAGCGCGCTTCTCAGATCCAGATTGGGGCCTTGCACGGCGAGCCAGGTCGGCATCAACCAGTCGAGTTTCGGCAAGGCGCGCAACAGCGAAGGATAAGCCGACGCTTCCCAGTTCGGATAGAAGGCGATCGACAGGGGCCGGCCCGGTTGCGGCTTCAGTATGGAGGCCAACGGCCTTGTTTTGAGGCCACGCTCGTTGCGTTCGATTCGCTGGCGGATCAGTTCTTCGCGGCGCGTGCGCGCCTCGGCCGCGAGCCGTGCGGCGGCACGCACAAGGCCCGGCGCCTGAGCCTTCCTTTCCAGATCGGGGATATTGATCGCCGTGAGATGGCCGGGCAGGCGCAGCCGTACGCCGGCCGGCACGTTCAGCAGGCTGATCACGAAGGCCGCGCCGAGCACCAGGCTGATGACGGCCGCCGTCCAGCCGACAATCGACGTGCCGACGGCCCGCCACCCGGAGGCGTCGAAAAAGACCGGCTTGTCCGACATGGGTTAGGGAGCCTCGCGTTTCCGCCCGGCGGTCGCCCAACGATCGCTTATCATTCTATGCTCCACGCGCCGGGAGATTAGCTTAAAGGGAATCGAGGCGCCAAAGATGACTTATGAATAAGTCAAAAGATTGGAGCGCGATTGTTACCGCGGCGTTCATCTTGGCCGGTCTCTTCGGCTCACTATGGGTGAACTGGCCAGGCCATCTTTCCTACGACTCGATCCTCCAGCTGCTTCAGGGGCGGACCGGAATTTACAATACGTGGCATCCGCCGGTGATGGCATGGCTGCTCGGCCTGGGGGACGCGATCCTGCCGGGGACTGGCATTTTCATAGTGTTCGACGGCGTTCTGGCGTTTGGCGCGCTGCTTTCCATCCTGCTCTTCCGCCGGCGGCCAGTTGGCTGGGCCGTGCCCGTTATCGCGCTAGCCATCGCATTGTCACCACAATTGCTGCTGTACCAGGGCTTGATCTGGAAGGACGTCC
The DNA here is from genome assembly GCA_963741735.1 of uncultured Alphaproteobacteria bacterium. Taxonomy (GTDB): domain Bacteria; phylum Pseudomonadota; class Alphaproteobacteria; order Micropepsales; family Micropepsaceae; genus Rhizomicrobium. The sequence continues at coordinate 263,874 of CAVUJB010000002.1, forward strand.
TGTTCGCCGATACAGCGGTTGCTGGCTTCGCCGCCGTCGCGCACGCAGCGGCGCGGTGGAGCGATCCGCGACTTCGTTACGCACTATCGGCTGCTGCCTTCTTGCTTCTCGTCGTGGCGGCACTGACACGGCAAAACGGTGCCGTTCTGCTTCCCTTTGCCGCCGCGGCAGCCGGATGGATTGCACTAAAGAGAGGCGTTCCGGGTCACCAGGCCGCGCTGTTGGGCGGCGGGTTGCTGGCCGCAACGCTGATCGCGGTTTTTGCCGCCACCACCGCGTTAAATCTGAGAAGCGATGGCGAGCCAGGCACGGCGGAACAGTTTCGCCTGCTGGAAGTCTACGATCTGGCTGGCGCGGCCGCGCGCGAGCCGACACTTCCCATGAGCGATCTTGCCCGCAATGCACCCGCATTGGCGCAGCGGATTCGCGTGGACGGCGCCAAGCTTTACACGCCCGTGCGCAACGACCCGCTTCTGTCAGCGCCCGATCTGCAAGCGGCGATAACGAACACCGATCCAGCCCTGTTGCGCGCTCAATGGCTCACGCTCATCGGTGACTATCCGTGGCTCTACCTAAAGGTGCGGGCCGCCGATTTCGCCTGGGTGCTTCTGACACCGGATATCGTCGCATGCCGGCCCATCTTCACCGGTATAGAAGGGCCTGCGCCCGAGATGCAGAAGCTCGGCCTCCTACCGAGGCGCGATGCGCGCGACCTCGCACTGGAGCGTTACGGCAAGGCATTCATGGGGACGCCCGTCCTTTCGCACGTCACCTTCCTGGTGCTGGGCGCGGGATGTTTGTGGCTGCTTCTTCGCCGCCGGCGCCCAGCCGACATTGCGATCGCCTTTCTGCTTCTTGGCGCATCGGCCTTTACGGCGAGTTTCTTCGTTATCTCGATCTCTTGCGACTATCGCTATCTCTACGTCCTCGATCTTTCTGTCATGACGGCGCTGCTCTATCTTGCGCTCGACATGAAAAGCGCCATCCGGGGCAGCACATGAACATCGAGCTCGGCCTGATCGAGGGCTATTACGGAACGCCGTGGAGCTGGGAGGCGCGCCGGCGGACGATCAGCTTTCTCAAGGAACACGGCTACGACTTCTATATCTATGCGCCTAAGGCGGACGCGCATTTGCGCAAGCGCTGGCGCGAGCGTCATCCGGAGGCCATGGCCGGGGAATTGCGTGCGCTCTCGGCGCATTGCCGCAATTCAGGCGTTCGGTTCGGCGTAGGATTGAGTCCTTACGAGCTCTATCGCGACTTCAATGCGCAGGCGAAGACCGAGTTGGCCGGCAAGCTCGAAGAGTTTGACGCCTGGGGCTTGGACGATCTCGCCATCCTGTTCGACGACATGCGCGGCGATCTTCCCGACTTGGCCGCCACGCAAGCGGAGATCCTGCATTGGGTGAAGGCGCGCACCAAGGCGAGCCGGCTCATCGTCTGCCCGAGCTATTACACCGACGATCCGGTGCTCGATCGCTTCTTCGGCAAGCGGCCGGAGCGCTATCTCGAAGATCTTGGCCGCCTGCTCGACAAGTCGATTGAAATATTCTGGACCGGCGAAGAAGTTTGCTCGCGCGAATATTCGCCCGGCCATCTTGCGCGCGTGACCGAACAGCTCGGCCGCAAGCCGTTCCTGTGGGACAATTACCCGGTCAATGACGGACAGCGCATGTCGCAATTCCTGCATGTGCGCGCCTTCACCGGCCGGCCGGCGAGCCTCGCGCCGCATCTCGCAGCCCATAGCGTCAATCCGGCGTTGCAGCCAGTTCTTTCCTGTATCCCGGCGGTGACGCTCGCAGAGAGCTATCGGCTTGGCGACGCCTACGAATATGGCCGCGCCTTCGAGCATGCGGCGCACGCCGTTGTGGGGCCGGAGCTCGCCGCGCTGCTGCGCGATGACGTGCTCATGTTGCAGGACATCGGGCTCGACCGGCTGGGTAAAGGTGCAGAGCGGCTGCGCCGGCGCTATGGCGGCATCGACCACGATGCCGCGCGCGAGATCATCGGCTGGCTCGACGGCGCATACAAGTTCGAGGCTGAAATCGCCTAGAGCGACTTCAACCAGGGGATCAGCCGCGCGTTCACCTCGGCCGGCCGTTCTTGCTGGGTCCAGTGGCCGCAGCCTTCCAGCACGTCCGCGACCCTGAGATCCGTCACATGCTGGCGCATGATGGCGATCGGATCGCCGCCGCCGAACATGTTGAAGGCAAGGTCCCGCGTTCCGCTGACGAAGAACGCGGGCTGAGCGATCTTGCGGTCGGCGAAGCGCCGCAGATATTCGAAGTCGCGCTCGTGATTGCGGTAGCGGCTGATCGGACCGAAGAAGCCGGAACGCGTGAACTCACCGACGTAGTAGTCGAGTTCCGCGGGCTTCAGCCACGCGGGAAATGGGTCGGGGTCGACGAGGCCGTCGAGCAGGCGCATATCCGAGGTCTTGTCGGTCGGCCAGGTGCCGTTGGGCGCATCGCCCGACAACGCGTAATAGAACTTGCGCAGAAAATCGCGTGGGTTCGCCTCTGCTTCCGCTTCGGGCTCGCGCGCTTTCTGGAAGTAGGCCTGATAGAAAAACTTTCCCCGCCGCGTGAAGATTTCGTCGAAAATCTCGGTGAACGGCCGCGTCGGCGGGCCGAGATAGGGCACCGACAGAGAGCCGACCGCGCGGATGCGATCGGGATGGATGAGCGCTGTGTTCCACACCATCGGCGCGCCCCAGTCGTGGCCAAGCAGGATCACTGGGGCATCGGGGCTCAACGCTCCACTCACGCCGATGATGTCGCGGACCATGTGCTCCATCGCATAGTCGGCGACTTTCGTCGGCCTGTCCGAACCGCCATAGCCGCGGACATCTATGGCGCAGGCAGTGAAGCCGGCCTGAGCAACCGGCGTCAACTGATGGCGCCAGGAAAACCAGGATTCCGGAAAGCCGTGCACCATCACGACCAGCGGGCCGCTTCCCTCGACCGCGGCGCGCAGACGAATATCCGGCAGTTGGATGAACTTGAAGTCGCTCATGCCCCGACCTTAATCGCAGTCGACGCGTTGGAACAGAAGCTTTGCATCCGTGTGCGTTAGTCGCTATGCGAAGCGCCTCAACCCAACGGCCATCAGATGTACAATTGCGCGAAGTGCCCCGGCTATTGCTGCTCCTATCCGCTGATCCCGCTCAACAAACGCGATGTCGAGAGACTGGCCAGGCATTTCGGCCTCAGCTTTGCCACGGCGCGCAAGAAGTTCACCAAGATCGACGGCGACGAGGAATTCGCCATGCGGCGCAAGGCCGACGAGCATTTCGGCAAGATCTGCCGCTTCTTCGACACCGATGAACGCCGGTGCACGATCTATCAGGCACGGCCCACGATCTGCCGAACTTATCCCGGAGGACGTTGCGGCTATTACGACTTCCTGTCCGCGGAGCGGAACAGCCAGGAAGATCCCGAGCACATCGCCACCACCTGGAACGGCTGATCCGACCCGCCGCAACGACGGCTTCGAGGTCGGTGCCGCCCTTGCGCCCGTTCGGGGTTATTGGTCTCATGCCCCCAGCGTTGGAGGAAATTGCGACTATGCAGGATGACCGCGAACGCCGTGCCAAGGAGGCGAGAGCCAAGGCCTATGGAACGCCGCTCGATCAATTCCAGGTCGGCGACTCCGAACTGTTTCGCGGCGATACGCTGTGGCCTTGGTTCGAGAGGCTTCGCCACGAGGATCCGGTTCACTACACCAAAGAGAGCGAGTTCGGGCCCTATTGGTCGGTGACAAAGCACAAGGACATCATCGCGGTCGACAGCAATCACCGGGTATTTTCTTCGAACTCCGAGCTCGGCGGCATCACAATCTTCGACGGCCCACAACCGCGCGAACAGACCAGCTTCATCTCGCTCGATCCGCCGGACCACGACCAGCAGCGCAAGGTGATCACCCCGATGTTCGCGCCCGACAGCCTGAAGGTGCTCGAACCGCTGATCCGCACGCGCGCCGCGAAGATCCTGGACGAATTGCCGAGGGGCGAGACATTCGATTTCGTCGACAAAGTCGCGGTCGAACTCACCAGCCAGATGCTCGCGACCCTGTTCGACTTCCCGTTCGAGGACCGGAGGCTGCTGCCGCGCGCTTCCGATCTCATCCTGACGCAACCGGGACCCGGCGGCATCGTGGAGACCGAGGAGCAGCGCCAGGTCGAATTCTTCCAAATCTTCGCCAAGTTCACGGCGCTGTGGGACGAGCGGCTGGCCAAACCGCCGCAGCACGACCTGATCTCGATGCTGTGTCACAACGATGCGACGCGAAAGGCTTCGCCGGAGGCCTATCTCGGCAACATCATCTTGCTGATCGTCGCCGGCAGCGACACGACGCGCCATTCGATCACCGGCGGCCTGCTCGCGCTCAACCAGAATCCTGCGCAATACGACAAGCTGCGCGCCAATCCGGCGCTGATCGAGAACATGATTCCGGAGATCATCCGCTGGCAGAGCCCGGTCGCGCATATGCGGCGCACGGCGCTCAGCGACATCGAACTCGGCGGCAAGCAGATCAAGAAGGGCGACAAGGTCATCATGTGGTACGTCTCGGGCAACCGCGACGAGGACGCGATCGACCGTCCGAACGAATTCATCATCGACCGCGAACGGCCGCGCCAGCATGTTTCGTTCGGCTTCGGCATCCATCGCTGCGTCGGCATGCGGCTTGCCGAGATGCAGCTGCGCATCATGTGGGAAGAGATTCTGAAGCGCTTTCCGAAGATCGAAGTGGTGGGCGAACCGCGGCGCATGAACTCCAACTTCGTCAAGGGCTTTGAGGCGATGCCGGTGCGCATCGCCGCTTAACGTTGCCGGGGGGGCCGATGTTCTTTGCGTCTTCGACGTTCACGCTGATCCACGTCATCATCACATTGATCGCCATCGCAGCTGGCCTGGTCGCAACCTACGGTATGTTGCGCAACGTGCGGATGGACCTGATCAGCGCGGTCTTTCTGTTGTTCACGGTGCTGACCAGCCTGACCGGCTTCCTCTTTCCGTTCCATGGCATCACGCCGGCGATCACGCTCGGCATTATCTCCTGGGTCTTGCTGACCTTCGCTCTGGCGGCGCGCTACGCGTTCGGCCTGTCCGGCGCCTGGCGCTGGATCTATGTCGTGACCGCGATCACATCCTTGTATCTGAACTGCTTCGTGCTCGTGGTGCAGTCGTTCCTGAAGGTCCCGTCGCTGCATGCGCTGGCGCCGAAGGGCAATGAGCCGCCGTTCGGCGTCGCGCAAGGTATGGTGCTGCTCCTGTTCGTGGTGCTCGGTTTTCTTTCCGTCCGTCGCTTTCGCCCGGCCATATCGAGCGCATAGCGCCGTCAGACCGAATCGACCAGCACCAGCTCGGCATCCTTCAACGCTTTGACGCTCAACACATCGACATCCTTGATCGCGGCGCCGTCGCGAGCGTCGAGCGTCACGCCGTTCACCTCAATGCTGCCGACCGCCGGCACCAGATAGGCATGGCGCCCGGCGCCGAGCTTGTATTCGGCGCTGTCGCCTTGCTTCAGCGCAGCACCCAGCACGCGCGCGTCGGCGCGGATCGGCAGCGCGTCCGTGTCGCCTTCGATGCCGCTCGCCAATGTCACGAAGCGGCCCGAGCGATGGTCGCGCGGAAACGGCTTGGTGCCCCAACCGGGCTGGCCGCCCTGTTTGCGCGGCTCGATCCAGATCTGGAACAGCGTGGTCTTTCCCGGTTCGAGATTATATTCGGCGTGGCGGATGCCCGAGCCCGCGCTCATCACCTGAACGTCTCCGGCCTCGGTGCGGCCTTCGTTGCCGAGGCTGTCCTTGTGGGTCACCGCGCCCTGGCGGACATAGGTGACGATCTCCATGTTGGCGTGGCCGTGCGGCGGGAAGCCGGAGTTGGCCGCGATCTCGTCGTCGTTCCACACCCGCAAGGCGCCCCAGTTCATGCGCGCCGGGTCGTGATAGTCGGAGAAGGAGAAATGGTGCCGGGCGCGCAGCCAGCCATGGTCGGCGCCGCCGAGCTTGGTGAAGGGTCGTTTCTCGATCATCGCTGGCATCCTCTCGAATATACGGTGACGGATAGATATCGCCGGCCTGGTCGTTTAGAAATGGAAACGATCGAAACACATTGTTTCCAGGACTGACATGCCGAAGCTGCCCGATTTCGAAGGCCTCGCCGTGTTCGCCAAGGTGGCCGAACACCGCTCCTTCGCCGCCGCCGCGCGCGAGCTGAGCCTCTCCAAGGCGACCGTATCCAAGGCGGTGAGCCGGCTGGAAGCAAAGCTCGGCACGCGGCTGTTCAACCGCACCTCGCGCCGGCTCGCGCTGACCGATGCGGGGCGGATGCTGTCGGACCGCGCCGCCGCCATCCTGCGCGACGCGGAAGCCGCCGAGAACGAGACCTTGTCCCAGTCGGTGGCGCCGCGCGGGCTGGTGAGGCTGGCGGCGCCGATGTCGTTCGGGCTGCTCGCCATAGCGCCGCTGATCCCGGAATTCCTCAAGCGCTATCCCGACGTCCAGGTCGACCTGCATCTGAGCGATCAGATGGTCGATGTGATCGGCGAAGGCTTCGATGCCGTGCTGCGCATCGCGGCGTTGCCGGATTCCTCGCTGATCGCCAGGCGGCTGTGCGGTGTCGAACGCTATCTCGTCGCCGCGCCGTCCTACCTCAAGGCGCATGGCCGGCCGAAGCATCCCCTGGCGCTGACCGAACATGCCTGTCTCGCCTATGCCTATCTTCTGACTCCCGACACCTGGCGCTTCACGCACAAGAACGGCGAGAGCGCGACGGTGCATCCGGCAAACGGGCCGCTGCGCGTCAACAACGGCGATGCGATGATGCCGTCGCTCATCGCGGGCATCGGGCTCGGCGTGCTGCCCGAATTCATCGTGCGCACGGCACTGGCCGATGGAAGGCTGGAGCGCGTGTTGCCCGACTGGTCGCTGCCGTCGAGCGCGCTGCACTGGATCACGCCGCCGGGCGGACCAAGACCGGCACGGGTGGAGCTGCTCGGCGACTATCTCGCCGAGAAGCTTTCGCGCAAAGCGTCAGATCGGGCCGGCAAGCGAAACCGGAATGAGCGCAAATAGCAGCGCGATCACCGGTGCCGCAAAGGTGTACTGGCGATGATGCAGCAAAGTCGTCGCCGAGAGGAACATCACGAAAGCGGCAACCGCGATGCCCCAGTAGCGGGTCTCCGGCACGGCGAGGAACACGGCGCCGAGCAACAACAGGGTTCCCGTCACTTCGCGAAAGCCGCGCGGATAGTGCCAGCGCGCATAAGCCTCGCGCACGGTGCGTAGTCCGAGCAGATGCACAGCCGCGCCGATCGCGAAAACCGTGGACAACAACCATGCGAAGTGTGCGGGTGTCAGAAGCGTGCTCACATCCATCTCCAATCGTCTTGCACAGATCGTGCGCGACGAACCCATCTTCAAGATCGAGATGGCCCATACTGTGTTGCGATCGGAGCAGGCCGCCTATGCATTGCGGCATTGTCGGGACCGATTGTGGCAGCAGCCACGATTCCGCCCTGAAGCGAAAAAGTTGGACCGAAGCGGCGGGGAGGGGGAACCGCCCACTTCGGTCCAACGGCAAGGCTTTTTCCTTGAAGGATGGCCTCGCTTGTTTCCAGAGAAATGGCGCCGGAACGCCTAATTCCAAGCATCGTCTGTGAAACACAGGGTTTCGAAAACTGCGCCAGCGGTGACGGCGACTCGTTCGGCGCGGCGAAGGGTGCTTTGATCTGCTGACAGAGCAATTGGGGAGAGCGCCATGAGCGACAATCGCGAGTTCGACGTCATCGTCTTCGGGTCGACCGGCTATACCGGCCGCCTGGTGGCCGAGCATCTGCACAAGGTCCATGACGGCAAGGTCAAATGGGCGATGGCGGGCCGCAACCGGGACAAGCTCGCCGAGGTGGCGCACGAAATCGGAGCGTCGGTGCCGTTCGTCGTCGCCGATGCCAACGATCCCGCATCGCTCGAGGCGATGTGCCGGCGTGCCAAGATCGTCATCTCGACGGCCGGGCCCTATCAGCTGTACGGCTCGAATCTGGTCGCGGCCGCGGCCAAGACCGGCACGGACTATGTCGATCTCACCGGCGAGTCGCACTGGATCGCCCAGATGATCGCGGCGCACGAAGCGCAAGCGAAGAAAAGCGGCGCACGCATTGTGTTCTCCTGCGGCTTCGATTCGATCCCGTTCGATCTCGGCGTGTGGTTCGTCGAGGAAGAAGCGAAGAAGAAATTCGGCGCCTATGCGCACAGAGTGCGCGGCCGCGTTCGCGGACTGAAGGGCGGCTTATCGGGCGGAACGCTGGCCAGCGGCCAGGCGACGATGGCGGCGGCACAGAAGGACCGCGCGGTCATCGGCGTGCTGGCGAACCCCTTCGCGCTCACGCCGGGATTCTCGGGGCCCGAGCAGCCGAACGGCGATCAGACCTATGAGGACAAGGTTGCAGGCTCCTGGGTCGGACCTTTCATGATGGCCGGCATCAACACCAAGGCCGTGCACCGCACGAACTTCCTGCTCGGCCACCTGTGGGGCAACGACTTCCGCTACGACGAGATGCAGATGATCGACGGACCGCCCAAAGAGGGAGTCGCGCCTGTCGGCTTCGACTTCAGCGTCGGCAACATGCCGAAGCCAGGCGAGGGCCCGACGAAGGAGGAGCGCGACACCGGCTGGTACGACATCGTCTTCATCGCCGAGGCGGCCGATGGGCGAACCGTGCGCGCCGCGGTCAAGGGCGACCGCGATCCGGGCTACGGTTCAACCTCCAAGATCCTGGCGGAATCCGCGCTGGCGCTGGCGTTCGATGTGCCGCGCACCGTGACGCCCGGCGGCTGCTGGACCTCCGCCGCGGCCATGGCGCCGGCATTACTCAGGCGGCTGCCCGAGTTGGCGGGACTGACATTCAAGGTCGAAGGCTGAACAAATTCAGGCGGCGAGCGCCGCGGGTTGGGGGCGGGCCCGGCACGAGCCGCTCAGAAGAATGGCGCACCCGAAGAGATTCGAACTCCTGACCCTCAGATTCGTAGTCTGATGCTCTATCCAGCTGAGCTACGGGTGCGTTCAAGGGCGCAGAACCTATTGAGCGGCGCGGCCAAAGGCAAGCCGCGTCCGAGGGTGGCGGAGGGTGTGGCCGCGGCGACCCAAATCGGTCCAAGTCCTTCGGACTTCGGCAGAAAATCTCCCCAGGAAGCGGCATCACGCACACTTGTTTGCGTTAGCTGCGCTGGTTAAGACTGGGTGTCGGACTCGCGCAATTTCGGTTGGCGCGACCAGGCTGGTGGATAGATCCGGTTGCCTCCGGTGGGGGAGCGACATCCGGTTGCGCGGAGAGCTGCAAATGAGGGGAATTCGGGCGTCCGGTACAGGGCAGAAATCCCGCCTTGTCAGCGTGTTGGCACTCGTCGCGGGTCTTGGGCTCGCGGGCTGCTCCGATCTCGACAATGCGTTGTTCACCGATCAGGGCGACCAGGGCGCGCCCGCACCGAGCGCCGATCAGTTTCCGCCGGGCGGCCCGGAATCGGGTGCCGCACCCGCGGCACCGGTCAATACCGGCTCGGCGCCCGTCATCGCCATCACACCTGTCTCGATCGAGCCCGGCGCCAACACCGGCACCGGCGTCAACGCGACGATCGCCACCCTGCGCGGCCAGGTGCAGACGCTCGAGGACCATCTCGCGGCCAACGCCGCCCATCTGACCGACCTGCGCAACCAGGGCGCCGACGCGGCGGGCGCCTATCATGAATCCAAGGCGCGCATCACCACGCGGCTTCAGGTCGGCACCACGCGCGGCAATCCCGAGCTGGTGACGGAATGGAACAACGCCCAGGCCTCGCTCGACTCGCTGGCCGGCAACATCAACGCGCTGAACTCGCTGAGCGCCGCGATCGCTTCGGACTCGTCGGCGGCGCACTACGCCCTCGACCAGATCCAGGCCACCTATAACGTGTCCGGCGCAGTCGACGAGGATCATCGCCAGCTCGCCGTGCTGGAGGACGAGACCAACCAGACGATCGTGCTGATCGACCGGCTGCTCAAAGCCGCGGCGGAGGACACGCAGCGTCAGACCGCCTATGTCGCCAACGAGCGCGCCAACCTGACGACGCTCGCCGCCGCGATCAAGAACGGCGAACTCTATGGCGCCGATCTCGGCTCGCCGCCGCTCGCCGCGTCGGCCGGCGGACCGATCCCGGCCTCGACGCTCGCCTATGCCGGCACGCCGCTGGTGGTGATCCGCTTCGATCGCCCCGGCGTCGACTATCAGCAGATTCTCTACGCCGCGCTGAGTCAGGCTCTGCAGGCCAAACCCAATGCCGGCTTCTCCGTCGTCGCCGTGGCGCCGACGCGCGGGACGGCGGCGGCGGTGCAGCTGGCGCAGACCTCGGCCAAGAACCATGCGCAGGAAGTGCTGCGTTCGATGACGGATATGGGCGTGCCGGCCTCGCGGCTCGCGGTCGCGTCTGCAACCGATCCCGCCGCAACATCGAGCGAAGTGCGCGTCTTCGTGCGCTGAACGAAGAGTTGGCATCGAAAGGGCCCCGCCGTCGCGCGGGGCCTTCCATATTTTTGTCACGCGGAGACGCGGCGCGCGCGGAGAATTGCGCTCGACCTCCGCGTTCTCCGCGACTCCGCGTGAACCATTCTGGCCGCAGCGCCATGAACGTTGAGGTCAGATCACCCCATTGTCCTTGAACCAGGCCAGCATCTTGGCCCAGCCGTCCTTCGCGTCCTTCTCGTTGTAGGAAGGGCGATAGTCGGCGTTGAAGCCATGCTGCGCGTCGGCATAGACATCGATGCGGCACTTGGTGTTGCCAGAATCGGCTAGCGCCTTCTTCATCGCCTCGATGTCGGCGGCGGTGATGTTCTGATCGAGTCCGGCATAGAGGCCGAGCACCGGCGCCTTCACTTCGCCGGCGAGTTCGATCGCGGTGTGCGGGCGGATGTCGCTGTCGGTACCGCCAAGCGGGCCGTACCAGGCCGCGCCGGACTTCAGATCGTGATTGTGCGCGGCATAGAGCCAGACGATGCGGCCGCCCCAGCAGAATCCGGTGATGGCGAGTTTGGCCGTGTCGGCGCCTTCGCCCTTCGCGAACGCGACAGTGGAGTCGAGATCGCTCATCACCTCATGGTCGGGAACCTTGGCGACGACGTCCTTCACCAGGTCCATCACATGCGCCATGTCGTACTTTCCCGGGTCGCCATAACGCGAATAGAGCGACGGTGCGACGGCGTAGTAGCCGGCATGCGCGAGTCGACGGCACAGATCCTTGATGTGCTCGTGTACGCCGAAGATCTCCTGCACCACGAGTACTACGGGGGCGCCGGTCTTGCCGGCGGGCCTGGCGCGATAGGCCGGGATCTTCCCGTCCGAGACGGGAATGTCGACGGCGCCGGCATCGAGGCCGTTGGCGTCGGTGATGATCGCATCGGCGCTCACCGGGCCGGCGGCGAGCGTGAAGCCCGCGATCAAGGTGGTCACGAAGGTACGCCGCGCGATCGGCGGAAACGAATTCATCGTTGGCTTGTCCATCTTGTCCTCCCCGAGGTTGGGACAATCCTAGCGCAAGACGGCAATTGGTTTCGCGGTCCGGCGCAACGTCCGTGTCGCCGCGCCCACGGTGTACGCGGTAAGACTTAGAAAGAGTCGCGATAGCTCTTGCTGGCGCCGAGCGTCCGCGCCTCATAGACGCCGCGCGCGATGGCGCGGGCCAGCGTATCGGCCGCAATGCTTCCGAGCCGCATGATTCCGCGCAGTCGCGGCTCGCCTAAGGGTCTGGCGCCCGTTGCCATGACGAAGACGATGTCGCCGTCGAATGGCGTATGCACCGGCCGCAGCGCGCGGGCGAAGCCGTCGGCCGCCATGACGGCGATGCGCGCCAGTTCGCTGCGGCTCGCATCGGCATCGACCGCGACGATGGCGATGGTGGTGTTGGTCGACGGGCGTACGTAGCCCTTCATGTCCGCCGGCATGTCGAGATCGACCGGGACGTAGTCGGGTTTGAGCCGGCGGCCGCCGAATTCGCGCCCCTGTTCGAACGGAAAAGCCCAGAACACGTCCGTGCCTGGGATCACCGGCGAGCCGAGCGAGTTGACGGCGGCAATGGCGCCGACGGTGAGACCGTCATCGGTGACGGCCGAGGCGCTGCCGAGCCCGCCCTTGTAGATGCCCGCTGTCGCACCGAGACCGGCGCCCACATTGCCGAGCGGAAAGTCGAGGCCGGCGCTTTCCCCGGCGCAGCGGCCGAGCGCGCGATAGGGCGTTTCCTCGCTCCAGCCTTTGTCGCCGCCATTTGCGAGATCGAACAGGATGGCGCCCGGCACCAGGGGCATGCGCGGCCCGCCCGGCGAAAACTGAAAGCCCCGGCCCTGCTCGCGCAGAAGCGAGGTCACACCGGCGGGCGCGTCGAGACCGAAGACCGAACCGCCGGAAAGGACGATGGCATCGGCGCCGCCCTCGATCGCCGCCTGGCCGAGGGATTCAGTGTCGCGGGTGCCGGGCGCACCCCCGCGTATGTCGACGACGGCGGGCACGAGCCGATCGGCCATCACCACGGTGACGCCGGAGCGCAGCTTGTCGTCTGCGGCATGACCGACACGCAGACCCCCCACGTCCGTAATGAGATTTCGCGCGCCGGGCCTTACCATATACTGATCGTATCGTTTGCGTGGGAGCACGGAAAGAGTGAGAGATTTCATGACTGTGTTTCGGCGCACTCTCTGTGCAATGGCATTCGCAATGGCGCTGGCGCCGATGGCGCAGGCGGCCGACGCCATCGCCCATCACCATATGATCTCCGCCGCCAATCCTTATGCGGCAGATGCCGGACGCGAAATGATGCGCAAGGGCGGATCGGCGGTCGACGCGGCGATTGCAACCCAGCTCGTGCTCACGCTCGTCGAGCCGGAATCGTCGGGCATCGGCGGCGGCGCCTTCATGATGCTCTACGATCCCAAGACCAAGACCGTCACGAGCTTCGACGGACGCGAGACCGCGCCGGCATCGGCGACGCCGGGCATGTTCCTGGATGCGACAGGCAAGCCGCGCCAGCATTTCGACGCCGTCCCCGGCGGACTGTCGACCGGCGTGCCCGGCGTCCTCGCCATGCTGGATATGGTGCACAAGAAATATGGGCGGCTGCCCTGGGCCACCTTGTTCGAGCCGGCGATCAAGCTGGCGCAGAACGGCTTTCCCGTGGGCAAGAAGCTGGCCGCCACGATCAAGGAATTCCCGCAGATGGCGCGGATGCCCGACGTCAAGCGCTACTTCTATCATGCCGACGGCACGCCGCTGGCCGAGGGCGAGATTCTGAAGAATCCCGAGCTCGCCAGGACGCTGCGCATCATCGCCAAGGGCGGCGCGAAAGCGTTTTATTCGGGTGGGATTGCGCGGGCGATCGTCGACGCCGTGCAGCATGCGCCAGTCAATCCGGGCGGCATGACGCTGGCCGATATCGCGTCCTACCGCGCGGTGGAGCGGCCGGCGGTGTGCGGCGACTATCGCAAATATCGCGTCTGCTCGATGGGCCCGCCAAGTTCGGGTGGCGTCGCGGTGCTGCAAATTCTCGGCATGCTCGAGCGGTTTCCATCGAACGACCTGCAGCCGACGACGCTCAGTGGCGTGCAGCTCTTCACGCAGGCGAGCCGTCTCGCCTTCGCCGATCGCGCGATGTATCTGGGCGATCCCGACGTGATAAACGTCCCGGTGAAGGGCCTGGTCGATCCGGGCTATCTGGCGCAGCGCTCTGCGATGATCGATCCCAACAAGGACATGGGCACCGCGACGGCGGGCAATCCGCCGGAACGACATGCGCAGTTCGCGCCGCAGCGCACGCGCCAGTTGCCCGGCACCAGCCATCTGTCGGTGGTGGACGACAAAGGCGAAGTCGTCTCGATGACGACGACGGTGGAGTTTGTGTTCGGTTCGGAGGTGATGGCGGACGGGTTCTTCCTGAACAACCAGCTGACCGACTTTTCCTTCGAGCCGACGCGCGACGGCAAGCCCGTGGCGAACGCACCAGCGCCGGGCAAGCGGCCGATGAGCGCCATGTCGCCGACCATCGTGTTCGATCCGGACGGCAAGTTCGCCATCGCGACCGGTTCGCCTGGCGGGCCGGCCATCATCGACTTTGTGGCGCAGTCGCTGATCGCGATGATCGATGCGCATATGAGTCCGGCCGAGGCGGTCGCCCTGCCCCATGTGCTCAACCTCAACAGCCCCACTATCCTCGAGCAAGGCACCGCGCTCGATGCACTCAACGCGCCGCTGACCGCGATGGGGCACACGGTGGTGGAACGCAGCCTGGAAAGCGGTCTGCACATTATCGAGCGCGTACCGGGCGGTTATGTCGGCGGCGCCGATCCCAGGCGCGATGGTGCAGCGATCGGCGATTAGCGCCGCGCCACCGCGAACAGCCGCCTGAACGGAAACAGCGTCGTGCCGTCGGCACGCGTCGGATAGGCCGTAGCGAGCCGGGCCTTGTAGTCGGCGACGAAGGCTTCGCGCTCCTGGCCGGCCAGCGCCTGGACGAAGGGGCGCAGGCCGGTGCCGCTGACCCAGTGAAACACCGCGTCGTCGCCGTGCAGGACGTGGAGATATTCGGTTTCCCAGATGTCGATGCTCGCGGCCATCGAATCGAGAATGACGTAGTAATCGGCCGGCGCCAGCACGGCGACTTCGCGCACGTTCCCGAGCCTCGCCGACCAGGGGCCGCTCGCGGCCGACTGCCGCATCAAGGCATGCGACGGCGCATCCATGTTGTGCGGCACCTGAAAGGCGAAGGTGCCGCCGGGCTTCACCGATCCAACCAACCGTTTGAGCAGACCCTCGTGATCGCCGAGCCATTGCAGCGTCGCATTGGAATAGACGACGTCGTAGGCGCCGCTCGCGCGCCAGGTTGCGAGGTCGGCCTCGATCCATTCCGCCTCGACGCCGGACGTGCGCGCCTGCTCCAGCATCTGCGGCGAGGAGTCGAGACCCTCGATCTGCGCGTCCGGCCAGCGTGCGCGCAGCAGCGCCGTCGAATTACCGGGACCGCAGCCAAGATCGACGACACGCGCGGGATTGTCGTCAGCTATGCGCGCCAGAAGATCGGCGGCGGGGCGCGTCCGCTCGTCGGCGAAGGCGAGGTAGGTTTTCGGGTTCCACACCATCACAGAAGTTCCCGATCCGGAATCTCGACGCGGAACATTGTGCCCTTCTCCCCTGTCGACACGAGCTTGATATCGCCGCCATGGGCGCGGGCGAGATCGCGCGCGATGGCGAGACCCAGACCGGAGCCGCCGCTGCGCGCCGCCGTCGCGAAGGGCTGGAACAGCCGCGCGTGCAGGTCTTCGGGAATGCCGGGGCCGTCATCTGCGATGTCGATCACCACGCGCTGGCCACGCCGCTCGGCGTTGATCCAGATGCGGCCGGAGCCGCCGCGATGGACCAGCGCCTCGACCGCATTGCGGATGAGATTGAGGACCAGGCGGTAGAGCTGCTCGGAATCGGCGTCGATCTCGAGTTCCTCGGTGATACGATTGTCGAGCGCGATGTCGATGGGCGCGATGCGCGCCTCGATCGCCGCGTCGCCGGCTTCCGCCACCAACGGCGACAGGCGGATCAGTTTGCGCTGCGGCTGCCGCTCCTCGGCGCGGCCGTAGCGCAGCGTGTTGGTGGCGAGCGAAATGGCGCGGTCAATGGAGGCGACGAGCCGCGGGGCGAGCTTCTTGACCACCGGATCGTCCACTGCGGCCAGCCTGTCCGACGCCAGTTGCGCGTTGGCGAGGATATTGCGCAGATCGTGCTGGATGCGCGCCACCGCCGCACCCAGGGCCGCAAGCCGCGTCTTCTGCTGGATGTAGCCATAAAGATCGCGCTGCATGGCGGCGAGCTCGCGCTCGGCAATGCCGATCTCGTCCTGGCGCGCACTGGCGCTGATGATGCGCGCCGGATCCTCAGGATCATCGTGGAAGGAGACCATCGCCTCGGTCACGCGCCGCATGGGTCGCACCAAGACGAGATAAAGGCTCGCGAAGACGAGGAAGGCGGTGATGAGCGAGACGATCAGACCGGTGACGATTACGCGGTCTGCATAGGCGACGAGCTGGGCGCGGATCGGCCGCTCGCTCAGGATGATGCCGATACTGTCCTCGCCTTCGATCCTGGTCGGCGCGATGACATGCAGGATTCGGTGACCGCCGTTCCACAGGCAGTCGAGCGCGTCGATCATGTCCGTCGCCATCGAGGCGTGCGTCAGATCGATGGTGGCATCGATGGAACTCACCTCGCCATCGACCTGGAACAATTGGCGCATGTCGCGGCTCTGAAGCAGCACCTGCATGGCGCCGGCCCGCTTGAGGAGGATGGCCCGCACGGCGCTCGAAAGCCGTTCACCCCCCGGCTCGGTAAAAGGCAGGACGGCAAGCTCGGCAGATTCGATATGGTTATTGAGCAGGTCGCGGTGGTAGCGCCCGACCGAGGGCACGAAAATGAGCACCTCGGCCACCATCACGTAAAGAACGGTGAGCATCAGCAATCGGCCCGAAAGGCTATGGGCAACAAGCCCATAAGCCGCGGCCAATCGGGCACGGAGGCGACCAGGCATGGAAGGCATAAAGCAACAGAAAAGCCGGGATTCATAGAGTGCCAGAGGCATGGCCAGCCCCGCCGCCCGCGGTTGACAGCCAACTAGCCAAGCCATAGAAACCGCGCTCTTTTTGCCGCCACTCCGAGATCCGCCATGAAGCGCCCCTATCAGCCGAGCAAGATCGTCCGCAAGCGGCGTCATGGCTTCCGTTCGCGCATGGCCACCAAGGGCGGCCGCAAGGTTCTGGCCCGCCGCCGGGCTCATGGCCGCAAGAAACTCTCGGCCTGACGCCGCGGGCCCCACCGGGGGGCTCAGCATGGATCGCCTGAAGAATCGCAGCGATTTCCTGCGCGCCGCACGGGGCGTTCGCAGAGTCACGCCCGGCCTGACGCTGGAAATCTGCGACAACAAGGAAGCGGCCAGCATCCGCGTCGGATTCACCGCCAGCCGCAAGATCGGCGGCGCGGTGGTGCGCAACCGCGCCAAACGCAGGCTCAGGGCCGCCGCCGCCGCGGTGCTTCCCCTTTCGGGGCTGCCGGGCACCGACTATGTATTGGTGGCGCGAGCCGACACGGTCAAAAGGCCCTTCGAGAGCCTGAAGGCCGACCTTGTCCAGGCGTTGCGCGCGGCCCATCTCAAGCTTGGCCGGGCAGGAGACGCCAATTGACCCGATTTTCGGACAGACTGCGCGGCGTGGCCGCGGCCGGATTGGTGGCGCCCATCCGCGCCTATCGCCTCGTCATCTCGCCTTTGTTCCCGCCGGCCTGCCGCTTTCAGCCCACCTGTTCGCAATATGCGATAGAAGCCATCCAGACTCATGGCCCTGTGAAAGGGCTTGGGCTCGCGATGCGGCGGCTCCTGCGCTGTCACCCCATCACCTGGCTCGGCGGTTCGTCGGGCTACGATCCCGTACCGCCGCGATAGGTCTTCTTGATGAACGACAACACCACCAATCGTAATCTCATCCTCGCCGTCGTCCTGTCGGCGGCCGTGCTGTTCGGCTGGCAATACTTCGTCGCGGGCCCGATGATGAAGCACGACCAGGCCGTGCACGCGAAGTCGGAGAAGGCCCCGGCGCCCGGCGTGCCCGCGGTGAGCGGCGCACCGGCGCATCTGACGCGTAGCCAGGCGCTCGCCGCCGGCGGCACGCGCATCAAGATCGACACGCCATCGGTCGACGGCTCGCTGTTGCTCAAGGGCGCGCGCTTCGACGATTTGCGACTGAAGAAATATCGCGAGACGACCGACCCCAAAAGTCCGGAGATCGTGCTGCTCGCGCCAAAGAGCACGGCCTATCCCTATTTCGTCGATTTCGGCTGGGCCAACGCGCAAGGCGTGAACCAGAAGCTGCCGGACGACAACACGGTGTGGACGCTGACGAGCGGCAAGGTGCTGTCGCCCGGCAATCCCGTGACGCTTCAATGGGACAATGGCCACGGCCTGGTGTTCACGCGTCAGATCGCGGTCGACGACAAGTTCATGTTCACCGTCACCGACAGCGTCCAGAACAAGGGCACGTCGGCAGCGACGCTATATCCCTATGCGCTGGTGGTGCGCGACGGCGTGCCCCCCGGACAGAAATATTGGGTGCTGCATGAAGGTTTCGTCGGCGTCGCGGACGGGACGCTGAAGGACGCGTCCTATGACGACTTCAAGGACGACGGCACGCCGCCCAAAACCTTTTCGTCAACCGGCGGATGGGTCGGCATCACCGACAAATACTGGATGGCGGCGGTCGTGCCGCCGCAAAACGAGAACTTCGACGGCGCCTATCAGGGCTCGCCGTTCGGCAGCACCAAATCCTATCAGGCCGATTACCGGCTTGGCGCGCGCACCGCGGCGGCGGGAGGCGTGGCCAGCGTCACGCATCATCTGTTCGCCGGCGCCAAGGTCGTCGACACACTGCGCTTCTACGATCGCACGCTGGGCATCAGCAATTTCGACATGGCCATCGACTGGGGCTGGTTCAAACCGATCACCCAGCCGCTCTTCTGGATCCTGGATCAGCTGTACAAGCTGCTCGGTAATTTCGGCCTCGCCATTCTGGCGCTGACCGTGTGCGTCAAGGCCGTCACCTTCCCGATCGCCAACGCCTCGGCCAAGACGATGGCGAAGATGAAGAAGGTCCAGCCGGAACAGGAGAAGATCAAAGAGCGCTTCGCCGACGATCCCGCAAAGCAGCAACAGGCGATCATGGAGCTCTACAAGCGCGAGAAGGTGAATCCGGTCACCGGATGCGTGCCGCAGCTGCTCGTCATCCCGGTGTTTTTCTCGCTCTACAAGGTGTTCTTCGTCACCATCGAGATGCGCCAGGCGCCGTTCTATGGCTGGATCCACGATCTCGCCGCGCCCGATCCGACCTCGATCATCAATCTGTTCGGCCTGTTGCCATTCAGCCCGCCAAGCTGGATCCCGGCGTTCCTGTCGATCGGCATCTGGCCGATCCTGATGGGCATCACCCAATGGGTGCAGACCAAGCTCAATCCCGCGCCGGCCGATCCGATCCAGGCGAAGATGTTCGGCCTGATGCCGATCATGTTCACCTTCATGTTCGCGACGTTCCCGGCGGGCCTGGTGATTTACTACACTTGGAACAATCTGCTCGGCGTCGCGCAGCAATGGTACATCATGAGCCGGCAGGGCGTTGAGGTTCACCTGTTCAAGAATCTCAGGCTCGACAGTTTGATGCAGCGGCTCACCGGCGGCGCCAAGCCTCAAGCGGAAAAGTGACCGCCGAAGAGGAGCCGGAGAAACTCGCCGCCGCGCGCAAGCTGTTCGCGGGCGCCTGCGAGTTCGTCTGGGGCACGGGCGACATCAACAGCCTGCCGCCCGCCAGCCTGCCGGAGATTGCCTTCGTCGGGCGTTCCAATGCCGGCAAGTCGAGCCTCATAAACGCGCTCACCAACCGCAAGACGCTGGCGCGGGTGTCCCATACGCCGGGGCGCACACGGGAGATCAACTTCTTCAAGCTCGGCGAGACGCTGATGCTGGCCGACCTTCCCGGCTACGGCTACGCGAAGGCCTCCAAAACCATGTCGAACCAGTGGCAGGAGCTGATCGTCGCCTATCTGCGCGGACGGGCGAGCCTGCGCCGGGTCGCGCTTCTGATCGACGCACGGCGCGGCGTACTCGATTCGGACGCCGCCATCATGGACCTGCTTGACGAGTGCGCGGTCTCCTATTGCCTGGTGCTGACCAAGGCCGACAAGCTGACCCCGGCCGAAGCTGAAGCCGCCATTAAGGAAGCCGCGGACATCGCGCGCCGGCATGCCGCGGCCTATCCGGTCATCTACCAGACTTCGGCCTTCCGCAAGACCGGGCTCGATCAGCTAAAGGCGCAGCTTGCGGCGTTGGCCGAGCGCTGACCTTTGGGCTATAAGGCCCGCGTTTCGAAACGGGCGGCTTTGATGGCCTTGCAGGACGAGTTCAGCCAGGAGCGCAATCTGCGCGTGATGGCGCGCTGGCGTTCGACGGCGCGGGTGCTGGTCGAAGCGCTCCCCTACATCCTGAAATACGACCAGAAGACCATCGTCGTGAAGTTCGGCGGCAATGCCATGGTGGGCGGCGGAACCGCGGCCGATTTTGCCCAGGACATCGTGCTGATGAAGCAGACCGGCATCGATCCGGTCGTCGTCCATGGCGGCGGGCCGCAGATCGGCGCGATGCTGGCCAAGCTCGAGATCCCGTCGACCTTCGTCGACGGTCTTCGGGTCACCGACCAAGCGGCGATCGACGTGGTCGAGATGGTGCTGACGGGTTCGATCAACAAGCAGATCGTCTCCAGCATCAACGCCGCGGGCGGCCGCGCCGTCGGACTGTCGGGCAAGGATTCGACACTGATCCTGGCGCGAAAGCTTCTGAAGAACGGCGTCGATCTGGGCTTCGTCGGCGAGCCGGAAAAGGTCGATCCGGCCGTGTTGCACACGATCATGCGGTCCGAGATCGTGCCGGTGATCGCGCCGATCGGCGTCGGTACTGGCGGCGAGACCTTCAACATCAATGCCGACACCGTGGCAGGCGCGGTGGCCGGCGCGATGAAGGCCGAACGCCTGATCCTGCTCACCGACGTCGAAGGCGTTCTGGATTCGGAAAAGAAGCTGATCCCGCGGCTGACGGTCGCCGAGGCGCGCGCGCTGATCGCGCAAGGCACAATCAAGGGCGGCATGATCCCGAAGATCGAGACCGCGATCGAGGCGGTCGAAAGCGGCGTGCATGCCGCCGTTATCCTAGACGGGCGCATTCCGCACGTCCTTCTGCTCGAGCTCTTCACCGAGCATGGCGCCGGCACGCTGATCACCGCCGAATGAGTCCCGTGCTGCGTTGCATGGCGCTCCTCGCGCTGGCAGCCGGACTGACTGGGTTTGCGAGCCCCGCAAGCGCCGCGCTCACGGTCTGCAACCGGACGTCCTATGTGCTCTCCGTCGCCACCGGAACGCTGGCCGTCAGCGACATTGCGAGCCAGGGATGGACGCGCGTGGTGCCCGGCGCGTGCCGCGCAGTGCTTGCCGGCGATCTCGCGGCCCCCGCCTATTATCTCTATGCGCGTACCTCTCCGGCCTATTCCGGTCCGGCGCGGGCATGGGGCGGCGACAAGGACATCTGCGTCAAGGACACGAATTTCTCGACCAAAACGCGGCTGGTCTCGGAGGACTGCGCGACAGACGATTTCTTCCAGCTGCCGTTCGCGACCGTCGATACGCATCACTTAAGATCGTGGACCGCGACCTTTAGCGAGTCGGCCGCGCTTGCGACGCTGCCTCAGGCACAACTCGCGGGCCTCAAACGCTTGCTGGCCGGGATCGGCTACAAGGTGGGCGCGCCGGACGGCAAGCCGGACAAGGCGACCGGTTCCGCGCTTTCCGATGTGCGCAAGCGCTTCCATCTCGCGCCGGCGGCAAGCAGCGATGATCTGTTTGATGCGCTGGAAACCGAAGCGCTCAAGTCCGCCACGCCCGCCGGCTATTCGATCTGCAACGACACGGCAAAGGCGTTCGCCGCGGCGCTCGGCGAGAAGCAGCGCAGCGATTGGGTGTCGCATGGCTGGTGGAAGATCGCGGCGGGCAGCTGCGCCAAGGTGATCGACGTCATGGACGGCCGCGATTCGGTATTCCTGTTCGTCCAGAAGATCGGCGGGCCGCCCCTGGTATCGGGACCGAGCAAGTTCTGCGTGACCGAAATCGAATTCGATATCCAGGGCCGCAACCATTGCGCGGCGCGCGGCTTGACGGAAGCGGGCTTCGCGGAGACGAAGGTGAAGGGTCTCTCAGGTTTCGCGGCCCATGTCGGCGACAACGGGCTCGTCAAGCCCATGCCGCGTCATGCGCCGACGTCGAAATAGTTGAGGTGCCAACGCATCTCGTCTTCGGTCATCGGGAAGTTCACGCCCGAACGCGCCGGCAACAACTCGCTTGCCGGCAGCTTCATAATCGAGGTCTGGATCTTGAACGCGAGCCGCATGCTGAGCTTGGCATGCCACACCAGCGCTATCACCGGTTTGGCCTGACGCGATTGAAAGATCTTGCGCACCGTCGCTTCCGGCACGCCGCTCATGTCCGCCAGCGCCAGGATCACCGTCTCGCGCTGTCCGGTAATGGCTGCTTCGTCGACGAAGTCTTCGTCGAGCTGTCCGGCGGCTTTCGCCGCCTGAACCTCGCGGCCGGCCGTGGCGGCCGCCGATGTTTCGGGCTTGCCTTCGCTTTGCAGCCTCGTGCGCAGCTCGCGATTTAGTGCGTTCTTGAGTTCGTCGTCGAGACCGTAGCGCGAGACCAATTGCTCGATCAGGCTGGAGCCGACGAACGAGGCGATGCGCATGATCGCGCGCTTGGAAAGATCGGCGCGCAGCACGAGCGGCATGTGCCAGGACTGGATCTTTTCCGCCTGGACGGCGATGTCGTCGAGCGTCTTTTCGCGGATCGAGGCATCGGGATTGGCGAGCAAGGTGGCGATCGCGGGGATGTCGAGCGCGCTGACGAGGGCGTCGGCGACGTCGGCATTGACGGGCTTTCGCTTGGCGATCGCCGTCAGAACTTCGTCGGCCTTGGCGGTCGCGATGATCTCCATCAGATCGGTGTCGGAGAGCAGCGGTGAATATTCCAAGATCGGAGCGGCGACGAGAAGTCTCCACGTCCTTCGCCAGGGTCAGGACGATGAATTTCGGCACGCATTCGAGCGTCTTGATTTCTTCGGCCAGGATGGCGCGCACCCGCGTGATCTGGTCGCGCGCCAGTCGCTCCAACGTCTCGATGGTGAGGATGCGGACATGCTCGCTCTCCGCCGCCGACAGATTGGGCATGAGGCGGGCGATCTTGCGGGCCAGTTCGGCGCGGACGTCTTCGTCGTCGTCCTCGGCAAGATAGCGGTTGGTGCGGGCATGCGCCGAGGCATTGGCGGCGACCGCGCGCCGCGTCGCCGGTGCGCCGTTCTCCGCCAGATAGTGCAGCACGTCCGGCCCCGCATCGGTGCGGCAAGCCAGTTCATGCTGTGCGGTCTGGGCACGCTCCTCCAACAGCGCGAGAATCTCTTCGCGCGTCAGTTCGGGTTCCGGAGCGGGCTTCTGCGCGTCCTTTGGCATCGGGACCTCTTCTGTCCAGAGCCGATTGTCGGGCCTGGCCCGTTTCGCCGCGCTTAAAAAACATGGTTGAGAAAGGGTTGCCGCCCGCTTGCCTGAGGGCGGACGTTCGCCCATGGTCCGGCGCATGAACGCAAGCGTCTCGAAAACCGTCGCGGCGGATACGCCCGGCCCCGATTTCCGAGGGATCGAGGCCTGGGTTTTCGATCTCGACCACACGCTCTACACGATGGATGCGGATCAGCAGGCCGCGATGGAAGAACGGATTTGCCGGTTCGTGCAGGGGCACTTCGCGATCGCGCGCGAGCCGGCCTGGGAGATTCAGAAACGCTATCTGCGCGAGCACGGCTCGACCCTGAGCGGGCTGGTGCGACATCACGGCGTCGATCAGGACGTCTACCACGACTTCGTCAACGATCTGGACTCTCTGGCGCTCGCGCGCGACGAATACCTGCGCGCCGGCCTTGCGCGGCTTCCCGGCCGCCGATTCGTATTCACCAACAATTGCGGGCGGTTCGCCGCGGCGGTCCTTGATCGGCTCGGCGTGGCAGATCTTTTCGCCGACATCGTCGACGCCGGAGCAATGGGTCATCAGCCAAAGCCGTCGCCGGAATCCTTCGATACGCTGATTGCGCGCGGCGCCATCGCGCCAGCGAAAGCGGCGATGTTCGACGACAGCCAGCGCAATCTGGTGCCGGCCAGCGCGCTCGGCATGAAGACGGTGTGGTTCAATGACGGGCTCGGCCAGTCGCACTGGCGCATAGACCGGCCGGACGTGCATATCGACCATGAAACCGACGATCTTGCCTCGTTCCTCCATTCCATCAGACTTTGACGTCAGGACTTGAAAATCATGAGCGATCTTGCCCGCACCATCGACGACGCCTGGGAGAAGCGCGATGCGCTCGGCCCGGACACCACTGGAGCGGTGCGCGACGCCGTCGAGACCGCGCTGTCGCAACTCGACACCGGCAAGCTGCGCGTCGCGGAGAAGTTCAACGGCGAGTGGGTCATCCACCAATGGCTGAAGAAGGCTGTGCTGCTGTCTTTCCGCCTGAATGCCATGAAGCTGATCGAAGGCGCGCCGGGCGAAGCATCATGGTGGGACAAGGTCGATTCGAAGTTCGCCGGCTGGGACGCCGGACGCTTCCAGGAAGCGGGCTTCCGCGCCGTGCCGGGCGCCATCGTGCGCAGGTCCGCCCACATCGCCAAGGGCGTCGTCCTGATGCCGAGCTTCGTGAATGTCGGCGCCTATGTCGGCGAGAACACCATGGTCGACACCTGGGCAACGGTCGGATCGTGCGCGCAGATCGGTGCACGGTGCCATATCTCGGGCGGCGCGGGCATCGGCGGCGTGCTGGAGCCGCTGCAGGCAGCGCCCACGATCATCGAGGACAATTGCTTCATCGGCGCTCGCTCCGAAGTCGCGGAAGGCGTGATCGTCGGCGAAGGCTCGGTGCTCGCAATGGGCACCTTCCTCACCGCGACGACCAAGATCGTCGATCGCCATACGGGCGAGGTTGTAACCGGCCGCGTTCCGCCCTATTCGGTCGTCGTGCCGGGCTCGCTCGGCGGCGGGCCGGGCAAGCCTGCACTTAATTGCGGCGTGATCATCAAGACCGTGGATGAGCGGACACGCTCGAAAACCTCGATTAACGAACTGCTGCGCGATTAAAGGCCCCCAAGCCGCCACGAAGTCGCCACAAGACGCAATAGACTGGGGACCTGTCCGAGGTTGGGGGTTTCATGGGACTGTTGCACTATCTCTTCGCGTTCAGCGGCCGCATCAATCGCGCCAAGCAATGGGCCGTGCTGCTCGTCTCGCTGGTCCACATCACGGTCATCGGCTTCCTGTTTTCCTTGACCGTCGGCTACATGACGATCGTCGATCTCGTGCAGAAGAAGATCACGCTCGCCGCCGTGGTGACCTCGCCACAGGCGCATGCCTTCGCGGTCATCTTCTGCGTGCTCTATGCGATCGGCTTCTATATCGGTCTCGCCGTCGCGACGAAGCGGCTGCACGACCGCGACAAAGCCGCATGGTGGCTTCTCGTCTTCATCGTCCTGCCGCTTCTGCTGAACATTCCCCAGATTCTCCACCTGCCAGTGCTGCTCGAATATCTGCAAGCCGCGATGAAGGCAGCCGAAGCCAACCTGCCGCCGCCGCCCCAGCCTATCGAGTCGGTAGTCGTCATTCTCACGCGTGGCGCGGCGACGATCATCTCGCTGTGGGCGTTCGTCGAACTCTACATCCTCAAAGGCACGGACGGTCCAAACCGCTTCGGACCGGATCCGCTTGCGGGGCGAGCCTGACGTCGATGAGCTGGGGGCATTATCTGTTCGGCTTCGGCGGCCGGCTCAATCGCCGACCCTACTGGCTGTCGATACCGGTCGCCTTCGGCTTCCTCGCCGCCGCCGTCGTCATCGCGCTGCCCTATGTCATCATCGAGCACCCGGACGCTTCCGATCCGGCCAAGAAACTCAGCCCTTTCGGGATTGCGACAATCGCTTGCGAATGTCTCCTGGTCCTCGCCTATGTCGTCTTCGCCTTCGCGCTCATGGTGAAGCGGCTGCACGACCGCAACCGGAGCGCCTGGTGGATCGTACCGTTCTTTCTGGTGCCTGAGCTGCTGGAACTGATCGCGGATCCGAATTCACATCCGCCGATCGCCATGCCGACAGCACTCAGGCTCAGTCTCATCTCCATCGCCGTCGGCCTGTCGCTCTGGGCGTTCGTCGACCTCGGCTTCCTGCGCGGCACGGTCGGCGACAATCGCTATGGACCTGATCCGCTCGGCGGCCACAGCTGAGGCAGCGCTAGTTCTTTCCCCCAATTGCGTTGGCGAGGTCCGTCATGTCCACGCCGAGCGCCTGAACGATCGGCGCGAACACCGCCATCTGCGCCATGCCAGTGGCGCCGAGCGTGAGACCGCCGTCGACCACCAGGGCATGACCGTTGACGAAGCCCGCGCCGTCGGACGCGAGATAAAGCGCCGCTTCGGCGATATCGCGGGCGCGGCCACCGCGAGGAATCGGCTGCGAGCCCTTGGTCGCCTCTGCGATGGCCTCGATGCGGGTCTCGCCAAGCTGGCTCGGCATGCCCATCGCGTTCGCGAAGATGTTGGTCGCGATCAGGCCGGGGCAGATGCAATTGACGCGGATGTTCTCCGGTCCCAGCTGCGCGGCACAGGCATGCGTCATGTGCACGATGGCCGCCTTGGCGATGGAATAGAGCACCGGTCCATAGCCGGTGCGGATGCCGGCGACCGAGGCGGTGGAGATGATCGATCCTGCCCCTTGCGCGCGCATCAGCGGCACCGCGTATTTCATGCCGAACAGGGCGGCGCGAACATGCAGATGCATCACCGAATCGAAGCTTTCGGCCGTCACATTGTCGGCGGGATCGTTGGCGCCGCCGGTGCCGGCATTGTTGAAGAGGATGTCCAAGCGGCCGAAGAAATTCTTTGCGGCGCCGATCGCGGCTTCGATGTCTTTTTCCTGCAAGACGTCGCAGCGGACATAATGGGCCATGCCCTTATGGTCCTCTTCGATGCGGGCGCCCTTGTCGTCCTGGATGTCGCAAGCGATCACGCGCGCGCCTTCGGAAATAAAGAGATCGACGGTCGCCCGCCCAATTCCGCTCGCTGCACCCGTGACGACGGCCACCTTGCCGTCCAGACGTCCGGCCATGAAAGCCTCCCGTTTTGCGTTTGATTGACCATAGCGAGGCGTGCGCGTACATCGCAAGGCGATGACCATTCTCGATCCCGTAACGCTATCGCAGGCACTGATCCGCTGCCCTTCCGTGACGCCAGCGGACGCCGGCGCCATCGCCGTGCTGGAAGCCGCGCTGACGCCGCTGGGCTTCGATTGCCACCGACTGAGATTCGAAGAGCCTGGGACCGCGCCGATCGAGAATCTCTATGCGCGGGTCGGCACGCAAGGGCCTAACTTCTGCTTCGCCGGTCACACCGACGTGGTGCCGCCGGGCGAGGTCAAGCTGTGGCGTCACGATCCGTTCGCCGCAGTGATCGAAAACGGCACGCTCTATGGCCGCGGCGCGGTGGACATGAAATCGGCGGTCGCCTGCTTTGCTGCCGCAGCGTCGCGCTATCTGGCGAGCGGCAAGCCGTTCGGCTCCATCAGCCTGCTCATCACCGGCGACGAAGAAGGCCCGACCAATGTCAACGGCACTAAAAGAATGTTGGTGTGGCTCAGGGAGAACAGCGAGCGGCTGAGCCATTGCATCGTCGGCGAGCCGACCGCAACCGCGGCAACCGGCGACGTGCTGAAGATCGGGCGGCGCGGCACGATGAACGCACGGATCACGGTGACAGGCACGCAGGGTCACGCCGCCTATCCGCAGCAGGCGAACAATCCGATTCCGGCGATGGCGGAACTGGTGATGCGGCTGGCGAACTGGAAACTCGACGCGGGAACCGATCATTTCGATCCGTCGAGCCTTGCCTTCACAACCGTCGATGTCGGAAACCCCGCAACCAATGTCATCCCGGCGGAGGCGCGCGCAGGGTTCAACATTCGATTCAACGACCGCCACAAAAGCGCCGATTTGATCGCCCATATACAAGCCGAGGCCGCCGCGGTGGAAAAAGAACGCGGCGTGCGCATCGCCGTGACGGCGCATGCGAGCGGCGAACCGTTCCTCACCAAACCGGGACCGTTCACGAAGATGTTGAGCGACGTGGTGAAAGACGTGACGGGACGAACGCCGGAACTGTCGACGACCGGCGGCACCTCGGACGCGCGCTTCATCAAGGATCATTGCCCGGTCGTGGAGATGGGATTGCCGGGCGGCACGATGCACAAGGCGGACGAGTGCGTGCCGGTAGCGGAGATCGAGAAGCTCACCCAACTCTACGAGCGCGTGCTCGGCGCCTATTTTGCCAATCCGCCGCGATGAGCGATCCGCGCCCCATCGGGGTGTTCAATTCGGGCATGGGCGGCCTTACCGTCATGCGTGCGCTGATGACGCGGCTGCCGCACGAGAGTTTCGTCTATCTGGGCGACACGGCGCGGCTTCCCTACGGCACCAAGAGCGCCGACACGGTGCGCCGCTATGCGATCCAGGCATCGAAGGCGCTGGTCGAGCGCGGGGTAAAGCTGGTGGTGATCGCCTGCAACACCGCGTCCGTATCGCTCGATGCCGTGCGCGAAGCGCTGGCGCCGCTTCCGGTGGTCGGCGTGATCGCGCCGGGCGCCAGGGCCGCGCTCGCTGCGGCGCCGGAGGGTCCGGTGGCGATCATCGCAACCGAGACGACCGTGAAAGGCGGCGCCTATCGCGCTGCGATCCGCGCGCTAGGCTCCGACATTCCCATCGTGCAGCAGGCCTGTCCGCTCTTCGTGCCGCTGGCCGAAGAGGGCCTGGTCGAGGGACCGATTGTGGACGCGGTGGTGCGGCGCTATCTGAAGCCGCTGCTCGAGATCATGCCGAAGCCCAAGGCGCTGCTGCTCGCCTGCACCCACTACCCCGTTTTAAAACGCAGCATCGCCGAAGTCGTTGGCGGCGACATCGTTCTGGTCGACAGCGCGATCACCACGGCCAATGCGGTGGCCGAACTTCTCGGTGCGCGCAATCTCGCGGCGGACGAGGGCGCGGCGACGCTCCGGTTCCTGGCGACCGACGCGCCCGACCGTTTTGCGCGGGTGGGCGAGATCTTCCTCGGCCAGCCGATCGATCCGGGCGACGGTCGAACTGATCGATCTTCAATAATCGACTTTGACGAGATAGAGCCCGTCGGGCGGAGCAACCGGTCCGCAGCGGGAACGATCCTTTGCGGCCAGTGCGTCGGCCAGATCGCGCGGCCGCCACTTGCCTTCGCCGACGAGCTTCAGCGAACCGGCCATCGAGCGCACCTGGTGATGCAGGAAGGAGCGCGCCGAGGCTTCGATATGGATCTCATCGGCAGCACGGCTGACGGAAAGCTTGTCCAGCGTCTTTACCGGCGACTTCGCCTGGCATTCGGCGGCGCGGAAGGTGGTGAAGTCGTGCTGGCCGACCAACGCTTGTGCCGCAGCGTGCATCGCATCGGCGTCGAGATCATGCACGACATGCCAAACGCGTTTGCGCTCGAGTGCCGGCGGCGGGCGGCGGCAGAGAATGCGATAGAGATAGTGGCGGCCCACGGCCGAGAAGCGCGCATGGAAGTCTTCCGAAACGAGCGCGGCGTCCAGCACCGCGATCGCGGCGGGGCGGACGAAATGGTTGAGCGCGTCGCGGATCGTGTCCGGCGGAAAACTCTTCACCAGATCGAAATGCGCGACCTGACCGAAGGCGTGCACGCCGGCGTCGGTGCGGCCAGCACCGTGGACCGTGACGCGCTCGCCGCTGAGGCTTTCGACCGCCGCTTCCAGCGCGCCTTGCACCGATGGGCCATTGTCCTGGCGTTGCCAGCCGACCAGATCGCTGCCGTCATATTCGAGCGTGATGCGATAGCGCGGCATGTCAGATAAATGTCGTTCCACGCGGCAAAGCAAAACCGCGCAGCAACTCGCCGGCATCCATCACGGACTTGCCGGGGCGTTGCAGACGCGTCAGGCGCAACGCGGTTCTATTCTTTTGGCCCATCGCTTCGCTGGTCGAGGCGGGGCCGCAGGCGACGGTGAGGGTGTCGTCGAGCACGGTTCCTGGCGCGCCGTTTGCGTTCACCGGTTCGCAGTTGAGAATCTTCACGCGCTCACCCTTCACCTCGCTCCATGCGCCGGGAACAGGCGACAGGCCCCGGATCAGGCAATCGATGTCGCGGGCGGGCTTTGTCCAGTCGATGCGTGTTTCGGACTTGTCGATCTTCTTGGCGTAGGTCGCGCCGTCCTCCGGCTGATTCTGCTCGACGATCGAGCCGCGTTCGAGCGCGGCCAGGGTGCGCGCCATGAGATCAGCGCCAAGCCGCGCCAGCTCGTCATGCAATTCGCCATAGGTCTTTCGGCCTATGGCTACGCGCTCCGCCATCAGGATGGGACCGGTGTCGAGCCCCTCCTCCATTCGCATCGTCATCACGCCGGTTTCCGCGTCGCCCGCCATGATGGCGCGCTGTATCGGCGCTGCACCACGCCAGCGCGGCAGAAGCGATCCGTGCAGGTTGAAGCAACCCAACTTCGGCGCCTCAAGAATTGGCTTCGGCAGAATCAATCCATAGGCGACAACCACGACCGCATCGAGCTCCAGCGCGGCGAAAATCTCCTGCTGCGCCGGATCCTTCAGCGACACCGGCGTCCGCACGGGAATCTTGTGCGACAGCGCGAGCGCATGGACCGGCGACGGCTCGGAGCCGAGGCCGCGGCCTTTGGGACGCGGCGGCTGGGAATAGACGCAGGCAATGTCGTGGCCCTGGCCGATCAGCTCGACAAGCGTCGGCACCGCGAAGTCGGGCGTGCCCATGAAGGCGATGCGTAAGGTCACAGGCGCGGTGACACCTGGTTTACATCGGGATGGGCGCGATCTCGCACACTTCGATGGAGCCACCGCCCATCAGATGGGGATGGCCGTCGGTGAGCTTGATCGCGGCATCGAGATTGTCCGCCGAAATGATGGAGTAGCCGCCGGCGCCGGATGTGCCGCTGCCACCGATTGTCTTGCGCGGACCGAAGGGCGCGCCGCCGTCGACGATCTGGTTGCCGACGCGACCGAACCAGGCCATCCACGCATCCATGACCTTCTTGCCCTCTTCGGGGCTGGAAGGCGGGTTGCCGCCGCCCAGATAGATCAGGACATATTTTCCCATGCAATCCTCCACCGCCAACCGGCCGACTATAGGCGCAACGGAAGGGCGCTCCAACCGAAATGCCCGTCACAGCGCGCCGACGTTCAACCCGTCTCTTTCAGGCGCTTCGCCTTTTGCAACTTGCGCAGCGCCATCGAACGCTTCAGCCGCGAGAGGTGGTCGATGAACAACACGCCTTCGAGATGATCCATCTCGTGCTGCAGACAGGTGGCGAGCAGACCTTCGGCTTCGAGTTCGTGCGTCTTGCCGTCGCGATCGAGGAACTCGGCCTTGATTTTCGCGGCGCGCTCGACGTCTTCCCAGATTTCCGGGACGGAGAGGCAACCCTCTTCGAATGTCGCCAGTTCTTCCGAGCACCAGGTGATGACTGGATTGATGAAATGGCGCGGGTTTTTCTTGCCCTCGCGCTGGTCGAGATCCATCACGATGATGCGCTGCGGCGCGCCGATCTGCACCGCGGCGAGGCCGATGCCGTCGGCCTCGTACATGCTGTCGATCATGTCGTCGATCAGCTTGCGCGTCGCAGCGTCGACCGTCTCGACGGCCTGCGAGACGGCTTTGAGGCGCGGGTCGGGCGCGGTAAGGATGGGGCGGATGGCCATGGCCGGGAGATAGGATTTCCGACCGCGAAGGTCAAGATTTGGACGTGTCGCCGTTCGACAAGGGCGCTTCGAGTGCCGGGTCCTTGGCCAGGGGGCGCACCACGACGTCGACTTGCGACAACTCGTCGATCTCGCTCGCGGTGCCTTCGACGCCCAATTCGTGAAAGCGCCGTGCTTGCGGTAGAACGCGGCCTTCGAGACTGCCGACAAGCTTGTTGTAAGCGCCGACGCCGTCCCTCAGATGCTTTCCCACGACCGACACGTGGTCGGTCATCGTGGCCAGCCGCTGATAGAGTTCCTTGCCCAGCCGAGCCACGTCCAGCGCGTTGGCGGCGAGTTTTTCCTGCCGCCAACCATAGGAAATCGCCTTGGCGAGCGCGATGAACGTCGTTGGCGTGCAGATCAGAACGCGGTTCTTGATGCCGTCCTCGAAAAGATCGGGATCGCGTTCGAACGCGGCCGATACGAAGTTGTCGCCGGGGACGAACATCACCACACAGTCCGTGCTGCCCGCGATCTTTTCCCAATAGGACTTGCTGGAGAGGTTCTTCAGCCGCTCGCGCAGTTGCGCGGCGTGCAGCTTCAGCAGTGTCTCGCGTTCCGCATCATTGGTCGAATTGACCGCGTCGAGATAGGCGGAGACGGGCGCCTTGGCATCGACCACGATGGAGCGGCCGCCGGCGACGCTGATCAATGCGTCCGGCCTGAGCGATTCGTCTTCACCGGCGAAATGCTTTTCGGTCTCGAAGTCGCAATGCTCCACCATGCCGGACAGTTCCATGACCCGGCGCAAGGTCTCCTCGCCCCAGCGGCCCCGCGTCTTGGGCGAGGCGCGCAAAGCGTTGACCAAGCCCGCCGCCACCGTCTTCACCTCGCCACTTTGGACTTTGACCGTCTCCAGCGTGGTGTTGATGGCGCTAAAGCCTTCGATGCGCGCCTTCTCGATATCCTTGAGCGCGACATCGTAGGCCTTCAGCGAATCGCCCAGCGGCTTGATGAGTTCGGCGAGCGCGGCCGAGCGCTGGTCGATCTCTTTGCCGGTCAATTCCTTCTGCGCCTTGAAGATGTCCTCGGCGCGCTTGGCGAAATCCTCGTTGCTGGCCTTGAGCACATCGCCCGCGAGCAGCTTGAACTGATCCTGGATCGACTGCCGCAACTCCGAGAGCTGGCGGACCTGTTCGGCGTGCGCCGTCGTCGCGCCGTCGAGCGTGGCGTTCAGCGCGGACTTGTCCGCCTCCACTTCGGTCAGGCGCTGGCGCAGACGCGCCACCTCGGCCTCCAGCGCCGCAGCGCTCTCGGCGCGGCCTGCCGCCGCGGAGACCTGCTTTTCCAGATCGAGATTTGCGCCGCGCAGGGCGTCGGTCTCCGACTTCGCGCCGCGCAAGATCGTCAGCTCGGCGTCCAGCGGCGCAAGCCGGGAGGTCATGGCATGAATTTGCGCGGTTCGCGAAATCCAAACGATCAGGCCGCCGATGCCGAAGGCGCCCAAGGCAATCACCGCGGTCAAAGTCCAGTCCATCGTCTGAAGACTCCGCCGTGCCTTGAAGGCGGCGCTGAGCGTGCCTTCGTCGAGATAATCGAGCTCGCCGCCGACCGGCACGCCGTGCGCCAGCCGCGTGACCTTCACGTTCGTGGCGGCAAGCGTGTCCATCAGATAGTGCGCCGTGGTCTGGCCCTCCACTGTCGCGTTCATGGCGAGGATCACCTCGTCGACACCGCTCCTCACGCGCTCGATCAGGCTCGAGACGTTGAGCCGCTCCGGCGTCACGCCGTCGAGCGCCGACAGCGCGCCGCCGAGCACGTGATATTTGCCGCGGAACACGCCGGCGCGCTCCAGCGCCCACAGATCGGCGACGTCCTCCACCACGCACAGCACTGCCACGTCGCGGCGCTGAATCGCGGCACAGCGAACAGGGCGAGGTGGTGTCGAGATTGCCGCAGACTTCGCAGGTCTTGATCGCCGCCGCCGCGTCGCGCATGGCGAGCGCCAGAGGCTCGAGCAACAGATCGCGCTTTTTGAGCAGCGTGAGCGCCGCACGCCGCGCCGAGCGGGGACCGAGCCCCGGCAATTTGGCGAGCAGCTGGATCAGGCGTTCGATTTCGGGACCGGCATTGAGCGATGCCATTACGATTCGTCGTCCGGCGCCGGCGCGGCGATGTCCTCATCGGCGATGCGGCGCACTTCCTTGATCTCGGCGCCGGGGAAGCGGTCGAGAACAGCGCGCACCAAGGGCTCCTGCGTGACGCTTTCGAACTTCGCGGCCTTGGCGTCGCGCTTCTGCTCGGCGAGCGTCGGCGCGCCACCTTCGCGCGCGATGGAGACGGACCAGCGGATACCCGTCCAGTCCTTCAGTTTCTGAGACAGATCGCCGGCGAGCGTGCGCGGCGCGCGTGCGCTGGGACGGAATTCGATCTTGCCGGCCTCGAGATGGACGAGATGCATATCGTTCTCGATGTGCACCTTCAGCACGGGTGCGCCATTCGCCTGCGCGAGCGCGGCGATGTCTTCGAGGCTGCGCAGCTGAACCTGTGGCGCGGCGGAGAGCGTTGGCTCGGATTGTGGAGCCGCGCGTACGCCACCCTCCCCCAACCGCGCGCCAGGCGCACGGCCGCCCCCTCCCGTCGAGGGAGGGGAGGAAGCAGGTTTGGAGGCCGACGCACGCGGCGCCGACTCGTTTTCCAGCAGATCGCGCACCAGCTTGTCGGTCGGCGGCAGATCGGCGGCATAGGCGAGACGGATCAACGCCATCTCGCAGGCAGAGACCGGACGCGCCGCATCGCGCACCTCGATCAGGCCTTTGAGCAGCATCTGCCACGCCCGCGTCAGGGATGGCACCGACAGCTTGCCCGCCATCTCGGCGGCGCGCTTGGCTTCGCCCGAACCACCGTCGAAGAATCCCTCCGCGCCCGGCGCTACCTTCACGCGGGTGAGGAAGTGGGTGATCTCCAAAAGATCCTGCATCACCGCCAGCGGATCGGCGCCGTGATCGTAGAGATTGTTGAGGCCAGCCAGCGCCTCGGCGACCTTGCCGCCCATCACCTTCTCGAACAGATCGAGCACCAGGCCGCGGTCGGCGAGCCCCAGCATGTCGCGCACCGCATCGGCGGAAATCTCACCCTGCTCGCCGTGCGCGATCGCCTGGTCGAGCAGCGATAGCGAATCGCGGGCCGAGCCTTCCGCGGCGCGCGCGATGAGCGCCAGCGCATCGCGGGCGATCTTCACATTCTCCTTCTCGGCGATGGTCGTCAGCAGGCCGACCAGTTCCTCCGTCTCGATGCGGCGCAGGTCGAAGCGCTGGCAGCGCGACAGCACCGTCACCGGCACCTTGCGGATCTCGGTGGTGGCGAAGATGAACTTCACATGCGGTGGCGGCTCTTCCAGCGTCTTGAGCAAGCCGTTGAATGCCTGCTTCGACAGCATGTGGACTTCGTCGACGATGTAGACCTTGTAGCGGGCCGATGCCGGCGCATAGCGCACGCCTTCGATGATCTCACGGATGTCGTCGATGCCGGTGTGGCTCGCCGCGTCCATCTCCTGCACGTCGACATGACGCGACTCGGCGATCGCGATGCAGGGCTCGCACACCCCGCAGGGATGGATGGTCGGCTCGGTGCGCTTGCCGTCCGGTCCGATGCAGTTGAGGGCGCGGGCGATGATGCGCGCCGTGGTCGTCTTGCCGACTCCGCGCACGCCGGTGAGCATGAAGGCGTGCGCGATGCGCCCCGTCGCGAAGGCGTTGGACAGCGTCTTGACCAGCGCTTCCTGGCCGATCAGCCCGGTGAAATCGGAAGGCCGGTATTTGCGCGCGAGCACGCGATACGGCGTGCCGCCGGCTTTCGGCGGCACCGGATCAAGCCCCAGGGACGGTTCGTCGCTCATCGGTCCTAAAATGGAGTGCCCGGCAAGTATAGCAACCCGCCGTACAGGCGCGGCAAGTTTCCCCGCGTCCGGCGCACATGAATCTTCCGCCGACTCGCATTTTTTCGCGTCCCGCCCTATATCCGCGCCCGGGAGGTTGGTGCGGACGAAACGCTCGCCAACCCGGTCAGGTCCGGAAGGAAGCAGCCGTAACGAATCCGCTTCGGGTCGCGCCAGCCTCTCACTTTCCGCACAAGACGAATGCGCCTAGCCCCCATGTCCGGCGGGGGTTTCGCGTAGCCGCATCTTAGTCTCTAGAATGGTGGCAGACAGATATCGGGTGACCCATGATTCCATTTGCCGGCAATCCGCTCGACCGCGCCAGCGTGAAACGCACCGACGCCGACTGGATCGCAGCACAGCGGCGCGACCCAGCTTCGCTGATCCTGCCGGTGTGGCGGCTGCAGCCCTTCATCTTCGGAAGCGAGAAGGCACCGGCGCCGGTGGAACTGGGCCTGATGCGGCCGGGTCTGTGCGAATCCCTGGCGGCACCGGATGCGCCCTCGATCTTCCTCGGCCTTGAAGGCACGCACGCGATGTTCGCGCTCGACATTTCCGCCGCGCGCAACCCGACGGAAGACGGGCCACTCGCCGGGCTGGGCCATTTTCGCGACGCGCGCGTGGCGGCGGCGACCTTGCCGATCAAGGACGCCGCGATCATGGGCCAGGCGAAGGCGATGATCGACTGGCACAACCGGCACGGCTTCTGCGCCAATTGCGGCGCGGCAACGATGCTGGCCGATGCCGGCTGGCGCCGGCTGTGCGGCGAATGCAAGGCAGAGCATTTCCCGCGCACCGATCCGGTGGTGATCATGCTGGCGACACACGGCGATGCCTGTCTGGTCGGGCGCAACAAACGCTTTCCGGGCAACTTCTATTCGGCGCTGGCGGGCTTCATGGAGCCCGGCGAGACCATCGAGGACGCGGTACGCCGCGAACTGATGGAGGAAGTGAGCGTCAAGGTCGGCAAGGTGCGCTATCACGCGACGCAGCCCTGGCCGTTCCCTTCCTCGCTGATGATCGGCTGCCTGGCCGAAGCGGAGAGCCGCGACTTCAATCCCGACGGCGAGGAGATTTCCGATGCCCGCTGGATCGACCGCGACACGGCGAAGAAACTGATCGAGGGCGAGCGCCTGCCGGACATTTCGGTGCCTGGCGCGGTGGCGATCGCGCATCACCTGATCAAGGCGTTCGCGAACGGCGAATGAACGCGCGCGATCTCCTCCAATTGCAGGCGGCGACCCTGTTCGTGCTGTCGCGCGACGGGCGGATTGTCCGCTCGAACGACCCCGAGCACTCCGATCCGCCCAGGATGTATCTCGCCGGATGCGAGACCGGCTGCATCGTGCGGCTGCGCGACGACGTCGATGCGCGGACTTCGAAGGCGATCGAAGATCTGGTGGCGCAGGAGCCGCCGATGACAGAGCCCGGTGCGACGCCGCGCTTCGCGGAGCGGTACCGCGAATTGCTGCACGACGAAGCGCCGCTCACCGCGCACAATTACGGACCGGTCCATTGCCTGCCGCACGGCACACCTTGTCCGGGCGATGCGGCGACCGTCTGCCAGGGAACGGCAGAAGGCGACGCGCTGTGGGACCGACTCGCCACGCACGGCTTGTCGAAAAGCATGGTGGACATGGGCTTCCTCGATCTGACTCACTTCTGGGAGCCGTGGTGTGTCGCGCTGATCGACGGCGAGATCGCCTCCATCGCGTTTGCCGCGCGGCTCGGCGAGCGTGCCGCAGAGATCGGCGTGGCGACGATGCCGCAATTCCGCGGCCGGCGGCTTGCCGCCGCGGTGACGGCGGCGTGGAGCGCAATGCCGATGCTGCAACAGCGCACGCTGTTCTATTCGACCCATCGCGATAACCTCGCCTCCCAGCGCGTCATCGCGCAGCTGGGTCTGCCGTTCATCGGCGCGAGCATGCGAATTCCATGAGCAACATTTTCATCCGTCCCGCTCGGGGGGACGAGTTCGACGACGTCGCACGCGTATGGATGGACAGTCACGTTTCGACGGGCCTGGCCACCGGTTCGGACGCGACGTTCGCGCAATTGCGGGCGCGCATTCCGGTCGAGATCGCCAATGGCTGGCAGCTCTATGTCGCCGAG
Organism: uncultured Alphaproteobacteria bacterium; assembly: GCA_963741735.1. Taxonomy (GTDB): domain Bacteria; phylum Pseudomonadota; class Alphaproteobacteria; order Micropepsales; family Micropepsaceae; genus Rhizomicrobium. The sequence goes on from CAVUJB010000002.1 coordinate 301,387, forward strand.
CTGGACGGCCGCATCGCCGCGATGCTGGCGTTTCGCACGCGCGACAATTATCTCGACCAGATCTTCGTCGCGCCCGAGTATCAGCGCAGAGGGATCGGCAAGAAGCTGCTGGCATTCACCCGGCAGCACTTGCCCGATGAAATCCTTCTGCGCACCGCGGTCGCAAACCATAGCGCGATCACCTGGTACGAACGCGAGGGCTTCGTGCGCGAGAACGAGGTCATGCAGGACGGCTGGTCTGGGCCAAGGGTGTATTACCGGTGGAAAGCCGACACCTGATTGTCATTCCTGGCCGAGCATTGCTCAAGCAATGCGAGGGGAAGGGAACCCAGGTGGATAGATCAAGCCAAATCTGACCGCCTGGGTCCCCTTCCCTCGCTCCGCGCCGACGCGCGAAGCTCGCCGGGGATGACAAGCGTTGCTACGGCATGTCGTTGCGGAATTTGTGCGCCGGATAGATGCCGAGCACCGTCAGCTTCGAGGTGAAGAAGGCGAGTTCCTCCAGCGCCAGCTTCACGGCGCGGTCTTCGGGATGGCCTTCGATGTCGGCGTAGAACTGCGTCGCGTTGAACGAGCCGCCGAGCTGATAGCTCTCCAGCTTCGTCATATTCACGCCGTTGGTCGCGAAGCCGCCCATCGCCTTGTACAGCGCGGCCGGCACGTTGCGGACGCGGAAGATGAAGGTGGTAATGACCTTGCCGACATTCGGCGCATCGTCCGGTTCGCGCGACATGATGAGAAAGCGCGTGTGGTTGTGATGCTCGTCCTCGACATCGGCCTTCAAGACGTCGAGGCCGTAAAGTTCGCCCGCCATCCTGGAGGCGATCGCCGCGACGGTCGGATCCTTGAGCTCGGCAATATGCTTGGCGGAGCCCGCAGTGTCGTGCCAATTCTCCGCCTTCAGCTTCATCTCGCGAATGATCTTCAGGCACTGCGCCAGCGCGGGGCCCTGGCTATAGACGCTTTTGAGGCCTTTGAGCGTGGCGCCATGGATGCCGAGCAATTGATGCTGGATGCGCAGGAAATGCTCGCCGACGATATGAAGGCCGGCCTCGGGCAGAAGATGATGAATGTCGGCGATGCGGCCCATCAGCGAATTTTCGACCGGGATGATGCAGAGATCCGTGTCGCCGCGCCGCACCGCGTCGACTGCCTGATCGAAGGTCGGATAGGGAATGTATTGGGCGTGCGGCAAGGCTTCGCGCGCGGCGAGATTGGCATAGGCGCCGGGCTCGCCCTGGAAGGCGACGCGCTTGGCGTCGTCGATGGCACTCATGGCTTTGCTTTCGTTGCGAGCAGCTTGCGCGCCTTTTCGAGATCGGCCGGAGTATCGACGCTGAGCGGCACGCTGTCCACGCGCGCCACCGCAATGCTCATCCCCGCTTCCAGCGCGCGCAACTGCTCCAGCTTCTCGCGCAGCTCCAGCGGCGACGGCGGCAGTGCGACGAAGCGCGCCAATGCGTCGCGCGTGTAGGCGTAGATGCCGACATGATGGAAGAGCGGCCCGTCACCGGAAGGCGCGCGGGCGCGGGTGAAATAGAGCGCGCGGCCGGTCTGCCACGCCACGACCGGCTTCACCACCGCCGGATTGTCGAAGTCGGCGGGATCGTCGATCTCGGCCGCCAGGGTCGCGATGTCGGCGCCGGACGACGACAGGGTCTTCGCCACCATGGTCACATAGGCGGGATCGAGCGTTGGCAGATCGCCCTGCAGATTGACGACGACATCGTGGTTTGCGCCAGCATCGATCTTCTTCAGCGCCTCGAAGATGCGGTCCGAACCCGACGGCAGGTCGGGCGACGTGAGCACGGCCTTTCCGCCGGCGCCTTCTATCGCTGCGACAATCTCGGCTTCCGCGGCCGCCACAACGACCGGCCCGATGCCCGCCGCCATCGCCTGTTGCCACACGCGCACGATCATCGGTGTGCCCGCGATATCGGCGAGCGGCTTGCCCGGCAGCCGCGTCGACGCCATGCGAGCGGGGATAAGGACGACCGGTCTCATAGAAACCCTTGAATTCCTTGAATTCTGCGACGCTTCGCCGCAATGACGGTTCCCAGTCCATGGGTAATGTCGCCGGCATTCGGGCGGCCCAACGGAGCGGTGACCTTATGGATTCCTGGGAGTGGAACAAGATCGCCGGCGCGGTCCTGGGCACGCTGATATTCATCCTCGTCATCAAGTTCTCGACCGAGGCGCTGTTCGAACCTGAGAAGCCCTTGAAAGAGGCCTATCACGTCGAAGGCGTGGTGACGGCGTCGACCGGCGGCGCTGCGGCCGCGCCGGCCGAGGAGCCGGTTCCCGATTTCGGCACCGTTCTGGCGAAGGCCGACGTGACCGCCGGCAAGACGGTCTCGGCCAAGTGCGAGCAGTGCCACGACATTTCCAAAGGCGGCCCGAACAAGATCGGTCCGGAGCTGTGGGACATCGTCAACCGTCCGCGCGCGACCGAGCCTGGCTATTCCTATTCCAGCGCGATGAACTCCGACCACAATCCGTGGACCTATGAGAAGCTGTTCAAATATCTGAAGTCGCCGCAGGCCGTCGTGCCGGGCACCAAGATGAGCTTCGCGGGCCTGCGCAGCGCCGACGATCGCGTCAACCTGCTCGCGTTCCTCAGGACCGAAGCCGACAGCCCGGCGCCGATTCCGCCGCCGGAACCGGCGAAGCCCGCGACGGCACCGCCCGCCCCCACGACTCCCGCGCCCGCGAAGCCCTGACGCAACGCTTGCACCGCGCGGCCAAACGCGTGAGCGTCGGGCCATGACGAAATCCATTCTCCTGCTCGTTCCGCCGGGCTGGGGCGGGTTGTGGAAACAGCCGCTCGCCGCCACCGGCCTGAAAATCTACAACCACGGCGTCGACGACTACGATCCGGCAGATATCGACTATGCGGTGAGCTTCCGTCCGCCGCCGGGCCTGTTGCGCTCACTGCCAAAACTCAAAGCGGTGTTCTCGCTTGGCGCGGGCGTCGACGGTTTCCTGCTCGATCCGGATTTCCCCAAGGACAAACCGCTCATCCGCTTCGTCGACGAGACGCTGTCGCGCGAGATGGCGCAGTTCGCAGTCCTGCACGTCCTGATGCAGCATCGCACGGTGCACTACTTCGCCGCGGCGCAGGCCGAGAGCGCGTGGCGCCAGCGCATGCTGCCCCGGCGCACCGAGGATGCGCGCGTCGGCATCCTGGGGCTGGGCGAGATCGGAACGATGTGCGGCGAGCGGTTGCGCGATCTGGGCTTTCCGGTTTCGGGCTGGAGCCGCACGCGCAAGAGCGCGCCCGGCATTACGGGCTTTGCAGGCGCCGGCGAACTCGACGCCTTTCTCGCGCAGTCGCGATTTCCTCGTCTGCGTGCTGCCGCTGACGCCAGACACGCGGCATATCCTGAACGCGGAGACCTTCGCGAAACTGCCGAAGGGCGCCTATGTCATCAACATCGCGCGCGGCGGGCATGTGAACGAACCCGACCTGATCGCCGCGCTCGACTCCGGACACCTCGCCGGCGCGACGCTCGACGTGTTCGAGACCGAACCGCTGCCGGGCTCGAGCCCGATCTGGAAGCATCCCAAGATCATCGCCACGCCGCATATCGCGGCCATCACGTCTCCTCACGTCGCGGCGCGCTCCGTCGTCGAGACCATCGCGGCGATGGAACGCGGCGAAGCCCCGAAGAATGTGGTCGACATGGGGCGGGGGTATTGAGTTAGGCGCGAGTCGGACTCCGGGTTTCGTCCGAATCGCGGTCCGATGCCGCGGCGCAGATTTCTCCTCGCTCCTTTCTGGATGCAATTGTCGGGATATGGGTGAATTGGTGTTTCGACCGACTCGGTTCAAGAGGCGGCCGAAAATAAATTCGTACACGGACTATCAACGGCGGCGTTCGCGCGCAGCCGCGGAACCCGCGGCGTTTTTCGCGGCGCGTGTTGGATAGAGCGCGTTGTGCGCCGCCGCGAACGATATTTTCTTGCGCGCGAAAATATTTTTTCGGACGCTAGAACCGCTTGATCGCCGTTGCCGGCCCGCCAAAGGGCGCGATGCGCGCGATGGCGTCGTCGAGCGGTTCGATCTCAACCTGCATATGATACGCGTTGGCGTGAATGAGCCGCGTGTCATCGAGCATGATGCCGACATGGCCGTCCCAGAAGATCAGATCGCCGCGCTGGCGCTTCGGCGAAGGACAATCGAGGCCGAGCGCCTTTTCCTGCTGATCGGTGTCGCGCGGTGCGGAAATGCCGGCCGACGCCAGCGCGGTCTGCACGAGGCCCGAACAGTCGAGCCCGGCATGGGTCTTGCCGCCCCAGACATAGGGCGTGCCGATGAAGCGCTCGGCAGTCGCGACCCAGTCGGCGGCGAGCCTGTCGAGAGGCGCCAGATGACCCGCAAACACAAAGCCGTCGGGCGCGATGCGGACGAAGGTGGCGGAACGCTCGAGCACTTTCACAACGGCATTCATCGGCAACAGATCGCGCGTCGCGCGCTTGACGTCGGGCGCGGAGAGCAATGGCGTCGAGAGCGCGGTGACGCGATGATCGGCCTCGATCGGATCGCTGCAGGCGATGGTGTGCACATAGCCGACATAGGAATCCGACTTCGCCTGACCCCAGGCCCAGCCGTCCTTGCTTTCGTAAACCGTGAAGACTTCGCCGAACAGAAGTTCGTCGTCCTGGACGGATTCGGTGGACGGCTTGTTGCGCAGCGGCGCGCGGCCGCGCGCGATCAATCGGGGCGCACCGTCGACGAAGCGTTCGGCCTGGACCTGTCCTTTGAGGAACGAGGCCGCGAGATCGTGCCGGGCCGGTGTGAGGCGGGGATCGCTCACCCGTAGCGCGCCTTCAGCAGCGCGTAGATCGCGCGCGCTGCCGTCGCTTCGCCGCCGGCGCGCCGGCCCGGACGCGGACGATCGACCCAGCCCGCGATGTCGAAATGCACCCAGCTTCTGGCCTTCTCCACGAAGCGGTTGAGGAACAGGGCCGCGGTGATCGCGCCGGCATAGACGTAGTGCGGATTGTTGGTGAGATCGGCGACGGTCGATGACAGCGTCGGCTCGTAGCCGCGCCACAGCGGCAGGCGCCACATCGGATCGTTGGCCGCCGACGCGTGCAGCATGAGATCGGCGGCGAGCAACTCGTCGTCGGTAAAGAAGGGCGGCAGTTCGAAGCCTGTCGCGGTGCGCGCGGCACCGGTCAAGGTGGCGATGTCGATCAGAAGCTCGGGCGCCTCGCTGTCGGCTTCGGCGAGCGCGTCGGCAAGCACCAGCCGTCCTTCCGCATCGGTATTCCCGATTTCGACCGTCAGGCCCTTGCGCGAGGGGAATACATCGCTCGGCCGATAGGCGGCGCCCGATACGGAATTCTCGACCGCCGGAACGAAGACGCGCAGGCGCACGTCGAGCTTGGCGCCCATCACCATGCTCGCGATGGCGAGGACGGTCGCGGCGCCGCCCATGTCCTTCTTCATCGAGGCCATGCCCGAGGCCGGCTTCAGATCGTAGCCGCCGGTATCGAAACAGACGCCTTTGCCGACCAATGTGACCTTCGGCGCATTGGCGCGGCCCCAGGTGAAGCTCGCGAGCCGCGGCGCGCGCTCCGAGCCTTTGCCGACGGCATGGATGAGCGGGTAATTCTGCTTCAGCAGCGCGTCGCCGGTGACGACGGTGAATTTCGCGCCGTGCTGTTTGGCGAGATCGCGCGCCGCATTCGCCAGCTCTTCCGGCCCCATATCGTTGGGCGGCGTGTTGATCAGGTCACGCGCCAGGAACACGCCGCGAGCAACGCGCTCGGCTTCCGCCGCATCGACGCCGGGCGGCACGACGAGCTTCGCCTCGAGCGGCTTCGCCTTGCGGTAGCGCGTGAACTGATAGGTGCCGAGCAGCCAGGCGAGCGCGCCGTTGGCGCCGCCGACGTGATCGGGCGCGTCTGCGAAGCGGTAGGTGCCGGCGGGAAGCTGTTCGGAGAATGCGGCGAGTGCGAGCGAGTCGCCGCCCTTGCCCAATCCGAGAACCGCCGAGGCGATTGCACCGTTCGGGCCCGATATCAGCCGAAGCTCGCCCTCGCGCGCGGCAAAACCGGCGCTCTTCAGCGCGTTCGCTTCGCGCTTGGAGCGGCGCGCCAGAAAGCGCTTGAGATCGGCACTCGCGACGGCGTGCAACGGAACGGCACCTCGCGCGGTCCTGGCGAAATTCGCGTGCATGGAAACGGTCCTGTCAGGCGGGCGCGCATGGATAGGACGGCGGACAAAGGGACGCAACCGCGTGACATATTGCGTTGCGCGGGAGGCAGTACGGGCTTGCGCGCGCGCCCCTCCCAAGCCGCTGGTAAATCGGCCAAGGTCGGCGCCGACGCACGTGCCGGAGACCCAGGATGACCGCGCGCTACACGCTCATTGTCGGCACCAAGGACTGGTCGAGCTGGAGTCTGCGGCCCTATCTGGCGCTGCGCGCGACCGGGGCGGCGTTCGAGGAAATCTATGTGCCGTTGCGCCAGGAACCGCTCACCGGCAACGAGATCAAGAAATATTCCAAGGCCGGGCGGGTGCCGATCCTGAAGATCGAGGAGAACGGCAAGAGCGTCACCGTGTGGGACAGTCTTGCGATCTGCGAGACGCTGGCCGAACGTCATCCGCAAGCGAAACTGTGGCCGAGCGAGCCCTTCGTGCGCGCCGAGGCCCGATCCTATGCCGCGGAGATGCATTCGGGATTCCCCGACATACGCGATCAGCTGTCGATGGACTTCGCGCGCCGCCGTCCGCTGCCGGCCTTGCGCGACACCACGAAAGCGCAGCTCGCGCGAATCATCGAGGCCTGGTCGTCGGCGCTGGAACAATTCGACGGCGGATACCTGTTCGGCGGATTTTCCGTTGCCGACTGCATGTACGCACCCGTCGTGTCGCGGTTCGTGACCTATGGCGTCGAAGTGCCGCCGCGCATCACGGTCTATATGGAAAAGATGATGGCGCTGCCGGCGATGCGCGACTGGGCCGAGGCCTCGCAGGCCGAGGTCGACAAGGGTATCGCCTAAATCCCGTCCCCGTGCAGGCCGGCCTGCCGGTAGAAGCGCGCGGCGCCCGGATGCAGCGGCGCGGGAAGCTCCAGAATCGCAGTGCTCAGGCGAATCTGTCCTGCCGAGTCGTGGCCCTGGTTCAGCGCGGCGCGATTGCCGCGATCGAAGAGCGCCTTGGCGATGCCGTAGACCAGCGCGTCGGGCACCTGCGCATTGACCACCCAGAGAGCACGAACGCTGACGGTCTGAACCGCCGGCATGCCGCGATAGGTACCCGCCGGAATGACGTCGGACTTGATCAGAGGGTTGGACTTGAGGAGTTTGTCGCGGCCCTTGCCGTCGATCGGGACCAGCCGCGCGGCGCCGTGCGCGACGAGATCGTCGACCACCGTAATCGGCCGGCCGCCGACGATGAAGAAGGCGTCGATCTGGCCCTTCTGCAGCAACTGCGCCGCGACATCGACCGAGTCGTTGCTGAGATGCATGCGCCAGGACGGCAAGCTATAGGCCGCAAGTACGGCGCGGGCCGTGACATTGCTGCCCGAGCTTGCGACACCGATCGACACACGCTTGCCCCTGAGATCGGCGACGGTCGCGATCTTGGTTTTCGCGCCGACGAGCAGATGAACGTCTTCGGGAAACAGGCCGGCGATCACCCGCACGGCGGACTGCTTGCCGGCCTTGCGGAACGCATCCTTGCCGGACACCGCTTCCGCGACAACGTCGGCTTGCGCCATGCCGGACTCGGCAAGGCCGCTGTTGACAGCAAGCACATTGGCAACCGCGCCGTCGGAGGTGCGCGCGCTCATGATCAGGCCGGCCGGGCCGCACACCGTGCTGTTCTCGCAGCGGTCGACGCCCGGAGGATGGCTGATCAGGCCGGCGATCAACTGGCCCACAGGAAAATAGGTTCCGTCGGTCGAGCCTGTCAGAATTTGGAAGGAAATGCGCTGCGACAAGGCCTGGCTGGGCAACGCGCCCAGGAACAGCAGGCCGAGCACGAGCGCGGCTATTGCGGCAAACGCGATCCCTGCAATGCGGCGGACATTCATGCGCGCAATCCAACCCATCATTGCGTCAGGATTAGGACGCGGTCGTCACGGGTATGTTCCGCGCCTGGCATTGGGTGCCTTTAACTCATTATGCCGCAACATACTTAAGGGTTTGTTGACCCGCCATCGCGCATCCTGTCGAGGTCCGGGATGAGGGTTTTGTCATGCGTCGTCTGCTCGTTCAATTCGCCGGAATGGCACTTTGCGCAAGCGCCCTGTCGGGCTGCAGCATGTTCGGGGACAGCGACTCGAATGCACCGCCGGCCAACGTCTCCGGCACCAACAATTCGTCGGCCTCCGCCGACGTCTCGACGGCGGTCCATCAAGCACAGTTGCTGCGCACCGGCGGCGACCTCAGCGGCGCCACGCGCATCCTGAGCCAGCTGATGCTGGGCGCGCCCGACGATCCGCGGGTCGTCGGCGAATATGGCAAGCTGCTGGTCCAGCAGGGCCAAAGCGGCGATGCGGTCCAGTTCCTGCGCCGCGCCATCGAGCTTCAGCCCGGCGACTGGACGATCTATTCGGCGCTCGGCGTCGCCTACGACCAGCAGGGCGACCACCCCGATGCCAAGCTTGCCTATGAGCGCGCCCTGGCACTCAAGCCCGGCGAGGCCGCCGTCCTGAACAACTTCGCCATGTCGCGGATGCTGGCGGGCGATCCGGCGTCGGCCCGCACGCTGCTGCTGCAGGCGAAAGCCTCTGGCTCGACCGATCCGAAGATCGACACCAATCTCGCCCTGCTCGACAAGATGAGCCCGGCCCCGACGGCTCCGGCCATGGCCGCCGCGGCGCATCCCGCCGTCGCCAGCAACGCCCTACCGGCCGCGAGCGGCGCGCCGCTCCCGGTCGTCCATAGCCAAGTCGTAATGCAGCCCGTGCCCGTCGATCCGCTGGCCGGACCGACAAATCATACGCCGCACAGGGCCAAGCCCGCGCGGCTCGCGAAGGCCCATCATGGTGCGCGCCATCTGGCCTCGAACGCAGCGGCGGCGCCCGCCAAGCCGGCCAAGCCCAGCAAAGGCGATCATATCCCGTCGCTGCGCATGACGGCGGACGCCAGCAAGCCCTAACACTTCCGCTGGCGAAGCCGTTCGACCGTCGCGCGGGATTCCGCCAAGGTCAGGACGGGCACGACTTCGAACTCCATCAGGCCGCTCCACTGCGCAACCCATTGCTGCAGACGCTTGAGATCGTCTTATTCCATGACCTGGAAGCAGCGATCGAAGCTGGGCGCGATCCAGCTGGCCGCACAGGTCAGACCGTCTGGCGAACGGCCGCAGCACCTTGATGGCAGGGCTCGACAATCGCCGGACGGCCGCGGCCGCTAGTGGCCCATATGCATGATCTTCATGATCGCCGGACCCAGGATCACGACGAACAGGCACGGCAGGAAGAAGACGATCATCGGCACGGTGAGCTTGGCCGGCAGCGAGGCCGCCTTGCGCTCGGCTTCCGACATGCGCAGCTCGCGGTTTTCCTGGGCCGCGACACGCAGCGCCTGGCCCATCGGCGTACCGTATTTCTCGGCCTGGTTCAGCGCCGTCGCCACCGCCTTCACGCCCGAATGTCCGCAACGGGTCGCGAGATTCTCGAACGCCTGGCGCCGCTCGGGAAGATAGGACAGTTCCGCCGTGGTCAGTCCGAACTCTTCGGCGAGCTCCGAAGACTGCGCGCCGATCTCGCTCGCGACGCGTTGAAACGCAGCCTCGACCGACATGCCGGACTCGACGCAGATCAGGAGCAGGTCGAGCGCATCGGGAAAGGCGCGCATGATCGACTGCTGCCGGCGCGAGATCTTGTTACTCAAGAAAAGATCGGGGAGATAGAAGCCCAGCAGCGACGAGCCGACCGCCACCGTGATCTTCATCGTCGTCGTCCACTGAAAGTGGCTGACGACGAACAGATAGACGAGCGCGAGACCGAACACCGCGAACGGCATTACAAAGCGGAAGAACATGAAGGTCACGACGGGACCCTGGCCGCGATAGCCGGCGCGCGCCAGCTTGTCGCGCGTATCTTCGGACTCGAGCAGATTGCCGAGCTTGAAGCGGTCGAGCGTGGTCTTCATGTAGCCGACCGGCGTCGAGCGCAGCGCGCCGCGCTTGGCATTGAGCGCCGCCAGATGCTTGGCGCGCAGTTCCTCGCGGCGCTCGGACACCGCCTTCAGCCGCTGGCCGAGGCCATCGCGATTGGCGAGCGGCAGGCCGAGCGTCACGATGGTCGCGAACGCGAAGATCGCCGCGCCCAGCGTGGCGAGGAAAGTGGGATCGAACAGAATCTCGAACAGGCCGGTGCTCAGCATTGTGGCCTCAGGACTTGAAGTTGATCATCTTGCGCATCACGGCGATGCCGGTGCCCATCCAGATGGCGCAGCCGGCGAGCATCAGATTGCCCATATGCTCGGTGAACAGCAGCTTTATGTAATCGGGCGTCGTCAGATAGACGATGAACATCACGCCGGGCGGCAGCGAGCCGATGATGCCGGCCGACGCCTTGGCTTCCGACGACATCGCCTTGATCTTGCCGACGAGGCGCTTGCGGTCGCGCAGCACCGCGGAGAGGTTGCCGAGCGCTTCCGACAAATTGCCGCCCGACTTCTGCTGGATCGTCATGACGATGCCGAAGAAGCTCACTTCCGGCGTCGGCATGCTTTCGTACATGCGCTTGACCGCCTGGTCGAGCGTGACGCCGACCTTCAGGCTCTCGCACAGCCGGTTGAATTCGCTGCCGCAAGGATCGGGCAATTCGCGCGCCACGATGCGAAGCGCCTCGTTGGTCGGAAGGCCGGAACGCACGCTGCGCACGATGACGTCGATCGCATTCGCGAATTCGTTGGTGAAGGCCTTCTCGCGCCGGTTCTTGAGGAATGACAGCACCCAACGCGGCACGCCAAGCCCGCAGGCGAATGCGACGAGCAGAGTGACGATCAACCCTTGTCCGGAGATAAAGCAGAAGAAGGCCGCGACCGCGCCGAAGACGCCCGAGGAGATCCAGAACGCCTTCGGCGTGACGTTCGCAAGGCCCGCCTGCTCCAGCCGCTGGCGCAGCGTGAGCTTCTGTTTCTTCTCGGCCTGCTTGCTCTCGATTTCCTTGAGCAGCACTTGCACGTTCTTGCGCTTGAGCGCGGCATTGTCGGCCGTCTTGCCGCCGCGCGCCGAGGGCTGCGGCTTGGCGATCGCGCTCACGCGCTTCGCAGAACGGCCGTCGCCGCCGGCGAAGGCATAATAGGCGCCGCCCAGCGCCACCATCGTCAAGATCGCTGCAAAGACGAACAGCATCAGCGCCTCACTGCTGAAGCGCGTCGAGCGCCTCGGCGAGCTCGCGCTCCATATTGTAGTAGCGCGCGCGTTCCCAGAAGTTCGGGCGCACGATGCCCGTGCCGACATGCTTGCCCTTGAGGCGGCCGGTCTCGTCCTCGCCTGAAATTTCGTAGGTCATCAGATCCTGGGTGATCACGACCTCGCCTTCGGTGCCGACCACTTCGGTGACTTTGGTGATGCGGCGCGAGCCGTCGCGCAGGCGTTCGGCCTGCAGAATCACGTCGATCGAGCCGACGATCATCTCGCGGATGGTCTTGGTGGGAAGCTGGAAGCCGCCCATGGTGATCATCGATTCCAGACGCGACATGGCTTCGCGCGGTGAGTTGGCGTGCAGCGTGCCCATCGAGCCGTCATGGCCGGTGTTCATGGCTTGCAGAAGGTCGAACGCCTCCGGTCCGCGCACCTCGCCCACGATGATGCGTTCGGGACGCATACGCAGACAGTTGCGGACGAGATCGCGCATCGAGATCATGCCCTGCCCTTCGAGGTTCGGCGGGCGGGTTTCCAGACGCACGACGTGCGGCTGCTGCAGCTGCAGTTCGGCGGCGTCCTCGCAGGTGATGACGCGCTCGTCGGCGTCGATATAGGCGGTCATGCAATTGAGCAGCGTGGTCTTGCCCGAGCCGGTACCGCCGGAGATCAGCACATTGGCGCGGCAGCGGCCGATCACGGCAAGAACCCGCGCGCCAGCCGGCGAAATCGAGCCGAACTTGACCAGATCGTCGAGCGTCAGCTTGTCCTTCTTGAACTTACGAATGGTGAGCGTCGGACCGTCGAGCGAGAGCGGCGGCGCGATGACGTTGACGCGGGAGCCGTCGAGCAGGCGCGCGTCGCAGATCGGCGACGATTCGTCGACGCGGCGGCCGACCTGGCTGACGATGCGCTGACAGATGTTCATCAGCTGCGCATTGTCGCGGAAGCGGATGTTGGTGAGCTGCACCTTGCCGCTGACTTCGATGAAGACGCGGTTGGCGCCATTGACCATGATGTCGGCAATGTCGTCGCGCGCGAGCAACGGCTCGAGCGGGCCGTAGCCCAGCACGTCGTTGCAGATATCCTGGAGCAGGTGTTCCTGCTCCGCGATCGACATCACCACCGCCTTGATCGAGATGATCTCGTTGACGATGTCGCGGATTTCCTCGCGCGCCGAATCCGGGTCGAGCTGGGCGAGCTGCGCCAAATCGATGGTGTCGATCAGGGCCGAGAAGATCGTGGTCTTGATCTGGTAATAGTCTTCGGAGCGGTTTTCGGCGGCGGCGCGGGCGGCCTGCTGCTTGGGCGTCTGCGCCGTCGCCGTCGGCGCGCTCGGTTGCGGCGCGCGCTGCGCGGCGTCGGCCTTCGGCGGCGAGCCGGCAGACGGCGGCGGCGGCGCCATCGGCGGCGCGGCGCGCGAAGGCGCCTCGGTCGGTGCGTTGCGCTTGCCGAACATGCCTTACGCCCTCTTTTTTCCCTTGAGGAACGACAGGAACGGAGCGGCTTTCTGCTGGGCCTGCGGCGCACGGCCGGTCACCAGTTCGGCCAGCCGGCGAATGCCGCCCGCGACCGGCGACTTCGGCGCCAGTTCGTTCAGCATCTGGCCGTTGTTGGCGGCCTGCCCGAACAGCGCGGGTTCGAAAGGCATCACGAGCGCCGGTTCGACACCAATCGTTTCCGCGAAATCCTTGGATGGGATCTCCGGACGCTTGGTGACGCCGACCTGATTGAGCACGAGGCGGGGCGGCGTATCGTTCGGGCGACTCTGACGGAGCAGCTCGGCCATGTTCTTGGTGTTGCGCAGGCTGGCCAGATCCGGCGGCGCCACGATGACGATGTCGTCGGCACTAATCAGCGTCGCCTTGATCCAAGGCGTCCACAAATGCGGCAGGTCCAGGATCACGCAGGGCGTCGACTGGCGGACCGCTTCGATCACGGACTCATAGGCATCGGCCGATGCGTCATATTCGCGGTCGATCATCGCCTGGGTGGCGAAGATCGAGAGATGTTCGCCGCGCTTGACGAGAAGGCGGTCGAGCAGAACGTCGTCGAGACGTTCGGGTGCCGACAGCGCGTCGGCGACGCCCTGGCTCGGCTCTTCGTTGAAGTCGAGGCCGGTGGTGCCGAACGGCAGATCGAGATCGATGATCGTGGTGTTGATCGCAAGCTCTTCGGCGATGCACCAGCCGACATTGTGGGCGAGCGACGAGGCGCCCGCACCGCCGCGCGCGCCGACAAAGGCGATGACCCGGCCGATCGGCGCCGCATCGGGATCGAGATAGAGACCGGAGATCACTTCGATCAGATGCAACGGATTGAGCGGCGCCACGAGATATTCCGACGCACCGCGGCGCATCAATTCGCGATACAGCTCCACGTCGTTGACGCGTCCGACGACGACGACCTTGGTGGTCGGATCGCAGACCTCGGCCAACCGGTCGAGCTCGTCGAGCGCGGCCTGGCCGTTGAGACGGGTCTCGACGATCAGAAGATTGGGCGTGACCTGGCCGTGGAAATGTTCGACGGCCGCATTGATGCCGCCCAGCTGCACATTCATGTGCGCCTTGGCGAGGCGGCGGTCCGAACCGGCGCGCTGAAGCGCCGCTCCGGTGTCGGGAAACTCGACGAAGCCGGCGATCGAGATGCGCGGCACGGGCCGCTCATGCGGCGCAGCACCGAAGGCCTCTTCCTGTTCCGGCGTTTGGGACTTCACCATTCTGGCACCTGCTACTTGGCCACGTCCGAAACCGCGGCCGACTGATCCGGTGTCGTCTCGGCGGCGGTCGGCTTGCCGTTTCTGTAATTGTCGTAGACCGTCGCGCGGCGCGGCGCGTCGCTCGCATCCATCGGATGCGGCGCGATCAGATCGCGCGGATCGGCGATCTCGGCCGCGAAATTGTGCTGGGTGGAGCAGCCGAAGTCCGCACTCACGCGGTTGGACGAGGTGTTGGCGAGATTGTGCGACCAGTCCCCGCACGGCGCCGTCTCGACGCCATAACCGATATAGCCGATCTCGACGCGGCCATCGCCGCCCGAGAGTTCGCGGGTGCCGACCAAGATGCGGTCGCGCGGCACGCCGGCATCGGCGAGACGCTCGCCGAAATAGGCAATCGCGGCGGTCGCGTCGGAGCCCGCCGGCACGGAAATCGAAATCGCGCCATTGCCGTGCTGCATGAAGTCGGCGACGAAGGCGTCGAAGTGCTGCGCATCGTCGGGCATCAGGCCGGCATCCGGCGCCGAGAAGGACAGCTTCAGCGAGTGATAGTGCGGCTGAACGTCGATCGGGTGATTGACGATCGGATCGTCCATCAGACCCTCGCCGTCGTTCATCGGCGCGGCGCAACTGCCGGCGGCGAGCACGGCGAGGAGCGAGGCGACGCGGAAGAAATCCTTGGTGCTGGGCATCATGGTGGGCCCCCTACTGGACGATGAAGCCGGCGGAAGAGGACGGATTGGGCTTGGCCGCGCCGCCTCCCGGCTTGTCGTAAACGGTGTTGAGACGGCCGAGCAGGATCGCGTCCGGATCGGCCGGCGTGACGAAGCCGTCGGTCGGCGCGGCGAGCGCGCTGGCCGCCGTCGGCTGCACCAGATAGGCGCTGATGATCACGACGAGCTCGGTCTGATCGTTTTCGTAGTCGCGGCTTCTGAACAGAGCGCCGAGGACCGGCATGTCTTTCAGCCCCGGAAGCGCCTGCAGCACCTGCTTGGAAGTGTGCTGCATCAGGCCGGCGATCGCGAAGCTGCCGCCCGACGGCAGTTCCACCGTGGTCTGGGCGCGGCGGACGTTGAGCGCGGGCACGGTCAGGCCGTTTGTCGCGGTCGAGCCCTGCAGCGTGAAGGCACCGGTATTGGTGAGTTCGCTCACTTCCGTGGAAACCTGAAGCGAGATGAGACCGGTGCTGAGCACGACCGGCGTGAAGGAAAGGCCGACGCCGAACTGCTTGAATTCGAGCGTCACATTGCCGTCGCGGTCGCGGCTCACCGGCACGGGGAATTCGCCGCCGGCGAGGAACTTCGCCGTCTCGCCCGACACCGCGGTCAAGTTCGGTTCGGCGAGGATGTGCACGAGGCCGACCTGCTCCAGCGCGTTGATCGCGCCCTGGACGTTGTTCGGCGAGACACTGCAACTGCCGCCCGTCGTGAAGACCTGAAGCGGATTCTGTACCGTGCTGCCGGATGCGGCGCTGCAGACCTGGCCGGCCTGGCCGCCCATGAGATCGTTGATCGCGCGGCCGAGAAGCGCAAATTGCGGCGACGAGGATGCGGCGATCGGCACGCCGCCGACGATGGCGGCCGAGGCGAGATTCACGCCGAACTGCTTGGCGATGTTGCGCTGCATCTCCGCGACGCGAACGCGGATCATCACCTGCTGACCGCCGGCGACGCGCAGCATGTTGACGACCTTCGTCGGGATCGCCGGCGAAGCGCGCCGCGAGATCCTGCGCCCGCGCCGATTCCGCGGCGCTGGATACCGTGCCGGCAAGAACCACATTGTCGTTCAGCGCGGACACCTTGATGTTCGAGCCCGGCATCTCCTTGCGCATCATGTTCGAAAGGTCGGTGACGTCCTTTTCGACGCGGATGTCGATCGAGGCGAGCTGGTGGCCCGCGCCGTCGAAGAAGAAGGCGTTGGTCTGGCCCGTCTTGAGCGCAAGCAGGAAGATGCGGCGCGGCGTGCGCACGACGGCATCGACGATATCGGGGCTCGAGACGAGCACGTCGCGCGCATCTGCGTCGAGCTGGACGATCGCCGCCTTGTTGAGCGACAGCGTCAGACGCTGGGTGACCGTTCCACCCTTGGTCGAGATGTAGATGACGCGCGAATTGGGATCGAGCGAACGGTCCGGCGCGGCGTCGGCGGTCCCTGCGATCAGGCCGAGCGTGGCGAACACAAGGCCAAGAAACAGATTACGCATGGCCTAATCCTTCCTTCCGCCGGCTGCGACGCCGAAACGGATGACGGTGACGCCGCTTCCGCCGTCATCGTCCGAGGTCTGATTGGCGGCGACCGGCTTGTTGACGTCCGGCTTGTTGCTGACCGCCTTGGTGTTGTCGCCGAGCGCGCGCAGCGCCAGCGACAGCGGGCCACCGGCCTGCGCCTTGACGACGATGCGCGCCTGATCGGGCGACAGCTCGAGGGTCGCGGTCTTGGCGAGCACGACCTTCTGGTCCTTGTCCTGCTTGTAGGTCTGGTCCATCGCCAGCACGCGGATGTTGGTCAGCACGATGCGCGCGCGGAAGCGGCGGGGATTTTCGGAGACCACCTCTGTCATCATCAGATCGACGCGATCGTTCGGCAGGATGAAGCCGCCCGCGCCCGATTCGGTGGTGATCGGAATGGAGACGGCGCGCATGCCGGGGCTCAGCGTCGCGGCGAGGAAGCCGGCCGCATCGGCGTGAACGATCTTGGAATCCGTCAGCGGTTCGCCTTGCACGATCGGCGCGCGCACCACCGTTCCGGTGATCGCCGCTTCGAGATTGGGCGTGTCGTCGTGATTGATGAAGGTCGAGTCGATATCGGACTTCGGCCACTTCTGCCAGCGCACCATGCTCGGATTGAGCGGCTGTCCGGGCTGGAGCGCCGTGGATGCGACGAGCACCTCGCTCGTCTCGATCGCGGGCGGCGCCGTCATGGCGGCCACCTTGGGCGTACCGCCGCCGAGCAATCCACGGGCGAGGAATGCAGCGGCTGCGGCGGCGACAATGGCAATACCGATGATGAGCGCTCGCGGCATGTTCATGAGACCCGCCTCCTGATAATGCGATCCGAACACGGAACCCTTTAGAATTTGCTTAACAAAATGCTGAGCAAATGATCCATGCGCCGCCGCCGCTCAACTGCGTTGCTAGAGCGTTGACGCAATCCGGAAAATTTCAGTCTGCGGAAGAATGAGGAACGCGCCGGCCGCGAGCGCGACACCGTAGGGAATGCCGCCCTTGGCATCGTGCAGCCGCAGCGCCCAGGACTGGCCATGCAGGAACGCCGGCAGGGGATAGCGCCTGAGCGCGAGGATCGCGAGCGTGAGCCCACCGCCCATGACCGAGGCGAGCAGCGCATAGTCGATGAGGTTGTGAAATCCGAGCCACAATGTGACGCAGGCGAACAGCTTGGCGTCGCCGCCGCCGATATAGCCGAATGCGAAGAACGAAAATCCGACGACAAGGCCGAGGAAGCCGGCGAGGAGATGGCTGCCGATGTCCGCGGGCGCCATGCCGGTCGCGACGACGAACACCGCGAAGGTCGCGATCAGAGCGATCTGCAGGTAATTGGGGATCGTGAAGCTGGCGATGTCCCACCCCGCGGCCAGCGCGAGCAATGCGGGGAGCACGACCAGGACAAGGATTTCCGCCGCCATCGATCTCTTCAGGTTCTCGAATGTGCAAACGGCCGCTTCGTCGCGAAGCGGCCGCGCACAATAAGCAATCGCTTGACGCGATGCTTATTTGATGTTGGTCGCAACCGTGTTGAAGGTCGTCGACAGGTTGGTACCGACCAGCTGGACGGCGCCGATGATGACGACCGCGATGAGAGCGGCGATCAGGCCATACTCGATGGCCGTCGCGCCGGATTCGTCGCGCACGAAGCGAGCGAAAAGGTTGTTCATGTAAGCCTCCACAAAATGACACCCTAGGACGTCCGGCCGGCATCACTTCGAGAGACCAACCTGGACTGCTGGCCACGATAAGGGGACTAACTTAATGCAGGCTTAAGTCTGCGTGCGCTGCGTCTTGGTGAATGTGCCAAGCGAGAACAGAATCGCCTCCAACATCCATCGCGCGAGCGAAATTTTTGCCATTCATTTACCATCGCGCGCAAAAGGGGATAAAATTCCGTCGCGCGCCCCTTGTCGTCCGCACCAATGCGCGCGCCGGCGCGATCAACGTTTCCCTCACAGCTTTTCGCTAGACAGGATCACCGTCCGGGACGACCGATGTGACCTGGCCTTCCGCATCCCGCTGCGACGCGCGCACCGCGATCGCGTTCATTGCCGCGGCGATCGCCTTTGCCGCGACCGCGTTCGCGCCACAAGTTCTCAACGACGGCGACACATTCCTGCACATCGCGGCGGGACGAAAGATGCTGGCGGATCATGCGATCCTGTTTTCCGATCCGTTCTCCTTCACTTTTGCCGGCGCGCCATGGGATGCGCATGAATGGCTCGCGGAGATCCTCATGGCGTCGGCCTATCAGACCGGCGGCTGGAGTCTCCTTCTCGGGCTGTTCGCGGGCGCGGCCGCGCTGACCGCGGGCCTCCTCGCGTTTCAGCTCGGGCGCCGGCTCGATGCGCAGACGCAGGCGGTGACGACGCTTCTGGCCCTCGCCTGCATGACCGGCAGCCTCCTGGCGCGACCACACTTGCTCGCGCTTCCGCTTCTTGCGCTGTGGACCATCGGCCTGGTACGGGCGCGGAGCGATCGGCGCCCGCCATCCTTAGCGCTGCTGCCGTTGATGACCATTTGGGTCAATATCCATGCGAGTTTCCTACTCGGTCTTGCGCTCGCCGCCGGACTGGCGCTCGAGGCGCTCGTCGACGAGCCACAACAACGCTTGGCGACGCTGCGGGGCTGGGGACTGTTCGGTGCGGGAGCGCTCGGCGCGGCGCTCATCAATCCGCATTTTGTCGGCGGCATCACCTTCCCGCTCTCGCTTATGTCCGTTCCGGCACTCGGCAATGTCGGCGAATGGCAGGCAGCGGACTTCTCGCATCTCCAGCCGTTCGAGCTCGTCATCGCGGCGGCGCTGTATGTCGTGTGGACACGCGGCGTGCGCATCCCGCCCGTCCGCGCGGTGATCCTTCTCGTGCTGTTGCATTTGGCTTTGCAGCACCAGCGCCATCAGATCGTCGTAGCGGTCATCGCGCCGCTACTTCTGGCCGATCCCTTGTCGCAGGCTTTCGGAAAGCCGTCTGCGGCAAGATCGAGCCGGGCGACGATCGCATTGGCGGCCGCAGCGGTTGCCGCGATCGTCGTGCTTGGGGCAGCGCGGATTGCCATCCCACTCACCCGCGGCGATGGCGCCGTGTCGCCCGTGACGGCGCTCAACGATGTTCCGGCCGAACTGCGCACGAAACCGGTGCTCAACGACTACAGCTTCGGCGGGTTCCTGATCTTCTCCGGTGTGCGGCCTTTCATCGATTCCAGGGCCGAGCTCTATGGCCAGGCGGCCCTCGCCCGCTATGCCGCGCTGATCAAGCCCGACCCGGCGACGCTCGATACCGTCATCAAGCGTTACGGCATCCGCTGGTCGATTCTCAGTCCCTCTTCGCCGATGGTGGCCGAGCTCGATGCCGCGCCGCACTGGAAGCGCATCCACACCGATCGATTTGCCATTGTCCATATTCGGGACAGTGCGGCGCGATAAAAACCGATCACAGAAGTTAAGCCATCTTTTACGGCGGGCGCGCTAGCGTTTCTCCAGCGATAGACAGGATGACTACCATGCGTCACGCCAGCGCCGCCGCTTTCGTCCTTTGCCTTGCGAGCACAAACGCGTTCGCCGCCGGCGTTGCCGTGCCGATCGACGAAGTTCGCACGGTCACTTTCGCAAAGCCCGTATCGACCGTCTATGTCGGCAACCCCGTCATCGCCGACATCAACATGATCGACTCGCGTCATGCCTTCGTGCTGGGCAAGGCCTATGGCACGACGAACGCGATCGCGCTGGACAGCAATGGCCGCCAGATCTCGAACATCTACATCAGCGTCGCCGAAAATCGCGGCGCGTTGGTGACGGTGTTTCACGGCGCCGGACAGCAGACGATGTCGTGCGGCGGACCGCGTTGCGAGGTTTCGCCGACCCCTGGCGACCAGAAATACCAGCCCGATCTGTCGGACATCGGCGCGCACCACTCCTTGGGCACCTCGACCGCGACGACCGCATCCGCGCAGCCGTAACGGTCGGCGCTTCAAGCCGACACTTTCAGTTCAGTATGGGATAGATCACCTGCATGCCGAAACTCTCCGGCATGTTGCGGTCGTCGATGCCGTAGTTCTCCGGCAACTCGCCTTCCGGCATGTGGAAGGTTCCGAACAGGACGTCGAACAGCGAGAAGGTGCCGGCGAAATTCACGCCGACATGCTCGCGCGCATGGTGCCAGCGGTGGAATACCGGGCCGGCGAAGATGTATTTGAACGGCCCCAGCGTCCAGTCGAGATTGGCATGGACCCAGCCTGAGGTGAGCGCATTGAACGGTCCCATGATCAGATAGATGTCGGGCGTAATGCCGGCCATCAGCGCGGCCACATCGACGGCGACGGTGCCGAGCAGCAGATTGACGGGGTGAAAGCGCGACGCCGAGATCCATTCCACGTCCTCAGAGGAGTGATGCACGGCGTGATATTTCCATAGCCAGGTCGTGTGAAAGGCGCGGTGGATCCAGTAGAGACAGAATTCGCTCGCGACCAGATAGAGACCGAGCTGCACATAGAACGGCAGGTGCGACAGCGGTCCATGGCCGTTGGCGAAGAAGGCGACGATGCCGGCGGTGGTGTTGATGCCCAGCAGGTAGACCGTGAGCAGTACCGTGAAGCCGATCCGCCCGAACCGGCTGAAGACAGGCACGATGAACCAGTAGCACAGATCGGTGACGAGACCGCGTTTCTCCCACCAAGGCTTGCCCTTGTTGCACGGCGAGATCCAGGACAGCACGGGAAAGACGAGCGCCATCAGTACCATGTAGGGCAGGAGCTGCACCGCCGAATGGGTGAAGCCGGCAATCACTTCGCGGGCGACGTCGCCGATCATGGGCGTTCTCGATTGGACCGCCGCAAGTCTAGGCGACGGATGCTTTCGCGAAGGTTTCTGTCTCGCCCTACTGCGACACGCGCAGATTGGTGATCTGCTGGCCGATCTGGTTCAGGGTCGTGATGACCGCATTGGACGTCGTCAGGTCGAAATATTTGGTCGAATCGCTGGCGCAGTTCTGCAGCACCGTCGAGTTGCCCTGCGTGCCGTTGAGGTCGATGAAGATGGTGTAGATCACGATGCCGTCGGCCTTGGCGTTGGTGCAGGCAAGCGCCATGCGCGTGTCGGTCGTGCTGTCCTGGTTCGAGCCGTCGCCGCTCCAGCGGTCCTGGGTGTTCAAGCCGTCGCTGACCAGGATGATGAAACGGCTGGTGTTCGCCGGCAGCGTCGGCGGGTTGAGCGGATCGCCCGCCGTCATCGCCTGCCAGCCCCAGACGAGGCCAACCGTCTGGTTGGTCGTACCGCCGGCCGACATCGCGTCGACCTGGGTGCTGAGTGCGGACCAGTCATAGCTCAGCGACGACAGCGTGCTCGGAACGCAGTTTTGCGTGTTTTCCGCCGGGAAATTGGTCGCCGTGCTGGTCGGCGCGGTGTTCTGCGCATCGTAGCTCTGGTTGCGGTCCATGATGCAGCCGCCCCAGGTCGAGTGATCATTGACGACCCAGGTGTGGTTCCAGGGCCCGACGCCGGTCTTGGCCACCGTTTCCGCCACCGCTGTGTCCACGATCGTGCGTGTCCAGGTGCAATGTCTGTTTGCACCAAAGCCGGAACAACTCGACGAGCCGTCCGACGTCGTACTCGACGAGGAATTGGATGTCGTCGTGCTATCGCCCGTGTAGCCGCTCGCGGTCGTCGAGCTGCTGGTCGTGGTCGGCGAACCCGTGCTCGGATAGCCGCTTTTATTGGTGCAGGTGATCGGACCGGCGCCGGTCTGCGAGCAATTTTGCTTGGTGGTCGTCGGCGTCGACACGTCCGTCGTGGTGGTCTTGGTCTGGGTCGCCACGCTGGTGTAGCAGCCGTTGTAGTAGTGGCCGCCAAGACCGGTCGAAGCGCTGCTGGAATGCACGCTCGGGCAGATCAGGCCGCTCGACGGAATAGTGTTGGTGTTCGACGATCCGTTGGTGGCACCGGTGGTGCAGCGGAAGCCGTTCGTCCCTGTCGACCAAGGGCAGGACGAGTTGGGCCCGACGCTCGTGCTCGGCGCGCCACCGGGTGGCGCCGCTTCCCAGTCGGTCCAGTCGATCCAGGCCGCGCCGGCGTTCGAGGTGCCGACATTGACGGTCTTGGAGAAAGGAATGATCGCACACCTCGACGTCACCGGCGTTCGCGGAGGCACCCTGCAGCATGGTCAGCAATTGATGCGTCGCGGTCTGAAGCGCGGAGATTTTCGTCGTACCGGTCGAGTCCGATTGCGTCATCGATCCGGTGTTATCGAGCACCAGCGAAACCCAGAGCTTGGTCTGTCCCCACACCACCGTCGACGTCGCGTTGACGGTGACATAAGGCCATTTCGCGACGCCGAGCTGCTTTGCGATCCGCATCAAAGTCGTTGGCACATTGACGTTGGATGTGACCGTCACGGACTGCGTTCCGGGTGTCACGGTCGGCTGGGTCGGCGGCGCGCCATAGGCGGTCGTATTGAGCGTGTAGTTCGCCCAGAAATACTGTTTCGCCTCGAGGTTCATGTCCGACTGCGTCATCGTCGTGTGCGTGCTGGTGCTCGCGACCGCAAGCGCGGCGGCATCGACTGCCTCGGTCAAATTCGACTTGACGATCATGGCGCGTGTCAGATCAAGACCCGCGCCCGCAGCCAGCGTGATGGGGACCAGCGAGAGACCGAAGATCATCGCCACATTGGCGCGATCATTGGCGAGAAACGCCCGCAAGCGCCTCACCGTGCGACCTATCTTCTTGCCGATCGACATGACTTGCGTCCCACGCGGAGTGACAGCGCCGCCATCATCCGACAATCGGCGCGACTTTGCGCTTGCAAACCCCGAGCGTGGTTAGGACTTCGTTAGCGATACGGGCAAAGTTCCAACAGGAATTGAACGAAGTTTAGCGAAGTGTGAATCGCCCGCCCCATTCGTAACCATTTGGTTCATGCCTTGCGCATCGCGGTAGCGAATTGTTGAGCATGATGCGGCGTTGTCCTTCGAAATAAGCGGCATGCGGACTAACGTCGGCATGGCGGAAGAAGCTTAAGAGCAACGCTGCCGTGAGTGCGCTTTCAATATCACAACGCCTGGCCGCCCGCGTTCGCGCGACGGCGCGGCGAATGCGCGCCGAAGAGCGCAAGGCCTCGGCGATCGTCGAGTTCGCGATGATCGCGCCCGTGTTCTTCCTGCTCCTGATGGGCATCATGGAGAACGGCCTGATCTATTTCGCCGGCACGACGCTGCAGAACGCGACCGACAATGCGGCGCGTTATGTGCGCACCGGACAAGCCCAGGCGAACGGATTGACCCAAGCGCAGTTCCGCGCGCGAATCTGCGCCGACATCACGCCGCTCCTGTCGTGCGGCGCAAACCTGCAGATCGACCTCGAACAATATAACGACTACACGAACGCCTCGTTCGTGACGCCGATCGACGTCAACGGCAATCTCAAGAACACGCTCAACAACTATCAGCCGGGCACGGCATGCAATGTCGTGTTGCTCCGGTCGTTTTACGTCTGGAACATCCTGACACCGATGCTGTCGCCCTTCCTGACCAATATGTCGACGGGAAAGCATCTCATCACCGCGACGGCGGCGTTCCGCAACGAACCCTTCACATCGGCAGTCTCGGGATGCTGAGTGCGATCAGAAGGGCGCTTCGCGCGAAAGACGCCATGGCGGCGGTCGAGTTCGCCCTGATCGCGCCGATCCTTGTGGGCCTGTTCCTGGGCACCGTCGAGCTGACCGATGCGCTGGTCTGCGATCAGAAGGTGACGGGCCTGGCCAGCACCGCAGCGGATCTTATCGCCCAGGAGACCGCCGTCACCACCAACGATATGAGCAACGTGCTCGCGGCGGTGAATTCGATCGTCTATCCCTACCCGACGGCCAGCATCAAAGTCGTCATCAGCAGCCTGGTCGACGATGGACATGGCGGCGCCAAGGTTGCATGGAGCTGCGCGGAACATACGACGGCGCGGACTGTGAACAGCGCGGTGACCGTGCCGACCGGCGTCATCACCAGCGGCGGCAGCGTGATCCTGGCCGAGATCACCTATCCGTTCGCGTCGTCGGTCGGAAAACTGATCGTCGGCACGCGAAACTTGACGTCGTCATTCTATTCTCGCCCGAGACGCAGCACGACGGTGACCGGCCCCGCGGCCTGCCCATAAGGCGTGCGGTTGAAACGCGGTTTTTGAGCTTCAGCTATTTCTTCGCATCACGCGGCCGCATCAGTCCTTCCTGGACGACGCTTGCAACGAGCCTTCCGTCGCGGCTGTAGAGCGAGCCGCGATTGAAGCCGCGCGCATCGGACGAGCTGGGCGAATCCTGCGCGTAGAGCAGCCAATCATCCATGCGGAAAGGCCGGTGGAACCACATGGCATGGTCCAGGCTCGCCATTTGAATGGGCGAGTCCCAGGAGCGGCCATGCGGCAACAGCGCGGTATCGAGCAGCGACATGTCCGAGGCGTATGCGAGCACCGACTGCTGGACGACCACATCGTCGGGCACCGGTCCCGTCGCCCGGATCCAGACATTGTCGAACGGTTCGCGGGGCTTGCGGTTCATCCAGTTGTCGAGGATCACCGGACGCATTTCTATGGGGCGCGGGCGACTCATCCAGAGCTTCTGCTCTTCCGGCATCTTGTCGAACCACTGCTTGCGGGCTTCGTGCTCGTCCACCAGCGAATCCGGTGACGGCACCTTGGGCATGTCGAACTGATGTTCGAGGCCCTTCTCGGGCACCTGGAACGACGCCGACATGTTGAAGATCTGCTTGCCGTGCTGGATGGCGATCACGCGCCGCGAGGTGAAGCTCGCGCCGTCGCGCGCGCGATCGACCTCATACAGAATCGGAATTTTTGGATCGCCGCCGCGCAGGAAATAGGCATGGAAGGAATGGCAGACGCGGCCTTCGACGGTGCGGCTCGCGGCAACCAGCGCCTGACCGAGCACCTGGCCGCCGAAGACGCGCTGCATGCGGTCTTCCGGACTCTGGCCACGAAAGATGTTCTCTTCGATCTTCTCGAGATCGAGGAGATCCAGCACCTCCTCGATCGGGGTCCGGGCGCTTTGGCTCATCGCGCTCCCTTAGAGAGGCACGATGTGCAGTGCAATAGGAGTTTGGTCCTCGACCGATTTTCTTTGCCGCGCTCCGTCATTCCGTCATAAATGTTTGGCACTCCCGTAAGCGCCGCAAACACGAAGGGTTTTCACAAACCGCCCATGGCAAATCTGCTTCTCGACAAGGCCGCGCACCAGAAGCCGGCGACGACCAAGCGCGGCGCCCTTGAGCGCCTTTTTACCCTGATGTTTCAAGGCTTTGTCTATAATCAGATCTGGGAAGACCCGGTCGTCGATCTCGCGGCATTGGACCTCAAGCCTGACCACAGGCTTATCACCATCGCCTCTGGTGGCTGCAACGTCCTCAACTATCTCGCCGCCAATCCCGCCAGGATCATCGCGGTCGACCTCAATCCCAATCACATTGCGCTGACCAAGCTGAAACTGGCGGCACTCGAATACCTGCCAAACTACGATGCCTTCTTCCGCTTCTTCGGCCAGGCGAACGACAAGGCGAACCGCGCGGCCTACGACAAATTTCTGCGCAAGAAGCTGGACGAAAAGACGCGCGAATATTGGGAGCGGGATCGGCCATTGCGCGGCAAGCGCATCAACATGTTCGGCAAGAATCTCTATCGCTATGGCCTGCTGGGACGCTTCATCGGAATCCTGCACGCCGTCGCCAAGCTGCACGGCAAGAAGCTCGAGCCGATCCTCAGCGCGCGCACGCCCGAAGAACAGCGCCGGCTGTTCGAGCGCGATATCGCGCCATTGTTCGACTACAAGTCGATAAAGCTGCTGTCCAAGAGCCCGGTCTCGCTCTACGCGCTCGGAATTCCGCCGGCGCAATATGACGAGCTGGTCGCGGCGGGCGATCCGGTCGCGGTGCTGCGCGAGCGCGTCGAACGTCTCGCCTGCGACTTTCCGATCCAGGAAAATTATTTTGCCTGGCAGGCCTTCGGCCGCGGCTACGACGTCGAACATCGCGAGGCGGTGCCCGCCTATCTGCAGCGAAAGACCTACGACGCCATCCGTACAAGGACAAATAAGGTCGAGGTGCATCATGCCTCGCTCACCGATTTCCTCGAGGCCCAGGCACCGCAATCGTTGCACCGCTATGTCCTGCTCGATGCCCAGGACTGGATGAACAAGGATCAGATCACCGCGCTGTGGCGCGAGATCGACCGCACCGCCGATGCGCGCGATGCGCGCGTTATCTTCCGCACCGCCGGACCGGAATCGCCCTTGCCGCGCAAGCTGCCTGCCGACGTGCTCGCGCCATGGATCTATCTCGAGCAGGAAAGCCGCGCCTGGCACGCCAAGGACCGCTCGTCGATCTATGGCGGCTTCCATGTTTATGCGCGCCGGCCATTGTCCTGAATCCGGCTCCTGCGATGGCCGAACATGCCGAGTTGATGGACCGGATCTACCGTCATCAGCGCTACATCTATGATTTCACGCGGAAATATTACCTCTTCGGCCGCGACCGCCTGATCCACGATCTGCGCCTGAAGCCGGGCGCGCGCGTCATTGAAGTCGGCTGCGGCACGGCGCGAAACCTGATCAAGATCGCGCACGCCTATCCGGACGCAAAACTGTTCGGACTGGACGCTTCGGCCGAGATGCTGAGGACGGCGCAGCGCGCGATCGATCGCGCCGGGCTCGGCGGCCGCATTAAGCTCGTCCAGGCCTATGCCGAGGATCTGACGCCTGCCCTCTTCGGAGAGGAGGCGCCCTTCGATGCCGTTCTGTTCTCCTATTCGCTTTCGATGATTCCGGACTGGAAACAGGCCCTGAACGCAGCAAGCCGTGCGCTCGCGCCGAGCGGACGGATTCACGTCGTCGATTTCGGAGATTTGAAGGGTCTTGGCCCCATCGGCGAACGCATCTTGCGGGGCTGGCTGTCGCTTTTCCACGTGGCGCCGCGCGAGGAATTGCTGAACACGATTGAGAAGTCGGACTCGGGCCTTGGCCAGAGCAGCCTGAAGCTCCTTCCCGGCCGCTACGCCTTTGTCTGGGCGACCGGTCGAAGCGAATAGATTGCTCGAAGAGTTGCAGTTGACGCCAGCGTCAAGCAGCACGCTGGAACTCGGGCCGCTTCCGCCTTGGATGCTGCCGATCGGGCGCACGGCTGAGTCCGCTTAACCGTTTGAACGAAGCGCCCCTTTTCCCACTCGCAATGATGGCAAAGTCCACTCCTTCCAAGCGCTTCCGGTCTGTTGCAGCATGGTCACAGATGGCGCCCAAATGCGCCCTTCGGCAAAGAAAAAGGGCTCAAACCTTGATTCCGCAATGGAGACTTCCGGGGCGCTCGCGGTTATAACTCTGCTATCGTCCGAACGTTTAGGTGGGGGGGTCCCTGCCCGTCGGTTTATTTGAAGCGAGGGTAGAAAATGAAACTCCGTTCGATCGCCTTGGCGAGCGTGGCATTCACGGCGCTGAGCGTGGCACCCGCCGCCGCCAACGATACCCAAGGCTGGTATATCGGCCTGGGCGTCGGCTACGACCATATGGAGCCGATACGTGTCGTTACCGCGCCGCCGCTGTCGGCGCATTCCGACTTGGGTCAGCAGGATACGGCTTTGGTGACCGGGTCGTTCGGTTACAAATGGGCCAGCAATCTTCGCCTTGAATTCGAAGCCGGTTACGACTCGCACGATCAGAAGGGCCATAACCCCCCGTTCGCCGGCACGCTGAGCGGCAGCAACCAGCTCAAGTCCGCGCTGGTCAACTTCATCTACGATTGGAATCTCGGCGACCGGTGGAGCCTGTCGCTCGGCGGCGGCGTCGGCGCCGGTGCGCTCGACATGTCGATCAAGGATTTGCTCTTTCCCGGTCTGAAGGTGATCCGCGGTCAGCACACCGAGTTCATGTGGCAGGGCATTGCCGGCTTGAACTACGAGATCAATCCGGAACTCGAATTGTTCCTCGACTACCGCTATCGCTCGGCCGAGATCGATCACGCCTATGTCAGCGACTTCGGCTCGCTCGATCCGATCCATGTGGCGCAGGCGCAAGAGCATGTCGCAATGGTCGGCATCCGCTGGTATGTGGGCGAGGCACCCCCGCCGCCGCCTCCGCCGCCGCCTCCTCCGCCTCCCCCGCCGCCTCCGCCTCCGCCGGTCAAGACGTTCATCGTCTTCTTCGACTTCGACAAGTCGAACCTCACCGACAAGGCCCAGGAAGTGGTCGAAGAGGCCGTCCGCACGGCGAAGGCCAACGGCTTCGTCAAGGTGCTGGTCACCGGACACACCGACACGGTCGGCTCGGACAGCTACAATCAAGCGCTGTCGATCCGCCGCGCCGAGTCCGTCAAGGACGAGATGGTCCGCGAAGGCATGGACGGCTCGACGATCGATATCGTCGGCAAGTCGTTCCACGACCCGCTGGTGCCCACTGGCCCCGGCGTGCGCGAACCGCAGAACCGCCGCGCGGTCATCGACCTGGGCGGCTGAGCCGAACAGGCTCAATCAAATTGGAAAGGGCGGGCCATCGGTCCGCCCTTTTTCATTTTGTGTCACCTCCCAGGAAGGGAGGTCGATTTCAAGGCTCGTACACGCCTATGGCGTGTACTTGAGCGTGATCACGCCGACGCCGGCCGCGATATTGAGGCCGGTATTGCCCTGGACGCTCAGGGGCTGAAGCGCGATGGACTTGTCCATGCCGCCGATCAGTACATTGGCCCCGAGGCCGACGCCGACCGTGGCGCCGGCCGTGGCGCCGGCATAATCGCCTTCCAGCGAGCCGGGCCTGACGTCAGAGGTCGGCGCGACGACACCCCAGACCAGCACCGCCGAGTCGGCAAAGCCGATATCGAGACCGTATTTGGAGAACGTGCCGCTGTAATGCTCGCCCGTGCCGCTATTGGGGGCGTAGGTGCATTTCAGCGCCTTCGACGAGCCGAAGACGAAACCGAAGCCCGAGCTGACATTGCAGGTCAGGCTGCCGATTTTGATGCCGGCCTGGGACGGCGGCGTGACGGAAGCCATCCGAACCTCAGGCGGATCGTCGGGCTGCGGCGGCCGCGGTGTCGGCATGACGCCAGGCGCCGCCTGAACGCCGTTGAACGCGACATTGACCGTGACCGAGCACATGCTCACCGGCGTTTCCGTGTCGGCGATTTGCACGCCGGCAACGAAGTCCTTGAGCGCTGGCTTCGCCGGCCCGTTCGCCGCGTCGAGCACCAGGTCGGCCGACTGGCAGAAGGCCGGCGCATTCTTGACGCGGCGAAGTTCCGCTTTCGATGCCATGTCGGTCTTGAACAGATTGTAGGCTGCGTCGCCTTTCGAGGGTCCGTAGATGCGCTTGAACATTTTCAGCAGCAGCGCGTCGGTGCTGCGCAGCTCCGGGCCGAAGGACGTCCGGTAGGAATTGAACCGATCGCGCGTGGCGTCGCCGCAGGTCAGTGCGGCATCGACGAGCTGCTCGTCGACCACCGTCGTCTGTATTGCGGCGACCTCGGGTGGCTCCGCGCATTTCAGGGACGGGCGATGGGCCGCGTCGGCCTCAGTGAAAGTCACCGCAGCGAGCGCAACCGCACACACGCCCGCTTTCCATGCGTTTCCCATGCTTTTCTTGCTCATTGTCTGGCTGCGCGACGCACCTTAGCATCCACCTTTCGGTGCCGCTAATGCTTCACGCGCTCCATAGTTAAGGTTTCTGCGGCCTATGGTCATAAGGACATCACCCACCACGAAGCACGCCGTCGATCTCAAGGGCGAGAGCGTCCATTGGGACTTCCGCAATCAGATGTCCTATGGCGACTATCTGGGGTTGAAGGAACTTCTGGCGTGTCAGCGACCGCGCTCGCGCGCCCATGACGAGATGCTCTTCCTCGTCATCCATCAGTCGAGCGAGTTGTGGCTCAAGCTCTGTTTGCACGAGGTCACGGCGGCAATCGCGCATATCCGGGACGACGATCTCGGCCCCGCCTTCAAGATGATGGCGCGGATCGCGCGCGTGCAGGCGATGATGATCCAGTCCTGGGAGATACTTTCGACCATGACGCCGTTCGACTATGCGAGTTTCCGCAGCAGTCTCGGCAAGTCGTCGGGCTTCCAGTCGTTCCAATACCGCATGCTGGAGTTCCGGCTGGGCAACAAGAACGCGAAGATGGCGCGCGTCTTTCAGGCCGACAAGAAGCACTATCCCCTCGTCCTGTCCGCCTTGAAGGAACCCAGCATCTACGACGTGGCGCTGGCGCTCCTTGCCCGGCGCGGCATCGCAATCCCGAAGGGCAAGCTGAAGCGCGACTTCTCCAAGCCCTATGTCGCCGACCATCGCGTCACGGAAGCCTGGCGCAAGGTTTATCGCGACGTCGAGACCCACTGGGATCTCTACGAACTCGCCGAGAAGCTCGTCGACCTCGAATATCGCTTCCATCTTTGGCGTTTCAGCCACATGAAGACGGTGGAGCGAATTATCGGCCACAAGCCCGGCACTGGCGGCACCTCGGGCGTCAGTTACCTGAAAAAGGCGCTGGAACTGGCGTTTTACCCGGAACTCTGGGAGGTACGGACCGAGATTTAACGCGCGTTTACCATAATCGCCGCCAAGGTTGTCCCACCGTGGCACAGGCCATACGATCCACCCCGTAAAGCGTAATGGGGGATTTCAATGAAGCTCCGATTTCCTGCAATAGCTTTCGCCGCGCTGGCTCTCGCCGGCTGCATGCACAAACCACCGCCGCCGCCGCCACCGCCGCCTCCAAGGGTCGAAGTACACTGGGACAAGGTCGTGGTGTATTTCGATTTCACAAAGGCAAATCTGACGGCGACGGCCGCGGATGCCATCGCGGATGCGATCAGCCGCACCGGCCACTTGCCGGCGCATGTCGTCGTCACGGGGTACTGCGATACCGCGGAACGCCATTGCCATAGTCTTGCGCTACGCCGCGCAGAAGCGGTGAAGGACGAACTGGTCCGCCGCGGCATGGCGGCCGGCGGCATCGACACGCTTGGTTCGGACGATCTTGCCGTTCCGACACCCAGGCATGTGCGCGAGCCGAGGAACCGCCGCGCGGTGATTGACCCGCGCTAGAACCTGACTAGCTTCCCGTCGGCAGGGCGCGCTCGCGCCCTGCCGATTGGCGGGAGCATCGGTGGGCGCACTTTCACACATTCGCGTACTGGATTTGTCGCGCGTGCTCGCTGCGCCATGGGCGACACAGATCCTTGGCGATCTCGGCGCCGAGGTGATCAAGATCGAGAAACCCGGCGAAGGCGACGAGACGCGCCATTTCGGTCCCCCGTTCCTGAAGAACGCGGACGGCAGCAAAGGCGACGCGACTTATTTCCTGACCACCAACCGCAACAAGAAATCGGTCACCGTCGACATGTCGAAGCCGGAAGGTCAGGCGCTGATCAAGCGACTGGCGCGGCGCAGCCACATCGTGGTCGAGAACTTCAAGACCGGGGCGCTGGCGAAGTTCGGCCTCGATTACGAGAGCCTGCGCGCCGAGAATCCGGCGCTGATCTATTGCTCGCTGACCGGCTTCGGCCATGACGGTCCCTACAAGGACAAGGCCGGCTACGACTATGTTATCCAGGGCATGGGCGGGTTGATGAGCGTGACCGGTCAGCCCGACGGCGCGCCGGGCGCCGAGCCGATGAAGGTCGGCGTAGCCGTCAGCGATCTCGTCACCGGGCTTTACTCGGCGATCGCCATCCTGGCGGCGGTGATCCATCAGTCGCGTACCGGCGAGGGCCAGTCGATCGACATGGCGCTGTTCGACTGCCAGGCGGCGGGCCTCGCCAACCAGGCGATGAATTATCTGGCCGGCGGCGTCGTGCCGGGGCGGCTCGGCAATGCCCATCCCAACATCGTGCCCTATCAGGTGTTCGCGACTGCCGACGGCCATCTGATCCTGGCAACCTCCAACGATCACCAGTTCCGCCGCTTCTGCGCTGTCGCGGGCGTCGACCAACTGGCAAAGGACCCGCGCTATGCGAGCAATGCCGAGCGCGTGGCGAACCGGAAGCCCCTGATCGATCTGCTGACGCCGATCTTCACTCAGCGCAGCACGGCGCAATGGATCGCCGACCTCGAAGCGGCGAACGTCCCCTGTGGGCCGATCAACCGCGTCGACCAGGTGTTTTCCGATCCGCAGGCGCTGGCGCGCAATCTGACGATCACGATGAATCACACCGCCGCCGGCCCGCTGCGCCTGGTCGCCAGTCCGCTGCGTCTGTCGGCCACGCCACCCGAATATCGCAGCGCGCCGCCCGGCCTCGGCGAGCACACCGACGAGATTCTCTCGGGAGCGCTGGGACTTAAGGGCGAAGAGATCGCGCGTCTACGCAGAGACGGCGTGGTGTGAATTCTTCAATTCGATTCTCAAACGTTGATCCAGCGCAACCAAGCATTGAGGAACGGTGTTTAGTCTTTGCCATGAAAGGCAAAGCCCGATGTGCGGGAAGCTGCTGATCCTTCTTACTCTTCTAACAGCCTCTCTCGCGGGCAGCGGCGCCTTGGCCGCGCAACTGAAAATGCCCGCCGACGCACACGAGCCCTACGAGGCGTACACGACCGTGCAAATGGGTGAGCCCTGGAGCACGCGGCCCCGGCTCACGCTCATTGAGCGGCCGATCGGCGATGTGCTCGCTGCAAGACTGGGCGTGGCCGAAGGTAGCGCACAGCTGTTCCAATTCCGCCTCGAGAACGCGCCTTCCCGGTCCACCATGCTGAAAGGCTTTGTGGACGGTGGCGGCATCAAGCTGAAACTGTCCTGGTAGCCGCTTCTTTTCTCCATACCCCGATTAGCGTATGTGAGCCCCTCGCACAGCGGAAAGCGGTAACGATGTCCTACAAGGTGGCGGTGGTCGGCGCGACAGGCAATGTCGGCCGCGAGATGCTCAGCGTGCTTTCGGAGCGCGAGTTTCCGGCGCGCGAAGTGGTTGCGCTCGCGTCCACCCGCTCCACGGGGACCGAAGTTTCGTTCGGCGACGGCGTGCTGAAAGTGAAGGCGCTGGACTATTACGATTTCAAAGGCACCGACATCGTGCTGATGAGCGCGGGCGGCGCGGTTTCCAAGATCTGGTCGCCGAAGATCGCGGCCCAGGGTGCCATCGTGATCGACAATTCCAGCGCCTGGCGGATGGACCGCGACGTCCCGCTGATCGTGCCGGAAGTGAACGCCGATGCGCTCGATGCCGGATTCAAGAAGGGGATCATCGCCAATCCGAACTGCTCCACCGCGCAACTCGTCGTCGCGCTGAAGCCGCTGCACGACGAGGCACAGATCAAGCGCGTCGTAGTTTCGACCTATCAATCGGTCTCCGGCGCCGGCAAGGACGCGATGGACGAGCTCTTCAAGCAGACCCGCGCTGTGTTCGTCGCCGATCCAATCGAGGTCGAGCGCTTCACCAAGCAGATCGCCTACAACGTCATCCCGCAAATCGACGACTTCCTCGATTCCGGCCTCACCAAAGAGGAATGGAAGATGATGGTCGAGACGCAGAAGATTCTCGATCCCGACATCCAGCTGACCGCGACCTGTGTGCGGGTGCCGGTGTTCATCGGACATTCGGAAGCGGTGACCGTCGAATTCGAGCGCCCCATCACGGCGGAGCGTGCCCGCGCCGTCCTGCGCGCTGCGCCGGGCGTGCTGGTCGTCGACAAGCGCGAGGACGGCGGCTACGTCACGCCGGTCGAATGCGCCGGCGAGGATGCGACCTTCGTCAGCCGCATCCGCAAGGACCCGACCGTCGAGCATGGTTTGTCGCTGTGGATCGTGGCCGACAATCTGCGCAAAGGGGCGGCACTCAACGCGGTTCAGATCGCCGAGTGCCTCATCAACCGCAAACTGCTGAAAAGCGCGGCGTAACGCGGCTTCAAAGCTGTTCGACGGAGCCGAGGTCGAAGCTGCTTCCCGGCGGATTCTCGCCGATCACGATCGATGTCGGGCTCGCGAAGCGGTAGGGTGGGACCGGGAGATTGAGCGGCGCCGGCACGCCTTTGAACACGCGTCCCGCCATGTCGTATTTCGAACCGTGACAGGGACAGAAGAAACCTCCCGGCCAACTCGAACCGAGCGAAGGATCGCCGGGCTCGGGACGGAATTTCGGGATGCAGCCGAGATGGGTGCAGATTCCGACCAGCACCAGATAGTCGGGCCTGATCGCGCGGGACCAGTTATCGGCATAGGCCGGCTGCTGACGCTCCTGCGAATGGGGATCGCGCAACCGGTCGAGCAGTCCGGGAGATTTCAACCCCGCAAGCAGGGCGGCCGTGCGATGCACGATGAAGATCGGCCGCGAGCGCCACATGACGGTGATCTGCTGGCCGGGCGCAAGGCTCGACAGCTCGACGGTGATCGGCGAGCCGGACGCGAGCACGCCCGAAGAGGGGTTCATCTGGTCGATGAAAGGCCAGGCGGCGAACGCCGTGCCGATCGCCAGATAGGAGCCGGTGGCGAGGTAGAGGAAATCGCGCCGCGAGACTCCAGGCCGGCCGACGCGATGTTCGCCGGGATCGAAGGGAATGTCGGCATTCGCAGCCATGTTCAGCAACGCAGGGCACCGGCGGGCGGTTCTGCCCCTGCGTTGTCGTGCCCCATGGCCGGCGTTGGCGAGGCGCCGCGGGCGTGACATCATTACGCCGATGACACCCGATCAATTCGCGCAACTGGTCAAGCGCTTCGGCGACGCCGCCACCACGGGCGACGGCAAGGCGCTCGCCGCCTGCTTCACGCCCGATGGCACCTATTTCGATTACATCTACGGACCCCATACGGGCCGCGAGAGTATCGCCGACATGCTGGAGAATCTGTTCCATCGCGATGCGGCGGAATATGACTGGACCTTCTTCGATCCGATCACCGACGGCAAGATCGGCTACGCGCATTCGCTATCGACCTTCGTCTCCAAAATACCCGCCTTTGCGGGCAAGGAAGTGGTGATCGACGGCATCAGCCGATTCGTGCTGAAGGACGGACTTATCGCCGAATATCATGAGAGCGTGAACGGCGGCGTGGCGCAGGCACAACTCGGCGTGCCGCCCGAGCGCATGGCGAAGGTGATGGCCCGCTGGTCCGCCAATTTCCGCAAACGGCCGGACGTGGAATCCTATGCCGCAGCGGTTCGTGCCCGATACGCGAAGCGCTGACTTTTCCCTTCAGGCTGTCTGGCGCTACTGTCCGGACAGCCAGATTCAGGGGGTTCCATGACGTCCATCCGACCGCGCCGGTCCGTTCTCTACATGCCGGGATCGAACGCCCGCGCGCTCGAGAAGGCGCGAACGTTGCCCGCCGATGCGCTGATCCTCGACCTCGAAGATGCCGTCGCGCCCGACGCCAAGGAGCTCGCGCGCCAGCAGGTGTGCGAGGCGGTCAAGGCCAAGGGCTTCGGCAAGCGTGAGATCATCGTGCGCATCAACGCGCTGTCGACGCCGTGGGGCGAGGCCGATCTGACCGCCGCCGCGGCGGCGCAACCGGACGCGATCCTTGTCCCCAAAATCTCGACGCCGGCCGATCTGCACGCCATCGAGGAGCGGCTCGCGCGCCATCACTCCGCGCGCGGCACGGCGATCTGGGCGATGGTCGAGACGCCTCTTGCCATTCTGAACATCGGCGCGATCGCGGGAGCCGGTGGGCGTCTTGCCGCTTTCGTCATGGGCACCAATGATCTGATCAAGGAAATCCGCGGCGTCCATACCCAGGACCGGATGAACCTGTCGGCGGCACTGAGCCTCTCCGTACTGGCGGCGCGTGCGCACGGCATCGCGGTCATCGACGGCGTCTACAACGACATCGGCAACGCCGACGGCTTCAAGGCGACCTGCGAACAGGCGCGCGCCTTCGGCTTCGACGGCAAGACGTTGATCCATCCGACCCAGGTCGAGCCGTGCAATGCGGTGTTCGCGCCGTCGGCCGCCGACGTGGAGGATGCGCGCAAGCTGATCGCCGCCTTCGATCTGCCGGAGAACAAGGGCAAGGGCGCGATCAAACTCGACGGCCGCATGGTCGAATTGCTGCATGCCGAGATCGCGCGCCGCACCGTGGCGATGGCCGACGCCATCGCGGCGCTGGAAGCGGCCTAGGCGGTCAGGATGAAAACCAATCCCGGCAACTATTTCGAGGACTTCCATGTCGGCCAGCGGATCGCACATGCGACGCCGCGCACGCTGACGCATGGCGATGCGGCGCTTTACCAGGCGCTTTACGGTTCTCGATTCGCGCTGCAATCCTCCGACACCTTCGCGCAGTTCGTTGGCCTGCCGAAAAGCCCGCTGGACGACTTCCTCGTCTTCCACACCGTATTCGGCAAGACGGTGCCCGACATCTCGCTCAACGCGGTGGCCAATCTCGGCTATGCGGAGGGCCGGTTTCTAAAACCCGTCTACCCTGGCGAGACTCTGTCGGCGCATTCCGAGGTGATCGGTCTTAAGGAAAACTCCAATCGGCAGACCGGTGTCGTCTATGTCCGCACCACCGGCATGAACGAAAAGGACGAAGGCGTCCTCAGCTATGTCCGCTGGGTGATGGTGCGAAAGCGCAATCCCGAGGCCGCCGTGCCGGCGGCGGTCGTGCCGAAACTGGCGGACGCGGTGGCGGTGCAGGATCTGCACGTGCCGACTCATTTGAACTTCGACACATTGTTCGAACCCGAGCAGTCGGGCGGCAAGCATCTGTGGGGCGACTACGCCGTCGGCGAGAAGATCGATCATGTCGACGGCGTCACGGTCGAAGAAGCCGAGCACATGATGGCGACGCGGCTTTACCAGAACACCGCGCGCGTCCATTTCAATCAGTTCGCCGAGGGCCAGGGCCGCTTCGGACGGCGGCTGATCTATGGCGGTCACGTCATCAGCCTGGCACGGGCGATTTCGTTCAACGGACTGGCCAACGCCTTCACCCTCGCCGGCATCAATGGCGGGCGGCACGTCAATCCGCTGTTCGCGGGCGACACGGTGTTCGCCTGGAGCCAGGTGCTCGACAAGCAGCCGCTCGGCCATCGCAAGGACGCCGGCGTGCTTCGGCTGCGCCTGGTGGCGACCAAGAATCTTCCTTGCGCAGAGTTTCCCGACAAGGACGCGGCCGGCGCCTATCCGGAGAATGTGATCCTGGACTTCGACTACTGGGCGGTCATGCCGCGCGGATGAGTCTTCTCGATCGCTATCGCGCCGCCGTCGCCAAAGGCGAGCTCAAAAACGACGCGGCCCAGCAGCAGGCAGCCACGCGTCTGCAGTTGCTGGCCAAGGCACTGAAGACCTATCGCCCGGGTCGCCGGTTGTTCCTGGCACCACCGGCGCCGCCGCGCGGCCTGTACATCTGGGGCGATGTCGGCCGCGGCAAATCCATGCTGATGGACATGTTCTTCGAGGAGGCGCCGGTCGCCGCCAAGACGCGCGTGCACTTCAACGCATTCATGGTGCAGATCCACGCCCGTATCCATGAGGAGCGCCAGCGCGCCGGCACCAGCGATCCCATCGCGCCCGTCGCCCGCGAGATCGCCGAGGCCACGCGGCTTCTGTGCTTCGACGAGTTTCAGGTCACCGACGTGGCCGATGCGATGATCCTGGGCCGGCTGTTCGAGCAATTCTTCGAGCGCGGCGTGGTGATCGTGGCGACGTCGAACACGCCGCCCGACCGGCTGTACGAAGGCGGGCTCAATCGCCAGCTCTTCCTTCCCTTCATCGCAGAGTTCAAAGTGCGGCTCGACATCGTGGAGCTGAACGGACCCGTCGATTACCGCCTCCAACGGATGAGTGGGCTGACGGTCTATCTGTACCCGTTGGGGCCTGAAGCCGATCGGGCGATGGATGCCGCCTGGCTGCGCCTGACCGATCAGCCCACAGGCGCACCGACGCATTTGACCGTGCTCGGCCGCACCCTGCCCGTGCCGCAAGCGGCCAGAGGCGTGGCGCGTTTCGACTTCACCGAACTCTGCGCCCGGCCGCTGGCGGCGGCGGATTTTCTCGCGGTCGCCCACGCTTTTCACACCGTGATGATCGATCATATTCCGCGGCTGGGGCCGGAGCAGCGCAACGAGGCGCGCCGCTTCGTGCTTCTGATCGACACGCTGTACGACGAGGGCGTCAAGCTGATCTGCTCCGCCGCCGACGCGCCCGAGCAGCTCTATGTCGCGGGAGACGGGGTCGATGCGTTCCGCCGGACCGCCTCGCGCCTGCACGAGATGCAAAGCGCGGATTATCTGAAGCGCGGCCACGGCGCGCACGAAAAGGTTTGACGGCACAATTCACCGCGCGGCCATCTTGTGGTTTAAGTCGGCGGCGCAAGGGCGGCGAGCGTGATCCGCGATCTTCTGACCATGTCGGCTTTGGTGCTGGCGGCGATTGTCCTGTACCGCTTCCGGCAGGACATCGCCGATGTATTCCGGCGGTTCGACGAGCGCAATGTGCGCCGCATCGCGGAGCAGGAACGCGACAAGACCGATCCCCTGGCGCACTACCGGCACACGCTCAAGACCGCCGAAGAACAAGTCGAGGAGATCGCCGAGATCA
This sequence comes from uncultured Alphaproteobacteria bacterium, assembly GCA_963741735.1. Lineage (GTDB taxonomy): Bacteria > Pseudomonadota > Alphaproteobacteria > Micropepsales > Micropepsaceae > Rhizomicrobium. The sequence goes on from CAVUJB010000002.1 coordinate 340,159, forward strand.
CCGTTGCCGACGAACGGCTCGGAACGCCGGTGACGCGCTTCCTGTTCGAAGGCGAACAGTTCGCGTCCCGGCGTGATGCGGAACGCGCGCGTCTCGAGAAGGTGCGCGCCATCGCCCGCGGCTATTACATGGATCTGCCCGTGGCGCTCGCCGAGCGGCGCAAGGACAAGCTGAACTAATATCCTTGACGCGCATCTGACGATGCGCTCAGGCCGCCTCGCCCTTCATCAGGCGCGGCAGCTTGCCGATGTCGCCGCCGGCATGGCGCATGAAGAAGCGGCGCGCCGGGCCGATCGCATCCACCACACCCAGGCCGAGATCGCGCAAAAGCCGCAGCGGCGCAATATCGTTGGAGAAGAGGCGATTGAGACCGTCGGTCGCGACCGATAGCGCCAGCGAATCGAAACGCCGCCAGCGCTCATATTTCCTCAGCGTGTCGAGCGCGCCGATATCGAGGCCTAGCCGCGCGGCGTCGAGCAGCACATCGGTGAGCGCGGCGGCATCCTTCAGTCCGAGATTGAGGCCCTGTCCCGCGATCGGATGAATGCCGTGCGCCGCATCGCCGGCAAGCGCGAAGCGCGGCTTCACGAAGCCGCGCGCCAGATGGAATTTCAGCGGATATGACCAGCGCGGGCCCTGTGCCCTGGTCGCGCCTAGATGCGACCCAAAGCGGCGCGCGATCTCCGCGTTGAACGAATCCTCGTCGAGCTTCATCATCTGTGGCGCGAGCGTGTCCTTCTCCGTCCACACCAGCGAGGATCTGTTTCCCGTCATCGGCAGAATCGCGAAGGGGCCGGAGGGGAGGAAATGTTCGTAGGCGACGCCGTTGTGCGGCTTTTCATGCTCGACCGTCGCCACGATGCCCCATTGCGGATAGGACCAGGCGACCACCGGCAGACCCATGAGCTCGCGCATCGGCGAATCGCGGCCGTCGGCGGCGACCGCGAGCGTCGCATCGACCGTCTCGCCATTGGCGAGCGTCGCCGTGATGCCGTGCGGCGAAGGCTTCAGATCGGTCATCGCCGCCGGCGCGACCAGCCGGAGATTGGGAAGCGTCGCCGCGACGGCAAACAGCCCGGCGCGGATATGGCGGTTCTCCACGATGTGGCCGAGCGCGTCGGCGCCCACTTCCTCTGCGTCGAAATGCAGCGAGAAGGGTGACGGCTCTCCGTTGAGCCTGGCATCCGTGACCAGGATGTCGCGGATGGGTTGCGCGTCCTTTTCCAGGTGCGGCCACACGCCCAGCGCGCCGAACATGCGCACCGAGGCGTAGGCGAGCGCGCTGACCCGGCCGTCGAATTTGGCTTCGAGCGCCGTGCTTTGGGCGACCGGATCGGCCACCACGACCTTGAATCCGCCCTTCGCAAGCGCGACGGCGAGCGTGAGGCCGACCATGCCGCCGCCGCCGATGATGACGTCACACTGGGTCATGAGCGGAGCCTAAGCCCGATTGGGCCCGGCCGGGCAAGCACGAGGTCGCGGTTCAGCCTCCGACCAAACTTCATATGCCTATTTATTAGACAGACACGGAAAATGCTGCCCAGAAATCAGGCCAATTGGTCGGGATTGCTCCCTCGAAGAGTCCCGCCGGACACAAAATATCCTTTTGATTCAATGAACTGTCATTTCGCTGCGGCGCGGCACGGTTCTTGATGAAGCGTTAACGGCCGGCGCCGAAGGGGCGTCTTCGGCGCGAACACATGGAAGGATCAGCGATGAAGCTCATTACGGCGATCATCAAGCCCTTCAAGCTCGACGAGGTTCGGGAGTCGCTATCGGCTCTCGGCGTCCAGGGCATGACGGTGACCGAGGTCAAGGGATACGGACGGCAAAAGGGACACACGGAGATTTATCGCGGCGCCGAATATGCCGTGAGCTTCCTGCCCAAGCTCAAGATCGAAGTCGCGGTCAAAGCCGAAATGGCCGACGCGGTGATCGAAGCGATCACCTCGAAGGCGAAGACCGGCCAGATCGGCGACGGAAAGATCTTCGTCACGCCGCTCGAACAGGTCGTGCGCATACGTACCGGAGAAACAGACGGCGACGCGCTGTAAACGCGCGCTCGCTCTTGGGATCAAGCAAAGGGGAGTTTGAAATGAGTTTTTCGCATGTGAAGAGAATTGGGCTGGGCGCTGTTGCCGGCCTGGGCGCATTGGCGCTGACGGCCGCGCCGGCGCTCGCCGCGACCGATCCGCTGAATTCCGGCGACACGGCGTGGATGATCACGTCCAGCGCGCTCGTGCTGCTCATGACCATTCCGGGCTTGGCGCTGTTCTACGCCGGCATGGTGCGCAAGAAGAATATCCTGGCGACCGCGGCGCAAAGCTTCGGCGCAACCGCCATCATCACAGTGCTGTGGATGATCGTCGGCTATTCGGTCGCATTCACGACCAACAAGGACAGCAATTTGCAGCAGTTCATCGGCAGCTTCGACCAGTTCATGCTGTTCAAGATGAGCTGAACGAGCATCAATCCGCTGGCCGGCACGATTCCGGAATCGGTCTACATGTTCTTCCAGATGACCTTCGCGATCATCACGCCGGCCCTGATCGCCGGCGCGATCGCGGACCGCATGAAGTTTTCCGCCTTCATGTGGTTCATGTCGCTGTGGCTGCTGCTGATCTATTGCCCGATCGCCCATTGGGTGTGGGGCGGCGGCTTCCTCGGCACCTGGGGCGCGCTCGACTATGCCGGCGGCACGGTCGTGCATCTGAACGCAGGCACCGCGGGCCTGGTCGCCTGTCTGATGCTGGGCAAGCGCGTAGGCTACGGCACCGAGAACATGGCGCCGCATAACCTGCTGTTCGCCCTGATCGGCGCATCGCTGCTGTGGGTCGGCTGGTTCGGCTTCAACGCCGGTTCGGCGGTGACGGCGGGCTACAATGCCGGCATGGCGGCGGCGGCGACGCAGATCGCAACGGCGGCGGCGGCGCTGGCCTGGATGTTCGCCGAGTGGATCATCAACCGCAAACCGTCGGTGCTCGGCATGATTTCCGGCGCGGTGGCGGGCCTGGTTGCCATCACCCCGGCGTCGGGCTTCGTCGATGCGTTCGGCGCGCTCATCATCGGCCTGGCGGCCGGCGTGGTCTGCTACATCGCCTCGGTCTGGGTGAAAAAGGCGCTCGGCTATGACGACGCGCTCGATACCTGGGGCGTGCATGGCGTGGGCGGTGCGCTCGGAGCCATGATGACGGGCATGTTCGCCAAGAACGCGATCAACTCGGCTTCGCATGGCTGGCTGACAGACGGCAATGCGCACCAGATGCTGATCCAGTTCTACGACGTCGGCATTGTGTTCCTGTACTGCGGCATCGGCACCTTCATCATCCTGAAGGTGATCGACATGATCGTGGGTCTCGAAGTCTCCCCGGAGGTCGAGGTCGAAGGTCTCGACATCAACCTCCATGGAGAAACGATACACGGCTGATCCCCCGTGTAGCGGTTCTTCCTCCTCAACTGGGGCGCCGGGCAACCGGCGCCCCTTTTGTTTTGGATCAGAAGACGGCTCGGGTATCAGGCATCCGAACACCGGTGTAATATCGGTTCTGAAATCCATATCTGAAACTTGATGCCCATTTTCCCCGGCCGCCTGTCCGAGCTTCCGCCGTCGGCCTTCGCCAAGCTCGCGACGCTGCTCGATCCGCATCCGCCGGGAAAGCCGGCAATCAGTCTTGCCATCGGCGACCCCAAAAGCACGCCGCCCGCCTTCGTCATGGACGAGATCGCAAAGCACGCCCACTTCTTCGGCGAATATCCGCCGATCCAGGGAACGGCGGATTGGCGCGAGGCCGCCGCCGCCTGGCTGGTGACGCGATTCAAGCTGCCGCCGCAGTCGATCGATCCCGACAAGAGCCTGTTGCCGCTGAACGGCACGCGCGAGGGCCTGTTCCTCGCGCTCTTCACCGTCATGCCGGAGACCAAGGCGGGCCAGCGCCCGACGGTGCTGATCCCAAACCCGTTCTATCAGTGCTACGCAGCCGCAGCGCTGTCGGCGGGCGGCGAACCGGTATTCGTGCCGGCGACGGCCGCGACGGGGTTCCTGCCCGATTACGCCTCGCTGCCGCCGTCGCTGCTCGAACGGACCGCAGCGGTCTACATCTGCTCGCCCTCCAATCCGGAAGGCGCCTGCGCCAGCGCCGACTATTGGCGCACGCTGTTCGCGCTTGCCGACCGCTACGACTTCACGGTGTTCGCCGACGAATGCTACGCCGACATCTATCTCGGCAAACCGCCGGCGAGCGCGCTGCCAATGCGCGGCGCGCCCTATGAGCGGCTTCTCAGCTTCCACTCGCTTTCCAAGCGCTCGGGCCTTGCCGGATTGCGCTCCGGAATCGTCGCGGGAGACGCGAAGCTGATCGAACGCTTCCGCCAGTTTCGCAATTACGCCGGCCCGCAGGTGCCCCTGCCGATCATCGCGGCGTCCGCGGCCGCCTGGCGCGACGAGGTCCATGTCGCCTCGAACCGCGCGGGCTATCAGGAGAAATTCCACGCGGCGCAGCGGATGCTCGGCAACCGGGCCGGCTTTCGCGTGCCGGAGGGCGGCTTCTTTCTGTGGCTCGATGTCGGCAATGGCGAGGAGACCGCGCTCAGGCTATGGCGCGAGGCGGGCGTGCGGACCCTGCCCGGGGCTTACATGGGACGAGATGTGATCGCTGGAAATCCCCGCACAAACCCTGGGTTTTCGTACATCCGCGTGGCCCTCGTTAACGACCTGTCAACCATTATGGCGGCACTCGAAAGGATGGTCGAAGTCTTGGAGAGGGCATGAGCCAGGCAGCGCGGCGGATCATGGCAGGCGGCGTCTACCAGCCGCGTTCGCGCGGCGCGGCGATGGCGGACGCGCTGGCCGACACGCGGCGTGCGCTTGCCCGGCTATTGCGGCTCATCGTGATGCGCGGTGCGGGTGCGCTTCTCTTCGTCAGTGCGGCGGCGGCGTTGCTCGCACTCGTGAGCTATGACCCTTCCGATCCCAGTCTGAACAATGCGACCGGTTCGTCCGTGTCCAATCTGCTCGGCGGATTGGGCGCGATGGCCGCCGACATCCTGCTGCAGGCGTTCGGCATTGCGGCGATCGCCGCCCTGAGTCCGCCGCTGATTTGGGGTATCCGTGCGCTTACCGGCCGCCAGTTGAGCCACACGATGTGGCGCGCCTTCGCCTGGCCGCTCGGCAGCGTGCTTTCCGCCGCGGGTCTTGGCGTCGTTCCAGCCTTCATGACGCTTCCAGCCGGGACCGGTGGGTTGATCGGCATCGCGGTCGCGGCGCTGTCGGCGCATGTCGGACAGGTCTACGGCCAGTCCTGGATCGGCATCGCCTTGCCGCTGATCCTGCTGGCCGCCGGATTGCCGCTCTCCTTCCTCGCCACAGGATTGCGCTTTCGTCCGCTGGCGCGCGGCCTCGCCACCGTTCCGGTCTTCCTCGTCTGGGCCGGATCGCAGCTCAGAATTCCAGACGTCGCGTTTCGCAAGGCGCGCGACTATGACGAAGACGATTATGAACCGGAGCTCGACGACGAGCGCGAAGAAGACGACGGCTATGCGCTGGATGTGGCGCCCGAGCCGATCGCGGCGGCGAGACTCGCCGAGCGGCGACAGAGCCGGGTCAAACGCGAAGAGGCGCGCAAAGCGGCGACAACGGGCAGCAAGCGCGCACGCCAACCGGCGCTCGATCTCGTCTCCGGCGAATATCAGCTGCCGGCGCTGAGCCTGCTCGCCGAACCGATCGTGGTGCACGACACGGCCGCGCTGTCGGACGAGGCGCTGGAAGAAAACGCCCGCATGCTGGAAGCGGTGCTGACCGATTTCGGCGTCAAGGGCCGCATCATGGCGGTGCGCCCCGGACCGGTGGTGACGCTCTATGAATTCGAGCCGGCGGCGGGCGTGAAGTCGTCGCGCGTGATCAGCCTCGCCGACGATGTGGCGCGTTCGATGTCGGCGGTCGCGGCGCGCATCGCGGTGATCCCCGGACGCAATGTGATCGGCATCGAGCTTCCCAACCAGACGCGCGAGACGGTGTATCTGCGCGAGATGCTGTCGAGCGGCGAATATGACAAGGCGCGCGCGCCGTTGACGCTTGCGCTCGGCAAGACCATCGGCGGCGAGCCGGTGATGGCCGATCTCGCCAAGATGCCTCACCTGCTGGTGGCAGGCACGACCGGCTCGGGCAAGTCGGTTGGCTTGAACACGATGATCCTGTCGCTGCTTTACCGCATGCCGCCCAGCCAGTGCCGCATGATCATGATCGATCCCAAGATGCTCGAACTCTCCGTCTATGACGGCATCCCGCATCTTTTGTCGCCGGTCGTAACCGATCCGCGCAAAGCGGTCGTCGCGCTCAAATGGGCGGTGCGCGAGATGGAAGAGCGCTACCGCAAGATGTCCAAGCTCGGCGTGCGCGGCGTCGAAGCGTTCAACGAGCGTGTCCGCAAGGCCAAGGACAAGGGCGAGACACTCAAGCGCACGGTGCAGACAGGCTTCGACCGCGAGACCGGCAAGCCGGTCTATGAGGACGAATTGCTCGAACTCGAGCCGATGCCCTATATCGTCGTCATCGTCGACGAAGTCGCCGACCTGATGATGATCTCCGGCAAGGAGATCGAGGGCGCGGTACAGCGCCTGGCGCAGATGGCGCGCGCGGCCGGCATCCACCTGATCGCGGCGACGCAGCGGCCCTCGGTCGACGTCATCACCGGCACGATCAAGGCGAACTTCCCGACCCGCATCTCCTTCCAGGTGACGAGCAAGATCGACAGCCGCACCATCCTGGGCGAGCAGGGTGCCGAGCAGCTGCTGGGCGCCGGCGACATGCTCTACATGATGGCCGGCGGCCGCATCCGCCGCATCCACGGACCCTTCGTCACGGACCACGAAGTGGAAGACGTGGTGCGATTTCTCAAGACGCAGGGGACGCCCGATTATCTCGATGCGGTGACCGAGGAACCGGACGAAGAGAGCGAAGATCCCTACGCGCTGATGGGCAGTGGCGGCAATTCGAATTCCGGCGACGATCTCTACGACAAGGCGCTCGCCATCGTGGCGCGCGAGCGCAAGGCGACGACGAGCTATATCCAGCGGCGTCTGCAGATCGGCTACAATCGCGCCGCCAGCCTGATCGAGCGCATGGAGCATGACGGCGTCGTCTCGCGGCCCAATCATAAGGGGCTTCGCGAGGTCCTGCTGCCCGATCACGGCGAGGAATAGGCGCCGCTACCTCGTCCATTGCCTTTCGATGTCACCGGCCAACGCGTCGACATCGATCGCGGCTGTCGTGTCCACCTCGATCACCGTGCCGATGCCCATCGGCCGGCCGAATACCGTGAGGACGTAATCCTCCGACAGTTCGGGCGCCGCGTGGGCCGCGTGATGCTCCGGCCGCGCGGCGCGCGCCTTGAAGCGCCGGACGACTTCGGCGGGCGGGCAGCGGCAATAAACTTCGACGATCTTGCCGGACAATGCGCGGATGCGGCCGCGCTCATATTCGCTGTTGGGATGAAAATTGGCCTCGAGCACCGCGCGCGGCAGGTGCGGCGCCAGTGCCCACAGCACTTCCCAGGACGCCGCGCCGATCCGCTGCGAGGCTTCGACGTCTCCGGGCTGGCCGCCGAGCGCGTCGTAGAGCGGCTCCTTGATGTCGTCCTTGGACAGCAGCGAAAAACCGAGCGCCTTGGCGAGCGGCCGGGCAAGCGTGGTCTTGCCGGCGCCCGGCGCGCCGGAAACGAGGACGATCCTGTGCGAGGAACCCATGCCGCGAAGCTATCAGATAGGCCGCTGCCGTTCGACGGCGGAGCCGGTCGCCGCTAGTATCACCGACGGTTTTCGGAGGGGTTCATGTCCTATATCGAGAAGTCGCTTGGCCAGGGCGAGACGCTCATCGCGCGCGCCCATTTCCACTGGTGGTACAGCCTGAAGGCGTGGCTGGCGCTGATCTTTCTCGGCTGGATCCTCATCGGCATCGTCATCTTCTTCGCCATGATGATCCGCAAATGGACCACCGAGATCGGCGTGACCACCCACCGGTTCGTCGAGAAGCACGGCCTGTTCAATCTCAAGACGTTCGAGGTCGCATTGCCCAATATCGAAGGCGTGCGGGTGAACCAGAGCTTCTGGGGCCAGATGCTGGGCTATGGTCATCTTCGGATCGAGGGCACCGGCGTGGATCATGTCGACCTGCCGGACATCGCCGATCCGATCGGTTTCCGCGCCGCGATCGAGACCGCGAAGTCGGGCGCGCGTTAACCGCCGCGTCTCCGGACCGCATCGCGCGGGCCTTGTGCCGCCACAATTTGCCGAGAAAATGGCGCCTATCCGATGAGGAAAACCATGCGTAAGACTATCCTGATTGTGCTCGCCGCTACGCTCGCTTCGACGGCGGCCTTCGCCGCCGACGCCAACAACGGCAAGACCGTGTTCGCGCGCTGCGCCATCTGCCACACTGTCCAGAAGGGCGGTCCCAACGGCATCGGACCCAACCTGTTCGGCGTGGTCGGCCGCAAAGCCGCGTCGCTTGCGAGCTTTTCCTATTCCGGCGCGCTGAAGAGTTCGGGCATCACCTGGACGCCCGACAAGCTGAAAGTGTGGATCGGCGGACCGGCCCGCCTCGTGCCTGGGACGAAGATGGCGTTTGGCGGCATCTCCAACGCATCGCAGGTCGCCGACGTCATTGCCTATCTGCAGACGCTGAAATGAAGCTGGCCGGCGCGCTCGCGGTGCTGCTGCTCGCTATGGGTTCGGCTACTGCGAGCGAAGAGCCGTCGAGCCCGAATTTCACCTGCAGGCTTGCGCATACAGCGACGATGTACGAATCGCTGGAGCAGCTTCCGCCGATGCTCGCGTCGGCGTTGCGCGAGAAGTTCGGGCCGATGGCCGATCGCGGCGAGTTCTTCAATTCGACGGACGTGATCATGAAGCCGGGTCCCGGACGGCGCTTTATTCGTGCGGGCCGGAGCGGTGCCGAGTGGTTCGTCTGGTACGAACAAGGCGGCATCGCCTATTTCCATGCGATCGTGATGTTCACGAGCGACGGACGCGGCAGCCTCCAGGTCGGGCGCGAATATCAGGGCTCGTGGAACGACAATCTGTGCGGCGAGACCGACAGGCTGCTGGACGCTAAGAGCCGGTAGGCGAGGATGCGCACTGGGCGCCGCTGCTGGCTTCTTGGGGCGATTGCCGGCGTCGGGTTGCTGGCGGCCGTGTCTGTGACCGTCGCCGACTATGCGGAAAACAGTGCGGGCGCGGGCGTCCACCATTCCCTTCTTCCCAATTCGACCAACACAGGCGAGGTCGCATTGCTGCAACGCCTGTCGCATGGCGCCACGGCGGACGTCGCCGATCTGACGGCAGCCGCGCGCTTCATCCGGGGTGAGAACGACTGTTCGGACTTCCGTTTGATCACACTGCTGCGCGCGCTGTATGCGCACGAAGGCCAATTCACGCCGCAGGCACGAAGCGAATTGCGAAAATTGCTGACGGGCGTGCGGTACTGGATGGACGAGCCCGGCGCGAACGCGATGGTTTACTGGAGCGAGAACCACCAAATTCTGTTCGCAGCCAGCGAATTTCTAGCCGGCCAGCGTTATCCCCATGACCGTTTTGCGGACGGACGGACGGGTACGCAGCACAGCGCCCAAGCCCGTGCGCGCATCCTGTTCTGGCTCGGCCAGCGGTGGCGGTTCGGATTTTCGGAGTGGAACTCGCACTACTACGCCGAGGACATCGCTGCCTTGAGCAACCTGATCGACTTCGCGCGGGACGGCGAGGTCGCCGAGAAGTCGCGGATCGTGCTTGATCTGCTGCTGTTCGACATGGCCGCTGGAACGTTCCACGGGGAGTTCATCGCGGCGAGCGGGCGGCTCTACGAGGCGAACGAGATGGTGGGCGACGCCGGTATCCGGCGAATCCTGCGCCATGCTTTCTTCGGAGAAAATCGACCGGACGACGCGACGGGCATCGAAATCAACTTCCTGCAAAGTGAATATCGGACGCCAGCCGTGCTCGCTGCGATCGCGCGCGATCCGCGGCCCGTGGTCAGTCGGGCCTCGTTCGGCCGGAACCTCGATGAACTGTCGGCCGACCCGAGCCTGGCATCGCAGGAGCATCGGATCATGGCGCTGTGGGGTATGGAGGCGTTCACCAATCCCCGAGCGATCGAACCGACCCTGGCTTATGTCCGCAGGTGGGGATTGTTTGCCAATCCCTATTTCGCGCCGCTCCGAGCCGTGAATTACCGGATGCTGATCCTGACAAAGATGCTGCCGGTGCTGAGCCGGGCGCTGGATCTGCCGACAAACGGCACGGTTCTGTCGCGAGCCAATGTCTATACCTATCGCGATTCAGATTTTTCGATGAGCACGACGCAGGACTATGCGCCGGGGAGTTTCGGCAACCAGCAGCACGTGTTCAACCTAACGCTGGATGAGGGCGTCACGCTCTTCCACACGCATCCAGCGGTGCTGCCGAACGACCCGCCGCCGAACGGCAACGCGCCGGGCTATTGGACAGGCAATGGACGTTTGCCGCTGTCGTGCCAGGACGGCGCGGTCAACATCTCGCTGTACGATATTCCCGATACACCGGGCTTCGGTCGCAAATACGTACTGCCCTTTACGCACCTCCATGTGCCGTTGCGCCGCTTCGACCACGTGTTGCTGGAGCGCGACAGGCTCCTTCTGCAATACAAAGGCGCGTTGATCGCGGTGACAACGAGCAGTCCGCTTGAGCGGGCCGGCGATAGTGAAATCATCCAGCGTGGACACAGGACCATCTGGATCACCGAAGCCAGCAGCACGCGGAATGAGACCTTCGATGCCTTCGCGGCCCGCGTTCGAAAGGCAGCGGCGTTCACAGCGGACGGGGTGCGCTACCGCGTTGGCCGGCGGGTGTTCTCCGCGGCGTTCGGTTCGCAGTGCCGGATCGATGGCGAACCGCTGCGCACTGCCTATCCGCGTCACGAGTCGAGATATGCCCGGATCGAGCGGGACCCGAAGGTGATCGAGATCGTCTTCGGCGGTGACGCGCTGACACTCAATTTCGCGCAGCGCCTTGCGCAGGAGCGATAGCACCATTGCGGCGGAATGACGCGGGTTGGCGGGAAATGCTGCGCTGCACCCAAATTTTACGAGGGATTCGCTGGCCTTGTTTCCCCAACGAAACCGGAACGGCGCTTCGTTGACAGGGCGCCACCCCCGGTCCTAGTTTTTGCGCCGCACAAGAGGGGGCGGGTCATCAATAAGAGCGGCGCGCGCTATGCCCGCCCAAGCTAAACCAACCGCCACGTTTCAGGGATCTTCGCAGACATGAAAGTACTGGTGCCCGTCAAGCGGGTGATCGACTACAACGTCAAAGTCCGCGTGAAAGCGGATCAGACCGGCGTGGACCTCGCCAACGTCAAGATGTCCATGAACCCGTTCGATGAGATCAGCGTCGAAGAAGCCGTGCGTCTCAAGGAGAAGGGCAAGGCGACCGAAGTGATCGCCGTCTCGATCGGCCCGCAACAGGCATCCGAGACGATCCGGACCGCGCTCGCCATGGGCGCCGACCGCGGCATCCTGGTGAAGACCGACCAGGAGGTCGAGCCGCTGGCCGTCGCCAAGATCCTGAAAGCCATTTGCGACGCCGAGAAGCCGACGCTGGTCATTACCGGCAAGCAGGCGATCGACGACGATTCCAACCAGACCGGCCAGATGCTGGCGGCGCTCCTGGGCTGGGCTCAGGGCACCTTCGCCCACAAGCTCGAGCTCGGCGACGCCGACGCCAAGATCGAACGCGAAATCGACGGCGGTCTGCAGACGGTCGATGTGAAGCTCCCCGCCGTGATGAGCGTCGACCTTCGCCTCAACGAACCGCGCTATGCCTCGCTGCCCAACATCATGAAGGCGAAGAAGAAGCCGATCGACGAGAAATCGCCGGCCGACTATGGCGTCGACATTGCGCCGAAACTCAAGGTGCTCAAGGTGACCGAGCCGCCGAAGCGCCAGGCCGGCATCAAGGTGAAGACCGTTGCCGAGCTGCTCGACAAGCTCAAGAACGAAGCGGGAGTGATTTGACGTGGCTTCTCTCGTTATCGCCGAACACGACAACAAGACATTGAAGGAAGCGACCGCGAAAGCCGTGACCGCCGCGACGCAAATCGGCGGACCGGTGCATGTGCTGGTCGCGGGTCAGGGCGCGGACGGTGTCGCCGCGCAGGCCGCCAAGCTCGCGGGCGTCGAGAAAGTGCTGCTCGCCGACGACGCGCTCTACGCCAAAATGGTCGCCGAGACGATGGAGACGTTGATCCTGTCGCTCGCCGACAAATATGATGCGATTCTCGCGCCCGCCACCACCAACGGCAAGAACTACATGCCCCGCGTGGCGGCCAAGCTCGACGTGGCGCAGATCAGCGAAATCATCAAGGTCGTCAGCCCCGACACGTTCGAGCGCCCGATCTATGCCGGCAATGCCATCGCCACGGTCCAGGCCGGCGCCGGCAAGAAGGTCATCACCGTTCGCTCCACCACCTTCAAGGCGGCCGGCGAAGGCGGGTCGGCCACGATTGAGAAGATCGGCGCGGCAGCCGATCCCGGGCTCTCCAAATTCGTGGGCGAGGAGCTTTCCAAATCGGAGCGTCCCGAGCTCACCTCCGCCAAGATCGTGATCTCCGGCGGTCGCGGCATGCAGTCGGCCGACAATTTCCACTTGCTCGACAAAATCGCTGACAAGCTGCACGCAGCGGTCGGCGCATCGCGCGCCGCCGTCGACGCCGGTTTCGCGCCAAACGACTACCAGGTCGGACAGACCGGCAAGGTCGTGGCGCCGGATCTGTACATCGCCGTCGGCATCTCCGGCGCGATCCAGCATCTGGCGGGCATGAAGGATTCCAAGGTCATCGCCGCGATCAACAAGGACGAAGAGGCACCGATCTTCCAGGTCGCCGACTACGGCCTTGTCGCCGACCTTTTCAAGGCGATTCCGGAAATGGAAGAAGAGCTGACGAAGATGGGCTACTGAGCCCTTCGAGGATCAAGCGCATGGCTATTGAACGCATCGGCGTAATCGGCGCGGGCCAGATGGGCAACGGCATTGCCCATGTGCTTGCGCTGGCGGGTTACGATGTGGTGTTGGATGACATCAACAAGGACCAGCTCTCCAAGGCGCTGGAACGCATCGACAAGAACATGCACCGCCAGGCGGCGCGCGGACTGATCAAGGACGAACAGATCGACGTCGCGATGAAGCGCATCCGCACGACGACGGCGCTGGACGACATGAAGGACCGCGACCTGGTGATCGAAGCGGCGACGGAAGACGAAGCGGTCAAGAAGAAGATCTTCCAGGAGCTGACGCCGCGCCTCAGCGACAAGACGATGCTGGCGACCAACACCTCGTCGATTTCGGTCACACGGCTGGCCACTGCCACCGACCGGCCGGAGCGCTTCATCGGTATTCACTTCATGAATCCCGTGCCGGTCATGCAGCTGGTCGAAGTAATCCGCGGCATCGCGACGGACGACCCGACGTTCCAGGCGGCGCTCGAGATCGTCAAGCGCGTCGGCAAGACCGCGGCCTATGCCGAGGATTTCCCGGCCTTCATCGTCAATCGCATCCTGCAGCCGATGATCAACGAAGCGGTCTATACGCTCTATGAGGGCGTCGGAAACGTCGAGGCGATCGATACCGCGATGCGGCTCGGCGCCAACCATCCGATGGGGCCGTTGCAGCTCGCCGACTTCATCGGGCTCGACACCTGCCTGTCGATCATGCAGGTGCTCTATGAGGGCCTGGCGGATTCGAAATACCGCCCCTGCCCGCTGCTCGTGAAATATGTCGAAGCCGGCTGGCTCGGCCAGAAGACCGGCCGCGGTTTCTACGACTATCGCGGCGATCACCCCGTCCCCACGCGCTAGCGCCGCGCAACTTGCGCCCCACCGGTGATTGCCGCAGCATCGCGGCAAGAACGCGGGGGGAACGATGCGGCAACTGTTCATTGCAGGTCTATTTGCGCTTAGCGCAACGGCGGCCCTTGCGGCGGACGAAGCCCTTCCCCCGCCGGCGGAATTCATGTTCTGGACGCCGGCGCAGCAGGAAATCGGCTATCGCAATATCGAAAAGATCTTTTCGACGCGGACGATCAAGCGGGGAACGGACGTGTTTCCACTGCCCTCGGCCGCCGGCGCGTTCGACGTCACGTACGACTTCCACGGCACGTCCTGGAACACCGACACATTCATGACGGCGAACCGGCTCTCCGGTCTGCTCGTCATCAAGGACGGCAAGATCGTGCTCGAGCGCTACGGATTGGGGCGGACGCCGCAGGATCGCTGGACATCGTTCTCGGTCGGCAAGTCGGTGACCTCCACGCTCATCGGCGCGGCGATCCGCGACGGTTACATCAAGAGCCTCAATTCGCCCGTCACGGACTATCTGCCGGGCCTCAAGGGCAGCGCTTATGAAGGCGTGACGATCCGAGACCTGCTGACCATGACGAGCGGGGTGAAGTGGAACGAGGACTATGACGACAGGAATTCGGACGTAAACCTGTTCGCAAAGGAAGGTCCGGGACAAAACGGCGAGAACCCCATCGTCGCCTATATGGCGAAGCTGCCGCGCGAGGCGCCGCCGGGCACCAAGTTCGTCTACAAGACCGGCGAGAGCGATCTGATCGGCGTGCTGCTTGCGCGCGCGACCGGCATGCATATCGCCGACTATCTCTCGCAGAAGATCTGGTCGAAATTCGGCATGGAACAGGACGCGGTGTGGATGGTCGATCAGGGCGGCCTGGAGATGGGCGGCTGCTGCATTTCCATGACGCTGCGCGACTATGGGCGCTTCGGCCTCTTCATTCTGGGCGGCGGCATGGCGGGCGGCGAACAGGTGGTCCCGCGCGACTATCTCGCCGATGCGACCAGGAAGCTGGTGCAGACCAACTACCCGACGCTCGGCTACGGCTTTCAGTGGTGGACCTATCGCGACGGCGCATACGAGGCGATGGGTGTTTTCGGGCAGTCGATCTACATCAATCCCGCCGAAAAGCTCGTCATCGTGACCAACAGCGCCTGGCCCGAGGCCGACGCGGACAAGTTCTATTTCGTCCATACGGCCTATGTGAACGCCGTGATCAAGGCGCTTCATGGGCGTGAACCGATGTGAAAACGATGTGGCTGCGGCGGTTGGGTTCGTCGCAACGCGCTCCCTCATCCGGCGCGCTATCGCATCAGCCCATCACCAGCTTCACGAACTCCTCCGGCGGCGCGCCTTCCGGCCAACTCGGCACGCCTTCAGGGATGTCGATGCCCTTCAATTTCCGCTTCGCCCAGATATGCGCGACGATCGCGAGTTTGTCGCTGGCGTCGAGCGTTCCGGCACGGACCACGGCGAAGCCGGGGCGGCGCGTGTTGGTATTGTAGACGCGGGTGATGCAGATCGCACAGCCGCGCTGGCGCGAGGTGCGCTGGCCGTCGTCCGAAACGCGTTCGTAGAGATACGGCTCGCCTGTCACTTCGAGAGCATCTTCCGGCACGAAGAACTGCAAGCTGAAGGCACTACCGGACCAGGTCTGGCAATCCAGGCAATGGCAGGCATAGACATTGGGCAGCTTGTCGAGCCTTACCCGGTACCGGATGGCGCCGCAGCGGCAGCCGCCTTCGATGGTCATCGTTCTTCTCCCAGAAAGCGTTTCAGCACATTGCGCGTGATGCGCGTGACGAAGGGATCGCCCGCCGCGAGGCCATGCGCCCATTCGGTCGTTCCCGCATTGAACACCTCGCCCTTGCCGCGCTTGAATGAGGCCATGACCGCGTGACCCCTTGAGACGCGCGCAATGGTCTCGGCACGGTCGTCGCCATAGGCGGCGCGCGCCACGACATCCATCTGCTCGGGCGGAATCAACGGTCGATAAGGATTGGCCGGGTCCTCCGCGAACACCGCAGGCACCAAGGCGATGATCTCCAGATTGTCCGGCACCCCCACGCCACCGTCCGGCGCGGGCAGCCCATCCGCGCCAAAACGGATGGGACAACCGTCATTCTCATAGCCGATGAGTGGAATATCGCCGCCGATCACGTCGCCATAGTAGAGGTCGGTGCCGCCCAGCGCCCAGTGCTTGTCGCGATAGATCGTATAGCCGCCGGCGCCGCGCGCCGCGCAAAGCCCGAGGCGATGATAACCGCCATAAAGAAAACTCAGCCCCGTGATCGCGGCTTCCGGCCGCGCGAACATCGGATGCGACCATAAATGTGTTTTGTCGGCGTCCGGGACGGCATCGTCCTCACCCTTCCATTTGCGGCAGACGAGCCTGCGGCCTTCGTCCTCCCACCGCACTTTCCAGAACGCCGTGTTGCCGGAGAAGATCGCAAGGCGCCCGCCGCGGTCGACGAATGCCTCGATGGCATCGCGCTGCGGGCCGGACCAGTACTCGCTATGCCCGACCAGCACGACGACGTCGTAGCCGTCCAGCACCGCGGGATCGCGGTCGAGGTCGTGGTCGCTGAGATAGTCGAAGGCGAGCTTCTCTTCGCCCTCCGCCCAGCGGACAAAGGCGTGTTCCCACTTGTTCAGATAGCCGGCCGAGCCGTCATAGGGCGACTGGCGGTGGGACCGCGACCAGTTGGGATCGGCGCTGGCCCAGGTCCGCTCCTCGAACCCGCGCGGCCGCAGATTGACGAGACGCGGCATGTCCGGCGGCGGCGCCAGGAGCAGCGGCGGAAACGGACGCTGTGTCGAGAGTACGCCGATCGAGCAGGCCATCGCCTCGGCAAGCGATTTCTCGCGGCGCATCAGCGATTCGACATGGCAATAGGCGGATGCGCCGCCCCAGTAATTATAGGCATGCAGCGTGTTGGTCGCGAGCACCAGGACCATGCGTTGACGCTGCGCGCCGGCGCGCACGCAGACGAAGTGATGCGCAACCTCGCCGGAGGCATCGCCGAGCACGATGTCATAATAGCCGCTGCGCCAATCCGCGCCTGCGGTCAGCTCAGCCGCCGCCGGCCAGCGGCAGCCTTTGGCGTCGGCGTCCGGCGGTGTCGGATGGTTGCCGACCAAGACCGTGCCGCGATAGACGACCTCGCGAGCGGCGCCGATCCGCGCGATTTCCAACGTGCAGGAAGGCGTGCCGCTGCTGGCATGAACGGCAAAGCGCTCTCCCGGCGTCACGCTGAGGCGATCGGTGTAAAGGGCAAGCATCGGCGATCTCCGGCGGGGACTTTTAGAGATACAAGCTCGCGCAATGCGAGGCCAGCCACGGTGCTTTTTTCGCCGGCGCTTGTGCAGACATGCCGGCAGCCGCTAGCCTTGGAGCATGAAAACCACTCGCATCGGCGTCATCGGGCTCGGCCAGCGCATTGCGCATGTGCTGGGCGCCATGGACGAAGTCGGCTGGAAGCTCAACGTCGCGGGCTATGTCGATCCGCGTCCGGTCGGTCTTCCCATTCTGGCGGAGAAGGGCGTCGCGCCGGGCAAATCCTATCCGAGCGTTTCGACGTTGCTGAAGGACGGGCCGTTCGATCTGGTGATGATCGGATCGCCCAATCATCTGCATTACGAACATTTGCTCGCGGCGTTCGAGGCCGGCTATCCGATCTTCGCGGAGAAGCCGATCGTGCGGACGGAGGAAGAGACCTTCGCGCTGGCGCGGCATCTGGCGGATCGCAAGACGCCGCCACTGTTCATCGGACTTGTCATGCGCTCCATGCCGATCGTGCGCGAAACCATCGCGCGGGTGGATTCCGGCGCGCTCGGCGATCTCGTCTCGATGGATGCGACCGAGCACCTGCCGCCCGAGCATGGCGGCTATCTGGCGCGCAATTGGCGGCGCAAGCAGGAATGGGGCGGATCCTACTATCTCGACAAGGTGTGCCACGATTTCGATATCTTCGGCCGGCTGGCGCGCTCGCGCCCGTCGCGCGTGGCGAGCTTCGGCGGCAAACGCATCTTCGATTCCGGCCGCGAGAATGTCGCGCGCACTTACAGCGACGGAACGCCGGCTTATGCGATGCGCGATGCCGGCTGGGCCGGTGCCAACGACGCGTTCCACTCCGACATGGATGTCGCCGACCATCAGACGGCGATCGTCGAGTACGAAAGCGGCATGCAGCTGTCGTTCCATTCAAACAGCCATGTGAGCCTGGGCGAGCGGCGCTGGTACATTGCCGGCACCGACGGCACGCTTCTCGCCGATCTGGTGCGCAACAAGCTGATGTTCCGCGGCGCGATGGACAAGGCGAAGCCGGAACGGATCGACTATGCGAACCGAACCGACGACAGCCACAATGGCGCCGACCAGGCGATGGCGAAGGATCTGCTGGCGACGATCGAACGCGGCGCGGCATTCCCCGTCACGCCTTATGAGTCGATGGAAGCGGGGCTCACCGTGATGGCGATCGACCGTGCCATGAGCGAGCGCCGCCTGGTCGACTGCGCCCCGATGTGGGCGGAGTACGACGTGGCGCGCGGCGCCCGCTAGGCAAGCGCGGCGAACGGCGCGTCCATCACAAGCTCGACGAGCGAAGTGCCGTCCGCCATCGCGAAGGTTTGGCTCTCGCGGAAGCCGCAGGCACGAAGAAAGGCACGAAATTCGGTATCCGCCTCGAACTCGACCATGCGGACCCTTCGCGTACCCGCATCCAGAAGATGCCGCCGCAACTCGCGAAGCATCGCCTTGCCCAATGTTTGGCGCATTTGGGGCACCGTGACGACGAAGAGCCGGAAGACATCCTTTGGCGTGTCCGGAAGTCGCTCGATCGCCGCATAGCCGGCGATCACGTCACCGTCGGCCGCCACGAAATGACGCCGCGTGCCGCTCTCTGGAAAGTTGCGGCGGTTGCCGAGCCATTCCTCCTGGCTCGGCGCACCGGCAACACCTTCGAGCGACGCATCGGCCAGACGAAGAATGGCGTGCCAGTCTTCGCCGGAAACGTCGCGATACTCCGCCACATGCGCCTCCGTCAGGACGGCTTGGCCGCCGCCAGATTGCGGAAATAGCTGACCGCGTCGGGCGAGTCCCAGGCAGCCGGGCCAATGGCGCGGCCGATTTCGCGGCCTTGCGGATCGATCAGCACGGTCAGCGGCAGGCCGAAGGCGCCGAACACGCGCAACAATGCAATGTTCGTGTCGGTATAGGGATCGAGCGCTTTGGCTCCGTGCGCGTCGAGGAAACTGCGCGCATCGGCCGTGGTGCCACGGCCGACATCGACGGCGACCACCGCGAAGCGGTCGTTCGGCAGCGCGGCCTTGAGCTTGGCGAGCGCCGGAAGCTCACGCACGCAGGGCGCGCACCAGGGCGCCCAAAGGTTAAGCAAGACGTAGCGTCCGCGAAATGCGGCCAGCGATTTGCGCATACCAGCCGCGTCGCTGAAGGCGACTGCCGGCACAGCCTGTGGCGGCTTGGCGGCAAAGGGCGCCAGAGAGGCGGGCGGGCCCGCGTGGACAGGCGCTGCCGACTTCCAATATAGAAACCCCATCAACGCGAGGGCGGCAAGAACCGCGCCGATAGCGTATAAGTGCCAACGAGAAAGCGTCACGGGCGTCTCATGGTTGCGAACAAAATGTGGGGCGGCCGATTCGAAGGCGGTCCCGCATCCATCATGGAGGTCATAACGCCCTCCATCGATTTCGACAAACGGATGGCGAGCCAGGATGTCGCCGGCAGCCGCGCGCATGCGCGCATGCTGGCCATGCAGCAGATCATCTCGCAGTTCGATTGCGAAGCGATCCTTAAGGGTCTGGACACGATCGAGAAGGAGATCGAAGACGGAACCTTTACCTTCAGCCGCGCGCTGGAAGACATCCATCTCAATATCGAGGCGCGCCTCAAGGAGCTGATCGGCGATGCGGCCGGCCGGCTGCACACCGCGCGCTCGCGCAACGATCAGGTGGTGACCGATTTTCGCCTGTGGGTGCGCGAGGCATGCGAGCGAGCCGAACATGGGCTGGAGGCATTGCAGCGCGCGCTGTTGAAGCAGGCAGAGGCGCACTACGCGACCATCATGCCGGGCTACACGCATATGCAGCCGGCGCAGCCGGTAACGTTCGGCCATCACTGTCTCGCCTATATCGAGATGTTCGGCCGCGACCGTGGCCGCCTCGCTGACTGCGCAAAGCGGTTGAACGAATGTCCGCTCGGCGCCGCCGCGCTAGCGGGCACGCCCTATCCGATCGATCGCGACGTGACCGCGAAAGCGCTGGGCTTCGCGCGGCCGATGCGCAATTCGCTCGACGCGGTCTCGGCGCGCGATTTCGCGCTCGAATATCTCGCCGCCGCGACCATCGCCGCGACGAACCTGTCCAGGCTCGCCGGCGAGATCGTGCAATGGTCGACACCCGCTTTCGGCTTCGTGCGGCTGTCGGACGCGTTTACGACCGGCTCTTCCATCATGCCGCAGAAGCGCAACCCCGACGCCGCCGAGCTGATCCGCGGCAAGACCGGCCGCGTGCTCGGCGACTTCGTGGCGCTCGCAACCGTCGTGAAGGGCCTCGCCCTCGCCTATGGCAGCGACCTGCAGGAGGACAAGGAGCGCGTGTTCGACGCCGCCGACACGATCGAAGTATCGTTCGCCGCGCTGGCCGCGATGATCGCGGACATGATGATACATCCCGACGCGATGCGCGCGGCGGCGGAAGCCGGCTATCCGACCGCGACCGACCTCGCCGACTGGATCGTCCGCAGCCTGAACAAGCCGTTCCGCGAGGCGCATCACATCGCCGGCGCGATCGTCAAGCGCGCCGAGGATCTGAAGCTGCCGCTGGAGAAGCTGCCGCTCGCCGAGATGCAGAAGATCGAGCCGGGGATCACGCAGGAGGTGTTTGCGGTGTTGCCGCTTGAGGCGTCGGTGAATGCGCGCATGAGCTATGGCGGCACGGCGCCGAACCGGGTGCGCGAACAGCTGCACTTCTGGAAAGACAAGCTCAGATGAACTGGCGGCTCGCCCTCATCCTCACCCTGTCGCTCGCGCTCGCCGGCTGCGGCGTGAAGAACGATCTTGTCCTGCCCGACGGCAAGCCGACGCCCAAGGGGGAGAAAGATCCCTCCAAGCCGCCGCAGCAGCTCGGTCGATGAATCACTTCCACTATATCGACGGCGTGCTCAATGCCGAGCAGGTCGGACTGGACGAACTGGCCGAGCGCGTCGGCACGCCATTCTATTGCTATTCGACCGCGACCTTGAAGCATCACTATGCGGTGTTCGCCGACGCCTTTCCGCGCGGCAGCCTGGTTGCCTTTTCGGTCAAGGCCAACGGCAACATTGCGGTGCTGAAAACGCTGGCGCGGCGCGGCGCAGGCGCCGACGTCGTCTCGGGCGGCGAGCTCAAGAAGGCGCTGAG
Source organism: uncultured Alphaproteobacteria bacterium (assembly GCA_963741735.1). Classification (GTDB taxonomy): domain Bacteria; phylum Pseudomonadota; class Alphaproteobacteria; order Micropepsales; family Micropepsaceae; genus Rhizomicrobium. The sequence goes on from CAVUJB010000002.1 coordinate 361,449, forward strand.
GGCCGGCGTCCCGGCGAACAAGATCGTCTTCTCCGGGGTCGGCAAGACGAAAACGGAGATGAAGCTCGCGCTCGAAGCCGGCATCTATCAGTTCAATGTGGAGAGCGAGCCGGAGCTTCAAGCCCTGAGCGAAGTGGCAACCGCCATGGGGCAGAAGGCGCCGATCACCATCCGGGTCAATCCGGACGTCGATGCCAAAACGCATGTCAAAATCACGACTGGGACCGCGGAAACCAAGTTCGGCATCCCATGGAGCCGGGCGCGCGCCGCCTACGCGCTTGCTGGAAAATTGACCGGCATCGAGGTCGTCGGCATCGACGTGCATATCGGAAGCCAGATCGTCGACCTTGAGCCATTCGCGCTCGCCTTCACCAAGGTGGCCGAACTCGCGGCGCAATTGAGAATGGACGGGCATGCGATCTCCCGCCTCGATCTCGGCGGCGGCCTGGGCGTGCCCTATGTCACGAACAACGAACCGCCGCCCGATCCGGCCGCCTATGGCGCGATGGCGACACGGATCACCAGGGATCTTGGCGTGCAGCTGATCCTTGAGCCCGGAAGGCTGATCGCGGCCAATGCCGGAATCCTCGTGAGCCGGGTCATCTACATCAAGCAAGGCGAGAGCAAGACGTTCGCCATCATCGACGCCGGGATGAACGATCTGATCCGGCCGGCGCTCTACGATTCCCATCACGAAATCGTGCGTGTCGGCGAACCGGGGCCCGACACGCCACGGCGCCGCTATGACATCGTGGGGCCGGTATGCGAGACGTCGGACATCTTCGCCGCCGACCGCGAAATGCCGGAACTCAAATCGGGCGATCTTGTGGCAATCCTGACCGCAGGCGCCTATGGCGCGGTGATGTCTTCTGCTTACAATGCGCGGCCGCCCGCGCCCGAAGTGCTCGTCAAGGGCGATTTGTGGAGCGTGGTGCGGCCCAGATTGGACGATGACAATTTCTTCGCAGCCGAGCGAATTCCCGACTGGCTCGCAGGCTGAGCGCACCGAGCGCTTCGTCTCGCTGTCGCGCGCCGCGCTCCTGTGGGAGCGCGTGTGGCCGGCGCTGTGGCCGGCGAGCGGCATCGTCGGAGTGTTCGCGGCCGCCGCGCTGTTCGACCTGCTTTCGCCGCTGCCCTGGACCCTGCACGCGCTGATCCTGGCGGCGGCACTGACCGCAACGGGGCTGGCGCTCTACTACAGCTTTCGCGACATGCGTCTGCCCGGCTGGAGCGAAGGCGCAAGGCGGCTGGAGAAGAGCAGCGCTTTGGCGCACCGCCCGATCTCGGAGGCCGGAGACCGGCTGATGGCCGGCACCGGCGATGCCTGGGCCGAGGAGCTGTGGCAACTCCATATGCGCCGGCTGCTCGCCGGCATCGGCAGGCTCAAGCTGGCATGGCCGTCGCCGGGCCTGCCTCAGCGCGATCCGCGCGCGCTGCGCTTCGTCGTGCTGTTGTTTGTTGCGGCAGGATTGGCAGTTGCCGGCTCGAACGCGCCGCGGCGGCTTTGGGCGGCGTTCAACGACACGGGCGTGGCAAGCAGCGCCACGGTTGATGCCTGGATCGATCCGCCCGCTTATACGGGCGAGGCGCCCGTCTATCTCGAGCCTGGCATGGCCATCGCCGTTCCGGCAGGCTCGACACTGAATCTTCGCGTGCATGGTGCGGGCCATGTGCCAGGGCTTTCGCTCGGCGGCGACAGCGACACGGCGTTCACCGGAGAACATGGCGAATATGCCGCGACCTCGCGCATCGCCCAGGATATGCATGTCGAGGTGCGTAGCGCCGGGCGCGCGATCGGCGACTGGCAGATCACCGCGGTCGCCGACAAGCCGCCACAGATTGCCTTCGCCGGTCCGCCGGGCAAGACCGAGCATGCCGCGCTGAAGCTCGCATATCGCGCGAGCGACGATTACGGAATCGCGACGATCCGCGCCATCATCACGCCACACAAGCGCAAGGGCGCCGCGCTCATCGTCGATTTGCCGCTCGCCGCGACCGGCACGAAACACGTCAACCAGTCCAGCTACCAGGATCTGACGGCGCATCCTTACGCCGGACTTCCGGTCGACATCGTGCTGGAGGCAGTCGATGGCGCGGGACAATCCTCGCGCACCAAGCCCGTCACTTTCACGCTTCCGGCGCGCGTCTTCACCAATCCCCTGGCGCGCGCGCTGATCGAAGAGCGGCAGATTCTTTCCACCAGCACCACGCCCGCCGAACGCAGCCGCGTAGTCCGGATGCTCGATGCGCTGACCATCGCGCCCGAGCTGTTCTACGCCAACCAGTCCGGCCCTTATACCGGCATTCGCGCGGCGCGCTGGGCGCTTGCCGGGGCCGCGCGTCCCGAAGACGTCGAGCATGTCGAGAATCTTCTTTGGGAGATCGCGCTGAGCCTTGAGCGCGGCGGTCTTCTCTCGGCGGCCGAGGAATTGCGCCGCCTGCAGGCGATGCTGGCGCAGGCCTTGGCGCAAGGCGCGCCGCAGGATGTGATCGATCAACTCCTACAGCGCTATCAGGACGCGATGCGCCGCTACATGGAAGCGCTCGCGGCCAATCCGCAGCAGGATTCGGGCCCGCCGCCGCCCGACACCAAAGTGCTGAGCCAGCAGGATCTCGAAACCTTGCTGAAAGCGATCCAGCAACTGGCGCAAAGCGGTGCGCGAGATCAGGCGCAGCAGATGCTCGCACTGCTGCAAAGTCTGCTGGAAAATCTTCGCATCAGCGGTTCGGGTGGCGGCGGCGGCGATAATCCGCAGAACAAGGCATTGAGCGATGCGATCAAGGGTCTCGGCGATTTGATGGGCAAGCAGCGCGGTCTGCTCGACAAGACGTTCAAGGGTCGTCAGGGCGAGCCGGTCGATCCCAAGACGCTTCAGAAAGAGCAGAACGACATCCACAATCAGCTCGACAGCATTCTGAAAGGCCTCGGCAACCAGAAGATTCCGTCGCCGAACGATCTCGGACGCGCCGGCCGGTCGATGGGACAGTCGGGTCAGGAACTTGGCGGCAACGATCTGAACGGCTCGAGCATCGACCAGAAGAATGCGCTGGATGCGCTACGCAGCGCGGTGACCGAACTCGCGAACCGGCAGATGAAGCAGATGGGGCAGACGGGCGACGAAGATCCGCTCGGTCGTTCGCAGAACGGGCCGACCTTCGGCAAGAATGTGAAAATCCCCGACGCCGCCGAGATGCAGCGCGCCCACGACATCCTGATGGAGTTGCGGCGTCGCGCGGCCGAGCGCGGCCGGCCGCAGCAAGAGCTCGACTATATCGATCGGTTGCTGAAAGAGTTCTGAACCCTCTACTCGCCGGCGCGGGCGAAGCGGATTTCCAGATTGTGCGTTCCGGCCGGCGGACTGGAGAGCCGGGTGCGGAACTTGGTGAATTGGCCGGGCTTCAGCGTGGCGACGCCAGGCACGAAGGTCCAGTGATACAGCTCGTGCCGGTCCATATCGAACAACGCGACGCGCACCAGCGGCACGGTCAGCTCATGGTTGCTGCGATTGACGATTCGCCCGGTGACGGCGAGCACAACCTGACCGTCCTCAGTCTCGCTCTGATAGGCGACGTCGGCGAAATCCATGCCGCGCGGATTCACCGGCAAGCCCGCCGCGGCGTAGAAGGACGAGGTCTGCGGCAGCCAGGTCGCGATACTGTCGCGGAAGCTCACCGCGGCCCAGCCGATGACAAGGATAAGCGCGACGAGCAGGACCCAGCCGCCGGCCATCGCGGCGCGGCCGAGCCATGGGCGGCCAGCCACGGAAGGCGGCGCGTCAGCCACATGAACCGATGGCGCGACCGCCGGCGCGAAGGCGGCGACCCTCGGCTCCGGTCTCGCAGGCTCGGGCGCAGGCGCCGCCGGGCGCTGCGGCTCGTCGACGACGATTTCCGCTTCCGCGTCAGGTTCTTGCTCCGGCCCGAGCTGATGCCAGACATTGCCGCACTTGGCGCAACGCACGCTGCGGCCCGCAGGCGGAAACTTTGCGGCATCCGCCTGGTAGCGGGTCGCGCATTGCGGGCATGTCAGGATCATGCGGGAAGGCGTCTCCGAATGGGACAAAAATAGCTTCAAGGCCTTGCCCCTCGCAAGACGCGCGCCCGCTATACCCTTGAATTGCTAAGAGGTTTCCACTTCGGCAAATCGCCCTTTATGGTCCAACCCTATGGTTCGCTTCGAGAATGTCGGCATGCGCTACGGCGCCGGTCCGGAAGTGCTGCGCGACGTTACGTTCGTGCTGGAATCCGGCTCGTTTACCTTCCTGACGGGGCTGTCGGGCGCCGGCAAGACGACGCTCCTCAAGCTCATCTATCTGGCCGAGCCGCCCTCGCGCGGCCTGATCACCCTGTTCGGCAGCGACATGGCGACGACGCGACGCTCGGACTTTCCTGCCATCCGCCGGCGGATCGGCGTCGTGTTCCAGGATTTTCGCCTGCTGGACCATCTGTCGGCGTTCGACAATGTCGCGCTGCCGCTGCGCCTCGCCGGCCGGCACGAAGGCGAATATGAGCACGATGTGGAGGAGCTTCTGTCCTGGGTAGGGCTCGGCGACCGGATGGAGGCGCGGCCCGCAACCCTTTCGGGCGGCGAACAGCAGCGCATCGCGATCGCGCGCGCGGTGGTGGCGCGGCCCGATCTTCTGATCGCCGACGAACCGACCGGCAATGTCGATGCGGAGATCGGCGCAAGGCTGATCCGCCTGTTCGGCGAGCTCAACCGGCTGGGCACCACGGTCCTGATCGCGACGCATGATCGCGCGCTGATCGAAAGCACAAAGGCGCGCGAGATGCGCCTGGTCGACGGACGGCTGGTGGAATTGCGCTCTGCGGTGCGGGCATGAGGCGGTCATCCGGACGCCTGCTGCCGCGCGAAAAAGCGGCAGCGCCGCTCGATATCGTGATCGGCGTGATGGCGTTCCTCGCTGCACTCGCGCTCGGCGCCTCGTTTCTGGCCGAACGTGCCTCCGAAGGCTGGCGCGCCGGCCTGGCCGACAGGCTTACGGTGCAGATTCTGGTGCCGGAGCATGGCGATGTCGGCGCAATGCTCGCACGCGAGACCAGTGCGGCCGTAGCCGTGCTTCGGGCGACGCCCGGTATCGCGCATGCCGCGCCGCTGTCGGATGCGGAAATGCAGGCGCTCGTCGAGCCGTGGCTCGGCAAGAACGCGCTGGTCTCCGAACTTCCCTTGCCGAAACTGATCGACGCGACCGTCGTGCCGGGCGGCAATGTCGACCTCGCATTGCTCGCGACGCGGCTGAAAGTAGCGGCGCCGGATTCGCAGCTGGACGATCATCGCCACTGGATCGCGCGGCTGAAGGGGCTTGCCGATACGATCGTCTTCAGTGCCTACGGAATCCTGATTCTGATCGCGATCGCGACCGCCTCGACTGTCGCATTCGCAACCCGCGCCGGCCTCGATGCGCATCATGAGATGGTTCAGCTCCTGCACCAGATGGGCGCGCGTGCCGGATTCATTGCGCGCGCCTTTGAGCGCCACTATGCGTTCGCCGCGCTTGGCGCGAGCGCCGCCGGCGCGCTTGTCGCGGCATTGCTGTACGTCGCGGCGGGCGGACTGGAATTCGTCGGCGTCGAGGCCGTGCCGTTCCTGCCGCCGATCGCACTCAAACTCTCCGAAGCGGCGTGGCTCGCGAGCGTGCCCGTCGCATCGACCGTCATCGCCTGGGCGACCGCGCGTCTTTCGGTGCTCGCCGCGGTGCGCGAGATCTACTGATGACGGTCCAGCTTTTGCCAGGATTCGCGGCTAATTGTAGGTTGATGCGAACGCGACGTGGCCGATGAAAATAGCCCGCAGGCTGCTGCAGATCACAGGAATCCTCGTCGCACTCTACGTGGCGGGCTTCCTGCTGTTCGTGGCGAGCTTGCCGTCCAAGCCGCTACAGCCGCTGAAGGCCGACGGCATCGTCGCGCTGACCGGCGGCGATGCCCGGCTCGACGCGGCGGTTGCGCTGTTCGAGGGCGGCGTCGGGCGCAGGCTTCTGATCTCCGGCGTGAACAAGGCGTCGACCAAGGAAGAACTGCGCCGACTTGCGTCCGGCGGACAGCGGTTCGATTGTTGCGCCGACATCGGCTATGCGGCGGAGGACACGCAAGGCAATGCCGAAGAGACCGCGGCATGGGCCGCTCAACACCATTTCCACAGCCTGATCATCGTCACCGCCGGCTATCACATGCCGCGCAGTATGCGGCTGTTCCGCGCCGAGATGCCGAACGTCAAGCTGATCGCCTATCCGGTCGAGCCGGCGGGCGTGGATCTATCGGCCTGGTGGCGGCCGGGTACGCTGCATCTGCTGCACAATGAATATCTCAAATATATGGCAAGCTTCGTCATGACGGCAGTTGACGAGAAAGCGCCGCGCGACAAGTCTCCCCGAACTTCCTGAGAATCTCCCGCACGCATGGTCATCCTGCGCTCCACGATCTTCATCGTCTGGTTCTCGCTGATGACGGCCGTGCTGGCGATCGTCTTCCTTCCCGCCCTGCTGTTGCCGCGCAAAGTGACGGTGTGGATGGCGCGGCGCTGGGCGGCGCTGACTTTCTGGGGCCTGCGTGTGTTCGCCGGAACGGGCTTTGAGGTGCGCGGCACCTTGCCGCCGAAGGGCGTGCTGATCGCGATCAAGCATATGAGCATGTGGGAGACGATGGCGATCTACTACCTGCTCGACGATCCTTCCATCGTGCTCAAGCGCGAGCTGTTATTCGTGCCGTTCTACGGCTGGTATCTCAACAAGACGCGCATGATCCCGATCGACCGCGACGGCGGGGCAAGCGCGCTGCGCGTCATGGCGGCGGCGGCGCGGCGCGAAATCGCGGAGGGCCGCAGCATCGTGATTTTCCCGGAAGGCACGCGGAAGAAGGTCGGCGCGCCGCCGGACTACAAACCCGGTGTGGCGGCGCTGTATGGTCAGCTCAATGTGGTGTGCGTGCCGGCGGCGCTCAATTCCGGACTGTTCTGGACGGGGCCGATGGGCTTCTTCAAGAAGCCGGGCACCATCGTGCTCGAGTTCCTCGAGCCCATCCCGCCGGGATTGCACCGGCGCGAGTTCATGGCGAGGCTGGAGGGCGAGATCGAGACCGCCACGGCCAAGCTGGTGGCAGAAGGGCAGACCCTCCTGGAGCGCCGGAACAGCCCGTGAGAGATGCGGAACGTTTAGCGAACAAAACTTGACTTTAACGGGCGCGAGCGTTAGCTGTACAGCCCGCTTGGTCGGGCGTTTTGGACGAGGCCATGAGCGATATTTCCCGCCAGATCTGGGACATGAAGTACCGGCTGAAACAGCCGGACGGCACGCCCGTGGACGGCGATGTGGCCGACAGCTGGGCTCGCGTCGCGCTCGCGGCCGCGGCGGCCGAGGCGCCCGAGAATCGCTCGGTCCACGCCCATGCGTTTGCCGAGGCGCTGGCCGGCTACCGCTTCCTCCCCGCCGGTCGAATCCTGGCCGGCGCCGGAACGATGCGCAGCGTGACGCTCTTCAACTGCTTCGTGATGGGGACGATCCCCGATTCGATCGACGGGATTTTCGGTAGCCTTCGCGAGGCGGCACTCACCCTGCAGCAGGGCGGCGGGATCGGCTACGACTTTACGACTTTGCGACCCAAGGGCTCGCCCGTGAAGGGTGTCGATGCCGACGCTTCGGGTCCGGTTTCCTTCATGGAAGTGTGGGATGCGATGTGCCGCACCATCATGAGCGCCGGCAGCCGCCGCGGCGCGATGATGGCGACGCTCGCCTGCGATCATCCCGACATCGAGACCTTCATCGACGCCAAGCGCGAGCGCGGCCGGCTGACGAATTTCAATCTGTCGGTGCTTATCAGCGACGCCTTCATGGACGCGGTGAAGGCGGACGGCGCCTGGGAGCTGAAATTCGGCGGCCGCGTCTATCGCACGCTTCGGGCGCGCGAATTGTGGGACCGCATCATGCGCGCGACCTACGAAACCGCCGAGCCCGGCGTGATCTTCATCGACCGCATCAACGAGGAGAACAATCTGGGCTATTGCGAGACGATCGCTGCGACCAATCCATGTGGCGAACAGCCGCTTCCCCCTTACGGCGCGTGTCTGCTGGGCTCGATCAATCTTGCCAAGCTCGTGAAGCGGCGCTTCGAGGACGATGCGCATGTCGATCTCGACGAACTCGCCCACCTGACGCGGACCGCGGTGCGCCTGCTCGACGACGTGATCGACGTGTCGCGCTTTCCGCTGCCCGAGCAGCGCGCCGAAGCCATCGCCAAGCGGCGCATCGGGCTCGGCGTGACCGGTCTCGCCGATGCGCTGATCTTCTGCCGCACGCGTTACGGTTCGCCGGAGAGCGTGGCGCTGGTCGATAGCTGGTTGTCGGCGATGAGCGACGCGGCCTATCTCGCCTCCAGCGAGATCGCGGCCGAGAAGGGTTCATTCCCGCTGTTCGATGCGCACGAATTCCTGTCGCGGCCGTTCGTCCTCAGATTGCCGCAGGACGTGCGTGCGGCGATCGCGCGCAACGGCATGCGCAATGGCCTTCTGACGTCCATCGCCCCCACAGGCACGATCTCGCTGTTCGCCGGCAATGTCTCGAGCGGCATCGAACCGGTATTCGCCTTCAGCTATACGCGCAAGGTGTTGCAGCCCGACGGATCGAGCCGCGAGGAGAGCGTCGAGGATTACGCCTATCGTGCCTTCCGCGCCCGCTTCGGGACTGAGGCCCAATTGCCCGACTATTTCGTGACCGCGCAAACATTGGCGCCCGAGGATCATCTGGCGATCCAGGCCGCCGCCCAGCGGCACATCGACAGCTCGATCTCGAAGACGATAAACGTGCCGGCGGGCATCTCGTTTGCCGCGTTCAAGGACGTCTATGCCCGCGCCTACGATCTCGGCTGCAAGGGCTGCACGACCTATCGCCCCAACGACGTGACGGGTGCGGTGTTGCAGACCGAGGTACCGGCCGTGCCGGAGGAGGCCGCCGCACCGCCCGCGGCGCGCCCGCGCGAAGTGTCCGGCGGCGTCGTTTACATGACGCGGCCGCTCGACCGGCCCGAAGTACTGATCGGCCAGACCTACAAGATCCGGTGGCTCGATTCCGATCACGCCTTCTACATCACGGTAAACGACATCGAGAAGGACGGCCGCCGGCGGCCGTTCGAAGTGTTCATCAACTCCAAGAACATGGAGGCCTATGCCTGGGCGTTGGCGCTGACGCGGATGATCTCCGCGGTGTTCCGGCGCGGCGGCGACGTTTCCTTCGTCATCGACGAGCTAAAGGCGATCTTCGATCCGCGCGGCGGACAATGGAGCGGCGAACGTTACGTACCGTCGTTGATGGCTGCGATCGGCGAAGTGCTCGAGAAGCATATGGTCGATATCGGGTTCATCCAGCCGCGTGAGGCGCCGCTGGTCGGTGCGGAGCGGCGTGCCGTCGCGGTGGCGGCGGAAGGCGCGCCGGCGCGCTTCTGCCCGCGCTGCGGCTCGCCAAGCTTCGTCAAGCTCGAGGGCTGCGATTCCTGCGTATCTTGCGGCTATTCTCGCTGCGGGTGAGCCTTGGCCTCAGATAGCGAAGCGATGGGCCATTGAACAAGCTTCCCTTCATTATTCCCAACGACAGGGCGCGAGTTCTGATCCTGAGCTCCAGCGGGCTCGCCGGCGTGCGGCAGGAAGGCGGCGCCGGCGCGGTCGGGCCGCTGATCCGCAAGCTCGGCTATGTGCAGCTCGATTCCATCCGCATCGTGGAGCGGGCACACCATCACATTCTCTACTCGCGTCATACGGGCTACCGGCCGCGCCATCTCGATCGCCTGCAGGCGAAGGCGCCGGCGCTGTTCGAGCACTGGACGCATGATTCGTGCCTGATACCGCTCGAATTCTATCCTCATTGGCGCCATCGCTTTGCCGCCGCGCGTGCCCGGGCCGCTGTCTGGCACGAACGCATCGGCGACACGCGTGTGATCGCAATCGTGAGGGATCACATCTCCCAGAACGGCCCGTCGCGGGCGCGGGACTTCGCGCATCTTGGCGGACGCACCGGCCCCTGGTGGGGCTGGGGACCGGCCAAGGCCGCGCTCGAATGGCTGTGGCGCACCGGCGAGCTCGCGGTGCTCCAGCGCGACGGCTTCGAGAAGGTCTATGAGCTTGCCGAACGCGCGATCCCGAGGACGGTGCTAAGCGAGAAGCCATCGCTGGGCGAAAGCCGCGAATGGGCGTTCAACGCCGCGTTGGATCGCCTTGGCGCCGGATCGGCGCGGATGATCGCCGACTTCTGGGCCAAGACGTCTCTTCCGGAATCCCAGTCCCTGGCGTCCATTGCCGGCGCCCACGCATGGATCGAGCGGGAGAAGAAGAAGGGGCGGCTCATAGACGTGGTGCTGGAAGCAGCGCCCGGCCACCGAAACTTCCAGGCGGTGGCACGGCCGAGCATCGAGGACGAAATCAGGCACTTGCCCGTACCGACCTCGCGGCTGCGCGTGCTATCGCCGTTCGATCCGGTGTTGCGCGACCGGGCGCGGGCGGCACGCATCTTCGGCTTCGACTACACGATCGAGATCTACGTGCCGGGCCACAAGCGCAAATATGGCTACTATGTCTTCCCGCTGCTCGAGGGCAGCCGCTTCGTCGGCCGCATCGACATGAAGGCGGAGCGCGCGCAGGACCGCCTGGCCGTCAAGGCGCTGTGGATGGAGAAGCGATTGAGCCTGACCGCAGCCCGCAGGGCGAAGCTGGAGCGCGAGCTGGCGCGGCAGGCAAAGCTCGGCCAGGTACGCGACATCATATTCCCGGCGGGCGCGCTCAAGACCGGCTAGATTTCAGCCCGCATGAAATATTCCAGCCGGTTCTTCCTCTACGCGCCACTCGCCGTCTTCCTTGCCATCGCCATAGCCGCTTGCGGGCTGTGGTGGCGCGAGGCCGGCGCCCTGTCGGCCAGGCTCGATGCCCTCAAAGGGCACGAGGCGATGCCCGGCGTCACGCTCAGCTACGCGTCCAAGTCGATCGGCGGCTTTCCCTTCAATCTCGATGTCGTATTCCAGAATCTGAAGGTGACCGTCGCGACTCCACACGGGCCATCATCCTGGACGACGGAGAAGTTCGCGCTGCACGCGCTGACCTATGGCCGCGAGCAGATGATCTTCGAGGCGGCGGGCCGGCAGGCGCTCAGCTGGAGCGATCTTGCGGGCAAGGCCCATACCATGCCGTTCGAAGTCGGCGAGCTGCATGCAAGCGCGATCATGGGCGAACGCGGCCTGTCGCGCTTCGATCTCGATTGTTTTGGCTTCGGATCGCCGGCGCTGACGGCGGCAAGGGTGCAGCTTCATGCGCGGCTCGCACCCGGCGGCAGGGCGATCGACATCGCGGCCGGCGCCGATGCGGTGCACCTGTCGCCGCGGCTCTCATCGCTGTTCGGTGACGACATCACGCAGGTACGGCTCGATGCTTCTGCAACGCCTTCCGGACCGATCGACGGTTTGCGCGCGGCGCGGACCGACTGGGTCAGCGCGATCGAGACCTGGCGGGCGGCGAACGGCGCATTGCAGGTGCGCGATCTGGAGATTTCCTGGAACCGGCTGAGCGCCATGGGCAAGGGCCGGCTCACGCTCGATGACTCCCATGCGGTAGACGGTCTGCTCGACTTCAAGGTGGCAGGGATCGAGACGCTGCTCGACATGGCGGCGCGGCGCGGCGTGCGTGGGGGGCCCAATGCGGGAATTGCAGCCGCGCTGCTCGATCGTGCGGCCAAGGCCGGCAGCAACGAGGCGGGCCTGCTTGGCGCTGTGGTCGGCTTCCATGGCGGCATCGTCAGCGTCGGCGATGAGAGCGCGACGACGGAAGAAGTGCTGTACTAGGTCCCGCGCTGACGGATTCTCTTGGCGGGTTTTCTCGCCGCCGGTGCGTTGCGGCCGAAATTGACCGCCGCCGTATCCTGGCCCGCATCGACGATGCCGCGGCGGATGGCGCGGGTGCGGGTGAAAAGCTTGAACAGGGCCTCGCCGTCGCCCCAACGGATCTGTCGCTGCAGCGCGCTCAAATCCTCGCTGAAGCGGCCCAGCACTTCGAGCACCGCGTCCTTGTTGTTGAGGAACACGTCGCGCCACATGGTGGGGTCGGAGGCTGCGATGCGCGTAAAGTCTCGGAAACCGCCCGCGGAATATTTGATCACCTCGCCTTCGGTGACGCTTCGCAGATCGTCGGCCGTGCCGACGATGTTGTAGGCGATGAGATGCGGCACATGGCTCGTCACCGCGAGCACCAGGTCGTGATGCTTGGCATCCATCATGTCGACCTGGCTGCCAAGCCTTTCCCAGAAGGTGCGAACTGCCTTGACCGCACGTTTGTCCGCTCCCTTGGGCGGCGTCAGGATGCACCAGCGGCCGTCGAACAGTTCGGCGAAGCCGGCGGCCGGACCGGAGCGCTCCGTACCGGCGATCGGATGGGCCGGGACGAAGTGCACGGCCTTCGGCAGAAAAGGCCCGACATCGTCGATCACCGCGCCCTTGACCGAGCCGACATCGCTGACGATCGCGCCCGCCTTGAGGTGCGGCGCGATCGCCTTGGCAATGGCCCCATAAGCGCCGACCGGTGTCGCCAGGATCACGAGATCGGCATTCCTGACCGCGCTCGCGGGCGTCGCGGCGTAGCTGTCGGCGAGCTTCAGCCGACGCGCCGTGGCGAGTGGCTCCTTGCGGTCGCAGGCGACGATGTGGCGGGCGATATGCGCTCGCCGCATGGCGCGCGCCAGCGACGAGCCGAGCAAGCCGAAGCCCAGGATGGCGACGCGATCGAACAGCGGCTTCGTCATTTGGCCGCTGCGAATTCGGCGAGCGCCGCCACCACCGCCCGGTTGGCGGCTTCCGGCCCGACCGTAAGGCGCAGGCAATCGGGCAACCCATAGTTCGCGACGCCGCGCAGGATAAAGCCGCGCGCGGTGAGGAATGCGTCCGCATCGTGCGCCGTACGGCCCTTTTCGCGACCGAAATGGATCAGGATGAAATTGGCGACGCTGTCGTCAACGCGAAAGCCGAGTTTGCGAATCTCACGCGTAAGCCAGTCGCGCCACTTCTCATTGTGCGCGAAGGACGCCTCCACATGGGCGCGATCGGCAAGCGCCGCGGCCGCGGCAAGCTGGGCCGGCACCGATACGTTGAATGGGCCGCGAATGCGGTTGAGCACGTCGGCGATCGCGGCCGGGCAATAGGCCCAGCCGACGCGAAGGCCGGCCAGGCCGTAGATCTTCGAAAAGGTGCGCGTCATCACGACATTGTCGAAGCTCGACACCATTTCGAGGCCCGCCTCGTAATCGTTGCGGCGGACATATTCGGCATATGCCGCATCGATCACGAGCAGCGTGTCGCGCGGCAAGCCGGCATGTAAGCGTCGCACTTCGTCATGCGGCAAGTAGGAGCCTGTCGGATTGTTCGGATTGGCCAGGAAGACGAGCTTGGTCTTCGCGGTGACGGCGCCGAGCAATGCGTCGACGTCGGCGTGGAGATTCTTCTCCGGAACGATCACCGGCGTCGCGCTGTTGGACAGCGCCGCGATCTTGTAGACGAGGAAACCGTGTTCGCTGAATAGCACCTCGTCGCCGGTACGCAGATAGGCGTGCGCCAGCATGGTGAGCAGTTCGTCCGAGCCGTTGCCGCAGACGATGCGCGCGGCGTCCAGGCCATAGGCGTGCGCGATCGCTTCGCGCAGGATCTTGGCGCTGCCTTCGGGATAGAGGTGCAAGCCGGTCTCGGCGGACTCATAAGCCGCGACCGCTTTTGCGCTTGGGCCCAGCGCCGACTCGTTCGACGAGAGCTTGATGGCGTGCTCGACGCCCGCAGCATGTGCGCGTCCGCCGACATAGGGCGAAATGTCGAGAATGCCAGGCTTCGGCGTGGGGTTCATGGGCTCTGGCCCCCCGGCGCGAGGGGATTGGCGTAGCTGCCGACGGCCGCGATCCTGAGGATGGCGTCGCCGGCCTGCTCGATCAGGCGGCCAAATCTGGAATCGTCGCCACGGACGAAGCCCGCCACTTGAAGAAGATGCTGGCGCGTGCTGCCACCCGACGAATCGCGGCTCACAGCCAGAAGGCGAGCGTCGAAATCTCCCTGCTTCAGCACGGATTGAAGCTTCGTCAGGCTGACATTCTCGTCGGCCTCGAGCAGCAGAAGGCTCGAATCGTCTCCGCTGGGCTCAGGCTCGAGCGTGCCGATCACATAGGCTTCAGGCTGATCGCCGCCGACAAGCGGTAGGACCGCGACGAAGCGCGGGCCCGTCTGGCCGCCCGGGGTCAGCTGTGCCCACCAGGCACGCGCCGTCTCATCGCTCTCCGGCGGCGGCACGACGCCGAACGCCAGGGGATCGTTGGTGCATTCGTGCACGATCGAAGACGCCGAAAGGCCGCCCTTCATTGCCACGACCGAGCCGAAGAGATCGCGGGCAAGATCGCGGTACTGGACCGCCCGGTCCGCGGCATAGACATGAACGGTGCGCCCGGCCGGGGCCGCCGCCGCCGTCAGTTCGCGCCAGATCCGCACCAGCATCGCGAGCGGGAGCCCGTCCTTGTTGCGCGCCGCAAGCCGGCGAAGCGTCCTTGCCTGCTCGGCGGGCGAGACCGCCGCCGTCATCAGCGCCCGGCGGATCAGCAGATCGTGGATCTTGTCGTCCAGCGCATCGAGCTTGGCCGGCAGGTCGGCAATCGAGGTTTGACGCGGTGGCATATCCGAAATTCCGAAAATCGCCCTTCGGCTCCAAAAAGTTAACCCTGGCCTTGGCCGAAGGGGCGGTATTGATAAGGGCCAAGCAAGGCAAAATCAAAGCGGCGTTTGACACCCAGAGCCGCGGGCCTTAGCAAAACCGCCCCTGTCTTTGGCAGTAACGAGATGTCCGAAGCGCCCAAATTCCTGCGGCCCGTGACCGCCCCTGACGCCGATATCGGCCAGGCGATCACGTTCGACAAGCCGCTGACGCTCGACTGCGGCAAGACGCTCGACCCGTTGACCGTGGCCTACATGACCTATGGCACGCTCAACGCCCAGCGATCCAATGCGGTGCTGGTCTGCCATGCGCTGACGGGCGATCAGTTCGTCGCCTCTTCTCATCCCGTCACCGGCAAGCCGGGCTGGTGGGACGCGATGGTGGGGCCGGGCAAGCCGATCGACACCGACCGCTTCTTCGTCATTTGCGCCAACGTGCTCGGCGGCTGCATGGGTACGACCGGGCCAGCCGAGATCTGCCGCGCCACGGGCAAGCCCTATGGCCTCGATTTTCCGCTGGTGACGATCCGCGACATGGTGCGGGCGCAAGCGATGCTGCTTGACGCGCTGGGCATCGAGAAAGTCATGAGCGTGGTCGGCGGCTCAATGGGCGGCATGCAGGTGCTGCAATGGGCGGCGGAATTTCCCGAGCGCACCATATCGGCAGTGCCGATCGCCTGCGCGGCGCGCCATTCGGCCCAGAACATCGCGTTCCACGAGGTCGGGCGCCAGGCAATCATGGCCGATCCCGACTGGAAGGGCGGAACCTACCAATTGCACGGCACGCAGCCCTCGAAGGGTCTGGCGGTCGCGCGTATGGCAGCGCACATCACCTATCTCTCCGAAGCCGCGCTGCAGCGAAAATTCGGCCGCACGCTTCAGGACCGCGAGCAGATATCCTTCGGCTTCGGGCCTGATTTCCAGATCGAGTCCTATCTGCGCCATCAGGGCTTTGCCTTCGTCGATCGCTTCGACGCAAATTCCTATCTCTACATCACCCGCGCGATGGACTATTTCGACCTCGCCGCCGAGCATGGCGGCGTGCTGGCGGCGGCCTTCCACGGCGCCAAGACGAAATTTCTGATCGTTTCCTTCACCAGCGATTGGCTGTTTCCGACCGCCGAGAACAAGCATGTGGCGCACGCCCTGAACGCAAGCGCCGCGACGGTCAGCTTCGTCGAAATCGCGACCGATCGCGGCCATGACGCCTTTCTGCTCGATGAGCCGGAATTGTTCGCAACCGTGCGCGGCTTCTTGCGATCGGTCGCCTCGTCGGTCGGCGCATGACGACGGCTTTGCGCCCCGATCTCGCGGCGATCGCGGAGATGATTCCGGCCGGCACGCGCGTTCTCGACGTCGCTTGCGGCGACGGTGCGCTGCTCGAGCATCTGGTGACCACAAAAAAGGTCGATGGGCGCGGCATCGAGCTGTTGCAGCAGAATGTGAATGCGTGCGTGGCGCGCGGACTGCCCGTCATGCAGGGCGATGCCGACACCGATCTCGGCGAGTATCCAAGCGCCGCGTTCGACATCGCGATCCTCAGCCAGTCGATTCAGGAAACCCGAAGTCCGCGCGATGTCCTCGGCCATCTTCTTCGGATCGGGCAGCGCACCGTGATTTCATTTCCCAATTTCGGTCACTGGCGCGTGCGGCTTTCGCTGATGATCGAAGGGCGCATGCCGCGGACGCGTGCGCTGGGCTATCAGTGGTACGACACGCCCAACATCCATCTCTGTACCATCGCGGATTTCGTCGAACTCGCTCGAACGAGCGGCGCGACCATCGAGCGCGCGCTCGCGCTCGATGAGAGCGGCCGCACTCAGGCGATGCGCCCCGAAGCCTGGGGGCCCAATATTCTGGCAAATGGCGCGATTTTCCTGCTGCGCCGCGGCTGAACGGAAACGGGCGGGCGAACGATCGCCCGCCCGCCGCCAATCGGTCAGTTCGCGCCGAGCATGGCGAGAACCTTGGCGTAACGGTCCACGCCTTGCTTATAGAAGCCCGAGCTGCAGAAGGTCTGAGCGCTCTGGGCCTCGTCGCGGGCGGCCTGGTAGTTCGTCGACTGCTGATTGGCATCGAGCGCCGCCGTAACCTTCTTCGCCATATGCAGGCAGCCGATCGTCGTCGGCGGCTCCGATGCCTGGGCGGCGATTGTTCCTGTCGCCGCGAGCATGAGGCAGAGCGCCGTGGCCGAAGCGGCCGTTCTTGCGAAATTCATTTCATCCTCCTGATTGAGCCGGGCGTGCCGGCGGCCCTTGATTTGGGGAGGAAGCAAGCAATTGAAAGGGGGCGCCAATCACCGTTTCGTGCGCGCCGTTACGGAGGAGACAGGCACATTGTAAATCTTTTCAAAATCCTCAGGAATTGCACGCTTGCGCGGCGACGAGTCGGCAACGCATGGCAGCTGCGCAAATCATCGTGAGGCGCGCACTGTTGAAAAAGTAAAATAGCGCGCCGCAGTTCGATGACGGCTTCTGCCACGAAAGATATTAACGAGTGTCACTTAGCGCGGCCGGCACGTCGCGCGCAGGGGCCCATTGCTGAACCGGCTTCGCAATCCGGGCCGGGGCGGCGCCATAGAAAGTCTTCCCGGCTTCGACGAGATGAACTCCGAAGAATCCCGGAGAGATTCTGCGCAGCAATCGTTCCCACCCCATGCCGGTGCGGACCAGACTTCGGCCGCGGAGCGGCGGCACGTACAGAGAGCGCTCCCACACCAGCGGCTCGAACAAGGCGCCGCGCAGCAGCCGGTCGAGTTCGCCGCGACTGAACGGGCGACCGATGGCAAAGGGCGAGCGTTCGAGCTGGGCCCACAAGCTCGTGCGGTTGGGCGCCACCAGCAGGAGCCGGCCCTCAGGCGCCAGCACGCGCCATAGCTGGCGCAGCAGCGGCCGCGTGGCATCGGCGCCTTCCAGCCCATGCACGACGAGAATGCGGTCGAAGAAGGCGTCAGGGAACGGAAGGGCCGCCTCGTCCCCGAGCGCCGACAACGGACGGCCCGACGGCCAGGCGACCACACCCTGCTGGGCGGGCATCAGGGCAACGGCCCGTTCGGCTTCGGTCTGGAATTGGCGCAGATAAGGTACCGCGAATCCGTATCCCAGCAGGCAGACGCCCTTGGTGGACGGCCAAATTGCGCGAAGCTGCCGGGCAATGATGCGCCGCGTCAAAAGCCCCAAAGGGCCTTCATAAAAGTCGGCCAGGTCCGCGGCATCGAGTTGCATGGGACCGTGCGTAGCGCGACGCCGCGTCCGGTTCAACGCACAGTGCGCGGCTGGTAGGTTTCAGGGAAGGATCGGACCATGACCGCATTGCAGATAGAACTCGTCCCGTGCCTGAAGGACAATTACGCCTATCTGGTGCACGACAGCGAGGCGGACCTGACGGCGGTGATCGATCCGTCGGAGCCTGAACCCGTGAAACGGGCGCTGGCACGCCACGGCTGGCGGTTGACGCACATCCTGAACACCCACCACCACTTCGATCATACCGGCGGCAATCTTCCGCTGAAGGAACAGTTCGGGGCGAAGGTCGTGGGTCCAGAGAAGGATCGCGACCGCATTCCAGGCATCGACGAAGGTGTTCTCGAAGGAAAAGCCTGGCAATTCGGCGCGCGGTCCGTGCCGGTGCTCGAAATCCCGGCGCACACCCGAGCCCATATCGCATTCGTGTTCGACGATGCGGTCTTTACCGGCGACACGATGTTTGCGATGGGGTGCGGGCGGCTGTTCGAGGGCACGCCGGCGATGATGTGGGCGAGCCTTTCCAAGCTCATGGCATTACCGGATTCGACGCGCGTCTATTGCGGCCACGAATATACCCAGAGCAATGGACGCTTCGCCCTGACCGTGGAGCCGGGCAATACGGCGCTCGTTGCGCGCATGCGCGAGGTGGACGGGCTGCGCGCGAAGGGCACTGCGACAATCCCTTCGACCATCGGCCTTGAGAAGCAGACCAATCCGTTCCTGAGGCCCAATTCCCCGGAGATCCGCCACACACTGGGATTGATTCACGCGAGCGATGTGGACGTGTTCGCCGAACTTCGCAAGCGCAAGGACAATTTTTGAGTCTTGGCTAGTTGTCGCCGCTGTCGGCGCGATGGTCGTCTTTGTTCTTGTCTTTATCTTTGTCGCCATCTTTGTCTTTGTCGCTGTCACTGCCCGAGACTGCGTCGGCGGCGCCGCTGACGACGCTGCCGGCGACATGGGCCGTGGTCGAGACGACCGTGGTGGCCACGCTAACGCCTGCGCCGACCACTTCGGCGGCAACGCAGCCGGAGAGGGCAAGGCCCAGCAGGGCCAATGTGACGATCGGCAGAATCGTTCGCATCGCAATTCCCTTCGACAGGTGGGCCACCATCGCACAGCCCGCGTCAATGAACCACTAATCCATTTCGCGGCGCAAAATATTGTCGGCATCCCGGAGCTGGTGTAGTCCGTTTGCCGCATGGCGGAACTTCTATTCGCGACGCAGATTTACCGAGCCCGTTTGCCGGAGGCGGCGAACGCTGAGCTGAAGAAGGCCTGCCTCGCGATGGCGCGCGACGACAAGGCCGGCCAGCGCTGGGCGAGGGAACATCGCTATCCCGGCTATACGTCGTACGCCTCGCTCGATGATCTGCCGGAGCGGGCGCCCGAGATCGCGGCCCTCAGGAAGATTATCGACCGTCACGTCGGCGCCTTCGCACGGATGTTGGACTTCGAACTGTCGGGCCGAAGGCTGAAACTCGACAGCATCTGGATCAACGTCATGAAGGCGGGCAGCGTGCATACGGGGCACATTCACCCGCATTCGGTGATCAGCGGCACCTATTACGTTGCACTGCCGAGAGGGTCGAGCGCCATCCACTTCGAGGACCCTCGCCTGGCGCTGATGATGGCCGCGCCGGCACGCAAGACGACGGCACGGCGGCACAACAAGACGTTCGTCGAGATGGATGTTGCGCCGGGCACGCTGCTGCTGTGGGAGAGTTGGCTGCGCCACGAGGTGCCGCCGAATGCCTCGCGCGGTCCGCGGATTTCGATCAGCTTTAATTACAGCTGAAGCGCCGCGAAAAGGTCCCGCGCTTCGCTCCAATTCCCGACGATCCGCTCCGCGCCGGCGTCGCTCAACCGCGCGGTCAGCTGCTCGTCCATGTGGCCGCCGCCGCCGAAGCCCCAGACCCGCATGCCCGCCGCGATGCCGGCCATGACGCCGTTCACGCTGTCTTCGATAACCAGGCACTGGTCCGAGCGGACATCGAGCGCTTTTGCGGCATGCAGGAATAGGTCGGGCGCCGGCTTAGAGTGGGTGACGTGCTCGGCGGAATAGATGTGGGGCGCGAAATCGTCCCAATGACCGACCTTGCGTAGCTTGGTCTCGAGCCCGCGCACGGAGCTCGAACTGGCGACCGCCTTGGGCAGGCTGAGCACGCGGATCGCGCCAAGCGCACCGGGCACTTCGGCGAGACGGGTCTCGATCGCCTGCCGGTAGCGTGACCGCATCGCGGGGCGGATTTCGTCGACGATCGAGCGGCCGAGTCGGGCGCGGCCGTCGGCGTCGAGCAGCTCGTAGAACACCTTGCTGCTGCGGCCCATGAAGCGGACGATGAAATCGTGCGGTTCGTAGGTCAGGCCGATCTCGGCGAGTACGGCCATTTCGACCTCGTGCGCGAGGATTTCGCTGTCCACGAGCACGCCGTCGCAATCGAAGATGACCGCCGAAACCATGTCTGCCCGATAGGCCATTCCGAAGCGGCGCGCCAGACACGAAAGACTGCGGATTCTATCCGGCGAACTCGAAGGCGATGGCAGAGAAGTGCAGCACCGCGGCTGTCAGCACGAAGCCGTGCCAGATCGCCTTGTGATAGGGGATACGCTCGATCAGGTAAAACGCAACACCCGCCGAGTAAACGAGGCCGCCGGCCACCAGCAGCCAGAAGTCGGTCGCCGTCATCGAGGCATGCAGCGGCTGGATCACGGTGACGATAAGCCAGCCCATGGCGAGATAGAGCCCGATGCTCAGCACTTCAAAGCGGCGGGGAAAAAGGATCTTCATCGCGACGCCGAAGCTCGCGCTCAACCAGATCGCCGCCAGGATGATGGTGCCGTAAGGCGCGCCCAGCCGGTTCATCGCGAACGGCGTGTAGGTGGCAGCGATCATGATGAAGATGGCGGCGTGGTCGAGCCTTCTTAAGATCGACTTGGACGGTCCGTGCGGCGCCAGATTATAGGCAGCCGAGGCGATGATCATCGCGAGCAGACCGGCGCAATAGACGAAGACGCTGATCGCGACCGAGAGCCCGGTGACGTGCCACAGCAGCCAGAGGCTGGCATTGATGGCGAACAGAATGCCCAGAATGTGCACCGTCGCGTCGGCACGGTGCTCGAGATGGGAGTAGATCCGTTCGGCCTTCTCGACGATCGTCAGGTGGTCGGTCATACGTGTTATATGGCGTTCGAAGTCCGTTTCGTCCACCGGCGAATGATCGCGCCCGAACATTGCAGCAAAATTAACGGTGACGTTTGCCCAACGAGCCTTACCGCGATTGAATGAGCAGGGAGGGACCAGGATGCACAGAACATTGATCGCGATGGCGATGGCCGCGAGCCTGTGCGGGACCGCGCAGGCGGGGAGCTTCGGCGCGCCGCCGCCGGATCTCGACGCCAAGCTCGATCGGCTGGTCCGCGCCTATCCCGACTTCCTTCAGGGGCACGACGGCAAATGGCTGCTGCTGAAGGACGGGCGGAAGTTCCCGATCTCCGACGGGCGCAGCAACAAGAGCTTCGACGAGATGATCGAGCATGCCGACATCGACGACATGTTTTTCTCCGACTATCCGGCAGGCGCCGATGCGAGCGCGCCGGCGGTGAATTTCGATCCGGGACGCGTGCGCTATGAGCCGTTGTTCAACGCCATGTATGGCGACTGCAAGAAGGGCGAGGTGACGCCCAAGATGCGCTCTATCGCCTGGCTGCCCAAGCATGACGGCGGGCACGTCATGATCACCACGGCGAACGGCGTGGACAAGGCGCTGGAAGCAGTCTCGCGCGAGCTGGACGAGCTTCCCGCGCGGTTCGCGAAATATCTCGTGCCCAATTCCGGCACCTACAATTGCCGCGACGTGGCCGGATCGACCGCGCGCTCGGTGCACGCCTGGGGCGCGGCGATCGACATCAACAGCGCCGCATCGGACTATTGGCGCTGGTCGCCCAAGAGCTGGCACAACCGCATTCCGATCGAGATCGTGCGCGTGTTCGAACGCCACGGATTCATCTGGGGCGGGCGCTGGTATCACTACGACACCATGCACTTCGAATACCGCCCCGAACTTCTTCCCTAGATCCGGTCAGTCGACCAGCGTGACGATCACGAAGTCGCCGTGACGATGGCTGCGATAGACTTCGACATGGACCATCACATTGTCGTTGACGATGCGCCGCAGCACGCCGGGATCGGACGTACCGTCGGCGACCATCTGTTCCAGAATCGCCCGGTTGTTGACGTTGTCGAAATAGTTGTCGCTTTCGTCCTGATCGTCCTGGATGCCGAACTTGTGGAAGTTCGCGCGGTCCTGCCGGATGATGGCAGCCGCCGTCGTCAGCCGCTCGCCATTGGAATTGTAATGGTCGGCGCGGCTGAGGAAGGCGTCATAGCCTTCGATCAGATCGGCGGCCGAGGCCGGCGCGGCGGCGCATAAGGCGCAAACCGCGCCAAGGGCCAAAAGTGTCTTGCGAACCATGAGATGCTCCCTCCAATTATGTGTAACAATACCCTGACCAGGCGCTATAGAAGTTTGACTTCAATCATAAATACGGCAGCAACGGGGCGCTATGCCGTGCCTATGGTGAAGCTTGAAAGACAGGGCTAGTTTGCTGCCATGGACCAGGACGATCTCCCGCCGCGGCCGGCACGGCCCATCGACTCCGACGCCGGATTCACCGGCGAGCTCGGCCGCACCTTTGCCGGCTTCTTCTGGGTCGCGCTGTTCGTCGCGATCGCGGGCGGCGCGGTCTATGCGCTGATGCACTTCTTCTGAGAGCGCACTTCTAGCCCTCCCCGCCGCGGCGTAGCATCGCCGGCGCGAGACGACTCGCGAACAACGGGAGGGGCACATGGATTCAAGCGCATTCGGTTCGGTCGAAATGCAGATGCTGTGGCTCAGCATCGTGCTGGGCGTGCTGCAGCTATTGCTGGCGACTTTGTTCAGCGTTGGGGCGCGCGGCCTTCCCTGGGGCGTGGGCGCGCGCGACGAGCCCGCCAAGCCGATGGGAACGTTCGGCAGCCGCATCGAGCGCGCCTTCAAGAATTTTCTGGAAACCTTCGTGTTCTTCCTGGGCGCCGTGCTGATCGCCAATGCGCTGAACAAGCACACGGCGATGGGTGCGCTGGGAGCGCAGATCTATTTCTGGTCGCGGCTCGCCTATCTGCCGGTCTATGCGCTGGGCATTCCGTGGGTCAGGACGCTTCTGTGGGCCGCATCGCTGGTCGGCATCGGCATGGTGATGCGGGGCGTCTGGCCGGGCATGTGAAGCGGCACAAGAACTGGGTCTCACAGGTGCGCGCGCCACAGGCGCTTGATCATTGTTTGCAGGATTCTGCGTCTTTCCGCTGAAGGACCGCGCGTCCAATAAAATAATGACGGGAATCGCGATCGCGATCCCCGTCCTGGTTTCCCAGTGGGCGCCGGCGGCCAGCTTTTGAGGGCCCGACCGACCGGCACCAAACCTCCACCCCACGGTTCTTGCGAATCCCAAGGACGCGCTCCCGGATTCGCCAGACAGAGCACCTCGTCGTTCGCGCGGGCGCGCACGAGTTCGCACCCTTACCTGTATGGCCTCGCGCCCAGCTTTACCGGAAGGCGGACGTCTCCTGTGTTTCTGGTTGAACAAATAGGGAACGCAACCCTGGGTTCAAGGGGTCGGCGAGAATTTTTTTCGGACAGATTGTCAGGCGCGCGGCCAAGCTGTGCGCACGGACAAAGAGCAAGCAGGGGAGAACGCCATGACGGAGCTAAAGGGCAAGGTCGCCATCATCACGGGCGGCGCGAGCGGCATGGGGCGCGCGGCTTCCATCCTGTTCGCCGAGCGCGGCGCCAACGTCGTGGTCGCGGATCTGAATGTGAAGGGCGGCGAAGAGGTCGCGGCCGAGGCGAGCGCGAGCGGCAACCGATGCGTCTTCCAGCGCACCGACGTGTCGAAGGAAGAGGACGTGAAGGCGCTGGTGGCGCGCGCGGTCAGCGAGTTCGGCGGGCTCGACATCATGTTCAACAATGCCGGCATCGGCGGCGCGGTGGGGCCGCTGGAAGAGATCAGCGTCGAGGACTGGGACAAGACGCAGGCGGTGTGCCTGCGCGGCGTGTTCCTCGGCATCAAGCATGCGGTCGGCGCGATGCGGGCGCGCGGCGGCGGCGCGATCGTCAACACCGCGTCGATCGCGGGCGTGTGGGGCTATCCGATGCTGCACGCCTATTCGGCGCGCGAAGGCGGGCGTGGTGAACCTGACGCGCTCGGCATCGCTCGAGTTCGCGGCCGACGGCATCCGCGTGAACTGCATCGCGCCCGGCGGCGTGGCGACGCCGATCGTGGGCGCGTTCGGCGCGAACAAGGAAGCGGTGGAAGCGGCGCTCGCCCGCGGCCAGCCGGTGCCGCGCGCCGGCCAGCCCGACGACATCGCGCAGGCCGCTCTGTATTTCGCGGGCCCGCATGCCGGCTTCGTCACCGGCCACACGCTTGGTGGTGGACGGCGGCGCGGTGGCGGGACCGGCAGGGACCTATCGCCGACCCGGCGATCCGCGCGGCGCCAGCAACGCGCTGCAACGCCAGCGGTTCGCGGGGCCGAGCTTCGAGCAGGGGTGATTGCCTGCCATATAAATATATGGTAGATTGACCATATGCCGGACTTCGAATGGGACGACGCGAAGGATCGCGCCAACCAGGCGAAGCACGGCGTGTCGTTCGCGGAGGCGCAGCGCGCGTTTCTCGATCCACGTGCCGTCATCGCCGAGGATCTCCGCCACAGCGATGCCGAGCCGAGGTATTACTGCTTCGGCGCGGTGGATGGCGAGATATTGACCGTGCGGTTCACGTGGCGCGCGCACCGCGTTCGAATCTTCGGCGCCGGCTATTGGCGAAAAGGAAGGACAGCCTATGAAGAAACGAACCGTTAAGTACACGGAAGGCGAGATCGGGCCCTTCCGCATCATCAAGAACTTCCTGCCGCCACCGGAGCAACTGGTGCTGCGCGAGTCGAAGGTTAAGGTGACGCTTGAACTCAGCCAGCGCAGCGTGGATTTCTTCAAGCGCGCCGCAAAGAAGCAGCACGTGCCCTATCAGCGCATGATCCGCGCGCTGGTGGATGCCTATGCCGAGAGGGAAGAGGCGTGACGAAGAACCCGCCACACCCCGGCGAAAGCGTCCGCTATGACTGCCTGGAGCCGCTGGGCCTGAGCGTGACCGAAGGCGCCAGGGCGCTGGGCGTGACGCGGCAGGCGCTCAACAATCTCGTCAATGGCAAGAGCGGGATTTCGCCCGAGATGGCGATCCGCCTCGACAAGGCGTTCGGCGGCGGCGCCGAGGTGTGGCTCGGCATTCAGATGGACTACGACCTGACGCAAGCGATGAAGCGCGAACGCGCGATCAAGGTGAAGCGGGTGGCGGCGTGAAGTTGCATGCAAGTGCGGCGTGCGGAGCGACCAATGCGCTGCAACGGCAGCGGTTCGCGGGACCGAGTTTTGAGCAGGGGTAGCCCATACTTCATTTCGGCCAGGACGTTCGACAGCATCCGGGTTGTTCGAAAAACGGCATCTCATCTTTCGAGAATATCATCATGGTCCGTGGATCAACACCGCAACCTTATCGCCTCGACATTTGGAGAAGATGTGATTGGCGAGAAGGCTGCGAAAGCGAGCCTGGAGCCATTTATACAGCCCGAGCTTGGTGAAGCGTTCTTCTGTCGCAAGCTCTTGTTGGTGGAAGGGCCGGAGGACCGCGCAATCTTGCACACAGCCTTGGAACAAGCTGAGGAGATGGACGCTTTTCTCAAGGGAGGCGGGCACATCGTCTGTGCTAACGGAAAGCCTGGTCTGCTAAATATGATTGCAATTGCTCGCGGCTTCGAGATTCCATATTTCGTGATGTTCGATGCCGACACGGACTGCGGCGCTGCCGACGTACCAGGAACCAAAGCTCTGAATGCGAAAGTAATTGCTTTGATGAAATTGGGCGAAAAGAATTTGGCATGGCCCGACAAAGACGTCATAGGCGCACCGCTTACAATTTGGAAAAATGATATCCAGTCCGCGCTCGAAACAGATTACAAAGACTGGATTAGCGATGTGAAAAAAGTCTGCGAAAAATTTGGTTGGACTTATGATCGGCTTAAGAAAAACCCGGCGGTAGTGGCTTACGCTCTGTCTGCCGCACTAGCAGCGGAGACGAAATTTCCCTGCCTGGAAAAATTGAGAGCGGCGGTGTTGTCGTTCGCGCTGGCATAGCGGCGCGGATCGCCGGGAACATTAGTTGCGTAGCAGAAAAAGCGCCGAGAGCCTTGGCACCCTTTTGTTTCGATCGGCTGGATCCCCGCCTTCGCGGGGATGACAGTGGTGTCTGGTTGTCGAGGAACGAGCGCAGCTTGGGCGACCGGCTCAGGTGCTTGACTTGACAGTCAAGCCGGATTGTTCGACGCCTGGGTCCGTCCGCACGCTGTCGCTACGGGCCTGCGGCGCACCGTTGCACGCTGCGCCGCGCCCGGGATGACAGCGGTGCTGAGGAAGAGATCACCCACCCATTCGCGCTGTGCGCGAACAAGCGCACCCCTCACCTAGCAAAATCCAAGCACTTGGCTTCGCTACGCGCTTCGCCAAGTGCGGGATTTTGCGTCCTCTCCCTCAAGGGGAGAGGAAGCGGTGCTTAATTGTCGAGGAACGAGCGCAGCTTGCGCGACAGGCTCGGATGCTCGACCCGACGGGCCCGCATCGTCGAGTGCGTGATCGCCGATGCCCGAGCGCACTTGGCGCGCACCTGGCGCGGAGTTGCCCTCGCCCTGCGACACCGGCTGGAAGATGGCATGGGGCCGAAGGGCGGCGCGGCACGTTGTCTTAGGGTAGCGCGGCCTGACCGCGCGATACCCAAAGGAATTCCGATGAACGTCCGCAAGATCACGCTCGGCTCGGCCGCGCTCGCCGCAATGATGCTTTGTGCGCTGCCCGCCTCCGCCATGTCCCGCTACAGCCACGATTCGACGCCCGCGGAGCGCGCCCAGACGGAGGCGCTCAACAGCGATGCCGCCGATCGCGCGCGCGGCGATGCCAATTCCGACGCCGCGACACGCGACCGCTACAACGCGGATCGCGCCATCTATGACCGCCGGATGCACGACAATGCCCTGCAGCGCGCCGCCTATGACAGCGACATGGCGCGCTACAACCGCCGCTATCACCGCCATGGCAGATCGAACAATGTGCTGTCGATCAGCTTCGGCGATATCGCGTTCGGCTACAGCGACGGCTATTGGGACAACGGCCATCGCTGGCACGCCTGGCGCAACGACGCCGAGGCGCGCAGCTATCGCGACCGTCACGGCAGCAACTTCCACGACTGGCATCACGACCGCGACCGCGACATGGGCTGGCAGCGCCCCTGATCCCATCGCCTTCGCGTTGGAAACAGAAAAGGCGTCGCGATCGCGGCGCCTTTTTCGTTTTGCGACGGCCGGTTCCCCGCCTTCGCGGGGATGACAGAGGTACTGGGGAAGAAATCCCCCACCCGTTCGCGCTGCGCGTGAACAAACGCACCCCTCACCTAGCAAAATCCAAGCACTTGGCTTCGCCAAGTGCGGGATTTTGCGTCCTCTCCCTCAAGGGGAGAGGGGAATGGTGGCTAGTTGTCGAGGAAGCTGCGCAGTTTGCGGCTGCGCGACGGGTGCTTCAGTTTTCGCAGCGCCTTCGCCTCGATCTGGCGGATGCGTTCGCGGGTGACGCTGAACTGCTGGCCGACTTCTTCCAGCGTGTGATCGGTGTTCATGCCGATGCCGAAGCGCATGCGCAGCACGCGCTCCTCGCGCGGGGTGAGCGTGGCAAGCACGCGCGTGGTGGTCTCGCGCAGATTCGCCTGGATCGCCGCATCGATCGGCAGCACCACGTTCGGGTCCTGGATGAAGTCGCCCAGATGGGAATCTTCCTCGTCGCCGATCGGCGTTTCGAGGGAGATCGGCTCCTTGGCGATCTTCAGAACCTTGCGCACCTTTTCGAGCGGCATGGCGAGACGCTCGGCCAGCTCTTCCGGCGTCGGCTCGCGGCCGATCTCGTGCAGCATCTGGCGGGAGGTGCGCACCAGCTTGTTGATCGTCTCGATCATGTGGACCGGGATGCGGATGGTGCGCGCCTGGTCGGCGATCGAACGGGTGATCGCCTGGCGAATCCACCATGTCGCATAGGTCGCAGAACTTGTAGCCGCGGCGATATTCGAACTTATCGACCGCCTTCATCAGGCCGATATTGCCTTCCTGGATCAGGTCGAGGAATTGCAGGCCGCGGTTGGTGTATTTCTTGGCGATGGAGATCACGAGGCGCAGATTGGCCTCGATCATCTCCTTCTTGGCGACGCCGGATTCGCGCTCGCCCTTCTGCACCGTCTGCACGTTGCGGCGGAAATCGGAGACCGACTGGCGGGTTTCCTGCGCCAGGTTCTGAATCTCGTCGCGCAGCGTGTTGATCTTGTCGCGCTCGTCCTGGACGAAATCCTTCCAGCCGATGCGGCTGAGCCGGCCGACGCGGCGCGCCCAGTGCGGGTCGAGCTCGTTGCCGAAATGCTCCTTGAGGAAATCCTCGCGCGCCACGCCATGGGCTTCGGCGAGACGCAGCAGGCGGCCTTCGAGCGACACCAGCCGCTTGTTGATGCCGTACATCTGATCGACGAGGGCTTCGATGCGGTTGTTGTTGAGCTTGAGGCCCTTGACGAGATCCATCGTCTCGTTGCGCAGCTTCTTGAAGCGGCGTTCCTGGCCGGTGGAGAGTTCGTCGGAGGCGAGCGCGGCCTCGACGGATGCGTCCTGCAAACGGCCGAGCTTCTTGTAGAGCGCGGCGATGGCGTCGAGCGCCTCGAGCACCTGGGGCTTCAACGAGGCTTCCATCGCGCTGAGCGGCAGATTGCCTTCGTCGTCGAAATCGTCGGCGTCCTGCGAATCGGCCTGGGCGGCGGCTTCGGCGGGATCCTGTTCCTCGCCGTCGGCCTTGGGCGCGGGCGCGGGCTTGGGCGGCGCGACGGGCTTGGGCGGCGCCGGCGGCGGCGCGGTGCCGTTGATCGCGGCGAGATGGGCGGCGCCGGCGGCGGCCTGCGCCGCGGCCTGGGCCTGGCCTTCCGGCCCGACCGCATACATCGCTTCCAGATCGATGATGTCGCGCAGAAGGACCTTGCCTTCGTTGAGCTCGTCGCGCCACACGGTGAGCGCCTCGAAGGTCAGCGGGGATTCGCACAGCGCGCCGATCATCAGCTCGCGGCCGGCCTCGATGCGCTTGGCGATGGCGATTTCGCCTTCGCGGGAGAGCAGCTCGACGCTGCCCATCTCGCGCAGATACATGCGCACCGGATCGTCGGTGCGGTCATATTGTTCGGCGGCGGTGCCGGTCTTGGTGGCGACTTCCTTGCCGCCCTCGGCGACGGCGGGAAGATTCTCGTCGGCGCCTTCTTCCTGTTCCTCGGACTCGATGACGTTGATGCCCATCTCGTTGAGCATCGACATCGTGTCTTCGATCTGCTCGGAGGACACCTTGTCGGACGGCAGAACCTTGTTCAGCTCGTCATAGGTGACGTAGCCGCGGGTCTTCGCCTTGGCGATCATCTTGCGGACGCCGACGTCCGACATATCCAACAAGGGGGAGTCGGCATCGCCCGGGGTTTCTTCGCCCGGCTTGCCGGACTTGGCGGCGACCTTCACGGGAACCTTGCCGTTCGCCTTGGCGGCGGGCACGACCGGCTTGGCGCCGGGCTTCGGCGCGAGCACGGTGATCTTGGCCGAGGTCTTCGGCTCAGGCTTCGCCTTCGCGGCGGAAGTTGCCTTAGCGGCAGGTTTAGCGGCGGCAGCCGGCTTCGCGGCCGCGCCCCGAACCGGTTTGGCCGGCGCCT
The DNA here is from genome assembly GCA_963741735.1 of uncultured Alphaproteobacteria bacterium. Taxonomy (GTDB): domain Bacteria; phylum Pseudomonadota; class Alphaproteobacteria; order Micropepsales; family Micropepsaceae; genus Rhizomicrobium. Next base: position 391,271 of record CAVUJB010000002.1, read on the forward strand.
TCTTGATCTTGGCCGCTACATGCTTTTTCACTGGCTTTGCCTGTTTTTTGTGCGCTGTCTTCGTCGCCACGATCAAGTCCGTCCGTATTGGGCCCCTATATAGAGGCAAGTGAATCGACTTTTTTGGCCTATGCCTCGCGCAAGGCCCTACCCAAAGTAGCCCTATTCGCGGGGACCGAGCAGTCGCTGCGCCTCGTTCCAGCTTTCCTCGGTGCCTTCGCTCTTGAAACGCTCCATGGCGCGGGCGCGTTCGGGCGCGCGTTCGGCCATTTCGCGAAGATCGCTGGCAGCCTTGAGAAAACGGGCGTCGAGGTCGTCGGCATCGGCCCCAGCTTCGGCGTCCGCCGGGTCGGCACCCGCCCGCGACTTCAAACGGGCAACAAGTTCGGCCATACCCAGGCGAATCAGATGGTTATCAAGCCCCTGTCTTTCAAGGCTGGAGCCGGAAGCGGCGAGGTTTAAGAGCACGTGTCGCAGCCTGTCAAGCAAAGCGTCGGAAAAGGGCAGATCGGCCAGCAGTTCGCCATGTCGCACGGCGATTTCGGGCTCGGCGAGCAGGAGGCGGGCGAGTTCGGTCTCCTTCATCCGCCGCGCCCCGCTGCGCCCCGAGACCGCGAGCATGCTGGCCTTGACCGCGGGCGAGACCTGTTCGGCGGTGCCGAGGGCCGGCCGGCCCGACGGCCGCGCGCCGCCGCGTTTTTTGAAGCTCGGCTGCCAGTCGCGCTTGGGCGCCGGCTGACGCCGCTTGAAGGCGTCATAGACCTTCTGTTCGAAGTCGCGGCGGTAATAGTCGGCGATCGTGCCGTCGGAGATTGCAGAGACGATCTCGGCCAGCGCGCGCTCGAGACCGGCGCGGCGCTCGGGCGTCGAGAAATCGCGGCCCTCGGTCTCGGCGCGCCATAGCACCTGGGACAGCGGCAGGGTTTCATCGAGCAGCTTCTTCATCGCGGCGGGGCCGTTGGCGCGGAGGAAAGAGTCCGGATCCTCGCCGGACGGCAGGAAGGCAAAGCGCAGCGAGAAGCCGGCCTTCAGATGCGGCAGCGCAAGATGCGCGGCGCGGTGGGCGGCGCGCAGGCCCGCCTCGTCGCCGTCGAACGCCAGGATCGGCTCGGGCGCGGTGCGCCACAACAAGTGCAGCTGATCCTCGGTCAGCGCGGTGCCGAGCGGCGCCACAGCATAATCGAAGCCGGCGCGCACCAGCGCGATCACGTCCATATAGCCTTCGGCGACGACGATGCTCTGCGCCTTGAAGGCGGCGGGACGCGCGGTCGCGAAATTGTAGAGCAGATGGCCCTTGGAGAAGAGCGTGGTTTCGCCGGTATTGATGTATTTGGGCTTGGCGTCCGGACTTAAGCCTCTTCCACCAAACGCGATGACGCGGCCGCGCGGATCGGCGATCGGGAACATCAGCCGGTCGAAGAAGAAGTCGCGCGGCGACCGATCTTCCTGGGCGGCACGCACCACGCCGGCGGCCACCATGTCGTCGACCGTGATGTTCTTCGTCTTCAGATGTTCGAGCAACATGTTGTGGCCGGACGGCGCATAGCCGAGACGGAATTTCTTCGCCGTCTCGCCGTCGAGCCCGCGCGAGCGCAGATAGTCGCGCGCCGCGGCGCCGGCGGGCGCGCGCAGCTGCTCCTCGAAGAAGACGCAGGCCGCTTCGATGACGTCGTAGAGCGATTTCTTCTTTTCTTCGCGCGCCTCGTCCTCCGGCGACCATTTGGGCAGCTCGACGCCGGCCTCGCCCGCCAGCCGCTCGACGGCCTCGGGAAACGACAGGCCTTCGGTCTCGGTCAGCCAGCGGAACGCGTCGCCGCCCTTGCCGCAGCCGAAACATTTGTAGGTGCGCCGGCTGTTCTCGACCTTGAAGGAGGCGGATTTTTCCTGATGGAACGGGCAGCAGCCCCAGAAGGCCTGGCCCTTGCGGGTGAGCTTCACGCGGCGGCCGACGAGCTGGACGATGTCCGTCCGGCGCAGGATTTCGTCGAGCAGGTTGGGCGAGAAGCGCATAGCCCAATGTAGGACGTTTGCCGCGCGGCGGGCGCCCCTTGTCCGCCTTTTCCTGTGAATCCGCCCTTAAACTTCCGGCAAGGGTGCCCCGCTAGGCTTGGCCATGCGCTTTTCCCTGGCCTCCCCGGGTTTCAAGCCGCCCGCGATCTACCTCGCGGTCCTCGTGGCGGCGGCGATTTACGGCTGGCTGATGCTGGTTTCCACCATCGTCGCGCCCGGTTCCATCGGCCCCAATTTCAACGCGCTGGGCACCGACTGGATGGTGTTCGAGGCGGCGGCGCGCGCCACGCTTTCCGGCCATATTGCGGGCATCTTCGACGGCGACCATTTCACCGCGTTCCTCAACGCGCAGTTCGCCGATCGGCTGAGCGCGCCGCTGCCATTTCGGCCCTGGGTCTATCCGCCGAGTTTCCTCGCGCTCGTGCTGCCGTTCGGCTTTCTGGGATTTTTGGGCTCCTATCTGCTGTTCCAGGCGTTGAGCGCTGCGGCACTCGTCGGCGCGCTCACGATCGGCGCGCCGCGAAACCAGGCGCGCGTCATCGCGCTGTGCGTGCTGCTGTGCCCGGCGAGCGCGATCAACGTGATCGACGGCCAGCTGACCTTCGCGGTGGCGGCGATCTTCGTGTGCGGTTTTCGCCTCGTCGATGCGCGGCCCTTGCTCGGCGGCGCGGTGCTCGGGCTTCTGACGATCAAGCCGCAATTTGCGCTGCTGGCGCCGATCGCGCTGATCGCGGCGGGCCAGTGGCGGCCGTTCCTGGCGGCGGCGGTTTCGGCTTTCGCGCTCGCCGCGCTGAGCGCCGCGATGTTCGGCATCGAGCCATGGCTATGGTGGTTCCAGCAATCGGCCGCGAGCATCGTCAGCCCCGATCCGAAATGGGTCGAGTATGGCCGCATGTGGGGCGACGCGGTCTATACCTGCGCCATCCTGCTGGGCGCGTCCGGGAAGATCGCATCGCTGCTCCAGCTCGCGGCGCTGGCGGCGGGCGCGGGCGCGGTGATCGCGGCGTTCCGACGGCCGCTCGACCGCGATCTGCGCCTTGCCGTGCTGCTGGTCGCGACCGTTCTGGCGGCACCGCATTGGGGCAGCTACGACACCGTGCTGCTCGCGCTCGCCGGGCTGTTGTGGATCGCGCGCACCGGCAATGAGAGCTGGCGCTGGTTCGTCGTGATGCTTTTCTGGCTGGTGCCGATCGTCAGCCCGCCGCTCGTCTCGATTCCGGGACGCGTCGTGCCGCTGCTTCTTGCCGCGTTTCTCGTCATCGCACTGCGCGAGCAGGCGCCGGCGATGGTGCGCGAAGCAAAGGCCTAGTGCCCCGCTTCCGAAGCTCATGATACATCGCAACAGCCACTGACACGAACTTCGGAAGCAAGGGGGCGCCAGCGAATCGGTGATTCCGGTGCCGCTTTTCGATTTGAAGTTCCTGACCGGGCTTGCGGCAGACGCTGCAGGAACTTCAAATCGGCGGCACTAGAGCGTCTTGGCGAAGTGGAAGCTGGTGATGCCCATCTTCATGCGGTGATAGAAGCGGTGTGCGGGCAAGCGGTGGGTTCCCGAATCGAGGCTGAAGGTCATGCAGCCCTCCTGGCGCGCCAGTTCCTCCATCCAGACCATCAGCGCTTCGGCGACGCCCTTGCCGCGATGGCTTTCCAGCGCAATCAGATCGTCGACATAGAGCGTCTTGCCGGAATAGAGATATTCCATGATGCGGAAGCCGGCGGCCGCGACCGGTTCGTTCTTGTCTTCTATGTAGATCAGCTTCCAGCCGATCTCCTTCTCCATGCGGCGGACGCGCGCCAGCATGTCGCCGGCGTCCTTCAGATGCGGACGCAACTGATGCATCACCGCAAAACAGCGGCGGATATCGGCGTCGGTCGTGGCGAGCTTGATGTCGAACATGCCCCCTCCCCCGCGCATGATGCAGCCGCATCATGCGCGCCCCCTCCCGCAAGGGGAGGGGGAAATGCGCATGTCAGCCCTTCGCGCTGAGCGCCTCTTTGACCGCGGCGCTCGCCTTGCCGAAATCCATCTGGCCGGCGAAGCGTTCCTTGAGCGCGGCCATCACCTTGCCCATGTCCTTGATCGAGGCGGCACCGACCTCGGCGATCACCTTGGCGATGGCCGCCTTGGTGTCGTCGGCGCTCATCTGCCTGGGCATGAATTCGCGGATCACCGCGATCTCGCCCTTCTCGGCGGCGGCGAGTTCCGGACGGTTGCCGGCCTCGTAGGCGGCGATCGAATCCTCGCGCTGCTTGATCATTTTGGCGAACAGGCCGAGCAGGTCGTCGTCGCCGAGCAGCTCGCGGCTGTCGGCGGTGCGCGCGGCGATGTCCTTGTCCTTGATGGCGGCATTGATCAGGCGAAGCGTGGCGAGGCGTTTCTGATCCTTCGCCTTCATTGCCTCTTTGACAGAATCATTGATCTGCTCGCGCAGGCCCATCGTTCCACTCCGGACTGGAAAACACCAATCTAATCAAATCGCGGCACTTTGCCAAACAATTGAAAAGACGGAGGAAATTCTCTGTCGCAAAAGCTTGACCCTCACCGGTCGCGTCCCTATTTTCCGCCAAATCCAACCGGACCTCCCCATGCCAGATGCACCTGCCGCCGCGACCGCCAAACCGGCGGCGGACATTCGCGCGCGGCACAACTCGTGCTGGCGGACGGCACGGTGTTCGAAGGCCAGGCATTCGGCGCCGCGTCGGACGGCGTCGGCGAGGTCTGCTTCAACACCGCGATGACGGGCTATGAGGAGATCCTGACCGATCCTTCCTATGCCGGGCAGATCGTGTGTTTCACCTTTCCCCATATCGGCATCGTCGGCACCAACACCGAGGACATCGAGTCGCTCAACCCGGTGGTGCGCGGCCTCATCGTGCGCGCCGACGCCGAACATCCATCGAATTTCCGCGCCCTGTCGACGCTCGATGGCTGGCTCAAGAAGCACAACATTCCCGCGCTCGCCGGCATCGATACGCGCGCGCTGACCAACCGCATCCGCGAGAAGGGCATGCCGCATGGCGCGATCACGCGCGGCGGCGCGGAAGCGGGTCTTGCGGCGGCGCGCGCCTTTCCGGGCCTTGTCGGCCTCGACCTCGCCAAGGAGGTCACCTCGCGCCAGACCTACAAATGGAACGAGACGCCATGGGCGCTGGGCAAGGGTTATGGCGAACTGGCCGCGCCGAGCTGGCGCGTGACGGTGATCGATTTCGGCGTGAAGCGGAACATCCTGCGCATGCTGGCGGGGCTGGGCGCCGACGTCACGGTGGTGCCGGCGCAGGCGACGTTCGACGATGTGATGCGCCACAAGCCGGATGGCGTCCTGTTGTCGAACGGGCCCGGCGATCCGGAAGCGACGGGCAAGTATGCGATCCCCACGATCAAGGCGCTGATCCAGTCCAACACGCCGGTGTTCGGCATCTGCCTCGGCCATCAGATGCTGGGGCTGGCGCTTGGCGCGCAGACCAGGAAGATGGCGCAAGGCCATCACGGCGCCAACCATCCGGTGAAGGATCTTCAGACCGGCAAGGTCGAGATCGTCTCGATGAACCATGGTTTCACGGTGGATCGCGACACGCTGCCCAAGGGCGTGACGGAGACGCATGTCTCGCTGTTCGACGGGACCAATTGCGGCATCGCGGTCGAGGGCAAGCCGGTGTTCGGCGTGCAATACCATCCCGAGGCTTCGCCCGGACCGATGGACAGCCATTATCTGTTCGAACGCTTCGCGCGCGCGGCGAAAGGCGGCAACTAGGCCATGGCGAAAATGCCGATGAAGATCGACCTCATCGCCTCGGCGCAGAAGCTGGCGCAATCGGGCCAGTCGTCGGTGGCACTGTTCCAGCACGGCGATGCCAACGTCCTGTTGTTCGTCCCGGCCGACCAGGACACCCAGCAGGCGCACAAGCGCGACGAGATTTACGTCGTCCAGGCCGGCCACGGCATCTTCAAGCGCGGCGGCGAGACGGTGCGTTTCGATAGCGGCGACGTGCTGTTCGTGCCGGCCGGCGTGGCGCACCGATTCGCGAGCTTTTCCGCGGATTTCAAGGCCTGGGTGATCTTCTTCGGCCCCGAAGGCGGGGTTAAGGCGGGGGAATAAAGATTCCACCCGGGCGGTCATGATAGACGCAACGCGTGGACCCGGATCGTAACCCTATCGATGGATGACAGGCGCCGGAGGTTCGAGGCGCAGGCCCTTCCGCACCTGGATGCGGCCGTCAATCTTGCACGCTGGCTGACGCGTTCGCCCGCCGACGCCGACGACGTCGTGCAGGATGCGATGCTGCGCGCCTGGCGCGCCTATGACGGTTTTCGCGGCGGCGACATCCGGCCCTGGCTTCTCACCATCGTACGCAATTGCTGGAGGACGAGGGCCGGCGACGTGCGGCGGCGCGGCCATGTCGCGATGCCGGACGAGCAAACAGGAACGATGGGCGAAGCGATGATGTTCGACGGGCCGAGCCCGGAGGCACAGGCGGAACGGAGCGACGAAGGCCGCAAGCTCGACGCGGTCGTCGCGACGCTGCCGGACGAATTCCGCGAGGTGCTGATCCTGCGCGAGTTGGAGGACCTCTCCTATCGCGAGATCGCGGCCGTCACCGGCGTGCCGATCGGAACGGTGATGTCGAGACTCGCGCGCGCCCGCGCGATGCTGAGAGAAAAATGGCTCGGTCAGATGGAAGGAGCGCCGCTACATGCCGTGCGATGACGCCCTCACGACGCAAGCCTATCTCGACGGCGAGCTCGACGGCGCCGCGGCGCTGAAGGCCGAGCAGCATCTGGAAAGCTGTGTCGAATGCGCGGCGCTGCGGGCCCAGCTCGAACCGCTGCGCGCGGCGCTGCGCGAACAGGCGAGCTATTACCGCGCGGATTCGGCGCTGCGCGGCCGCATCGCGAAGGCGCTCGACGCCGAGACGTCGAGACAGTCCATGACCGGTATCGTGCCCTGGTTCCGCACGGTGTGGGCAGGCGCGGCCGGCGGTGCGCTGGCGACCGCGCTGGCCGCGTCGCTCGCGTTCTTCCTGATGCTGCCGAGCGAAGCCGATCCGGTGATCGCCGACATCACCAATGCGCATCTGCGCTCGATCGCCTCCGATCACCTGATCGACGTCGCCTCCTCCGACCGGCACACGGTCAAGCCTTGGCTTGCCGCCCATGCCGACCTGTCGCCGCCGGTCGCCGATTTCACGCGCCAGGGCTTCAAGCTGGTCGGCGGACGCGTCGACTTCATCGTCGGCCAGCGCGCAGCGGTGACGGTGTACCGCCACGGTAACCACATCGTGAATGTGTTCGCCTGGACCGGGTACGACGACGATCTGCCCGACTTCGCGAACCGCAACGGCTACAACATCGTGACCTGGAAGAGCGGCAACATCATCTTCTGCGCGGTGTCCGACACGTCGGTGGACGACATTCTCGCGCTCGCCAATCTTCTGAAGGCGATGTCGCTGCCCGACGGGCGGGAATAAAGCGCGCGGCGCCGCAGTCATGGCCTCGAAACACATTCGGGGCCTTCATGACCAGCATCGACAAGCCATCGCGCCGCGGCGCTCTCAGATGTCTCGCTTACGGCGGCGCCGGCACGCTGTTCACGCTCGCGGGCGGCATCGTCATGCCGATCGATCTCGCCGAGGCCGCGACACGGCACAGCCACGCACTCGGCACGCCGCTGTTCGTGCAGATCAGCGATTCCCATATCGGCTTCAACAAGGACGCCAATCCCGATGTCGGCGGGACGCTGAAGGAATCCATCGCGCTGGTAAACGCGATGCCGGTCAAGCCGGCGCTCGTGCTGCACACCGGCGACATCACCCATCTGACCAAGCCCGAAGAGTTCGACCTGGCGAACCAGATTCTTTCCGGATTGAACGTCCCCGAGACCCACTTCGTGCCCGGCGAGCATGACGTGACCGACGGCAATGGCGGCGCGGCCTTCATGGAACGCTTCGGCAAGCCTTCGAACAATCGCGGCTATTACAGCTTCGATTCGCACGGCGTGCACTTCATCGCGCTGATCAACGTGCTCAACTTCAAGCCCGGCGGATTGGGCGAACTGGGCGCCGATCAGCTGGCGTGGCTGGCCGACGATCTGAAGGGCCGTTCGGCGAGCCAGCCGATCGTGGTGTTCGCGCACATGCCGCTCTGGACGATCTACGAGCCGTGGGGCTGGGGTACCGGCGATGCCGACCAGGCCTTCGCGCTGATGCGGCGCTTCGGTTCGGTCACCGTGCTCAACGGTCACATCCACCAGATCGTGCAGAAGGTCGAAGGCAACATGACCTTCCACACGGCGCGCTCCACCGCCTTTCCGCAGCCGATGGCGGGCGACGGACCGGGACCGGGGCCGCTGAAAGTCGATGCCGGCGTGCTGCCGAGCATGCTCGGGATCACCAGCATCGCGTTCAAGCGTCATCCCTCGATGCCGACACTGACCGACACGACGCTCGGCTGAGCCGTTCGTAACCACTCCCAAGACAGGAACCATTCGATGCTTTCGAAGACGATAGCCCATGCCTTGTTTGCAGGTCTTCTCGCGGTCTCGGCGCCGGCGATGGCGGCCGACGCCGATACCGTGACGATCAAGAATTTCGACTATGCGCCGATGGCGCTGACCGTGACCGCCGGCACGACGGTGACGTGGAAGAACGAGGACGGCGAGCCGCACACCGTCGTCAGCGTCGACGGGCTGTTCCGTTCCGCCGCGCTCGATACCGGGGAGACCTTCGCCTACAAATTCACCAAGCCCGGCGTCTACAAATATGTCTGCACCATTCATCCCAAGATGGTCGCGACCGTCACGGTGAAATAATTGCGCGTGCAGCCACGCGCGAAGAGCCGGAGCGTCCATCAGCCCATCCCCTCGCTCCGGCTCGTTCTTAATCTGATCCCGACTCGCAATTCGAACTGATTGGCACGCAGGCAATTTGTCGCGCGGAGCCGCGGAGAACGCGGAGGGGTAACCGCAACTCCGCATGAGACAGATCGGGCTTGAGCCCCGCACGCGCCTCTATCGTCTCAGCGCACCAACTGGGTGGCCCGCGTTCGCGGGCCATGACCCACGTTCCTGGCCAGGAAATGATTTGAACCATCAAGCCGTCATCGCCCGCTTCATGCGGGCGACCCATCTTGCTTTCTAGAAAAAAAGGCAAATGGGTTGCCCGGACAAGCCGGGCAATGACGGCAATGAAGTGTGTTATCTCAAGTGCGGCTTCCCCTAGGCATTCACCCGCCAAGGCGGATAGCGGCGGTTCTCGCCCGCCTTGAAGAGGCAGAGCTTCACGCCGGCAGGATCGGTGAGCCAGGCCTCGCGCCACAGCCAGCTTTGATCGACGGGATCTGCGTCAAACACGACGCCTTTCGTCTTCAATGCCGTAACGCGTGCATCGAGATCGTCGCATTCGAAATAGATGCTGGCGCCGTTGCCCGCGCCGGCCGCATCGTCCGTCAGGTGAATCGAGAAGGTCGATTCGCCGTCCGGCAGTTCGAAGCGCGCGTAATGCGGCGAGCTGACGATGAGGCGAAGACCGAGCGTCTTGTAGAACGCGATGGACCTGGCCACATCGAGCGCCGGCACCGTCACCTGATTAAGTCTCATCACACCACCTCGTCGAGGGCATTGCCCGAGATCCAGTCCGTGCCGACCTTGCGCGCCACCGCACGCGTGAAGCCGAACAGCTTTTCCGTGTCGGCTTCGAGCATGGCGATGCCGTCGGCCGCGCTCCTGGCGTGGAAGCCTTCTAGCAGATGGATCGTGGCGCGGTACCAATCGAGCCACAGCGCATGGCCGTTCTGCATCCAGCTCGCGTCTTCCACCGCCACAAGACCGGTCTTCTCCCAATGGCGGCGCCACCAATCGGGCGAATGGAAACAGCAGAAGTCCCATTCCCAGTAAGGCTTGATATTGTCGGGGACATTCGCGATCTCGCGCGCGAGACCCGGCGCGACGATGCCGAGCCGGCCGCCCGGCTTCAGGAACTTCGCGATGTAGCCGAGATAGAGATCGTCGGTACCGAAATACTGGTAGGCGTCGAGGCTGACGATGGCGTCGAAGCTTTCGTGCGCGAAGGGCAAGGCGTGCGCCTCGGCGAGAATCGGCTGGACGCGATCGGCGAGCCCCGCCGCTTCGATACGGCGCGCATTCTCGGTCGGCTTGATCCACAGATCGGCGGCCGTGACCTGCACGCCGAATTCCTTCGCGAAGAAGATCGAACTCAGCGCCTTGCCGCAGCCCAGATCGAGCACGCGCATGCCGGGTTTGAGTTCAATTGCTTGGTTCAGATATTCCGCGAGCCACAGGACATTCGGGCCCATCACGCAGTCGACGACCTGTTGCGCGTCATAGCGCGAGGCCCGCGGGAATTGCGACCTTGGCGAGGCGGGTCTTGAGTGCTTCGTTGGTCATTGGTCTTATCCTTTCTGCCGTCATGCCCGCGGGCGATGACGCTCCTAGGTTAGCGGTTGTCGGCCTGGGCGCGGACGCAATCGAGGCCCAGCCGCGAGATGCGGTAGGCGCCGCCATTGCGGCTTTCGATCAGGCCGCGCCGTTTCATCTTGCGGAAGAGATCGAGCGTGCAGTCCGCGAGGCGATAGCCGTCGCGGCTGAAACAGTCGATTTCCACGATGCGGTTGTCAGCCCAGAGATGTTGAATGCGGCCGCCCTGCGCGAGGCAGTGCAGCACGCGCTGCTCCAGTTTCGAGATGTTCAAGAGTGTCGTCTTTCATCGCACTGAACTCCGCGATGCATGGCGCACGGACGACAGCCCGCGCGCGATGAAGCGCGTTGCTAGGCCCGCGACAGACGCGAGCGATCAGGCGAGGGTGACAATCTCTGACATAAACTCCCCAAGACGGTGAGCTGAAGCGGAATGTCTATGACGGCAGGACGATCAGGTCAATTGCGCTTGCGCGGAGGCAGCGGCACATCTTTCGCGCAGGTGACGGCGCCGCCTTTCGTCGAGTCGCACTCCCAACCGGGACCCAGCCCATGACTGTTCATGGGATCGCTACCGCCAAATGCAAACATGGCGATGAAGCCAAGTATTGTAATGCACGCGATGATGAGCCCCACTCGGAAGCCGGGCGATGTGAGGAGCAACTGATCGACGATGTTCAGGCGACGAGGCGCCACCTTTAGCCGCCCTTAGCGCTTCAGCTCGATCACGTCGAAGGTGGATTCGAGGACGGGATAGGGCATCTCGAGCCGCGCATGATGCGCACTCATCGCCGTCAGCATGCCGATCTGGTCGTCGGGCGTCGCGGCCGCGCCGCCCGATGCGCCGTTGCCGGAATAGACATGCTGCGGCTCGCCGGTGACCGAGGAGGCGCCGAGATACACAAAACCGCCGTCGCCGGGATAGAGGAAACCGGATGGTGCGCTGGCTGCCGGAGGTCTTTTCGAAGAACAGGCCGCCGCCGTGCCGCGTGATGCGGCAGTTGAACCAGGAATAGACGACATAGGGCGTGATGCCGCCGAGCTTGATGGTGCGGCAGCGCCAGGAGCCCGCGATCTCGCCCGCCGACGGCGCGTGGCTTTCGGCGCCAAGGGCGGAGTCGATCGCGGAGGCATCGCCCGAGCCGGTGCCGGCATGGGCTTCGGCAAGGCCCTTCTGCTTGGCTTCGCCGAGCTTGGCGAGGCGCTGCTGATCGAAGGCCGAGGCCTGGTCCTGCCAGCCGGCGGAGGCGGCGGTCGCCGACAACGCCACAAGGGCGGCGGCAAGAAGAAGTTTAGACATGTTCGGGCGCATTGGCCTTGGTTTCCTCATTCGCTTCGAAGCCATTCTCGGGCGCGGTCCAGCCCTTGAGATCCGCCGTCGGCGGCATGCCGACGACATTGAATCCGGCGTCGACGAAATGGACTTCGCCGGTGACGCCGCCCGCCAGATCGCTGAGCAGATAGGCGGCCGCGCCGCCGACCTGATCGAGCGTGATGTTCGTCTTGAGCGGGCTGTGCGCCTTGTTCCACTTGAACATGGTGCGCGCGTCGCCGACCGCGGAGCCCGCGAGGGTGCGCATCGGACCGGCCGAGATGGCGTTGACGCGGATGCCGTCCTTGCCGAGATCGGCCGCGAGATAGCGCACCGAAGATTCCAGCGCCGCTTTCGCGACACCCATCACATTATAGTTGGGCATGACCCGCTCGGCGCCGAGATAGGTGAGCGTGACGAGCGAGCCGCCGCGGCCGCCATGGCTGGTCGCCATCATCTCATAGGCACGGCGCGCGACCGCGGTGAAGGAGTAGCAGGAGACCGACATCGCCATCTGGAAGTTGGCGCGGCTGGTGTCGACGTAGCGGCCCTTGAGCTCGTTCTTGTCCGATCCCGCGATGGCGTGAACGAGAAAATCGATGTGCCCCCATCGTTGTTTGAGGGTGCGGAAGGCGGTGTCGAGGCTCTGGTCGTCCTCGACATCGGCGGCGATCACGATATCCGAACCGATCGACGCGGCGAGCGGGTGCAGACGTTTGGCTTGCGCGTCGCCCTGATAGGTAAAGGCGATCTCGGCGCCATGCGCGGCCAGCACGCGCGCGATGCCCCAGGCGATGGAGTGGTCGTTGGCCACTCCCATCACCAGGCCGCGCTTGCCCTGCATCAGTTTCGCGTCCGCCATTTTGTCCTCGCCCTTTTGGGTCTGTTCCGATTTGGGACAGCCGGCAAAGGGCCGGACCGTCCGATGCAAGTCTTATGCGTGACGCCGGAAGACCAGCGACGCGTTGGTGCCCCCGAACCCGAAACTGTTGGACAGCGCGGTCTCGATCTTCGCGTTGTCGATGCGCTTGCGCACGATATTGGCGCTCGCCACCGCGGGATCGATGTCCTCGATATTGGCGCTCTCGCAGATGAAGCCCGACTGCATCATGAGCAGCGTGTAGATCGCCTCGTGCACGCCGGCCGCGCCCTGGCTGTGTCCGGTGAGAGACTTGGTGGCGCTGATCGGCGGCATCTTCTCGCCGAACACGTCGCGGATGGCGTTGATCTCCGGGATGTCGCCGACCGGCGTCGACGTGGCGTGCGGGTTGATGTAGTCGATCGGTGCTTTCACGTTCTCGATCGCCATCCGCATGCAGCGCACCGCGCCCTCGCCCGACGGCGCGACCATGTCGGCGCCGTCCGCCGTCGCGCCATAGCCGACCAGTTCGGCATAGATCTTGGCGCCGCGCGCCTTGGCATGTTCGAGCTCTTCCAGAATGAGGATACCGCCGCCGCCCGAGATGACGAAGCCGTCGCGATCCTTGTCATAGGCGCGGCTGGCCTTTGCCGGCGAGGCATTGTACTTCGACGACATCGCGCCCATCGCGTCGAACAATTCGCTGAGCGTCCAGTCGAGCTCTTCGCCGCCGCCGGCGAACATCACATCCTGCTTGCCCCACTGGATCATCTCATAGGCGTTGCCGATGCAGTTCGCACTGGTCGAGCAGGCCGACGAGATCGAGTAGTTGACGCCCTTGGTTTTGAACCAGGTCGACAGATTGGCCGAGCAGGTCGACGACATCGCCTTGGGCACCGCGAACGGGCCGACGCGCTTGGGCGAATTGTTGGCCCGCGTCGTATCGGCGGCGGCGACGATCGCTTTCGTCGAAGGCCCGCCGGAACCGACAATCAGTCCGGTGCGCGGATTGGAGATGTCTTTCTCTTCCAGGCCCGAATCGGCGATCGCCTGATTCATCGCGACCCAGCAATAGCCGGCGCCGTCGCCCTGGAAGCGCCGCGCCCGGCGGTCGACCACCGAATCGAGATCGATCTTCAGGCTGCCATGCACCTGGCTGCGGAAGCCGAGGCGGATGTAATCCTCGGCCGCGACGATGCCAGACTTCGCCTCGCGCAACGAGGCGACGACTTCCTGCGTGTTGTTGCCGATGGACGAGACGATGCCCATGCCGGTGACGACGACTTTTCTCATGATTGCCGCTCTGCTGCGCCGCCCGCCGCCACGCTGTCGCTACCGACCCCGCAGCAGTGCGGCAATTGCCGGATGCCCGCATAGGCGGGCATTTCAGAAATGCTCAAGCCGTCACAGGCTGCGCACCGGCGTTCTTCAGCGCCTCGACAGCGTCGCTGAACAGGCCGACTTTCATGTCCTTCACTTCGAACGCGACCTGGCCGTCGACTTTCACGATCCCGTCGGCGACGCCCAGGACGAGCTTGCGCATGATCACGCGCTTGAGTTCGACATAGTAAGTGATCTTCTTCGCCGTCGGCAGAACCATGCCGCTGAATTTCACTTCGCCGACGCCGAGCGCGCGGCCCTTGCCGAGCCCGCCCATCCAGCCGAGGAAAAATCCGACCATCTGCCATAACGCGTCCAGACCAAGGCAGCCAGGCATCACCGGATCGTCCTGGAAATGGCACTTGAAGAACCAGAGGTTCGGATTGACGTCGAGTTCCGCCTCGACCTCGCCCTTGCCGGCGACGCCGCCTTTTTCCGTGATCTTGGTGATGCGATCGAACATCAGCATCGGCGGCAGCGGCAGCCGGGCATTGCCCGGGCCGAACAATTCGCCGCGTGCGCAGGCGAGCAGGCCCGCCATGTCGAAACTCGATTTGCGGGCAGGATTGGGGGTATCCACGGTCTCGTCCTTCACGGCCGCCCTTGACAGAGATGGGCTTTCGGCCGATTTCTACGTTAGAAGCATTCTAACAAATGGGCGGCTAGACACAACTCTAGCAAAGATGACGCCCGAGTGTCAGCCACTCAAGGACTTGTCAACGCAGTAAGCCATCATGGAAGAGGATCGTCGCGAGGAGGCCGTTAAGACCGCCGAACGGTTGCGGGCCGCGGGCCTGCGCCCGACGCGCCAGCGCGTCGAGCTGGTGCAGCTGTTGTTCGCCGGCGGCCATCGCCATATGACGGCGGAATCGCTGCATGGCGACGCGTTGAAGGCCGGAATCCAGGTGTCGCTTGCCACCGTCTACAACACGCTGCACCAGTTCACCGAAGCCGGTTTGCTTCGCGAGGTCGTGGTCGACGCGGCGCGAAGCTATTTCGACACCAATACAGGCGATCACCAGCATTTCTTCGTCGAGGATGAAGGCGTGCTCATCGACATCGCGGGCAAGGACATCTCCGTCGCCGGCGTGCCGGAGCCGCCGCAGGGCATGGCGGTCGAGCGCATCGACGTCGTCGTCCGCGTGCGCCGGGGTTGAGCACGTCCCCCTCCGGCCTTCGCACCTGATGGTGCTGCGGCTACCAGTACGCCGCCGCTAACG
Source organism: uncultured Alphaproteobacteria bacterium (assembly GCA_963741735.1). Lineage (GTDB taxonomy): Bacteria > Pseudomonadota > Alphaproteobacteria > Micropepsales > Micropepsaceae > Rhizomicrobium. Next base: position 406,481 of record CAVUJB010000002.1, read on the forward strand.
ACCCCACCGGCGCTTCGCGCGCCGGATCGGGTCAAAGAATCTTTCTTTAGAACTATTCTAATCTATTGACAGACGCCGTTAAGAAGCGTTTTGTTCGCGCACCAACAAGGAGCATCACATGGCCGCCCTCAAAGGATCCAAGACCGCGCAGAATCTGAAGGACGCGTTCGCCGGCGAAAGCCAGGCCAACCGCCGCTATCTCTACTTCGCACAGAAGGCCGACGTCGAAGGCTACAACGATGTCTCCGCCGTGTTCCGCTCGACCGCGGAAGGCGAGACTGGCCATGCGCACGGCCATCTGGAATATCTCGAGGCCGTCGGCGATCCGGCGACCGGCGAGCCGATCGGCGGCACCGCGCTGAACCTCAAGGCGTCGATCGCCGGCGAGACGCACGAATACACCGACATGTATCCGGGCATGGCGAAGACCGCGCGCGGCGAAGGCTTCGACGAGATCGCCGACTGGTTCGAGACGCTGGCGAAAGCCGAGAAGTCCCACGCCGGCCGCTTCCAGAAGGCGCTCGACACGCTCGGGAAGTAAGCCTGTTTACCTCTCCCGCTTGCGGGAGAGGTCGAAATTCATGACGTGAATTTCGGGTGAGGGCGAGCACCGGCGTTCCCCTCACCCGCTCGCTTCGCTCGCGACCTCTCCCGCACGCGGGAGAGGTTGTCCGAGCCATCTCCTCGATGAGTTCATAATGTCCCGCGAAGGCAGTCTCGACGCACCGACCCGCCATCCGATCGCATGGCGCGAGGAGGAGTTCACCGACGCCGGCGCGCTCGATCACGAGATGCGGCGGGTGTTCGACATCTGTCACGGCTGCCGGCGCTGCTTCAATCTGTGCGATTCCTTCCCGCGCCTCTTCGACATGATCGATTCCAATCCGACCGAAGACGTCGAAGGCGTGAAGTCCGAACAATTCGACTCCGTCGTGGAAGCCTGCACGCTGTGCGACATGTGCTTCATGACAAAGTGCCCTTACGTGCCGCCACACGCGTTCAATCTGGACTTTCCGCACCTGATCCTGCGAGCCCGCGCCGTGGAGGCGAAGAAGGGCAAGACGAGTTTCACGCAGAAACAGCTGGCCGAGATGGACCGCAACGGCCGCCTCGCGCGCATCGCGTCGCCGATCATCAACTGGGCATCGAGCCGCTCCAATGGGCTGACGCGGCCGCTGATGGAGGCCGTGGCCGGAATCGACAAGACCGCAGAGCTGCCGAAATTCCACACCCGCACCTTCGTGTCGGCGGATCGCGGCGACCCGATCAAAGCCAATGAAGCGGCGCCCGCCTTCGGCAAGCGCAAGGCCGCGCTCTATGCCACCTGCTTCGTCAACTACAACAAGCCTTCGACCGGCATGGCGGCACGCGCGGTGCTCAACCATATCGGCGTGGAGACGAAGATCGCCTATCCCGGCTGCTGCGGCATGCCGTTCCTGGAACAGGCGGAGCTCGATCGCGTGGCGCAGAACGCCGCCAAGGTCTCCAGGGAATTGGTGAAGCTGATCGACGAAGGTTACGACATCGTCGCGCTCACCGCGTCGTGCGGCCTGATGCTGAAATTCGAATGGCCGCTGATCGTGCCGGAGAATGCGGACGTCAAGCGCCTCGCGGCGGCGACATTCGACATCGACGAATATGTCGTCGACATCGCGAAGAAAGAGGGCCTGCCGACCGGACTTAGCGCGCTGCCCGAGGGCGTGACGGTGCACCTGGCCTGTCATGCGCGGGCGCAGAACATGGGCCCGAAGGCCGCCGAGATGCTGCGGCTGATCCCCGACACGCCGGTCGATGTGATCGAGCGCTGCTCCGGTCACGGCGGCACGTTCGGCGTCGTCAAGCCGACGCACGAACTGGCGGTGAAAATCGGCCGGCCGGTGTTCCGCACCGCGAACAGTCAAGCGCGCGGCCACATCGTCAGCGACTGCCCGCTGGCGGCGCAGCACATAGTGCAGAACGTGAAGGAACTGGCGGAGCGGGACGGAGGCGAGGCAAAGGCGCGCGAGCCCGAGCATCCGATCGAGATCATGGCGCGCGCCTATGGATTGCTGGAATAGCGCGATCCCTCACCCTTCGACAGGCTCAGGGTGAGGAACAAGACAAATCCTCATGCTGAGCCTGTCGGAGCATGAGGCAAGGAAGATGCAGATGCCCGCCGCCGAACGCAGAATCACGAAAGCCGACATTCTCTCCGACGCCGAGTACGGCGCGCGCCGCAAGGAACTGCGCGCCCAGTCGATCGCCGAGAAGAAGAACCGGCGCATGGAGGTCGGCCCCTACGCGACCTTCTATTTCGAGAACTACACTTCGATGTGGCTGCAGGTGCAGGAGATGCTGCGCATCGAGAAGGGCGGCCATGAGCAGATCCAGGGCGAACTCGACGCCTATAATCCGCTGATCCCGCAGGGCTCCGAGCTGATCGCCACCGTGATGATCGAGATCGAGGATGCCGACCGGCGCGACCGCGAATTGAAGACGCTCGGCCATGTCGAGGACAGCGCCTTCCTCGAGGTCGGCAAGGAGCGCATCAAGGGCGCGCCGACCGACTATGAGGATCGCACCACGCCGGACGGCAAGACATCGTCGGTGCACTGGCTGCGCTTTACCCTCACGCCGGCACAGATCGCGGCGTTCAAAGGCGGCAAGGAGCCAGTCGTGCTCGGCTTTACGCACCCCAACTATGGTCACATGGCGGTGATGCCGGCCGCGGTGCGCGCGGCGCTGGCGAAGGATTTCGCCTAACCCGCGCCGCAATCGCGCGCGACGCTTGCCTCCGACCGGGAGGGGCAGCATGCGTGGATTGGCGATACTTGTCGGCCTTGCGGTGTTCATCGGCGCCGCGGGCGCTGCAACCGTGACGGCCCGGAATGGCAACATCCTCGTCGACGGCAAACCCATTACGAGCAGCGGGCACGACATCGATCCGGTTCTGTCGCCGGACGGCAAACGCATCGTGTTCGAGCGGCTCAGCGGCGGTCCGGCGCTCAACGATTGCGCCTCCGAAGCGACGGAAACCAAGGCGATCGAGCTGTGGAGCATCAACGCCGACGGCAGCGGCGCGAAGCGGCTCCTGGCGTTGCACAGCGATCCGGATGTGGGGAGGACGTTATGCGCGTTCGACGACGTGCAATTCTCCTCGAACGGCCGGTTTCTCTACTTCCACACGCCGGCCTGGGCGACGTCGGGCGCCATCCACGTTTACGACTTCAAGACCGGGAGCGAGCGGCTGTTCCTGCCCGGCGACGGGCTCAAGATTCTCGCCGGCTGCAAGAACGCGAAATATCGCGACGACGTGATCGTGGAGCAGCACCGCTATTTCGTGTTCGGCGGCAGCTACGACTGGTCGTTCCTGTTCACGCCGGCCGGCAAGGAAGTCGGTCCGCTCGGCGACGGCGATTATTCCTCGCAGATTGCCGATGTGTGCGGGTAGACGCCGAGAGAGAGCGCACTTTCGCCCCCACCCGGCAATCCTTCTCGCTTCGCTCGTAGCAATTCCCACCTCCCCCGATGGGAGAGGTGGAAGATCAAGCCGGCGGCTGCATGAAATCGCGCTTGCCGACTTCCACGCCGATGCCGCGCAGCAGGTCGTACGCCGTCGTGTAGTGGAAATAGAAGTTCGGCAGAGTGAAGCCGATGAGGAAGTTCTGGCCGGTGAACTTCATCTCGCGCGTGCCGAACTTCAGCACGATCTCCTTGTCCTCCGTGCCGTCGATCTGCGCCGCCGTCGCGGTCTTGACGAAGGCGAGCGCCTTGGCGACGCGGTCCTTCAGGCCGGCGAAGGTCGTTTCCGGCGCGCCGTAATCCGGCTGCGTCAATCCGGCGAGCTGGGCGACGCCGCGCGTCGCATGCGTCGTTACCTGGCCGACCTGCACATTGAGGGGAAACATGTCGGGATAAATCCGAAGGCCGAGGATCGCGGCCTGGTCCAGCTTGCGGGCTTCGGCGAAGGCTTCCGCCTTGGAAAGCACGCCGCCCAGCGCGCCCAAGCCTTGCGCGAATACCGGCACGGATACCTGATACATCGAAATGGTCATTGGCGTTTCCTTGTCTTTCGTAATGACGGGGTTGCGCCAGAATAGCGGAGCCGGCGGCATCCGTCATGCTAGGCTTCGTCCAGACGGAAACAGGAGGTCAGCATGCTTGAGCTTCATTATTGGCCGACGCCGAACGGCAAGAAGGTCACCATCCTGCTCGAGGAACTCGGCGTAGCGCACAAGATCGTGCCGATGAACATCGGGCGCGGCGACCAGTTCAATCCCGACATCCTGAAATTCTCCCCCAACAACCGCATGCCGGCGCTGGTCGATACCGCACCCAAGGGCGGCGGCGAGCCCGTGCGGCTGTTCGAGAGCGGCGCGATCATGATGTACATCGCGGAAAAGGAGGGCCGCTTCTTCCCGCAGGAGACGCACAAGAAATACGACGTCATCCAGTGGGTGATGTGGCAGATGGGAAATCAGGGCCCGAAGTTCGGCGAGCAGGGACATTTCTTCCGCGCCTCGCAGAACGCGGCGAACGGCGATCTCGCCTATGCGGTGACGCGGTTCTCGGACGAGGTGCACCGGCTTTACGGCGTGATGAATCTCGGCCTGCACAAGAAGGACTGGCTGGCGGCCGGCGAATACACGATCGCCGACATGATCTGCTATCCGTGGGCGTCCGGCTGGAAGCTGCGCAAGATCGATCTCGAAGAATTTCCCAATGTGAAACGCTGGATGGAGCGCCTCGAAGCGAGGCCGGCGCTGAAGAAGGCGATGGAAGCGACGTTGCCGCCCGAGGCGATCGAGGACACCTCGAAGCTTTCGGAAGAGGAGAAGGCACGGCGCGCCAAGCTCCTCACCAACCAGCGCGCGACGAAGATTCCGGCGGCGTGGGGATGACCGCGATCAGATCCTGATCGCGGCGTAGCGATCGAACCAGGGCTGCGCCTTTTCGAGTTGCGCCGCGAGGCGAAGCAGCGTCTCCTCGTCGCCGAATTTGCCGACGAACTGCGTTCCGATCGGAAGGCCCTGCTTGTTCCAGAACAGCGGAACGTTGATCGCTGGCTGGCCGGTCATGTTCTGCAGCGGCGTGAACGGCACATAATCATATTGCGGATCGAAGGAGATCCTGCGGTCGTCATTGTCGAACTCGAACACGCCGTTCTTCTCCGGCGGACGAGCCAGCGTCGGCGTGATCCATGCATCGTAGGTTTGATGGAAGCGCGCCATTTCGCGCGAGATGGCGTTGATCGCCTGCTTGGCCGCGAGATAGCGGCTCACTGTCACCTGCTTGCCGAACTGGTACAGCGCCCAGGTCGCGCCTTCGAACAATTGCCGCGACGGGGTCTGGCCCGTCGCCTGGCCGATCATGTCGATGCCGGCGGCAAGGCCCGCGGTCCAGAAAGTGTCGAACATGTTCGTCAGCGCATCCTTCGGCACCACTGGCGCAACCTCATCGACGTCGTGGCCGAGGTCTTCGCACAATTTGGCCGCGCGCCTGGCGGCGGCGATGCAATCGGGATGCAGGGCGCGGCTGTCGAACCGTTCGAGCGAGACGGCAATGCGAAGCTTCTTCGGCTTTCGCTTGATCGCCTCCAGATAGGAGTCCGGGCCGGCCGGCTCGCCATAAGGATCGCCGGGCATGTAGCCGCGCGCGGCATCGAGCGCGGCGGCCGTGTCGCGCACGCTGCGCGACACGACGAGATCGGTGGCGATGCCGTCGAGCGAATCGGCGGAGGCCGGGCCCTGGCTGATGCGCCCACGCGACGGTTTGAGGCCGACAAGCCCGTTCGCCGCCGCCGGGATGCGGATCGATCCGCCGCCATCATTGGCATGCGCCAGCGGAACGATGCCGGCAGCGACCGCTGCTCCCGATCCACCGGACGAACCGCCGGTGGAGTGCTCCATGTTCCAGGGATTTTTCGCCGGCCCATAGAGTTTGCATTCCGTCGATGCGACAAGACCGAATTCCGGAACGTTGGTCGTGCCGAACGGGATCAGTCCGGCCGCCTTGAATTTTGCCGCCAGAAACGAATCGCCGGGCGAGGGAAATGCCGGCAGGTAGCGCGAACCCAGGCGGGACGGCAGTCCTTCGGTCGCGCACCCGATGTCCTTGATCAGGAAGGGAACGCCGGCGAAGGCGCCCTTCGGCAATTTGCCCGATGCGGTCTTGCGTGCGCGCTCATAATCCTTGAAGACGATGGCGTTCAGCTTGGGATTGAGAGCCTCGGCGCGCGAGATGGCCTCGTCCATCAATTCGGAGGCCTTGATCTTCTTCTTTGCGACGAGGGCGGCGAGGCCCAGTCCGTCGTAAGACGCATACTCCTTGAACCCCATTCCCGCGCTCCCTCGTTCTTTGCGCGGGAGCCTAGCCGAGGCGGCACGAGCAAGTCACGGCGCAAACCTCACCAGCTCGAATAGCCGCCGTCCGCCAGAACGATGCTTCCCGTCATGAGGCTCGATGCATCGGACGCCAGGAACAGGACGATGGAGGCGATCTCTTCCGGTTCGCCCAGCCGCCCCATCGGGGTGCCGTCGATCCAGCGGCGATACATCTCGCCGTTCTTGTCCGCGAAAGCATTGATCGGCGTTGCGATGTAGGTCGGCGCGACGGCGTTGACGCGGACCCCGCGCGCAGCCCATTCGACCGCCAACGAGCGGGTCAGGTGATGCACCGCGGCCTTCGACGCGTTGTAATAGCTTTGTGCCTGGGGCCGGTTGACGATGAAGCCGCTCATCGAGCCGACATTGACGATGCTGCCCGATCCTTGCCGCAGCATGTGCCGGCCGAACGCCCTGGCGCACCAGAAGCACCCGTTCAGATTGACATCGAGCACGTTCAACCAGTGTTCATCGGTCACGTTCTCCGCCGGGGTCTGGCTTCGCGCAATGCCGGCATTGTTGACCAGAATATCGATGCGCCCCTTTGCAGCGACGAGTTCGTCGGCGACCTGGGTCACCCGCGCCGAGTCCGTCACGTCCATGACGACGCCGGCCACGACATGCCCGCTGTTCTTGAGCTTCAGACGCGCCGCCGAGATCGCTTCGTCGGTCAAATCCGCGATCACAACATCCGCGCCGGCCTCGGCCAGCGCCTCAGCGACACAGTACCCGATGCCGCTCGCGCCGCCGGTGACAAGCGCGACCCGGTTATCGACGCGGAATTTCTGCAGGTACATCGAATTTCCCCGTTCGGCGCGCAGGCTCCCGCGCCAGCGCGCTAGTGCCGCCGATTTGAAGTTCCTACAGCGTCTGGCGCAAGCTCGGTTAGGAACTTCAAATCGAAAAGCGGCACTAGAATCATTGATTTTCTAGTGCCCCCCTTGCTTCCGAAGTTCGTGTCAGTGGCTGTTGCGATGTAACACGAACTTCGGAAGCGGGGCACTAGCTTAGCTTCAATCCCGTTGCAGCCTCCAGTTCGGCGATGTCCGGCGGCAACAAGATCTGCGCGCTGCACCGGATGGCGCGAGATGTGGGCGTCAGGGCCGCAAGGGCCTGAGATCGGCGGGTGCCGCGCGCGCCCGCCGCTGCCTTCGGCCATACCAGAGATTCCAGAGAGTCAGCGAACCGATGGTCGCGTAGCCCAGAACGGTATTTGCGACGAGATACGCCTTGATCGGGAGTACGTAGACGAGGGCGATCGATGCTGCGGCATCCGCCAGCAGGCCAAAACCCCAGACCAGGGTCATGACCGTCATGACCGTCTTGAGACCGCTCTTGTTTCGCAGCGATTCCACCTCCTGCAATTGCGGGTCGTTGGTGCGGGACAGATAGGCCCGGATGATTTCGTACATCAGCGGTTTGCCGATCGCGGCCGAGCCCAGAAAAACAAGGCCGACAAGGACGGTGACCAGTCTCTCGCGCAGTTGGAGGAAGCGCACCGAGCCGCCGCCGAAGAACGCCGCCAGCGACAGCGCGATGCCGAGCAGGACCAGCAGCGACAGCGCATCGACACGGCGATGCCGCGCGAATTCGATCAGGCTCCACAGGATCGGCGGCGCGGATGACGCCAACAGCGCCGGGACATCGCCCAGCCGCGGCTGCACCAGGCTGTAGAACAGGAACGGTAGTGCGATATTGACGAGGGCTTCGCGCAAAACTCTCCGGACGGTCGCCAGATTCATGCGGCCTCCTCCGCCCGCGCGGCGCATTCCAGACCGGCGTCGACGAAGAGGACCTGCCCCGTCATCTGCGAATTCGCAGCGCTGGTGCACCAGTCGAGAACCGCAGCAGCTTCTTCGGCGCGGCCGGGAAAGGCGCCGCGCAGGGGAAACATCCGCGCCATCGCGGCGCGGCTTTCCGGATCGGCCAGGACGTAGGCGGCAGCGGGCGTGTCGAAGAAGCCGAGTGCGGCGACATTGAGTGGTATCCCGGCGCCGGCCCAGTTCGCCGTGGCCGCCGCACGCCGGCACCAGCGCTGCAGGGCCAGCTTGGCCGTGCCGTAGAGATCGAGCGGCGTTTGAGCGTCTTGCGACAAGGGCCCGGCCAGCGGCGGACTGCGTTGCGCAATGGCGCGGCGCGCCGCGGCGATCGCCGCCGCCTCGTCCGACGCCAGGCAGGCCTCGACCACGCCGGGCAGCGGCGGCCGGAGCGAGGCGATGGACGAGACCGCCACGGCGCGCGGCGCCGCACTGTGCGCGAGCAGCGGCCGAAGGCCTTCAAGCGTTGCGACCGCGCCGAAGAAGTTGAGCTGCAGGCTGGTCTGCGGCGGGCCGCCGCCGGCATTGGCGACGATGGCGTCGATGCGTCCGCCCGTCAGCCGGGTCACGCCCGACACCAGGGCTTCGCGGCCCTTGGGCGTCGCCAGATCGGCGCAGACATCGGCGTCGTGCAGATCGCAGGCAATGACGCGATGGCCACTCGCGCGCAGCAGGCGCGCGGCCGCCGCGCCGATGCCCGAGGCCGCGCCGGTGACGACATAGGTCCGTTCCATGCTGGCATCCTCCTTGGCGCCCATCTCTCAGGTAAATGGTCGTTTACCTGTAACATCATCTAGTAAATGACCATTTACCTGTCAAGGTCCGGCGTGCTAGATTCCCGCCATGACAGCAAAACAACAGGTGCAGGCGGCCCCAGCGGACGGGACGCCGTCCACGCGCGGCCGCATCCTGACCGCAGCGGAGCGGCTTTTCGCCGAGCAGGGTTATCGCAGCGTGTCGATGCCGCAGATCGCCAAGGCGAGCGGCATCACGGCCGGAGCGATCTACAAGCATTTCGCCAGCAAGGAGGACCTCTTCTTCGAGGCGGTGGCCCAGCGCGCCGTGCAAGCGGTTCCGATTGCGGCAGAAGACGGTTCCGATGCGGTGGCGGCGTTGGCCGCCGTCGTGGCGGGCTACACGACGCACCGGCTAAAGCTGCTGCGCCAGCTGGCGGTCGAGATCCATTCCGCCTCGGTCCACAACGCCAAGGTCCGCCGCCTGCTGAACCGGTCGCTGGACCGGAACATCGCACAGATCGGCGACGTCATCGCCGCCGCGCAGCGAAGCGGCCGGATCGACGCCGCCGCCCGCCCCGAGCTGCTGGCCCGCGCGCTCATGGTCTTCATCATGGGACTGATGCACATGGAGACGCTGCTGCCGAACTTCGTAGGCGACCCCCAATGGCACGATTTTGTCCAGGAACGAGTCGCGATCTTATTGGGTGCGCGTCAGAGGTAACGCGGACGTCAGGACAGCTTCATCCCGGTCGCCGCTTCGAGTTCCGCGATCGCCTGCGGGCCGCTTTCGACCTTGATCGTGGTCATGCCGAGCGCGCGGGCCGGTTTCAGATTGCCGCCGAGATCGTCGAGGAAGACGCAGGCTGCCGGTTCGACGCCGAGCGCCTCGCACATCATCCGATAGATGCGCGGATCGGGCTTGCGGATGCCGACCTTTGAGCTTTCGATGATCTCGTCGAACATCTCCATGATCTCACGCGCGTAGATCGAACGGCCGGCGGCCGGACCGCTCGAACCGGCGACCGTGTTGGACGGCATGTTGTTGGTGATGCAGCCGGTGCGGAACTGCGTCTTCACGCGCTTCAATGCCTCGATCATCTCGGGCCGAAAATCGCCGGAGAGCAGCGGCAGCACCTCGCGGCCGGGGATGTGGTGGCCGAGTTCCTTTGCTTCCGCGGCGAAAAGCCTGTCGAAGCCGTTCATGTCGACCTTCGACTGCTCGAACTGCGCCCAGGCATTGGTTTCGTGATTGGTGGAGTTGATCTTGCGGATCGTGCCCACCGGTATGCCGCGCTCGCGCTCGTAACGGGCGAAAGCTTCGAACGGCGAGGTCGTGAACACGCCGCCGAAATCCCAAATCACAGCTTGGATCATGTCGTTCCTCGAACATTCCGCCAGAAGGCCCCGAAAAAGCAGCCGGCGCCCCTGCCCGTCAATGTGACGAATGATCGATCAGCCGGACGGCTCGCAACTGATGCCATGACCGCCGAGGTTGAACTGGCCGTTTTTCAGGTCGACGCCGACCTCACCGTCCATGTGGCCGCCATGAAAGAGCACTTTGTCGCCCTGTACCACATAGGTACCGGGGCTTTTGCCGTCGAGGTCATTGTAGTGGCTCGCGTCCACGACCTTGAAGGCCAGGCCCATTAGATTTTCACCGCCGGAGCCGTAGCAGGCATACTCGCCGACCTTGAGCCCACCCGCCGCTTGGGCCGGCAGGCTGAGAATGATGCTTGCCGCTGCGGCGAGCGTCCCAAAACGCATGCTGTGTTTCACGCGAGAATTCCCCAATGTTGCCGAGGCGGCAACGCCATCGAAAGGCGATGGAGAACCGTGCATGACCGATCTAGGATGCGCAAGGAGGACATTCGCATGCTGAAATTCCGCAAGGCTTCGTATGAGCCCGGTGTCGTGGATTTCGACAACGGATCGTTCGCCTATCTCCAGCCCGACGGCGGCTGGGGCTTTTCCAATGCCGGCCTGGTGACCGACAGCGGCGAAGCGCTCCTGGTCGACACCATGTTCGACACGGCGCACACACAGGCCATGCTCGACGGCTTCAAGAAGGCGAGCAGCGCAAAGATCGGCACGCTGGTCAACACCCATCACAATGGCGACCACTGCTACGGCAACGCGTGCGTCGAGGGTTGCCAGATCATCGCGACCGTCGGTGCCGCCGAAGCGATGAAGCATGAGACGCCGCGCGACCTCGCCCGGCTGATGACGGCGGCGCCCGGCATGGGGCTGACCGGCGAATTCTTCCTGCACTGCTTTGGCGATTTCGATTTCGACAAGACCTCGTTCCGCGCGCCCGACCAGACCTTCACCGGACACACCACCCGCCAGGTCGGCAACAAGCGCGTCGAGCTGATCGAGGTCGGTCCGGCGCACACCGGCGGCGACGCGCTGGTGCATGTGCCGGCCGACAAGGCGCTGTTCACCGGCGACATTCTGTTCATCGACGGAACGCCGATCATGTGGGCGGGTCCGGTCGAGAACTGGATCGCGGCCTGCGAGACGATCATCGCGATGGATGTCGAGACCATCGTGCCCGGCCATGGGCCGGTGACGGACAAGAAGGGCGTGGCACGCGTGCGCGACTACCTCGCCTACATCACGGCGGAAGCGAAGAAGCGGTACGACAGCGGCATGGGTGCGTTCGAGGCGGCGCGTTCGATTTCGCTCGACGATTATGCCGGCTGGGGCGATGCGGAGCGCATCGCGGTCAACGTCGCGAGCCTCTACCGCGAATTCGGCGCAACGGATACGCCATCGGACGCCGCCACGCTGTTCGGCTGGATGGCGCAATTGTGGAAGGACAGGAAATGACCGTCATCGTCTATGAGCATCCGCTCTCGCCCTATGCGCAGAAGGTCAAGATCGCGCTCGACGAGAAAGGCGTGCCTTACGAGGCAAAGATGCCGAACGCGATCGGCTCGGGCCAGCCCGATCTGGAATTCCTCAAAGCCAATCCGCGCGGCGAAGTGCCGGCGCTGATCGACGACGGATTTTCGGTGTTCGATTCGACCATCATCCTCGAATATATCGAGGACAAGTGGCCGTCGCCGCCAATTCTGCCGAAGTCGGCGGCGGATCGCGCCACGGCGCGCACCATCGAAGAGGTGATGGACACGCTGTTCGAGCCGATCAACTGGGGCATGGGCGAGATCCGCTGGTTCAAGCGCGCCGAAGGCGAGCGTGCCCGCAACATCGAAGCGCATGCCGCCAAGCAGGCACGCGGCACCTATGCCTGGCTGTCGCGGCATCTGGGCGACAAGCGGTGGTTCAACGGCGAGACCTTCGGCTGGGCCGATCTGTCGGTGGTGCCCTATCTGAACGGCGCACTGGGATCGGGCCTCGCGCCGGACAAGGGCTCCAAGCTCAGCGGCTGGCTCGAGCGCGCCAATCAGCGGCCATCGGTGCAGAAGGCGGCGAAGGCCGCGGCCGACGTGCTGGCCAGCATGGCGAACGTCGCGGGCGCGGTGCAGAGCGGTGTGTTCAAGCGGGAATATCGCGACCATCGCCTGGAATGGATGATCCGCGCCGGCGGCCTCGATGTCGTGCTGGAAGGCTTGAAGAACGACAATATCCGCTTCTCCAACGAGTTGAGCTGACGGTCGTTCTTAAGGTCATAGCCCGTCGTCATCACCGGCATGTCCGGATGATCCGTGATTGAGCGTGGCCGCATGGCGTAGATGGATCACCCGCATTCGCGGGTGATGACGGAATGTTCGAACGGAGAAAGACATGTCCCACGAAATCATCCTGCACAATTATCCCAACTCGCCGTTCTCGGAGAAGATCCGCGTGGCGTTCGGCATCAAGAAGCTCGCCTGGCGCTCGGTCATCCAGCCGGTGATCATGCCCAAGCCGGACCTGATCCCGCTGACCGGCGGCTATCGCAAGATTCCCGTCATGCAGATCGGTGCCGACATCTTCTGCGACACGCAGATCATCCTGCGCGAACTGGAGCGGCTGCATCCGGCGCCGAGCCTGTCGCCGCAGAACAAGGGCGCGCCTTACGGCCTGGGCTTCTGGGCCGACAGGCAGGTGTTCCAGGCCGCCGTCGCGATTATCTTCGGCGAGATCGGAGACATGGTGCCGGAGGACTTCAAGAAGGATCGCGCGGCGATGAGCGGCGGCGGATTTTCGTCCGATGCGCTCAAAGCGGCCGTTCCTTTCATGCGCGACCAGTACCGCGCGCACACCAGGTTCCTGGCCGACCAGCTCGAGGACGGACGCCCCTTCTGGGGCGGCCAGCAGGCGGGCCTTGCCGACATCCATGCCTTCATGAATCCGTGGTTCATCGCCAACGCGTTGCCCCACCGCGCCGCGTCCACCCTGGAGGAATTTCCCAAGGTCGCTGCCTGGTATGAGCGGGTGCGCGCCATCGGCCACGGCACCTCGAAGGACATGAGCGCCAAGGAAGCGCTCGCCATCGCGAAGGACGCGACATCCGCAGCGCAACCCGCGCAAGATCCGCACGACCCCCATGGCCGCAAGCCCGGCGACAAGGTGACGGTGTCGGCCGACGATTATGGCCGCGACAGGATCGCGGGCGAAATCGTGTTCAGCAACGCGCACGAGATCGCGATCAAGAGAAGCGATCCGCAAGTGGGCGAGGTCGTCGTGCACTTCCCGCGCGCGGGCTTCGTCGTGGAGCAGGCTTAGAACGGCTTGTCGGTCGGTCGCAATTGCGAACGGAAACCTGCTTCGCACTTTTCCCGGAATCGCTCTAGGCGGGCAGCAATTCGATCCGGTTCAGCGCGGCCGCAAGATAGCTCGGCCAGTCGGTCGCCTCGCTGAAGTGCGCGCGGCTCAGGACCATCGTCGGTTTGCCGTCCGCATCGGCCAGCGGCGCGGTGAAATACTCGCCGACGAAGAATTGCTTGTCGATCACGTCGGCATGCGAGATGAAGCGCAAGGGTTCGCTGGAGCGCAGCACATGGTCGAGCGTCGCTTCGAACCGCGCGGCACGCGCCGGGGGCACTGCCTCGTCTATGATCTTCCCGGTCAGCTCGCCGAAGGTCCGCGCGAAATTTGTGCCCATATAGCGCACGCGATAACGCGCCGGCGCATCGGCGAACTTTTCGTAGATCGTGGTCGAGGCAAGATGCGGCTTCAGCATCCGCGCGGTGAGATCGCCGCGAGCCGGCAGCTTCCTTGTTCCGCGCGCCGCCTGCCACATCTTGAGAAGATCGAAGAACTCCGGGCGGTCGAACGACAGCGAGGCATCGCAATGGCTCGGCCAGCCGAGCTTTCGCGCCGCGGCGTTGAACGAGCTGGCTATGGAGTCGCGATCCATGACGCCAATTCTAGGCGGGCGGCGGTTAACAATCCGAAAGGGCGAATTTACGCGGTTTCCGCGTGCAGCGCCGCCTTCGGCGTGAAATAGGTCGCGGCCAGGATCGTGTTGGGCTTGCGCGCGCCGTTGGAGAGCGGCGCGGAGAAGCTCTCGCCGTTCAGGTAGGAGACCCGCGGAATTTCGAAGTAGCTTAGGAACCGAATCGGCTTTCCGCCGTCGAGCACCGCGTCATAGCCGGCCATCCAGCGTTGCAGCCGGTCCGGCGGGATGGACATTTCGATGAACTGTCCGGTCTGCTCGCCGAAGCGCTGGGTCAGCGCGCTGCCATAGAAGCGGAAGCGATAGCTCTGCCGGCCGGCGGGATTTATCGCACGCTCGACGATCGAGACGTGGCGCAGGAAGGGCTTGAGCGTACGGGCATCGAAGTCCTCGCGCGCCGGTAAACCGCCGGTGGCTTTGACCTTCTCGTTCCACACATCGCGCAAGGCGTTGAGCTCGGGCGCGTCGAAATTCAAGGTCGTATCGGCGCGCATGGACCAACCTTCCTTTTTCGACGTGGCGTTCAACCGCTCGGCCGGGTCTTCCATAGCGCATAAAGTCCGCCCAAGTCGTAGCCAAATTCTTAATGCGCGAAACGGAACTTTGGACTTCGGCAAGACATGGCGAAAAAGGGCGATCGGGAACTTGTTGACTTAAGTGCGATTAAGATTGCACAGCTCGCTTCGCGGCTCCGCATAGGTCACCGACAGGATCATCGGAGCAGCGCTGCCGCGAACAGAGAGCGGCGCGACCATGCTCTCGCCGACGAGATATTCGATTTCCGGCGCCTGATAGTGACTGACGACCCTGAGCGGCATGAGAAGTTCCAGCACCGTGTCGTAGATGCCGGCATAGGCGCCGATGCGCTCCGGCGTGACGACCTGCGAAAGCAGCTTGCCCGTGCTCTCGCCATAGCGGGCGAGCGCCGAACCGTGCAGGCGGATGCGATATTGCAGCCGTCCGTCGAGCGAAATGCGTTCGAGCAGCGTCATGTTCGCCATGTAAGGCTTCATCACGCGCGCGGTGAGATCGCTGCGGTCGGGCATTGCGCGGCCATTGGCCTTCTCGCGCCATAGCGCGAGCGCGGCGGTGAGCTCGGGACGGCGGAAGCCCTGTGCCGGACCGCAGGCGAACGTCCAGCCGGCCGCCTTTGCGCGGTCGTTGAACGCCTGGATGGGGTCGCTGTGTGCAAACACTGGCATGCTCGGACTTTGTCCGAGGAGGATCAATTTCGGGTTAAGGAACCTTGCTCAGATCGATCGGCGCAAGGCCGGCACCCAGCCGCTCGAAGCCCAGGCGCGCGGCCAGCGCGTTCGCCTCGTCCCACAGGGCCGGCGTCAAATGCACGCGCTGGTAGCGGGCGGCGGCGAACCAGCGGGCCTCGGGACTGAGATCGCCGTCCCCGGCGAGGTCCTGGTCCGAGCGGGCGCAGACGCTGCGCCAGAAATGGGGGCGGCTGCCGTCGAGATCGGTGAAGCCATATTCCTCGGCCAGATCGTCGGCAAACAGCGCGAGCCCGGATTTGCGCCGCACCTGCGGATCGGCGGCAAGCGCGGCAATGGCGCGGCCGACGAAATGCGGCGTCTCGGAGAATTCGAAATCCCAATGTGTCTTCACCGCATCGCGCCAGTTGGTTTCCGCCACGCCGAAGCGATCGAGCATCGCTTCGGAGCGCAGGAATCGGGCGAAACGGCGAGCGCGGTGACGCGCGTGGCGGCGAGGTCCCATGCCATGCCGTAGGCAAACCGGTTCAGAGATGCCTTGATGAAGTCGTAGAGCATGTTGCCGCGATAGCCGGAGAGATGGCCGTCGCTCACTTCGACGATGAGGCCGCGGTTCGCGTCCACCATCATCGGTGCGAGATAGCGCGCGGTGATCCAGTGACTGAGCAGCGAGCGTTCGGCCAGCGTGCGGACCGCCGACATGTCCTGGGTCCAGAACTTCGCCTCCCAGTCGACGATATCGTCGCCGCCCCAGATATCGTTGACCAGAATGTCGAGACGGCCCTCGTCGTTCCGGACGCGCAGGGCCAGCGCCTCGACTTGCGCTTCCACGGTGTGATCCACCCGCACCGCGACAGCCGCACCGCCCGCAGCAAGAATGAGTTCGGCGGTCTCTTCGATGGTCTCCGGCCGGCCCGGCGTCGCCGGATTGCCGCGCGTGCTGCGGCCGGTGCAGTAGACTTTTGCGCCAGCCGACGCGAGCTCGCGCGCGATTCCGCGCCCCGCCGCCCGCGTGGCACCGGCGACCAGCGCGACCTGCCCGGCCAATGGCTTGTCCATGTCGTGCGCCCCCGATGCGAGTTGCCTTTGTTTTAGCCGCAATGGTGCAGCGCGGCCAGTTCGGGGCCGGGCTTGCGCCTTGGTTGCGGCCCACCGATCATGCTCCGCAAGGCGCGGACGGCGCACGGGATGGAGGGACGACATGGACCAGCTGGTTTCCGCGAATGCCGAAATCGCGCAAGGCAAGTTGCAGGGTATCGCCAAGGACGGCGTGCTGCGCTTCAACGGCATTCCCTATGCCAAGCCGCCAGTCGGCGATTTGCGCTGGCACATGCCGCAGGCGCCCGAGCCCTGGGCCGGAGTTCGCGACGCATCGCGCTTCGCCAACATCGCACCGCAAGTGGCGAGCGCGAGCGGCGCGGTGCTGGGCGGCACGCCAGGCACGCGCTCGGAAGACTGTCTGTATCTCAACATCCAGACGCCGGCCTGCGACGGCGCGAAGCGCGCCGTGATGGTGTGGATCCATGGCGGCGCGTTCAACACCGGCGCCGGCAGCGTCGGCACCTATAGCGGCAAATATCTGGTGCCGCGCGGCGACATCGTTCTGGTGACGATCAACTACCGGCTGGGTGCGCTCGGATTCCTGAACCTCAGCGATGCGACCGGCGGCAAGCTGCCCGGCACCGGCGCCGAAGGTCTCGCCGATCAGATCGCGGCGTTGCAGTGGGTGAAAGAGAACATCGCTTCGTTCGGCGGCGATCCGGACAATGTCACGATCTTCGGCGAGAGCGCCGGCGGCATGAGCGTCGGCGCGCTGCTCGCCGCGCCCGGCGCGCGCGGCCTTTATCACAAGGCGATCCCGCAATCGGGCGCGAGCGACATCGGCTATGCACGCGATCTTTCCGCGAGGGTCGGCCGCCTCGTGCTCGAAAAGCTCGGCGCACAGAACCCGATGGAGGCGCCATGGGAAGCGATCCTCGACGTGCAGAAGGCGATCCTGGAGACGCCGCGCGAGCTCGGCCTCGGCATGCCGTTCGCGCCGACCATCGACGGAACCGTGCTGCCCAAGCGCGCCATTCACTGCGTCGCGGAGGGCTCGGCCAAGGGCGTGCCGGTGATGACGGGCACGACGCGCGATGAGTGGAGGCTGTTCACCATCGCCGCCAACAATCTGAAGGGGATGGACGAAGCGCGACTCATCAAGATGACGGGCGCGATGGCCGGCGCGGATCGCGCTGATGCGGTCGTCAAGGCCTACGACAAGGGCACGCCGTACGACCGCTGGAACGATGTGATGACCGATCACTCCTTCTTCGTGCCGGCGACAAGGCTGCTCGATGCGCAGGCGGTGCACGGCCCGGTCTATGCCTATCGCTTCGACTGGCCGTCGCCGATGATGGACGGCGCGCTCGGCGCCTGTCACGCGCTCGAGCTCGGCTTCACCTTCGGCACCATGCGCGTGAAGGGCGCAGCGCCGTTCTTCGGTTCGGGCGAAGCGGCCGAGGCGCTGAGCGACGCGATGATGGACAGCTGGATCGCGTTCGCGAAGGATGGCAATCCATCCAACGACACGTCGGGCGCCTGGATGCGCTACGACGCCAAGAAGCGCGCCACCACGATCTTCGGCGACGGCCTGCCGCATGTAACTTCGGCACCGAACGAGGCGCGGCGCAAGGCGTGGGAGAGCGTGGCGGGCGAGAAGATTGGGCCTTGAGCGCCCCGCGTTAGCGGTTCGCGCACTTCACCGGCGACGAGATCGCGGTGCTCTACGACGAACTGGTAGCGCGCGAGCAGAAGCTGGCGGAGCATCCCAGCCGGACGACATCGCGGTGGTTGTGCGGCGCGCTTCGTGATAACCCGCCTTATGACCAGCACGATCAAGCTCAAGCCGCGCGAAGGACGCCGGGCCCGCGCCGGCGCGCCATGGGTCTTCTCCAACGAAATCGAGATGACGGCAGCGGCGAAGGCGCTTTTGCCGGGCACGCTGGTCAATATCGCGTTCGACGATGGCCGCGCGCTGGGCACGGGCTACTTCAATCCCAAGAGCCTGATTTCCCTGCGCCTGCTGGAGCCGGCCATGGACGCAAGCATCGATGCAGACTTCTTCGCGCGGCGGCTGAGGCGCGCCCTTGCCATTCGCGAGGCGCTGTACGCGCGGCCGTTCTATCGCCTGGTACACGCCGAGGGCGACGGTCTTCCGGGCCTGACGATCGATCGCTTCGGCGATGTGCTGGTGGCGCAGATCACGACCGCCGGCATGGAGGCGTTGACCGGACCACTGCTCGCCGCACTCGATGCGGTGGTGGCGCCGTCCAGCGTGATCCTGCGCAATGATGCGCCGTCGCGTGCGCTGGAAGGCCTAGACGAGTATGTCCGCGCCGCAAGGGGTGAGGCGGCGCGGATCAAGGTCGAGGAAAACGGCGTGCGCTATTTCGCCGATCCGGCAGGCGGGCAGAAGACCGGCTGGTATTTCGACCAGCGCGACAACCGCGCCTTCATGGCGGCGCTGGCGAAGGGCAAGTCGGTGCTCGACGCCTATAGCTACACCGGCGGCTTCGGAATCGCGGCAGCGAAGGCCGGCGCTTCCGAAGTGATCTGCCTGGACTCGTCGGCGCCGGCGCTCGCGCTGGCCGAGGAATCCGCCGCCGCCAACAACGTGTCGATCAAGGCGGTAAAGGCGGACGTGTTCGAGGAACTCGAGCGGTTGTCCGCCGCGAAGGAACGGTTCGACATCGTGATCGCCGATCCGCCGCCCTTCGTGCGCGCGCGCAAGGATCTGGAGCCGGGCGCCAAGGCCTATCGCAAGCTGGCGCGGCTGGCGACCCAGGTCACCGCGCCGGGCGGATTCCTGCTGCTGGCCTCGTGCTCGCACAATATCGGCATGGAGCGCTTCGCGGCCGAATGCGCCGCCGGCATCACGCGCGTCGAGCGCCGTGCCGCGCTGATCCGCCAGGCGGGCGCCGGGCCTGATCATCCGGTGCATCCGATGCTGCCGGAGACGGCCTATCTGAAGGCTCTGGTCTACGCGCTCGACTAGGCGGGCCGCACGGGTACAGTGAGGGCCGCCGCCTGGCGAAAGGAACCGGACGTGACCACGCAGCCCGACGAAGTGATCCGCCTTTGGCGCGACAGACCGCCCACAACGCTGGAGGGCGTTGGGCCGGAGGCCGAATACCGGGCGCCGGTGGGCGTCGCCGCAGACGCGGTTATGCTGCGCAATGTGTCCGAGCCGACGCTCAGCGTGTTCCGGCCCGACAAGCCGAACAGCATCGGCGTGATCGTGTGTCCGGGCGGCGGCTGGCGCATCCTGGCGTGGGAACATGAAGGGCTCGATGTGGCGCGCTGGCTGACGGCGCATGGCTACACCGCCTTCCTTTTGAAATACCGCGTGCGGGCCACGCCGGCGGCGCAGGCCGACTATGACGCCGAGATGGCGAAGATGTTTTCGCGCATCGATACGAGCCGCAAGGCAAAGACCGCGTTCCGCGCCATGGGCGAGATCGTGCCGCCCGAGTCGATCGCCGACGCACGGGCGGCCGCAGCCGACGATGGGCGCCGCGCGATCGCGATCGTTCGCGAACGGGCCAGGGAATGGGACGTGGATCCGGGCAAGGTCGGGATCATCGGATTCTCGGCCGGCGCGTTTTTGGTGGTCGATGTCGCGATGGAGCCGCGCGCGGCGCCGCTCGCCTTCGTCGCCGCGATCTATGGCGGCGAGACGCTGGGGCGGACCGTTCCGGCGGACGCGCCGCCGCTGTTCACCTGCATCGCGCAGGATGACTTCCTGCTTTATCGCGTCGTCGAAGGTCTTTACGCGGACTGGACCGACGCCGGGCGCTCCGCCGAACTGCACATCTACCGGCGCGGCGCCCATGGCTTCGGCATGGTGAAGCAGGGCTTTCCGTCAGACCGCTGGATCGAGCATTTCCACGAGTGGCTTACCGATCTGGGATTTGCGTAAAGGTTCGCTTCGCCCGAAACGGGCATGGCGCGGGCGGTTCTAGATCGTGATCTGCGTTCCGAGCTCCACCACGCGGTTGGGCGGCAGCTGGAAGAAGCGTGCCGGCGACAGCGCGTTGGAGGCGAGCCAGGTGTAGAGCGCGATGCGCCAGCTCTTGAGATCGGGATGCTCGCCCGCCACCAGCGTTTCGCGGCCGAGGAAGAAGGTCGATGTGTCGGAATCGAGCGCCAGCCCCAGCGCGCGGCAACGCTCCAGCGCCCGCGGCACGTTGGGAATCTCGAAGAAGCCGTAGCGCAGCTTGAGCTCGTAGAATCCCTTGCCGAGCTTGTTGACCTCCACCCGCCGTTCGATCGGCACGAAGGGAATGTCGTCCACCGTAATGCTCGCGAGCACGACGCGCTCATGCAGCACGTGATAATGCTTCAGGCTGTGCAGCAGCGGTCCCGGCGTCACGTCCGTCCGCGCCGCGAGGAAGATCGCGGTGCCGGCGACACGATCGGCCGGCACGCGCGCCAGAAACAGATCGATCGGCAAGGTGCCGTCGCGCATGTGATCGAGATGGACGCGGCGGCCGATGCGCCAGGTGTCGATCAGGATGAAGACGAGCGCGGCCATGGCCAATGGCAGCCAGCCGCCCTGGACGACCTTCAGCGTGTTCGAGGACAGGAAGGCAAGGTCCACCAGGCCGAGCGCGCCGAACACGGCGAAGACGACGGAGCGCGGCCATTTCCATTGCCGGATCGCCACCACGGCCACGAGGAACGTGCTGATCACCATCACGCCGGTCACCGCGATGCCATAGGCGGCGGCGAGCGCGTCGGAGCTCTTGAAGATCAGAACGATCAGGACCACGCCGACCGCGAGCATGGCATTGACGCGGGGAACGTAGATCTGGCCGTACTCGGTCGCCGAGGTGTGGCGGATTTCCATACGCGGCAATTGGCCGAGTTGCACGGCCTGGCGCGTAATCGAGAACACGCCGGAGATGACGGCCTGACTGGCGATGATCGTCGCCATGGTGGCGAGCGCGACGACCGGATAATGCGCCCAGTGCGGTGCCAGCGCGTAGAACGAGAATTGCGCGGCCCGCGGATCGGACAGGACGAGCGCGCCCTGCCCGAAATAGTTGAGCAGCAATCCCGGCAGCGCGAAAAGAAGCCAGGCGGCGCGGATCGGAAACCGTCCGAAATGGCCCATGTCGGCATAGAGCGCCTCGCAGCCCGTCACCGCCAGGACAACCGAGCCGAGCGCGACGAACGCCGTCCATGGTTCGTGGATGAACAGCCGGATTCCGAACCACGGGTTGACCGACAGCAGGATGCGCGGATTGTGCCAGATGGCGACCGCGCCCAGGAGCGCCATGACGAGAAACCACATGACCATGACTGGTCCGAACAGCCTGCCGATCCGTTCGGTGCCGTGGCGCTGCAAGAGGAAGATCCCGACCAGGATGATGAGCGTCAAAGGCAGGATCAGCGGTGTTAGACGCTGGCTCTCGACACCTAGTCCTTCCACGGCGCTGAGCACCGAGATCGCCGGCGTCAGCATGCCGTCGCCGTAGAACAGTGCGAGGCCGGCGAGCGACACGAGTGCAATCGTCGTCTTGAGCCGGCGGCCGAGCCCGCTCGAGCGATGCGCCAGTGCCGCCAGCGCCATCACGCCGCCCTCGCCATTATTGTCGGCGCGCATGATGAAGACGACATATTTGATCGTCACCACGATCAGCAGCGACCAGAAGATCAGCGACAGGGAACCAAGCACAGCCGCCGCGCCCGGCAAGTTGCCGCCCGCCGCGATCACCGATTGCTTTACGGCATAGAGCGGGCTTGTTCCGATGTCGCCGAACACCACGCCGAGCGCGCCCAAGGTCAGGCCCGCTTCGCGTCTCCAGCCCGTAACGGCACTCGTCGTCATGATCAGATCGTTACCTGTGTGCCGAGCTCGACCACGCGGTTTGGCGGCAGGTGATAGAAGCGCGCCGGCGAAAGAGCGTTGGAGGCCAGCTGCATATAGAGCCAGGTGCGCCAGCGGCCAAGCACGGGATGCTCGGCCGGCACCAGCGTCTCATGGCCGATGAAGAAGGTCACCGTGTCCACGTCGATGGCGATACCGAAGGCGCGCGCGTTTGCCAGAGCGCGCGGCACATCGGGCGTCTCGAAGAAGCCGTGATGGACGCGGACGCCGAAGAAGCCCTTGCCCATCTTTTCGACTTCGAGGCGCTTGTCGTCGCGCACCAGAGGGCTGTCCTCGACCATGACATTGCACAGGATGACGCGCTCGTGCAGCACCTTGTTGTGCTTCAGATTGTGCAGCAGCGCGCCGGGCACGACGTCGTTGCGCGCGCTCATGAACACCGCGGTGCCGGCGACGCGCACCGGCGTCTTGTCGGCACGCTCGAGCAGCAGCTCCATCGGCATCGATTCGGAGCGGATGCGCTCCAGATGGGCGCGCCGGCCGATGCGCCAGGTTTCCATGAGAATGAACACGCCGGCCGCGATGACGAGCGGCAGCCAGCCGCCTTGCGGAATCTTGAGCATGTTGGCCGCCAGCATCGTGATGTCGATGAAGGCCAATGCGCCGAACACCGCGATCGCGAGCCTGATGCCCCAATGCCATTGCCTGGCGGCGACGATGGACACGTGGAAGGTGTCGATCACCATCACGCCCGTCACCGCGATGCCGTAGGCGGCGGCGAGCGCGCCGGAACTGCGGAAAATCAGCACGATCAGTACCACGCCCGCCGCGAGCATCGCATTGACGCGGGGGACGAAAATCTGGCCGTACTCGGTCGCCGACGTGTGGCGGATTTCCATGCGCGGCAATTGCCCGAGCTGAACCGCCTGGCGCGTCATCGAGAAGACGCCGGAGATCACCGCCTGGCTGGCGATGATGGTCGCGAAGGTCGCCAGGATCACGAGCGGATAATGGGCCCAGTGCGGCGCCATCGAATAGAAGACGGTCGCCGCGTTCGCGGGCCGCGCCAGGAGCGAGGCGCCCTGGCCGAAATAGTTCAGCACCAGCGCCGGCAAGGCCACGAAGAACCAGGCGGCCCGGATCGGCAGACGTCCGAAATGGCCCATGTCGGCATAGAGCGCTTCGCAGCCCGTCACCGCCAGGACAACCGAGCCGAGCGCGACGAACGCCGTCCACGGTTCGCGGATGAACAGCTCGATGCCGTACCAGGGGTTGATCGCAGTGAGGATCATCGGCACGCGCACGATCCAGGCAACGCCGAGCACGGAGAGCACGGCGAACCACACGAGCATGACGGGGCCGAACAGCCGTCCGATGCGCGCAGTGCCGCGACTTTGGAAGACGAAAAGGCCGACGAGGATCGCGAGCGTCAGCGGCAGCACGAGCGGCTCGAAGGTGTGGCTGACGACGGTGAGGCCTTCCACGGCGCTGAGCACCGAGATCGCCGGCGTCAGCATCCCGTCGCCATAAAACAGGGCGAGGCCCAGAATCGCGCCGAAGCCGATCATCGCCTTGATGCGGCGCCCGAGCCCCGGCGAACGATGCGCCAGCGTCGCGAGCGCCAGAACGCCGCCTTCGCCATTGTTGTCGGCGCGCATGATGAGGACGACATATTTCAGCGTGACGATGATCACGAGCGCCCACAGCACGAGCGAGAGCGCACCGAAGATCGCCGATTGCGCCGGCGCGGCGCCGCCCGTCGCAAGAACGGTCTCGCGAATGGCATAGAGCGGACTTGTGCCGATGTCGCCGAACACCACACCCAGCGCACCGAGCGTCAGGACTGCGCTGTGCTTGAGCGAATGATCCTTGTCGGGCAACGGCGCGGACGCGAGCCCGGGCGTATCGTCGACGCCTGCGAGCGGATCGTTCGACGGCACGAGAAGGTCGGGCTTGTTCACGGTTTGCGGGGTCATCCGGCGCGAGCGTTAAGGCGCGACTGGCATCGCTGGTTTGCGGCACGCCCGTCCTTCGCAGCCACGACAGGCAGCGCTGGGACGGTCCTTGCGCATAAGCTAGGCCTGACGCGGTCGGGCGAATAGTGGGCAGGTAAAGGGGAGCGCATTGGAGCGCCTACCGCACTGATTTCGATCAACGATCCTGAGTGTCGCTGATGAGCGTGGCCAGCGGGTCGGTCGACGCAATAATCTGCCGGCCGATCGGATCGGACAGCGCCGGAGGATGATACGCCGCCACGAGGGGATTGGCATTGGCCGGACCCGGCCCGATGAAGCCCTGCACGCGATAGATCTTGGAGCCCCACGAACCGGTGCGGATGTTCCAGACCTTGACCAGCGTCCAGTCATTGTCCGCGCTGACGTCGATCACCGGATCGTTGACATAGACCGCGCCGTCGTCGAGCCAGTTGGCGTGATCGATGTCGATCTCGCGCTCGGTGACGATGCGGCGCACGACGGCGACATGGGCGCGGTGGCGCCCGGCGTAGCCGTTCAACACCATCACCGAACCGAGCAGCGGCGCGCTGCCGCGCGCATAGAGGCCGGCGGCCTTGTCCCACCAGGTGTATGCGTCGCCGTGAATGTTGACGCCGGAATGATCGCGCGCATAGGGCACGCATTGCAGCGCCGTTCCTTCGACCGTCGACGGCGCGTGATCGCCTTCATATCCCGGGAAGAGGGTCGGGTCGTCTGCGGCGGGCGCCGGCTGCGGCGCGGCGCGATGACCGGCGTGGGAATAGTCGAGATCGGCGGTCGTCAGCTCGGTCACGCTCATGCCGCCGCATCCGCCAAGAAGGGCACAGAAGCTCGCGACGGCTGCGATTCGGGAAGCCGAACCTAAGATCATGTGATTTGCCCCTCTTACGCCCCAGCACGAGCCCAAAGGCACACGCTACAGGCAGCGGTTCAAAACGCAGTTAGAGATTTGAATCGACTTTGAAAAGCTAAAATTTTAATTGATTTTTCCGTTATTTTCCGGGTCGGATTTCGCGTCGGGACAGCGTTTCCGCCGATCCCGACAGGCCCATGGCCCCGATCGAGACGAGGCCCGTGACCGCGAAAAAGAAGAACGGCGCGCTCCAGGCCTGTTCGGTGAAGGCGAAAATCGGCAGCAACAGCCCGATGACGAGTTCCGGCCCGCCGCGCCAGCCGCCGGCATAGCGCTCTCCCGGACGCAAGGTTCGGTGGAAGGTCATCTGCGAGCTGAAGAACGCTTCCGCGGTGGCGCGCGTGTTGGCGAGGATAAGGCCGGACGGGAAGACCACCGCCAACATGATCGAGCGCACGATGCAGGGAAGCCGCTCGCGTCCCAGCATCGCCTGACCGAGATAGAGGTATCCCGTTGATGCGAGAAGGCCGAGGGCGGAGACCGAAAGGCCGAGCAGCGATACGCTCAGTATGTACACGACGCCCATATACATCAGCGTCAAACTGATCGCGGCGGAGACGAAGGCCAGCGTGTAGAACGCGAACTGGATCATCTGCAGCGTCATCGCCGCCTTTTTCCACAGCGGCATGCCGCTCGCCCAGATTACGGGAAGAAGCTTGCGCGCGGTCTGTGCGTGCCCCTTGGTCCAGCGTGCCTGTTGCGCGCGCCACGCCGCCGCGGTCTCCGGCAATTCGCCGGGAACTTCGACGTCGCCGAGCAGTGCGGAGCGCCAGCCCTTGAGCACGCAACGCATCGACAGATCCAGATCCTCGGTCAGCGTATCGCCGGTCCAGCCGCCGCCATCGTCGATCGCCGCGCGGGACCACACGCCGGCGGTGCCGTTGAACGACATCGGCAGCCCGGCGCGGAAGCGCGCTTCCTGCTCCACCGAGAAATGCGCATCGAGCAGCATGCCCTGGGCCCGGGTGAGCCAATTCTTGGTGCGGTTGGCATGGCCCCAACGCGCCTGTGCATAAGCCAGGCCCTGGTCGGCGACGAGGGCGGGCACCATACGGCGCAGGAAGTCGGTCGGCGGCACGAAATCGGCATCGAAGATCGCGACATAGGGCGCATCGGAATGCTTGAGCCCGTAAGCGAGATTGCCGGCCTTGAAGCCCGAGCGTTCGCCGCGGCGAAGCACTTTCAGATTTACCCCTTGCGGCACCACGCTTGCGATGGCGCGGACCAGATCGTCCGGATTTCCGGTGCGGCCGTCGTCGAGGACCTGGATTTCGAGCTTGTCGAGGGGCCAATCGAGCCTTGCGGCCGCGGCGGCGACGCGCACGGCGAGCGGGCCTTCGTCGCATACCGGCAGTTGCACCAGCACGCGCGGCAGCGCCTCATCTGGCAGGACCGGCTTTCGCAGGCGCGGCGCGGTCCGGTAGAGCCGAAAATAGCTGAGCGCCACGAGTTGGAGCGACAGGGCCGCGATGACGACGAGAACGCCGGCCAGCATGCATTGCAGGATCAGGGACAAGCCGGTCATACGAAGCGTTCGGACCCCACTCACAATTCCGAAGAAAACGCCCCGTTGGTCCGGGGGGTAGATTTACCCATGAATTTGTAACGGGCGATTAGCTTTAGCAAGGCCGGGACTAAGCCTCAATCGAGGGTCCGGCGGAAGCGGAAAAGCGCCAATATCGAGACCGCAAACATGAAGAGCAGCAGCGGCCAGACGTCGGGCCACACTTCCACCGGTCCATTGCCCTTGAGCAGGATGCCGCGGACCACCCGGAGAAAGTGAGTAACCGGAAGGACTTCGCCGATCCATTGCGCCCAGACAGGCATGCCACGGAACGGGAACGCAAAGCCGGACAAAAGGATCGAGGGCAGGAGGAAAAAAACCATCATCTGCATCGCCTGGAGCTGGCTCTCCGCAATGGTCGAGAAGGTGTAGCCGACCGCGAGATTGGCGGCGATGAAGACGATCAGGATTGCACTGAGCAGGGTCAGCGAGCCGATCATCGGGACGCCGAAGACCAGCTTCGCCGCCAACAGCACGAGAGCGGCCTGAATGATTCCGACCAGGATGTTGGGTGCGATCTTGCCGATCATGATCTCGACCGGGCGCGTCGGCATCGCGAGCAGGTTCTCGTAGGTGCCGCGCTCGCGCTCGCGGGTGAGCGCCATGGAGGTCATCAGCACCATGGTCATCGTCAGGATCACGCCGAGCAGACCCGGCACGATGTTGTACTGGGTGATGGCTTCGGGATTGTAGAGCCGGTGGATGACCGTTTCGAATGGCGGCGGCGTCTGCGCGCGCACGGCGAGCGGACCGGTCAGATCGTCGCGAAGCGCATCGCTTGCGATCTCGCCGAGCGCACCGACCGCGTTCGAGGCCGAGGCCGGATCGCTGGCGTCGGCCTGGATCAGAAGCTGGGGACGGGCGCCGCGCACCAGATCGCGCGAAAAATTCGCCGGGATCTCGATGACGAAGGAGACCTTGTCTTCCGCCAGCAGGCGCAAGGCTTCTTTCGGCGAGTTGGTTGCCCGGACGACGTCGAAATAGCCGGAATTGGCGAGCGCCGCGACGATCGAGTCGGAAAAGACGCCGGGATCGGAGATCGCGACCGCGGTCGGCAGATGCTTGGGATCGTTGTTGATGGCGAAACCGAACAAGAGCAGCTGCATCAGCGGCACGCCCAAGATG
This sequence comes from uncultured Alphaproteobacteria bacterium, assembly GCA_963741735.1. GTDB lineage: Bacteria > Pseudomonadota > Alphaproteobacteria > Micropepsales > Micropepsaceae > Rhizomicrobium. Next base: position 434,434 of record CAVUJB010000002.1, read on the forward strand.
AGCGCGAGCGTGACGCGATCGCGGCGCATCTGGATGAATTCCTTCACCAGGACGGCGATCACGCGGGCCAAGGAGAAGTGCCGGTTCATAATTTCCCCCTCCGCCCTTCGCACCTCACGGTGCTACGGGCACCTCCCCCGCCGACGTGCTGCGCACGCACGGGAGAGGCGGGCCGATATCGACGGCGGGCATTCATGCGTCGTCACCCTTGCGGCGTTCCTGAAGCTGGATGAAGACGTCTTCGAGGCTGGTCTTTGCTTCGTGGATCGAAAGCCCGGCACGCTCGCGATAGGGGGCGAGAGCGGCATCGAGGACCGCTCGGTCCTGGCCGCTGACATGCAGAGCCGCGCCGAAGAAAGAGACAAATTCGACTCCGGGATGGCCGCGCAGTTTCCCGGCAAGAGCGCGGGCACCCTCGCCCTCGACGACGAAGGTAAAGAGGCCGGACTGCGCGATGACCTCCGCCACCGTGCCGCGCGCGACGATGTCGCCAAGATTGATGAAAACGATGCGGTCGCAGCGTTCGGCCTCGTCCATGTAGTGCGTGCTGACGAGCACGGTGAGACCTTCGCCGCTCAAGCGGTGGATCTCGTCCCAGAAGTCGCGCCGCGCCTTGGGATCGACGCCGGCCGTGGGTTCATCGAGCAGAAGAAGCTTCGGCTGATGCAGCATGCAAGCGGCGAGCGCGAGGCGTTGTTTCCAGCCGCCGGACAGTTCGCCGGCCAGCTGGCCCTGGCGCTGGGTGAGCCCGAGCCTTTGCAGTGTCTGCGCGACCGCGTCGCGCGCGTTCGGCAGCTCGTAGACCCGCGCGACGAAATCGAGATTCTCGCGGATCGAGAGATCTTCCCAGAAGCTGAACCTCTGGGTCATGTAGCCGACTTCGCGCTTGATCTCCTCGGGCTGGGTGCGGAAATCGTAACCGAGACAAGTACCCTCGCCCGCGTCGGGATGCAGCAGACCGCACAGCATGCGGATGGTGGTGGTCTTGCCCGAGCCGTTGGGGCCTAAAAATCCCCAGACCTGGCCTTGCGGCACCGCGATGTCCGCCTTGTTCACGGCGACCTTGGCGCCGAAGCGCTTGGTCAGGCCGCGGACATCGATGGCGAGCGCGGGCATCTAGAGCGGCCTGACGTCGACCGGCTGGCCAGGGTTGAGTTTCAGGCCGCCGGGCGCCCGCGCTTCGATCTTGAAGACGAGCTTCTCGCGGCTGCCGATGGAGAAGATGACCGGCGGGGTGAACTCCTCCTGCTGTGCGATGAAGGTGACCGTGGCGACGATGTTCTGTGCGCAGCCATCGCAGCTGATGGCGACGCGCTGGCCGAGCTTGACGCGCGCGAATTCGCTTTCGGGCACGAAGAAGCGGACATAGATGTTTTGCGGCGGAAGGACCGAGACCACCGGCGTCATCGCGGGGGCATATTCGCCGGTGCGGAAGTAGACGTCCTCGACGCGGCCCGCCGTCCTCGACGTCACGTCGCGTTCGGAAAGCTGATAGGCGGCACCGGTCAGGCTGGCGCGGGCCTGCGCGATCTGCGCTTCGATCTGGCTGACCTGGGCGGCCGCCGAGTCGTAGCTCGCCTTTGCCACGTCATAGGCCTGCTTCGTGCCGGCCTGTTCGGCGAGCAGGTTCGCCTGGCGCGCCAGTTCCTTCTGCGTCAGGACGAGATTCGCCTTGGCCGCGACGAGCTGGCTTTGCGCGACCGCGATGGCCGCGTTCGCCTGGTCGCGCGCCGACTGCTGGTTCGTATCGTCCAGCGTGAAGAGCAAATCGCCGACATGCACCGCATCGCCGCGCTGGACCGCGACGCGCGCCACCCAGCCGGATTGCGGCGCGGCGATGAAAGCGTCCTCGCCTTCGGCATAGCCGAGCCAGGTCTTGCCGTCGTTCTGGCCGCAACCGGCGAGGAGAAGCAGAAGAGCCAACAGAGTCGCGCGCGTCATGGCGTCGATCCTTCGGGAGCAAGGCCGCGGAACAGGACATCGAGATGCAGTTCGATCAGTGCCTGATAGTCGTATGGCTCGGCGTCGAAGGCAGCGAAGGTGCTGCGCCACAGCGCGGCGAGAAGCACAGGTGCGATGCACAGCCGAACCGCATGCCCGGTCGGGACGGCGCGAAACTCGCCCTGCCTCACGCCGCGCTCGAAGATCGACGACATCAGCGCTATGCCGCGATCGATAATCTCGTGGCGGTAGAAGCGCGCGAGTTCCGGGAAGTTGCCGCTCTCCCCGACGATGATCTTGACGAGAACGACGCGATCGCTGTTGACCAGAAGCGCGACGATGCGCAAGAGCGCGAAGCGCAACAACTCGCGCGCGGAGCCTTCATAGGCCCGGACGCTTTCGACGACCGCGCTGAGCGTGTTGCCGATCGATTCGCTGACCAGCGACTTGAACACCGCTTCCTTGTTCTCGAAGTACAGATAGATCGTGCCCTTGGTAACGCCGGCGCGCCGCGCGATGTCCTCCATCCGCGCCGCCGCGAAGCCCTTTTCGGCAAAGACCGCGAGGGCCGCTTCCAGGATTTCGGCCGGCCGCGCCTGTTTGCGGCGGGTCCAGCGATGCTCGGGTGCGGTCGTATCAGTCGTCATGATATGCAATTAATAACTGACCGTTCAGTTATAAAGTTAAATATCGGCAACGGGACGAAAGCGCAACCCCGGCATGATAAAGTCGCGGCTGGCTGGAGAAATCGCCATGAATATCAAGCTACTAGTGCTGCCCTTGCTGTTCCTGGCCGTGGCCGGCTGCACCACCCCGGCACCCTATAAGCCGGCCGAAAACGGGCACGGCACCGGCTATTCCGACGAAAGGCTGGCGGACAACCGCTTCCGCGTGACCTTCACAGGCAATTCGGCCACCCGGCGCGAAACGGTCGAGGATTTCCTGCTGCTGCGCTCCGCCGAGGTGACCCGCGATGCGGGCTATGCCTGGTTCACTTTCGACACCCGCAGCACCGAGGCGAAGACGGTCTATCACACGGACTTCGCGGGATTTCCCGGCTGGGGACCAGGATGGGGGCCGGGCTTCGGCTGGTACTGGCGCAGCTGGCGCCATGACCCCTGGGATCCGTTCTGGGGCGATAGCGCGGAAACCCGTCCGGCCACCAGCTATCACGCCTATGCCGAGATCATCCTTCTGACGCCCGATCAGGCCAAGGACGATCCGCATGCGCTGAAAGCCGCCGACGTCATCGAACGGCTCGGCCCCAAGGCAGCGCCGCCGCCACCCTCGAATTAGCCACCACGGCGCAGGCGAAGGCGGGTCACATCGCCTTCGCGGCTGACGCTGACAACGGCGTGCAACTCCTGGGCACACATGTGCGGGATGTCGACGGCCGCCAGCGGATCGTCGGCCACCACTTCTATCTCGGCACCCGGCAGAGCGCGCGCCAGGGCACGGCGCGCGAACAGCGCCGGCAGCGGGCATTTGAGGCCTTTAAGATCGAGCGGATCGGACATGGTTTCGGAATCGTTAACCCTATAGGTCTATCTTCGAAAAGATTATTTTCGCAGTCAGGACCGCATGGGCCTGTTGGACATGGTTTCGCGCGAGGCCACTTATATATCGGCCATCGCCCGGACGCTGATCGGCTTGCGCAAGGTCAAGCCCGACAGTCCGGACACCATTGTCGACGTGGTCGAGGCGCAAGCCCGCGCCACGCCGGATGCGATCGCCTTTCACTATCTCGACCGGACGCTGAGCTATGCCGAGCTCGAGCGGCACGCCAATCGCGTGGCGCGCTGGGCAGCCGGTGCCGGGGTCAAGCAAGGCGACGTGGTCGCGCTGCTTATGGAAAACCGGCCAGAATATGTCGCGACATGGCTCGGCCTCCTGAAGGTCGGCGCAGTCGCGGCGCTGATCAACACCAATTTGCGCGGCACGCCGCTCGCCCACTCCGTCGCCATCGCCGGCGCCAAGCACGCGATCGTCGATGCCGATCTCGCCGAGACCTATGCCGAGGCCGCGCCACAGATCGAGCCGCGCCCGATCGCGTGGTGTTCGGGCGGCGCGATGCAGGGCCTCCAGGACTTCGACGCGGCGCTCGCGTCGCAATCGGGCAGCGCCGTCGACCGCGCGTTGCGTGCCGGCGTCACCTGCAAGGACAAGGCGTTCTACATCTACACGTCGGGCACGACGGGCCTGCCAAAGGCATCCAACTTCACCCATCTGCGCATGCTGTTCATGATGCACGGCTTCGCGAGCGGGCTGAACGCGAAGGCCAGCGACCGCATGTACAACGTACTGCCGCTCTATCATTCGGCGGGCGGGGTGTGCGCCATCGGTCCGGCATTCCTGACCGGCGGATCGGTGATCCTGCGCAAGAAATTCTCGGTCAGCGAATTCTGGAGCGACGTGCACGCCTATGAGGCGACCTTGTTCCAGTATATCGGCGAGTTGTGCCGCTATCTGTTGAACGCACCGACCGCGCCGCACGAACACGATCATCGCATCCGGGCCATCACCGGCAACGGATTGCGCCCGGAGATCTGGCGCACCTTCCAGCAGCGCTTCGCAATTCCCAAGATCGTGGAATTCTACGGCGCCACCGAAGGCAATGTCTCGATGCTCAACTATGACGGCACGGTGGGTGCGGTCGGCCGCGTGCCATCCTACATGCGCAGCATCATCACCACCCGCATCGTCAAGTTCGATGTCGAGAAGGAGGAGCCGGTGCGCGGCTTCGACGGCTTCTGCATCGAATGCGCCGACAATGAAGTCGGCGAGACGATCGGCAAAATCGCCAACGAGCCGGGCAAGACCTTCGACGGCTACACCAAGGAAGCCGACACCAAGAAGAAAGTGCTGCACGACGTGTTCGAGAAAGGCGATGCCTGGTTCCGCACCGGCGATCTGATGCGGCGCGATGCGCACGGCTATTTCTATTTCGTCGACCGCATCGGCGACACCTTCCGCTGGAAAGGCGAGAACGTCGCGACCAGCGAGGTGGCCGAGGCGCTCGGCGTCGTGCCGGGCGTGAAGGAAGCCAATGTCTATGGCGTCAGCGTGCCGGGCGCAGACGGCCGCGCCGGCATGGCGGCGCTGGTCACAGGTTCGGGCTTCGACATCGCTTCGCTGGCCGGCGCGATCGCCGGCAACCTGCCGGCCTATGCGCGCCCCGTTTTCGTCCGGCTGCTGCCCGAACTCGAGATCACCGGCACGTTCAAGCAGCGCAAGATCGATCTGGTGAAGCAGGGCTTCGATCCGGCCGCGATCCGCGATCCGCTCTACTGGCTCGACCCGGCGAGCGGCCGCTACGAGCCGCTGAGCGATGCGAGATATCAGGCGATCGTGGGCGGCAGCGTGAAGCTCTGATCGGCTAAAAAGTCACGTCCGCCGCCGGGATCACGCGGGCGAAATCCCATGCCATGGTGTCGTTCTGGATCGCGACGATGTCCTTCGCCTTGGCGACCTTGGTGTCGCCGGTCGAATGCGCGTCGGAGACGAGCGTGACCTTGTAGCCGCGCTCATGGGCGCCGCGGACCGCCGAGTCGACGCAATATTCCGACTGCATGCCGGTGACGATGAGGTGATCGATACCGCGTGCCTTCAGCTTCGCGTCGAAATCGGTGCCGTGAAAGGCGCTGGACTTCGTCTTGACCGTCACATCGTCGCCGGGCCCCGGCGCGATCGCGTCGTGGAACGGATAGCCCGGGAGCCCGGGCTTGAACGGATGATTTGGCTCGTCAATGCCGTGATGCTGCACATACATGATCGGCGTATTGCTGGCGCGCGCCTTGGCGATGAGACCGGCGATGCGGGAGAGCACACCCTGATCGTCATAGGGCGGATGGGCCGGGTTCTCCCACATGCCCTTCTGCACATCGATGATGACAAGCGCCGTGATCATAGCGAAAGCTCCGTGACAGGGGTCCATTTGGCGGCGCGGCGCGACGTGCGGCCCGCGACGTCCTCGCCGCCGAAATCATTGGCCGCGCCGACGATATCGTGGGCCGGCGGCGGCTTGAAGCTGTTGGCGTTCACGGTGAACCAGCGCTTGCCGTCCTCTTCCATCAGCGCGCCGATGAAGACGCCGCATTCGCGGCAGATCAGGAAATCGGCGGTCTTCAGTCCGAAGCGGTAGCGCTGCAGCTTGTCCGCATCGCGGACCTTGATGCGCATAGCGCCGTTCGGATCGGACGTGGTGCGCGCGCCATGGGCGCGGCAGAAACTGCATTGGCAGGCGCGCAGGCCGAGCTTGTCCAGGCTCGTGCTGATTTCGAAGGTGTAGGCGATGTTGCCGCAATGGCAGCCGCCTTCGATGCGATGCGTCATGCGCAAAAGAATAGCGCAAAATAAAACGGGGAGGTGTCAGCAGCGCGCATGACCCCTCCCCGAATTTGTTGGGTTCGCCGCCGCTTTACTCCGCGGCCTTCTGGCCCTTCTTGGCCTGTTCCTCATTGTGCTTGGCGATGGTCTGCATCGCGGCACCCATGGCGGCGCCAATGAACTTCTCCTTGTTTTCGCCGGCCCAGTTGAAGGCCGTCTCGCGCGCCTCGTTCGCCTTGTTGATCACTGGCGTGACGTGGCGCTGCCACAGATCGTAGGACTTCTTGGTGTTCTCGAAGTTCGCCCAATTGTGCGCGAGCTGGAGGAACACGCCGAACTCGCCCTGCTTGGCCTGGAGGCGCCGGATCTGTGCGATGGCGTCGTCCGGCGTGCCGATGACGAGCTGGCCGTCCTTCACCAGATCCTCGACGGTCTGTTCGGCGGCGGCCTGGCGACCAGCGACGCCTGCGATGTTGCCGAAATAGTTCTGCCATTTGGCGAGGCCGAACTTCACGTTCTCGAAGGCTTGCGCGCGCGTCTCGGCGATGTGCACCGGACCGACGAGACGCAGCTTCTCCGGATTCATCTTGCGGCCGTTCTCCGCCGCGACGTCGTTGGCGACTTTCCAGTTGATGCCGAGCGCGTCATAGCCGCCTGCCTGGGTTGCGGCCACGCACAGCATGCCGAAGCCGTGCTTGCCGGCGAGCTTGCCGCCCGACGGCGTGACCGAGGAGGCAACGGCGATTTCGGGATGCGGCCAGGTATAGGGCCGAAGCTGCAACGTCGCGTCGACCAGCGTGAACCAGTCGGTCTTGTGGGTGACGCGTTCGCCCGCGAAGAGCCGCAATATCACCTCGATCAACTCGACCATGCGGTCGCGCTGGGTCGTGGGATCGATGCCCATCGAGAATGCGTCGGACGGCAAAAGCCCCGGCCCGACGCCGAACATAAAGCGGCCACGCGTCTGGTGGTCGAGCTGGATGACGCGGTTCGCCGCCATCAGGGGGTTATGATAGGGCAGCGAAATCACGCCGGAACCCAGCATGATGCGTTTGGTGCGCTCCGCCGCGGCCGCGATGAACACTTCCGGGCTCGAGATGATCTCGTAGCCGGCCGAGTGATGCTCGCCGATCCAGGCTTCCTCGTAGCCGAGCTTGTCGAGATGATCGATCAACTCCAGATCGCGCTGGATGCATAGAGTCGGATCTTCGTCGACGGGGTGAAACGGCGCGAGGAAGATTCCGTTCTTGAGTTTGATGGCCATGTGCGTGCTCCCAGTCTTATAGAATGTCGTGTGCCGCCTTATCGCATAACGGCGCGGACGGAGAAAATGCGCCCCGCTAGAACAGCGGCGGCGGGCGAAAGCCGCCCAAACCTTCCTCTACGGCGGCGGCATAATCGAACAGCCGGTCTTCGCCATGCCAGGGGCCGACGATCTGCACGCCGACGGGGAGACCCTTCGCCGTCTGGCCCGCCTGCACCGCGATGGCCGGCGCATGCAGCGCGGTCGCGGGCGCGATCCAGTTCAGCATGGCGATGTAGGGCACGCTCGCACCGTCGACGTCCAGCATCCGTTCGGGGAGCGCCGGTTCGTGCTGATGCGGAAACGGCGGCACCATGCCGATGGGCATGAGGATCGCGTCATACCGGCCGAAGAAAGCGGCGAGCTTGTCCTTCATCGCCTGGCGCCGGACCTGCAGCAAAATATATTCGCGGAACGTCGGCGTGGCGCGCAGGCGGTAGGCGGCACCGCCGACGCCTTCGCCGCCGGCCGCGAGAATCTTGCGATCCGCCTCGCGCGCGGCTTCGAAAGACGTGATGAGCGAGTCCGGAAAGTCGAGCGCGATGATCGGGACCAGAAGCTGGGCGTAGACGTCGACCAGTTCGACGCCGTCGATGTCGGGCTTGGCGCGTTCGACATCGGCGCCCGATTGCGCCAGCACATCGGCGGCGCGCGAAACGACATCGCGCACCTCGCGCGACAGCGGCCAACCCGGTTCTTCGTCCCACACCGCGATGCGCGCGTTCTTGATGTCGGCGCGCTTGGTTTCCGGCGTTGCCTTGAGCACGCTCCACAAGAGTTTCAGGTCGCCGATGTTGCGCGCCATCGGCCCGTAGACTCCAAGGTCGCAATCGACGTAGCGGTCCGGCAGCGGCGGGATCAATCCGCGGCCGCTGAGCGATCCCCATGTCGTCTTCAACGACGTCACGCCGCAATAGTTCGCCGGATGGCGCAGCGATCCGCCGATGTCGGTACCGATCTCGAGCGGCGTAACGCCGGTGGCGAGCGCCGCCGCGGCGCCGCCGGACGAACCGCCGGGCACCTTGGTGACGTCGTAGGGATTGTTCGTCGTGCCGTAGATCTCGTTAAAGGTCTGAAAGTCGCCGAGCATGAAGGGCACATTGGTCTTGCCCCAGATCACCGCGCCCGCCTTGCGCACCGGCGCGACCGTTTCCGCGTCGGGGCAGTTCTTCGCGCGATCCTTGAGCGCGGGATTGCCGCTGGTGGCCGGCATGTTCTGGACGTCGTAGCCGTCCTTGATCGTCATCGGCAGGCCGGCAAGCGGGCCGAGCGCGGCACCTTTCGCGCGCGCCTCGTCGATCGCGGCGGCATCCTTTTGGGCACGCGCGAGATCGGTCGCGACCACCGCGTTGACAGGCTTTGCGATCCTGTCGTTGCGCGCGACATGCGCGGCGAGAAGCTCGCGCGCCGACACTTTCTTCGCCTTGAGATCGGAAAGCATCGCGCGTGCCGTAGCGTAAGTGTCGACCATGGCCATCCTCGTTTCCGTCCCGCCAAACATGACATAAGCTGCGCGCCGCCGAAAAGGTTCAGGAGCTTCCATGCGCGCCGCCGTGTTCAAGGAATTGACGAAGCCGCTCACGATCGAGACCCTCGCCGATCCGGTGCCGGGCCCGCACGACATCATCCTGCGGGTGAGGAATTGCGGCATCTGCGGCTCGGACCTGCACATGACCGAACCGGGCACGATCATGCCGCTGCCCGGCGGCGCGGTGATGGGCCATGAATTCGCCGGCGAAGTGATGGAGGTCGGCAAGGCGGTCACGCATCTGTGGAAGCCGGGCGACCGCGTCGCGGGCTTTCCCGTCATTTGCTGCGGCGAGCACACGCCGTGCATCAACTGGTCGAACCGCGGCACCTGCGCGAAGATGCTGGCGGTCGGGCTTGGCCAGAGCCCCGGCGCCTATGCCGAATATGTCCGGATCGGATCGGGCAGCGGCTATCGGTTGCCCGATAGCGTGTCGTTCCGCGAAGGCGCGATGGTGGAGCCGCTGGCGGTGGGCCTGCATGCCGTCGACATGGCGAAGATGCCGCGCGGCGCGACCGTGCTGGTGATCGGCGCGGGCCCGGTCGGCCTTGCCACCATGCTGTGGGCGAAATTCCTCGGCGCGCGGCACGTCATCGTCAGCGAGAAGGCCGAGGTGCGCAAACAGATGGCGGCACGGTTCGGCGCCACCGACTGCATCGATCCTTCGCAGCCGCTCGCGCCCCAGGTTCAGAAAATCGCGGGCAAGGATCCCGACATCATCTTCGAATGCGTCGGCGTGCCGGGACTTCTCATGAATGTGATGGCGGAGGCGCCGCGTGGCGGCCGCATCGTCGTAGCCGGCGTTTGCCAGCAGCCCGACACGATCATGCCGCTGATGGGCATCATGAAGGAATTGGAGCTTCAGTTCGTGCTGGGCTACCGCCCCGCCGATTTCGACTATGTGATCGCAATGATCGCACAAGATCGAGTCGATGTCGGTCATATGGTGACCGATATCGTCGACCTGGATCACCTTCCGGCCGCGTTCGAAGCGCTGCGCAAGCCGACGCATCAATGCAAGGTGATGCTGGAGAATTAGGCGCGCCTGTTTGTTGCGCCGGCCGACTCTATATCGATCCGCGATAGAGAGACGTTCCGTCGCAGCAAGCCCTGTCATGGACCTGTTACAAGCCGCGCGCGCGATTCGCCTCGAAGAGGGATTCGCGATTCCTGAAATCGGGTGGATGCGGCGGGCACGCCGCGGTTACAGGCGCATGACTGAAACTGACGACGACTTCGCGCGCGCACTGACCAGCTCCAGGCTGCGCAGCGTCCATCAGGTCTGGAAGGAACTCGCGGCCGGACGCATCGGCCCCAAGCGCGCGGCGGTCACGCCGGCGCAGCTGCGCACATCGGTGGCATCGACCTTCATGATCGACGTGATCGACGGCGGCGGCGATTTCCGCTTTCGCTTCGCGGGCGACCGCATCATCCAGTTCATGGGGCAGCGTTATGCCGGCCGGCTGCTTTCGGAGTTGCGCGGCACGCCGTTCTTCGACGGCATGCACATCCTCTATGCCGCTTCGACGACCATGATGAAGCCGCACTCCGCCGGGCCGATGCGCACGAACTTTGAAGGCCGCGAATATCTGGAGGTCGAGGTCGCGGTGTTTCCCCTGAGCGACGACGAGGCTTCGGTGAGCGGGCTGCTCGGCGCCTTCGACACCTGGCAAATCGGAACGCACACCTCAGCCGGATAGCTTCACCATCATCTTGCCGGTGTTCTTGCCGTTCAGCAGCGCGATCAGCGCCTGCGGCGCGTTCTCGATCCCTTCGAACAAGGTCTCGCGATATTTGACCTTCCCGGCCTTCAACCAGCCCGTCATCTCCTCGTTGAACGCCGGATAGAGATGCATGAAGTCCGGCGTGACGAACCCGCGGATGTTCACGCGTCCATAGATGATCGCGGAAAGATTGCGCACACCGACCTGCTGATCGTTGTAGGTCGAGATCATGCCGCACACCGCGATGCGGCCGAGCGAATTCATGCGGCGCAGCGCGGCTTCCAGATGATCGCCGCCGACATTGTCGAAATAGACGTCGATACCCTTTGGTGTCGCTTTTTCCAGCGCGTCGCGGATCGGCTCCTTCTTGTAATTGATCACCGCATCGAGCCCCAGACTCTTCAGCCAATCGGCTTTCTCGTCCGAGCCCGTGCTGCCGATGACCGTACAGCCCTTGAGCTTGGCGATCTGGGAGGCGAGCGAACCGACCGAACCAGCCGCGGTGGAGACGAAGACCTGCTCGCCCGATTTCATCTTGCCGATCTCGATGAGCCCGCCATAGGCGACGAAGCCGGCGCCGCCCAGCACATGCATGTAAACAGTGAGCGGCAGCGCCGGATCGGCGTCGACCTTGGCCAGGTGCTTCGCATCGGCGACGTAGCGCTCGCGATAGCCGTAAGCGCCGCGCACGATGTCGCCTTCCTTGAGGTTCGGCGCACGCGACTGCACCACGCGGCCAAGTGCGAAGCCGCCGAGCACCGCGCCGACGTCCTGTCCACGGGTGAGGCGCGGCCGCGTCGCAGGATCGATGCTGAGATAGAGATTCTGCACCAGCGCCTGGCCTTCGGCGGGTTCGGCGAGCGTGGTTTCCACCATCGCGAAGTCGCTGTCGCGCGGCATCCCGTCGGGACGTTTCACCAAATGGATTTCGCGGCTTTTCATGGCCTTCCTCTCCCTGTCTCGCTCGGGCAAGATTAGGCAGGTTGAACCGGTGTCGGCAAACCAAGAGGGCCCCAATGCCCGCCCATTACGACTATCTGACCTTCACGCTGGGGCGCGGACGCGCCGCCTGGACCGCATTCGCGAGCCACATCGGAGACGTCGCGGCGCCGGCGATCGCGGCCGCCGGCGGAGAGGTGCTGGGCCTGTTCCAAGGCCAGCTCGGCTTCGCCTCCAATGAAGCTATCGTGTTGTTGCGCTGGCCGAGCGCCGAAGGCGACCGGCTGCGCGATCTCGATCGCGCACCGTCCGTCTTCACCATGCATCCCGAGCGGCTGACGCCGACGGTGAGACCGAAAGATGGCGATACGCTCAAGCAGGGCGGCATCTATGTGCATCGCTGGTTCACCGTGGACGCAGACAGCGTGAACGACTTCGTCTCGCTGTCGAACCAGGCCTGGACGAATTTCGAAGGCAGCTACGAAACGCAGATCTTCGGTCTGTTCACCGCGGAGCGGACGGCGCAGGACCTGCGCGAGGGTACTGGCCGGCTTCTGCTGCTCACTTATTATGCCAGCCACGGCGTGTGGGAGAATTCGCGCGAACAGACGCGCGATCCGCAGGGACTGTTCGTGAAGCGTCACGAACTGACCCGTTCCACGATCGGGCGCAGCTCGATTTCGGTATCCCTAGCACGGGCATAGAGAATTGATCCCAAACGGGATTCCAACGATCGGTACGATTTCCGTGACGTCATCGTCATCTAAGCCTTGCGCAACAGTGCGCAGGTCTCTTAGATGCACGCCTTCTCAAGGAGGAACGGCGCATGTCCGTCGATGGCACGTACAATATCGTTATCAATTCGCCCATGGGTGCACAGAAAGTCACGCTTACCCTGAAGGCCGAAGGCAGTACGCTCACGGGCAGCCAGGCCGGCGCACAGGGCTCCATGGCGCTCGAGAACGGCAAGGTGGACGGCAACAACGTCTCCTGGTCGTCCAAGATCACCTCGCCCATGCCGATGACGCTGGAAACCTCCGGCACGGTGGACGGCAACAAGATTTCCGGCAACGTGAAGGCGGGCGCGTTCGGCTCGTTTCCGTTCTCGGGCGAGCGCGCGTAAGCTCGCATCGCGATCAAGGATCGGGGCGGTGCGTGTCGCGCCGCCCTTTTTCTTTGCCGCCGCGCGAGCGATGAGCGGCGGCGAGTGGCAGCAAGGAAAAGCGGATTGAGAATACCGATCCATCGCGAGGGTTGGACGTTCATCGCGATCTTCGCCTGCGTGAACGCTGCGCTGGCCCTGCTCACGTCGTGGGCCGCGCTTGTCTTCCTGCCGTTGACGATCTGGTGCATCGCGTTTTTCCGCGATCCCGAACGCACGCCGCCGCCCGGCGACAATCTGCTCGTCAGTCCGGCGGATGGCGTGTTGCTGCCGATCGTCGATGCGGTGCCGCCGGCGGAACTCGGCCTCGGCATCCAGCCGCGCAAGCGCCTCTCCATCTTCATGAACGTCTTCAACGTGCATGTGAACCGCATGCCGGTGAGCGGAACGGTCATCGCGCTGTCCTACCGGCCGGGCCGCTTCATCAACGCCTCCTTCGACAAGGCGAGCGAGCAGAACGAGAGAATGTCGGCGCGCATCCGCCCGCGCGGCGGCGCCGATCCGACCGCCGATCTGGCGGTGGTCCAGATTGCGGGCCTGGTGGCGCGGCGTATCGTCTGCGACATCAAGACCGGCGACATGATCGAGCGCGGCGAGCGCTACGGCATGATCCGCTTCGGCAGTCGCCTCGACGTCTATTTGCCAACCACTGCCAAGATCGTGGTAAAAGAAGGTTCTGTGACAAGGGCCGGCGAAACGGTCATCGGGGAACTACAAGGCTAGGCTAAGCCATTGGCGTATCGAAGGATTGACCGCCGCCGCATGGCGGAGAGGCTGGAAGAGCTGTCGGTCGGCCGCGTCGTGCCGAGCGTTCTGACCTTGCTTGGCCTGTGCAGCGGCATCACCGCGATCCGTTTCGCACTCGAGCAGGACTGGCCCGCCGCGGTGGCCGCGATCGTCTGCGCCATGCTGTTCGACATGCTCGACGGACGCGCCGCCCGTTTCCTCGGCGCCGACACGCCGTTCGGCGCGCAGCTCGACTCGCTTGCCGATCTCGTCAGCTTCGGCGTGGCGCCGGGCGTTCTGATCTATATGTGGAGCCTCGAGCGCATGGGCAATGCGGGATGGATCGCGGCGCTGATTTTCTGCGCCTGTTCGGCGATTCGGCTCGCGCGCTTCAATGTGCAGAGCGTGCGCGACGAAGGTTCCTCGCCCGCCAATCCCTATTTCACCGGACTGCCGACGCCGGCCGCCGCCGGGCTTCTGCTGTTGCCCGTGCTGCTCAGCTTCCAGACCGGCAGCCAGCTGTTCCGCGATCCGATGATAAGCGGCGCGATGATCGCGATTTCGGCCAGCCTGATGGTCAGCCGCCTGCCGACGCCGTCGATCAAATATATGCGGCCCGCGCGGCGCCATCGCATTTTGCTGTGGGCGTTTGTCGGCGTGCTGGCCGGCTTCATGATCACCTGGCCGTGGATCACGCTGACCGTCGGGATGGTGATCTATCTGTCGTCGATCCCGCTCGGCATCGCGATGCAGGCGCGCCGCGCCCGCGCGCGTCACTAACGGAAATCTAGCGCGAAGCCTGCAAGGTCACGCAGGGCGAAGTATCGGCGCGATAGTCGGTGCCCCAGCGGCGATAGCCGTGCGTATCGACGTGAAAGCGCAGGCCGCTGTAGAAGCCCAGGCCCACATGCGCCGCCTCGCCATAGCGCGCATGGATATTGCAGACCTGCGCGATCATCTTGTTGCGATCGGTGACCTCGAGCGGCGTGAGGTCGAGCGCGTAGTAGAGTGCATGGGCACTCTTCAATGCGCCGCCGGCACACGCGTTGAGTTCCGGACTGCGATAGCCGGAGACGGCCGCGACCGGACCCAGCGCCGGGATGATGTGGGCGCGGATGAAGCGCAAGGTGGGAACGACGTTGGCCCAAAGCGCGCGTGGCGGAAGGCTGTAAGGCTCCTGACCGCAGGCGCGCCACGAACTTGCATCGAGCAACAGTTGCGCGGTCGGCAGGATGCCGCTCACATGCTGCCGCTTCAGATAGGTTTCGAAGGCGCGCACATCGTTGGCGCGGCCGGCCGTTTCGTGTTCCCAGGCCGCGAAGGGATCGTCCGCGGCGCGTGCGGGCGCCGTGGCCATTAACAGGCCCAAAGCGGCAACCAAGAACACCTGACGCATCAGCTTTGACTCGCTCTCAGCACTTCGTCGAGCTTGATACCCTGTTTTTCCAGCATCGCCATTAACATTTCGTTCTGCCGTTCCAGGTGATGAAGAACCGTCTCGATCTCGGCCTCGGCCTTGATGTTGATCTCCAGATCGTGCTCGGCACGCGCTTCCGACTGACGGCCCTGAATGTTCTGCCCGATCATCAAAAGCGGCATGAGCAGAATCTGGATCATGTTGGAGATGAACAGCCAGAACACAAATCCCATCGGCGGATCGAATTGCAGGCGCGGCGGCGCGAGGAAATTCCAGCCGAGCCAGAAGATGGTCCAGAACAGAATCGCCAGGAAGAAGGCCATCGTGCCGACATGGTCGGTGATCCAGCATGCCAGCTTTTCGAGCTGGCCCATGCCGGACTTGATCTCGGCGTAAGTATTTCGCAGCGGATGCTTGCGGCGAATCTCCAACAGCGTGGCAAGCGACCGGTTGGTCATGGCGCCCCTTCGATACTCGACTGGCCAGTCGCAAAACTATTGCCCGCCGGACTTGCCTGCGCAACGGCGGACGTCGTCCTACCCGATATAGGCCATGCCGAGCAGGACCAGACCGACGGCGCCGAAGGTCACCGCCGAGAGCCACAGCCATTGCCGATGTGTAATGATCGCGACCGTCGACATCGCAATGCCGATCTCGAACAAGGTCGCCGCGCCGGTCAGCCAGTGGTGCCGATCCTCGTGAACCGCGCTCTCGGCCAGCAGCCGGTCGCGCTCCTTTTCCTTGTCTTGCGCGTCCTTGCGCAGCTTGGTCTGGGTGTCGGCATATTCCCTGGACTGCTTCTTATAGTCGTCCGACCGCGCCGCATTGGCGTCGGCGCCGATGCCGTACATGTGTTTCTTGAGGCTGTCGGCCTGGAATTCGTTCCACAGATCGGTGGCCTCGTCCTGCGAAAGCACCGCTTCGCTCGTCGCGCTCAGGGCCCGGCCGCCTTCGACCGTCTCAAGACTGCCGGCGACGGCGGCGAGCACCGCCAGCACCGCGACCGAGATCGCGATTCGCGAGATGAACGGATCGCCGCCATGGGCTGCGTGCTCCGCATGCTCGGTGTGCTCATGGGCCTCCAAGGCCGGATTGTGCGGCATTCATCTACCCCCGGTTACGCAACTCTATTCGGTGCCGCGCAGAAAACGATCGGCGATCGCCGCGTGCATCGCGATGCCGTTCGCCATGGCGTCCTCGTCCATCACCATGCGGTTGGAGTGGCAGGCATGGGCGTGGTGATGCTCCACGCCTTCGGGTGTCACGCCGAGAAACACCATGCATCCGGGCATGCGTTGCAGCACGTAGGAGAAGTCCTCCGCACCCATGATCGGCGTCGGCATCTTGAGAAAGCCGTGCGAACCGAACAGGTCGTTCGCCACGCCTTGCGCGAATTCGACGAACTTGTCGTCGTTGATGGTGACCGGATAGCCCGGTACGAGATTGACCTTGGCCTCGAGGCCGTGGGCCTTGGCGATCCCATGCGCGAGCTGGGAAATTCCCTCGCGCGCGCGATTGCGACTCTTTTCGGAGAAGCTGCGCAGCGTACCCATCATCCGCGCGGTCTCCGGGATGACGTTGCCGGTGGTGCCGCTGTCGATCTTGGTGATCGTGAGGACGACGGGGTCGAACGCCTCGATCTTGCGGGTGACGAGGCTCTGAAGCGCCATCACGATCTCGCAGGCGACGGGAATGGGATCGAAGGTGAAATGCGGCTGCGAGGCGTGGCCGCCCTTGCCCTTGACCTCGATCGAAATCGTATCGGTCGCCGCCATCAGCGGCCCCGGGCGCGAGGCGATCACGCCGGTCGGGATATTGGGCGAGATGTGGATCGCAAAAGCCGCCGACGGCGCGGGCGCCGCATCGAGCATGCCTTCGTCGATCACATGCTTCGCGCCCGCGAATCCTTCCTCACCGGTCTGGAAGAAGAATTTGACGTTGCCGTTCAGCCGGTCGCGGTGGCGATGCAGCAGATGCACCGCGCCGACCAGCATGGCGGTGTGGGAATCATGGCCGCAGGCGTGCATGCGGCCCTCGTTCTGCGACTTGAACTCGACGTCGGTGTCTTCCGGCATCGGCAGCGCGTCCATGTCGCCGCGCAGTAGAATGGTCGGGCCCTGCTGCGCACCGCGCAGCGTGACGATCATGCTGGTGGTCGACTTGCTCTCGGCGATATCGACGTCGAGACCGGCGAGCGCTTCGCGCGCCCGGCGCGTGGTTTCGGGCAGATGCAGGCCGAGTTCGGGGAATTTGTGGATCTCGCGGCGCAGCGCCACGACCATCGGCATCAACTCGCGCGCGCCCGCGCGCCACAACTCCAGATCGTCCGCCTGCTTGTCCATAATGATCTCCCAACGACCTTTCTAACCTAACACGACTTCGATCAGGCGTGGCGTCCTGTCCCGCATCGCGGATTCGAACTGGCTTTCGAACGCCTTGATGTCGGTAGCGCGAGACGCCTCGACGCCTATGCCGGAGGCGAGCTTCACCCAGTCCAGTTCGGGATTGTGCAGATCGAGCATCGAGAGCGCCTTGGGGCCGGGATTTCCGGCGCCGACACGGGCGAGCTCGATGTTCAGGATCGCATAGGAGCGGTTGGCGAAGATCACCGTCGTGACGTCGAGCTTCTCGCGCGCCTGGGTCCACAAGGCCTGGAGCGTATACATCGCGCCGCCATCGCCATGGACGCAGACGACCTTGCGGCCCTGGCCGGCGACCGCGGCGCCGGTCGCGACCGGCAGGCCCTGCCCGATCGATCCACCCGTCAGACCCAAATGATCGTGCGGCGCGGCCGTGGCGGTGGCGAGCGCGGTGCCGGCGCCCGACGTCGCGCCTTCGTCGGAGATGATTGCGCCTTCGGGCAGATGCCGCGCGATGACCTGGCCGATCGTGTACTGGTCGAACTTGTCGGCGATGGCGTCCTGTTTCTTCAGCGGGGCGATGCCGGCCGGCTCCTTGGGTGCGCCAAGGGCTTCGGCCAGCGCCTCGAGCGCGTTGGTGCCATCTTCGTTGGCATGCGCGAGATAGTGGACCTTTGCGCCATCGGGCAGACCCCAGCTCGGTTTGCCAGGATAGGCGAAGAACGACACCGGCGGTTTGGATCCAACCAGAATGAGCTGCTCGGTATCCTGGAAGAATTCCACGATCTGTTCGGCGAAATAGGGAATGCGCGCGAGCGCCACGCGTCCGGCGCCGCGCTGGATGCGCGCCGTGAACGTATCGCAGGCGAGCCGCGCGCCCGTTTTGGCGGCGATGCGCCCGGCGGCGATCAAGCCGCGTTCCTTCAGAGCCGCGCCGCGGATGAGGATCGTCGTGCGCTTGCCGTTGCCGAGCGCCTTGGCAACGCGATCGACGGCGTCGCCGGAGACAGGCGAAGGCTGCGGCCGCGGCAATGCGGGCGCCGGGCCGTCCGCCTCGTTCCACGCCGTGTCGGCCGGAAGGATGAGCGTCGCGATCTGGCCCGGCGGCGTCAGCGCCGCCTGCACCGCACGCGCGCCGTCGGCTGCGACCGTCAGCGAGCTTGGCGAGGAATGAACCCAGGCGGAAACCGGCCGCGCGAAGCCGGCGATGTCGGAGGCGAGCGGCGCGTCATATTGCGCGTGATAGGTCGCGTGATCGCCGACGATGTTGACGATCGGCGTCGCGGCGCGGCGCGCATTATGAAGATTGGCAAGTCCGTTCGCGAGCCCGGGTCCCAGATGCAGCAACGTGCAGGCGGGCTTCTCCGCGATGCGGCCATAGCCGTCGGCCATGCCGGTGACCGCACCCTCGAACAGGCCGAGCACTGCGCGCATGCCGTCGACCCGGTCGAGCGCGGCGACGAAATGCATTTCCGAGGTTCCGGGGTTGGAGAAACAGACCTCCACGCCCGAGGCCACCAGGGTACGGACCAGGCTTTCTGCGCCGTTCATGAACTTCTCCCCGAACCCCTTGATATTGTTTGTAGTTTCAGCTTTCACCGGGCCGGAAAATGCGGTTTGGCAATGCCGGCGGCCAGTATTCCCCAATTCATCGAGGCATGGGAGACATTTCGCGTCGCGGCGGCGGCGGCACAGCTATGCACCGGCAAGACCTATAGTTCGTGTACGGAACATTATCCGCGGGCATCCGTAGTCGTGCGGCCGCGCTTAAGATGTCGACAAGAAGCTGTGCCATAGCGAAACGGATTGCACGGATGACGCATCGGATGCGGGCCGACAATTTCGAAACGCGGTAAACGGCGCTAGGCAGATTGCCGGAATGGAAATCTGCGCTCACCCGTGCACGATGAGGCGTGCGGAAATGAGCGTGGGCCTTGTACGACAGCGTGACCTGGATTCTGACGGCCGACGATTGGAACGCGCAGATCCATGTCAGTCGCAACGGCATGTCGTCCCTGCTGCACACGCTGCGCAACCGGCTGCCCGAACCTTTCGAAGAGACGGTCGACGGCGAGCCGGAGGCGCGCGGCACGCATTTGTGCTTTGCGCACGACATCCTGTGGCTTTTGAGCGAAGGCGACTATGACGGGCTGATCATCATGGCAACGCCGGCCATGACGGCGGCACTGGCGCAAATCGGGGCGCCGCTCGTTCGCAAGCGGGTCCTGGCGGAGTTCGTCATGGCGGCGCCGATCGGCAATCCGGTCCGGGAGGGCGAAGCGCCATCGGCCGGGCAATTCTTGCCTGTCGCGCGGGCGCCCGGCAGGCCATGACGTCAAGCGGCGAAGTCGCGTAGAGTTCGCCCCGGCAGGAGGCCGCATGACATCCCATCCGATCGAGGCGAGCCTGGAACTCGCGGCCGCGCGTTGCGACGATCTTACGCCGCGCGTCTATGCGCGCCTGTTCGCCGAACATCCGAAGATGGAAGCGCTGTTCTGGCGCGACAAGTCGCACGCCATCAAGGGCGAAATGCTGGCGAAAGTGTTCGAAGCCATCCTCGACTTCGTGGGTGAGCGGAAATATGCCGATCACCTGATCCAGTGCGAGGTGATCACACACGAAGGCTATGACGTGCCGCCGGAGATTTTTCGCACCTTCTTCGGAACCGTGGCGGCGACGGTTCGCGAGATCGTGGGCGCCGACTGGACGCGCGAATTCGAGGATGCCTGGCAGAAATTGCTGCGCGACCTGGACTATTACGTCACCCATCCCAACCAGAGCGAAACCGCGGCCGCCCGGTAGCCGGGTCTCAGTTGGCGAGGCGGGCGCGATAGACATCGCGCGCCTGCTTGAAATGCTCGAAGGGAAACTTGATCGGCACGCCGGCGAGCGCGGCGGCCAGCATTTCGAGATGCGCATCCCAGCCGGCGCAGGAGCGCCCCACATCTTCACCGGCCGGCAGGCGAAGCGTCAGGTCGAGATGGACGGCGTCACCGGCCGGCCTGATCTCGAAGCGCACCGGGCGGAGCGGCTCGCCCGGCCCACTCCACGAATATTCGAGCAGGGCGAGCGGATCGAGCGCCGTCACCATGCTGTCGATCACGATCCCGCTGTCGGCAAAATTGAGCTTCACCGAGCCGCCGAGCCGCAATTCGATCTCACCGGGCGCGAGCCATTTGACCAGTTCCTCGCAATCGGTGAGCGCTACCCAGACGCGATCGAGGCTGTCGTCGATGATCCGGCTCATGCGCGCTTCGATGACGCTGCCGTCCCACCGGAATTGCGCCTGTCCAAATGTCGGTTCGGCCATGACCGCGTCCCGCGAATGAAATTTAGCGGACAGGATCGTCATGCGAAGGATTGCCGTTATGATCGAAATCAATTCGGATTTCCGCACATAATGCGCGCGACGGAAAATTGCCGTTCGTCCGGCGCGCCGCTACGCTCGGCTCGCGCGCTTCCCGGAGATCGAGCATGACCTGGTCCATCGTCTGCCACGACAGGAAGAGCGGTGCGTTCGGCGCCGCGGTCGCCACCAAGGCGTTTGCTGCCGGCTCCTTCGTGCCGTTCGTCCGCTCCGGTGTAGGCGCGGTCGGCACGCAGTCGATCACCAACCGCTATCTCGGCCCCGCCGTGCTCGACGGGCTTGGGCGCGGACTATCGCCGGCGCTGGCGATTCAATCGGCGCTGGCGGGCGACGAGGGCCGCGACATCCGCCAGTTGCACGCCGTCGACCGGCACGGCCGCATTGCCCAATGGACAGGCAAACACTGCGTCGAATGGGCGGGCAGCGTCGGCGAGGAAGGCGTGAGCGTCGCCGGCAACATGCTGAGCAATGACCGCGTCGCGCAGGCGACGCTCGACGGTTTCAAAGTCGGTCCGTCGCTGCCGCTGCCGGAGCGGATAATGGCGGCGCTGGAGGGCGGCGAAGCGGCGGGCGGCGACCGGCGCGGGCGGCAATCCGCAGCGATGGTGATGGTGACGACGGAGGACTTTCCGGACCTAAGCATTCGAGTCGACGATCATGCCGATCCTTTGCCCGAGATGCACCGGCTGCTCGAGGTGTGGCGGCGAGAGCGCGCGCCCTATCTCGGCAATTCGCCGTCGAAGGCGAATCCGTCGGGCGTGTTCGACATCGACGCGATCGAAGCCGGCTGGATCGCGCGCGGCTGGGACATCCGCTTTCGACGCTGACACCCAGAACGAGTGTGCAGGCCGAATCCGCTTTGACATGAGTCAAGACGCGCCGACCCCCCGCCACATAGCTTGGCCTCGGATGCCGGACGAGGAGTAGCAGGTGGACAGCACAAGACGTGCATTCTTGATGAGCGGCGCCGCCGGATTGGCGGCCATGGGACTCGCCACGCCGTCGTTCGGTGCCCAACAGGACAACGTCAACGACCTGATAGCGCGTATCCGCCGCACGCTCGACGACTCGCTCACGACCGGCCAGTGGCAGGCGAAATACAAGCTTGCCGGCATGAACATCGAAGATCTGAAGAAGACGCTGCTCTATGGCGGCAAGGTAACGTCCAATCCGGTGGCCGCGTTCGGCGAGAAACTCGATGCGATGCTGAACGAGCGGCGCGAGACGCTCGCCTATCTGGTGTCGATGCAGAACAAGCTTCTCAAGCTGCGCGCGAAGGAGGCGAAGGGCGCCGTCAACGACATCGGCGTGGAGATGATCAAGCGCCTGACCGTCAAGCCGGGCGTGTTAGACGCGCTGACCTCGCCGGGGCATCACAACGAGAAGGTGATCCGCGACGACTTCATGCGACTTCAGAGCTTCGACCAGATGCTCAAGAAGATTCAGGAGTACATGAACTCGATTAGGCCCTCGATCAACGACATCGTCATGCGCGTCAACGCGCTAAATCCCCTGCTCCAGGCTTACGGCAAACTTGCCGCTGCGGGGTTCGAGGGCACCTATATCGGTCAGTTCGAGGGCGGCGGCCACGGCCGCATCAAGATCATCGTGACAGGCACGACCATCACGGGCTCGATCAGCGGCAGCTGCACGCAATCGCCGTGCGGCGTCGATCCGATGGTGGGCCACATCAACGGCACGATCGCCGCCGACGGCAGCTTCAAAGCCGATCTCAACGGCGTTCTGACCGACAGCAGCGGCACATTCAAGGAAGGTTTTCCGTTCTCTGGCTTCGTCAGAGGCCGGGTCGTCGGCGAAACCGCGAGCGGCGACTGGGACGGCAAGAACGCGTGGGGAAATCCCAAGGGCGATTGGAGCGCCACGCGCTAGACGGCATCGATTTCTCTGTTGTCGGCACTTCGCTGCTTACGCGGTGCAATCGTGCCCAGCAGCGCGGACTTGCCCCTCGCATTGCGGCAGTGCCATTGTTCCGGCGAAGGTCCGCGATGTTGAATACAGGGGAGGCGGCCTGCACTTCGCGCCAAGGGCCGCGAGCGGGCAGAGACAAATCGGCATGAGCGAACCTCCTGCACGCGGCTCAACCCGGCAAGTCCTCAATCTCTACGAGGAGGTCACCTATGACGGGAGAGGTGAGCCTCGGTTGGCTCCCAGCCGCGTCATGGGAATTGGCGCACTCTATGGCTGTGATGCCGTGCCGCGGGACGTCCTCGATCTGGGCTGCGGCACAGGCGCCGTCCTGAGCGCAGCGGGGCACGAAGCGTGCGGCCGGCTTGTCGGCGTCGAAATGTCGGAAAGCTATTGCCGCAAGGCCGAGGCTCGCTGCAAACCGCTCGGCGACAGGGTGAAGATTATCTGTGCCGATGTTCTCGATCTTGCTGCCACCGATCTCGGCCAGTTCGACCTGATCTATATCGAAGGCTTTCTCTACGTCGTACCGCCGGAAGCACAGCGACACGTGCTTGACTTGGCCGCGAAATGCCTGCGGCCGGGCGGGGTCGTGGTCGTCAGTTACTATAGCGGGCCTCTACCGGCGATGCGCGCCGAACTGAACCGGCTGCTGCGCGCCAGGAGAACGGCGGGGCTGAATGCCAGGGCGGCAATCGCCGAAGCGCGCGAGTTGATGCGCCTGATTGGCGAGCGCGCCCAGCCGGACGGGCTGCTTTCGCAGGCCATCAAGCTGACATCGGAGTTTCCCGATTCGAACCTCTTCCATGAAGTGATGAACCCGCACTTTGAGACCTTCCACACCGTGGAGCTTGAAGTGTCGCTGGCGCGGATGGGCCTTGGGTTCCTCAACTACATCGACGCCATGGAATTCGGCGTGCGTATGACCTCCGCACAGCGTGCGCTGGAAGCGGAAATCCACGACCTGGAGTCGGGAGGATATCATCGCGCTCTGTTCGGGCGCTGGCGCGACGGCGAACAAGCGGAGAATCTACGGGCCGCTGGCGTGGTCTGGGAAACGTCTCTGGTTCGCACCGGGGACTCAGTGCCCTATCGCCAAGTCGGCCTCTTCCGCGATCAAGATGTCGACACCAAGGCGACGGTGCCCAATCCCTTGCTTCAGGCATTCCTGGACGGGCTCGCCGACGCGAGCAGCGGTCTGACGGATGGGTTCGCAGCGGCGCGCGAGAAGCTCTCCAACATCGACTTGCCGTCAGCCGCACTAGACGAAGCGCGCGCCGAAGCCGGCCTGCTGACCCTTTGGAACGCACGGCTCGTCACGCCGCGCCGCAAGCTCTGAAAACCTGTCAGGCGCCGCCGACTTTGCGACCGTTCACGGCGCCTGATTGGAGAAGACGATCGTGCCCGAGGCGGCGAACATGCCGCCGACGCCGTGTGCGATGCTGATCTTCGCGCCCGGCACCTGGGCCGGTGCGATGCCGCGCATCTGCCTGACGCTCTCCTGCAGCGCGTACATGCCGTACATGCCCGAATGCATGTAGGAAAGCCCGCCGCCATTGGTGTTGAGCGGCAGCTTGCCGCCGATGGCGGTGTTGCGTTCGCGGATAAAGGCCGCCGCCTCGCCCGGCTTGCAGAAGCCGAGATCTTCCAGCCCATAGAGCGGAAGGTGCGCGAAGGCGTCGTAGATCATCAGATGATCGACGTCGGAATGCTTGATGCCCGCTTCGTCGAACGCCTTCTTGCCGCTGACGCGGAACGCCTTGGACGAGGTGAAATCCTCCATCTGGCTGACCATCGGCGTCTCGACGCTTTCGCCGGTGCCCAGCACATAGACGGGCTTTTGCGGGAAGTCCTTCGCCCGCTCGGCGGAGGTGAGGATGAGCGCGCCGCCGCCGTCGGTGACGAGACAGCACATCAGCATGCGGAACGGCCAGGCGATCATCGGCGAGTTCAATACGTCGTCGACGGTGATCGGATCCCGGAAGCTGGCGCGCGGATTCTTCGCCGCCCATTCGCGCTGGATGACCGCGACCATCGCAAGGTCGGCTTCGGTCACGCCATAGGTCTTCATGTAGCGAAGCACCGGAATGGTGAACATGGTCGGCGGACCGGAGGGGCCATAGGGCATCTCGAACTGGCCTTGCAGGCTCGATCCGCCGCCGCCGCCGAAGCGCCCGCCGGCACCGACGCGCGAACGGCCCGACTCGCCATGCGTGATCAGCACGGTCTTGCACAGACCCTCATTGATCGCCGCGGCAGCGTGGCGGACATGCAGCATGAAGGAGCAGCCGCCGACCTGGGTGCCGTCCGCCCAAGTGGGCGTGATGCCCATGTAGAAGGCGAGTTCGACCGGGCTGAGACCGGCGCACGCCACGCCGTCTATGTCCGACGGCTTGAGGCCGGCATCCTTCAACGTGTTGAGCCCGGCATCGGCATGCAGACCGATGACCGAGAGGTCCGGAATTTTCCCGAGTTTCGTGGTTTCCGCGGCACCGACCACCGCGACCGATTTCTGTTTCATATTCTGTTGCCTCAGGCCGGTTCGAAGAGCGGGAGGGAGATCGTGTCGTTCTGTTTCGCGAACGAGACTTTCAGGGGCATGTCGAGCTGGAGCGCCTGCGGAGTCTGCGGGCAGTTGACGATGTTGGTCATCATCCTGGGCCCCTCGGAGAGCTTCACCACCGCGATGGCATAGGGCTCCGTGCCCATATCGGGGCGCGGACGCATGTTGATGACATAAGAATAGAGTATGGCCTTGCCGCTCGCGGCATGGACCTCGACATTGCGGCTGCCGCATTTGGGGCAGAAGGGGCGCGGCGGGAAATAGCTTCCGCCGCCGCAATCCTTGCAGCGCTGCAGGCGAAGCTCGCCTTCCCGGCAGCCATCCCAGAAGTGGCGGGTCTCCGGCGTCGGTTCCGGCAACATGCGTTGCGGCATGGATGAATTCCCCTTGAATGACGATCAGGCGGATTTTCGCATCCGGTTGGCGAGAGAGGCAATGGCGTCCGGCCGCTGCGGCGATCCGTCAGCACGACGGATGTTCAGTCCGGAAAACCCGCCGCACCGGAAGCTTGCATCCGCTCGATCTCGGCGGCCGAAAGTCCGATCTCGTCGAGGATCGCGCGGGTGTTCGCGCCGATCGCCGGCGCCATCCGGGGCGCGACCTTGGGCGCGTCCTGGATGCGGATCGGGCTGTCTACGGTGCGCAAGCCGTCGCCGTCGGCGAAAGCCGGCAACAGGCCGTTTGCTTCGACCTGCGGGCAGTCGAGATGATCGTGCGGCTCGCCGATCGGCCCGAAGGTGATGCCGCTCTCGGTGAACCGAGCCTTCCACTCGGCCCAGTCGTGGGTTTCGAAAATCTCTTCGAGCGCGTGCACCAGGATCTCGCAATTGGCGGTGCGCGCCTGCTGCGTCGCAAAGCGCGGATCGTCCTGCCACTCCGGCTTGCCGACGCACGCGGCGAGCAAGGGCCATTCGCGCGCATGGTTCACCATGCTCAGGATGAACCAGCGGCCGTCGCGGCAGCGATAGACCTCGAGCAGCGGGCTGCGCTTGTAGCGCGGGGTCCTGGGCTGGAACGTCGCATCGCACAGCGCAGCCTGCAGATAGCAGCCCATCGACCACAAGCCGTTGGCGAGCAGCGAGGTGGACACTGCACCGCCCTTGCCGGTGAGCTGGCGGCGATAGAGCCCGGTCATGATCGCGGCGAACAGCGCGACCGCGGTCGGGTGGTCGCCCATCGCGGGAATGGAGCGCGCCGGCTCGGAAGCGGGCGTCGGACGCACCGCGCTCATCAGGCCGGAACGCGCCCACCAGGCGGTGGAGTCGTATCCCGTGCGGTCCTTCTCCGGTCCTTCCTCGCCATAGGGCGTGAGCGAGGCGTAGATGATGCGATCGTTGAGCGGCATTATGTCTTCGGCGCGCAGGCGCAACCGTTCGCGCACCGGACCCGGAAAGTTGGTGACGAAAACGTCCGCCCGCGCGATCAGCGTTTCGAGGACGGCGCGCGCCGATGGCTGCTTGAGATCGAGCGCCAAGCTTTCCTTGTTGCGGTTGTCGAGCAGCCAGAAATAGTCCTGCTCGGCGACGGGCGCACCCGGCAGAGCGATGAGCTGGCGATAGGAGTCGCCGATCTGCGGCGGTTCGATCTTGATCACGCGCGCGCCGAAATCGGACATGATCGTCGCCGCGGCCGGACCAGCCACGAAACTCGCACAATCCAGAACGAGCAGGTCTTCGAACAGCGGCTTCTGCATGGCCAACTCCAAACAATGATCTCCAATATCGCACAATCGGCGCGCCGGAGACTCTCGATCTGCCTTTTCCAACCGGCGAGGGTCAAAGCCTTCCTTCCTGGCTAGCCCATGGATTTTGGCGTTCGTGAAGGCTTCGGCGGCTCGAACAGGTGACGCTAGGACAAGAGCGGCCGATCAGAGGCAATCGCGTTCGCCCGGCAAAAGACCGAGGATTCGAAACCCGCGCGATTCCGACAAAAAAGACAGGCTCGCTCCATCCGGACCGAACCTTTGCGATGGCCTTCTACCCCTCGGGCGGGGGAGTTTTGCAAAGGACACTGCTCACCATGAACCTGCGCCATCCGGCGACGCGTCTGCTTCCGTTGCTCCTGCTCCTGATCTTGCCGTCGGTTTCACCGGCCCAGGCCGAAAGCCTCGATCTCAGTGCCTATCGCGGAAAGGTCGTCTATCTCGACTTCTGGGCATCCTGGTGCACGCCATGCCGGTTGTCCTTTCCCTGGATGAACGATCTGCAACAGTCCTACGGCAATGACGGATTGGTCGTCATCGCAGTCAATGTCGATCACGACCGTGCGCTGGCCGATGCGTTCCTGCGTTCCAACAGCCCCGGGTTCAAGGTCGTCTATGACCCCGACGGCAACATCGCCGGCAAGTACGACTTCAAGGACATGCCGACATCGGTGCTGATCGGGCGCGACGGCCGCGTGCACTACACCCATGACGGCTTCTTCCCCGACAAGGAATGGACCTACGTCGCCGACGTCCTGTCGCTGCTCAAACAGAAAGCGCCCTGAGATGAACCGCGTGATTGCCGCCCTTGCCTTGCGCAAGGCTGCCGGAGCATTGGCCTGCGCCGGGCTTGCCCTGCTCTGCACCGCCTGTGCCGCCATAGGTCCCAAGCCGTGGGAGAAAGATCTCATGGCGCGGCCCGAAATGCAGGTCGGAGCCTATGCGCTGCAGGCCGCCGCAGAAGACCACATCTATTTCAGCAAGGAAGCATCGAGCGGCGGACGCGGTTTCGCGGGCGGAGGTTGCGGGTGCAATTGAAAAAGCGCCGCCGGCCGCGACGCATTCGCAACAGCCTCACGGCGCTCTCCGCCACCCTGCTTGCGGCAACGATCACCGGACCGTCGGACAAGGCCCTCGCCCAGGATTACGGCTACGGCACGACCGACAACAATTTCGGGCCGGGCGTATCCTATTCCGAGTTCGACAGCGCGCTCCTCGTTTATCAGGAGTCCAACAGCCGCGTCATGGCGATCGAGCCCGCGGCCAATCTCACGGTCCATGGCGCGTGGGGAGCAGAACTCTCCCTGGGCGTCATCTTCGATGCCGTGTCCGGCGCGACACCCAACGGCGCCGCGCCATCGGACAGGATCCAGACTTTCGTCGTGCCGATCAAGGCGCAGGGCTCGACCGCGACGGTCACCAGCGCGTCGGGCGGCGGAACGGTCATTCATCTGCCACCGACACCGGGCCAGGTCGCGGCTGCCGCACTTGGCATTCAATACACCACCGCGCCCAACACATTGCCGGTCGACAAGGGCTTTCACGACCATCGCGAAGCCTTCAATTTCAGCTGGTCGCAGCCGCTCGGCGCCATTTCGCAGGTCGGGTTCGGTGGCGGCTATTCGCAGGAGCAGGACTATCGCGCGATCACCGCCAATGTGCGCGTGGCGCAGAATTTCAACAGCGACAACACGACCGTCAGCCTTGCGGTCAATGGCGAGTTCAATTCGTCGTTTCCCTATGGCGGTGTGCCGGTACCTTTGTCCGCGATGAATCCGACCTGGAAAACGCCGTCTACGCGCACCAAATCGCAGACCGGATTCGTCCTCGGCCTGACCGAAGTGATGAGCCGGCATTGGCTGATGCAGCTCAACTATTCCTTCGACACGCAAAGCGGCTACCAGAACGATCCCTACAAGGTCATCTCCCTCGTCGATCCGACGAGCGGCGAGCCGGCCAATTACCTCTATGAGAGCCGGCCGAACAACCGGCAGAGCCAGAGCATCTTCTGGGACAACAAGTTCGATTTCGGCCCCAGCGTGACCGATTTGTCGTTGCGCTATTTCACGGACGATTGGGGCATCACCTCCAAGACCGCCGAACTTTCCGAACGCATCGATCTCAGCCCCTCCTTCTACATCGAGCCCAGCGCGCGGTGGTATCAGCAATCGTCCGCCAGCTTCTTCCATAACTATCTCGTGCAGGGTCAGACGCTTCCCGCCTTTGCGTCGTCGGATTCGCGGCTGGCCGCCTTCACATCGCAAACCTATGGCGTGAAGATCGGCTTCAATCCGACGGGCCGAACCGAGCTCTATCTGCGGGCCGGCTATTACCGGCAATTCGGCGATTCCCATCCGGCCGGCGCGATCGGCCAGCTGGCGCAGCAGAACCTGTTCGCCGGAACCGATGCGGTGTTCGGCTTCATCGGATACCGCTGGGATTTCCACTAGATGCAACTGTCCACGCCACCGATCGCAGCATCTCCGCCCGCGGCGCGGCAACCATCCAGAGCGCGGCGCGAGGGAACCGATTTCCATTTCACCTTCCAGGCCATGGCGACGCCATGCGAGTTGCGCCTGGAGACGGACGACGCGGCGGTGGCCGAAGCCGCGGCGCACGCGGTAGAAGCGGAGGCCAGGCGCATCGAGCGCAAGTTCAGCCGCTACAGAAGCGACAGCGTGGTCGGCAGGATAAACGCGGCGAACGGCAACGCCGTCGAGGTCGACGACGAGACGGCGCATCTGCTCGACTTCGCCGCGCAATGCTTTGGCGTCAGCAAGGGGCTGTTCGACATCACCTCGGGCGTGCTGCGGCGCATCTGGAAATTCGATGGATCGGATCGCGTGCCGTCCGACGACCAGATCGCGACCCAGAAGCGGTTCGTCGGCTGGAAGAAGGTTCACTGGCAGCGGCCGTCGATCATATTGCCGCCGGGCATGGAGATCGACCTCGGCGGACTGGCCAAGGAATACGCCGTGGACAAGGCGCTGGCAGCGGTGCGCGAAATCACCACCGAACCGGCACTGGTCAACTTCGGCGGAGATTTGCGCGTGTCGGGCCCGCGCAAGGGCGGCGCCCGATGGAAGGTGGCGATCGAATCCGTCGAGGCGAGTGGTCAGCTCGCCGGCCTGCTCGAACTGGCCGACGGCGCCATCGCGACGAGCGGCGACGCGCGGCGCTTTCTCCTGAAAGACGGCGTCCGCTATGGCCACATCCTCGACCCCAGATCGTGCAGGCCGGTGGTGAACGCACCGCGTTCGGTCACCGTTGCGGCGGCGACATGCGTCGAAGCCGGATTGATCGCGACCCTTGCCGTATTGCAGGGCAAGCGCGCCGAAGCCTTCCTCAAGCGCGAAGCGGTACGCGCCTGGTGCATACGGTAGCGAGATGCGGACATTTCGCCTCGCCGCACTCGCGCTGCTGCTGCCGATCCTGGTTTTCCGGGCCGCGCCAGCCTGGGCCGCACAGACCGTGCGCGCCGATCATGTGACGCTCGACATCTCGCTTGAGGCGCCGGTCCGCCCGGGCGCGACTGTGTGGGCCGCCATCCGCCAAACCATCGAACCTGGGTGGCACACATACTGGAGCAATCCGGGCGATTCCGGCCTCGCGACATCGATCACCTGGTTGTTGCCGCGCGGCGTGACGGCGGGTCAGGCGCAACTTCCGGTTCCGGAACGCTTCGTGACGGGGCCCGTGGTCAATTTCGGCTATCGCAACATCGCCACGACTCTCGTTCCGCTGCGCGCCTCGGCCAATTCCGACATTTCCGGCAAGGCACAGGCGAAACTGTTCCTGCTCGAATGCGCGCAAATGTGCATTCCGGAGCAGGTTACGCTCGACCTCGATCTCCTGAAGGCGAGCGGCTCGCCGCAACTGTTCGCAAGCGCCCGCGCCGCACTTCCGACCACGCTCGGCGGACCGGCCAGGCTTACGGTCGATCCGAAGTTCTTGAGCATTGCAATCTCCGATCCGCGTCTGGCGCGCGCCAACGCCGCGACCGCGCAATTCTTCCCGTCGACGTCCGGCGCGGTGGACTATGACGCCAAGCCCGTCATGCGCATCGATGGCGACACGTTGACATGGAAGGCGCGGCGGCCGGCAGGATCGGTTGCCGTCAACGCGCTTGAGGGAGTCCTGAGCATTCCGGGTGCGGGCGGCTTCATCGTCTCCGCCGCGCGGAGCACAGAGGCGATGCCGCAGGCGCCGGCCGCCGATCTCTCGCTGCTCGAAGCCGCGGTCATGGCGTTCCTCGGCGGCCTGATCCTCAATCTGATGCCGTGCGTCCTGCCGATCCTTTCCATGAAGGCACTGGCTCTTGCTCGAACCGGGGGCAGCACGCAGGCCCTTCGCCGCGACGGCGTCTACTATTTCGTGGGCGTGCTTTCGACCTTCATGTCCATTGCCGCGCTGCTGCTGGCGTTGAAAGCCGGCGGCGCCGCGCTGGGCTGGGGTTTTCAATTGCAGTCGCCGCTCTTCGTGTTCGCTCTCGCTCTGCTGATGGCCGCGGTCGGCATGAACCTGCTCGGCGCCTTCGAGCTTCCGCTGAGTCTGGCCGGTGTCGGTCACGGACTGACACGAACGGAAGGCGGCAGAGGCGCATTCTTCACCGGAATGCTGGCCGTGCTGGTCGCCAGCCCCTGCACCGCGCCGTTCATGGGCACGGCCGTCGGCTATGCGCTGACGCAGCCGGCCAGCTTTTCCATCGCGGTGTTCGCCGCGCTCGGCATCGGATTCGCGCTGCCGTTTTCGGCCCTCGCCTTCGCCTCGCCGCTGATGCGTCTCATTCCGCGGCCAGGTCCATGGATGCTCAGGCTTCGGGAGTTCCTGGCGTTCCCCATGTTCGCGACCGCGATCTGGCTTTTCTGGGTGCTCGGCCAACAGGTCGGGACGACCGGACTGGCGGTCGCGCTTTCGATCGGCCTGGGACTCGTCTTCCTGTTCTGGCTGCTTCCGCAGCTGCACCTCTGGCGCAGACCCGTTGCCGCGCTGGGCCTCGCGGCCCTCATCGCGGCCGGATCGCAGATCGGCGCGGCCACGGCGCCATCCGGCTGGCAGCCCTGGTCGCCGCAGGCGCTGGCCGACGCGCGGCGAGAGGGCAAGCCCGTTCTGGTCGACTTCACCGCAGCCTGGTGCGTGACCTGTCTCGTCAACGAGCGCGTGACGCTCGGAAATTCCGAGGTCGTCGCAGGCTTGCAGCGACATGGCGTGGTGCTGCTGCGCGGCGATTGGACAAATCGCGACGCGGCCATTTCCGCCGAATTGAGCCGGCACGGGCGAAGCGGCGTTCCGCTCTATCTTCTGTATCCGGCGGGAACGCAGGGCCGCGCGATCGTCCTTCCGCAACTGTTGACGCCGGGCGGCGTCCTCGGCGCCATCGACCGGCTTCAGATCGCGCAAGTGCAACCATAGCCGGCCGAACTATACGCGGAATCAATGTCGGCCGTACGTATGGTTAAGCCAAGCTGCCTAGGATTCCCGCGCGGTTCAATGGAAAGGAAGACCCATGAATATCGCATCACTGTCTTCGGCTGCGACGGCACTGCACGCCATCCGCATGCCGGAGGCGAAGGAAGCACCGGGACCCGATAGGGACGGCGATTCCGACGACAAGTCGTCCGTACAGCCAAGCACTTCGACGCCCGCAGGCATGGGCGCCAAAGTGAACACGGTTGCCTGAACGAACCTGGACACGCATGCCCCCGAACGGAGCGTGCGTGTCCTGCGTTCCTTGATCTATGTCATGGTGCCGCGGCGCAAGCGGGCGTATTTGCCCTTCATGGAATTGAGCGCGAATTTCGAACGAACCGGCGCGCTGAGATACTCGCCTATCCGAATGTCACCCGCATTGGGCATGTCGTATGAAACTCCTGCTCGTTGAGGACGACGTACAGACCGCCGCTTACATCGTCCGTGGCTTCCAGGAACAAGGCCACGTCGTCGACCATGCGAAAACGGGACGCGACGGCCTGTTTCTCGCGGGCAGCGAGACCTATGACGTTCTGATCGTCGACCGCATGTTGCCGGGCATGGACGGCCTGAGCATCGTCAAGATGCTGCGCAGCACGGAGATTACGACGCCGGTCATCTTCCTGACGACCATGGGCGGAATCGAAGATCGGGTTCTCGGACTGGAAAGCGGCGCCGACGACTATCTCATCAAGCCATTCGCGTTTTCCGAATTGATGGCGCGCGTTCACGCGCTGGCGCGGCGCCCGCCGCTCTCCCGGAGCCAGACCGTTCTGCGGGTCGGCGACCTCGAAGTCGATCTGCTCAAGCGCAAGGTCAAGCGCGGCGCCGACCATATCGACCTGCAGGCCCGCGAATTCGCACTGCTGGAGTTTCTGATGCAGAGGGCCGGCCAGGTCGTGACGCGGACGATGCTGCTGGAAGGGGTGTGGAATTTCCATTTCGACCCGAAGACCAATATTGTCGAGACCCATATGAGCCGGCTGCGCTCGAAGATCGACAAGGGCCGCGACACCAATCTCATCCACACGATCCGGGGATCGGGATACAGCATTCATGCTCCTGCGGAATCTCACTAGAACAGCGAGTTTCAAACTCGTCGTCCTTTACGTCCTCATCTTCAGCGCTTCCGTGCTGGCGCTCGCCGGCCTGACCTATTTCATCGCGACGTCGGCGCTGGACCAGCAGATTCGCGCGCGCATCGAAGCCGAAGCCGACGCGCTGCGCAGCGAATATAATGGCGGCGGCATTCATCACCTTCTGACGGCGGTCGAGGGACGGCGGCGCGGACGGCTGCGCGATGGCCTTGTCTACACGATCTTCGATGCGCATCGGCACAGGCTGTTCGGCACCTTGCCAGCATCGTCGCTCATCGCGGGATGGAGCGAAGTGCGCGGCCCGCCGGACGGCGACGAACCCGAAGGCGAAACCGAGCGCCTGGCGGTGTTCGCGCTCGAGCTGCCGAGCAAGGACTGGATCCTGGTCGCCGACGACATCGGCCGCGTTTCGGTGCTCGGCTCCGTCGTGTTGCGCTCCTTCGGCTTCGTCGTGCTGCTGTCGGTCACCATCGCGATCATCGGCGGACTGGTGCTCAGTCTGGGTTTCCTGCGCCAGGTCGAAGCGATCTCGCACACCGCCGAAGCGATCATCGCCGGCGATCTGCGGCGCCGCGTGCCCTTGAGGAGCGGCGGCGACGAGCTCGATCGGCTCGCCGCAACGCTGAACCGCATGCTGGACCGCATCACCGATCTCATGGAATCCCTGCGCCAAGTGTCGAACGACATCGCGCATGATTTGCGCACGCCTCTGGGGCGGCTGCGCCAGCAGCTGGAAGAGGTGCGCCACGGCCAGCGATCCGCCGAGGAATATGAACGCGCGATCGACCAGGCGATCGCGGAATCCGACGAGATCCTGCAGACGTTCGGCGCGCTGCTGCGCATCGCGCAGATCGAATCGGGATCGCGCAAGAGCGGGTTCCGCGCCGTCGATCTCAGCGAACTCGTCGAACAGGTCGCCGAGACCTACCGGCCGGTGGCGGACGACGAAGGCCGCCATCTCGTTGCGATCTCGGCGCACGACGTGATGGTCGAAGGCGACCGCGAGCTGCTGGCGCAGATGATCATCAATCTGGTGGAAAATGCGATCGCGCACACCCCGGCCGGAACCACGATCCAGCTGCTGCTGGAACGGGTCGGCATGCGCGCCGTGTTGAGCGTGTCCGATAACGGACCCGGCGTACCGCCGCAGGAGTTGCAGAACATCTTCAAGCGATTTTACCGGCTCGAACCCAGCCGGGGGACGCCCGGCAACGGCCTTGGCCTGAGCCTGGTGAATGCGATCGCAAATCTGCACGGGCTGACGATCGCGCTGTCCGACAATCATCCCGGCTTTCGCATCAGCCTGGGATTCAAAATGGCGGAACTTCAAGGTCACGCGCTGCAGGCGGGTGAAGCGCGCGTCGACGGCCATGGCAAACTCCGCCGCGCCCAATGAGATAATGGGTCTGCAACGCGGGCCCGGTTCCCCCTGCGAGGTCGTCGTTTTGTGAGGCGACGGCAAAGCCGGGAGCCTGATCGACAAGCGCGACAGGAATTCTCCGGGAAACCGGTCCATCCGATGGACCAGTGGTGCCGCCTGCGTGACTCGAACACGCGACCCCATCATTACGAATGATGTGCTCTACCGGCTGAGCTAAGGCGGCCCCTCTCGCGGCGCGCGCGAAAGCGGGCGGAAAATACGCACACCGGCGCGCAACTGCAACAAAGGAAATTCCCTAAAGGAAACCTCACCTTTTTGGCGTTGCCGACCGGGCCTGTGGGCGCCATGCTGGCCAAAACGACAACAAAACAACAAAGAAGCGCTCATGCTGACCAAAGCCGACGACTATCCGGTGCACCAGCTGCCGGAACCGATCGCCACGTCCGGGACGGACCGCAACTTCTACGACCGCTATTTCTTCAACGGCTACTCGCCGGACGGCGACATCTTCTTCGCAGCGGCGCTGGGCGTCTATCCGCACCTGAACATCATGGATTCCTCGCTGTCGGTGATCCATGACGGGGTGCAGCACAATCTGCGGGCATCGAAGATCCTGCACATGGAGCGCATGAACACCACCGTCGGGCCGCTGGCGGTGCAGGTGATCGAGCCGCTTCAGGTGCTGCGCGTCGTCGCCGACAAGAACGAGCATGGCATCAAGGCCGATATTACCTTCCATGCCCGCGCGCTGCCGGTCGAGGAGCCGCGCTTCACCTATCGCCAGGGGCCGTCCACCTTCATGGACTATACGCGCCTGACGCAGAACGGATCCTATGAAGGCTGGATCGAGATCGCGGGCAAGCGCATCGAACTCAAGCGCGACCGGATCGTGGGCACGCGCGACCGCTCCTGGGGCGTCAGGCCGGTCGGACTGCAGAACCCGCAGCCGGTGGCGCCGCCGCGGCTGCCGCAGTTCTACTGGCTCTGGTCGCCGCTGAATTTCCCCGACAAGTTCATGCTCTATCACAACAATGCGGATGCGGACGGCAAGCCGTGGAATACCGCATCGGTGATCGGCGCGACCGGCGAAGCGAAGCCGGATCACATGGCGGCATGCTGGTCGACGATCGACTACAAGTCCGGCACGCGGCACGCCAGGCACGCGGTGATCGAAACACGCGACGCCAAGGGCGGCGAGTGGCGGGCGGAGATGTCGCCAAAGTTCAATTTCTATATGTCGGGCATCGGCTACGGTCATCCCGAATGGGGCCATGGTCGCTTCCAGGGAAGCGACCTCAAGGTCGGCTATGACGCTTACAAGACGGCGGACATCAACGAGAACGAGCCCCAGTTCCAGCACATCCAGGCGTTCGTCACCGCGAAGCTGACGGGGCCCAATGTGAACACCAGCGGAACCGGCGTGCTGGAACAGCTTGTCATCGGAGCGTATGAGCCGCACAAGCTCACCGGCATTTTCGATCCGGCGCCATGAGCGACCTCGCAAAGCGGCTTCAGACCTATCTGCGGCGAAGACTGGAAGAGCCCGATCTTGCCGTCGCCGATCTGGCGCGCATCCCGGGCGGCGCATCGCGCGAGACCTATCGCTTCCGGGCGCGCTATCGGGGCAAGGATCGCGGGCTGATCCTCAGGCGCGATCCGCCGGCCAGCCTGATCGAGACCGAGCGCACCACCGAATACCGCGCCTATGAAGCGTTTCACGGCCTCGGGCTGCCGGTGCCCGAGCCGATCGCGCTCGAACTCGACGAAGCGCCGCTCGAGCGGCCGTTCTTCATCATGGAGGAGATCGAGAACTGCCAGGCCGGATCGATCATGGCGCCCGATCCGTTCGGCCCGCATCGCGAGAAGGTCGGGCAGCAGTTCTTCGCGGTGATGGGCAAGATCGCGGCGGCCGATCCGCGCGATGTCGGCCTTTCCGATTTCGAAGGCGAGACCGACATCCATGCGGTGGCGATGCACGAGGTCGCGCGCTGGGAAAAGGTGATCGACGAGGACGAACGCGAGCCGCAGCCGATCGCGCGCGCCGCCATCCGCTGGCTGAAGAAGAATCCGCCGCCGGCGGCGCAGAAAATCTCCGTCGTGCATGGCGACTATCGCACCGGCAATTTCCTCTATGACGACAAGGGCGACATCCGCGCCATCCTGGACTGGGAGATGTCGCACCTGGGCGATCCGCTGGAGGATCTCGGCTGGGCGATCGACCCGCTCTGGTCGGGCGGCAACGTGAATGTCGGCGGCATGCTGCCGCGCGAGCAAGCGATCGCGATCTGGGAGAAGGCGAGCGGACTGAAGGCCGATCCGAAGGCGCTCCATTGGTGGGAGATTTTCGCCAGCCTGAAAGGCGCGGCGATCTGGATTTCCGCGGCGCGGGAATATGCCGAAGGCCGCAACATCGATCCGATCAATGCGTTCTCCGGCTGGTTCACGCTTGCGTTCCACAACCACATTCTGGCGCAGAAACTGGGAGCAGGCGCATGACACCGGAAGTCCCGACCATCCTGGCGCTCAGCATGCAGCGGTTGGCCGAAGGAATCACCGAGCACGGCGCGGCGTTCGCGCAGGGCCAGATGGGCCTCATCAACATCGTGATGACGATGTCGGCGAGGGAATATGAGCGCGGCGCCGACATCCGCCACACCGAGAATGGCGACATGCGGGCGCTGTTCGGCGCGCTGGCGCCGACGGTCGGCGACGCGGCGCTGAAAGCGAAGCTGGCGGCCGCGGCGGCGACGAAAGACGAGTCGCTGCGCATCTCGGCGCTGAACGAAGCAAATTATGCGCTGCGCCGGCTGCTCACCGAGGTGCAGATCTTCGCCGAGGATCATGGCATGCGCGACGCCGAACGGCGTATATGGGCCGTCCTGAAAGATATGGCCCAGCGCCGCCTTGTCCCACTCGGTCCCTGAACGGCAGACAGAACGATCGCCCGTCTTCGTCCGCCTCGCCGGCGCGTGGGGCGCATGGGGGCTGAGCGGCGGCATCTACACGCCGTTCTTCGGCGCCTGGCTCGCGTGGAAAGGCATGAGCCCGGCGGAGATCGGCACCCTGCTGTCGGCCGGCATGCTGCTGCGGGTGATCGTGCCGCCCGTCACCGGCATCATCGCCGATGCGAGGAACGACCGGCGCAGCATGATGATCGCGCTGATGGGGCTTCAGTTCCTCGGCTATCTCGGACTGTGCTTCGCCGTCAGGCCGCTGCAGATCTTCGTGCTCGCGGTGACGGCGAATGTGATGGGCGCGGCGGCCGGTCCCCTGCTCGACAGCGTCAGCACGCGGCTCGCCGACCGGTTCGGCTTCGACTATGGCCATGTGAAGCGATGGAATTCGATCACCTTCGCGCTCGCCAATGTCGCCTCGGGCGTCGCGGTCTCGCAATGGGGCCTGGTTGTTCTGGCGCCATGGCTTGCGGTGTCGCTGGCGCTCGCCGTGACGGGGATCGTGCTTCTGCCGCCGCCGGCAACGCGGCATGCGCCCGGCCAGCTTGGGATCAAGCTGCGCGCCACGCTCGCCGAGGCCCGCGAACTCATCGGGTCGGCGGCGTTCCTGTTGTTCCTGCTGGCCGCCAGCTTTGATCAGGGCAGCCATGCCTTCTATTACGGTTATGGCGGATTGCACTGGCGCGCACTCGGCTATAGCGGCTGGGTGATCGGCGCGATCTGGCCGCTTGGCGTGATCGCCGAAGCGATGCTGTTCTCGGTGTCGCTCAGCCTGTTCCGCATGATCGGCCCGTCGCGCCTTCTGCTGTTCGGCGCCATCGGCTGCGTGGTGCGCTGGACGATCCTTTCCTACGATCCGCCATTCGCGCTGGTGATCTTCGCGCAGATCCTGCACGGCGCGACCTTCGCGCTGGCGCATCTGGGCGCGATGTATTTCATCCTGAAGGCTGTGCCCCCGCGCCTGTCGGCCACGGCGCAGAGTCTTTATGCGGTGATGACCAACGGCATCGTCATGGGGGCGGCGACCTATGCTTCCGGACCGCTCTATGCGCTCTATGGCGGACGCACCTATCTTCTGATGGCGGCGATGGGGGCCATATCGGCGGTGTTCGCGCTTTTGCTCGGCCGCGCCTGGCATGGCGGGCGCATCACGCAGGCCGGCGGCGAAGAGATCGGCGACGCGATCTAGAGAATTTTGCGATGCCCTCCTGCTTCGACAAGCTCAGCATGAGGGCTTGGACAAAATCCTCATCCTGAGCTTGTCGAAGGATGAGGGCGCCGATTGCGCTCGACCACACGCCGATTTAGGCGGCCTTGTCCTTGCGACGACCGTGCGGATGAGCCTTCTCATAGACCTCGAGCAGGGCGCGTGTGTCGATCTCGGTATAGGTCTGCGTGGTCGACAGCGAGGCGTGGCCGAGCAGCTCCTGCACGCTTCTGAGATCGCCGCCGTTGGCCAGCAGATGCGTCGCGAAGGAGTGGCGCATGGCGTGAGGGGTGGCGCGCTCGCTCAGCCCCAATGCGCCGCGCATGCGTTGCATCAGGAGTTGGGCCTCGCGCGGGCTCATCGGCTTGGCGCGGCGGGAGAGGAACAAGGGCGCGTCCTTCGCGCCGGTGAACGGAATCTGTTTTTCGTAGGCCGCGATCGCGTCGCGCACCTGCGGCAGGATCGGAACCACGCGTTCCTTAGCACCCTTGCCCAGAATGGTCAGCGATGGGGCGAGCGGCACGTCGCCGCGCTTCAGACTCAATGCTTCGGAGATGCGAAGGCCCGCGCCATAGAGCAGCGTGAGCAGCGCCGCATCGCGCAGCCCGAGCCATGCGACGTCATGTTCGCCGGCCTGCTCGATCGCGCGTACCGCGTCGCGTTCGCTCAATGGCCGCGGCAGGCCGCGGCGGATACGCGGCGTGCGAACACTGCGCGCGGCGGCGCTTTCCAGGATGTTCTCACGCGCCAGATAGCGAAAGAAGCTGCGCACCGCGGCGAGTGCACGCTGCACGCCCTTGGCGCCAAGCCCTTCGCTCCGCCGTACGGTGATGAAGCCGCGGATGTCGGCGGGCGTGAGGCGTGCCAGGGCGCGCTCGTTCACCACCCCGCCGAGATGCCCGTACAGGAAACCCGTAAATCGCGCGACGTCGTCGCCATAGGCGCGCAACGTGTGCGGGCTGGCGCGGCGCTCATGGGCGAGCGACGACAGCCACGCCTTCGTCAGATCTTCGGCAGATCGAGCCATGCCCGGATCGCCCGTTCGAGAGCGCGCGCGGCGAAACCGAGATCGGCCGCGATCGCTTCGTCGTCGAAGGCGCCGCCGGCGAGCGCGCCGAGTACGAACAAGGCGGCCGGAGCATCGCGACCGATCTTGACGCGGAAGGCCGCGATGCTTTTGAAGGCGCCGCTGCCGAGCAAAAGTTCGCCGCCGCCGGAGAGAATGGCGCCGGTGCCGTCGCGGCCGAGCACCGCTTCCGTCGTTCCGGCCGGGATGAGACGCACGCCTTCGGTCCGCGTCTTGACCGCATTGTTGTCGCCTTCGACGCAGATCGCGGCGCGGTCGGCGCCGAATGACGGCGCGGCGGCGATCGCGACTGCGATGGCTTCTGAAAAGCAGCGCGCATCGACAAGGTCCAGCACGAAGCGGCGCACACCCTCGCCCATGCGCAGATGGGCGGTTTGGCTGCCGCGCAATCCGTCGCGTTCCGCCTTGAGGCTCGCATTCTCTGCCGCCAGCCGGTCGATCACGAAGCGCTGGAAGTCGCGGACATCGCCGAGGTCAGGCCGCTCGGGCATCAGCAAGGCAAGGAGCTCCCCGTCGGCAGCGAGCCTGGTGCGGTTCAGCCGGATATAGGCCTTCACCGCCTCGGCTGCAGCCTCCGCCGGCGCGCGCGATTTTGCCTGTTCGCTCATGCGCCGGTTGGACTTGCCATGTGAAAGAAGAGGATCATCGTGCCTGTAAAGTGTTGACCGGACAGAATCGACCCACAAAGTGTACCGCATGAAGCACGCGGCGCTAAGGCCCTCCGACGATGTGTTGCTGCAGCCGGCGCCGCGCGCGGGTGTTTTGCTGCCTTTGCCGCTGTCCGGCGCTTATGACTACAAGCTGCCGAAGGGAACCGTGCCGGCGCGCGGTCTTGTGGTCACCGCGCCGCTCGGCCCGCGCGAGCAGCTCGGCGTGGTGTGGGGCGCCGCCGAAGGCAGCGTCGGCGACAACCGGCTGAAAGAGGCCGTGCCGCTCGAGACGCATGCAGCGATTTCGCCGCAGCTGTGCGATTTCGTCGATTGGGTGGCGCAGTACACGCTGTCGCCGCCCGGCATGATCCTCGCCATGGTGCTGCGCGGCGGCCGCGCCTTCGAGCCGCAAGTCATGCGAACGGCCTATGTGCGCGGGCCCGCGACGCCGAAGCGTCTGACGCCGGCGCGGGCGCGCGTGCTCGAGATCGCCCAGGATGGGTTGGCGCGCAGCGTGCCGAGCCTGGCGCAGGACGCCAACGTCACAACCGCCGTGGTGCGCGGGCTGATCGATGCCGGAGCGCTGGTCGCAACCGAGCTGCCGGAGTTTCCGCCCTATCCCGTTCCGGACGCGGCGTTCGACGGACACACATTGAGCGACGCGCAGAAACAGGCCGCGGAACATTTGCGTGCCGATGTCGCGGCGCATCGCTTCGC
This sequence comes from uncultured Alphaproteobacteria bacterium, assembly GCA_963741735.1. GTDB lineage: Bacteria > Pseudomonadota > Alphaproteobacteria > Micropepsales > Micropepsaceae > Rhizomicrobium. Next base: position 475,980 of record CAVUJB010000002.1, read on the forward strand.
CGCCAGCCTGCTCGACGGCGTCACCGGTTCCGGCAAGACCGAAGTCTATTTCGAGGCCGTGGCGGAAGCGCTGCGTCAGGGACGCCAGGCGCTGATCCTGCTGCCCGAAATCGCGCTCACCGTGCAATTTCTCGAACGCTTCGCCGAACGCTTCGGTTGCCGGCCGGCAGAGTGGCATTCCGATCTGACGTCGAAGGAGCGCACGCGCGCCTATCGCGCGGTGATGAATGGCGAGGCGCGCGTGGTGGTCGGAGCACGCTCTTCGCTGTTCCTGCCGTTCAAGGAACTCGGGCTCATCATCGTCGACGAGGAGCATGAGCAGGCCTACAAGCAGGAAGAAGGCATCATCTATCACGCGCGCGACATGGCGGTGGTGCGGGCGCGCACCGAGTCGTGTCCTGTTGTGCTCGCAAGCGCCACGCCGTCGCTCGAGACTTATGTCAACGCCACGAGCGGGCGTTACGCGCATCTGAAGATTTCCAGCCGCCACGGCGCCGCGGTTATGCCGCAGACCCGGCTGATCGATCTTCGGCACGAGAAGGCAGAGCCCGGTAGCTGGCTGTCGCAACCGCTGCGCGACGCGGTCACCTCAACGCTCGCCGCCGGCGAACAGGCGATGCTGTTCCTGAACCGGCGCGGTTATGCGCCGCTGACGCTGTGCGCGAGCTGCGGCCACAAGATGATGTGCCGCGATTGTTCGTCCTGGCTGGTCGAGCATCGCTACCGCAAGCGGCTGGCCTGTCATCATTGCGGCTACGAAACCGCGATCCCGCCAAAATGCCCGACATGCGGCGCCGAAGGCAGCCTGATCGCCTGTGGTCCGGGCGTGGAGCGCGTGGCGGAGGAATTCCAGAGCCTGTTCCCGCAGGCGCGTGTCGCCATCGCCTCATCCGACACGATGCATGGTCCATTGCAGACCCAAGCCGCCATCCGCGCCATGGCGAAGCGCGAGATCGACGTCTTGATCGGCACGCAGATCATCGCCAAGGGGCACCATTTTCCGCAACTCACGCTGGTCGGGGTGATCGATGCCGATCTCGGCGGCTCCGACGGCGACCTGCGGGCCCGCGAACGCACCTTCCAGCTGCTGCACCAGGTGGCGGGGCGCGCGGGGCGTGCCGAAAAGCCGGGGCTGGTGCTGATCCAGACACGCAACCCCGGCGATATCGTCATGCAGGCGCTGGCGTCCGGCGACCGTGACGCGTTCTACGAACAGGAGCGGGTGTTCCGCGAGCGGGCGCATGCGCCGCCGTTCGGAAGACTCGCCGCGCTCATCGTGTCGAGCCATGACGGCGAAGCGGCGCAGGAGGCTGGACGCGCGCTTGCGAAGGCGGCACCTGCCGCGAGGGGTGTGAAAGTGTGGGGGCCGACGCCGGCCTTCTATCACCTGCTGCGCGGCCAGACGCGCGAGCGGCTGCTGGTGCAGGCGGAGAAGATCGTCGACATCCAGGCCTATCTGCGGGCCTGGCTGGACACCGTGAAAATCCCAAAATCCGTTCGCGTCACGGTCGACGTCGATCCGGTGAGCTTTTTCTGAGAGAGGCTGTCATGCGGCGAATTGCGATTTTGACGGCTATGATCGGCCTTGTCGCTTTGCCGGCGCTCGCGGCCGGCGACTACGACAAATCGACCAAGACCGACGCCTATGAAATCCGGCTGCGCGTGCCCGCGGCGGCGATGGCGCTCGCGCCGCTGAAGGCGGAGATCTTCAAGCGCTGGAAGAAGAATTCGGACGACCTGACATCGATGGCGGTCGAAGACAAGCAGGGTGTGCCGCAGTACTTCCATCCCTACGCCCTCGACACCCAGTGGCGCGTGACCTTTGAGGACGCAAACGTCCTCAGCGTGTCGGGATATAGTTTCATCGACGAGAACGGCGCGCATCCCAACGCGGCATTCGACAGCATCGTGTGGGACAAGCATGCCAATCGCGCCGTGCCCTTGTCCGAGCTCTTTGTGAAGAACCAGCTGTCGGCGGCACTGAAAGCGATTGCCGCCAAGGCGCGCGAGGAGTTCAACGCCATGCTCGCGAAGAACGACTATCCGCCCGATCCGTCGCAGGCCGACGAGGGAATCGCCGCGGACACAGCCAAGCTCGGTCACTATGCGCTGACGCACGATAAAGTCCGGAAATCCGCGAACGGGATCGTGCTGCTCTACGGCGCGGGCGAGGCGTGGGCGCACGTGCTGGGAGACGTGAAGCTGGCGATCCCCGCAGCGGTGTTCCGCAAATATCTGACGCCGCGATGGGCGGCGGAATTCAACTGATCACTGAAAGTCCCGCACGTCCGCGAGGTGACCAGCGATAGCGGCGGCGGCGGCCATGGCGGGGCTCATCAGATGGGTGCGGCCGCCGCGGCCCTGGCGGCCTTCGAAGTTGCGGTTGGAGGTCGACGCGCAGCGTTCGCCGGGCGCAAGCTTGTCCGCATTCATCGCAAGACACATCGAGCATCCCGGTTCGCGCCATTCGAAGCCGGCTTCAATGAAGATCTCGTCGAGGCCTTCTTCTTCCGCCTGATGCTTCACAAGGCCAGAGCCCGGCACCACCATGGCGCCCACATGGGCCGCGACCTTCTTGCCCTTGGCGATCGCGGCGGCGGCACGCAGATCCTCGATCCGGCCATTGGTGCACGAGCCGATGAACACGCGGTCGACCTTCACGTCCTTCAGCGCCACGCCAGGCGTCAGACCCATATAGGCAAGCGCGCGCTCGACGCTGTGGCGATGGGCTTCGTCGGCGATTTTCGCCGGGTCGGGCACACGATCGGTCACCGGCAGCGCCTGCTCGGGCGAAGTGCCCCAGGTCACCATCGGCACGATGTCGGCGGCGGAGAGTTCGACCTCGGCATCGAAATGCGCGCCTTCGTCCGACTTCAGGGTCTTCCAGTACATCACCGCATTCTCGAATGCCGCGGCCTTGGGCGCGCGCGGCTTGCCGGCGACATATTTGAAGGTGATTTCGTCCGGCGCGATCAGGCCGGCGCGGGCGCCCGCCTCGATCGTCATGTTGCAAAGGGTCATGCGCCCTTCCATCGACAGCGCGCGGATCGCGTCGCCGGCATATTCGATGACATAGCCGGTGCCGCCCGCCGTGCCGATCTTCGCGATGATGGCGAGCGCAATGTCCTTCGCGGTCACGCCGACTGGCAGCGCGCCGGTCACCGTGATGCGCATGTTCTTCGACTTGCCGATGAGCAAAGTCTGCGTCGCCAGCACATGCTCCACATCGGACGTGCCGATGCCGAAGGCGAGCGAGCCGAAGGCGCCATGCGTCGAAGTGTGGGAGTCGCCGCACACGATGGTCATGCCCGGCAAGGTGAAGCCCTGTTCCGGGCCGACGATGTGAACGATTCCCTGGCGGATGTCGGGGAGCGGCAGATATTCGATGCCGAATTCCTTGGCGTTGGCTTCCAGGGTCGCGACCTGCACGCGCGACTCCGGGTCGGAGTTGCCCATCGAGCGGCCGATGGTCGGCACATTATGATCGGGCACAGTCAAGGTCGCTTCGGGATGGCGCACCTTGCGGCCCGCCAAGCGCAGGCCTTCGAAGGCCTGCGGGCTCGTCACCTCGTGCACGAGATGGCGGTCGATATAGAGCGTCGCGGATTCGCCCGGCGGCTGCTGAACCAGATGGGCGTCCCAGATCTTGTCGTAAAGCGTCTTCGGCATGGCGGTCTTGGCTTTAAGAATGTTGCGTTGCCGTATCAGCCCGCGCAACGGCGCGCAAGCGGACCAATATTCGCGCCGCTAATGCCGGGTAAAGTACAGCACCGTCATGGCGATGATGATGGCGATGAATTGCGCCAGCACGCGCCAGCGCATCAGCCGGTTCGACCAGCTGACGGAGGTGTCGCCGCCCTTCCAGAGCGTGTAGAGCCCGGCCAGCAGGATGGCCACGACGACGGCGAGTGCGACGCCGACAAGGATCTTGCCGCTCATGCCGGTTTGGCCGGCGGCGTCGCGCCGGCCGGCGCTGCGCCCGGTCCCGCCACCCAGCCCGAGGCCTTCTGCGCCAGGTCGCGGAACTTGCTCGAAACAGTTTCCAGCTTCTGGGTCCACTCCGGATTGGGCGTCTGGCCCTCGATCTCCTTGAAGTAGACCTGCATCAGGGCGGAGATTGCGATCGGCTCCATGATCGCCTTCTTGAGCGCGATCGCGAACACCACGGCGAAGGCGAACGCCCAGAAACTCGCGCCGGTATGAACGAGCGAGACGAGTGCCGCGGCCGGCGCAAGCAGCACGATGAAGAGTACGAAAGTGAGCGCCCACATCATCACCGACAGCCAGACGGCGTTCTTGAGGAAATGCATGTAGTTCTGCGCGAACAGGATCAGCCCGTCGCGCGCGGTGGACCAGGGGTTCGCGGTTTTGGTGCGGATGAGATAGGCGAGGATGATCTCGTCCACATAGGTCAGCGACATGCGGATGAAGGACTCCGCGATGCGGATCATCTGCTGCAAAGCCGGGATCGGCAGGAACGCGGTGAAGAAGTTGATGCTGCCGAACAGCGAGCGCAACACGCCCTTGATGAGCTGATCGACGCCGAACAGCACCGAGGATTCGGCGAAGTGCGTCTTCACGAAGGCCGCGCCGTAGCCGATCTGGTTCTGGCCGGCGGGCACGGATTTGCCGTCATAGATCTCCACCAGCACCGCGATGTGCGCGGCCTTGACGAGGTAGAGGACATATTCGCGCGCCAGATAGAGCGCGCCGCTGATAAGGCCAAAGCCGATCGCGCCGCCCCAGAAGCCGCCGACCGCCGGCGCATCCGGGCCGCTTCCCATATGGCCAAAGCCCCAGCCGAGCGCGCCGCCGATACCGACCGTCAAGACATAAGCCAGCGCAATACCGGCATAGACCATGAGCCGCAGCACGATGAAGGGCAGTGTCTGCAGCACCATGGAAAGCGCGCGGCCGATACTGAAGTCCCACATGGCTCGAATCCCCTGGCGGCGGCCTCCTATATCGAACGGGTCACCGGACCGTGCAAGGGCTTGAGCGGTTCCACGGCCGGCGCGAAACTCACGATTGAAGTCAGGAGGAACCCCATGAGCGTTGTCCCATATCTGACCATTCCTGGTGGCCGTGCCGCCGAAGCCGCCGCCTTCTATACCAAGCTGTTCGGTGCCATGGAGACCATGCGCATGCCGGCGGAGGACAAGAAGCGGCTGATGCACTGCGCGCTGCAATTCGCCGACAGCACGCTCTATCTCTCAGACGATTTCCGGGACGAGAAGGGCGGGCCGGCGATGAATGCGGTGTTCGTCGGCCTCAAGACGGCGCCACAGGTCGATGCGCTCGTCGCCAAGGCGATAGGCATGGGCGCGACGGTCGCCCAGGAGCCGCAGGACATGTTCTGGGGCGACCGCTTTGCGATGTTCACCGATCCGTTCGGCCATCGCTGGCAGATCGGCGCGCCGAAAGCTTAGCCGGGACACCAGCCGGCGCGGCGGCCGCCGTCATAGACGCGCGCCAGCCGGGCGTGGATCATCGCATCGCCGATATCTCCGCGCCCGTCGGCGACGACAGCGTCGATACGGCCGCCATATTTGTCGTAGCTCACCGCGCTGAGCTTCACGTCGCCGCCTTCGATGCGCTTGCTGAGATAGTCGCGCGCCGCCTCGGCACGGACCCGTTCGCTGTCGCAGCGGGCGCGCAGCTCGGGCGCGTCGATGCCGTCGATCCGGACCCGGATATCCAGTTGTTGGCCCAGCCAGATAATGGCCGAAGCCTCGAACGTATCGCCGTCGATCACGCGGGTGACGTGGGCGCTCACTGGGCCTTCGAAATATCCATTAGAGTCAGATGCTTGTGCGACTTTCGGCAATATAATTGTTTTGCCAATTAATACGATTGCGATCCCAACCCTCAGCCAATTCACGCCGCAGTCCGCTGGACAACTCAAGGTTGTATTGAGAACATTCCAGCAACCTAGTCAAGGTCAGGCGATGAGGTCGATCTTCTCGTCGGTCAGATTGCCCGGAACGATGGTCACGGGAATCGCCAGCGTGCCGGTCGCGAACAGCGATACCAGCGGCCCGGGGCCTTCCTTGGCCGTGCCGGCCGCAAGGACCAGGATCGCGATGTCCTGGTCCGACTTGATCAGCCCGATGAGGGCCTCCGACGACCGGCCGTCGGCGATGATGAGTTCGGGGATGATGCCGGCCAGTTCGTTGACGGTCTTCGCCGCGTTGTAGGTCAGTTCTTCGGCGTCCTGGCGCGCCTCGTCCTTCATGATCTCTTCGACACCGCGCCATTGCTGGAATTCGCCCGCCTGCACGACGCAAAGCAGGGTCACGCGGCCGCCGGTGTGCTGGGCGCGGCGCGCCGCAAAGCGCACAGCGACGCGGCACTCCGGCGTCTTGTCGACGACGACCAGGAACTTGCGCCGCCGGTCGAGGAAGGGCTCGCTCATAATGGCCGATGCTGACACCAGGACGGGCGCAGCGGCAAGGGCGGGGCCTAACGGCCTCTTCCGCAAGGCGGAAGAGGCCGGAACCAGGCTCGTTCAGCAAAAGTCCGGTGCAACGCTTTCGAGCATCGTGCGCTTGGCCGCACTCAGTTTTCCGAGTGTATCCAGAAAGTTTTTGTGCGTCATGCCCGTGCCAAGATAGGTCCAGCGGTTCGACTGGTGCTGGGCGGTCAGGAACAGCTCGCGCTCCTTGGCCGACAAGCTGCGGCCCGAGGCCGCCTCGAGCGCTTCGCAGTCGAATGCCGCCTGCTGTTTGAGACCTTCGTCGAGGAAGCTGCCGATCGCGAAATAGCCGTCGATCGCCGCGTCGATCTCGGCTCGCGTCATGCCCGCGGCGATTGTCTCGACCATCAGCGTGTCGAGTTGGGCGTGCTGCACCTCTTCCATCCAGTGATGCTTGAGCAGGCTTTTGAATTGCGGATCGAGCGTGCCGTCGTCATGGATCGATTCCAGGAAGTGGCGCTGCGTCATCCATTCGATCTGCAGGATGACAAGCGCCACCGCCAGCGGATGATGCGACAGCACGTGTTTGGCGATCGCATCGGCGGGACCGATGACCTTGCAGGCGACCGGGAAGCCCTTGACGAACTCTTCCTGGAAGCGGCGGAACAGATGGATGTGCTTGGCCTCTTCGCCGGCAAATTCGAGGAAGGCGCGGGCGCGATAGTCCTCGCCGTTGATGAACGGCCTGGCGTGGTCGAGCACGAAGGGCAGAATGAACTCCTCGATCAGCCCAAAGATCGTCAGATAGGCGTGGCCGCGGATCTGGTTGAGCAGCAACTTCTCCCTTGGCGCGAGGAAGGCCAGGCCGTCGACGCGAACCAGGCCGTCGGGCATGAAGCATCTGGCGAAATCGAGCGTCTTGCCCTCGCCGATGAGATCCTCGACGCGCCATGTGATGCGTTCGGAGCGTCCGAGGACGTCCTTGAAATTGTAATGGTAGGTCATCGTTTCAGTCCTTTGTCCGGATGGTTGGCCACTAGGCGTGGCGAATGATTTCGGCCGCCATGCCGGAAATGGCGGCGATCTGGATGAAGAAGAAAGTGAAGCGAACCGCGACGCTCGCGTTGGTCTCGGCGAACGCCATGTGGACGACCGATTGGACGATCCGCGCGGCGATGAAGAGGACGGCCAGCGCATCGATCAGATCCGAGCGCATATGCATGGCATAGGCGACAACGGCGACCGCCGCGTAGACGGGCAGATTTTCCACGCAATTGGCATGCGCCCGCACTGCGCGACGATAGGCGTTCGAGCCGTGCGGCGTATCGGCGGGAAAATCCGCGATCTGTGCGCGCCCCCTTATGATCAGCGACCAGCGGCGGACGCCGACGCCTGTCATGAGAACGAGCAGCGTCCACATGGCAAATGCCAGGAGAACCCAGAGCGGTGTCGTCATGACAGGATCGTCCCTTTGCGATGCCGGCGGTTTGCGGCCGTCAATAGGTTTCGACGTCGATCTCGACCGGTACCGAACGCGATACGGTGTCGAACACCGGCGACATTCGCGTCAGCGTCTTGATCGTCGCCGCATTGGCTTTGGTCCTGACCCGCATCCGCACGCGGATCGCGCTGTAGCCGTTGCGCACCTCCGGCGAGATACCGAGAAAGCCGCGCAAGTCCAGATCGCCCTCGATCTGCGAGTCGATGGCGTCGATGACGATGCTGCGTGCCGCGGCGTGATAGGCCGTGGTCGTCGTCATGCAGCCGATCAGCGCGTGCAGGAGCCACTCGACAGGATTGGGCGCCTTGTCGTGGCCCAGCAGCACGGGATGTTCGCCATTGTCGAAGACAAAGGTCTTTCCGTCGGTGCGGTGTTCCTGCAGCGCGCCGGTGAATTCCTTGATCGTCGAGCGGTTGGAATCGCCGCCGAGCCATTTGTTTGTCGCGCGAAAATTGAATTTCGCGATCGCGGTATTTGCCTTCACCGCTTCGATGACGCCGAAAAGCGCCGTCACATCGACGCCGTTGGTGATGGTGGGCGCGAGTTTTGCAGTAGTTGCAGTCATTTCTGGGTCCTTTCTGTCATCCGGGGCGACGCCCTCGGAGTGACGGGTAGGTAAGGACCCCCTGCTCCTCGCAGTATAGCCAAGACGCCGGACCTCTTGACCGCGACGCCGCGCCGGTGCGAGTTCGCGCCCATGGATGCGCTTTCGGACTTGCTGCGCGTGGTGGGATTGACGGGCGGAGTGTTCCTGGAAGCCCGCTTTACCGCGCCTTGGTGCGTCATCGGGAGTCTGGGTCCCGACAGCTGCAAACCCTACATGGCGCCGCCTGCATACCTGATATGCTTTCACTACATCGTCGCCGGCGAGTGCCGCGCCAAGCTCGATGACGGCGAAGAGGTTCATCTTGCGGCCGGCGACGTCGTGATCTTTCCCGGCAACGACCCCCACAAGCTGGGGAGCAACGTCGTGCGCGAAGCGGTGGAATTTAGGAACCTGATTCAACCCGCCGAAGGCACCGGAGTGGTTCGCGTCGATCATGGCGGCGGCGGCGACGAGTGCCAGATCGTCTGCGGCTACCTCGGCGGCGACACGCAGCTGCAGCCTTTGATCGCGACCCTGCCCAAGGTGATGAGGATGACAGTGCGCGACACGCCGGGCGGCGACTGGATCGCGCAGTCGTTCCACTATGGTGCGCAGCAGCTTGCGGACGCCGTTCCCGGCGCCGCGACAATCATGGCGAAGATGGCCGAGTTGTTGTTCGTTGAGGCGGTGCGCCGCTATCTGACAACGATGCCGCCACAGGCCACCGGCTTCCTGGCCGCGCTGCGCGATCCGGCGGTCGGCAAGGCGCTGTCCCTGCTGCATACGCAACTCGCCCGCGACTGGACGTCCGAAGCGCTGGCTGACGCCGTGAACCTGTCGCGCTCGACATTCGCCGAGCGGTTTTCGACGCTGGTGGGGCAACCGCCGATGAAATATCTGACGAGCTGGCGCATGCAGGTCGCCGCACAAAAGCTGCGCCAGGGGCAGTTGACGATCGGACAGATCGCGTTCGATATCGGTTACGAATCCGAAGCGGCGTTCACGCGCGCCTTCAAGCGCGAAATCGGAGTCCCGCCTGCGACCTGGCGGCGGCAACTGCATTGAGGGCTGGTGCGATAGCGTGACCGGCGGAACGGGATAGGGTGCGGCGCATGACCATCGGCAGCGAGGACGAGCTCGAAAAACTCCGGAACGTCGGCCGTGTGGTGGCCAGGACCCTTCAAGCCATGGCGGCGGCGATGGAGCCGGGCATGACGACGCGGGAACTGGACGCGTTCGGCCGGGCCCTGCTGGAGCGCGAAGGGGCACGGCCGGCGCCCGAGTCCACTTACAAATTCCCCGGCGCGACCTGCATCTCCGTCTCGCCGGCGATCGCGCACGGCATTCCCGGCGACCAGGTGCTGCGGGCCGGCGACCTGGTGAACATCGACGTGTCGGCGGACATCGGCGGCACCTATGCCGACACGGGAGGTAGTTTCGCGATTCCCCCCGTCGCCGAGAAGATCGAGCGGCTGTGCCGCGACGGCAAACGCGCCATGTGGAGCGGCATCCGTGTGGTCAAGGCGGGCGCCAAGCTCAACGCCATCGGCGCGGCGGTGCAAAAATTCGCCGACCGGAACCGCTACACCCTGATCCGCAACCTCGCGAGCCATGGCGTCGGCAGCGCGCTGCACGAAGAGCCGGGGCATATCCCGACCTGGTACGAGCCGCGTGACACGCGGCGCATCCATGACGGGTTGGTGTTCACCATCGAACCGTTCCTTTCGACGGGATCGCACATGGCGGTCGACGGCAACGATGCCTGGACGCTCTATTCGGATGGCGGTCATCCAACCGTGCAATATGAACACACCATGGTCGCGACCAGGCGCGGCGCTGTCGTGGTGACGATGGCGTGATGCGCTATTTGCCGATGAGCTCCAGCTTGTCGGCAAGCCAAAGCTTGATCAGCGATTGACGGGTGACGCCGCGCTTGCGCGCTTCACGGTCGAGACGCTCGACCATCCACGAAGGAAAATCGACATTGACGCGCCTGGCTTCGAGACCCGGCCGCCGGGCATTCTTCATATCGAAGAGGTGCAGAACGTCTTCTTTGCCCTCATCGAAGATCTTGTCGAACTCGCTAGCCTTCATAACAAGCCTTCTCCAGATCTCGCGCGCGGCGCACCGATATGAGCCTGGCGCGATCCGCGCGATAGGTGACGATCGCGGTCCAATGCTTTCCGTCGATCACCCCAACAACCAGACTACGCGCCTCCTTCTCGAACACGCCCGACGTCTCCAAGCGGTTGTCGTCCTGCCAGAGTGCCTGCGCAGCTTCAAAATCGATTCCGTGCTTTAACCGGTTCGCTTCGCTCTTTGCCGGATCGAATTCGAATTCCATGCAAGAAACTATACCTTATTTGTATTATTTCTATACCTTTCTCGCAATATCTCAACCGTGCGCCACATAGACGATGAAGCGGTGGCCCAGTTGTTCTCCGTCGCGGTCGGGGCGGCGGGTCAGGCCGAGGCGGCGCATCACTGCTTCTGAGCGCGCATTGTCGGGGCGGGTATAGCTCCAGATCTCCTTCATGCCGCAGCGTCCGAACCCGTCGGCGAGTGCGGCACGGGCAGCTTCGGTGGCATAGCCGTAGCCCCAGGCCAAGCGGACGAAGCGCCAGCCGATTTCCACGCCGGGTGCCATCGGGTGACCATCGAACACCGGCATGATGCCGCAAAATCCGAGGAAGGTGCCGTCGCGCTTGTCGAGCACGGGGAAACGGCCGTAGCCGTTGCGAAGAAACGAGGCGTGGTAGCGATCGATTGCCGCATCGCTTGCTGCACGATCGAAGGTGCGCTCCCAGTCCCACATCACCTCGGGGTCGGCCTGCATCGCCGCCATCGGCGCGCGGTCTTCGTCACGGAAGGGACGGAGAAGCAGACGCTCGGTCTCGATGATCATTGGTTCGTCCGACTCACTCACACGTCATGGCCGGCTCCGTGCCGGCCATCCATGAACTCAACCGAAGCATGGATGTTCATGGGTCGCCGGGACAAGCCCGGCGATGACGATTAGGGTTTGAGAGACTTCAGCTTGTAGAGCATTTCCAGCGCCTGTTTCGGCGTGAGCGTGTCGGGTTCAACCGAGCGGACTGCCTCCTCGAGCTCGCTGGATTTGGCGGGCGCGGCCGGTACGTTCGTGGCGAACAAAGGCAGGTCGTCGATGCGGGCGAGCGGCTTGTGGCCCTCGCGACCCTCTTCCAGCGCGCGCAGCACGTCCTCCGCGCGCGCCACGACGGCCGGCGGCAGGCCGGCCAACTTCGCGACATGGATGCCATAGGAGCGATCCGCGGCGCCCGGCGCCACTTCGTGCAGGAATACGATGGTGTCGTTCCATTCGCGCACCCGCATCGTCACGCAGGCGAGCGAGGAGAGCCGCTCGGCCAACGCCGTCATCTCGTGATAGTGCGTCGCGAACAGCGCGCGGCTCCTGTTGGTCTCGTGTAGGTGCTCAGCGGTGGCCCAGGCGATGGCGAGGCCGTCGAAGGTCGCGGTGCCGCGGCCGATCTCGTCCAAGATGACAAGGCTTCGTTCCGTCGCCTGGTTCAGGATCGCGGCGGTCTCCACCATCTCGACCATGAAGGTCGAGCGGCCGGCGGCGAGATCGTCGCCCGCGCCGACGCGGGAAAAGAGCCGGTCGACGACACCGATATGGGCGCTGTCGGCGGGCACGAAGGCGCCCGCCTGCGCCAGGATCGCGATCAGTGCGTTCTGGCGCAGAAATGTGGACTTGCCGGCCATGTTCGGACCCGTCACCAGCCACAACCGCCCGGCCGACGACAGATCGCAGTCGTTGGGCACGAAGGGATGGGCGTGATCGGACGCGAGTGCCGCCTCCACCACCGGATGGCGGCCGCGCACGATCTCGAACGCAGTGCCGTCGTCGATCGTGGGCCGCGTATGGCGCGCCGCAACCGCAAGCTCGCCGAGTGCCGCCGAGACATCGATCACCGCCAGCGCCGTCGCGATCGCGTTGAGGCTCCGGGCACAGCCGACCGCCTCGGCGCACATCGCGTCGAACAGCTCGCGTTCCAGCGCCAGCGCCTGGTCGGCGGCCTGGGAGATTCGTGTCGCCAGTGTCGCAAGCTCATCGGTGGTGAAGCGCACCGCGCTGCCGATGGTCTGGCGATGGCGGAACAGGGCGCGGTTGTCGCCGGCCTGCAGCTTGTCGGCATGCTGCGGCGTAACCTCGATGAAATAACCGAGCACGCCATTGTGCTTGATGCGCAGCTGCGCCACGCCGCTGTCGGTTCGATAGCGCGCTTCGAGGCTCGCGATCACGCGGCGGGATTCGTCGCGCAGCCTGCGCACCTCATCGAGCGGGGCGTGCACGCCACCGGCGATGAAACCGCCGTCGCGTGCGAGAAAGGGCGGCTCGGCGACGAGCAGAAGCTCCAGCCGGTCAGTCAGGCGCGAATTATCGGCGATGCCTTCGACGAGGCCGGCAAGCGCCTGGCGCAACTCGCCTGGCGCCGGCTTCAGCGGATCGTCGAGCCTGAGCAACCCGCGGATCGCGCGTGCCGCCCCGATGCCGTCGCGAAGATTGGCGAGATCGCGCGGCCCGCCGCGGCCGACCGACAGACGTCCCAGCGCGCGGGCGATGTCGGGCGCGCGGCGCAAATCCTCGCGCAGCTGCCGCCGCAATTCGGAATCCGCCTGCAGGAACGCCACCGCATCGTGGCGTTCGCCGATCGCCTTCACATCGGTCAGCGGTGCCGCGAGCCGTGCCGCCAATTCGCGCGCGCCGGCCGCGGTAACGGTTCGGTCGATGACGGAGAGCAGACTACCCTTGCGCTCGCCGGACAAGGTTTCTGTAAGCTCGAGATTTCGCCGCGTCGCCGCGTCGATGCCCATGAAGGCACGTGAGGCAATGCGCGTCGGTGGACTGAGCGCGGGCATGCTGCCCTTCTGCGTCAGCTCGAGATAGGCGATCAGTGCGCCCGCCGCCGACAATTCGGCGCGGCCGAAGGCGCCGAAGCCGTCCAGGCTCTGAACCTTGTAATGCGCCTTGAGCGCGCGTTCGCCGTTCGCGGAATCGAATTTGATCGACGGCATCGGGGACAGCGCGGGCCCGAGTGTCTTCAGTAGCGGCGCCAGCGTCTCGTCGGCGAGCAGTGCATCGGGCACCAGCAATTCGCGCGGCGCGATGCGCGCGAGTTCCGTCGCGATCTCGGATGGCTCGACCGGCGTTACCGTGAAGGTGCCGGCGGAAATGTCGGCCGCCGCGATGGCAAAACCGCTGCCGGCGCGACCGAGCGCTGCCAGCATGTTCGCCGATCGCGCCTCCAGCAGGGAATCTTCGGTCAAAGTGCCCGGCGTGACGAGGCGGATCACCTCTCGGCGGACGACCGATTTGCTACCGCGCTTCTTGGCCTCGGCGGGATCCTCCACCTGTTCGCACACCGCGACGCGGAAGCCCTTGCGGATCAGCTTCTCGAGATAAGCTTCCGCCGCGTGAACCGGCACGCCGCACATCGCGATATCTGCCCCCTGGTGCTTGCCGCGCTTGGTGAGGGCAATGTCGAGCGCCTCGGAGGCCTTGGCGGCGTCGGCGAAGAACAACTCGTAGAAGTCCCCCATCCGGTAGAACAGCAGGTAATCGGCATGGGCGGCCTTGATTTCGAGATATTGCGCCATCATCGGCGTGGCGCCGCCGTCGGACAAATCTCCTGCCTGCTCGTTCATCGGGGCACATTAACATGCCGCATCGCACACGACCCCCTGGCCATTGAAATGCAAGGCCACAAAAGGGGATATTCTGTGGATTGGTTTTAGCGGATACGTCATGCCCACCACCAAACGGCCGTCCTTCACCAAGGAAGAGGCGCTCGCCTTTCACGCCCATCCCAAGCCCGGCAAGCTCGAGATCACGCCGACCAAGCCGATGGCGACGCAGCGCGACCTGTCGCTCGCCTATTCGCCGGGCGTGGCCGTGCCGGTGCTGGCGATCGCGGAGGACCCCGACCTCGCCTATGAGTACACGTCCAAGGGCAACATGGTGGCCGTGATCTCCAACGGCACCGCGATCCTGGGTCTCGGCGATCTGGGCGCGCTTGCCTCCAAGCCCGTGATGGAAGGCAAGGCCGTCCTCTTCAAGCGCTTCGCCGACGTGGATTCCATCGATCTTGAAGTCGATACCCATGACGTGGACGCGTTCATCGGCGCGGTACGCTATCTCGGCCCCTCGTTCGGCGGCATCAATCTGGAGGACATCAAGGCGCCGGACTGCTTCGTGATCGAGGAGCGGTTGCGCGAAATGATGGACATTCCGGTGTTCCATGACGATCAGCACGGCACCGCGATCATCTCCACAGCCGGCATCATAAATGCGATGCACCTGACGGGACGAAAGATCGGCGACATCAAGGTGGTGGTGAACGGCGCGGGCGCGGCGGGCATCGCCTGCCTGGAACTGCTCAAGTCGATGGGCCTGCCGAGCGCCAACGCGATCCTGTGCGACTCCAAAGGCGTGGTCTATCGCGGCCGCACCGAGGGCATGAACCAATGGAAGAGCGCGCATGCGGTGGAGACCAAGGCGCGCACGCTGGAAGACGCGGTGAAGGGCAGCGACGTGTTCCTGGGGCTTTCCGTCAAAGGTGCAATGACCCAGGACATGGTCATGAGCATGCGCAAGGCGCCGATCATCTTCGCCATGGCAAACCCCGATCCCGAGATCACGCCTGAGGAAGTGAAGGCGGTGCGCTCCGACGCCATCGTCGCCACCGGGCGCAGCGATTATCCCAACCAGGTGAACAACGTCCTGGGCTTTCCCTACATCTTCCGCGGCGCGCTGGACGTGCGCGCCAGGACCATCAACGAGGCGATGAAGATCGCTGCCGCCCATGCGCTCGCCGAACTGGCGCGCGAGGACGTGCCGGACGAGGTCGCCGCCGCCTATCGCGGCGCGCGGCCGGAATACGGACCGGAGTACATCATCCCGGTGCCGTTCGATCCGCGCCTCATCAGCCGCGTGTCGCGCGCGGTGGCCGAAGCCGCGATGAAATCGGGCGTGGCGCGGCGCGAGATCAAGGATCTCGACGCCTACAGCTTCCAGCTTTCGGCACGTCTCGATCCGTCGGCCGCGCTGTTCCAGCGCATCACCTCGAGCGTGCGCGCAAAGCCCAAGCGCGTGGTGTTCGCGGAGGGCGAGGAGGAATCCGTCATTCGCGCGGCGGCCGCGTTCCAGAACTCCGGCCTCGGCAAGGCGATCCTCGTCGGACGCGAGGAGATCATCAAAGCCGGCATCCGCCGCGCCGGCGTGGAGGAGAATAGCCTGGAAGTCCGCGTGCCCCATTCGGCGCAGGAAGCGCAGCCCTATATCGATTATCTGTACCGGCGCCTGCAGCGTCGCGGCACGCTGTACCGCGACGCGGTGCGCATGGTGACCAACGATCGCAACGTCTATGCCGCATCGATGCTGATGAAGGGCGATGCCGACGCGATGGTCACCGGCGCGACGCGCAATTATGCGGCGGCCCTCAACGATGTGCGCCTGGTGCTCGATCCGCCCAAGGGCGAGCGACCGATCGGCGTCATGCTGATCTTCTCGCGCGGCCGCCTCGTCTTCGTCGCGGATACATCGGTTCACGAGATGCCGACGTCGGAGGAGCTCGCCGACATCGCGGTGCAGGCGGCCGGCGTGGCGCGGCGCTTCGGCTTCACGCCGCGCGTGGCGCTGCTCGCCTCGTCGACGTTCGGCTTTCCGCGCAGCGAGCGCTCCGAGCGCATCGTCGAGGCAGTGCACATCCTGGATACCCGCCGCGTCGACTTCGAATATGACGGCGAGATCGCGGTCGACGTCGCGCTCGATCGCGAGCGCATGCTCCTCTATCCATTCTGCCGCCTGACCGACACAGCCAACGTCCTGATCATGCCGGCGATCCATTCCGCGGCGATCTCGACCCGGCTGCTGTCCCAGCTTGGCGGCGTGACGATGATGGGCCCGCTGCTGGTGGGACTGGAGAAGTCGGTGCAGATCGCTCCGCTCGGCGCCAAGATGAGCGAGATCTACAACGCCGCGGTGATCGCGGCGCTGTAGGCGTTCGGCCGGCCGTTCTATCGGCACCGGCCGGACTTTTCCGCCACCCGGATATCTTGTTAGCTGGCCGAACAGGTGCCGGCGAGAACCCCTTCGCCCGGTGCCATCCGTGGCCCCAGCACTCGCTTCCGCCGAGGACCGGTTCGTTATGACGTCCACATCTTCGACCACTGCAGATCAGACATATCGGGAGTGGAAGGGTTGGACGCAGGAACGGTTTGCGACCTTCGATGCCGCCGACGGCGTTTACTTTGCGGCCGAACTGCGCCGGTCCGGGATAGCGGGGGGCCGGATATTGGAGATCGGCTTCGGCAACGGCAGCTTTGCCGCCTGGGTGTCGAAACAGACCGCGTACGAATATTCCGGCACCGAGGCCGACGACCATCTGGTCGAGTGCGCCCGTGCCGCCGGCCTGCGCGCCTTGTCTGCCAGCGAGGATTGGGCGCGGCCCGCAAGCTACGACTCGGTCGTCGCGTTCGATGTCCTCGAACATATTCCGCTTGTCGAACTGACCGATCTGTTTCGCCTGATCCGGGTCAGCCTCCGCAAGGGCGGCCTGTTCCTGGCGCGATTTCCCAGCGGCGACAGTCCCTTTTCGCGCCACTACCAGCACGGCGACACTACGCATTACACGACCATCGGTACCGGCATCGTCAAACAGCTTGCCTCTCAGAGCGGGCTGGAGGTCGTAGAGATCCGTCCGGCAGCATTTCCGATATTGGGGCTTGGCATCGGTCGGGCCATCCGCCGTACCGGCGCGCACTTCCTGCGCTGGCTCTTGGACCGGCTTCTTCGCGCCACCTACTACAAGACGGGAGACCTTGTGATCGCGCCGCACATGGTCATTGTCCTGCGCAATCCCGGCTAGCACGACCATTTCGCCGCAGCGTCCCCTGGCGACAGAATGGGCAACGAGCCCGATGCGCGAGCGAGCCCGGATGACGGCCTTGCCAAAGTGCGGCATGGTTCGGTGCGCACCAGCGAGCCACGAGCTATGACCGTTTCCGCCTTCATCGAACGCATCTGGGAAGAGGAAATTCTTCCGACTCTGATCGAGTACATCCGCATTCCGAACAAGTCGCCGCATTTCGATCCTGACTGGCAAGCACACGGCCACATGGACAAGGCCGTGGCGCTGTTCGAGGCGTGGGCACGCAAGAAGCTGGCCTCGCTCCCCGGCGCGACTCTCGAAGTGGTGCGCCTGCCCAAGCGCACGCCGCTGATCTTCATAGAGATTCCCGGCGAAGCGAAAGGCACGGTGCTGCTCTACGGCCATCTCGACAAGCAGCCCGAGATGAAGGGCTGGGCCGAGGGGACAGGGCCGTGGACGCCGGTCGTGAGGGACAACAGTCTGTATGGCCGCGGCGGCGCCGACGACGGTTATGCGATGTTCGCCTCGCTGGCCGCGATCCTTCAGCTGCGCGAAGAGAAGAAAAACCATGCGCGCTGCGTGGTGTGCATCGAGGCGTGCGAGGAATCCGGCAGTTACGACCTGCCTTTCTACATCGAACATCTGAGCGATCGCATCGGCACGCCCGATCTGGTTGTGTGCCTCGACAGCGGTTGCGGCAATTACGACCAGCTGTGGCTGACGACGAGCCTGCGCGGCATCGCGATGGGAAATCTCACCGTGCGCGTGCTGACAGAGGGTGTGCATTCCGGCGATGCGAGCGGCATCGTGCCTTCGTCCTTTCGCATCGCGCGCTCGCTGATCAGCCGCATCGAGGATGAGGCGACCGGCCAGATGAAGCTCGACGAACTGTTCGTTCAGGTGCCGCCGGATCGTCTTACGCAGGCGCGCGCGTCGGCACAGATTCTGGGCGACGAGGTCTACACCAAGATGCCGCTGGCCGGCGGCACCAAGCCGATGGCGGCCGATCTGACCGAGTTGGTCCTGAACCGCACCTGGCGGCCGCAACTCGCGGTGACGGCGATGGACGGCTATCCGCTGCCGGAGAATGGCGGCAACGTGCTGCTGCCTTACACGACGGCCAAACTCAGCGTTCGCCTGCCGCCGACCTGCGATGCGGTGAAGGCGACGATGGCGATCAAGCGCACGCTCGAAGACAGCGCGCCCTATGGCGCCGAGGTCGAGTTCGATGCCGAGGATGGGCAGACGGGATGGAACGCGCCGAAGCTGGCGAGCTGGCTGGAAACATCGCTCAAGAAATCGAGCGAGGCCTATTTCGGCAGGCCGGTGGCCTTCATGGGCGAAGGCGGCTCGATTCCGTTCATGGCGATGCTGGGCGAGAAATATCCCGGCACGCAGTTCGTGGTGACGGGCGTGCTCGGGCCGCACTCCAACGCACACGGCCCCAACGAATTCCTGCACATCCCGACCGCGAAGAAGGTGACGGCGTGTATTGCCGACATCCTCGCGGATCACGCGGCGCGCTGAACGCAAATCTCCGCATTCTCTCCGCGGCGCTTGCTACGAGGCCATGGCGGAGTGCTCGGCCGCGATCCTGTCCGCGGGAAACCAGGCCGACAGCGTCGTTCCGGCGTCCGGCTCGCTTTCGATCCCGATGCTTCCGCCATGCAATTCCATAAGCGACTTGCATATCGGAAGACCCAGTCCTGTCCCCTGATGCTTGCGGGCGATCATTGAATCGATCTGGCCGAACGGCGCGAGTGCGATCGCGATGTCCGATTCCTTCATGCCGATGCCGCTGTCCTTGACGGAAAGGCAAAGCCGTCCGTCGCTTTCCAGCGCCGAGGTCACGCAGACCGTGCCGCCTTCGGGCGTGAACTTGACGGCGTTGGACAGGAAATTGAGCAATATCTGCTTGACCGCGCGGGCATCGCCGCGAAGGTGCGATGCATCCGGCGAAATGCTTCGCGACAAACGAATCTTGCCGTCGTCGGCGCGGCCCCGAACGAGGGTCAGGCATTCGTCGACGAGATCGGGAATGGTCAGCGTGCTCTCCCGAAGTTCGAGTTTTCCTGCCTCCAGCTTGGCCAGGTCGAGCACGTCGTTGACCAGTTCCAAGAGCAGTTCGCCGCTGCGATGGATGTCATGCGCGTACGCCGCATATTTGCCGCCGACCGGGCCGAACATCTGCTGTTCGATCATCTCGGAGAATCCCAGGATGGCGTTGAGCGGCGTGCGCAGTTCGTGGCTCATGTTTGCCAGGAACTCGGTCTTGGTCCGGTTGGCGTAATCGGCTTCGCGCAGCGCCGACGTCAGTCGGGTCGAGAGCTGGTTCGCCTCGTCGCGCGCGAGCGCGACGGCCGTAATGTCCTGGCTTATGCCGAACATCTCGTAGAGCCCGGAGGCCCGTTGCCGGCCGGCGCGGTAGTAGACATTGAGATGGGTCCAGTTGCCGTCGGACTGGCGATAGCGCATCTCCGCGTTCGCCGTGCCGCCCTCGCGCGTGATGCGCGCGCGGATGGCGGCGTCCTTGTCCTGGTCGTCGGGATGCTGAAGCAGCCGCAGCAGCGGAACAGGCACCGGCGAGCCGGCGCCGGGATGCCCAAGATTGAGCTCGGAGGAGAAGTAATACAGCTCGCCATCGGGATCGTAATGCCAGGTACCGATCTTTCCATCGAGCAGGAGCCGGTCGCGGGTCAAATTGTAGACACGGACCTCTTCCTGCGGCTCGTATTCGTGCCCAACGTCGGTGAGAACACCGACGAACGCGCTTTCGACGGATTTCAGATCGAGGCGATACCAAGGCGCTTGGGGCGAGAAGCGGTACATGGTCGATAGACCGACGATGGCGGTCTCCTTCGCGCGCTCCGCGAGAACCGCGCCGATATCGGTGCCGGCAAACTCGTCCTGATCGAGGCGGAGAATTCGCCGCATCGGCTCATTCGCCTCGATGAGCCGGCGGTTCTCCTCCAGCATCGCGGCGGCGATCCCGACGCGGCCCAGACTCTCGACGATCGCACGCACGCTTACGCTCTCGGTCGCAGGCCTCCCGTTCAACGGGCGCCAGCCGGTCACGTTATATTCTTGCGGTTAATATTGGATTTGCTCGACCGGAGCGCCCAGGCCGCAACCAAAGGCGCGCGGCCCCAGCGAATTTCTGCACATTCCAACCGCGGAGAAGATCACGGCCCGGGCTTCGGCCCAGACAGGATGACGCGCGTGCCCTTGGCGCGGCCGAGTGGAGAAACGTCTCCAGGATCGAGACGCCGGTCGTATCGATCGGCGGCACATTCTCCATGCGCACGATCACGGCGCGCGGCTGGCCGCCGCTGCGCGACAGCGCCATCTCGAACGAGGCCGCCATGCCGAACAGGAACCGGCCGATCAGATTGGGCGTGAACGGTGTCAACCAGGAAGACCGCGGGAGAAGGCCGCT
Source organism: uncultured Alphaproteobacteria bacterium (assembly GCA_963741735.1). Classification (GTDB taxonomy): domain Bacteria; phylum Pseudomonadota; class Alphaproteobacteria; order Micropepsales; family Micropepsaceae; genus Rhizomicrobium. The sequence continues at coordinate 496,830 of CAVUJB010000002.1, forward strand.
GTTCCAGAGAGGTCCACGACCTGCTCCTCGGCAAAAAGATTATCGAAAACAAGCCATTTGGCCGCCTCGACAGGGACCTCCGGACGTGACAAAGCGAAGCTGGTAACGGCCTCTCGGCCTTGCCGTCCGGGGAGGCCGTCCCTATATAGCCCATGACACGGCAAGGGCCATTTCCAAGGGTTTTTGCCGTGATTTCCCGTTCAGGGGACGGCCCGGAGGGCGCTTCTTAAGAAGGCCAGGAACCCGTCCGCCAAAAGGTAAGGAAACAGCACATGGCAAAAGTCATCGGAATCGACCTGGGCACGACCAATTCGTGCGTTGCGGTCATGGAGGGCTCGACCCCCAAAGTCATCGAAAATGCGGAAGGCGCGCGGACCACGCCCTCCATCGTGGCCTTCGCCCAGGACGGCGAGCGCCTCATCGGCCAGCCGGCCAAGCGCCAGGCGGTCACCAATCCCGAATTCACCTTCTTCGCGATCAAGCGGCTGATCGGCCGCCGCTTCGAAGATCCCATGACCCAAAAGGACATGGGCATGGTGCCCTACAAGATCGTCAAGGCGGACAATGGCGACGCCTGGGTTCAGGGGCGCGAGAACAAGAAGTTCGCGCCGTCCGAAATCTCCGCCTTCATCCTTCAGAAGATGAAGGAGACCGCCGAGGCCCATCTCGGCGAGAAGGTGACGCAAGCCGTCATCACGGTTCCCGCTTACTTCAATGATGCCCAGCGTCAGGCGACCAAGGACGCCGGCAAGATTGCGGGCCTTGAAGTCCTGCGCATCATCAACGAGCCGACCGCGGCCGCGCTCGCCTATGGCATGGACAAGAAGGGCGCCGGCCAGACCATCGCCGTCTACGACCTGGGCGGCGGCACGTTCGACGTGTCGGTGCTGGAGATCGGCGACGGCGTGTTCGAGGTGAAGTCGACCAACGGCGACACGTTCCTCGGCGGCGAGGACTTCGACCAGCGGCTGGTCAATTATCTGGCCGACGAGTTCAAGAAGGAAAACGGCATCGACCTGCGCGCCGACCGTCTGGCGCTGCAGCGCCTGAAGGACGCGGCCGAAAAGGCCAAGATCGAACTTTCCAGCGCGATGCAGACGGAAGTGAACCTTCCCTTCATCACCGCCGATGCGTCGGGGCCCAAGCACCTGACCATCAAGATCACGCGCGCCAAGCTCGAAGCGCTGGTCGACGATCTGATCCAGAAGACCGTGGCGCCGGTGAAGCAGGCGCTCAAGGATGCGGGCGTCACCGCGAACCAGATCGACGAAGTCATCCTGGTCGGCGGCATGACCCGCATGCCCAAGGTCCAGGAAGCGGTCAAGCAGCTGTTCGGCAAGGAGCCGCACAAGGGCGTCAATCCGGATGAAGTCGTCGCCATCGGCGCGGCCATCCAGGGCGGCGTGCTGAAGGGCGAAGTCAAGGACGTGCTGCTGCTCGACGTGACGCCGCTGTCGCTCGGCATCGAGACGCTGGGCGGCGTGTTCACGCGCCTGATCGACCGCAACACCACGATCCCGACCAAGAAGTCGCAGATCTTCTCGACGGCTGAGGACAATCAGACCGCCGTGACCATCCGCGTCTTCCAGGGCGAGCGCGAAATGGCGGCCGACAACAAGATCCTCGGCCAGTTCGACCTGATGGGCATTCCGCCGGCGCCGCGCGGCGTGCCGCAGGTGGAGGTCACCTTCGACATCGACGCCAACGGCATCGTGTCGGTGACGGCCAAGGACAAGGCGACCAACAAGGAGCAGCAGATCCGCATCCAGGCTTCGGGCGGACTGTCCGACGCCGACATCAAGAAGATGGTGCAGGAAGCCGAAGCCCATGCGGGCGACGACAAGAAGCGCCGCGCCCTGGCGGAAGCCAAGAATCAGGGCGATGCGCTGGTCCATTCGACGGAGAAGGCGCTCGGCGAGCATGGCGACAAGGTCGATGCGAACGAGCGCACCAACATCGAGAACGCGATGGCGGCCCTGAAGGAAACCATCAAGAGCGATGACGTCGATGCCATCCAGGCCAAGACCCAGGCGCTGGCGCAGGCTTCGATGAAGCTCGGCGAGGCGATGTACAAGGCGCAGCAGGCACAAGGCGGCGAAGGCGGCCCGGAAGCCGGCGGCGATGCGCCCAAGGACGACAATGTCGTCGACGCGGAGTTCTCCGAGGTCGATGACGACAAGAAGAAGGGCGCGGCGTAAGGCCTTTCTTCAGAGGTGTAGATCAAGCATGCAGAATCCGCCTTTTTCGAAAAGGACGAAGGCGGATTCTTCTTTGAGTGTCACGGGGCCATGAGCAAGCGTTGTTATTACGAAGTCCTGGGTTGCCAGAAAGGCGCGGCGGCCACCGAGTTGAAGTCGAGCTATCGCAAGCTCGCCATGGAATGCCATCCCGATCGCAATCCCGACGACCACACCGCCGAAATCAAGTTCAAGGAAATCAACGAGGCCTATGACGTCCTGAAGGACGATCAGAAGCGCGCCGCATATGACCGCTTCGGTCATGCGGCGTTCGAAAACGGCATGGGCGGGCGCGGTCCGTCGGGCTTCGACTTCGCTTCCTCCTTCACCGACGTGTTCGACGATCTGTTCGGCGAGTTCATGGGCGGAAGGCGCGCGCGGCGGCAGAACCGCGGCGGCGATCTTCGCTACAATCTCGAGATCAGCCTCGAAGAATCCTTCAAGGGCCGCAACGCCCAGATCAAGGTGCCGAGCGCGGTGGCGTGCGAGGCGTGCGGCGGCTCCGGTGCCGAGGCCGGCCACAAGGCCGAGCAATGCCCGACCTGTTCCGGCATCGGCAAGGTGCGCGCGCAGCAGGGCTTCTTCACCATCGAGCGCACCTGTTCCACCTGCCGCGGCACCGGCCGCGTCATCAAGAATCCCTGCAAGGGCTGCAAGGGCACGGGCCATGTGCAGAAGGAACGCACACTCAGCGTCGACATTCCGCCCGGCGTCGAGGAAGGCACCCGTATCCGCCTGTCGGGCGAAGGCCAGGCCGGGCTGAATGGCGGGCCGGCCGGCGATCTCTACATCTTCGTTTCGGTCAAAGCGCACGAGATCTTCCAGCGCGAAGGCCACGATCTTTATTGCCGCACGCCGATCGGGTTCGTCACCGCGGCGCTCGGCGGCGCCATCGAGGTGCCGACGCTCGACGGCGGGCGCACCAAGGTGACGATCCCCGAAGGCACGCAGCCGGGCCGCCAGTTCCGCCTGCGCGGCAAGGGCATGCCGGTGCTGCGCGGCGGCGGCATGCACGGCGATCTCTATGTCGAGATCGCGGTCGAGACGCCGGCCAAGCTCTCCAGGAAGCAGAAGGAATTGCTCAAGGAGTTCGACAAGCTGAGCGAAGCGGGCACCCATCCCGAAAGCGAAAGCTGGCTCGCCAAGGCCAAGAGCTTCCTCGGCGGCGAGGCGAAGAACTAGTCGCCGCAATCCTCGACCGGATCGTCGTGCGTGACGGCGCAGACCATCAGGGCGCCCGTACGGGCGCCATATGTCGCCGTTAGACGTTCGCGGAATGTCAGCCACTTGTCCTTGGTGTCGTCGATCGCCGCGCTTATCGCGTGAGCGAAATTGCCGTCATGGCTGCCGCGCGCCGTGGTGCCGTCACCGAGAACTGGATCGATCGTGCCGGTGTCCTTGTTGACCACCGCATGCTTGACGCGATGCAGACCATTGCCGGGACCATAATTGCAATGCGATTTCTCCGGCGGCTTCTCGAAGCAGCCCGAGATCAATCCGTCCGGAAACGGCCGGTCGCGGCGCAGATCGAGCCAGGGCGCGCGGCCGCGCCAATTCAGGCCGGGCGGATTCTCCACCCCGATGGCTTCAGACGAATCCGGTGTGTCGACCCAGTTGGTGTGCGAATAGAAATCCTGCGACGCGTGCAGCAGGATGCCAAGATCCTCGATCACGTTGCATTTGGCGCGGCCCTTGATCTGGCCGACGAAGAGGCACGGGATCGCCATCTGGCTGGCGCGCAAGCCGCCATGCGAATCGACGAGCTCGCCGGCATCGGCGACCGCGGCGTCGAGCTTTTCAACCATCCAGGTGCGGCAATCTTCGAGTGCCTGGCGCGCCGCATCGCGCGAATGGGGATAGCCTGGAATGTCGAGATAGTCGCCGCTGTCGCAATGCGCCTTGTTTTTGGTGATGAGATCGCCTCGATCGGGGATACCGACCGCGCCGAAATTGTCGTTGCCTCCGGCAAGCTCGAGCAGCGTCTTGTCCTGAATGCAGTTGCCGTCGCCGCCGAGGAGCGCGCAGCCCAGCGCGTGCCGGGTGATGCGCTCATGCTCGGCGTTCTGGCCAAGGCCGCGCACGGTGCCGAACGCGAGCACCGCCTGCGTACCGGCAAGCAACATCACGCTCGCGCACAGCAGCGTCGTTGCGATCCTGGTCATGGCACGCCCCTCCTCGACGCGCCATCGTTCGGCGGCTAGAGATGCGCGTCAAGCGCCGGAGTACATTTAAATATATGCTCGATAGTCTTCGCTTCATCGGACGTCTGATCGCGCAGCCGAAGACGGTTGGCGCAATCGCGCCGTCGAGCCGCGCGCTCGGCCGCGCCATGGCGGCTGAGATCGACCCGGCCGCGGAGGGGCCCGTGCTGGAGCTCGGGCCCGGCACCGGCGTCGCCACCGAAGCGCTGATCGCGCGCGGCATCGAGGCCAAGCGCATCGTGGCGGTGGAGTATGACGCCAATTTCGCCAGACTGGTCGCGGCACGGTTCGCCGGCGTGAAGGTGATCGCCGGCGACGCCTTCGCGCTCGACAAGACGCTCGCCGCGCACCCGAGCGCGCCGTTCATCGGTGCGATTTCGGGCGTGCCGCTGCTAAACTTCTCCGTGGCGCAGCGTCAGGCGTTCCTGGATGGCGTACTGAAGCGGCTGCGTCCCGGCGCGCCCTATGTGCAGTTCTCCTACGGCCTGCACTGCCCGGTGGCGCCGCCGCAAGGCGTGACGGTCCGCAAGGCGGCTTTCATCCTGTTCAACCTGCCGCCGGCGCGGGTGTGGGTGTACCGGCGGCAATAGAAAAGGCCCGCGATCGCTCGCGGGCCCATGCCATTGCGACGAAGTAAGCGCTATTCCGCGGCTTCGGCGAGCTGCGGCGCGGCCTGCAGCACGTCCGGCCCGACATGGGCCTCGAACTTCTCGAAGTTGTCGCGGAACATGGTGACGAGCTTCTTGGCTTGCGCGTCATACGCCGCCTTGTCGGCCCAGGTGTCGCGCGGATTGAGGATCCGCTCGTCGACGCCCTTGACGCGAACCGGAACGCGAAAGCGGAAATGCGGATCGATCCGCATCTCGACGTCGGCAAGCGAGCCGTCGAGAGCGGCGGCAAGCAGCGCGCGCGTCGCCTTGATCGGCATGCGCGAGCCGGTGCCGAAGGCGCCGCCGGTCCAGCCGGTGTTCACCAGCCAGCAATCGGCCTGGTGCTGGCCGATCAGATCGCGCAGCAGATTGCCGTATTCGGACGGATGGCGCGGCATGAAGGGGGCACCGAAACAGGTGGAGAAGGTTGGCTGCGGCTCCTTGCCGAGGCCCTTCTCGGTGCCGGCGACCTTGGCGGTGAAGCCGGAGAGAAAGTGGTACATCGCCTGGCTCGGCGTCAGCTTGGCGATCGGCGGCAACACGCCGAAGGCATCGGCCGTCAGCATGATGACGTTCTTGGGATGGCCGGCGCGGCCGGTCTCGCTCGCGTTCGGGATGAAATCGATCGGATAGGCGGCGCGGGTGTTTTCCGCATAGTGCGCGCTATCCAGATCGAGCAGGCGCGTGACCGGATCCATCACGACATTCTCGAGCACGGTGCCGAACCGTTCGGTGGTCGCATAGATCTCCGGCTCCGCCTCGCGCGACAGCTTGATCACCTTGGCGTAACAGCCGCCTTCGATGTTGAAGACGCCATGCTCGCTCCAGCCATGTTCGTCGTCGCCGACGAGGGTGCGCGTCGCATCGGCCGACAGCGTCGTCTTTCCGGTGCCGGAGAGGCCGAAGAAGATCGCCGACTTGCCGTCCTTGCCGACATTCGCCGAGCAGTGCATCGACATCACCCGCTTGGCCGGCAGCAGGTAGTTCATGATCGTGAACACCGACTTCTTCATTTCTCCGGCATAGGAGGTGCCGCCGATCAGGATCATCTTCTTGGTGAAGTTGACCGCGATGATCGTCTTGCTGGCGCAGCCATGTTTCGAAGGCGTCGCCTCGAAGCTCGGAAGGTCGACGATGGTGAATTCGGGCGCGAAGTTCTTGAGCTGATCGGCGGTGGGGCGGATCAGGAGCTGATGCACGAAGAGCGAGTGCCAGGCATATTCGGTGACGATGCGCACCGGCAGGCGATGGGACAGATCGGCGCCGCCGAACAGATCCTTGGCGAACAGTTCGCGGTCTTCGGCGAATTTCATCATGTCGGCGTGGAGCGCGTCGAAATGCGCCGGGCTCATCGCCTTGTTGTTTTCCCACCAGATCTGGTTGTCGGTGTGTTCGTCGCGGACGACATACTTGTCGGAGGCCGAGCGGCCGGTGTGCTCGCCGGTCAGCACGACCAGTGGACCGTCCTTGGCGAGCTGGCCTTCGCCGCGCGCGATCGCGATCTCGTAGAGTTCCGCCGGCGTCAGATTCCAGCGCACGGATTTGAGATTGCGAAAGCCTTGCTGTTCAAGGCCGTGAGCGCCCGGCCCAACGTTCGACATCGGTTACCTCTGAAAAAAATTCCCACCCGGCAACGCGTACGCCACGCGCACATCACCTATGCGAAGCAAAATAGAGGGTGCCTCACCCAGCATCAACGCATCCATTCCGGCTTGGTTGCTCAAGAAATGTTACTGCTTTCATATAGTTAGAAATGACACCGGTGGCAATAACAGTGGCCATCCGTCGCGGATGACGGTTTTTGCACAGGAGCCTTTGGGCTATGACCCGCCCCATGAGTCTGTCGGACGAAGAACTGGAACGCTATGCGCGGCACATCGTGTTGCGCGAGGTCGGCGGGCCTGGCCAGGCAAAGCTGCGGCAGGCCCGCGTCCTTGTGGTGGGCGCGGGCGGCCTGGGAAGCCCGGCCATCCTGTATCTGGCGGCGGCGGGCATCGGCACCATCGGCATCGTCGATTTCGATTCGGTGAGCCTGTCCAATCTTCAGCGCCAGATCGCGCACGGTACGCCGGATATCGGCCGGCCCAAGACCGAATCGGCGCAAGACGCGGTGCGGCGGATCAATCCGCATGTGACGGTCGAACGCCACGCCTACCGGCTGGATGCCTCCAACGCGCTCGATCTCATCCTGAAGTACGACATCGTCGCCGACGGCTCGGACAATTTCGCGACGCGATTTCTCATCAACGATGCCTGTTTCTTCGCGCGCAAGACGCTGGTCTCCGCCGCGGTGACGGAGTTCGACGGGCAGCTCGCGACCTTCAAGGCGCACGAGCCGGGCAAGCCCTGCTACCGCTGCCTGTTTCCGGAGGCCCCGCCGCCAGGGACCGCGCCGTCCTGCTCGGAGACCGGCGTGCTCGGCGCGGCGGCCGGCGTGATGGGTACGTTGCAGGCGCTGGAGGTGATCAAGGAGATCGCCGAGGTCGGCGAGAGCATGGCCGGCAAGCTTCTCATTTACGAAGCCTTAACCACGCGCTTTCGCACGGTGACGTTCAAACCAGATCCGGCCTGTGCACTTTGCGGCGCGGCGCCGACCATTCGCGAGCTGGCCGTCCAACAGGCTTAACCGCAGTTTAATTGCGGCGGCAACATAATCGACTCGAGCTGCGAAGTGGCTTTGAGGGGATTATGGCGCAGTCAGTTCACTACGAAATTTTCGCACGCCAGGGCGCGAAGGGCGGCTGGCAGATGCTCGACGTGCGTACACGGCGCGAGCAGGCGCTTGAGTTCGCGCAAGGCCTGATGGCCGACGAAAAGGCGACGGGCGTCAAGGTCGTCAAGGAGACCTACAACGACGAGACGGGCGACTATCTCTCGCTGAAGATCTTCGAAGACGGCCATAATCAGATGAAGGTCCAGCCGGCGCAGGAAGACGTGCCGCACGCGCTGCCCTGCTTCAAGCCGGAAGATTTTTACTCCTATCACGCGCGCGCCACGATCGTGCGTCTGATCGCCGACTTCCTGGCGCGCAACAAGCTCACGCTCATCGAGCTCAGCCACCGCGCCGACATGCTGGAGATGCTGGAAGCGACCGGTACGCTTCTGCAACACGCGATCCAGAAGGTCGCCGTCGCCCAGGCATCGTCGACGACGACGCCGGTGGCGCAGATCATCAAGAGCTTGAACGAACTCACGACCAAATCTTTCCATCGGGTCTATCGCGACGAACGCAACCACTATTTCCCCGTGGTGCAGGCCGGCGGGTTCGGCGCTCTCGCGACCAAGCTCGCCGACCAGACCGATGGCCTCTATGTGCTCAACGGCGCCATTGCCAAATATTTGCGCGACGCCAAGGGCTGGGACGAAAAGGTGCTCCGCCTGCTCTCGCTGATGGGCGAGGCCCCCGCCGAGGGGCCCGGGCGCCAGCTTCTTCTGTCGTCGATCGATGCGCTCATCGCCGAAGTGCTGACGGGTTCGGCGGCCCTGCACGAGCTGATCGGGCCGCAGGAGGATCTGGGACAGGCGCTGATGAGCCTGGTGCAGCTGTTCCTCGGCCAGGCGGCGGAGAACTCCTCGGCGCAGGCCGGACTGATCGCGCTGACCAAGCATTTTTCCGACGACGACCTGCCCGAAGCGCGCACCGCCATCGCAAACCGCATCATGGCCGAATTCAAGAGCGCGAAGCGGCTGTGCCCGACCTCGCTCGAAGACGAATTTAAGACGCTGCGCCAGATCGCCAATCGTTTGGTGCTGGGCGTCGGAAAATATCTGAGTCACGAGGACCTGATCGGCGCCTTCACGCTGCGCTCCAAGCGGCTGGTCACGCACGAAACCCTGGGCGAGCACATGTCGGGCGCCAATTTGCCGGACGAGAAACTCGAACGGCTGCTGTTTATCGAGGAGAACATCATCGGCGCGGAGAACAAGCGACTGCTCGCGACGTTCGTGGCGCCCGTGATCACCTCCAGCACGTTCGAGGCGCATTTCTTGAACGCCAAGATGCCGGCGCTCGGCCGCCTGCAGCGGCTCGCGCAGCTGCAATTGCGCGTGCGGCGCACGGGTTTCCAGGAAAACCAGCGCCAGGAGTTGTGCGATCTGCTGGACAAGCGGGCCCTCGATGTCGAGGCGCGCGCCAAGATCTTCGAGTCGATCGACGGCAAGCCCGTCAGTCATGTCGAAAAGGCCACAACGATCCTTCGGCTCTGCACCACCGGCATGTTGACCGAGGGCAAGTTGATGGCGCGGGCGCGCGAGCTGGTCGTCGGTTATCTCGGACGCCCAGGCTTTCTCACCGCCTATATCGCCCAAGGTGCGCAGGCGGGCGTTGCGCGCAATGCCGACGAAGCGATGGCGGAATTGATGGCAGTGCTCGACAAGGCCGGCATCACCGCCGAGACCGGCCTGCGCAACATCGCGGCCTAAAGCGCGAGGGAGAGCGAGCGTGAACTACATCGTGACCCATGAAGAGGACGACGAGGTCGCGCTCGATCTCGGCGACGGAGCGAAGGCATTCGATCTCAATAGCGCTCTGGAATTCGCCCGCCGGCTGATCGACGAAGGCAAGAGCAACGTCACGATCGACGACGGCAACGGCAACCGGATCACCGGCGACGACCTCATCGCCTGCTGCGACGGCGACAAGAAGCTGACCCCGGATCTCAAGGCGCAATAGCCTTCGGCCCGGTTGCCGGCCGCGAAAGAGCGTGTCAGCCTTCGCGCGCGTTCCCGACCGGCATCCATCCATGATGTTCACCAAGCGGCTGCGCGAGCCCGTCATGCGCGGCGAAATCACCTGCTCCGTGCGCATCTGGCAGAAGCCGCATGTGAAGCTGGGCGGCACTTATGCGCTCGGACCCGGACATATTCGCGTGACATCGATCAGGGAGATCGGCCTCCGCGACATCACGCCGGAACTGGCGCGGCGATCCGGCTTCGCCGGCGTGGTCGACCTGCTGAAGATCGCCAAGCACGGACCGGGCGAACGGGTGTATCTGGTCGAGTTTGTCTACGAAGGTCCGGCTAGTGCGCCGCGTCCCAGTTCTGCGCCGCGCGCGCGTCGACGGTCAGCGGCACCGAGAGGCTGACGGCGGGGAGCGCGGCCGTCTCCATCACCGATTTCGCGAGTGCCTGCGTCTTCTCGACCTCGCCATCCGTCGCTTCGAAAATCAGTTCGTCGTGCACCTGCAGAAGCATCTTCGCCTTCAGCTTCTTTTTCGCGAGCGCCTCGGGCATGCGGGCCATGGCGCGGCGGATGATGTCGGCGGCGGTGCCCTGGATCGGCGCATTGATCGCCGCGCGTTCCGCGCCGCCGCGATGGGCGGGGATTGGCGATTTGATCTCGCGGATATGCACGCGGCGGCCGAACAGGGTCTCGACATAGCCATTGTCGCGCGCCAGCTGTTTGGTGGCTTCCATATAGTCGCGGATGCCGGGAAAGCGCTGGAAGTACTTCTTGATGTAGTCGTCCGCCTCGCCGCGCCCGATGCCGAGCTGGTTGGCGAGACCGAAGCCTGAGATGCCGTAGACGATGCCGAAATTGATCGCCTTGGCGCGGCGGCGAGTCTCTGCCGGCATGCCCTTGATCGGCACGCCAAAGATTTCCGACGCCGTCATGGCATGGATGTCGAGTTCGTCGGCGAACGCCTTCTTGAGCTGCGGGATGTCGGCGATGTGGGCCAGCAGCCTCAGCTCGATCTGGCTGTAGTCGGCGCTGATCAGCTTGGAGCCCTTGGGCGCGATGAAGGCCTGGCGGATGCGGCGGCCTTCCTCGGTGCGCACCGGGATGTTCTGCAAATTCGGATCGGTGGAAGCGAGCCGCCCGGTCGAGGTCGCAGCCATCGCGTAAGACGTGTGGACGCGGCCGGTCTTGGCATTGATGTAGGTCGGCAGTGCATCGGTGTAGGTTCCGCGCAGCTTGGCGAGCCCGCGCCAGTCGAGCACCTTCCTGGCGATCGGCTGGCCTTGCGCGGCGACATCTTCCAGCACATCGGAATCGGTCGACCAGGCGCCGGTCTTGGTCTTGCGGCCGCCTTCGAGTTTGAACTTTCCGAAAAGGATGTCGCCGAGCTGCTTGGGTGAACCGATGTTGAAGTCCTGGCCGGCGAGCTTGTGGATGTCCTTCTCCATCTTCGCCTGCTCCTTGGCGAAATCGTTGGAGAGGCGGCGCAACAGATCGGGATCGATCATCACGCCGGCGCGCTCCATGTCGGCCAGAACCGTGACCAGAGGCCGTTCCAGGGTCTCGTAGACCGACACCTTGCCGTCGGCCGCGAGACGCGGTTTGAGCAGCAGATACAGCCTTAACGTGACATCGGCATCCTCGGCCGAATAGCGCGTCGCAACCTTGATCGGCACGCAGTCGAAGGTGATCTTGTCCTTGCCTTTGCCCGCCACGTCGGCGAACGCGATCGGCGTGTGGCTGAGATGCAGTTCCGACAGCTCGTCCATGCCGTGACCGTGCAGGCCGCCATCGAGCACATAGGAGATCAACATCGTGTCGTCATAAGGCGCCACGCGGATCCCGCGCTGCGCGAAGATCGTGAAGTCGTATTTCAGGTTCTGCGCGATCTTGAGGACACCGGGATCTTCGAGCAGCGGCTTCAGCCGCGCCAGAACCTCGGCTTCCTTCATTTGCTCCAGATCGTCGGCGGCGCCGAGATCGAGGCCCTCGCCTTTCCGGTGGCCGCACGGAATGTAGCAAGCCTCGCCAGGCGCGACCGCCAGCGACACGCCGCACAGCCCTGCGACCATGCCGTCGAGCGAGGTCGTCTCGGTATCGACACAGACCCGGCCCACTTCGCGGGCGCGCGCGATCCAGTGATCCAGCCGCTTAAGGCTGATGACCGTCTCATAGGCTTCAAGGTCGATCGTTTTCGTGATGGCGCCGCGATCGACGACGGCGCCGACCGCGCCGGCCGGCGCCCTGGGCGTCTCGCGTTCGACCTGCGCGACGACGCGCGTTGCGGCGCTTGCCGACGGCTCGATCGTGGCCGCGATTCCGTCGATATCCTCGATGCCGAAATGGGCCGCGACGCGTTTGGTGATGGTGTTGAACTCCATCCCCTTGAGGAAGGCGATCAATGTTTGCGGTTCGGGCTCGTGCACCGCGAAATGCTCGGGCGCCTCGGGCAGCGGCGCCTTGTCGTCCAGTATCACCAGCTTCTTCGAGATACGAGCATTCTCCGCGTTCTCGATCAGGGTCTCGCGCCGCTTGGGCTGCTTGATCTCGTGGGTCTTGGCGAGAAGTGTTTCGAGATCGCCATAGAGATTGATCAATTCGGCCGCGGTCTTCACGCCGATGCCGCGCACGCCGGGAACGTTGTCGACGCTGTCGCCGGCGAGCGCCTGTACTTCGATCACTTTGGAAGGCCCGACGCCGAACTTCTCCATCACCTCGGCGGAGCCGATGCGTTTGTTCTTCATGGTGTCGAGCAGCTCGACCTTGCCGTCGACCACCAGCTGCATCAGATCCTTGTCGGAGGAGACGATGGTGCAGCGCGCACCGGCCTCGCGTGCCAGCCGCGCATAGGTCGCGATCAGGTCGTCGGCCTCGAAGCCCGCCATCTCGACGCAGGAAACTCCGAAGGCGCGCGTCGCGTCGCGCACCAGCGGAAATTGCGGAATGAGATCTTCCGGCGGCGGCGGCCGGTTCGCTTTATACTTATCGTAGATATTGTTGCGGAAGGTCACCGCGCCGGCATCGAACACCACCGCGAGATGGGTCGGCTGCTCGCCACCCTTCATGTCCTCCAGCAGCTTCCACATCATGTTGCAGTAGCCGGAGACCGCGCCGACGGGCAGGCCGTCGGACTTGCGTGTCAAGGGCGGCAGCGCGTGATAGGCGCGGAACAGATAGCCCGATCCGTCGATCAGATAGAGGTGATCGCCCTTCTTCAGCGGCTTGCGCTGATGGGAAGATGGGGCGGGTTTGCTCAATGCCGGTGGGCTCCGGGTTTCAGGACGAACCGGCGGTCGCAATAGGGACATTCGACGAAGTCCTCGTCGCCCATTTCGAGATAGACCTTGGGATGGCCGAGCGCACCGCCGCCGCCGTCGCAGGAGACCTTGGTGTCGTCGACTTCGATGATCTCGGGCGCTTCGATGGGCATGGAACCGGCTCTGTGGGTTGGAGAGGGCCGGATCATATCCGCAAGTCCCGCGCCCGCAACCTCGGATGCCGTGCCGCTTTCGCCGCCAAGGCGCTATCCCCCCGCGGATTCACAGGGTATTTTGGCAGCATGGTCACGCTGAATCGCATCTACACCAAGACCGGCGACAAGGGCGAAACCGCACTTGGCGATGGCACGCGACGGCCCAAGCACGCCTTGCGCATCCATGCCTATGGCACGGTCGATGAGGCCAATGCTGTCGTCGGCGTCGCCCGGCTTCACACGCGTGACGAGATGGACGCGATGCTGGGCCGCATCCAGAACGACCTGTTCGATCTGGGCGCCGATCTGGCGACGCCGGAAGACGGTCGCCGCGGCGAAGGCCGGCTGCGCATCGTCGATTCGCAGGTCGAACGGCTGGAGCGCGAGATCGACCTGATGAATTCGGCGCTGAAGCCGCTGGAGTCCTTCGTGCTGCCGGGCGGCACAGCGGCGGCGGCGCATCTGCATGTGGCGCGCACGGTCGTGCGGCGTGCCGAGCGGCTGATCGTCGAGCTCGCGCAAAGCGAAAAGGTCGGCGCGGCGACGATCCGCTACATCAACCGGCTGTCCGATCATTTGTTCGTGGCGAGCCGGCTCGCCAATGACGGCGGCGCCAAGGACGTGTTGTGGGTTCCCGGCGCCAATCGCTGAAAGCGCCGCGAAGCCTCGATGCCGAAGCGCCAGCTTCGGCACGCGCCGGGAAGCGCCAATCGCTGAGGTCAAGCCGCTGCTACGTTTTCTGTAGCAAGACCAGCCTGCCTGAAATAAGCTTCGACGCGACTTGAAGTCTGGCGCAACAATACCAACCTTCGGGCAGGGTCATGACATCGCTCCGGCTGGCCGGGATGTCTGAAGGCAGGTTGGGGAGCTTGCATGTTGGGGACATGCCTTTGGCCGTTCCTTAGGTACGGCTCGGTGCATCCATGACCAAGGATGCCCTGCTCAAACAGCTTCGCATTGCGCGCGATGATGACGGCCCCGTCACCGTTGAGGACCACGAGCGCGGACCGATCTGGCGCTGGATCGCGATTGGCGCCGTCGCTTTCCTGGTCGTTGCCGGTGCGGTGTGGTTCGTCGTCGCCCGCCCTGATCTTACCGTCGTTCATGTTGCGCAGGCCCGGGCACTCGGCGGCAATGCGACGATCCAGGGCGGCGCGTTGCTCGATGCGTCCGGATATGTCGTGGCCCGCCGCGAGGCGACCGTTTCGAGCAAGATCACCGACCGCGTCGTCGCGGTGCTGATCGAGGAAGGCGAGCACGTCGCCGCCGGACAGATCATAGCCCGTCTCGACGACACCAACACCGGTGCCGCGCTGCAACTGGCGCAGGCCAATCTGCTGGCGGCGCGCACCGCGCTGTCGGACTCGCGACCGATCTATCTGCGCGCCGCGCGATTGCTCGCGCAAAAAGCGATCAGCGCGGAAGCGTTCGACACCTCCAAGGCCAGCTTCGATGCGGCCAGCATGGCGGTCGACGTCGCCGAACGGTCGCTGGCGGTAGCACAGGTCAACGAGAACGACACGATCGTTCGCGCGCCGTTCGACGGCGTCGTCACGGTCAAGGCGGCACAGCCCGGCGAGATCGTCTCGCCGATCTCGGCCGGCGGCGGGTTCACGCGCACGGGCATCTGCACCATCGTCGACATGGAGTCGCTGGAAGTGGACGTCGACGTCGCCGAGAGCTTCATCAACCGCGTGCATCGTGGCATGCCGGCGTCCGCCATCCTTAACGCCTATCCCAATTGGAACATACCGGCCGAAGTCATCGCGGTGGTTCCGACCGCCGATCGCTCCAAGGCGACGGTCAGCGTGCGTGTCGGTCTCAAGGTCAAGGACCCGCGGGTCGTTCCCGAGATGGGCGCGCGCGTCGAGTTCCTGGATCCGACCGCGACAGCCGAAGTCGCCCACGCGGCACACAGCGTCATCGTTCCGGCCGACGCGATCGAGAACCGCGACGGCGACGAGGCGGTCGTCTTCATCATCAACGGCGACACCGCGGAGCGCCGCGCGGTCCGTCTCGGCGCGCAGACTTCCGACGGGCAGATCCTGCTGGCCGGGGTATCGGCGGGCGAGCAGGTCGCAGTGAGCGGCGCGGGCGATCTGAGCGACGGCGCCAGCGTGCGCGTGGCTCCACAGGAATAGACCCAACACAGGAAGACGGACACAGCAATGAGCGCCCTGATATCCCTGAAGAACGTGGTCAAGACCTACAAGCGCGGCAAATATCGCGTCGAGGTGCTGCACAATCTCAATCTCGAAATCGCGGCGGGCGAATTCGTGGCGCTGATGGGCCCATCGGGTTCGGGCAAAACGACGCTGCTCAATCTGATCGGCGGTCTCGACCGGCCGACGCAGGGCGAGGTCAGCGTCGGCGGCGTTCGGATCGACAAGTTGTCGGGCAGCAAGCTTGCCGCCTGGCGTGCCCGGCATGTCGGCTTCGTGTTCCAGTTCTACAATCTGATGCCGATGCTGTCGGCCGAGCGCAATGTCGAGCTGCCCTTGCTGCTGACGTCGCTGTCGGCCTCGCAGCGGAAGAGCAACGTGTCCGCGGCGCTGGAGCTGGTGGGGCTCGCCGACCGGCGCAAGCACAAGCCCAACGAATTGTCCGGCGGTCAGCAGCAGCGCGTCGCCATCGCGCGCGCGCTTGTCGCCGATCCGACGATGCTGATCTGCGACGAGCCGACCGGCGACCTCGACCGCGAGACGGCCGAGGAAATTCTCAAGCTTCTGCAGGTTCTCAATCGCGAGCACGGCAAGACCATCGTGATGGTGACCCACGATCCCAAGGCGGCCGAGTTTGCGGCCCGCCGCGTCGATCTCGACAAGGGAGCGCTGGTTCTGGCGCAGGCGGCATGAAGTTCTTTCCGCTGGTCTGGGCCGGGATGTGGCGCAAGCGCGGCCGGGCCATCCTGACACTGCTGTCGATCGCCAACGCGTTCCTGCTATTCGGCCTGCTGCAGGGCTTCTCGGCCGGCGTGAACAGCACGATCTCGGAGAGTCACGCCGACGTCCTGATCACGGCCAGCCGGATCAGCCAGGTCGAGCCCCTTCCGATGTCGCAACTGGCGCAGATCAGAAGCGTGCCCGGTGTGCGGGCCGCCGCATCCATCCTGCTGTTTCACGGCACCTACCGGACGCCGACCGGTTTCGTCCGCGGATTTGCCGTCGACCCCGATGCGCTCGTCGCGGCCAATCCGCAATCGACGCTGACGAAGGTTCAAATCGACGCGCTGAAGCACAGCCGCACCGGCGTTCTGGTCCCTTCGACGGTCGCCGCGCAATATGGCTGGAAAGTCGGCGACCGGATTCCGTTGAAATCGTTCTTCTGGACAAACCGCGACGGCACGACGATCTGGCCGCTCGATGTGGCCGCGATCTATCCGGCCAATGCGGACGATCTGTTCTTCGGCAGCGCATTGTTGGTGAACTACGACTATGTCGACCAGGGACGCACCATGTCGAACGGCACAAGCAGCGTGTTCCTGGTGCGGGTCAAGGATCCGTCGAAGGCCGCCGAGGTGGGAGCCGCGATCGACAAGCTGTTCGCCAACTCGCCGCACGAGACCAAGACCGCGAGCGAACGGCAGCTCGCCCAGGATTCGATCAAGCAGATCGGCGATATCGGCCTTATCGTGACGGCGATCATGGGCGCGGTGTTCTTCGCCCTGCTGCTCTCGGTCGGTGCCGTGATGATGCAGTCCTTCCGCGAACGCAGCCACGAGCTTGCGATCCTGAAGACGCTGGGCTTCACCGACAATGGCGTGCTGCGACTGATCCTGGCCGAGTCGCTTTTGTTCTGCGTGACCTCCGCGGCGATCGGGCTGGGGCTCGCCGCGGCGATCTTTCCGCTGATCAAGCGGCTGATCGGCTTCGATTTGCAGTCCGGCCCGGTCCTATTGATCGGCATCGCAATTGCGGCGCTGCTCGCGATCGTGACCGGCTTGCCGCCCGCCATTCGCGGCAGGCGCCTGCAGATCGTCGACGCCCTGGCTGGCCGCTGAAGGGGAGCGACGATGCACATGTTCCGGCAAATCTGGTCCGTCACGGCGATGAACATCGAGAGCCTGCCGCACAGGCTGACCGCCTCTCTGGTCACGATGATCGGCGTCGCCTGCGCGGTGGCGGTGATGATCTCGCTTCTGGCGGTCGGCGCGGGACTGATGCGGACGGTCGACAAGAATAACCGGCCCGATCTCGCCATCGTGCTTTCGTCCGGCGCGGCGGCCGAATATATGGGCGCCATCTCGAGCGCGGAGGTCGCGATGATCGCGTCCGCTCCGGGCGTGAAGAAGACGCCCGACGGCAAGCCGATGATCCAGCCGCTGGCGACCGTGATCGTCGAAGTCGTCAAAAAGAGCGACGGCGGCACCGCCAACATCCTGTTCCGCGGGGCTGGCGTCATGGATCGCCGCATGCGGCCCGAGATTCACATCGTATCCGGCCGCTTTTATCGCCGCGGGCTGCACGAAATCGTCGTCGGCAGGGCGACGTCCAACACGTTCCGCAATCTCGATCTGGGCGACACCATCAATCTGCGCGGCACCCCCTGGAAGGTGGTTGGTGTCTATGAGGACAAAGGCGGAATCGACGAGAACGCGATCGCGTCCGACGCCGATACGGTGCTCGCAGCGTTCGGCCGCACCGCCTATCAAAGCGTGAACGTCGAGCTGAACTCGCCAGCCGACTTCGACAAATTCCGCGACTCGCTGAAGCGCAATCCGCAACTATCGGTCGATGTGAAGCATCTGAGCCAATATTACCGCGATCAGGTCAAGCCGCTTCAGATCTTGTACGACTTCATCGGATATTTCGTCGGCACCGTCATGGCGGTCGGCGCGGTGTTCGGTGCCATCACCACGATGTACTCCGCGGTCGATGCCCGTGCCCGAGAAATCGCGACCTTGCGCGCCATCGGGTTCGGCGGCACCTCGGTCGTCACGTCGGTCCTGATCGAAGCGCTCGTGCTTTCGGTTCCGGGCGCATTGCTCGGGGTGGGCATTGCGGCCCTGATCTTCAACAACCATGTCGTGGCGATCGGCGGCGTGTCGTTTCAGCTCGCCGTGACGCCGGAACTGGTCGTTCTCGCAATCGTCTGGGCGCTATTGATCGGACTTCTCGGCGGTCTGGCGCCATCGATCCGCGCGGCGCGCCTGCCCGTGGCGACCGCCTTGCGCGCGACGTGAGGCGAATGTTCAGCCGTCCGACGGTCTGCGGCCGAACAGAAACGCCAGGATGATTCCCGGCACGCCGGTCGCCGCCCAGCCGGGCAGTCCCGTCACCGCCGAAATGCCGTGCGCCAGGAAGCCGGGAAGATGATGCTCGCACCAGGCATGGAACGCTTCCATGCCGGGCTTGTTGAACAGCGCCCAGACCGCATCGAGCGAACGCACCGTGATCTTGCCGCCATTCTCGAGCGACGTGACGGCGTCGGCGCCGAGCAGCATGAGTGCCGACACGACCAAGATCAGACTGATCAAACGCAAAAGCACAAACATAACGGCGCCTCACCCCAACACCGTCCTCGCGGACGTGCCCCCAAAAATTGAGGCTATCGGGCGCCTTCAGCTTGCACAAGAATGGCTAGCAGGCATTAACCAACAATCGGCGCGACAAGAACGTGACTGCTGCGCAATTGTGCGGCAAGTGCGCCCGCAAGTTAGGCAGGCTCAGGCAATTTCGAGAGTCTTCGTCCATTGATACCGCCGAAGACGTCGATCATCGCGTGAATGACGATGAGCCACCACAGGCTCTGCGTCATGGCGTAGGCCGACGCGAACACAAGTCCCAAAAGGAAGGCTCGCGCGGCGCCACGCACGTCCTGGTAGAGATGGCCGGCGCCGAACGCGACCGTCGAGACGAGAATCGACACGACGATGCCGAAGCCGGAGAAGAACCAGAACAGAAAGCCGCGATAGAGAAGCTCCTCCCAGACGCCGGCGGTAACCGCGACGGGCAGGAAGAAGAGGAATTCGCCGCGCGTGCGCGGCAGGATCTTGATTTCCGCCATCTGGCGGCGCAGCACCGCGAGGCGATCGGGCTTCAACGACGAAAGCGGCCGCAGAAGTTGCGACACCATGACGAGCGCGAGGACCGCGTCGAGGCCCAGACCGACCAGCCCGTAAAGGCTGACGGGAATATCGAGACCCAGCCACGCGAACGGCCGGCCGTTCCACCACCATCCAACCATCACGAGCGCGACGACCGCCCAGCCGCGCACGACCGTGAACGCGTAGCGCGGCACCAGCGATCCGGCCGGCGCGCCGGCGAGACGGCGTCCCATCAGGATCGACAGGCCCGGCAGGATCACGACCGCCAGCACGATGAGCACGAGATCGAACGCGTTATGTCCCATGGGAATAGAACCGTCTCCTGCCGAGCCTCAAGAAAAAGGCCGCCCGCGAAGCACCGTGGACGGCCTTGATTGCAGTCCGGCGCAAGACTTACTGCGCCGCCGGGGTCTCCACCTTCGGCTTCTTGGAGAGATCCTCGCCAGTCGCCTGGTCGACCTGCTTCATCGACAGGCGCACCTTGCCGCGATCGTCGAAGCCCAGCAGCTTCACCTTCACGGCCTGGCCTTCCTTGACGACGTCCGACGGCTTGTTGACGCGCTGCGCCGCCAGCTCGCTGACATGGACAAGGCCGTCCTTGGGGCCGAAGAAGTTCACGAAGGCGCCAAAGTCCATGACCTTGACGATCTTGCCGTCATAGATCTCGCCGACCTCGGGCTCCGCCACGATGCCCTTGATCCACTTCAGAGCGGCCTTGATCGATTCGCCGTCGGCGGAGGCGATCTTCACCGTGCCGTCGTCCTCGATGTTGATCTTGGCGCCGGTCTTCTCGACGATCTCGCGGATCACCTTGCCGCCCGAGCCGATCACTTCGCGGATCTTGTCGGTCGGGATCTTGATCTGCTCGATGCGCGGGGCATGCTCACCGAGCTCGGCACGGGCGCCGGTCAGCGCCTTGTTCATCTCATGCAGGATGTGATGACGGCCGTCCTTCGCTTGATCCAGCGCGACGCGCATGATCTCTTCGGAGATGCCCGCGATCTTGATGTCCATCTGGAGCGCGGTGATGCCATCTTCCGTTCCGGCGACCTTGAAGTCCATGTCGCCGAGGTGATCTTCATCACCCAGGATGTCGGACAGGACCGCATAGCGCGTACCTTCGAGAATAAGGCCCATCGCGATGCCCGCGGTCGGCTTCTTGAGCGGTACGCCCGCGTCCATCAGCGACAGGCTTGCGCCGCACACCGAGGCCATGGACGAGGAACCGTTCGAACTCGGTGATCTCCGACACCACGCGCAGCGTGTAGGGGAACTGTTCCTTGGTCGGCAGCATCGGATGGATCGCGCGCCATGCCAGCTTGCCGTGGCCGACTTCGCGGCGGCCAGGCGCCCCCATGCGGCCCACTTCACCCACCGCGTAGGGCGGCATGTTGTAGTGGAGCATGAAGTTCTGTTTGATCGTGCCTTCAAGCTGATCCATGAACTGCTCGTCTTCGGCGGTGCCGAGGGTGACGACGACCAGCGCCTGGGTCTCGCCGCGGGTGAACAGCGCCGAACCATGGGTGCGCGGCAGGATGCCCACTTCCGCCACGATCGGGCGGACGGTGACGAGGTCGCGGCCGTCGATGCGCTTCTTGGTGTCGAGCACCGCGTTGCGCATGACATGGGCTTCCACGTCGTGCATCAGGTCGGAGTAGGTGTTCGCGGCAACCCGGCTCTCGCCTTCGCCGACATATTCGGCCGCATACTTCTTGCGGACGGCGGAGATGGCGTCGCGGCGGACATGCTTTTCCTTGATCTGGAACGCAGCGGCGAGCTCGGAGGATGCAAGACCCTTGAGCTTGTCGCGCAGCGCGGCATAGACGTCTTCGGGCCGCGGGCGCGGATCCTTCGCGGCCTTCTCGGCAAGGCGAATGATGCCGTCGATCGCGGTCTGCAGCTCGCGATGGCCGAACATCACGGCACCGAGCATCACCGCTTCCGAGAGCTCCTGCGCTTCGGATTCCACCATCATCACCGCGTCGCGGGTACCCGCGACCACGAGGTCGAGCTTGGAGTTGACCATCTCGTCGATCGGCGGGTTCAGCTTGTAGGCGCCGTCGAAATAGCCGACGCGCGCCGCGCCAAGCGGGCCCATGAACGGAACGCCGGAAATCGTCAGCGCGGCGGAAGCCGCAACCATGCCGATGATGTCCGGATCGTTCTCCATATCGTGGGAGAGAACCTGCACCGCGACCAGCGTCTCGTTCTTGTAACCTTCGGCGAAGAGCGGGCGGATCGGCCGGTCGGTCAGGCGCGAGATCAGCGTTTCGCGCTCGGTCGGCGCGCGCTCGCGCTTGAAGTAGCCGCCCGGGATCTTGCCGGCCGCGTAGTAGCGTTCCTGGTAGTTCACGGTGAGCGGGAAGAAGTCCCGGCCCTCGCGCGGCGCGTGCTCACTGACCACGGTGGCCAGCACGACGGTTTCGCCGTAAGTGGCAACCACCGCGCCGTCAGCCTGACGCGCGATCTTGCCGGTTTCGAGCGTCAGCGTTCTGCCGCCCCATTCGAACGATTCCTTGTGTACGTTAAACATCTTCAGTCTTCTTTCTTCGTCTGCCGACGCCGGATTGCGGCGGCATTTGCGCGACGGGCCTCATTGCCCTGACGCGCGATGGCACACCTTCGGCCCATGCCAAAGACGTGCATATGCGCACGCGCCCGCGACCATCGCGAGCACGCGCGAATTCCTTCTGGAACGGATGCCGGCCGTTCAGCGGCGCAGGCCCAGGCGTTCGATCAGCGCTTCGTAACGCTTCACGTCCGTCGCCTTCACATAGTCGAGCAGCCGGCGGCGCGTCGAGACCATCTTGATGAGGCCGCGGCGCGAGTGGTTGTCCTTGTTATGCGTCTTGAAATGCTCGGTCAGATTGTTGATGCGCTCCGAGAGGACCGCGACCTGGACTTCCGGCGAACCGGTGTCGCCTTCCTTAGTCGCGTATTGCGCAACAACTTCCTTCTTGCGTTCTGCGGTGATCATGTTCGGCGTCGGGTCCTTCAAAAGTTGAAAACACGAAACGGCCGAAGCTCGCCAGCAGCGAATTCGGCCAGTGCCACCGGCTCGCCCTCTTGAGTGGAGAGATAAACCGTGAGCCCCTGAAGATCGTCGCCTGACGGTTGGCCTTCCGCGATCTTCGCGAACTGGTTCGCGCGGATCAGGATCGGATTGCCGCTTTTCAGGCGAACCGCATCCGGGCCCGTTACGGCCAGCGCCGGGATGCCGTCCAGCGCGGTCGAAATGGGCCTCAAGTGCTCAAAAGCGGCGGGAATATGCACATAACCCCTCAAGGTTTCTAGGGGCACGGCATCTTTCTCTTCAAAGCCGCCCACCCGGGTCCTTCGGAGGGCCGAAACATGGCCGACCGTGCCCAGAGCCTGGGCCAGGTCGCGGACCCAGGAACGGACGTAAGTCCCTTTACCACAACGAATTTCGAACTCGGCATGGTCCCGGTCCGGCATGCCGGTGAGGTGGGCCTCGTAGACCTCGACCGTGCGGGGCGCCAGCTCGACCACCTCGCCCTCCCGGGCCCGGTCATAGGCCCGTTCGCCCTGGACCTTGATCGCGGAGTAGGCCGGGGGGACCTGGACGATCTGGCCGGTGAAGCGCGGCAGGGCCGCTTCGATCTCCTCTTTCGAGGGTCTTTTTTCAGAGGTTTCGGTCACCGCGCCTTCGGCATCGTCGCTGTCGCGCGCCTCGCCCCAATGCGCCGTGAAGCGGTAGACCTTCTCGGCATCCATCGCGTAGGGCACGGTCTTGGTCGCTTCGCCGAGCGCGATCGCGAGTACGCCGGTCGCCAGCGGATCGAGCGTTCCCGCATGGCCCGCCTTCTGCGCGTCGAAGATGCGCTTCACCGCGGCCACGACCTGGGTGGACGTCACGCCTTGCGGCTTGTCGACGATCACCCAGCCGTGCACCGGCTGGCCCTTCTTGCGCCGCGCCATGATGTATTCAGCCTTCCGCGTCGTCGGACGGGGCGTCGTCGCCCTCGGGCGCCGACAGATCGCGCTGCACGCGCGACGATTTCAGGATGGTCTCGATCTTCTGCGCTTCGGCGAAGGATTCATCTTCGACAAAGCGCAAGTCGGGCGTGAATTTGAGCGCAATCAGATGGCCCATCTCGCCGCGCAAGAATCCCTTGTGCTTATTCAGGGCGGCGATCACGGCCTTGGCGTTCCGCCCGCCGAGCGGCTCGCAGAACACCGTTGCGTGGCGCATGTCGGGCGACGGCTTGACCTGGGTGATGGTCACCGAGACGCCGGCGAGATCGGGATCGCGGATATCGCCGCGCCGAAGCACATCGGCCAGCGCATGGCGCAGCATCTCGCCCACGCGCAACTGGCGTTGCGTCGGGCCGCGGTCATGGGAGGCCGGCTGCTGACGGCGTGACATTCTTTCTCCAGAGCGGCTCAATCGGCCGCGTAGCCGAAACGCCTAACCCACGGCTCGAGGATCGGCAAGACCGGCTCAAGTTGCGCGCGATAGCGCCGCCATTGCCCGACACCTTGCGCATTGAGGCCGCGCGCAACCTGAGCGGCACTCGGCGTGTTGATGGTGCGCTCGCGCACCCTGGCGGCGAATCCTTCCATCTGGGCCGTGTAAGGGATGCCGAGAAATGCGCACACGGCGCCCATCTCGCCCTGAAGATCGGCGATGAGCGATTCAAGGCGGATATCGTGGATGGCGAGCGAGGTCCTGTCACGACAAGCGTCCGCGAGCCGCATGACGCCGCCATAGTAGCGTGCCGCGCCGTCGAGCGTGGCAAGCTCGAACAGCGTGAGACGGCGGCGAAAGCAACTCAGCACCACATCGCGCGGATCGCGCAGCGCGAAGAGAATCCTGGCCGACGGAAACAGTTTGGCGATCACGAAGAGCAGTGCGCTGTTGAGCGGCATCTTGTCGACGAAGACGGGCCGGTTGCGCCGCGCGCCGCCCTCCTCGGCGCGTTTCCAATAACTGTCGCGATAGAAGGCTGCATCTTCGACGCTGAGCTTTGCGAGGCGATCGAATCCGCTGGCCGGATCGACAAACGCCTCGATCGAGTCGCGCAAACAGTCGCGTTCCTCCATCGTCTCGATGTCGGGATGGCCGGCGAGAATCTGTTCCAGCAACGTGGTTCCCGAACGCGGAAATCCGACGAGAAAGACATGCGTGCGCGGATTGCGGCCATCATCCGGCGGCGCCACACCGCGCCATTCGCGCTCCGCGCCGATCGCATGCGTGAGACGGTCGAGTCGCGCCCAGGGTGTTTCCCAACCCTCCCGCGCCGGCCTGGAGATCGCTTCGATGATCGCCTTCGACGCTCTATAGGCGGTGAACGCATCCCCGGTCTTGTCTTCGCCGTCGAGCGCGTCGCCGAGCAGGCCATAGGCCATCGCTCGGCGCATCGGTGCGAGAGACGGCGCGTTTGTCAGCGGCGTCAACCGCCTCGCTGCCTCGGCGAACTTGCGCTCTTCGATCTCCGCCGCCGCCAGCGCCATCGCCGCCACAGGATCCTGCGGCGCGATGCGCAACAGGCGGACCGCATAGGCCTTGGCGGCGCGCAGATCGCCGCGACCCACCGCGAGGCTCGCCAGATGCGCCAAGGGCTCGGGCCGGCCAGGCGCGAGATCGTTTGCGCGCTCGAATGCACCACGGGCACGGACGACGTCGCCCATGTCTTCCAGCGCGCAGCCCTTGTTGAAATGCGCCACCATCAGGGCCGGCACGTTGCGGATCGCCTGGTCGTACAGCTTGAGCGCCTCGGCGTGGCGGCCCTGCCGCGCGAGACTGAGACCCAGAACGTTCAGCGCCTCGCCGTCGCGCGGCGCCAGTTCGACGGCACGCGCCGCGCGCTGCTGCGCCATGACGAAGTCGCCTCTGTCGATCCAGTGATAGGCGGCGAGCAGAAACAGACCGGCGTTCTCGACGCCTGTGGCCGCGCCTTCCTCGCCCAGACGCCAGGCTTCGAGCACCCGGCCCGCGCGCAAGGCCTGATCGGCGAGACGCAACAGATTCGAAGTGGATGTCATGGTCTCAGGCCGGCGGCAGACGGCTGCGGATGGCGGCGATGAAGTCCGACGCCCCAGCTCAGCCCGCGATAGAAGCCCCGGCTTGCGGTTTCGCGCGCATTCTGCCGCAGGAGTGCACGATAATCGTCGACGTTCCGCACGATTTGAAGGCTGAAGCCCTCGGCCATGAAAGCCCCGAGAATTGCGCCGGACTAGAGAGCGCGCTGGATCGTCTCCACCTCGAAGCACTCGATCGTGTCGCCCTTCTTCATGTCGTGATAATTCGCGAACGCCATGCCGCATTCCTGACCGGTCTGCACTTCGCGCACTTCGTCCTTGAAGCGCTTGAGCGTGGAAAGCTCGCCTTCGTGGATCACGACATTGTCGCGGATCAGACGCACCTTGGCGCCGCGGCGCACCAGTCCGTCCGTCACACGGCAGCCGGCGACCTTGCCGACCTTGGAGATGTCGAACACTTCCAGAATCTCGGCATTGCCGAGGAATCTCTCGCGAATCTCCGGCGCCAGCATGCCCGAGAGCACGGCTTTGATGTCGTCGACCAGGTTGTAGATGATGCTGTAGTAGCGGATGTCGACGCCGTCGCGCTTGGCACGCTCGCGCGCGAGCTTGTCGGCGCGCACGTTGAAGCCGAACACCGCAGCGCCCGAGGCGTGCGCCAGGATGACATCGCTTTCTGTGATGCCGCCGACGCCGGCTTGAAGCACCTGCGCGGCGACTTCGTCGGTGCCGAGTTTGGCGAGGGCGCCCTGGATCGCCTCGGACGACCCCTGCACGTCGGACTTGATGACCAGCGGCAGCAGGCGCTTCTCACCGACGTCGCGGGTCTTGAGCAATTGATCGAGCGTCTGGCGCGACGAGGCGGCCTGGCGGCCTTCGCGCCGCTTGCGTTCGCGATATTCGGTCACCTCGCGGGCACGCGCCTCGTTCTCGACGACGACCATTTCGTCGCCGGCCTCGGGCACGCCGGAGAGACCGAGAACCTCGATCGGCGTGGCGGGCCCTGCGGTCGGCACGGTCTCGCCGCGATCGTTCTGCAACAGACGCACGCGGCCCCATTCGGAGCCCGCGACCACGATGTCGCCGACCTTTAGCGTGCCGCGCTGGACGAGCACGGTCGCGACCGGGCCGCGGCCGCGGTCGAGCTTCGCCTCGATCACCGCGCCTTCGGCGCTGCGCTCGGGATTGGCCTTGAGGTCGAGCAATTCGGCCTGAAGCAGGATCGCCTCTTCGAGCTTGTCGAGATTGGTACCCTTGGTGGCGGAAACCTCGATGGCGAGCGTTTCGCCGCCGAGCTCTTCGACCTGGATCTCGTGCTGCAGCAGCTCGGTCTTGACGCGCGTCGGATTGGCGTCGCCCTTGTCGATCTTGTTGACCGCGACGATCATCGGAACGTGCGCCGCTTTCGCATGCGCGATCGCTTCGACCGTCTGGGGCATGACGCCATCGTCGGCCGCCACCACCAGGATGACGAGATCGGTGACCTTGGCGCCGCGCGAGCGCATCGCGGTGAACGCGGCATGGCCCGGCGTGTCGAGGAAGGTGATCTTCTGGCCGGACTTCAGCTGCACCTGATAGGCGCCGATATGCTGGGTGATGCCGCCGGCTTCGCCGGAGACCACGTCGGTCTTGCGCAGCGCGTCGAGCAGCGAGGTCTTGCCATGATCGACATGGCCCATGACGGTGACGACCGGCGGGCGCGAAATCAGATGACCGGCGTCGTCCTCTCCACCCTTCAGGCCTTCGAGCACATCGGACTCGGCGACGCGCTTGACGGTGTGACCATATTCGGCCGCGACGAGTTCGGCGGTGTCGGCATCGATCACATCGTTGACCGTGGCCATGTGGCCGTTCTTCATCAGCACCTTGATGATGTCGACCGAGCGCCGCGCCATGCGGTTGGCGAGCTCGGCGACCGTGATGGTCTCCGGAATGGTGACTTCGCGCGGACCGGCCGGGCCGGCCGGGGCCGCTTGCGCGCCCTTGTTGACGCGCTGGAGATGCCGGCGATAGGCGGCGACCGAGCGCGTGCGCTCGTCGTCGCCGGAAAGGGCGCGCGTGACCGTCAGCTTGCCGCGGCGGCGATTGTCGTCGCCGATCTTCTTGGCCGGCGGCGTCTTGGCGGGAACCTTGGTTCCCTTCTTGGTCGTCGCCTCTTCTTCCTCTTCTTCGAGGGGACGGCGAACGCGCGGGGCACCCGCCACCGGAACTGCGGCGGCAGCACCGGGCGCAGCGGGCTCTTCCTTGCGTTCGCGGCGCGCGACTTCTTCTTCGGCGTGACGGCGAGCCTCAGCCTCGGCGGCCTTGCGCGAATCTTCCTCCGCCTTGCGGCGCTCGGCGGCGACACGCTCGATCTTCAGCTTTTCTTCTTCGGTGGCGCGGTGACGCGCATCTTCCTCGGCGCGCTTGCGGGCCTCTTCCTCATAGACGCGCGCGTCGGCAAGGGCTGCGCCGCGGCGCGCCTTTTCTTCTTCGGTGAGCTGGCGCAGGACGACGCCGCGCGGCGCGGGAGCGGCGGCGGCCGGCGTTCCGGCAGCAGCAGCAGCGGCGGGCGCGGCACCCTTTGCCGGCGCGGCGGCCGGCGCGGACTTGGCCGGCGCCTTGACCGTGGGCGCAGGTCCGAGCGTGCGCTTCTTCTCCACCACGACCGCCTTGGTGCGGCCATGACTGAAGCTCTGCTTCACGGTCGAAGTTTCGGTCTTCTTCAGCGTCAGGGTCTTGCCGCCGGCCGGTTTCTTCGTGGTGTCGTTCGTATCGTTCATACGTCTCTTTCATGGGCGGGGCGAAAGCCCGAAAGCCGCCCCGCTTCGAAGCTCAGCCGTTCCTGGAGCCGCCCGGATTTGAGGGCTGCATGTATCACATTCTCGCGGCCCACGGCCACGCTCAATTCGGCCGAGGTAAGACATTCGACCGTCTCGATTTTCAGGCCGCGCGCATGACCGGCGGCGAACAATTTCCGCTTGCCGTCGGCCGAGCCGTCGCGGGCCTCGATCAGGAGCGCGGGCGGAACATCGGACTGCAGCGCGCGCAGCACCGTGTCGAAGCCGAGCAGCAGTGCGCCCGATCGCCGCGCCATGCCGAGGTCGGCCTGCATGCGCTGAACGATCAGCGCTTCGACGCGGATTGCGAGGCCGGGTGAAACCTTGACCTGCGCCTTCGCGGCCTTGGCGAAGAGGTTCTTCTTCACGGCCGTATCGATGCGCGCGGTGTCCGCACCGACCCAGATGCCGCGGCCTGGCAGCGTTGCGGCGATGTCCGGCGTGATCTCGCCATCGGGGGAGACGACGAAGCGGATCAGCTTGCTGTCGGGCAAGACTTCTCCGCTCACGATGCAACGCCGTTCGCGCATCGCGTCGTTCTCCGTTTCGATGGCAAGCGCCTCGTTCAAGCGGTCTCTTCCTCGCCGGCTTCGCCTTCCTCGACCGGAGCCTCTTCTTCAGGCAGCTCCTCGATCCAGCCCGCGGTGACGCGGGACTTCATGATGATCGCGTTGGCGTCTTCGCTCGTCAGGTTGAAGCCTTCGAGCGCGCCGGGAATGCGCACGCGCTCCTTCTCCTTATTGACTTCATAATAGCCGAGCAGATCGTCCGTGGCGCAGCCCGCCAGATCTTCGAGGGTCTTGATGCCGGCTTCGCCGAGCGCGACCGCTATGGCCGGCGTCACGCCTTCGACTTCAAGCACCGGATCCTCGACGCCGAGTTCGCGGCGCTTGTCGTCCATTTCCTTGTTCTTGGCATCGATGAATTCGAGCGCGCGCTGCTGCAGTTCGGTCGCGGTTTCTTCGTCGAACCCTTCGACGGCGCCAAGCTCGTTCAGCGGCACATAGGCAACATCTTCGATCGTCGCGAAGCCTTCCGATGCCAGCAACTGGGCAACGGTCTCGTCGACGTCGAGCGCCTCCATGAACAGCTTGGTGCGTTCGGAGAATTCCTTCTGGCGGCGCTCCGATTCCTCTGCCTCGGTGAGGATGTCGATCTGCCAGCCGGTCAACTGCGAGGCGAGGCGCACATTCTGGCCGCGGCGGCCGATGGCGAGCGAGAGCTGTTCGTCGGGAACCACCACCTCGACGCGATGGGTGTCTTCGTCGAGCACGACTTTCGAGACTTCAGCGGGCGCGAGCGCGTTGACGATGAAGGTCGCGGGTTCGCCGGACCATGGGATGATGTCGATGCGTTCGCCCTGCAGTTCCTGCACCACGGCCTGGACGCGCACGCCGCGCATGCCGACGCAGGCGCCGACCGGATCGATGCTCGAATCCTTGCTGATCACCGCGATCTTGGCGCGGGAGCCGGGGTCGCGCGCCACGGCGCGGATCTCGATGATGCCGTCATAGATCTCGGGCACTTCCTGCGCGAACAGGCGCACCATGAATTGCGGATGGGAGCGCGACAGGAAAATCTGCGGCCCGCGGGTTTCGCGGCGCACATCGTAGATATAGGCGCGGATGCGATCGCCGGTGCGGAAGCTCTCGCGCGGGATCATCTCGTCGCGGCGCACCACGCCTTCGGCCTTGCCGAGATCGACGACGACGGAGCCGAACTCCGAACGCTTGACGATGCCGTGGACGATCTCGCCGATGCGGTCCTTGTATTCCTCGAACTGCCGCTCGCGTTCGGCATCGCGCACCTTCTGCACGATGACCTGCTTGGCGTTCTGCGCATTGATGCGGTTGAAATCGACCGGCGGCAGCGTCTCGGCGATGATGTCGCCGACCTGGGCG
This sequence comes from uncultured Alphaproteobacteria bacterium, assembly GCA_963741735.1. Lineage (GTDB taxonomy): Bacteria > Pseudomonadota > Alphaproteobacteria > Micropepsales > Micropepsaceae > Rhizomicrobium. Next base: position 526,837 of record CAVUJB010000002.1, read on the forward strand.
GCGGGATTGCGCGCGCGGGCATCGGCGAGGCTGATCTCGATCTTGTCGTTCTCGACCTGCTCCACGACATGGAGATAGCGCGAGACATGGGTCTCGCCGGTCTTGGGATCGATCTCGACCTTGATCTCGTTCTCGCTGCCGTAATGGGCCTTGGCGGCGCGCTGCATCGCCTCTTCCATCGCGGTGATCACAACCTGCTTGTCGATCGATTTGTCGCGCGCGACGGCGTCCGCGATCTGCAGAAGCTCCGTGCGGTTTGCGGCAATGGCAGCCATGACGTTCACTCTCCTTGTTGCGCGCGGTTCGCGCGCTTTCAAATTCAGCTGGCGCGTTTCTTCGCCTTCAGATCTTCCGCGATCAGCGCGTCGGTCAGCACGAGCTTGGCTTCCGCGATCTGGCGGAAGGGGATCGCGAGACGCCGACCCTGGCAATCGATTGTGACGTCCTGTCCGTCGAGGCCGAGCAGGCGGCCGCGGAAGCGCTTGCGATCCTCAATTGGCACGGTGAGTTCGAGTTTCGCCTCATGGCCAGCCCAGCGGGCAAAGTCGGTCAGCCTTGTCAGCGGCCGGTCGATGCCGGGCGACGAGACTTCGAGCTCGAAATCGCCGTCCAGCGGATTCTCGCGCTCCAGAAAGTCGAGCAAGGCGCGACTCAACTGCGCGCAGTCGTCGACGTTCATCGTGCCGTCCGGCCGCTCGGCCATGATCTGCAAGGTCTTCACATGGCCGCCCATCAGGCGCAGGCGCACGAGCCGGAACCCGGCCGCTTCCACGGCGGGTTCGATGATCGGCTCAAGCTGGGCCATGGCAGTGATCAAACAGCAGAATCCTTGCTTTTTCTGGATGGCCGGGGTCGTTCGCACGCTGACGCTACGAACCCTGCCATGGACAAAGCCTTCTCCCGCGCGGCGGTCTTGCGACCGCCACACAACAGTACGTTCTGTTGTCTGGGATGGCGGCTATGTACGCTTGGGCGCCGCGAATTTCAAGGCTGCTTGCCGGGCACAGGCTTAATCATGTCCTTGTCGCTGTCGGACGGCGGGGTCTGGTGGATCGTGCTGCCCTGGCCGATGCCGATGGTGACTTCCCCGCTGGCAGCGGGCGGCGGCGGGGGATGCAGCGCCTTCAGGCCGGCAAAAGGCGACGGGCCGAAGATCAGGAAAAAACCCGTCAACGTAAACACCGCCGCCAGCAGCAGCGTGGCAAGATCGCCCCATTCTATGAATGGGCCTCTGTCGTCGTCATCGTCGTCGCTGCTCATGGTCCAATCTTAGCAGTCCGGACGAAGCGGAGGAATGCGGGCGGGCCGTGCAACGCCTTGGCCTCGTAGCGGGTCGAAGGCCAGTCCGAGGGCCGGGTTTTCCAGTCGGAAGGCCCCATCGCCGTCCAGGCGAAGGCAGGATGCGCCATCAGACGTTCCAGCGCGTAGGCGACATAGCCCGCATCGTCGCTCGCGAAACGGAGTTCGGCGCCAGGCCTCAGAATGCGGGCGAGGCGATCGAGCATCTCCATCTGGATGAAGCGACGCTTGTGATGCCGCGTTTTCGGCCAGGGATCGGGAAACAGAATGAAGAAGCGTCCGATCGAGGCATCGGGCAGCGCATCGATCACGTCGCGCACATCGCCTTCATAGAGGCGAATATTCGCGACGGTCTCGTGCTCGAGCTTGCTCAGCAGTTTCGACGTGCCGGACTCGTAAGGCTCCGCGCCGATCAGCCCGACCTTTGGATGCACCTTCGCCTGCCACAGCAAGTGCTCCCCGCCGCCATATCCGACTTCGAGCCAGACCTCTTCGACGTCGACATCGAAGTAACGCTTCGGATATCGCGCCGGTTCGATGGCAAGCAGCAACTTCGGCAGCAGCGCCACCCGCAGCGCTTCCTGGTGCGCGGAGAGCTTCGGTCCCTTGCGCCGTCCGTAGAGCTGGCCGCGCCGTCGTTCGGCGGGCGCCTCAGAAGGCGTGCTTGATCTTGTCGGCGAGATCGGTCTTTTCCCAGGAGAATCCGCCATCGGCGTCGGGCTCGCGGCCGAAATGGCCGTACGCCGACGTGCGGGCATAGATCGGCTTGTTGAGCCCCAGATGCTCGCGAATGCGGCGCGGCTTGAGGCTCATCAATTCCGGCAGAACCTTCTCGAGTTTCGCCTCGTCGACCTTGCCGGTGCCATGCGTGTCGACATAGACCGACAGCGGATCGGCAACGCCGATGGCGTAGGAGATCTGGATCGTGCAGCGATCGGCGACACCCGACGCCACCACATTCTTCGCCAGATAGCGCGCCGCATAAGCCGCGGAGCGATCGACCTTGGTGGAATCCTTGCCGCTGAACGCGCCGCCGCCATGCGGCGCCGCGCCGCCATAGGTGTCGACGATGATCTTGCGTCCGGTGAGGCCGCAATCGCCGTCCGGTCCGCCGATCACGAAGGATCCGGTCGGATTGATGTGCCAGGCCGTCTTGTCGTTGATCCACTCCCTGGGCAGCGCCTGACGGATGTACGGCTCCACGATCTTGCGAATGTCGGAGGAAGTCTGGTCTTCGTGGCTGTGCTGCGTGGAGAGCACGATCTGCGTCGCCTCGACCGGCTTGCCGTTTTCATAGCGCAGCGTGACCTGGCTTTTCGCATCCGGCTGCAGGCTCGGCTCCTTGCCGGCGTGGCGCGCATCGGCAAGCAGCTTAAGAATCTTGTGGCTGTAATAGAGCGGCGCCGGCATGAGCGCCGGCGTCTCGGTGCAGGCGTAGCCGAACATGATGCCCTGGTCGCCCGCGCCTTCGTCCTTGTTGCCGGACGCATCGACGCCTTGCGCGATATGCGCCGACTGCGCGTGCAGCAACACTTCGACCTGAGCGGTCTTCCAGTGAAAGCCTTCCTGCTCGTAGCCGATATCCTTGATCGCCTGGCGCGCGACCTCTTCGACCTGCGCGGGACCGACCGATTTGGGGCCGCGCGTCTCGCCCGCGATGATGACGCGGTTGGTGGTCGCCATCGTCTCGCAGGCGGCGCGGATATCCCATGGGCTCATGCCCACCTTGGGACCTTCGCGGAAGAACAGATCCACCACCTCGTCCGATATCCGGTCGCACACCTTGTCGGGGTGGCCCTCGGAGACGCTTTCGCTGGTGAAGAGGTAGTTGGCGCGCGCCATGCGATTGTTTCCCTTGCCGATTATCCCCGCGGGTGCTTTTTGCAACATTTGACCCGGGGGTCAACTGGCGCGTCCCGCGGCCCATTCTATAGAGTGCGTGACCTTGTCCAGGGAGCGATCATGGTTGCACCTTTTGAAGGCGGATGCCGCTGCGGCGCGATCCGCTACGCCGTTTCGGCGGAGCCGATGGCCGTGATGAACTGTCATTGCCGCGATTGCCAATATGCGTCGGGCGGCGGCTTCTCGACCGTGGTCGTGGTGCCGGCGGCGGCGTTCAAACTGACAAAAGGCACGCCGAAGCGCTTCACGGTGAAAGGCGATTCCGGCAAGGACATCACGCGCAGCTTCTGCGACAGGTGCGGCACGCCGATCTTCAGCGAGCCGCAGGGCGGCGCGATCTGGGTGGTGAAAGCGGGGACGCTGGACGATCCGAGCTGGCTGAAGCTCGGCGGCAATCTCTACACCAAGTCGGCGCAGCCCTGGTCGCACATCGATCCCGGTCTGATGGCGTTCGAGAAGATGCCGCCCGGCGCCGGCTGAGCGTTACAGGATAAAGCGCGACAGGTCCTGATCTTTCGCCAGATCGTCGACGCGGCCGTGCACATAGGCGCCGTCGATCGTGATCTTGTCGCCGCCGCGTTCGCTGGCGGTGAAGCTGACCTCGTCCAGCACGCGTTCCATGATCGTTTGCAGCCGGCGCGCGCCGATATTCTCGACACTGGCATTCACCTGCGCCGCCACATCGGCGATCGCGCCGATACCGTCGGGCGTGAAGTCCAGCGTCACGCCTTCGGTGTGCAGCAGGGCCACATATTGCTTGATCAGGCTCGCCTCGGGTTCGGTGAGGATGCGCTGGAAATCGTCGCGCGTCAGCGCCTTGAGCTCGACGCGGATCGGCAGGCGGCCCTGCAGCTCCGGCAGCAGATCGGAAGGCTTCGCCGTGTGGAACGCGCCGGACGCGATGAACAGGATGTGGTCGGTCTTCACCGGCCCGTGCTTGGTGGCGACGGTGGTGCCTTCGATCAGCGGCAACAGATCGCGCTGCACGCCCTCACGGGAAACGTCGCCGCCGCCGCGAAATTCGCTGCGGGCGCAGATCTTGTCGATCTCGTCGAGGAAGACGATGCCGTGGTTCTCCACCGTCTCGATGGCGTCGCGGACGATCGTGTCGTTGTCGAGCAGCTTGTCGGCCTCCTCGGCGACGAGCGGCGCGTGCGCATCGGCGACCGTCATGCGCCGCTTCTTGCCCTTCTGGCCGAACGCCTTGCCGAAGATGTCGGAGATGTTGAGCATCGAGATCTGCGCGTTCGGCATGCCCGGAATCTCGAACGCCGGCATGCCGCCGGCATCCTTCATCTCGAGCTCGACCTCCTTGTGATCGAGCTCGCCGTGGCGCAACGATTTGCGAAAACTCTCGCGCGTATTGCCGCTGGACGCACCGACAAGCGCATCGAGCAAGCGGTCCTCGGCGCGCGCCTCAGCTTGCGCTTCGACATCGCGGCGCTTGGTGGCGCGCACCTGCGCGATAGCGACTTCGATGAGATCGCGGACGATCTGTTCGACGTCGCGGCCGACATAGCCGACTTCGGTGAACTTGGTCGCCTCGACCTTGATGAAGGGCGCCTGCGCGAGCTTGGCGAGGCGGCGCGAGATCTCGGTCTTGCCGACGCCGGTGGGTCCGATCATCAGGATATTCTTGGGCAGGACTTCCTCGCGCAGATCGGCCGCGAGCTGATGGCGGCGCCAGCGATTGCGCAGCGCGATGGCGACCGCGCGCTTGGCGTCGTGCTGGCCGACGATGTGGCGATCCAACTCCGAGACGATTTCACGCGGTGTGAAGGCGGTACTCATGCGCTCTCAAGACTTTCCATGACGATGCTGTCGTTGGTGTAGATGCAGATCTCGGCGGCGATCTTCATGGCGCGCCGCGCGATCTCCTCCGCCGATAGATCGAGGTCCAGAAGCGCGCGTGCGGCGGCAAGCGCGAACGGGCCGCCAGAGCCGATACCGATCAGGCCGTTCTCGGGCTCCACCACATCGCCGGTGCCTGAGAGTATGAGCGAGGTCTTCGCGTCGGCAACCGCCATCATGGCTTCGAGCCGCCGTAGTGCGCGGTCGGTGCGCCAATCCTTCGCCAGTTCGACGCAGGCGCGAGTCAAATTCCCCGGATGCTGTTCGAGCTTGGACTCAAGCCGCTCCGACAAGGCGAAGGCGTCCGCCGTGGCGCCGGCAAAGCCGATGAGAACGTCGCCCTTGCCGATGCGGCGGACCTTGCGCGCATTGGACTTCATCACGGTTGCGCCGGCCGTGACCTGCCCGTCGCCGGCAATCACAACGCGGCCGCCCTTACGCACCGACAGAATGGTGGTCGAACGCCATTTCTCTTTGGTTGTCATGAAAGTGTCACCTATGCTCTCCGGGCGGCCATCCGGAAATATCCACACATGCGAAATATCGTTGTAGCGGCAAGCCTATGGGTCGCCGCCTTGGGCGCGCAACCGGCCTTGGCCGGTAACCTCAACTATGACTGCCAGGCCCATATGACAAGGGTGGAGACGATCCCCCCGGTGGCTGCCGGCGACCTCGCGCCCTGGCAGTGCCTGGCGCCCACGGCGAAGCCATCGTCGGCGACGCATTGGGTCCGCAATTCGCTGGAATATTGCCGCCTCACGGTTTCGGCCTACGACGATGCCTTGCGCGCGGCGCGGCGCATGGCCGCCACCCATCGTCGCCGGCAATGGATTGTCCTGATGGATGCGGACGAGACGGTGCTCGACAACTCGCTCTACAGCCGGGAGAGCGATCGCTGCAGCCAGGAGAGCGACGCGCGGTGGGAAAGCTGGGTACATGCCGACATGGCGCGCGACGTGCCGGGCGCGGCGGCCTTCACCAATGGCGTGCACGCGCTGGGCGGGCTGGTCGGCATCGTCACCAACCGCCGCGCCAGCGACGACGCGATCACGCGCGACAATCTGAAGAAGGCCGGCATCTGGTTCGACTATGAGGTCGGCATGAACGAGATCTCCGACAAGACGGTGCGCTGGCAGGGCGCCGTCGCGGCGCTTGCCGCGAAATTCGGCGGCCATCCGCGCGGAGTGATGTGGCTGGGCGATCAGGTGACCGATTTCGCCGTGCTCGATCGCAAGGGCAACATCGTCCGCGCCATGAGCCAGCAGGACGCAGGCACGGGCATCGGGACCTATCTCTTCGTCCTTCCCAACCCTATGTACGGCAACTGGATGCGCAACCCGAACGATTAGGCCGGTTAACGACTTGGGCGCGGGTTTCGGCTAAGAGAAGGCAGGAGAATCTGCCATGCGTACCGCAACCGTAGAACGCAAGACCCGCGAGACCGAGATCGCCGTTTCGCTCGACCTGGACGGCTCGGGCGAGTGCGATATCGATACTGGTATCGGCTTCCTCGACCACATGCTGGAGAGTTTCGGACGGCATTCGATGATCGATCTGAAGGTCCGCGCCCAGGGCGATCTGCATGTCGATTTCCACCACACCACCGAAGACACCGGCATCGTCATCGGCCAGGCGGTGAAGAAGGCGCTCGGCGATTTTGCGGGCATCACGCGGTTCGGTTCCGCTGTCATTCCGATGGACGAGACGCTGACTCGCGTCGCGATCGACGTGTCGAACCGGCCCTATCTGATCTGGAAGGTCGAGATCCCCAAGCCGAAGCTCGGCGAGATGGACACCGAGCTGTTCAAGGAATGGTTCCAGGCCTTCGCGCAGCATGCCGGTATCTGCCTGCACATCGAAAATCTCTACGGCGACAACAGCCATCACATCGTCGAGACCTGCTTCAAGGGCACGGCGCGCGCGCTGCGCCAGGCGATCGAGCCCGACGAACGGCTCGAAGGTGGGGTCGCTTCGACGAAGGGTTCGCTTGGCGAAAAGAGTTGAGCCGAGCGTCCGAGCCGTTCCATTGATTGAGTGCGCGCGTCCGCGCGCGGGGCGCCTCGAAGGCGGAGTCGCTTCGACGAAGGGTTCGCTTGGCGAAAAGAGTTGAGCCGAGCGTCCGAGCCGTTCCATTGATTGAGTGCGCGCGTCCGCGCGCGGGGCGCCTCGAAGGCGGAGTCGCTTCGACGAAGGGTTCGCTTGGCGAAAAGAGTTGAGCCGAGCGTCCGAGCCGTTCCATTGATTGAATGCGCGCGTCCGTGCGCGGGGCGCCTCGAAGGCGGGGTCGCTTCGACGAAGGGTTCGCTTGGCGAAAAGAGTTGAGCCGAGCGTCCGAGCCGTTCCATTGATTGAATGCGCGCGTCCGTGCGCGGGGCGCCTCGAAGGCGGGGTCGCCTCGACCAAGGGATCGCTCAGCGACAAGGCCTGACGGTCCGTCAGAAATGTGACGCAAGTGTCATTTTCATTGACTTTTAAGCCCTGCAACTTCACATTGACGGGGTCGTCACTATTTCAATCGAGCAGCAGCGGGAGATCGCCATGGTCCAGATCACCAAGGACAATGCCTATGACGCGGTGGCACCGGACGATTTCCCCGCGATGTTGAACCCGCAGCGCTATGGCGTGCGTTCGACCGCGTTCGACAAGATCATCAGCGCGACCCACGACCATTTCTGGGATCCGCTGGACAAGAAGTACATCGACTTCTCCGCCCCCTTCGACACCACGAAGAACACCATTCTTCCGGAGCGGTTCTTCCCGATCTTCCACACCCGCATCGGCGATAAGATGACGGCGGAGCAGAAGATCAAGTTCGCCAATGAATCCACGCGCTGGCAGCTCAGCGCCATCCTGCACGGCGAACAGGGCGCACTCGCGCTGTCCGCTTCGCTCTGCCACATCCTGCGCGATCCCGGTGCCCAGGAATACGCCGCGAACCAGACCCGCGAAGAAGCGCGCCACGTCACGGCCTTCGCCGCCTACATCAAGGAGCGCTGGAGCACGCCGCTGCCCTGCGGCGCGACCTTGCAAAACCTGCTGACCGAAATGGTCGGCGCGCCGGAGGTCTACAAGAAGATCGTCGGCATGCAGATGCTGGTCGAAGGCCTTGCCATGGGCGCCTTCGCGACGCTGTACCAGAACGCGCAGGATCCGCTGCTGGTGAAGCTCTGCCAGCTGGTGATGACCGACGAGGCGTTCCATCACAAATTCGGAAAGATCTGGGCCGACCGCACGATCCCCAAACTGTCGACCGAAGAGCAGAACCTGGTCGAGGACTGGGCGGCGCAATGCTTCCAGACCTTGCTGTTCAACCTCGTCAATGCCGAGCAGATGAAGGTCGTTTACGACAGCGTCGGGATCAATTGGGAAGACGCGCGCGCGGCAATCATGGAGGCCTTCACCGATGCGGACCGCCGCGAGGGCATGAAGCAATCGGCCAACATCTTCCGCGTTCTCATCAAGACGCTGGTCAATGCCGGCATCATCACCGACCGCACCAAGGCGTTCTACGGCATGTATGTCGACATGGACGAGCTCAAGAACGAGGGCGGGCGCATGGTCGGCGACGACATCGCCGAGGAAGGCATCAAGTACCTCCAGACCATCAACTTCGCCGACCGTACCAAGGGCGCCAAGCTGCTGGCTGCGGAGTAGTCCAAGTTTCAGGGGATGGATAAGGCCCGGCCGTCGCGCCGGGCTTTTTTCGTTGCGCACGCCGCAATTAACTCATTCGTTCCTTAAATGTTCCAATTCCGGCATGGGCTTCATCACTTCGAGCCAGACTGCCGAGGAAGTGGCGCGCGGCGTCAGCCGTTTGCTGCTGCAACAGGGATTCAGCCCAATCCTGGAGTTCACCCTGGCCAACGGCCGTAGGCTCGACATCGCCGCATTAGGCGCCGACGGCACGCTGCTCGGCGTCGAGATCAAGGTGGCGCTCGCCGATCTGCGCGGCGACACCAAATGGCCGGAATATCTGGAATTCTGCGAGCATTTCTACTTCGCGATCCCGCCCGATTTTCCGGAGGAACATGTGCCGGCCGGCACCGGATTGATCGTTGCCGACCGCTATGGCGGCGCCATCGTCAGGCCCGCGACGCCGGCCCCTGTCCATGCCAGCCGCCGCAAGGCCGTGACGCTGCGCTTCGCCAAGGTCGCTGCCGACCGGCTGGCCGCCGCGCTCGACGTCGCATCGGAGATTCGCAGCATGCCGGAAAGCAGCGATGCCAATCAGTGAAGCGATCCTGCGCAAAGTCGCCCTGTCGTTCCCCGGCGCGAGGGAAGAGCTGTCCTACGGCAAGCCGGCGTTCAAGATCGAGAAGAAGTTCTTCACACGCCTGCGCGGCGAAGACGCTTCGATCGTGTGGATCGTGGATTCGATCGACGAGCGCGACAATCTCATAGAGATGGACCCGAAGACTTATTTCATCACCGACCACTACAAGAACTATCCGAGCGTGCTCGTGCGCATCTCGCGTATCAACGAGGCGATGCTGAAGAAGATGCTCGAACGGCGCTGGCGCGCCGTCGCGCCGAAGAAGCTGATCAAGGCGGCCGACGATGCGCGCGCCGCGCCAGCAAAGCCAAAGAAAAAAGCCCGGCGCTAGCGCGGGCTGCGCTTGGCGAGAATGCGCTGCAAGGTGCGACGGTGCATGTTGAGCCGCCGCGCGGTTTCGGACACGTTGTGGCCGCACAGTTCATAGACCCGCTGGATATGTTCCCAGCGCACCCGATCCGCCGACATGGGATTTTCCGGCGGCTTGGGCTTGGAGCCCGGCTGCGCCATCAGCGCGGCCAGGATATCGTCGGCATCGGCCGGCTTGGGCAGATAGTCGATCGCGCCATATTTCACCGCCGCCACCGCGGTCGCGATATTGCCGAAGCCGGTCAGCACCACGACGCGGCTGTCGGGACGCACGACGTGCAGCGTCTCCACCACGTCGAGGCCATTTCCGTCGTCGAGTTTGAGATCGACCACTGCATAGGCCGGCGGCGCTTCCTTGGCCTTCGCCTTTCCCTCGGCGACGCTTTCGGCGATCGACACGGTAAAGCCGCGGGCTTCCATGGCGCGCGCGAGACGCTCGCGCAGAGGCCGGTCGTCCTCGACCAGAAGAAGGGTCTTGTCGTCGGTGGTCATGAAATTTCGTCCTCTTGGCGCTGAGGAAGCGCTTTGTCACGGCGCGTTCATATACTGCGCTCTGCTGTGCTACAACTGAAAGCTCTCGTCCACGGTAAACCCCTGTTATGCCTGTATTTCCCCGCGCCATCCTGTTCGATCTGGACGATACGCTGATCTCCGCCTATGGCCGGCCCGATCTCGCCTGGACGGCTGTCTTAGGTGAATTTACCCAGGAGCTAGGCGATCTCGATGCGGGCGCGGTAGTCGATGCCATCGGTATGGCGGCGCTCGCCTTCTGGGCCGATCCCGAGCGGCACCGTCGGTGGCGGCAGTCGCTGCTGGAGGCGCGGCGGCGGATTGTCGAGGCAGGCTTTGCGAGCTTCGCAGCGGCCGGCCGCTCCATACCGTCGCGCGAGACGCAGGTTCGCCTCGCCGACCGGTTCAGCGCCTATCGCGACGAGCAGATGCATATCTTTCCAGACGCGCACGACACCATCGATGCGCTGCGCGCCCGCGCCGTGAAGCTCGGCCTCATCACCAACGGCGATGGCGAGGGACAGCGCGCCAAGATCGTGCGCTTCTCGCTGACGCACCGCTTCGACCATATCCAGATCGAAGGCGAGCGCGGCTTCGGCAAGCCCGAGGAACGCGCCTATCGCCACGCGCTGGAGAAGCTCGGCGTCGAAGCGCAGGAATGCTGGATTGTCGGCGACAATCTGGAATGGGAAGTGATCGCGCCGCAGAAGCTCGGCATCCACGCCATCTGGTACGATCCGCATGGCGCCGGTGTCCCGCAAGGACATGCCGCAAAACCAGACCGCATCGTGCGCACGCTTACCGAATTGCTCGATTAGCCTTCGCCGCGGCCCGGCGGACCTTCGCCGTCGATCACGTTGCGCTGCCACACCGCGGTGACACGCGCGCCGCCGGTATCCGGATTGATCGCGGTCACCGTCGCGCCGGTCTGCTCGAGCAAAGTCTTGGCGATGAAGAATCCGAGTCCCATGCCTTCATGCTTGTCGAGCGTGCCGGTCGGCCCGAGCTCCGTCTCGCCGAGCGCAAAATGCCCGGGGCGCGAGGTGATGTAAGGCTCGCCGATGCGTTCGAAGATTTCCGGCGCGAAGCCTGAGCCGTCATCCTCGACCGAGATCTGCAGCTGGCTCGCATTCCAGCGCGCCTGCACGCGCACCCGGCTCTTGGCGAAATCAGCGGCGTTCTCGATGATGTTGCCCAGTCCATGCACCAGTTCGGGCGCGCGCCATACCTGGGGCGAAGCATCGCCCTCGATCTCGGGGACCGCATCGATGGTGATCTGAAGATCCTCGCCGCGATAGGGTTCGACGAGGTCTTCTAGGAATGCCCCGAGCGGCAGACGCGCCGTCTCGCCGTACAATGCCTCTTCGGGATTGGCGAGACGCGCGAGGATGGCGCGGCAACGCTCGGCCTGTTCGCGCAAGAGCGTCGCGTCGTCGGCTTCCGGCGATTTGGGCGGCAGCGCGCGCTCGAGTTCGCGCGCCACGACGGCGATGGTGCCGAGCGGCGTGCCGAGCTCGTGCGCCGCGGCCGTCGCGAGCGCGCCGAGCGCGGCAAGACGATGCTGGCGCGACAGCGCAAGCTGCGTCGCGGCGAGGCCCGCCGACATGCGCGCGCCTTCGCTCGCGATCCGCCAGGCATAGATCGAGGTGAAGCCGATGCCGATGACGAGAGAGGCCCAGATACCCGCCTGATAGAGCGTCGGCAGCTGAAATTTCTCGCCTGCGGGCCAGGGCAAGGGCTCGTGGAAGACGGAGATCAGGCAGACCGAGGTGAAGGCGATCGCCGCGAGGATCAGCGTGTTGCCGAGATTGAGCGTGGCGGCGGCGATCACCACCGGTGCGAGGAACATCAGCGCGAACGGATTGGTGATGCCGCCGGTCAGATACAGAAGCGCCGCCAGCTGCAGCACGTCAAAGCCCAGATACACGGTGGCCTCGCGGTTGGTCAGCCGGTGGCTCGCGGGGTAGCGCACCGTCAACGCCACGTTCAGCACCGCGCTGGCCGCAATGGCGCCGGCGCATTGCAACAGCGGCAGGCCGTAGCCGAAGCCGAAATAGACGATGAACAGGGCCGCCGACTGCCCGCCAACAGCCATCCAGCGCAGGTTCGAGAGCGTGCGCAGCCTGACCCGGCCGCGTGCCGCCGAGGCCGGCGTAGCGTTGAAGGTCCGCACGCGCTCCGGCGCGAGCTTATTCGTATCGGTGATCGCCAATGGTTCCTCCGCGCGCCGATTCGCCGCTTTCGTGACGCGCCGCGCGCCATTATCAATCGCGGCGTCCGGCTCTTCAATCGAAAGCCTCGGCCGATGCCTCGTTTGTCCTATGTGCTGCTTTCCGTCTCGCTCGCGATGGCCCTCATCGCAGCGGTCCTGCTTTGGCGGCTCAGCGACGGCCTGCCGGGGCTCGGCAGCGTTGTGGGAAGCGGCACACCCAGCATCGGCGCGCCGTTCACCCTGACCGATCAGGACGGGCGCAAGCGGTCGTCCAGCGCGTTCGCCGGGCGCTATATGCTCATCTATTTCGGCTATACCTATTGTCCGGACGTCTGTCCGACGACGCTCGCGCTCATGTCCGATGCGCTGACCAAAATGGGCCCCAAGGCGAAGCGGATCGTGCCGGTGTTCATCACCATCGATCCGGAACGCGACACGCCAAAGGTGCTGAAGACCTATCTCGCTTCATTCGGGCCGCAGTTCGTGGGCTTCACCGGCGATGTGCAGACGATCACCAAGGTCGCCGCAGACTATCGCGTCTATTTCAAGAAGCATCCGCTGGACGGTGGCAATTACGGCGTCGACCATTCCAGTGTGATCTATCTCATGGGTCCGGACGGCAAGTTCGTCGCCTATTGGGACGATACCGCCATCGGTCCCGACAAGCTTGCCGAGGAACTGAACGCGCGGCTCTAAATCGCCGGAGTCGGCAGGCCGTTCTGCATAGCCGCCGCGATCAACGTATTGCGCATCAGGCAGACGATGGTCATGGCGCCGACGCCGCCGGGCACCGGCGTGATGAAGCCCGCGACTTTCGCGGCCGCGTCATAGTCGACATCGCCGACGACCTTGGTCTTGCCCTCGCCCGCATCGATACGGTTGATGCCGACGTCGATCACGACGCCGCCCGGCTTGACCCAGTCGCCGGGCACGAAGTTCGCCTTGCCGATCGCCGCGACCAGGATGTCGGCGCGGCGCGCATGACCGGCCAGATCGCGCGTCTTCGAATGCGCCATGGTGACGGTTGCATTGGCGGCGAGCAGAAGCTGCGCCGCGGGCTTGCCGAACAGCAGCGAACGGCCGATGACGAGCGCCTCCCTGCCCGCGATGTCGCCGACATATTCCTTGAGCAGCATCATCACGCCGGCCGGCGTGCAGGAGACGAGGCGTGCGCGCCCGCTCAGCAAAAGACCGGCATTGGTCGGTGTCAGCGCATCCACGTCCTTCATCGGATCGAGCGTGTCGAGCACGGCGGCCTCGCGCACCTGCGGCGGCAGCGGCATCTGGACCAGAATTCCGTGTACGGATTTATCGGCGTTGAGCGCCTTCACATGCGCGAGCACGTCTGCTTCGCTCGCATCTGCGGGCATCGTTCTGTGCAGCGAGTTCAGGCCGAGGGCCGTTGCCGCCTTGCCCTTGTTGCGGATGTAGATCTCGCTCGCCGGATCGTTGCCGACCAGCAGCGTGGCAAGACCCGGCACGATGCCGTGTTCCGCCTTGAGCCTTGCGGTTTCCGCCGCCACGCGTTCGCGCAGCTTCGCGGCATGGGCCTTTCCGTCGATGATGGTTGCGCTCATTTTGCGTCTCCGAGAGTTTCGAGCCGGACAGCGAGGTCCGGCGCTGGGTTCGAGATGGCGATGGATTTCAGCCGCGCGGTGTCGCCGGCGGCGATGCGGATGTCGGATTTGCGGAGCTTCAGCGCCTTGGCGAGCAGCGCGATCAGGGCGTCGTTGGCCTTGCCGTTTTCCGGTGGCGCCGAGACGCGCGCCTTCAGATGCTCCTTGCCGTCGGCGCCTTGCTGCCAGCCTTCGATCGCATCGCGGCCACCCTTCGGCGTCAGGCGCAGATGAAAGACCAATTCGCCGCCGCTGAAGCGCAGACGCGCCATCGCCGTCAGATTCGATACATCAGGTAGACGAGCAGATTGTCGAGGAACACGCGCAGCAGCTCGATGCCGAGCAGGATGACGATCGGCGACAGGTCGAGCCCGCCGATCGGAGGGATGACGCGGCGCACCTGGCGGAACAAGGGATCGGTCAATGCGTCGAGGACGCGGACGATCTGGCGGACCGCCTGGTTCGCTGTATTGAGCACGCCGAATGCGATCAGCCAGCTCGCCACCACGGCGGCGATCACCACGAGTGTGTAAAGGCCGAGGACCGTGTCGACGAGCCAAAGCAGGGTACTGAACAGGACAACGGACATCGAACTTGGCCGGACCTCGCAAATCGCGCGCGCCTTCTTGTAAAGGCTGAATCCCGCCTTTCCAAGCCGCCTTGACACGCCAAGGCCTCGCTCCCTACATACCCGCCGCGCCGCAGGGCGCGACCATGTGGCTCGGGGCTGTAGCTCAGTTGGGAGAGCGCCTCGTTCGCAATGAGGAGGTCAGCGGTTCGATCCCGCTCAGCTCCACCAACCTTCGCGACGGTCCGTAGCGACAGCGTACGGACAAGCAAAGGTTGCCCACCGAAGCCCCGGCGCAGGTGGGCCGAGCCACATCTCGTCGCTTCGGTTGGCAGGCCAGCCGCGCTCACCTGCCGGCGTAGCGCACCCGCCAAACGACTTTGCCGGCATCGTCGGCGATCAACAGGCTCCCGTCATTCGCGACGGCGAGCCCGGCGGGACGGCCCCAGACGCGCGCCGCTTCGCCCGCCTTGCCGCCGCCGTCCCAAAACCCGGTGACGAAATTCTCGTAGCCGCCGACGGGCCGCGCCTTTTTGAACGGAACGAAGACGACCTTGTAACCGCTCGGCGCGCCGGAATTCCACGATCCATGCAACGCGACGAAGGCGCCGCCTTTGTAAGCCGCGGGAAATTGCGCACCTTCGTAGAACACAAGGCCGAGCGGCGCGGAGTGCGCGTGGAACAGCAGATCGGGTGCGATCGTCTTCGCCGCCATGTCGGGCCGCTTTGAGCCCCAATCGGGATCGGGATGCGGCCCGAGCCAGGCATAAGGCCAGCCATAGAAACCGCCCCGCTGAACATGGGTGAGATAATCCGGCACCATTTCGTCGCCATAACCGTCGCGCTCGTTGACCGTGACGAAGAGATCGTCCGTACCAGGATAGAATTGCAGGCCCACGGGATTGCGCAAGCCGCTCGCGAAGGTCTTGAGCGAACCGTCGGGCGCGACGGTCTGCACGGTGGCGCGGATCGGCGCGTCCTCGCCGACATTGTTGGAACTGCCGACGCCGATATAGATCGTGCCCCGGGAGTCGATCGCCAGATCGCGCGTCCAGTGATAGCCGTAGGGCGACAGATCGGGCGCGGTCGTGACGCGCTCCTTTTTCGCGGGCTTCAGCGCGCCCTCGGCATAGCCGAGCCGCCACACCGCCTTGAAGTCGCTGACATAGAGCGCGTCTTTCGCCATGACGAGGCCGTGCGGCTTGTCGAAGCCGTCGGCGTAGGTGCTCGTCACCACCTTGCCGCCGGTCTGGCGCAGCAGCGTGACGCGGTTTGCATAGGGCTCGGCCAGGAAGACATCGCCGTCCGGCGCGACCGCCATCCAGCGCGGATTTGCGAGTCCGGAGGCGTAGACCTCGATTTTGAAGCCGGCCGGAACCTGCGGCAGGACGCCGTCGGGCCTGGGCACGACGCGCGCTGGATTGGCGACCCCCGGGGTCGCGAAGGGTTTGGGCAAGTTATTGATGGATATAGTGAATTTGTCTCCGGGCCGGTCGGCGGCAAGCGCGCCCGCGCCTGCCAAAAGCAGCGCTGCTGCGAGGAGGATGAGCTGTCTCATGAAGGTCTCCGGGGCGGCATCGTCAAGAAAGGCTTTACCCGCGCAAGCTTAAACCTGAGCGCGAACGCGCGAGACACGTCATGCGATCCGTCCGCCTGCTTTCCGCTCTCCTGTTGGCCGTCGCCCTGGCCTCGCCGGCGCGCGCCGACGACGGCGATAACGGCGACGGCAAGAAGCCCAAGCACAAAGTCACGCAATCCGATTCCTATATCATGATCGAACCGATGTATTCGACGATCCTGGATGGAGACCGGCCGGTCGGCATGCTGATGGTCGGAGTCGGGCTCGACATTCCCGATGCAAAGCTGCGCGGCGAGGCCGAGCATGCGATGCCGGTGTTGCGCGATGCGTTCGTGCGCAATCTGATGAACTTCGCCACGACATCGGTGCGCGCCTGGCGCCAGCCGGATGTCGTACAGATCGCCGACCGGCTTCAGGCGGTGACCGACCGCGCGCTCGGCCGCAAGGGTGCGAAGCTGCTTCTCGCCCAGGTGGCGATGCGGATCACGAAGTAGCCGTCACCGCCCGGTGAATTTCGGTTCGCGCTTTTCGAGGAAGGCCTTGATCGCCTCGCGATAATCCTCGCTCGTGGTTGCGAGCGCGTATTGATCGAGATCCATGAAGGTCGTGGCGTGATGCAGCGCATTGGCCGCGGCGTTGACGCCCTGCTTCGACATGCGCACCGCATTGGGCGGAAGGTTCGCGACCTTGGCGGCCCAGCGCATCGCGGCCTCGAGCGTCGTGCCGTCGTCGACCACTTCGTCGGCAAGCCCCCAGGCCAGCGCCTGGTCGGCCTCGACACGCTCGCCGAAGATCACGAACTGCTTGGTGCGCGAGGGCCCGATCAGCGAGACGAGCCTGGGCACCGCATGCCAGCTCATGTTCATGCCGAGAGGTATCTCAGGCAGCCGCATATGCGCGCCGCGACCCATGATACGGAAGTCGCAGGCCGCGACCAGCGCGCCGCCGCCGCCGATGCAGTACTTCTCGATGGCGCAGATCGTGACCTGTTCGACCTTCTCCCAGGCGTCGCACAGATCGGGACCGATGCGCGTCATGTTGCGGCGTTCGAGAAGCCCCGCGGCGCGGCGCCGATCCATTGCCGGATCCTTGAGATCGGCACCGGCGGTGAAGGCATCCTTGCCGGTAATGACGACGGCCTGGGTTTCCAGATCGTCGGCGAAGCTGCGCGCGGCCTGCGTCATCTCCAGGATCAGTTGTCGCGACAGCGCGTTGCGCCCGTCGCCACGATCCATCGTGACGGTCGCGATGGCGCCGTTGCGCTCGATGGAGACGAATTCACCGATCTTGGTTTTTGTCATGCGGGGCTCTGGAGATTGTGGACGATCCCCAAAAGCGTACGCCGCGGCAGGAAAGGTGCAAGGGTCGCGAGCATCGCATTGCGCGCGCCGGTGACCATGACCCGCTGATTGCGCGCCCAGGCGCGATAGCCCATTTGCGCCACCGTCGCCGAGCTCATCGGCTCGCCATTACGCGACAACCGCGTCTTGCCGGTGCCGGCGCGGGTGCGAAATTCGCTGACCGTCGGACCCGGGCAAAGACAGCTGACGTGCACGCCGCTGTCTTCGGCTTCCTTCCACAGGGCTTCGGAGAAGGAGAGCACGAAGGCCTTCGACGCATAGTAGATCGCCATCAGGGGACCGGGCTGGAACGCCGCTGTGGAAGCGACGTTCAGGACGCCGCCGCGCTTGTTCGCGAGCATGCGCGGCCAATAGATGTGCGTCAGCTCGACCAGAACACGGTCATTGAGATCGATCATGCCGAGTTGTTCGGCCCGGTTGGAGCCGTTGAAGCCGCCGGCGATGCCATAGCCGGCATTGTTGACCAGCACATCGACGGCGAGCCCACGCGCGGCGATGTCGGCCGCGAGTTTCTCGCCCGCCCCCGGCACGCCGAGATCGGCGGCGATCGGCGTAGCCTTGATCTTGTGCTTCGCGGCGAGCCGGTCGGCCACCTGTTTCAGGGCGGCTTCGGAACGCGCGGTCAGGATCAGGTCGTAGCCGTCCTTCGCGAAGCATTCGGCGAGATCGACGCCGATGCCCATGCTGGCGCCCGTCACGAGCGCGGTTTGTCCTTCACCCTTGCGTTTGCGGGCCATGAGAATTCTCCCTCGTCAGTCGTTGGCAATGGCGCGCCACAGCGCCTCTTCCATCTGGGTTGTGGTCGCGTCGTCGAGACGGACGGCGCCCTGGCTCGCGAATTTCGTGAGGCCCGTCGCCGCACCCCACATCAGGGCCACCACCAGATCGGGCTCGATGGCGCGGATGGCGCCGGTCGCGCCGGCTTCCGCGATGAAGTCCTGCGCCACTTCGACATAGGTGCGGCTCAGGTCGCGGGATTCGGCATCGAGATAGGCACCATGATGGTGCAGGTCCATGAACCGGGCGGCCCGCGGATGGTTGCGCGCGAAAGCGATCATGCGCTGCCAATAGGCGGTAAATTTCGCACGCACGGTGAGATCGGGCGCAAGCGGCGCGAGAACCTGCTCGTTGTAGGTCGTCTTCCAATGGCGGTAGAGCGCGTTGACCAGCGCCTCTTTGCTTTCGAAGTAGCGATAGACGGTGCCGGTGGCGACGCCGGCCCTGGCGGCGATCTCGGGAACCGTGACACCGTCGAAGCCCCGGGTTTCGAACAGGTCGAGTGCGGCCTCAAGCAGGCGGACCCGCTTGTCGTCCGCACCAGATTTCTCCTTCAAGTCAGTATCTTGTAACGAGCTCGCCATCGATCCCAGGACTGAATGAATGTTCATTCATATCCCTCAGCAGAGCTTCTGGCAAGTAAAGAGAGGCCGAACCGCAATCGTGGTCAGGACCGTTTCCGCGCAGCGTGAGACTAATGCGGGGCAAGAATAGGATTCCGGAAATGATCGCGCTCGCGTGCGCACTGCTTACCGCAACCGGCTTCTTCTTCTCGACCGGGCTCGGCGAGCAATGGTGGCTGGCCTGGCTCGCGCCCATTCCGGTTCTGTGGTTCGCGTTCGGCGAGACGAAGGGCTGGCAGGTGTTTGTCGCGGCCTGGGCCGGCTACGCGCTCGGTTCGACGAGCGTGCTCGAGGCCTATGGCGGCATCCTCCCGGCTGTCCCTTTGGTCCTCGGTTTGACGGTGCCGTCCCTGCTTTTCGCTCTCGCGGTGATGGGTGGCAGATTCGTCGCGAGGCGCCTGACGCCGCTCGCCGGCATGGTCGCCTTCGCTGCCTTGTGGGCGGCGTTCGATTTCCTGCTGTCCTTCAATACCGACGGAGGATCGGTCTCGACGCCGGCGGCCGCCGAGACGGGCGCTCCTGCATTGATTCAGAGCGCATCGCTGGTCGGTGTATGGGGCATCACGTTCCTGTTGGGATTTGTCTCCGCCGGCCTTGCACTCTCGCTGCGCAGCCGCAGGCCCTTGCCCGCGGTCGTCGCACTGGCCCTGTTCCTGGCCAATGCAGGGTTCGGCTATCTACGGATGTCCGCGCCGCCGACGCATAAGCTTAATGTCGCACTGATCGACACCGACTTGCTGCATGAGGCTGTCTTCTCCGACAACGAGAAGGACACGTCGGATACTGTCGCCGCCTACGCCAGAGAGATTGAACGCCTCAAGGGCAAGGGCGTGCAGTTGGTGGTGCTGCCCGAGAAACTCGCGATCGCAGAACGCGCCTGGCAGCCGGCACTGCAACAGAAGCTCGCGAAAGCCGCGCACGACATCGGCGCAACCGTCGTTGCGGGGCTGGACGCTCGAGACGGCGCCCGCTCCTACAATGTCTCCTGGTCGTTCTCGCCCGCCGGCGGTGCGCCAGTGGTCTACGCCAAGCGCAAACTCGTTCCAGGGCTCGAGACCCGCTACACGATCGGAGCCGGACCGCGCGCGCTGGCCGACGGCACCGGACTGGAAATCTGCAAGGACATGGATTTCCAGGCGATGATCCGCAGCGACACGTTGGAGACAAAGCCCCGGCTTTTGGCGGTTCCGGCCTGGGACTTCGGAGCGGACGGTTACAGCCACGCGCGGATCGCGATTCTTCGAAGCGTGGAGAACGGCGTGCCGATGGCGCGCGCGGCGCGCGATGGCCTGCTGACGCTCAACGATCGCTATGGTCGCGTCGTTGCGATGACGGGAACCAAAGGAGACTTCGTGACGCTGGTCGGCGATTTACCTCTGGACGGGCGTGGCGGCGAGACGATCTACGACCGCATCGGCGATACCTTCGGCTGGCTGTGTCTCGTGCTCGGCATCGGACTGCTGGGGTTGGGATTGGCGCAAAGAAAAAGGGCGGCCTGACGGCCGCCCTTTCTCGCTCGTTCGATTGTCGCCCCGGATTATTCGGCCGCCAGCAGCGATGCGCCCAGGCGCGTGCCGCCGTTGAGCTGGAGGAGGTACTTGATGCCCTCTTCGGCGATGTCGTCGCCGACCATGCGGTCGCCTTCGGCATAAAGCTCGGCCATGTCGATATAGGCGGCATAGACGGGCTTGGTGCGCTCGGTGATGATGCCGGCCTTCAACAGAGTCTTGATCAGCACACGGAAGATGTTGGTCGCATCCTGCATGTCGGCGCGGATCGCCGCGTCGGTCAGCGCTTCCATGAAGGCCTGCTGGCACCATGCGGGGTCGAGGCCGACGGCTTCGTAGATCCAAGCCTTCTGGTCGGGCGAGCCCAGATTGTAGAGCAGCACCTGGAAGACTTCCGCCGCCCAGTCCTCGATCAGTTCATGCTCGCCCTTGGAGAGATAGGGGATCGTGCGATCGGCCCAGATCTTTCCGAACTTGTGATGGAACGCCTCGTCGGTCATTACCAGCTGCATCAGGTGGCGCATGAGCGGGTCGCGCGCTTCCTTGAAGAAGGTCGCAAACGCGCCCATGGCGAGACCTTCGACCAGCATCTGCATGCCGACGATCTTCTTCCACACCAGCGGCGATGTGACCATGTCGGTCAGCAGATTGCCGAGCGCCGGGCCAACCTGGCAAGGCGCACCCCAGCGGGCATGGACGTATTTCGAGAACGCCGTGACGTGACGGGCTTCCTCGCGCGTCTGATTGGCGGCGTATTCCTGGGCACCGGGATCGCGCAGGATGTGGCAGAGCGAAGCGGAGAGCGACAGCGCGCCCTGCTCGCCATGCAGGATCGAGGACAGCGACCACAGCGTGTCGAGATTGGCGAGCTTGATCTTCTGGCCTTCGTCGAGCTTGTCGCCGATCGCGGTCTTCAGATCGCCGTTGAGCTGCGGATTGACCAGATAATCCTTCGTCATGTCGAAGGGCTGGGAGAAGTCGATGTACTTCTTGTCCAGCGGATCCCAGAAATGGTCATGGGTTGCGCTGATGATCTTGTCGAATGCGGTGGAGCGTTCGCCGTAGCGCTTCGTATCCAGCATTGCCGGAAAATCGGAGGGATCGACCGCGTTGTAGGCCGGATCCTTGGTGATGTTCTCCATTCTCTACTCCCTGTAAGGCGTCCTTCGAACTTGGCCGCAGGATACGCCAGCCGCTCGACAGAGCAAGACAAAATGACGCTACCGTCAAGAAATCCTCTCTTCTGTAGAAAATATAATAGTTACAACATGTTAAAGAATTGCGCGTACCTCACCCCGGACCTCGCAGAGGGTGGCCCGGCCGGTCGACGACCCGAAATGCCGTGTTTCGCCGAGCACGCCAGTCCCGGTTGCGCGACGTTGCGCATCTTCCGTGCTGACATGCGCGCCGTGATAGGATTCGCGAACACCTCCATGGATCGCCGATGAGTTTTCAGGGCAGACCGATCGCCATTTGGGCGTTTCCCGGCCTTGTGCTCGCCGCGATCCTTTTCCTGCTCGGAACCGATGCCGGCAACCAGGCGACCCGACTGCGCGGCGTCCTGTTCGATGCGTATCAGACGTCGCAACCGCGCCCCTATCGCGACACGCTCGCTCATGCGGGTTTTTCGGTGCGCACGCTCGACGTCGACGCGGCAAGCCTGAAGCGTTTTGGATCGTGGCCATGGCCGCACGCAGTGCTGGCGCGGCTGACCCGCGATCTGAAGGCCCATGGCGCGGCGCTTGCCGTGTTCGCTTTTCCGATCACGACCGCAGACGCGGCGTCGCCGGAGAATCTGTTGCCGGAAGTGCCGGTCGGTGCGGCCTATGACCCGATCCGCAGCGCGCTGTCCCACATGGCATCGCCGGACGACGATCTGACCGCCGCCTTGTCGAGCCTTGCTGCGGTGAGCGGATACACATTGGGAGAGGCGGGCGGGCGGGCGCCCATGATCCGCGCGCCGCTCCACTTCATCGGTTCGCGCGATCCCTTTGCCGGCGTGCCTGCCTTCACCGCGGCCGAAGGCGCGATTGCCGCCGTCGAGCGAACCAGTCTCGGCATCGGCGCGCTCAATCTCGCGACCGATTCCGACGGCAAGCTCAGGCGCGTGCCGCTCGCCTTTCGCTTGAACAATCTGGCCGTGCCATCCCTCGTCGCCGAAGTGCTGCGCGTGATCGCGAACAAGCCGAACCTCGCCTTGCGCAGCAATGACGGCGACAGCGGCCTGTTCGGCTCGCGGCCCGGCATCGCTTCTGTGGAGGCGAGCAACGCGGAAGTGCCGACCGGACCGGACGGCGCGATCTGGATCAGCTTCACCGGCCCCGAGCCCGGGCGCGGTCTGTCGGCGGCGGATCTGGATGCGGGCAAGGTGCCGGCGGCGCGCCTCGCGCACGCCATCGTCATCCTGGGCCCGCCCGGTCAAACCATTGCCACGCCTTTGGGTCTGCGCAGCGTCGCGGCCGTGTATGCCGAAGCGCTGGAAAACATTCTGCTCGATACGCCGCTGCGCCGTCCGGCGTCCGCGATCCAGGCCGAGCTGATCTGCCTCGCCATTTTCGGCATCGCCGCAATCATCCTGTTCGCGCGCTATGGCGTCATCTGGTCCGGCCTGTTCACGCTGGCGAGCATCGCCGGCGCGCTCTTCGTTTCCTGGCGTCTGTATTCCGCCGATGGCGTGCTGCTGGATTCGCTGGGCCCCAGCATCGGGTTGCTGCTGACGTTCCTAGCGGGATCGACCGTCCGGGCCCTTCAGGTATCGGGCGGGCGCGCACGGGTGCGCGCGGCGTTTGCCGAGTCCTTGCCTGCCAATGTCATCGAGCAGATCGCACGGCGGCCGGAACTGTTGAAGCTCGAAGGCGTCAGCCGCACCGTCACCTATCTGTATTGCGGCGTGCGCGAGTTCGGCGGTCTTGCCGACTCGTTCAAAGACGATCCGGCCGCGTTCACCCGCCTGATGCAGCGCGTGCTCGTACCGCTGATGGACGTCGCACTGGCCCGCGGCGGCACCATCGACCGGTTGCGCGCCGACGGCTTCAGCGCCTTCTGGAATGCACCGCTCGACGATCCCGAACATGCGATCCATGCCTGCGAAGCGGCGAATGCGATGATGGAAGCCATCGCGCGCAGCAACGAGGTCATCACCCATGAGCGGCGCAATGACGGCGTGGCGTTCGCGCCGGTCGAGATCGGGATCGGCATCGCGTCCGGCCAGGTCATCGCCGGCGGCTTCAGCGCGCACGGCCGCACCGCCTATTCCGTAACGGGCGACTGCGCCGTGGAAGCGGGCCGCATCCAGGGCCTGTCGGCACAATATGGTCCGGCTGTGATCGTCGCCGAGCCGACACGCAAGGCGGCAGAGCGCGGTTTCGCCTTCCTCGAAGTCGACTACATCGCGGCCGGCGCGCATGACGAGCCGGTCAAGCTCTACGCCATGCTCGGAAGTCCGGTGATGCGCGCGAGCCCCAAATTCCGTGCGCTTCTGACCTTCCACGATCACATCTTCCAGTCGATGCGCACCCAGCAATGGGACAAGGCGCGCGAACTGATCGAGCAATGCCGCAAACTCTCGGGCGCGAGCCAGAAGCTCTACGATCTGCACCTGACGCGTATCGCCTATTTCCAGAACAACCCGCCGGGCGAGAACTGGGATGGCGCGTTCCGCCCGATCCTCAGGTGATATCCGCCAGTCCGTAATGCGCGGCGGGTGCGCCGCTCAGCTTCGCCCAGAGCTGATCGCCCCATGAGAAGTGCCACCATTCGTCGGGATGGCCGGCAAAACCTTCTTCCGCCATGACCCAGTGCAGCAGCCGCCGGTTGTCGCGCGCCTCCTCGTCGGAGAACGACATTGCCGCGTCGCTAAGATTTTCAAAGCGGTCGCGATGGGCAAGCGCGGTCGCGTCGTCGAAGATCGTGCCCATCCAGAGCGGATCGCCCTTGATCCAGCGGATGGTGAGGTCGATCGCGGCGCCTGTGGCGTGCGGCGCGGGCGAGTTCGCATCGGTGCTGGGCGCGGCCCAGTAACGTTCGACTTCTTGTGTCAGCGCGGCACCGGTGAGCGACGGATCGCGCCGCTTGAGCTCTTCCGGCATCCAGACATCGTGGAAGTAGGCCTGCACCGCCTTCGGCCGCCAGGCATCGAACAGGAACAGTTCGAGATCCGCTTCGCCCAGACGCTCGTTGATGCGGCAAAGCTTCTTGCCGACGCTGGTGCGCACCAGCAGATCCGGAATCGCACCTTCGATCCGCCGCCAATAAGGCGGATTGCGCGCCGAGTCGTAGTAATTCTCGCCCGCGATGCCCAATCCCCGGGCGTCGACCAGCCGTTCGGAGAACAAGACGTTGGAGCGTGCGATCGGATGGGCGCGATATCCCTGGCGGGCCGCGCGCGCCGGCGCCAGATCGCCGATCGGGCGCATCCGAAATTCGCTGAACCGCCCGAAGACCGACATGCCGAATTCCGAAAGAGACGCTAGACTATAGATTATGAGCGCCGATCCAGCCGAACATTTTCCCGCCGATTACCGCGACGCCCGCCACGCCTTTATCCATGCCTGCGAACAGGCCGGGGTCGATGTCGTGGCCCGCGTACACCCGAAGGTCGAGGGCCGCGACGGCAAGCCGCTGTTCCTCGATACCGCGGTGATCGGGCCGCGCGAGGCGAAGAAGGCGCTGCTCCTGATCTCCGCCACCCATGGCGTCGAAGGTTATTTCGGCTCCGGCGTGCAGACGGGATTGATGCGCGAGGGCCTTGCCGGGCGCGCGCCGAAGGACAGCAAGATCGTGCTTCTGCACGCGCTCAATCCCTACGGCTTTTCCTGGGACCGGCGCGTCAACGAGGACAATGCCGACATCAACCGCAATTGCGTCGACTTCAAGAACCCGCCGGCCAACGAACCTTACGACAAGCTTGCCGCCGCGATTTCGCCCAGGGACATTTCCGAAGAGGCGCTGCACCAGGCCAACGCCAAGCTGGTCGAATATCTGAAGAGCCATGGCGCGTTTGCGCTGCAGGAGGCGATCTCCAAGGGCCAGTACAAATATCCCGACGGCGTCTACTATGGCGGGGCGCGCGAGAGCTGGTCGATCAAGATGCTGAAGGACGTTTATACAGAGACGCTGACGCATGTGAAGACGCTGACGGTGATCGACTTCCACACCGGACTAGGCGATTTCGGCGCCGGCGAGATGATCACCGAGGACCTCCCGGGCAGCGCGCCCTACAAGCGCGCCAAGGCGATGTGGGGCAGGCGGGTCGCTTCGAGCGAGGCGGGAGAATCGGTCTCGGCGCCGCTCTCCGGAACGATCGACAAGGCAGTCGCCAAGTGGCTGAAGGCGGTCGAGCTCACCTTCGCGGCGCTCGAGGTCGGCACGCGCGACACCCGCGCCGTGTTCAATGCCCTGCGCAAGGACAATTGGCTGCACTGCTTCGCGCCCGGACGGGACAAGCACAAGGACGCCGAGGCGATCCGGCTCGAATTGCGCGACGCCTTCTATCCCGATACGGCGGAATGGAAGCGCAAGGTGTGGGGCCATGCGCAAGACGTGGTCGGCGCGGCGCTGCAGGCGCTGTAAAGGCGTTGCGACGGGACCCCGTTTGCCGCGCGGGCGCGGCTTAAGCTATAGACCTTCGGCACGCACCCGTAGCTCAGCTGGATAGAGTGCCGCCCTCCGAAGGCGAAGGTCGCAGGTTCGAATCCTGCCGGGTGCGCCAACGATTAGAGTCTATCTGTCGCTCGGCAATGGGCTTTCATTTTCCGAGATAGCGGAAAGATTTCCCCACCGGTCAAATATCGACAAGATGATGGTCCCGCCGCGCAGGTTGGTGACGTGAAGTTTCGTTCCATGAATCGCGGAGTCACGACAGTAAGCAGTTTCGGTCGAAGTACTCGTGCCATCTCCCCAGTCGATAGTGTCTTCTGCACCCTGGGACCGCGGATATTTTATGCTCACGCTGATGTTGATGATTGGATAGCCCGGCTCTGGGTTCGTATCGTGTCCGCCCAACGGAACATTCAGACCCAGTCCGACGCCACCGGTTGAGCTACCGCCGTTATTGACCCGGTTGCCGCTGGGATCGTTGGGGTCGACAGCCGCTCCCCCAATGCGACCCGAATGTCTCTCGCCACCGGTTGGTCCCGCGTCCTCATGGGAATGGTGTGAGCCGCCGAACGTGCCTCCGATTCCAATTGTGAGCGAAGAGCCGCCACCATGTCTATCGGGCTTGGAAGGTGCGCGTGCGTCCATCGCCTTAACGAGCGTTGGGCCATCGATGACGATCACATAGTCGCCGGGCGCCAAGTGGTCGAACCTGACATTGCCCCTGTCGTCGGTCACACCTCGGCTGATGAGGATGCTCCCGGGGTCTCCTTCGAGACGCACTTCGATGCCGGGAATAGGATCGCCCGGTGCGGCGAAGGCCGCTGTTGACGACAGCGCCATGGAGAGACTCGCAATCGCCGCGAGCACGATGGTCGTTTTCATGGGTACCTCCGAACGGAGTGGCACCCTGACTTGGGCGCTATCGTTCACCGTGCGCTTGTTTCGACGACGACCCTAATTGGCGATTCCCAATCTTATCCAACCCGGGACAGGTAAGACTCCAATCGGCCCTAGCAGGCCGACGAAAGACCACTCTAGAGCGCTTCCAATCGGTCGAATGCGGACAGTCAGGCCCGCTCGACTACAAACGACCAGTTCGCAGTTTCATCCTGCGGGTGCGCCAACCTGTAACGTCCGGCCGCGCCGTTTCGACTTCTGACGTGTTTGGCGGGCCGCAAATTTGAGCGACGCCGCGCAACGTCGATAATTGGTTCCCGTCGGCAGGACAGTAAGTGTTTCTTTACCATCCGCCGCTCCGCCAATTCCCGGCATTCCTCACCGCGTATTAACGCAGCATTGGCCAGATTGGCCTGCGCGCCACCGCCTTTCGGGCGGCGGTCGCGGGAGCGTTGGTGTCTTGTTAAATTCCCTCGATCAGCAATTGGCGAAATGGCGCGCGGGGCGTTCCAAGACGCGCAGCTATGGCCTGGTGGTCGGCCTGTTCCTGCTGCTTCTCGTCGTCAGCCTTGCGACCAGCTGGTGGGCGATCGAACTGGTCAACGAGACGCGCGCCTATGCGACGGGCGAGGGCCGCTATTCCAAGGCGCAGAAGATGGCCGTGATGGACCTCTATCGCTACGCCTATTCGCGCACGCCATCCGACTATGCCGAGTTCCTCCAGGACGTGCGGATTCCGCTGGGCGATCAGGCAGCGCGGCTCGCGCTCATCCGCAATCCGCCGGATACCGCGGCGGCGGCCCGGGGATTCCTGCAAGGCAACAACCATCCGCGCGACATCGCGGGTCTGATCCGGCTGTTCCGCTGGTTCTCCTGGTGGCAGCCGTTCGTCGCCGCACAGCAGGATTGGCGCATCGCCGATGGCGAGGTGAACACGCTCATCGCCGAAGGTAGGTCGCTGCACGACGCGATCGCCGCCGGGCGTCTTGGGGACCGCGAACGCACCCGCATGCTCGCCGACATCGACCGACTCGATCGCCAGATCACCGATCGCGAGAACACATTTTCCACCCACATGGGAGAAGCCGCCCGCCAGGCGACCGCGCTGGTCGTGTGGGGCCTCGGCTTCCTGACCGTTTTGCTCTGGACGATCGGAACCACCTTCGCCGCGCGCCTGTTCCGCCAGCAACTGACGCTCGACCGCCAGCTCGCCCAAAGCGAGCGGCGGTTCCGCGATTTCACCGAGGTCGCTTCCGACTGGTATTGGGAAATGGATCGCGACAACAACATCACCTATCTGTCCGACCGGCTGTACCGGATCACCAACGTCACCGAGGGCGCGGTGATCGGCGCCGACGGCACCGAGATGATCCGGCAGTCCGCCGACGATCCGGCGCAGCGCGACGAATCCATCGACGCGATCGCGCGTCGCCAGCCGTTCCGCGGCGTGCGTCTGCGCTTCACCGCGCCCGACGGCAGCGAAGGCTACGGCGCGGTCTCGGGCAAGCCGACCTTCGATACGCGCGGGAATTTCACCGGCTATCGCGGCATCGGCTCCGACATCACCGCGCAGGTCCGCGACGCCCAGGTGCTTGTCGACGCCAAGATCCGCGCCGAAGGGGCCAACCGCGCCAAGTCGGACTTCCTCGCCAATATGAGCCACGAGCTGCGAACGCCGCTGAACGCCATCCTGGGATTTTCCGACGTCATCGCCACGCGGATGTTCGGCGAGGCGGCGCTCGACCGTTATGCGGACTATGCCCGCGACATCCACAGTTCGGGCTTCCACCTGCTGTCGATCATCAACGACATCCTGGATCTTTCGAAGGTCGAGTCCGGCAGGGCGGAACTCGACGAGGGTGAAGCGATGCTCGGCAACGTGGTCGCCGAAGCGGTACGCCTCGTCGGTGAGCGCCTGCGCCCGGAGGGCGTGGCATTCGACGTCAGTCTTCCCGAGACCGAGCCGCGCCTTCGCATCGACGAGCGCAAATTCGTCCAGATCCTCGTCAATCTTCTGTCGAACGCCTTCAAGTTCACGCCGGCCGGCGGCGTCGTGAGCCTCGAAGCCGGCTGGCTGGCGGATGGCGGTCTTGCGATCCGCGTTTGCGACACGGGCATCGGGATAGCGCCGAACGAGATCGAGAAGGTTCTTTCGCCGTTCGGCCAGGTCGAATCCGCCTTCAGCCGCAACAATCACGGTACCGGCCTCGGCCTGCCGCTCGCCAAGTCGCTCGCCGAACTGCACGGCGGCTCGCTGTCGCTTGCCAGCGTGGAGAATGAGGGGACCGTGGTCACGGTCACGTTGCCGCCCGCGCGTGTCGTTGCAGCGGCGCCGGCACAAAGCGCCTCGCGGAGCGCCTGACCATCCGAGCGGGTTCTGCTAACGTCGCGCCTCTTTTGAGGTTCGCCATGCGTTTGAGACTATTCCTGATCGCCCTTTGCATGCTCTTCGCCGGGCCCGCGTTCGCCGAGGGTCCGCGCGTGCAAATCTCCACCACGATGGGCGATATCGTGCTGCAGCTCGATGCCGCGCATGCACCGGCGACGGTCGGCAACTTCCTGCGATACGCCAATGAGGGCCATTTCGACGGCACCGTGGTCTATCGTGTGGTCGCGGGCTTCGTTATCCAGATGGGCAGCTGGGACGCCGAGATGCACACGCATGCCACGCACGATCCCATTCCGCTGGAAGCCAATAACGGGCTCAGCAATCTGCGCGGCACGGTGGCGATGGCGCGCGGCGACGATGCCGACAGCGCGACGGCGGAGTTTTTCATCAATCTCGCCGAAAATACGACGCTCGATCATCAGGCGAGCGATACCGGCAACACGACAGGCTATGCGGTGTTCGGTCAGGTGATTTCGGGGATGGATGTCGTCGACAAGATTGCGGCCGTTCCTGTCGGCGACCATGGGCCGATGCCGGGGCAGGCGCCCGTCGATCCGATCACCATCCTGAAGGTCAGCGTCCTGCCGGATCCGGCGCCGTGACGACCGCCGGCACGCCGGGCGGCTACAAGGCGGTTTCGGCGCTTTACAACGCGCTGATGACGGGTCTCGTGCTCACGCTGATCGGGCACAGGGATGCGGACGCCGCGCGGCGCTTCGTGTTCGGCCATTTCCGGCGCCAGCATCTGGAAAAATTCCTGCCCGGCTTGAAGAAGCTCGGGCTCGACACGCTGCCGCATGCGGTGGCCTGTGCGCAGTATCACTATTTCTCCAATGCGCTCGGCGGCGTGAAGACGGAGTTCATGCCCGTGTCCGACCGCAAGGCCTGGGTGCGCTATCCGCCGCCGCGCTGGATCTGGCGCGGTGCCGCGATCTGCGCCGTGCCGCGCGAGGTGAACGAAGCGATGCTGCATGGCTGGCATGGCCATAACGGCGTGTCGCTCAAAAATCCGCGTCTTGGTTTCGTCTGCACCGGCCAGACGGTGAACGGCGATCCGGGGCTCGAAGGCTATTACTTCGAATATGATCACGATCTTACGCCCGAGGAACGGGTGCGCTTCGTCGCCGACGAACATGCGCCGCGTTTCGATCCTGCGCGTGCGCCAAAGCTCGATTCGGCGAGCTGGCCGGCCGAGCGGCTGCTCAAGGTCGAGCGTTCCTACGCCATGGAGTATGTGCGCTCCATGCTGCCGACGATGCAGGAGCTGTTCGGCGAAGCGGAGGCGAACCGTCTGGTCGGCCGCACGGCACGGCTGATCGGCCTGCAATATTACGATGAACTCGCGGGCCTGCTCGGCGTTTCGGAAAACAGCGCCGAAGCCTTTGCGCATCTACTGGCTGAGTTCGCCGCGGCGCAGGGCGAAGCGGTCGAGATCAGGCCGGACGGCAAGGCGGTCGTCGTCATCCAGGACGGTTGGCGGCTGATGTACGGCGTCACGGGCGCCGACGCCGCATTTCCGGCATGGAACGCGCTTTTTGAAGGCGCGCTCGCCGTGCATAATCGCGACCTGGAGCTGGTGACGAA
The DNA here is from genome assembly GCA_963741735.1 of uncultured Alphaproteobacteria bacterium. GTDB lineage: Bacteria > Pseudomonadota > Alphaproteobacteria > Micropepsales > Micropepsaceae > Rhizomicrobium. The sequence goes on from CAVUJB010000002.1 coordinate 557,753, forward strand.
GCGGGACGGCTCCGCTGTGCGCTGGCGCATTGCGCCACGCCTCTGAGCAAGACGAGCGGACGATGAGACGGATAATCCTGTCGTGTCTGGCGGCTATCGCCATCGCTGTGCCGGCGGCGGCGCAAGATGCGCACCCTGCTTTCTGGACTGTGCACGGGGCGAAGGGAACGATCTATCTCGTGAGTTCGCTGCATCTGCTGCCGCCGCGCACCGATTGGCACCGTCCGCAGATCGACGCCGCGATGCAGAGCGCGGACAGTTTCATCTTCGAAGTTCCGACCGGCGCCAGCGAGCGCGACGAGGAAACGCAATTCATCCTCGAGAACGGTCTTTTGCCGCCCGGCGAAACGCTGAGCGCCAGCCTGGATGACACCGGCCTGAAGGATTATCGCCACGCCTGTCAGCTTGCCGGCATGGACGAACGCAACATCGATCAGAAGCGGCCATGGCTTGCCGAAGTCGTCCTGACCGTGCAGGCGATGTATCGCCGCCACTATTCGGCCGATCACACGCCCGAGGCGGAGGCGCACGCCTTCGCGACGCGCAGCGGCAAGGACATCCGCTATCTCGACACGACGCACCAGCAGCTCGAGTTTCTCGCCGGCGCCGACACGAGCCCCGGCCTTAGCCAGTTCCGCGCCGTGCTTGCGGACTTTCCCAATCAGGAACAGCGGGAATCCGAATTCGTCGATGCCTGGGCGGCCGGCGACGTGACGAAGTCGGCCTCGCTGGTCGCCAACGGCTTGCACACGCTGCCCGACGAGCAGAAGCTTTTGGAACAACGAAACCGGGCTTGGGCCGCGCAGTTCCAGAGCATGCTCCAGGAAAACCACACCTTCTTCGTCACCGTCGGCATCGCGCACCTGGTGGGACCGAGCGGCGTGCCGGCGCTTCTGCGCGCAGCCGGCGTGAGCGTCGACGGACCATGAGCAACGCCGACACGCACCTGATCGCCCGCGCGGTCGCCAAGCTTGCGAGCGCGCGCTATGCCGTCGATATCCGCGCCGGGCACCACAAGCTCATCGCCGACGAGCATGCCAGCGCCGGCGGAGGCGATACCGGCCCCACGCCGTTCGACCTGGTGCTGGCGGGACTCGGCGCCTGCACCGCCATCACGCTGCGCATGTATGCCGAGCGCAAGAACTGGCCGCTGACCGGGCTTTCGGTCGATCTCGACTATTATCGCGACGGAAAGTCCTTTCGCATCGAGCGCGTCTTGCATATGGAAGGCGGCCTCGACGGCGAGCAGCGAGCGCGGCTCGCCGATATCGCCGAGCGCACGCCGGTAACGCTCGCGCTGAAGACCGGCAACACGATCAACACGAAGATGGCTTGAACAAAACAATGGGCGAGGTCGGAAGCAGCGAACCCTACGCGACCGTCACATTGAAGGATGGGCGCCAGCTCGCCTATCTCGAGGTCGGCGTGCCCGGCGGCCCTGCCCTTTTCCACTTCCACGGTCACGGCTCGTCCCGGCTGGAAGCGCTCATGCTGGAAGAAGCCGCGCACCGCTTCGGCGTCCGCGTGCTTGCTTTTGACCGGCCGGGCATCGGCCGCTCCGATCCCAAGGGTGGCGACCGGCTGATGGACTGGCCCGACGATGTTGCGGAAGCCGCCGACATCCTTGGCATTGAACGCTTTGCCGTGCAGGGAATGTCGGCCGGCGGTCCCTATGCGCTCGCCTGCGCCGCCAAAATCCCCGAACGGATCACCGCTTGCGCGCTCGTGAGCGCCGTGCCGCCGCCGGAGATCGCACGCCGCGCCGGGCCGCGGCTGAGGCGCCTCGCCTGGTGGATCGCGCTGCGTTTCCCAAGATATCTGCGCCGCCGGCTGAAGCAGTTCCGGCCCGATGGACTGCCGGACGAAGAGATGGTGCAAAGCCGGATGATGCGCGTGTCGCAATGGCTGGGCGGCGAGGACGAGCGGCTGATGCACATTCCGGAAATGCGCGACGTGCTCGCCCGCACGATGATGGAAACGGCACGCCAGAGCGGCGCGGGAAACCGCAACGAGATCGAGCGGCTGGTGAAGCCCTGGGGCTTCGACATCGCCCAGGTGACGGTTCCCAAGATCTTCGTGTGGCACGGCGACGAGGATCGCATCATGCCGGTCGGACCGGCACATGTGATGGCGGATCGGCTCCGCAATTGCCTCGCGACCTTCTACGAGAACGAAGGTCACTTCTCGGTGCTCGTCAATCGCGCCGACGAACTGCTCGGCGCGATCGTCGCCTGACGACCGGCCGAATCGGCTACAGGTTCAAAACCGGATCGCTCGCCGCCACCCAGAGCGCGGCGAGTGCTTCGATCCCCTTGGCATCGGCCTCGTCGAATCGACCGGCGACCGGGCTGTCTAGATCCAGCACGCCGAGAAGCCTTGTGCCGCGGATCAGCGGGACCACGAGTTCTGCGCGCGAGGCCGCATCGCACGCGATATGGCCTGGGAACGCCTCTACGTCGGGAACCACGATCGTCTCGCGCCGCGCGGCCGCCGATCCGCACACGCCCTTGCCCAGATCGATCCGCACGCAGGCCGGCCGGCCCTGAAACGGTCCGAGCACCAGACCATTGCCGCGCATCAGATAAAATCCGGCCCAGTTGAGATCGGCGAGCCCCATCCACAGCAGCGCGGAGAGATTCGCGGCGTTCGCTATCGCGTCGCGCTCGCCGCGGAACAGCCCTTCGGCCATCTGCGCGAGCTCGCGGTAGATCTGCGGCTTGGGACCGCTCGGGCGCTCGCCTTCGAACATCAGCTCTTGGGGGTGAACTTCAGCGCCGCGCCGTTCATGCAGTAGCGCAAGCCGGTCGGCCGCGGCCCGTCGGGAAAGATGTGGCCGAGATGCCCGCCGCACTTGGCGCAATGCGCCTCTTCGCGGCGCATGCCGAGGCTGGTGTCGACCGAGGTTCCAACCGCGCCGTCCTTGGCGGCGTAGAAGCTCGGCCAGCCGCTGCCGCTTTCATATTTCGTCGCCGAGTCGAACAGCGGCTCGCCGCAGCCGGCGCAAAAGAACGTGCCCGTCCGTTTCTCGGCGTTCAGCGGGCTGGTGCCCGCGCGCTCGGTTCCGTGCTCGCGCAGCACGCGAAATTGTTCGGGTGTCAGATCGCGCTGCCAGTCTTCGTTGGTCTTGGTCATCGGGCTCTCCTGTCGCTATCGCTGACTATACGATGGACGCGGCCTTGCGGTTACTGGAAGGCGATCGCCTGTTTGAGCGTATCGGTCAGCCGGCCCTTGTTTCCGAACGCCCAGCTGCCGCCATAGGCGATGTCGTCGACCCGCCAACCTGCCGCCGTCTTCACCAGATACACCGTGTCGGTCCAGACCGTCGGCTTGGCTGCCGGTTCGGCGTAGGTGAGTTCGACGGCGCAATGACCGCCCGCGCCGGCCGTCTCGCAGCGGCCGACCGAATAGCTCGTGGCGCCTTCGAACAGCGAGGAGAACAGATCGCCTTCCACAAGCGGCGGTGAATTCTTGTTGGCCTTCTCGTAGCGCGCTTCGGCGGCGTCGGCCTGCGTTAGCAGCGCCTCGAGCGCCGGCGACAGGAATGGCTGGTATTTTGCCCGATCCTGCGCGTTCGGGATTCCGTCCGACGGATGAAACGTTGCGTAGACCCCATAAAAACCGGCCGCGGCAGCGTGCAGGTCGTTCGCGTCGTCCGCGAGAGCGGGCGTTGCGATCAGCAGCGCGGTGAGAGCAATGAGGCAGCGCATCAGCCGCGCGCTTTCAACGCGTCGCGAATTTCGCGCAGCAAAAGGACTTCCTCGGCCGGCTCGGGCGGCGGCGCATCCTTGGGCGGGGTCTTCAACCTGTTGATCTGGCGCAGCAGGAGGAACAGCACGAAGGCGATTATCAGAAAGCTCAGAATTGCATTGATGAAGACACCATAATTCAAGGTGACCGCGCCGGCGGCCGTCGCCTCCTTCAGGGTCGCGTACTGACCCGATCCTTTCAGCGTGACAAAGAAATCCGAAAGATCGACGCCGCCCAGCAGCAGCCCAAGAGGCGGGGTCAGCATGTCCTTCACCAGCGAATTGACGATGCTGTTGAAGGCGGCGCCGATCATCACGCCGACGGCGAGATCGACCACGCTGCCACGCATCACAAAGGTACGGAATTCCTTGAACATGGCTCTACCTCCTCTGTTGTGTCGAACGGCCGTCAGTCGATGAGCTTACGCCATTTCAAGACGGTGATGCCCGCCCAACCGACTGAGAGACCGGCGAGAACGCCCACCGTGTTCGCCAGCTCGTCGTAAATATCGGCATCGCGGCCGGTCATGCCCTGGATGATCTCGAGCGCGCCGCCGAGCAGGACAAGCCCCAGTGCCCACCACAGCGCGCGCCGGTTTGCGCGCACCGCAATCGTCGTCATCAGGCACAAGCCGAAATAGGCGGTGAAGTGCAGGAGCTTGTCCCAGACATCGGACTCGATGATGCTGACGATCTCGTTGTTGGCCAACTCGCCCCAGATCACAACCGCCAAGGCCGGAGGGATGAGCCACACGTCCAGACGGCGGAACCAATGCAGAAGTTTGCGAAAGGACATGCCGCCGATCAGAATGGGACTGCCGCTTCTAACGCACGGCGAAGAGACCGCAATGAGGCGCTTTGACTCCAAACCCTGGCGACGCTGGCCGGCAGCCGTCCAGACGATGATATATTAATATTTTCAATGTGTTATGAGGAAGCCGTTCGCCGACCGGGCGCCGTCATCGCGTGCGGGTGCCGACAGCGGCGACTTGCAAAGCGCGCATCGTTCCGTATAACGCGCCCTCTTTCGTGAGCGGCCAGGCAGGGCATGCCTTGGCGGCTCGTAAAGCGAACAGGCCTCATGGGCCAAGGAGAACCGCAAAATGCCCAAGATGAAGACCAAGTCGGGCGCCAAAAAGCGCTTCAAATTCACCGCCAACGGCAAGATCAAGACCCATCAGGTCGGCAAGCGTCACCGGTTGATCAACAATTCGCCGGCCCGGACCCGTGACCTGCGCGGCACCGCATTGCTGTCCAAGTCCGAAACCCAGCGCGTGAAGCGCTGGATGCCGTATGGCGGAGGGATCTGAGCCATGTCGCGCGCACCCCGTTCCGTACCCAGCCACGCCCGCCGCAAGAAAGTCTTCAAGCAGGCCAAGGGCTTTTATGGCCGCCGCAAGAACACGATCACCTCGGCCAATGCCGCAGTCGACCGTTCGCTGCAGCACAACTATATTGGCCGCAAGGAGAAGAAGCGGAATTTCCGCGCTTTGTGGATCCAGCGGATCAACGCCGGCTGCCGCCTCTACGGCATCACCTACAGCCGATTTATCAGCGGGCTCGCCAAGGCGGGCATCGAGATCGACCGCAAGGTCCTCTCCGATCTCGCCACGCGCGAGCCCGAGGCCTTCAAGGCCCTGGTGGATCAGGCTGCCGGCGCGAACGCGTAAGTCGCGCCCCTCCACCTCCCCCTCGCGGGGAGGCCGATCCGCCGAACAGAGCGAGGTGGATCGGGTGGGGGACATAGCGAACTTCTCCTGTTATCTGATCCGCCGTTCACCCCCACCCGGTGAACCTCGCACTCACGCGCGAGCTTCACCGACCTCCCCGCAAGGGGGAGGTGAAACGACTGGTTAGACGATGACAGACATCCAATCCCTCGAACGCGAGTTGACGGCCGCGATCGTGTCGGCGGCCGACGAAGCGGCACTGGAAAATATCCGCGTTGCGGCGCTCGGCCGCAAAGGCTCGATCAGCGAACTGCTGAAGACGCTGGGCGCCATGACGCCGGACGAGCGCAAGGTGAACGGCCCGCTGTTCAACGGCTTGCGCGACAAGGTCACGGCGGCGATCACCGCACGCAAGAACGAACTCGGCGATGCCGCGCTGAACGCGCGCCTCGGCAGCGAGAAGATCGACGTCACCTTGCCGCCGCGGCCCGAACCGGCGGGCACGATCCATCCGGTCAGCCAGGTGTTCGACGAGATCACCGCGATCCTCGCCGATCTCGGCTTCGCCATCGGCGAGGGCCCGGACGTCGAATATGACGACTACAATTTCACCAAGCTGAACATTCCGCCGGACCATCCCGCGCGCCAGATGCAGGACACGTTCTATCTGGCGAAGCAGGCCGACGGATCGCAGCACATCCTGCGCACGCATACTTCGCCGGTGCAGGTGCGCACCATGCTCAAGCAGAAGCCGCCGATCCGCATCGTGGCGCCGGGACGAACCTACCGCGTCGACAGCGACGCGACGCATTCGCCGATGTTTCACCAGTTCGAGCTCTTGGTGATCGACGAAGGCATCCATCTTGGCCATCTCAAATGGACGATCGAGGAATTCTGCAAAGCCTATTTCGAAGTCGACAAGGTCGAGCTGCGGGCGCGGCCGAGCTATTTCCCGTTCACCGAACCGTCGGTCGAATGGGATCTGCGCTGCGACCGTTCGGTGCCCAACCAGATCAAGTTCGGCCAGGGCAATGACTGGCTGGAGCTCGGCGGCTCCGGCATGGTCAATCCGAAGGTGCTGGAGATGTGCGGCCTTGATCCCGATGTCTATCAGGGCTTCGCGTTCGGCGGCGGCATCGACCGGCTCGGCATGCTGAAATACGGCATTCCGGATATCCGCTCGTTCTTCGAATCCGATCTCAGATGGTTGCGCCATTATGGCTTCGCGGCGCTCGACATGCCGACCCTCGATGGAGGGCTGAGCCGATGAAGTTCACGCTGTCCTGGCTCAAGGAGCATCTCGACACCGACGCGGATGCGGCGACGATCGCCGACAAGCTGACCTCGATCGGGCTGGAAGTGGAATCGGTCGAAGATGCCGGGGCGCGGCTGAAGGATTTCGTCGTCGCGCATGTGATCTCGGCCGAAAAACATCCCAATGCCGACAAGCTGAAGCTCTGCATGGTCGACGACGGCTCGGGTGCGCCCCTCCAGGTCGTCTGCGGCGCGCCGAATGCGCATACCGGCATGAAGGCGGTGTTCGCACGGCCGGGCACGGTCATCCCGGTGAGCGGCGACACGCTCAAGATCGGCACGATCCGCGGCGTCGAATCCCGAGGCATGCTGTGTTCGGCGCGCGAGCTTCTGCTCGGCGAGGATCACGACGGCATCATCGAGCTTGCCGCCGACGCGACGGTTGGCGAGCCGGCGGCCGGTGCGCTCGGCCTCACCGATCCGGTGATCGACGTGAATCTGACGCCAAACCGCGGCGATGCGGCCGGCGTCTATGGCATCGCGCGCGATCTGGCGGCGTCCGGCACGGGCAAGCTGAAGGATGGCGCTGTGAAGCCGGTTGCCGGGAATTTCCCGTCGCCGAAATCCATCGCGCTGAACTTCTCGGCGGACGCGGCGGACGCCTGTCCGATCTTCGCCGGCCGGCTGGTGCGCGGCGTGAAGAACGGTCCCTCGCCGCAATGGGTGCAGGATCGGCTGAAGGCGGTAGGCCTCAGGCCCATCTCGGCGCTGGTCGACGTGACCAACCTCATCTCGCTCGACCGCGGCCGCCCGCTGCATGTGTTCGACGCCGACAAGCTCAGCGGCAATCTCCAGGCACGGCTCGCGAAAGAAGGCGAGCAATTGATCGCGCTCGACGGCAAGACCTACACGCTCGATGCCGAGATGACCGTGATCGCCGATGACCGGTGCGCACGCGGCATCGCCGGCGTGATGGGCGGCGAGGACACGGGCTGCTCCGAGACGACGACGAACGTCTTCATCGAATCAGCCTATTTCGATCCGGTCCGCACGGCGCGCACGGGCCGCAGGCTCGGCATTGTGTCGGACGCACGCTACCGCTTCGAGCGAGGCGTCGATCCGGAGTTCGTCGTACCGGGCCTCGAACTCGCGACGCGGCTGATCCAGGAATGGTGCGGCGGCGGGGCCTCGGAGATCGTCGTCGCCGGCAAGGTGCCCAGTTGGCGGCGCACCATCGCGTTCGATCCGAACTATGTCGCCCAGTTGGGCGGCGTTCATGTGTCGAAGACGGAGTCGGTCGCTATCCTGACGCGGCTCGGCTTCCAGGTGGAAGACGGCGCACCTCTGAAAGTCACGCCGCCGTCCTGGCGCAGCGACGTTCACGGCAAAGCCGATCTCGTCGAAGAAGTCATCCGCATCCATGGGCTGAACAAGGTGCCGTCGGCGCCGCTTTCGCGCGCCAGCGCCGTGGCCAAGGCGACGCTGACACCGGCACAGCGCCGGTCGCGCGCCGTGCGCCGCCTGCTGGCTGCGCGCGGCTTCAACGAGACGATCAGTTTCTCGTTCATTCCGCGCGCCCATGCGGCGCTGTTCGGCGGCGGCGACGAGGCGCGGCAAGTGGAAAATCCGATCGCCGCCGACCTCGACGCACTGCGCCCCTCGGTCCTGCCGTCGCTGCTGGCCGCGGCCCAGCGAAACGTCGCGCGCGGCTTCAATGAACTGACACTGTTCGAGATCGGCGCGCAGTTCCAAAGCGGCATGCCCGAAGCGCAGGCGACTGTCGCCGCCGGCATCCGTATCGGCGCGGGCGCGCGGAGCTGGACCAAGGATACGCATGCAGCCGACGTCTTCGATGCGAAGGCCGACATGCTCGCGATCCTCGAAGCCGCGATGGGTGCGCCGATGACCGCGCCGGTGAAGGCCGGCGCGCCCGGCTGGTATCATCCCGGCCGCTCGGCCACGCTGGCACTCGGGCCCAAGACGCTCGCCACTTTCGGCGAGATCCATCCCAAGGTGCTTGCGGCGTTCGACCTGAAGGGACCGGCAGCGGCCTTTGAAGTGATCCTCGACGCCATCCCGGAACCGAAGGCCAAAGGCAAGGCGCGGCCCGTCTTCACGCCATCGCCCTACCAGGCGATCGAGCGCGATTTTGCTTTCCTGGTCGATGCGACGGTCGCGGCCGACGAGGTCTTGCGCGCCGCCAGGAGCGCCGATCGCAACCTTATCGAGTCCGCCTCGATTTTCGACCTTTACGAGGGCAAGGGCGTTCCCGAAGGCAAGAAATCGCTCGCCATCGCGGTGCGCATCCAGCCCAGGGACAAGACGCTGACCGAGCCGGAAATCGAGGCGCTGGTCGCCAGGATCGTGGGCGCGGTAACCAAGGCGACCGGGGCAATTCTTCGAAGCTGATCGCCTCCCCTGCGCGGGGGGGGGTGATGATCAGTCACAATCCCGCCAAATCGTGGGACAAAGCTCCCCTCTCTCGCGGGAGGGAGCGATGATCCAGCGTTACGATCTCATTATTGTCGGCGGCAGCTTTGCGGGGCTCGCCTGCGCGCGGACCGCCGCGCTGCGCGGCCTGAAGGTCGCCGTGATCGACTCCAAGCCCGAACCCGGCGCGCGCGTGCGCACCACCGGCATTGTGGTCAAGGAAGCGAGCGACGATTTCGACCTGCCCTCCCGGCTGATGCGCAAAGTGCGCGGCGTGCGGCTCTATGCGCCGAACGACCGCTCGCTCGACCTTTCCGCGCCCGGCTATTTCTTCCAGGCGACCGACACGGCCGGCGTGCTGCGCTGGATGGCATCCGAAGCCGAGCGTGCCGGCGCGACGCTCCTCTACGACAGCAAGTTCGAAACGGCGGTAGAGCATGAACGCGGCGTGGCGCTCCCATCGCTCGGACTGCACGCCAATTTCCTGATCGGGGCGGACGGTGCGCGCAGCCGCGTCGCGGAGAATTTCGGCCTCAGCCGCAATGCACATTTCCTCGCCGGCCTCGAGATCGAGTGCGAGCCGCTCGCCGATCTCGATCCGCGCTTCCTGCATTGCTTCGCCGACAGCCGCATTGCGCCGGGCTACATCGCCTGGGCAGTGCCCGGCGTCGAGTTCGACTCAGATCGGCGTGGCCGCGACGCGTCCTTCGCGTCCTGATCTCAGCGAACTTCTGCTGCGGCTGAAATCGGTCTGCGACATCCGCGCGATCAAGGTCATCCAGCGGCGCAGCGGATTGATCCCGTCGGGCGGCAGCCTCGAGGATCTCGGCACCAACCGCGTGATGCTGGTGGGCGACGCGGCCGGCATGGTCTCGCCGGTGACCGGCGGCGGCATCCACACCGCGCTGAATTTCGGGCGCCGCGCCGCGCAGCTCGTCTCCGACTATCTCGCCGATCGCGGGCCGCATCCGGTGGCGCAGCTCAAGCGCGAAGCGCCGCGCTACCGCGCCAAGCGCCTTTTGCGCCGCCTGCTCGATGTCGCGCCATCGAATGCGCTGATCAACACCTTCCTGATGACGGCGCCGGCAAAGGCGGTGGCGCAGCGGCTCTACTTCCATCGAAGGTCGGGATCAGCCGAGTCGTTCGAAGCCTGGACGCAGGAGTTCGAGCGCGGCGAGCTTTCCAATTCGCCGCCCGAGCTGCCGGCGCCGAAGCTCCGGTTGATCTGACTTGTGCAGCGGAAACTGGTGTCCTAACTCTGCGCCATGGACCGCAGACGATTTCTCGCCGCGCTGATGGCCGCAACGCTTCCCTTTCCTTCCCGTGCCGACCAGTGCATCGACGCGGGTGCGAACGCGTCGGACATTGCCAGGCTGATCGACACGATGAAGGCGCATTATGCCTATCTGCCAGACCGGCACATTGACCTGGCGAAGCTGCGCCGGCTCTATGTCGCACGGGCGGCGGAGGTCTGCGACGCGCATGCATTTCTGAACGTGCTTGAGAGTTTTCTGGCCGAATTTCACGACCACCATATCGAGCCCAAGGTCAACAACAGCCATTCGCCGCAGCTTGTGCCGAGCGATACCGATCTTTGGGCGGTGATGCAGGGTGGCCGTGCGATCATCGAGCAGGTGCGGCCGCAATCCGCAGCGGCCATGGCTGGCGTGCGCGCCGGCGACGAAGTCGTCTCGATCGCCGGCGTTCCGGTTCGCGAGGCTGTCGCGGCGCATGCGCCGCGCTGCCTCTCCGCGCCTGACGGCGAGGCGGATGACTACACGCTGCGGGTGCTGCTCGCGGGCACCCATGACGCGCGCCGCATCTTCGCACTCAAGGACGGCAAGAGTGTGGACCTTCCGTCCTTTTCCGAGCCGGAGCCGGAGGTACCGCTGACGCAAAAGCGGATCGGCGGCATCGGCTATATCCGCATCGAGAACAGCCTTGGCGACAGCGCGCTTGTCGCCGCGTTCGACGCGGCGCTTGCGGACATTCTCGATGCAAAGGCGCTGATCCTCGACCTGCGCAATACGCCGTCGGGCGGCAACACCGATGTCGCCGAGCCGATCCTCGGCAGATTTGTCACCGGACGGCCCGGTTATCAGCGTGTGTTCGATCCCGGTCCGGGAAAGTCATTTCCGAAAAACTCCTGGGTGCGCTGGGTGCGTTCGCGCGGAATGACGGTAACGATGCCGCTCGCCGTGCTGGTGGATCGCTGGACCGGCAGCATGGGCGAAGGCATGGCCATCGGTCTTGACGGCATGAAGCGCGCCACCATCGTCGGCACGCGCATGGCGGGGCTGTGCGGCGCCACGTCGGATTTCACGCTGCCCAAGAGCGGCATAGGCGTCGCATTTCCCACCGAGCGGCTCTATCACCTGGACGGAACACCGCGCGAAAGATGGTTGCCGCCGCATCCGATCGATCCCGCCGTCGCCCAAGGCGACGATCCGATCCTCGCCAAAGCGCTTGCACTGCTCGGCTGATGGAGACTGTCGAACAGATCGCTTCCATCCCAGTCTCCCGCGGCCGAATCCTGCACGCACGCCTGTGGCGCCCGCAGGAGGGCCGGCATCCCGCGGTGCTCGACGCTTCGCCCTATCGCGTGAGCGATTTGTTCGCGCCGCTGATGGAATCGCAACTGCCGGTGTTCGCTGCGAGCGGGTACGCCGCGCTCGCCATCGACATTTCGGGTTCCGGCAATTCCAGCGGTCTGCTGGCCGACGAGTATCTGCCGCAGGAGATCGACGATCTCGTCGAAGCCATCGCCTGGGCCGCGCAACAGGAATGGTGCGACGGGCAGGTTGCGCTGACCGGCCTCTCCTGGGCGGCATTCGCTGCGCTGCGCGCGGCCGCGCGCAAGCCGCCCGCGCTGAAAGCGATGGCGCTTGGGGGTGTGTCGGAGGACGGCTGGCGGACCGACATCCACTATCTCGGCGGCGCGCTTTACACCGGGCATGTCGACTGGGCCGGCGTCATGCTGATGTTGAACAGCCTGCCGCCCGATCCGGCTGTCTTCGCCGGCGACTGGCGCAAAGAATGGAAGGCGCGCCTGGAAGCCAACCGCCCCTGGATCATCGACTGGCTGCAGCACCAGCGCCACGACGCGTATTGGACAAACAAGGCCGCACCGACCGGCGGCGAGATTCCCCTGCTGCTCTATGGCGGACTCGCCGACAAATATGCGACTTCGGTGCTGCGCATCGCCGGCGGCTGGCGCGGCCCTGTGCGCGCCATCATCGGTCCGTGGGAGCACGCGCCGCCGGACCTTGCCGCGCGAGAGCCGCGCGTCGGCTTCCTGCACGAAGCGGTGCGTTGGTTCGACCAGCACCTGAAAGGCGCCGACAACGACGCCACGGCAGAAGCGCCGCTCAGGTTATGGATCGGCGCGCCGGATGCCGACGGCGACCTGCGCGCTGGCCGCTGGCGCGCGCTCGACTCGCTTGGCGGCGGAGATGCGATCACGGTCCGAGATGCAAATCCGGACTGGCAGAGGCTTATGAATGATCCGGCGGCGCCCTTCGCACTCGGCGCCGACCTCTACGAGGACGTGCCGGGACGTTTCGATATGGAAGCGTTCGGCCACGCCAACGGCTACATGCTGTCCGGTACGAACGCGGCCATGGACGTCGACATCGCGGGAACACCCGTCGTCGAGCTTCGGGCGCGTGTAAAGGGTCGGGCCGGCCAGATCGTCGCGCGCCTTGTCGAACATGGCCCGCACGGCAACTGGCTGCGGATGACGAGCGGCGCGATCTGCGTTCCCGAAAGCAACGACGTCGCCGTGACATTGCCGCTGCAAGCCGCCGCCTGGCGCATGCGCGCGGGCCATTCGCTCACGCTGGCGCTGTGCGCCGACGGCCGGCCGACTTTCTGGCCCAGCCCGCGCGAGACCGAGGTTTTCGTCAAGGACATCTGGCTGTCGGTGCCGACGCTCGGACCGGAGTCGGCGCCGGTTCCCCGCTTCGCGTCACCGCAGGCAGCGCCGACGGTCCGCCCGCAGGCGCTGAAATGGATCGATCGGCAGCGCGAGCCGATCGCCTGGCCGCCGCGCGAAAACGCGCCCGCACATGCGGCGGCGACCGCGGCGCATCATCTTCTGCGCACCGGCACGGACTATCTGGTGACGTCGCGCTTCGAGATCGACAGCGGCGCCGAGCAGGGCTGGACCGCAAAGTCCTATCGCGTCGCGTTCGAGCGGCCGGGCTGGTCGATCCGCATCGACACGCGGCTGGAAGTCGCTTCGACGCCGGACAGGTTCGAGATCGGCTGGACCCTGCGCGCGGAAGAGAACGGCCAGCCGTTCCATAGCGTCGAGAATCGCGCATCGGCTGCGCGCGATACCGTTTAGATCGCCAGTAGCTTTGGCGCTGCGCCGATCTGTTCCGCCAGCCGCTGATATTCCGCGCGCGCCGCCGGATTGGCGCGCTGGTGCCGCTCCGCGAAAATGAATTCGTTCTTGAGCGAATGCTCGAGCCCGGTGAGCTCGGTCACCCTCACCTTGTAGCCATGGGCCTCCAGATGCAGACCGCGCATGACGTTGGTCAGATGCGCACCGAACTCGCGGCGCTGGATCGGATGACGCCAAAGCTGGCGCATGGGCCCCGATACGCTCTCCAATGCCGCGGCGACTTCCGCCTGGCAGCACGGCACCAGTGCGATGAACTTCGCCTCGTGCCGTAGCGCAAACAGGATCGCCTCGTCCGTCGCCGTGTCGCAGGCGTGCAGCGCAGTGACGATGTCGGCGTGGCCGTCCGGCAGCGCGGCATCGGCGATCGCCGATTCAAGAAACTGCATGCGCTCGAAGCCGCTTTCGGCCGCGATCCGTTTGGAGGTTTCGATCAGGTCGTGACGTGCTTCGACGCCATAGACGAAGCCGCGGCCCTCCTTCGCGAAATACAGATCGTAAAGCACGAAGCCGAGATAGGACTTGCCGGCGCCGAGATCGGCCAACACCGGCTGCTCCTTCTCTGCAAACGCAGCGTCGATTGCCGGCTTGATCAGCTGCGCCAGATGCAGGACCTGCTTCAGCTTGCGCCGCGAATCCGCGTTTAGCGCGCCGTCGCGCGTCAGGATGTGCAGCGCCTTCAAGAGCGCTATCGATTGGCCGGGCCACAATTCGCCCGCCGCCGTCCTGGGATTGCCGCCGCGCCGTGCCGGCGCGCCTTGCGTGAAATGCCGTGCCATCGGGGGAACCTAGCGCAAAAGGCCCGGGAATAGCGCCCGGAAACTGCGGCTGGACCGGCGAACGGCTCGCCGCTATACCCCCGCCTCCGGCCGAGGAGCGGCCGGTATCAATGCGGCCTCAAGCAGCGAAGCGGTAGGCCATAAGAGAATCGATGACCGACCTCGCCCACATCCGCAATTTCTCCATCGTCGCCCATATCGACCATGGTAAATCGACGCTGGCCGACCGCCTGATCCAGTACACCGGCGGACTGACCAACCGCGAGATGAAGGATCAGGTGCTCGATTCCATGGATATCGAGCGCGAGCGCGGCATCACCATCAAGGCGCAGACCGTGCGCCTCTCCTACAAGGCGAAGGATGGCCAGGACTATGTCCTGAACCTGATGGACACGCCCGGCCATGTCGATTTCGCCTATGAGGTGAGCCGCTGTCTTGCCGCCTGCGAAGGCGCGCTTCTGGTGGTCGACGCGAGCCAAGGCGTCGAGGCGCAGACGCTCGCCAACGTCTATCAGGCGATGGACGCGAATCTCGAGATCGTGCCGGTCCTGAACAAGATCGACCTGCCGGCCGCCGAGCCCGAGCGCATCCGCCAGCAGATCGAGGATGTGATCGGCATCGACGCGTCGGAGGCGGTGCCGATTTCCGCCAAGACGGGTCTCAACATCGATCAAGTGCTGGAAGCCATCGTCACCCGCCTGCCCGCACCCAAGGGCGACATCAATGCGCCGCTCAAGGCCTTGCTCGTCGACAGCTGGTACGACGCCTATCTCGGCGTCGTCGTGCTGGTGCGGATCATCGACGGCGAACTGAGGAAGGGCCAGAAGATCCGCATGATGAATGCGGATGCCTATTACCAGGTCGAGCAGGTCGGCGTGTTCACGCCGAAGAAGGTGAATGTCGAGAGTCTGGGGCCCGGCGAAGTCGGTTTCCTCACCGCCCAGATCAAGCAGGTGGCGGACACCCAGGTCGGCGACACCATTACCGACGAGAAGCGCGGCACCGCGACAGCGCTTCCCGGTTTCAAGCCGGCGCAACAAGTGGTGTTCTGCGGCCTGTTTCCGGTCGACGCGGCGCAGTTCGAAGATTTGCGCAACGGGCTGGGCAAGCTGCATCTGAACGATGCCAGCTTCACCTATGAGATGGAGACCAGCGCGGCGCTAGGCTTCGGCTTCCGTTGCGGATTCTTAGGGTTGCTGCATCTGGAGATCGTGCAGGAGCGGCTGGAGCGCGAATTCAATCTCGATCTCATCGCCACCGCGCCGAGCGTGATCTATCACATCCATCTGACCGACGGCACGCAGATGGAGTTGCACAATCCGTCCGACATGCCGGATGTGATGAAGATCGAGCGGATCGAGGAGCCGTGGATCAAGGCGACGATCCTGGTGCCCGACGAGCATCTCGGCGCGGTGCTGAAGCTGTGCGAAGATCGGCGCGGCCGCCAGGTCGAACTGACCTATGCCGGCACGCGCGCCATGGTGGTCTATCACCTGCCGCTGAACGAGGTGGTGTTCGATTTCTACGACCGGTTGAAATCGGTGAGCCGCGGCTACGCCTCGTTCGACTATCACATCGAAGGTTATGAGGAAGGCGATCTCGTCAAGATGTCGATCCTGGTCAACGGCGATCCGGTCGATGCGCTGTCGATGATCGTCAACAAGCAGCGCGCCGAGGGCCGCGGCCGGGCGATGTGCGAGAAGCTGAAAGAGCTGATCCCGCGCCACATGTTCGTGATCCCGATCCAGGCGGCGATCGGCGGCAAGATCATCGCGCGCGAGACGCTGAGCGCGCTGCGCAAGGACGTGACCGCGAAATGCTATGGCGGCGATATTAGCCGCAAGCGCAAATTGCTCGACAAGCAGAAGGAGGGCAAGAAGAAGATGCGCCAGTTCGGCAAGGTCGACATCCCGCAGGAAGCCTTCATCGCTGCACTCAAAATGGATCAGGATTGAACGTTCTTCGGGGGGCGGCGATGACCGAACTCGATCTTCTCAATCTCGCGCGGGCCGCGACGGCAAACGAGGTGACCTGGTTCTCCCAGATGGTCACGGTCACCTTCGCCATGATCGTTGCGATCTACTACTTCCTCAATCAGGCAAGCCTGCCGCTCAAGATTTTCGGCTTCGTCGCCTACATGGTCGGCATGCTGATGTTGCTGGGTGAGATGCTGATCGAATCGAACGTCAAGACGGCGGCCGTCGCCGCGCTGCGTGCCATGCCCCAGGCGAATCTCGCGGCGCCGACCCAGCAATATATCGCCGTGCTCGGAAGCTGGCTCGGGATCTCGACATCGATCGTGTTCAACGTCTCGTTCTGGATTCTGTGGATCGGGACCTTCTATCTGCTGTTCTTCTGGAAGAAGTCGCGCGAAGAGCGCGAGGTCTTCATCCAGAAGTCCTGAAGGCGCGGTCGGGGCTTGAGCTGCGTGCGACATTGGCGAAGCGCGGCGGGCGATGGCAAATTGGGCTAGGTTCGCGGCCCAACGAGGAAATGAGCAGGCAATGTTGGTTTGGTCCACAGCAGCTCCCGCACTTGCGTCCGCGTTCTTCGCCTCCTTTGTCGAGGTGGTCGAGGCGCTGACCATCGTGCTTGCCGTCGTATCCTTGCGCGGCTGGCGGCCGGCGCTGTCCGGCACCTTTGCGGCGCTCGCGGCATTGGCGGCGATCGTGCTTCTGCTCGGCCCGATGCTCGACCGCGTCCCGCTGCACGATCTGCAACTCGCCATCGGCGTGCTGCTTCTGCTGTTCGGGCTGGGCTGGCTTCGCAAAGCATCGCTGCGCGCGGCCGGCGTGATCGCACTGCACGATGAGGATGCGATATTCGCGGCGGAAGCCGCCGAGCTTGGCCAGGCGCTCAAAGCCAATGCGCGCGACTGGATCGCCGGGATGACCGCCTTCAAGGCCGTGTTGCTGGAGGGCCTCGAAGTCGTGTTCATCGTCATCGCGGTGGGCGCCGGGCGCGGCCTTCTCGTGCCGGCAAGCATCGGCGCATTGGGTGCCTGCATCGTGGTGCTGGCGATCGGCGTCATCGTGCACAAGCCTCTGTCGCAGGTTCCGGAAAACACGCTGAAGTTCGCGGTGGGCGTGATGCTGTCATCCTTCGGCGTGTTCTGGACGGGCGAAGGACTAGGCGTCGCCTGGCCGGGCGCTGACCTGTCGCTGCTGGGCATCGGCCTGCTGTTCCTGGCGACGGGCCTGGTGAGCGCTTATGCGGCCCGCCGCGTCGCGCAGGTGGCGGTGCCATGAGCCTGCTGCGCGATATCCTGTCCGAGCTCTATTCCATGTTCGCCGGAGACAGCCGGCTGGCGATTGGAGTCCTGGTGGTGGTGGGCGCTTCCGCCGGGGCGGCGGCCTTCGCCTCGCCGGCCGCCGCCGGTGCCGTTCTTTTGGCCGGCAGCGTCGCCATGCTGGTCGGCAGCGTTTTGTTGAGCGCGCGCAAGCGGTCCTAGACAAATTCGACCCCGGCGCCCCTGCCCGGACGCAGATCAGCCGCAATCGTCCCTATCATCCGGCCATTCCCGAGGGGGAATGCCATGTCGAGCGAGCCATCCGATTCCGAGACGCACAGCGACCAGCAGAAGCTGGCCGTGATCCGGCTGATCGCCGGTGCTGCGCAGGGGCTTGGCCTCTATCTTCTTTATCTCGCGAACGACAACCACGCCTGGCCATCGACCGATCCCTATTGGATGGCGCCGCTTCTATTGGTGTTCGTCTTCGTGCCGCTGCTCTTCATCCAGGCCGTCGAGACGATGCGTACGCGCACTTTGCTGATCTGGACGGGCGCGGCCGCGGTGCTTCTCGCCGGGCTCGCCTGGTACGACGTGTGGCGGCAATGGCAGCCCGAGACGGCAGGGCGCGGCGGCGACGCAATGACGTTCGCGCTCGTCGTCTTTTCGATGGCCGGACTGTTCATCGCGCAGTCGCTGATCGCGGCCGGCGACGTGGCGCGCAAATACATTGCGCCCTACTCGGGCTATTTCGAAGCCGCGTGGAAGCTCGGCGTGCAGATCGCGCTCGCGGCTGCGTTCGTCGGCGTGTTCTGGGGCGTTCTGTGGCTGGGCGCGGTCCTGTTCAACCTGATCAAGCTCAGTTTCCTGGAGACGCTGATCGAAAAATCCTGGTTCGCCATCCCGGCGACGACGCTCGCAACCGCGGCTGCGATTCACGTGACCGACGTTCGCGCGCGACTGGTGGCCGGCATTCGCACGGTGGCGCTTACCCTGCTCTCCTGGCTATTGCCCTTGATGACGCTGATCGCCGCCGGTTTCACGCTCAGCCTGCCCTTCACGGGCCTCGCGCCTTTGTGGGCGACACGTTCGGCAGCCGGGCTATTGCTCACGGCCGCTGCCACGCTCGTCATCCTGATTAACGCGGCCTTCCAGGACGGCGATCCGCTAAACAATCGGCCGCGCCTGCTGCGTTATGCCGAGTTCACCGCCGCCCTCGTTCTCGTTCCTCTCGTCGTCATCGCCGCCTACGCGCTGTGGCTGCGCGTCGCGCAATATGGCTGGACGATCGAGCGCATCGCCACCGCGGCGACGATCCTCGTCGCGCTCTGCTACGCGTTCGGTTACGCGGCTGCGGCGCTTATGTCGTTGCGCGGCGGCATTTGGATGCTGCTGCTCGAGCGCGTCAACATCGTCACCTCCTATGTCGTGCTGGCGATCATCGTCGCGCTGTTCAGCCCGATTGCCGATCCGGCGCGCATCGCGGTGAGCAGCCAGGTGGCAAGGCTCAAGGGTGGAACCGTGACCGCAAGGACATTCGATTTCGCTTATCTGAAATCGGAAGGCGGCCGCTATGGCCGCGCCGCGTTGCAAGACCTTGCCGACCATGGCGCGACGGCCGTGATCCGCAAATTCGCCAAAGCGGCAATTGATGGCGTGTCCCCGACACCGCAGGGCCCGTCGCAGGCGGACATTGCGCGCAACGTCACGGTCTATCCCGACACGCGCGCGCTGCCGCGAACCTTGCTCAAGCAGGACTGGATGAAATCCGGCAATGGCCCGCCTTGCCTGACCGCGATCGGTTCGAAGTGCGATGCGTTCTTCGCCGATCTGGACGGTGACGGCAGCGAGGAAGTGATCCTGGTGACCGGCGACAATCTCTATTGGTATGGCACGGTCCTGAAGATCGGTCCGGACAATGTGTGGAAGCCCGCCGCCAATGTAACGGGCAACTGCCCAGGCATGCTGGATGCGCTGAAGAAGGGCCAGGCAAGCGTGGCGCCGGGCGGCTGGCGCGACTGGGTGATCGCGGGCGTGCATCTGCAGCTGATGCCGGCAAACCCGATGCCGACCTGCCCGCACTAGTTCAAATGCCGGGCCAATTGCTCTAAGAGGAGCGGCTTTTCGCGGGTTCCCCCGCTGGCTCGTCGCTCGAAAGAAGCCCATGCGTCCTGTCGTGGCCCTGATCGACTATGGTTCCGGCAATCTGCGCTCGGCCGAGAAGGCACTGGCGCGCGCCGCATCCGAGCATGCGACTGGGCACGAGATCGTCGTGACGGCCGATGCAACACTGGTGGCGCGGGCGGAGCGTATCGTCCTGCCCGGTGTCGGCGCCTTTGCCGATTGCATGGGCGGTCTGTCGGCCCTACCGGGCATGATCGAAGCGCTCAATGCGGCGGTGCTGGCACGCTGCGTGCCGTTTCTCGGCATCTGCGTCGGCATGCAGCTGATGGCGAGCGTCGGGCGCGAGTTCGGCGACACCAACGGGCTTGACTGGATCAAGGGCGAAGTGGTGCGCATGAAGCCGAAGGACCCTGCACTCAAGATCCCGCAAATCGGCTGGAATGAGCTGAGCTTCACGCGGCCGCATCCTCTGTTCGCCGGGCTGGCTGACGGCGTGCATGCTTATTTCGTGCACTCGTTCCAGCTTGTGGCGACAAACCAAAGCGATCTAGTTGCGCGTACCGACTATGGTGGGCCGGTGACGGCTGCCGTGGGACGCGACAATCTCGTTGGCGTGCAATTCCATCCGGAAAAGAGCCAGGCCGTGGGGCTCGCGATGCTCGGTAATTTCCTCGGTTGGCGGCCATGATCCTGTTTCCCGCGATCGATCTGAAAGACGGGCGCTGTGTGCGTCTGAAGCGCGGACTGATGGATCAGGCGACCGTGTTCAACGATGATCCGGCCGCCCAGGCGCGTGCCTTTCAGAGCGCCGGGTTCAAGTGGCTGCATTGCGTCGATCTGGACGGCGCCTTTGCCGGCGCGTCTGCCAATGGCGACGCCGTGCGCGCCATCCGCGCGGCGATCGATCTTCCGATACAGCTGGGGGGCGGTATCCGCGACATGAAGGCGGTCGAGGGCTGGCTTGCCGCCGGAATCACGCGTGTCATCCTCGGAACCGCGGCATTGACCAATCCGGCGTTCGTCAGGGAGGCAGCGAAGGCGTTCCCGGGACGGATTGTGGTGGGCGCCGACGCCAAGGGCGGCAAGATCGCGACCGAGGGCTGGGCGACATTATCCGATCTCACGCCAGCGGAGCTTGGCCGCAAGTTCGAGGACGCGGGTGTCGCGGCGATCCTGTTCACCGATGTCGATGGGGACGGCCTGCTTCAGGGCGTGAACGTTGAGGCGACGGCGGCCTTGGCTCGCGCGGTCCGCATACCGGTGATTGCTTCCGGCGGGGTCGGCAGCATCGCCGATATCGAAAAACTAAACGCTGTTCGGGAGACTAATATTGAAGGCGTTGTGATTGGGCGGGCGTTGTACGATGGGCGGATTGATCCAGCTGAAGCTCTCAGGATTTCGAACGCCGTTTAGAGTTCCGCCTGTGGATCATTTTATACTTAATATTCAGTTACATAAGGGGTTTGCTAGGCTTTGCTGAGACGCCGATCGATTTCGTCCAATTGCTCCAAGGTTTTGTAGGAAATCCGCACCTGGCCACCTTTGGACCCCTTGTGTATAACTTGAACCTTCAGCCCTAACGTGTTGGAAAGTTTTGATTCCAGGTCCCGGACATTCGGGTCCACAGCCGACGGCTTGGCTTTGGACGATTTCTTGATAGAAGAACGCTGTTCAGCCTGCCGAACGTTGAGCATTCCACGAATGATGTCGTTGGCGCGGGCCTCCGCGTCGGGCAGGCCGATCAGAGTCCTCGCATGCCCGGCCGTCAGACGGCCCTCGCGGATCATTGCGCGCACGGTCTCGGGCAAGGTCAGCAGCCGCAAAGTGTTGGCGATGTGGCTGCGGCTTTTTCCGACTTCCTTGGCGACGTGCTCCTGGGTGTATTTGAACCGCTCCATCAACTCGTAATAGGCGGCCGCCTCCTCGATCGCGTTGAGGTCCGCGCGCTGCACGTTCTCGATGATGGCGAGCTCGAGCGACTCCGAATCGCCGATATCGCGCACCACCACCGGAACTTCATGCAGCTTCGCCATCTGGGCGGCGCGCCAGCGGCGCTCGCCGGCGATGATTTCGTAGGCATTGTTCTCGCCCTTCACCGGGCGAACCAGGATCGGTTGCAACACGCCCTTTTCGCGTACCGAGTCCGCGAGGTCGTTGAGATCCTCGACCGCGAAGCGCTTGCGCGGCTGTAGCTTGTTGGGGCGCAGGAAGGCGACGGGCAACTTGTGTGTAGCGCGCGCCGCCTCGCCACGCGTCGGCACCGCTTCCTCGCCGATCAAGGCCGACAGACCGCGGCCAAGACCGCGTGGACGATCTTCCGCCATCGTCACGCTGCCGCCTGGAGCCGTTCGCGCGCGATCAACTCGCCCGCAAGCTTGATGTAGGCCTGACTGCCCGGACAGCGCAGGTCATAGACCAGCGCCGGCAGACCGTGGCTGGGAGCCTCGGAGATCCGCACGTTTCTCGGAATGGTGGTGCGATAGACCTTGTCGCCCATGTTCTGGCGCACATCGGCCTCGACCTGCTCGGACAGCTTGTTCCGCTTGTCGAACATGGTGAGCACGATGCCCTGGATATCGAGCGCCGGATTGAGATTGACCTTCACCAGATCGATCGTCTTGAGCAGCTGGCTGAGACCCTCGAGCGCGAAGAACTCGCATTGCAGCGGCACGATCACCGCGTCGGCCGCTGTCATCGCGTTGACGGTGAGCAGCGTCAAGGATGGCGGGCAATCGATCAGCACATAGGAAAATGGATTTGATCCGTGTGCGGAGTAATCCGCGAGTGCGTCCTTCAGGATGTAGTTGCGCCGCGCATGATCGATCAGTTCGAGCTCGGCGCCGGAGAGATCCACCGTCGACGGCACGATCGAAAGCCTGGGGATTCGCGTCGATGCGATCGCGTCGGCGATCTTCGCCTCACCCATCAGCACGTCATAGGTTGTGAGCCGGCGTTCGCTGCGCGGGATGCCGAGCCCGGTAGAGGCATTGCCCTGCGGGTCCAGATCGATGACCAGGGTCGGCTCGCCCACCGCGGCGAGCGCGGTGCCAAGGTTGATCGCGGTCGTGGTCTTGCCGACGCCGCCCTTCTGATTGGCGACGACGAGGACCCGCGGCTTACGCCCGCCTTGGCTTGGATTGGACATGGGCTAGCTCCCGAACCTCCAGAATTACGCCCGAAGGATCGGTCGCGCTCTGGTGCTGGACGGCTTTCATCCTCCAAGATTTGCGCACTTGGGTCAATTCGGACACTAGGGATTGGCCCTTGAGAAACAGACATACTGTGCCCTTCCCTGCCAATTGCTGTGCATAGCCAAGCAACGTGTCCAGCGGCGCCAGCGCGCGCGCCGTAACGACGTCGAACGGCCCGGCCTCAGCCGTCTCGATCCGCGCGTTGCGGATATCGACCTTCAACGACATCCGCTGAGCAGCGGCGGTGAGGAATTCGGCCTTCTTGCGCGTCGCCTCGAACAGCGTCACCGCCAGCCGTCCGCGAAACATTTCCGCCAGCACCAGTCCGGGGAATCCGGCGCCGCTGCCCAGATCGGCCAGAGTCCTCGCCGTCGCTGGAACGTATTGGGCGAGCTGCGCCGAGTCCCACACATGGCGGCGCCAGACGTCTTCAATCGAGCGCGCCGAAACCAGATTATGCATCCGATTCCACTCTTCGAGCAGGCCGACATGGGCCTTCAGCCGCGCCAGTGTTTCACGTGAAACACCGGTCCTGGCGGCGAATTCTTCGGGCCCGAACGGTTCAGGAGGCGCGGCGGACATGCGCCAGCACGAGGGTGAGAGCTGCCGGCGTCACGCCGTCGATCCGCGCCGCCTGGCCAAGCGTCGCCGGCCGGATTGCGCAGAGCTTGACGGCCGCTTCGGTCGACAGACCTTGGATCGCGCGATAGTCGAGCGAACCGGGCAAGCGCAGCGCCTCGTCCTTGCGAAAGGCCAAAATGTCGGCCTCCTGACGGTCCAGATAGCCGGCGTACTGGCTGTCGATTTCGAGTTGTTCGGCGACGTCAGCCCCGAATTGCGCGATCTGCGGCCAGATCCGGGCGAGCGCCGTAAGATCGATACCGGGAAGACTAAGCAGGTCGAGCGCGGTCCGGCGCACGCCGTCCAGACGCACCGCCATGCCGTGCCGCTGAGCCTCGTTGGGCGTGAGATTGAGGTCCAGCATGACAGCCCGGGCCCGTTCGAGCCTCGCCATTTTGGCGGCAAAAACTTCGCTTCGATCCGAACCGACGCACCCGGCCCGCTCCCCGATCGGCGTCAGCCGCTGGTCGGCATTGTCGGCACGCAACGTCAGCCGGTATTCCGCGCGCGAGGTGAACATCCGGTAGGGCTCGCTGACGCCTTTGGTCACGAGGTCGTCGATCAGCACGCCGATATAGGCCTGCGCTCGATCAAGGATGATCGGGTCTGTGTCTCCCGCGGCGCAGGCCGCGTTCAATCCGGCGATCAGGCCCTGGGCGGCGGCTTCCTCGTAACCCGTGGTGCCGTTGATCTGGCCTGCCAGGTAGAGGCCTTCAACACGCTTGGTCTGGAGTGTCGGCTTGAGCTCGCGCGGGTCGACATAGTCGTATTCGATCGCATAGCCAGGCCGCTTCACCGAAACGTTCTCCAGCCCAGGAATTGTTGCGAGGAGGGCGAGCTGCACGTCCTCGGGCAAGGAGGTCGATATCCCGTTGGGGTAGACCGTGTCGTCGTCCAGCCCCTCGGGCTCGAGGAAGATCTGGTGACTGTCCCGAGCGGCAAAACGAACGACCTTGTCCTCGATGGAGGGGCAATAGCGGGGGCCGGTCGACTCGATCTGGCCCGAATACATGGGCGCGCGATGCAGATTGGAGCGGATGATCTCGTGCGTTTCGGCCGTGGTCCGCGTGATGTGGCAGACGGTCTGCGGCGTCGTGATTTGGCGCGTCAGAAACGAGAAAGGCGAGGGCGGATCGTCGCCATGCTGCACCTCAAGCCGGCTCCAATCGATGGTCTTGCCATCCAGCCGGGGTGGCGTACCGGTCTTCAGCCGGCCCATGTTCAGGCCGAGGCCATAGAGCGTGTTCGACAGTCCGATGCTCGGCTCATCGCCGACGCGCCCGGCGGGGATCTTCCGCTCTCCGATATGGATCAACCCGTTGAGGAAAGTACCGGTGGTCAGGACCACCGCACCACAACGTATTGTTTTCGAGTCTTTTGTGATGACCCCGGCGATCCGGCCGTCCTCGATCAGGAGATCCTCCGCGGCCGCCGCCAGAACGGTCAAGTTCGCGGTCTCGGCCAGGGCCTGTTGCATCGCCAGGCGGTAGAGCTTGCGATCGGCCTGAGCGCGCGGCCCGCGGACCGCTGGCCCCTTGCGACGGTTGAGCAGGCGGAACTGGATACCCGCGGCATCCGCCACCCGGCCCATCACGCCGTCCAGCGCGTCGATCTCGCGGACCAGATGTCCCTTGCCGACCCCACCGATGGCGGGGTTGCAGGACATCTCACCGATGGTTTCGAGCTTGTGAGTGAGGAGCAGGGTGCTCGCGCCGAAGCGTGCGGCAGCGGCCGCGGCTTCGCAGCCGGCATGCCCCCCACCGATGACGATGACATCGAAGCGATCCATGGCGCGGGTCTTAGGGCAGGGTGGGCTTGTGGACAAGAACCGTCAGTGTTTCACGTGAAACAATCACTTCCCGATGCAGAAATCACGGAACACCACGTCCAGCAGCTCCTCAACATCGACCCGCCCCGTAATCCGGCCGATCGCGCGGACCGCCAGACGCAGATCCTCGGCGAAGAGATCCGGCGCGCCTGCCGCCAAGGCACGGCGCAGCGCCCCCAAAGCATCTTCGAGAGCGTGACGGTGGCGGCTCCGTGTGATGATTGGAGCTTCGTGCGCCGAATCCAACCGCGTTGTAACCATTTCTTCTAGTACTTTCAATAATTTATCAATTCCACCGGTGACGGTGAGCGATATGGTCAGACCCTCCCGCTGAACCGGAGCGGGCAGATCCGACTTGTTCCACACGACCAGATCCGCGCGATCCACAGCGCCCTCCGGCAAACCCGCCAGCGGATCGGCTGCGCTGCCATCGAGCAACAACAACACCAGGTCAGATTGCTCCGCCCGCGCCAGCGCCCGGCGCACACCCTCGCTTTCGACAGCTTCCGCCGCCTCACGGAGGCCCGCTGTGTCGGCCACGATGACCGCATAGCCGCCAATATTCAGCCGTACCTCGATGATGTCGCGCGTCGTCCCGGCGGTTTCAGCCACGATGGCGACGTCACGCTTGGCCAACGCATTGACCAGGGAACTCTTTCCGGCGTTCGGTGGACCGATCACCGTTAGGAACAAGCCGTCTCGGATGATCTCACCGCGCCGTCGATCGGCCAAATGTTTTTCTATTTCTCTTGATATTTGAGATACTTGACTTCTGACCCGCGTCGCGACGTCCGCCGGTAATTCCTCGTCCGAAAAATCAATCTCTGCTTCGGCCCA
This sequence comes from uncultured Alphaproteobacteria bacterium, assembly GCA_963741735.1. Lineage (GTDB taxonomy): Bacteria > Pseudomonadota > Alphaproteobacteria > Micropepsales > Micropepsaceae > Rhizomicrobium. The sequence goes on from CAVUJB010000002.1 coordinate 583,867, forward strand.
GGCCAAGGCGCGGATCAACAGTTCACGCCAGCCTTCGTACAGTTCGGCGAGCACTCCGCCATATTGTCGAAGCGCCTGGCGCCGCTGGGCATCGGTCTCGGCGTCGATCAGGTCGATCAGCGCCTCGGCTCGGGTGAAATCGAACTTGCCGTTCTCAACCGCACGCCGGGTGAACTCGCCGGGCATCGCCGGGCGGGTATCGGGAAGTTCTCCGATCGCAGCCAACAGGCTTTCAACGACCGCGCGGCCGCCATGAACGTGGAACTCCGCAACATCCTCGCCGGTAAAGCTGGCCGGTCCGGCAAACCACAAAACCAGTGCCTGGTCGATCGGCTCGCCGGCGCCGCCGTTCAACGCGCGCAAGGCGGCCTTGCGCGGCTCGGGCAAAGGGCCCGCCAGCGCGGCCGCCACATCGCTCGCGCGCCGGCCGGACACACGGATCACCGCCACGCCGGCACGCCCCGGCGCCGACGACAGCGCGTAGATCGTGTCGCTCATTCCTTGGCTTTGGGCGGCTCTTTCTTTGGCGCACCGCCCGCCGCGCGCCGCGCGCTGTCGAACAGGAAGCGCTGGAATTGCTCGAATCCCTGACCGCCGAGCGGCATCCAGGCCCGCAACATCGCTTCGGGATCGTTGACATCGACCGCCGCCTTCATGCGCTTTTCGACCTCCGCCATCATCCGTTCCTGCGCCTTGGAGACGTCCGGCAGGCCGAGAAATTTCCGCGCTTCCTCCGGCGTCATGTCGATCTGGATGTTCATCTTCATCGCGCTAACCCGTTCCGTGCAGGGCGCTTGTGGGGTGCGCCGACGGCAGATAGAAGCTTCCCCCGATCACGCCTTCCTTTGCAACGCCGGGCCCAGCCCGTGCCTCACGGAAAACACGACATGAACCATCTGGCCAACGAAACCAGCCCCTATCTGCAGCGCCACAAGGACAACCCGGTCGACTGGTATCCCTGGGGCGACGAGGCGCTGGCCAAGGCCGAGGCCGAGAACAAGCCGATCCTGCTGTCGATCGGCTACATGGCCTGCCACTGGTGCCACGTGATGGAAGACGAGAGCTTCCGCGATCCCGAAATCGCGGCGCTGATGAACGAGAACTACATCAACATCAAGGTCGACCGCGAGGAACGGCCCGACATCGACCAGATCTACCAGGCCGCGGCCAACATCATGGGCCATGCCGGCGGCTGGCCACTCACCATCGTGCTGACTCCGCAGGCCGTGCCGTTCTTCGCCGGCACTTATTTCCCCAAGGAAGAGCGCTTCAACACGCCGCCCTTCAAGAAAGTGCTCACCGACGTCGCTCGCATTCGAACCGACGACGCCGATCAGATCACCCGCACCACGGCCAATCTCACCCAGCAGCTGCAGAATCTGTGGCACCGCGACATGCGCGGCCCGCTCGACGCGAGCCTCCTCGATACCGCCACGCTGCGTATCGGTCAGCGCTTCGATATCTTCTTCGGCGGCGTGACGGGCAACATGAAGTTTCCGTCGATCTCGCTGCTCGACGTCCTGTGGCGCGCCTTCCTGCGCTCAGGCCAGCCGCAATTCATGCAGCTGGTCTCGACCGCCATGGACAGCATGCTGCTCGGCGGACTGTTCGACCATGTCGGAGGCGGCTTCTTCCGCTACTGCGTCGACGAACGCTGGCTGGTGCCGCGCTTCGAGAAGACGCTCAACGACAATGCCATGCTGCTCGACATCATGGTCAGCGTCTTCCAGTTCAACCGCAACGGGCTTTGCGAAGCCCGCATCGAAGAGACGGTCGATTTCCTCCTGCGCGACATGAAGAACGGCGACGGCTTTATTTCGAGCCTCGACGGCGACAGCGAAGGCGAGGAGGGAAAGTACTATCTGTGGACCGAGGCCGAGGTCGACGCCGCCCTGATGGGCACCTTCGTCGCGAAGTTCAAGACCGTCTATGGCGTGTCGCGCGAAGGCAATTTCAACGGCAAGAACGTGCTGCGCCGTCTTTTCTCGCCCGCACCCTATCCGCAATCGGATGCCGACGAGGCGCTGCTCGTCAAGCAGCGCGAACTGCTCCTCAAGGCGCGCAAGGAACGCACCCAGCCGCAGCGCAACGACAAGGTGATGGCCGACTGGAACGGCCTTGCCATTGCCGCGCTCGCCAATGCCGGCGCCGTCTTCAACCGCAGCGACTGGACCACGGCCGCGATCAAGGCGTTCGACTTCGTCGTCAAGACGATCGGCGAGGGCGATCGTCTCTATCACGACTGGCGCGACGGCAAGCGCGGCCCGCACGGGTTCGCCGACGACTATGCGCAGATGGCCCGCGCCGCGCTATTTCTCTACGAAGCGGTCGGCGACAAGCGCTATCTCGACCACGCCAAGACCTGGACGCGAACCATGAACGAACACTTCTGGGACGCGCTGCAGGGTGGCTATTTCTTCACGGCCGACGATGTCGAGCCGCTCATCGTCCGTGCACGGATGGTATTCGACCAGCCGACGCCGTCCGCCAACGGCACGATGCTGCAGGTCCTGGCCCGACTCCTGATGGCGACCGGCGACCGCGACTATCAGCAGCGCATCAACGATATCCTGAGCGCCTTTTCGGGGGAATCGACGCGCGCCTTCATCTCCATGGGCTCCTATTTCAGCGGCTTCGAATATGCGCTGACGGAGTTGCACATCGTCGTGGTCGGACCGCTCAACCACACCAAGACGCATGAGCTCACCGCCGCGATCATGGGCCGGGCGCTGCCCAACCGTTTCCTGACCGTCATCGCGCCGGAGGACAGTTTCCCCGAAGGCCATCCGATGTATGCCAAGACGATGTCGAACGGCCAGCCGACCGCCTATGTCTGCCAGCGCGGCACCTGCTCGTCGCCGATCACCAGCGTGGTGACGCTGTCGCAGATGCTGCAGCTGCCGCCGCCGCGCCCGCAGCCCGGCGCCCGCCCGCAATAAAGGGCGGCGCTCGTAGCGGCACCAGCTGCGAAAGGCATCAAGATTGTCCAGGTGCCGTCCGACCCGCTAACCTCAGGAAAAAGGGGAGAGCGCCATGGCCGGCCAGGACGTCAAGATCAAGAGCAGCCCGGACGGCGAATTCGCCGCCTATCTGGCGTCGCCGGCGTCCGGCCGCGGCCCAGGCATCGTCGTCATTCAGGAGATCTTCGGCGTCAACAAGGTGATGCGCTCCGTCGCCGACGAATTCGCGGCGCGCGGCTATTTCGCGCTGTGTCCGGATCTGTTCTGGCGGCTCGAGCCGGGCGTCCAGCTCACCGACCGCACCGACGCGGAATGGCAACGCGCCTTCGACCTGATGGGGCGCTTCGACCAGGACCACGGCGTCCGCGACATCCAGAATTCCATCAACTATCTGCGTCACAGCGTCAGCGGCTGCACCGGCAAGGTCGGCGCGGTCGGCTATTGCCTCGGCGGTCTGCTCGCCTATCTGACGGCGGCGCGCACCGACGCCGATGCCTCGGTCGGTTATTACGGCGTGAACATCCAGGACAAGCTCGGCGAAGCGTCGAAGATCAAAAAGCCGCTCATGCTGCACATCGCCGGCAAGGACGAATATGTGCCGCCAGATGCGCAGAAGAAGGTGGTCGAGGGTCTGAAGGGCAATGCGCTCGTCACCATCCACACCTATCCGGAGATGAACCACGCCTTCGCGCGCCAGGGCGGCGCGCACTACGACAAGGCCTGCGCTGATCTCGCCAACGGCCGCACCGCGACCTTCTTCCGCCAGCATCTGAGCTGAGGCCGTGGCGGCGCTGCACGATGGCGCTACGCTAAGCGAACCTTCGCGGTCCGCCGGCGCGATCGAGGCCATCCCCGCCGCGCGCCGCATCCTGTTCATCGACAATATCCGCTGGAGCATGATCGTGCTGGTGCTCAGCATGCATGCTTGCGACACCTACAGTCCGTTCGGGAACTGGTATTACACCGACCGCAGGCCGATGGGCGTGGCAACGGCGCTCGGCTTCGCCGTCTATCAGAGCTTCCTGCAAGCCTTCTTCATGGCTCTGCTTTTCTTCATCGCCGGCTACTTCGCGGCGCCGGCGCGCGATCGCAGAACCTTCGGCCGCTTCGCTCGAGATCGCTTCGTGCGGCTTGGCCTGCCGACGCTGCTCTACATGTTCGTGGTCGGCCCGCTGACGCAATACTTCCTGTCACACACCTGGGGCAGCGGCGGCTTCGGACATCAGTGGCTCACCCACCTGGCCGACGGCGAATGGCTGTCGGAGACAGGACCGATGTGGTTCTGCGCCGCGCTTTTGCTGTTCTCGCTGGCCTATGGACTGATTGGGGGCAGCGCCGCGAAGAACAATCCCGGCGACGCACCGTCCGCCGTCGCCGTCATCGCCTTCATCGCTGTCATGGCGCTGTCGACATTCGCCGTGCGAGTCTTCCTGCCCGAAGGTGTCAGCGTGCTCAACGTTCACCCGGGCGACTTTCCGCAATATGTTCTGATGTTCGCTGCCGGCATCGTCGCCTATCGCGGCCGCTGGCTCGAAAGACTTCCGGCGCGCATGGGCACGAGGTGGGCGGCCGTCCTCCTCCCCGCATCCGTCGCCCTGTTCGCGGCGCTGATCGCGTTCGGCGGCGCGCTGCGGGGCGACACGGCGAGCTATTCCGGCGGCTTGAATCTGGTGAGCCTGGGCAAGTGCATCTGGGAGTCGATTGTCTGCATCGGCATGGCTTTCGCGCTGCTGGTGCTCTACCGCCGCTTCTTCAATCATCAGGACAGGCTTGCAAGATTCCTCTCGGACAATGCGTTCGCGGTCTATCTATTCCATCCGCCCGTCATCATCGGCCTCGCCATCCTCCTGCATCCGCTGGCCGCGCCGGCGCCGCTGCGGGCGGCCATTCTCACCTTTGCGGCGGCGCTCGTCGTCTTTCCTTTGTCGGCATATCTCTTCCGCCAGATACCCTATCTGCGCCGGATTCTCTGAACGGTGCCGCGGCCGGCCTGAAACGGTGCCTTGCGTCGCCGGCGGTGCTGTGCAGAGTCCCGGGCCGCGTCGACGCACAGGGGAGTCAACGCATGAACACGCGCCTCATCTTCGTCCGTCATGCGGAATCGCAACACAGGATCGACGGCACGTCGGGCAGCATGCGGACCTGCCGCGGGTTGACGCAAAAGGGCCGCGCACAAGCGACGGCGACGGCTGAACTCGTGGCGTCGCGCGCGCCGCACGCCGCCGCGCTCTACGCCTCTCCCTTGCCGCGGGCGCAGGAGACCGCCGCGCCCATTGCGAGCCGGCTGGGACTGCCCGTCGTGACCGAAGAAGGCCTGATGACCTGGACCGCACCGATCGAAGCCGACGGGATGCCGACGAAGGACTTCCTCGCGAAATATGCGCAGCCCGGCGGCGGAACATTCCGCGCGTTCGAGTCGGTGTCGGAAACCTGGTCCGATCTCGTCGTGCGGACGGGAAAAGCGCTCACCGCCATCGCGCAGAAGCACGCCGGACAGACCGTCATCCTCGTCGGCCACAACGAGACGATCATGGCGGGCTTCATCGTGCTTGGCGGCCTGTCCCTGATGCCGCCATTCGAAGCGGCATCCGACAACGCCTCCGTCACCATCTGGGAGACCGATGGCGATCCCTGGGCCTTTCCCGGTCCGCGCTGGACGCTGCACGGCTTCAACATCGTGTCGGGCGTCTGAATTTCGAAAGAGAAGTCCGCGATGAGAAATCCGGTCTTGAGCGCCCTGGCACTCTGCTGCGCAATCGCCGCGCCGGCACACGCCGCGACAGTCGTCGTCGATAGCGGGACGCTCGCAGGCACAAGTGACGGCGCGACCGACATCTACAAGGGCATTCCCTATGCCGCGCCGCCGGTCGGACCCTTGCGCTGGAAGCCACCGACGCCAGCGGAACACTGGACCGAGCCGCGCGATGCGACGCAATTCGGCGCAAGCTGTCCGCAACCGCCGCATGCCGATCTTCTCGCCGGCGGCACCGATCAGCCGAAGAACGAAGATTGCCTGTTCCTCAATGTCTGGACGCCGCACGGCGCACTTGGCGCACCGGTCATGGTGTGGATCCATGGCGGCAGCAACCGCACCGGCCTCGGCTCCGCGCCGCTCTATGACGGGCGCGCCTTCGCGCGCGATGGCGTCATTCTCGTCACGCTGAATTACCGGCTCGGCCAGCTCGGCTTCTTCGCCCATCCGGCGCTGACCAAGGAGGCAGCCGCCGGCGCGCCGCTCGGTAATTACGGTCTGATGGATCAGATCGCGGCCTTGCAATGGGTGCAGCATAACATCACCGCGTTCGGCGGCGATCCGGACAATGTGACTGTGTTCGGCGAGTCCGCGGGCGGCGAGGACATCCTCTATCTGCTCGCCACGCCGTCGGCCAAGGGTCTCTTCGCGCGCGCCATCGTCGAGTCGGGCGGCGGCTGGTTCCTCAATCCGAGCCTGTCCGACAGGGAAGCCGAAGGCGCCGCCTTCGCAAGCCGTGCCGGCCTTGCCGATGCGACAGCGGATGCACTGCGCGCGCTACCGGTTGAGAAGACGCTCGATATCGGAACCGTCGCCGATTTCGGGCCTTTCGCCGACGGTAGGCTCGTGCCGGAATCGCCAACGCTCGCCTTTGCCGATGGTTCGGCCAACGACGTGCCCCTCATCATCGGCTCGAACGATTTCGAAGCCTCGCTCATCGCGGGCTTGCCCGCTTCCGCGAATTCCCTCGTCTCGCGCCTGACGCCCGAGGCGCGTCTCGCCTATCGCGGCGAGTATGCGTCCGATGCGGCATTGGCTGGGGCGGTGTTCACCGACGCCGTCATGGGTGCGCCGGCGCATTGGATCGCGGCGAGGGAGTCCAGCAGCGCGCCATCGTTCCTCTATCACTTCTCCTATGTCGCGAACGCGTTCCGCTCCAGGCTGCCGGGCGCGCCGCATGCCAGCGAGGTGCCTTATGTGTTCGCGAACGGCGCCGATGCGGCGGCACGTTTCGGCGTCAGATTGAGCGACGAAGACCTCGCGATGGAGAGCTTGGTCCATGCCTGCTGGATCGGCTTCGCCAAGACGGGCCGGCCCGGCTGCGGCGGCTGGCAATCCTTCGATCCGGCGACCGACGTGACGATGGAGTTCAGCAGCACCCCCGGTGTCGTCATCAACCTGCGCCGGAAGCAATATGAAGCGCTCGAAACCGTCCTGAAGCCGAGCGCCGGATTGCGCGCTCCGCACCGTTGAACCGACTTCAGGGAGATTTTCAATGTCGCGTTTCGGCTTCGTCCTTCTGGCATCCGTTCTTGCCTGCGCCGCGCCGGCGGCCGCAGAAACGGTCACCATCGACACGGGCGCGCTGAGCGGCGCAAGCGACGGCGGCATCGACGTCTACAAGGGTATCCCTTACGCGGCGCCACCGGTCGGGCTGTTGCGCTGGGAACCGCCGGCTCCCGCTCCCAGCTGGAGCGGCGCCCGCGACGCGACACATTTCGGCGCAATCTGTCCGCAACCGCCCAGACCCGATGGCGTGATGGTGCAGGGCGCGGGCCAGCCGCAGAGCGAGGACTGCCTCTTCGTCAATGTCTGGACGCCGCACGGCGCGCATAAAGCGCCGGTGATGGTGTGGATCCATGGCGGCGCGCATCGCTTCGGTTCGGGCTCTTCGCCGATCTATGACGGCACTCAATTCGCGCGCGACGGTATCGTGCTCGTGACCATCAACTACCGGCTCGGCCTGCTCGGCTACTTCGCCCATCCCGCGCTGACCAAAGCGGCCGCGCCCGACGCGCCGCTCGGCGACTATGGGCAGATGGATCAGATCGCCGCGCTCCAATGGGTTCAGCGCAACATCGCCGCGTTCGGCGGCGATCCGTCCAACATCACCGTGTTCGGCGAATCCGCCGGCGGCTCGAGCATTTTGTATCTGCTGGCGACGCCGTCCGCGAAGGGCCTGTTCGCCAAGGCGATCGTGGAATCGGGCGGCGGCTGGTTCCAGCCGAGCTCGCTAACCGCGAAGGAAAGCGAAGGCGCGGCGTTCGCCAGCCGCGCCGGACTGGATGGCGCAAACGCCACGCTGGCGCAGCTGCGCGCGCTTCCGATCGACAAGCTGTTCGACGTTCCGCCGACGCTCGGGTTCGGACCGTTCGTCGATGGCCGCCTCGTCAAGGAAAGCCCGACCGAAGCCTTCGCGCACGGCACCGCCATCGACGTGCCGCTGATCATCGGGTCGAACAGTTTCGAAGCATCGCTGATGCGCTCGTTCAAGATCCCCGCCGATCGCATCACGGCGCGCCTCACACCCGCCGCGCGCGATGCCTATGCCTCCGACGCACAATCGGAAGATTCGCTGGCACAAGCCGTGTTCACGGATTCGGTGATGGGGGCGCCCGCGAACTGGATCGCGGGCAAGACGTCGAGCGGCGCGCCGTCCTGGCTCTACCATTTCTCCTACGTCACGCAGCGGCGGCGCGGCATGGTGCCGGGTGCGGCGCACGGATCGGAGATCCCTTATGTCTTCGCAACGGGCACCGCTCTGGCGGCACGATTCGGCATCACGCTCGCGCCCGACGACATCGCGATGGAGCAGCGCCTGCACGCCTGCTGGGCCGATTTCGCCAAGACCGGCAGGCCTTGCAGCGGCTGGCCGGCATTCGAGCCCGGCAGCGACCAGCTGATGGAGTTCGGCCCAGCTCCCGGCGTCGTCGCCGATTTCCGCAAAGCGCAATATGGCGCGCTCGAAACGGAACTGAAGCCCGGCCTCTAGTTCCGGTACGGCACGTCTGCGCGCCGTGCGCCTTTCTCGCATGGCGTCGCGGCGCTAGTCTCGCGCCTCCCCCAAGCGAGCAGAGCGATGAAAGCCATTCGTTTTGAGAAGACCGGCGGCCCCGAAGTCCTCGACTATGTCGATGTCGAGCTGCCGCCGCCCGCGGCCGGCCAAGTGCGCGTCAAACATAGGGCCATCGGCGTCAATTTCATCGACACCTATCATCGCTCGGGTCTCTACAAGCTGCCGCTTCCGTCGGGGCTTGGCGGCGAGGTGGCCGGCATCGTGGACGCGCTGGGCTCCGGCGTCACGTCGCTCAAGGTCGGCGACCGCGTCGCCACCGCCAGCATGCTTGGTGCCTATGCCGAGGCAAGCAACATCGCCGCCGACCGGCTGGTGAAGCTGCCAGCCGGCGTCAGCGACGAGACGGCCGCGGCCGCGATGCTGAAAGGCATGACCGCGCAATATCTGCTCAAGCGCACCTATCCGGTGAAGCGCGGCGAAACGATCCTGTTCCACGCGGCGGCGGGCGGGGTCGGCCTGATCGCCGGACAATGGGCCAAGCATCTGGGCGCCCGCGTCATCGGCACGGTCGGTTCGGAAGACAAGGCCGCGCTCGCCAAGGCGAACGGCTACGACCATGTGCTGATCTCGCGCGACCCCAATTGGCCCAAGCAGGTGCGCGAGCTGACCGGCGGGCAGGGCGTTCCGGTGGTCTACGACTCGATCGGCAAGGACACATTTGCCGGCTCGCTCGACAGCCTCGCGGTCCGCGGCATGATGGTGAGCTTCGGCAATGCGTCGGGCGCGGTGCCGCCGTTCGAGCCCGGCATCCTGAGCGCCAAGGGCTCGCTCTATCTCACGCGGCCGACGCTCGGCCACTACACAAGGACCGCGCAGGAGCTTCAGGAAACCGCCGACGATCTGTTCGCGGCGATCGCGTCGGGCGCGGTGAAGATCGCGGTGCATCAGCGCTTCAAGCTCGCCGACGCGCGCAAGGCGCACGAAGCGCTGCACAGCCGCGCGACCACCGGCGCGACCGTGCTAACGCCCTAGATGTTCCTGGTTCTGCACGGGCAGACGGAATGGAATCGCGAGCGCCGGATGCAGGGTCAACAAGATTCCGCGCTGACGGCGGAAGGCGTGCGCCAAGTAGGTGCGGTCGGCGAATTGCTGAGATCGCTGTTGGCCGCGCCGCCGCGCATCGTCGCCAGCCCGCTCGGCCGCACGCAAACGACCGCACGCATTCTTGCGGCTCGCCTGAACGTGCCCGAACACGCCATCGAGACCGATGAACGGCTCCAGGAGGTTGGTCTCGGCGAATGGGAAGGTTTGACGCGCGCGGAGATTGCCGGCGGCTGGAACATCCGCACGGACGATCGTACCCACAATGACTGGTTCTTCGGCGCGCCCGGCGGCGAAAGCTATGACGCACTCGCGTCAAGGCTGAGCGACTGGCTCGCATCGCTCGGCGAGCATGATGCGCTGATCGCCGTCAGCCATGGCGTCGCGAGCCGCGTGCTGCGCGGGCTCTATGCCGGGCTGCCCAAAGAGGATGCGCTGGTGCTCGAGGTGAACCGCGAGACTGCCTACCGGCTACGGCAGGGGACGATTGCGGGGATTAGGGCGTCCTGACGCGTGTCAATGACGCTTGACAATCGCGACCCGATTTGTCATGCTCGCTTTACTCTTTGACGTGGAGACTTGACAAATGGAACGTAGAACGCTCGCGATCTGGGGATACAAAGCTGCGGCGGTCGTCGGCGGCACATTACTCGTTTTCGTGCCGATCCAACTGTTCGGCGGCCGGATGCATGGCGAAGCCGGCGTCACCGAGATCGTCGTCGCGACCATTGCCGCGGCCACCGCAATGGTCTGGACGTTCTACTTCGCCCGCCGTGCCGATCACCGCGGCGACGAGTTCATGCGGGCGCGCAGCAAGACGAGCTGGTATCTGGGCAGCAGCGTCGGCGTTGCGGCCTCGCTTCCCATCTTCGCCTTCGTCGCGCTCGGCGGCCTGCACTGGCTCGATCCGGCAATCCCCGCAGGAAAGCCCCTCGCCCTCGCATTCTCATACGGTTACCTGCTGCCGGTCGTCATGCAGCTGCTCGGATATTTCGTCGCCTATGCCTGGTGGACGCGGGCGAAGCGCTGATGAAGAACCGACTCAAGGTCCTGCGTGCAGAACGCAATTGGAGTCAGGCCGACCTGGCGCAGAAGCTCGACGTCTCGCGCCAAAGCGTGAATGCGATCGAGACGGGAAAATACGATCCCAGCCTTCCGCTCGCCTTCCGCATTGCGCGGCTGTTCGGATGCACCATCGAAGCGGTGTTCGACGATAGCGCCGGTCACTCCGCCGCGGTCTGCTGATCCTGGCGCATATAGATCGTGTTCTTCGGCCGTGCCATCACGCGGCGAACCATCGGCTCGAACGCTTCCAGCGGCATCGTATCGTAGTTCGGATCGAACGCGTTCTGGTCGTGCCGCGCGCAGAACATCGCCGTGCGCTCGAAATGCGGATGACCGCGGAACTGGTCGCGCATGTTCCGGTCCAGTCCGAGATAGTGGAAGAAGTAATAGCCCTGGAAGATGCCGTGATGCGCCATCATCCAGTAATTGGCCTCCGACACATAGGGCCGCATGATCGTGGCGCCGAGCTCGGCATGACTGGCCGACGCCAGGATATCGCCGATATCGTGGATCAGCGCGCAGACGACATATTCCTCGTCCATGCCGTCGCGGTGGGCGAGCGTCGCCGATTGCAGCGAATGTTCGAGCCGGCCGACCGCGAAGCCGCCGCAATCGTCACCCAACAACTTCAGATGGGAAAGTACGCGCGTCGGAAGTTCCCGGCCGTAGGGAATCTCCGCGGCCACAATGCGCATCCAGTCTTCCTGAGTGCCTTCGGCCATCGCCTTGAACTGCGCGCGGGGGTGTTCGGTCATCGGAACGTCCTTCGAACTTTAGCCAGGGCAGTCTCTTCCACCGCCCGGAATGGGTCAACCGCGGGCTTATTTCGACCGCCGCCTTCTATCGGCGCGCGATGTCGAGTCTAATTTTGCGGGGCAAATCAACGACGGGGACATCGATGGCCGGCAAGAGTTTCGAAGAGATCTTCGAGCAGTCGCTGTTCCGCAGCCGATGGATCATGGCGCCGTTCTATATCGGCCTCGTCATCGCGCTGATGGTCTTGATGGTCACCTTCGGCAAGGAGGTGTTCGAAGAAACTTCCAAGGTGCTTACTTTCGAGCTCGAGGAGAACACCGTCGTCCTGTGGCTGCTGACCCTGATCGACATGTCGCTGGCCGGCAATCTGACCCTGATGGTGGTGTTCGCCGGTTACGAGAACTTCGTCTCCAAGCTCGACCTGGAAGGCAACCCCGACAAGCCGGTGTGGATGGGCAAGGTCGACTTCTCCAACATGAAGCTGAAGCTGATCGCCTCCATCATCGCGATCTCGGTCATCCATCTCCTGCGCGCCTTCATGTCGATCGAGACGGTCGACAAGGCCAACCTGCAATGGCTGATGATGCTGCATGGCGTGTTCCTGGTCTCGGGTGTCGTCCTCGCCACGATGGACTATCTCGGCGAGAAGGGTGCCGAGAACCAGGAAATCGAGGAAGAGGAAGTCCCGGACGAAGCGCACGCGCACTGATAAAGGCAGGCGGGCGCACAAGTTCGCCAATCAGAATGCCAGCTTGAATGCCAGCATCGATTATGGCATCAATGCTGGCATGACCGAGATGCGCAAGATCACTGTCCACGTCCCCGAAGCCCTTCTCGAGCAGGCTCAGGCGCTGACCGGCGAAGGCGTGACCGAAACGGTGCGCGAGGGATTGAAGCGGCTTGCCGCGATCCGGGCTCAGAGAGAAGCGTTGAAACTGCGAGGAAAGATCAAATTCAGTGTCGACCTCATGGCATTGCGCAAGCTTGAGGACTAGCGGTGATCGCCGCGGATACCAGCAGTCTGATTGCGTTCTTTGCCGGCGAATCCGGGGCGGATGTCGAGGCTGTCAACTCCGCCCTGTCCGACGGCCAGATATGCCTGCCGCCCATCGTCCTCGCAGAACTTCTGAGCGATCCAAAGAATCTGACAGCACTGGAGCCGGTCATTACGGCCTGGCCATTGCTCGATACGACCGAAGGCTATTGGACGCGCGCCGGCCGCATGCGCGCAGCGCTGATCCAGCGCGGACTCAAACCGAAAATGCCCGATGCGCTCATCGCGCAATCCTGTATCGATCATGATGTTCCGCTGATCACCCGCAACGGCGATTTCCGGCACTTCGCCAAATATTGCGGACTGAAACGCGCCTGACCACGCATCAAAGCGCGGCGGCCAGCAGTTCCACGGCTTCGCCGACCGCAGCGGGATGTGTCAGGACCGCGAGGTGATGCAGCGCGAGCCGTTCGACTGGCCACCCGCGCGCGGCAGCCGCATCCGCGTCATCCCGATAGGCTTCGCTCAGCTGGAGATAGGCGGCCGGTGTCTGCATCGGCTCCGGCGGCGCCGGCTCGTCGAAGTAGGCGAGCGGCAACTCCGCCTGTTCGCTCAAGAATCGAGCGCCAACCGCGCGGTCCGGCAATAGCGCTTCCAAAGCGCCCTTCGGCCACCAGGCATGCCAGGGCGGCAACCGGCCGTCCTTGGCCAACGCGCGCAGACGCGCGCCGAGCGGTTCGGGGACGCCGGCGAACCAGCTCGTGCCGGGGTGAGGGAGCAGAGCGTCAACGAAGACCGCGCCACGCAACGATGACTGCACCGCGGCGGCCGGTACGAGGGCGCCTGCGCCGCTGTGGACGATGAGAATGCTGCCGGGCTCGCAGGCCCGCGCCGCTGCCGCGGCAAGAACAGGGTAGTAGGGAGGATCGCCGTTCAGGAGCGGCGCCAGGTCTGGCACGGCTACGGTATGGCCGCGGCCACGCAGCCAGGATGCCAGCGCCGGCCATGTCGCCGGTCCGACGAGCGGGCTGTGCAGCAGAACGAGATTCACCGCCGCGCCCGCCCGCGCCTCAGGTGTTCATGCTGTCGAAGAAATCGCTGTTGTTCTTGGACGAACGCAGCTTGTCGAGCAGGAACTCGATCGCGTCCGTCGTGCCCATGGGCGCGAGAATACGGCGCAGCACATGCGTCTTCGCGAGCGTACCCTTGTCGAGCAGCAGCTCGTCCTTGCGCGTGCCGGACTTCAGAATGTCGATCGCCGGATAGACGCGCTTGTCGGCCACCTTGCGGTCGAGCACGATTTCGGAGTTACCCGTGCCCTTGAATTCTTCGAAGATAACCTCGTCCATGCGGCTGCCGGTATCGATCAGCGCGGTAGAGATGATGGTAAGCGAACCGCCCTCCTCGATGTTGCGGGCCGCGCCGAAGAAGCGCTTGGGCCGCTGCAGCGCATTGGCGTCGACGCCGCCGGTCAACACCTTGCCGGAACTCGGCACAACGGTGTTATAGGCGCGGCCGAGACGGGTGATGTTGTCGAGCAGGATGATCACGTCGCGCTTGTGCTCGACGAGGCGCTTGGCCTTCTCGATCACCATTTCGGCGACCTGGACATGTCGCGTCGCCGGCTCGTCGAAGGTGGAGGAAATCACCTCGCCCTTCACCGTGCGCTGCATGTCGGTGACTTCTTCCGGACGCTCGTCGATGAGTAGAACGATCAGGTAGCATTCGGGATGGTTCGCCGCGATCGCCTTGGCGATGTTCTGCATCATGATCGTCTTGCCGACGCGCGGCGGCGCGACGATCAGCGTGCGCTGGCCCATGCCCTGCGGCGTGACGATGTCGATGACCCGGCCGGTCTTGTCCTTAATGGTCGGGTCCTTGAGCTCCATGTTCAGCCACCGCGTCGGATAGAGCGGCGTCAGATTGTCGAAATGGACCTTGTGCTTGATCTTCTCGGGGTCTTCGAAATTGATCGTGGAAACCTTGAGCAGCGCGAAATAGCGCTCGCCGTCCTTGGGCGAACGAATCGGGCCCTCGACCGTGTCGCCGGTCCGAAGGCCGAAGCGGCGGATCTGCGACGGGCTGACATAGATGTCGTCGGGGCCGGCGAGGTAGTTGGATTCGGGAGAACGCAGGAAGCCGAAGCCGTCCTGCAGCGTCTCGACGACGCCCTGGCCCATGATCTCCACATTGCGCTCTGCGAGTTCCTTGAGGATCGCGAACAGCATGTCCTGCTTGCGCATGGACGATGCGTTCTCGATTTCTAGTTCCTCGGCGAACGCCAGAAGATCGGTGGGGGATTTGGATTTCAGCTCCTGCAGTTTCATGGTCTGCAGGCCTTCTTGGACTGTCATTTGGGATTGCACCTAAGGGAAGTTTGTCGGGCTGGCAGGGACGCGCCCTCAAGCCAGGATTTGGTCGGAGTTTGGCTGGCCAGCTCCGGCTTCTACCGGGTTCAGCGCCGCGCAATCTTTAGCGCGTGCCGATGCGTGCCATGGGGAACGAACGCCTTATACCGCGATTTGGGCACGATGCAAACGCCCGTCAAGGGGCGCAGGTGAAACTTTATTCAAATGGCTTGACCACAACCAGGATGACGATCCCGACGATCAGCAGGAACGGCACCTCGTTGATGATCCGGTAGAAGCGGGCAGGACGCGTATTCTGATCGCGCGCGAACCGCTTCACGGTTGCGGCGAAGAAGCCGTGCAGCCCGCTCATGACGATCACCAACACGAACTTGATCTGCAGCCAGCGATCCTCATAGGCACCGGTGACATAGGCGAGCGTCAGGCCGAAAATCCACACCGCGATCATCGACGGATTGATGATGATCCTGAGAAGGCGCCGCTCCATCTCCTTCAGCATGTCCGATTGCGGCGAGCCGACCGGCTGAGCGGCGTGATAGGCGAAGAGCCTTGGCAGGTAGAGCATGCCCGCCATCCAGGCGATTACCGCGATCACGTGGAATGCCTTGATCCAGTCGATGTGATTGGACAGGAACATCAGCATGTCACGTCTCCGGACAAGGACAGGTGGCGAATCCCTCGGGACAGATCCGTCCGCCGTTGCCGCTGACGATCGCGCCGGCGCCCGCCGCGCGCATCACGAGCTCGGCAAGCCCGGCAATGAATTTCGGATGAGTCCCAACGGTCGGCACGCGGACATAATCCACCACACCCGACGCCTTCGCCAGATGGGCATACTCGATGTCGAGCTCCACCAGCGTTTCGGAATGTTCGGAAACGAATGCGATCGGTGCCAGAATGACGCCCTTGCCCTCGGCGCCGGCGCGGCGGATTTCGGCGTCGCTCGCCGGCCCGATCCATTCCAGCGGCCCGACACGACTTTGGTAGCAGACACTCCAGTCCAGATCGGCAATCCCCAATCGCTCCACAATCGCTTTTGCCGTGCGCTCAACCTGCCATTGATATGGATCGCCTTTCGCCACCGTGCGCTTAGGCAATCCATGCGCCGACAACAGCAGTCGATAGTCCACATCCTGCCGCATGCCTGTGAACGCTTCCTGGATAAGCGCCGCCGACGCGGCAATGAAGCCCGGATGATCGGGGTAGCAGCACACCCGTGCGCTTGGCACCGTCAGCCCCGCGCGTTTCGCTGCTCGCTCCCAGTCGGCAAACGACGACGCTGTCGTGGCCGTGGAATATTGCGGGTAGAGCGGCAACAGTGCGACATGTTCGGCGCCCCACTGCTTCACTTCGGCCACCGTCGCATCGCTGAACGGGTGCCAGCAGCGCATCGCCACGAAACTGCGCACATCCATCCCCAATCCCTTCAACAGAGAATCGAGCGCCTGTGCCTGTGCCTGCGTCTCCGCGAGAATCGGCGAGCTTCCGCCGATCTTGGCGTAAATGTCCCGCGCCACCGGTGCGCGCCGCGCAGCGATCCATCGCGCCAACAACGGGCGCAGGAAACCAGGCACCGAAAGAATCGCCGGATCGCCAAACAAGTTGCGCAGGAACGGCTCGACGGCTTCCAACGAATCCGGCCCGCCGAGATTGAACAGCACAATGGCGAGCTTCACCGAGAATCTCCGCGCGAACCCGTCATCCCGATCGTCATGGCCGTCCTCGATTTCATCCTTCTTACTTCACTACAAGACTCTTAGAATTAGATTCTGAAGTTGTTGTAAGGCCTGTGATGTGTGCAAGGAGCGGTGGGTGGATCGTTGCTCTAGTCTGGAAAGCCATTGGACTCAAGCGCGTGACAGGATGTGGGTGAATTGCGGCCGGGCTTCGGTCTGGTGACGAAGTTTGTATGATGGTGGCGATATGCACACTCGTACATGGTGCACAGCCTTTCACGAATGCGCGAACGACGAACGTGGATAGATCGGGACCAGTTCTGTGAGCAAACCGTTTCACGTCCATCTGATCTCCGACGCGACGGGCGAAACGCTGAACGCGATCGCGAAAGCCGCGCTCGCGCAGTTCGAAGGCAACAAGGTCGAAGAGCATTCCTATGTGCTGGTGCGCAGTTCGAAACAGCTGGAGCGTGCGCTTTCCTATGTTCAGGCCGAGCCTGGGTTGGTGTTCTTTACCTTGGTCAATCCGGAATTGCGCCGTGAGCTCATTGCGCAGTGCACATCGATGAACATGCCGTGCCTCGATGTGATGGAAGGGCCGATCACGATGGTGCGGCAATATCTGGGTGCTGCGGAAACCCACCGGCCCGGCGCGCAGCACGAAGTCGATCAACGCTATCTGCAGCGCATCGAGGCGCTGAACTTCACCATCCAGCATGACGACGGACAAGCGCTCGATACGATCGAGAATGCCGAGGTCGTGCTGGTGGGTGCGAGCCGGACGTCTAAGACCCCGACCTGTGTCTATCTGTCGATCCGCGGTGTGCGCGCGGCCAATGTACCGCTGGTCCCCGGCATTCCGCTGCCGCCACAGCTCCTGGCGGCCAAAGCGCCACTGGTCGTTGGGCTGTGGGCATCGCCGGACCGGCTGATGCAGGTGCGGCGCAACCGGTTAACGACCATGGGCGAGGTGCGCGACACCGACTATGTGGATCTCGAGAAGATCCGCGCCGAAATCTCCGATACCAAGCGTCTGTTCGAGCAACAGGACTGGCCGATGATCGACGTGTCACGGCGCTCTGTGGAGGAAACCGCCGCCGCCGTGATCAACCTTCTGGCGGAACGCCGCGAACGGCGCGTATGACGTTCATTCTGGCGTCCGCGAGCTCTTCGCGCCGCGCACTCCTGACCGCGGCGGGTGTGTCATTCACCGTGCAGCCGGCGAACATCGACGAAGAGGCGCTGAAGGACGCGTTTCTCGCTGCAGGGGCGCCATCCGAGGAGATTGCCACTGTCCTTGCCGAAGCCAAGGCCCTGGCGATTTCCCAAGGCAACGCCGGGGCGCTTGTGCTCGGCGCCGACCAGACGCTGCTGTTCGAACGGGAAGTGGTGAGCAAGTGCGCCGATCTGGCCGCCGCGCGGGCATTGTTGCGCCGCTTGCGTGGAAAAACGCACCGCCTCTCGGGCGCGCTGATTCTTGCGCGCGAAGGCAGAGCCGTCTGGCGTCATCAAGCCATTTCGAGCCTTACCATGCGCGACTTCAGCGACAGTTTCCTTGCGGACTATCTGTTGCGCGAAGGCGAAGCGATCCTTGGCTGTGTCGGCTGCTACCGGTTCGAGGGGCTCGGCGCGCAGCTTTTCGAACGGGTCGAAGGAGACTATTTCTCCATCCTCGGCCTTTCGCTCCTGCCGCTTCTGGCGGAGCTGCGCCGCCAGGGTGTGATCGCCGCATGAGCTTGACGGGTGCAGCAAGGGTCGCCGGCATCATCGGCTGGCCGGTCGCGCAGGCCTTCTCGCCGCGCCTGCACGGCTATTGGCTGAACGAGCTCGGCATCGACGGCGCGCTGGTGCCGCTGCCCGTGCGGCCCGAGGATTTCTCGACCGTGCTGCGTGGATTGATCAGAGCCGGCTTTCGCGGCGCCAGCGTCACCATCCCGCACAAGGAAGCGGCGTTCGCGCTGTGCCACGACTGCGATCTGGCGGCGCGGGCTGCCGGCGCCGCCAATCTGCTGATCTTCCATGGCGAAGAGCGGATCGAAGGGCGCAACACCGATGCGAGCGGCCTTGCCGCGTCGTTGCGCGAAGACCTGGGCATCGATTTCGTTCGCGGCAAGGCGGCGGTGCTGCTCGGTGCGGGCGGGGCGGCGCGCGCGGCGTGCGTGGCGCTCGATGCGCTCGGCGCGCGCGAGATTCGCATTCTCAATCGCAGCCGTGGCCGGGCGGATCAGCTCGCCGCCGCGCTGGCGCCACAGCTCACGCCGAAGCTTATCGTGATGGACGACTGGGCCAAGGCGGCGGGCGACGCCGCGTTCGTCATCCACGCCACCAGCGCCGGCATGAAGGGCGCGCCGTCGCTCGACCTTGCGCTGGAGGCATTGCCGGCCGACGCCGCGATCTGCGACATCGTCTACAATCCGCTCGACACACCGCTGCTCAAGAAGGCACGCACACGCGGCCTGCGGACTGTGGACGGTTTGGGGATGTTGATGCACCAAGGCGTGCCGGCGTTCGAAGCGTTCTTCGGCGTCACACCAAAGGTGACGCCCGCGCTGCGCCGGCATCTGGAGGAGGCGTTGCGTGCCGGATAAGCGGCCTTTCATGATCGGACTGACCGGATCGATCGGCATGGGCAAGTCCGAGACCTCCAAGATGTTCGCCAAGCTCGGCATCCCGGTTTACGACGCGGACGCGGCCGTGCACCGGCTTTACGACGTCGGCGGGGCGGCAGTACCGGCAATCGAGGCGGCGTTTCCCGGCACCACCAGGGACGGCAAGGTCGACCGCGCCGAACTTGGCCGCCGTGTAACCAACAACGAGGCGGAGACCGAACGTCTGCAGCGCATCGTCTATCCGCTGATGGCCGGCGAACGGAAGAAGTTTCTCGACGATGCCGTCGACGGCGGCCACGAATTCGTACTGTTCGATATTCCCAGATTGTTCGAGACCGGCGGCGAAGCCGGCATGGACGCGGTCGTGGTCTGCTCGGCGCCGGCGCATGTGCAGAAGGAGCGCGTGCTGGCGCGGCCCGGCATGAACGAAGACCTGTTCAAGTTTCTCCATTCCCGCCAGACGCCGGACGAAGAAAAGCGTGCAAAAGCCCATTTCGTGGTTGAGACCGACAAAGGTCTCGCGCACGCTTTCGAGCAGGTGAAATCGATCATGGCGACGCTCAAGGAGCGCCAGCGGGCAAGCAAAAACAATGCGTGAAATCGTTCTGGATACGGAGACGACGGGGTTCGAGCCGGCCGACGGCCATCGCATCGTGGAGATCGGCTGCGTCGAACTCGACGATCATCTGCCGACCGGCCGCTCCTATCGCTGCTACCTCAATCCCGAGCGGCTCGTGCCCATCGAGTCCCAGCGCATCCACGGGCTGAGCGACGAATTCCTCGCCGACAAGCCGAAATTCGCGGACGTCGCGGAGGAGTTTCTCGAGTTCATCGGTGACGCTGCGCTGGTCATCCACAATGCGAGCTTCGATCTGAAATTCATCAATTCGGAACTGCATCGCACCGGCCGCCCGCCAATTCCTTATGCGCGGGCTATCGACACGATCGAGATCGCCAAGAGCAAGATCCCCGGCGCGCGCTATTCGCTGGACGAATTGTGCAAGCGTTTCGCGATCGATCTCACGGCGCGCACCAAGCACGGCGCCTTGCTCGATGCCGAGTTGACGGCGCAGGTCTATCTCGAGCTGGTCGGTGGTCGGCAGCGCAAACTATCGCTCGATCCCGTCACGGCCGCGTCGGCCATGGGCGCCGAAACGGGACGCACGGTACGCGCCAGGCCGCAGCCGCTCACCCCGCGCCTCACCGCGGCCGAAACCGAAGCGCATGACGCCTTCGTTGCCGCTGAACTCGGCAAGGATGCCGTCTGGAAGCTTCTGTCCGACGCTTAGATTTCCCGATTGGCGCACAATTTGCGGGTGAAGCGCTCGCACGCCACGAACCGCTTCGCCCTATAGCGCTAGGCGTTCCCGCGCATCTGCTGCATTTCGCCGGCCTTGGCGCGATAGAGCCCGGCGAAATCGATCGGCTCGATCATCAAGGGCGGCATGCCGCCGTCGCGGACGGCGTCGGCGATAATCCGCCGCGCGAACGGGAACAGAAGATGCGGCCCGTCGATCAGCAGCACCTGCTGGATCACGTCCTCGGGGATATTCTGGATCTGGAACAGTCCGCCATAGGCGAGTTCCAGCAGGAACACCGGCTTCTCGTCCGGCGCCTTGGCATTGACGCGCAGCTTAAGCTCGACTTCGTACATCGGACCTTCCAGGCGACGCGCCTGCAGATCGACGCCCAGTTCGATGTTGGGCCGGTTGGCGAGAGCGCTCGGCGCGCCCGGATTCTCGAATGACAGGTCCTTCACATATTGCGCGATGACTTGAATGCGTGGCTGATTGCCGGCTTCATTGTCGCTGCCGCCGCCGATTCCGCTCATAGGGCATTCCCTGGATAATTGTGGCGCGCCGGTACCATGGATCGCGCTTCTGTGACAAGGCAAAGGGCGCATCTGGTGCGTTATGGTGAAGCGGCGGCGCTGGACCCGCCGAAAGGCCGGGTCTAGGGTGCAACCAAGCGGCAGGGCGAACCGCGCAAGGTCTACTGAGTTATGCTGGACGGACAGGTTTTCGGAATTCTGCTCTTTGCGGTGGTGGCGGCGATCATCCTGTTCCGCCTCTACACGGTGCTGGGCCGCCGCACCGGCCACGAGCCGCCGCCGCGCGAAAGCTATCGGTTGTCCGGCAATCCGCCCGCCGACGCGCCCAAGGACAATGTCGTGCGCCTGCCGACCGCGAGCCGCGGCGAGCAGATCGCCGAGCATCCCGCCGATCCGGTGGCGCGCGGCCTGTTCGACATCAAGCTCGCCGACAGCACCTTCGAGACCGAGCATTTCCTGGCCGGCGCGCGCGCGGCCTATGAGATGATCGTCACCGCATTCGCGCGCGGCGATCGGGCGCAGCTGAAACCGCTGCTCGGCGCCGAGGTCATGGCCGCCTTCGACCAGGTGATCACGGGCCGCGAGCAGCGCAAGGAACAGGTGACGTTCACCTTCGTCGGCTTCAAGGACGTCAAGATCGTGCATGCGGCGCTCAAGGGCCGTGCCGCCGAGATCACCATCGCGGTCGGCGCGCAATTCATCTCCGCCACGCTCGGCGCCGACGGCCAGCCGGTCGAAGGCGACACCAAAACGGTGCGCGACGTAACCGATGTGTGGACCTTCACGCGCGATGTGCGCGCCCGCGATCCGAACTGGCTCCTGGTCGCGACCTCGGGCGGCATGCCTTAAGGCTCGGCGTTCGCATCTCCTCGCGCGACACGATAAAACGCCCGGATGAAGTCGCGGCCGGTCGTTCTTGCAATCCTGATCTTCGTTGCCTTCGCCGCCATCGGCATCTGGTGGTGGTACGCCCAGCGCCCAATCGGGCCTGAGCTTCGACCCGTCGCCTTCGCTGACATTCCGGGCTGGAGCGATGGCGATCTGACACCGGCACTCGCCGCCTTTCGGCGCTCCTGCAAGACGATCCTGGCGCAGCGGCCGGACAAAGCGGCCGGCTATGGCAGGACCGTCGCCGATTGGGGCGCGGCGTGCGCGGCTTCGGCGCGATATCGCGATCCGCGCCGCTTCTTTGAAGGCAATTTCCGCGCTTACGCGATCGGACCGGGACTGGTGACCGGCTACTATGAGCCGCTGCTGACCGCCAGCCGCGGGCGACACGGCCGTTACCAGACGCCGATCTATGGACGGCCGAGCGATCTGATCAATGTCGATCTGGGCCTCTTCCGGCCCGAATGGAAAGGCGAGGCCATTGCCGGCCGCATCGCGGGGCGCCGTCTTGTCCCCTATCCGACGCGCGCGCAAATCGATTCCGATCCGCCCGCCGGCGCGCCCGTGCTGTTCTACGGCGACGATCCGATCTCGGTCTTCTTCCTGCACATTCAGGGTTCGGGCCGCGTCCGGCTCGACGATGGAAGCGTGCTGCGGGTAACCTATGACAGTCAAAACGGCCAGCCTTACACGCCGGTCGGGCGCGTTCTCATCGCGCAATACGGCCTGCCGCGCGAGGGCATGTCGATGCAGGTGATCCGCGCCTGGCTGAAGGCGCATCCGTCGCAAATGCGCAAGGTTCTGGAGAGCGATGCGTCCTACGTCTTCTTCAAGGAAGCGCCGATCGGCGACGCAAGGCTCGGGCCGCCCGGATCGGAAGGCGTTGCGCTGACCCCCGGCGCCAGTATCGCGATCGATCCGCGCTTCAATCCGTTCGGCCTGCCCGTGTTTCTTTCGGGCGATGGGCTTTCGGCTCTCACTGTCGCGCAGGACACGGGCGGCGCGATTCGCGGCGCTGTGCGGGCCGATCTGTTCTACGGTTTCGGCCCAGCGGCGGAGTTGGCGGCGGGCGGCCTCAAGGCCCATCCGGATTTCTTCATTCTTCTGCCCACGCTTAAGAGCGGCACATGACGCGCCGAAAAATCACCGACGAAGAACGCGAACTGTTCAAGCAGAGCTTCGCCGAGACGCGGCCGCTCGCACCTCTGTCGCGCAGCACGGCTCCGGTCACGCCGGGTCGCGCGGGCGCCACCGGCGTCGACGGCAAGACCGGGGACCGCCTGCGCCGCGGCCTTCTGGAGCCGGACGCGCGCCTCGACCTGCACGGCATCACCGAAGAGGCGGCGCATCGCCGGCTACTGACGTTCCTCAAGAACGCGCAGCTTCAGCGCAACAAGCTGGTGCTCGTCGTCACCGGCAAGGGCAAGCAGATCGAGACCGACGCGCCGTTCGACATGGAGCTGGATCGGCGGGCCCGCGGCGTGCTCAAGGCTGCCGTGCCGCGCTGGCTGAACGAGAAGGAATTCGCCGGCCTCGTCGCCGAAACGCGGCCGGCGCATCGCCGTCACGGCGGCGAAGGCGCGCTCTACATTTATCTGCGCAAGGGCCGGTAGGGCCGGCCTAGATCAGTCCCGCATCGGCGGCGAGGCGGTGGAGCGACGTTTCCGGCCGGGCGCCGTAATGCGAGATGACCTCGGCGGCGCACAGCGCGGCGATTCTGCCGCAGTCGGCGAGACCGCGCTCATGGGTGAGGCCATACATGAATCCCGCGGCGAATTGATCGCCCGCGCCGGTGGTGTCGAGCACGCGCTTGACCGGCGCCGCGTCGATCACATGCACCTCCTCGCCGCGTGCGATCACGCAGCCCTTCTCGGAGCGCGTCATCGCCTTGATGCCCTTATGGCCGCGCGCGGCCTGCAGCACCTGATCGAAATCGTCGACCTCGAACAACGCCTTCGCTTCGTCCTCGTTGGCGAACAGGATGTCGATCTTGTCGAGCATGGCGCGGAATTCGGCGCCATAGCGTCCGATGAGGAACGGATCGGACATCGTGAACGCGACTTTCGTTCCGGCCTTGCGCGCGATCTCCATCGCCTTGATGCAGCCCTCGCGCGCCTTCGCCGCGTCCCAGATATAGCCTTCGATGTAGAGGATCTTCGAGGCGGCGATCTCGTCCTCCTTGATGTCGGCGACCGACAATTCGTGCGCGGCGCCCAGATAGGTGCTCATGCTGCGATGCTCGTCCGGCGTCACCGCGATGACGCAGAGCGCGGTTGCGGGCCCCTCGCTCGAGAACGGCGTCGTGTAGTGCACGCCGATCTCGCGCATGCTGGCGCGGAATGCTTCGCCCAGCCGGTCCTGTTTGACCTTGCCGATATAGACGCCGTTGCCGCCGAGCGAGGCGATGCCCGCCATCGTGTTGGCGGCCGAGCCGCCGCCGATTTCGCGGGTGTTGGTTAGCGCGGCGTAAAGCGCGTGCGCGCGATGTTCGTCGATCAAGGTCATCACACCCTTGCCGATCGAATGTTCGAGCAGGAATTTCTCGTCCACCGGCGCGATCACATCGACCACGGCGTTGCCGATTCCCACCACGTCGAACTTGTGCGCCATTTAGGTTCCCCGGAAATTTCGCCTATAACGAACCCCAGTTAGAGGACGCACGCCATGTTCGCAAGCGCCCGCAAGGCCTTTGCCATGCTGTTCGATCGCGACTTCGCCGCGACCGTGCTGTGGACGCTGGTCCTGACCGCGATCCTGTTCGTCCTGCTCTTCATCGGGCTGGAATATGTGCTCGCTCACATGCCGCCGCTCGGCTCGATCTGGATCAACCGGTTCCTCGAATTCGCGACGCCGGTCATCCTCGTCCTTGGCGTGTTCTTTCTCGGCGCCCCGGTCGCGGCCATCGTCGGCTCGGTGTTCCTGGAGCGCATCGCCGAAAAGGTCGATGCCCATTTCTATCCCAATGATCCCAGGGCGCCGGGAACGCCGCTGGTGACGAGCATCGGCGAGGGCATCCGCCTCATCGGCCTGGCGCTTGTCATCAACGCCGCGCTCCTTCCCGTCGACATCGGCGTGCCAGGAATTGCGGAGCTCGCGACGATCGCTGCCAATGGCTGGCTTCTGGGACGCGAATTCTTCGAGCTGGCGGCGCTTCGCCATCTGTCGCGCCAGGAAAGCGACCGGCTGCGCCGCCGTTATGGCGGCACGATCTTTGCCGCAGGCTTGCTGATTTCCTTCCTGACGGTAATTCCGTTCGTGGACTTGATTGCGCCTTTTTTTGGCGCGGCTTTGATGGCACACCTCTTCAAACGCCTCGTCCATCAGGAAGCAACGCGATGAAGAAATTCGTGCCGGTCCTCTTCTTGTGCGCATCGCTCGGCGCCTGCGCCACGCATGTGGCGACGACGCCTGTTTCGCTGCCGGCCGCACCGCCGGCGGGCGAGCCGGCCGGCACCACGGGGCTCCACGAAGCGGATCTGCGCGCGCTCTATGGTCAGCCGGCCTTCGTCCGTCACGATGCGCAGGCGGAGATCTGGCGGTTCGACGGACCGGGCTGCAAGGCGTTCTTCTTCCTCTATTCGAGGGATGGCAACACGGCGGTGTGGCACGTCGAAACCTCGCCGCGTGGAGCGGCGATCGCCGCCGACGAGAACTGCCTCAGCGCGCTGCGCGCCCGCGTGCGGCCGGTTTCCTGACCGGCGCGGCTTCCCTGGTCTTGTCCTTGTAGCGGCACAGATCGCGCACGACGCAGGTCGGACACAGCGGCTTGCGCGCGATGCAGGTGTAGCGGCCGTGCAGAATCAGCCAGTGATGTGCGTGCAGTTTGTAATGCTCGGGGACGATCTTCTCGAGCTTCAGCTCGACGGCGAGCACGTCCTTGCCCGGCGCAAGGCCGGTGCGGTTGCAGACGCGGAAGATGTGGGTGTCGACCGCGATGGTCTTCTCGCCGAACGCCACATTGAGCACGACATTCGCGGTCTTGCGACCCGCGCCCGGCAGCGCCTGCAGCTCCTCGCGCGTCCGCGGCACCTGGCCGCCATGTCGTTCGATCAGGAGTTTCGACAGCGCGATGACGTTCTTCGCCTTGGTGCGGAAAAGCCCGATGGTCTTGATATACTCGGTGAGCCTCTTCTCGCCGAGCGCGACCATCTTTTGCGGCGTGTCGGCGATTCTGAACAAGGGCTCGGTTGCCTTGTTGACGCCTTTGTCGGTCGCCTGCGCCGACAGCACCACCGCGACAAGCAGCGTGTACGGATTAACTGACTGAAGCTCCGTCTTCGGTTCGGGAATGGTCTTCTTCAGACGCGCGAAGAAGTCCTCGACCTCGTTGCTGGAAAATGCCCGCGCCATTTGGTTCCGTCCTCCTCCGTTCAAATTGCACTGTTCCCGGATTTCACCAATCCGCAATCCCCGGAACCAAGCCATCCACCTGCCGTTTTCGAAGGATGTATGAACAGGAGGCGATCATGTCCCTCAGGATTGTCGCAAGCGGCGCAGCGTTGTCGGCCGCATTGATGGTATCGGGCTGTGGAACGACCACCGGCGACCGCGCGCTTAGCGGCGGCATGCTCGGCGCGGGCGCGGGCGCCGCAATCGGCTCGGTGGCGGGCGCGGCCGGCACCGGCGCGGTGATCGGAATGGTCGGCGGTGCGGCACTTGGTGCCGCGACCAGTCCCTGCGACCTCGATCTCGGCACGCCGTTCTGGCGCAAACACGGCGGACGCGAAGGCTATGAACGCCGCTGCGGCCACGAACCCAGGTGAGCTTTGACCGGCGCGCAATCGGTTCACCCGGTTGCGCGCCGGTCTTGAAGACGGCGCACAGCCGTCGCATCTTTCGCCCATGAGCAGTCAGGATCAGGTGTTGCTGGACACGGTGCTGCGGCCAAGCCCGCCGCTGAAGCCGCGCACGCTTCTGATCATTCTGGCCGTCGTGACCGCGATCAATCTCGCCTTCGCGCTGAGCTTCATGATGCGCGGCGCCTGGCCGATCGCGCCGTTCCTGGGCCTCGATGTGGCGCTGCTTGCCTGGGCGTTCCGCGCCAGCACCATCGCGGCCAAGCGCGAGGAGCGCGTGACGCTGACGCCGGAGCGCCTATCCGTCGCGCGTGCCGTTCCGAAGAAGCCGTCGCGCGAATGGACCTTCAATCCCTACTGGGTGAGGGTGGAGATGGACGATCCGCCCGAACATGCAAGCCAGCTCACCTTGTGGAGCCACGGCAAGTTCCTGCGCATCGGTCAGTTCCTCGCGCCGGACGAGCGCGCCCGCTTCGGCCAGACCCTGAAGCGCGCGCTCAGAATTGCCCGTGAAACACCCTCGATGTCATGGCCCGCGAATGCGGGCCACCCAGGTGACTAGAAATTCAAAATCGTCAGGATGAGATTCGACCCAACCTGTTGAAATCCGGCGCGACTTCAACTGGGTAGCCCGCATTCGCGGGCTATGACACCGTGCGTTTCATGACGCGCAAGAATCGGGTCGATAAGCGGGGCAACAAGCCCCATCTTCCGGCCATGACAAACGTGATCTCGTTCGACGAAAACGATGCCAATTGGCGCCGCATGGGCCGCGCCATCCGGCATCTCTCCGCCAATTATCTCAACCAGCCGACCCTGGAAGACGCGGCGTCGGCCGTCGGACTGTCGCCGTTCCACTTCCAGCGGCTGTTCACCCGCTATGTTGGGGTCAGCCCGAAGAACTTCGTCGGCCATTTGACGCTCGGCCACGCCAAGGGCGGGCTCGCGCAAGGCCAGAGCCTGCTCGAGACATCTCTCGACGCCGGCCTTTCCGGACCGTCGCGGCTGCACGATCTTTGTCTCAAGATCGAGGCGATGACGCCCGGCGAATACGCCAAAGGTGGCGCCGGCGTCGCCATCGACTACGGCTTTCATCCCTGTCCGTTCGGTATCGCGCTGGTGATGGCGACGGCGAAGGGCGTGTGCGGGCTCGCTTTCGGCGATGACGGCGAAGAGAAGAAGATGCTCGCCGATATGAAGCGGCGCTGGCCGAACGCGATCTATCGCGAAGTCGCCCGAACGGACCGCGAAATTCGCGCAGCAGATCTTCGATCCGCAAAGGCGTGGGGAGGATCTGCGCCTGCACCTTCTGGGCACGCCGTGGCAGATCAAGGTGTGGGAAGCGCTGCTCGCGATTCCCGAAGGCAAGGTCTCGACCTATCGCGCCGTGGCGCAGGCGGTCGGCAATGCCAGCGCCTCGCGCGCGGTCGGCATGGCAGTCGGAC
Source organism: uncultured Alphaproteobacteria bacterium (assembly GCA_963741735.1). Lineage (GTDB taxonomy): Bacteria > Pseudomonadota > Alphaproteobacteria > Micropepsales > Micropepsaceae > Rhizomicrobium. Next base: position 612,125 of record CAVUJB010000002.1, read on the forward strand.
GCAATCCAATCGCATGGATCATCCCGTGTCACAGGGTGCTGGGCAGCAATGGCGCAATGACCGGCTATCACTGGGGTCTGGAGCGCAAGCGCGCGATGCTGGCGGTCGAGGCGGCGCGGACCTATCCGCCCAGCACATCCGCCATCGCATAGAGGCCGGGCTTCTTGCCCTGTCCCCAGATCGCCGCTGCCACGGCGCCGGCCGCGAACATGGCGCGATCCTCGGCAATGTGGCTGAGCACGATGCGCTCCTGCGGGCCGGCAAGGATCACCTGATGCTCGCCGATCACCGTGCCGCCGCGCAGACTCGCGAATCCGATCGCACCCTCCGGCCGCGCGCCGGTCTGTCCGTCGCGCCCGCGCACCGAATTCTCGCCAAGCGAAATCCCGCGCCCCTCAGCCGCCGCCTGGCCCAGCATCAGCGCGGTGCCGCTCGGCGAATCGACCTTCCTGCGGTGATGCATCTCCACGATCTCGATGTCGTAGTTTGGCAGCGCCTTCGCCGCCTCGCGCACCAGTTTCGCCAGGACGTTGATCCCAAGGCTCATATTGCCGGACTTCACGATCACCGCATGGCGCGCGGCGGCGCGGATCCTCGCCTCGTCCTCGTCCGAGAATCCCGTGGTGCCGATGACATGGGTGATGCGGGCCTGAGCCGATAGCGCCGCCAGTTCGACCGAGACCTTGGGAGTCGTGAAATCGATCAGCGCTTGCGCATTCGCGAGCAGGGGTAGCGGGTCGTCCGTCAGCTTGACGCCGAGCGGCTTCAAGCCGGCCAGCACACCGACGTCCTGGCCGAGATCGGGATGGCCCTTGGCCTCCAGCGCCCCGCTCAGCTTGCAGTTCTTCGACTCTGCGACGGCGCGAACCAGCGTCTGGCCCATGCGACCGCCGGCACCCGCCACCACGACAATGCGAACATCGCTCATGGAATCATTCTAGTGGTGATCATCAGCCGCCGATATGGCCCAGATGCTCGACCACATATGCCGCGATCGCCTGGCCGAACCAGGGTACCGTCAGGATCAGCGCCGAAGCCCCGACGCGCACGGCGGTGGTCTGATCGAACGGCCATTCCGGCGCGTCCTGGATGCGCTTCTCAAAGGCCAGCATGCCGGAAAGCCGCGCGCCGGCATGATCGTCCTCGGTCAGGCGACCGCGCATCGCATCGATCTGCCGGCGGATATGTTCGAGTTCGGCCACCTTCGCCGCCATGATCTGCCGGTGGATGCGGCTCATGACGCTGACGAAATGGCCCAGACCCATGGCGGCGCAGGCCGCGATCAGCAGGATGGTCAGCCAGTTGAGGTCGCCGCCGACGAAGAAGAGGCAGGCGACCGCACTGATCACGAACCAGATGAGCGCCGAACGTGCCGCCGAACGGCCGAGCACGGCCAGCGCGTCGGTGCGCAACAAGTCGATCTTCAGCTCGGCATTGAGCGTGCGGGCATAGCCTCGGTTCCCGGCACGGGTCTGTTCCACGCCGCGCGCGAACAGGATGACCATGAAACTCGTCACGGCGGCGAACCAGGCGAGTGTCAGCGGCGGAATGATATGACCCTCGCGGAATTCGCTGATGCGGACGATGGCGCTGATGACGAGACCCACGGCAAGGCCGATGAGCGTCGCGCGGCCAAGCCGTGCCTCGCGGGGAATGAGCGATGTGACGTCGCGCGCGCTGGCGATCCCGCCGCTCAGGATGTTGGCGTAGGCAGCTGCGTCGCGGCCTTCGGCAACTCTTGCATAACGTTGCATCGCCAGCGCCGCACAGCACAGCAGGGTCAAGACCAGCGCCGGCCACGCGGCGTCGGAGAAGAACGCGCCGCTTCCGGCATGGCGGATAGTGGGGACGTTTTCGGTGGTTGCGGCGGCAAGGAACGCGCCGAACAGCAGCGCGAAGACGATCGCCGTGGTCGCCAGGATGCCGAAGGGCGAACGCTCGTAGAGCTGCTGCTCGAACGGAAGGCCTGCGGTCGCCGGCTTCGTCGCGGGGATGGCTTCGCTCATGAACGCCAGTCTAGCGCAAATCCGCCGGCCTTGTGTCAGGCCCTGGTATCGACTCCGGCACCGTTGCCGCTGTCCTTGCGCGCGATGGTCACCATCGCCGGGCGCAGAAGCCGGCCCGCGATCGTGTAGCCAGCCTGTACGACGTTGACGATCGAGCCGGGCGGCTTGCCTTCGCCCGGCACCTCGGCGATCGCCTGGTGCAGGTTGGGATCGAACTTTCCATCGCCGGTGTCGATCTGCTGCACGCCGTGATTGGCGAGCGTCGACATGAGCTGTCGGTCGGTTGCCTCCACGCCGTCGATCACCGCCTTGACCTGCGGATCGGCCGCGTCGCGCACCGATTGCGGCAGATGCGACAGGGCGCGCGCGAAATTGTCGGCGATGCCGAGCATGTCCCGGGCAAAGCGGGTCACCGCATATTGCCGCGTGTCCTCGCGCTCGCGTTCGGAGCGGCGGCGCACATTTTCCGTCTCGGCAAGCGCGCGCAGCAGCTTGTCCTTGAGGTCCACGTTCTCCGCGTTCAACGCCTGGATGACGTCGGCGGGATGCGGTTGTTCCGGATCGGTCTGCGGAATGTCGTCTTCGTCGTTCATCGAAATCTTCCTGATGCGTCAGCCGAGCAACCGGCCGACGACTTTTGCGGTGTGGTCCACCATCGGAATGATGCGGCCGTAGTTGAGCCGCGTCGGGCCAAGCACGCCGATCACACCGACGATCTTGCCCTGGGAATTGGCGTAGGGCGCCGCGATGATCGAGGAGCCGGACAGGCTGAACAGCCGGTTCTCCGAGCCGATGAAGATGCGCACGCCGTCGCCTTCCTTGGCCAGCTCGAGCAGGCGGATCAAATCGTTCTTGCGCTCGATATCCTCGAACAGGGTGCGCACGCGGTCGATGTCGGCGCGCGCTTCCACCGTGTCGAGCAGGTGGGAGGTGCCGCGCACGATCAGCACCTTGTCGTCGCTGCCGACCGGCGTGGAGAGCGTCGCCAGCCCCTCCGCCACGATCTTCGCCGTCAGCACGTCGAGTTCGGCGCGCTCGCTGTCCAGTTCCGACAGCACCTCGGTGCGCGCGGCATCGAGCGTGCGCCCGCGCAGCCGCGCATTGAGATAGTTGGAAGCTTCCGACAGGGCCGAAGCCGGCAGTCCGAGCGGCGTGTCGATCAGCCGGTTCTCGACCTGGCCGTCCTCGCTCACCATCACCACGAGCGCCTTGCCCGGCGCGATGGAGGTGAACTCGATATGCTTTAGCAGCGAATCCTGCTTGGACGAGACGACGAGGCCGGCGCAATTGGACAGGCCCGAGAGCATCAGGGTCGCCTGGGTCAGCACGTCTTCGAGGCGACGCCCGCTGTCGCCCATGCGCGCCTCGATGGAAGCGCGCTCGTCGGGTGCCAGTTCGCCGACCTCCAGAAGGCCATCGACGAACAGCCGCAAGCCCTTTTCGGTCGGCGCGCGGCCGGCCGAGGTGTGCGGCGCGTAGAGCAGGCCCATGCTTTCGAGGTCCGCCATGACGTTGCGGATCGAGGCCGGCGAGAGGGTCAGCGGCAGGCGCTGCGACAGGGTGCGCGAGCCGACCGGTTCACCCGAAGACAGGAAAGCTTCGACCAAATGGCGGAACACTTCCCTGGGGCGGTCCCCAAGGGCGGCGTTCAGGGCACGGGTCGATGACTGATCCAATTATCTAAGCCTTTGACTTATCTATATTATTCTGACGTCGCCCAGTTCTGTTTGCACCTGCCGCGGCAAAGCCGCTAGGTAACGGTCGACGCCCAAAACTTCAAGGCAATCAACATGCGCCCTTCGGCCCGCGCAAACGACCAGATGCGCAAGGTGAGCCTCGAACCCGGCGTCGCCAAGCATGCCGAAGGCTCCTGCCTCGTCAAATTCGGCGACACCCATGTGCTCGTCACCGCGAGCCTCGAGGATACGGCGCCGGGTTTCCTGCGCGGCACGGGCAAGGGCTGGGTCACGGCGGAGTATGGCATGCTTCCCCGCTCGACGCATGAGCGCATGCGGCGCGAGGCGGCGCAGGGCAAGCAATCGGGCCGCACCCTGGAAATACAGCGCCTGATCGGCCGCTCGCTCAGGGCCGTGGTGGACATGACGGCGCTCGGCGAGCGCCAGATCGCGATCGACTGCGACGTCATCCAGGCCGACGGCGGCACGCGCACCGCTTCCATCACCGGCGGCTTCGTCGCGCTGTATCAGTGCATCGAATTCATGAAGAAGACCGGCATGGTGACCAAGCCCGCGATCAAGGATCACGTCGCCGCGGTTTCCTGCGGCATCTGGAAGGGTTTTCCGGTTCTAGACCTCGACTATGACGAGGATTCGACCGCGGAAACCGACGCCAATTTCGTGCTGACGGGCAAAGGCGGCCTGGTCGAGCTGCAAGGGACAGCCGAAGGCGCGCCGTTCAGCGAGGAGGAGTTTTCCCACCTGCTCAGGCTGGCGCGCCACGGCTGCGAGCAACTGGTCGAACTGCAGAAGAAGGCGATCGGCGGATGACGATGCAGACCCAGGCGGCGCGGCTGGACGCGATCGCCGACGACGCGGCGAAGCTCGCGGACCATGCGCGCGTCGCCGCTACCCATTTCCGCAACAAGGAAGTGCCGCGCGCTGCCGCGCACATCCTGGCGGCCGAGGGTCATCTCGTTGCGATCCGCGCCCAACTCGACATCGTGGCGCGCGAGCACGGCGAGAATTCCAGGCCGGTCATCTGATGAAGCTCGCCAAGGGCGACACGCTGGTGGTGGCGAGCCACAATCCTGGCAAGGTCCGCGAGATCGTGGAATTGCTCGCGCCTTACCGGCTGCACGTTATCGGCGCCGGCGATTTGGAGATCGTCGAACCGGAAGAGACCGAGGAGACTTTCGCGGGCAATGCCGCGCTGAAAGCGCGGCATGTCGCCAATCTTTCAGGACACATCTCGCTCGCCGACGATTCGGGCCTCGCGGTGAACGCGCTCGATGGTGCGCCGGGCATCTATTCGGCGCGCTGGGCCGGGCCGGGCAAGGACTTCGCCGTCGCGATGGCGCGCGTCGAACGCGAGCTGCTGGAGAAAGGCGCGCGCGACCTTTCCGCAAAGTTCGTCTCGGCGCTGGCGCTCGCCTTGCCGCACGAGCCGCCGCGGATATTTCTCGGCGAGGTGCACGGCCATTTGACGTTCCCGCCGCGCGGCCATTTCGGCTTCGGCTACGATCCGATCTTCGTCGCGCAAGGGATGCGCGAGACCTTCGGCGAGATGGACCCGGCCGAGAAGCTCGCGATGAACCATCGCACCCGCGCCTTCGAGAAACTGGTCGCGAGCGACGTCTTCCAGCCATGAGCAGCTTCGGCATTTATGTGCATTGGCCGTTCTGCGCGGCCAAGTGCCCCTATTGCGATTTCAACTCCCATGTCCGCACACAGATCGACGAGTCGGGCTGGATCGACGCGATCGAGCGCGAGCTCGAATGGGTCGCGGGACAGCAAGGACCGGATCGGCCCATCGTCGAGACCGTGTTCTTCGGCGGCGGCACGCCGTCGTTGATGCAAGGGGGCAGTGTCGGGCGCGTACTTGATACGATTGCGCGCCTGTGGCGTGCGGGCAACGACATTGAGGTCACGCTCGAATCCAATCCGGCAAGCGCCGACGCGACGCGCTTCGCCGATTACCGTGCCGCCGGCGTCAACCGCCTGTCGCTCGGCGTGCAGGCGCTGAACGACAAAGACCTGAAAATGCTGGGTCGTTTGCACAATGCGGCCGAGGCGAAGGCCGCGCTCGCGCTCGCCATGAAGAACTTCGACCGGGTCTCGCTCGATCTGATCTATGCGCGGCCCGAGCAGACGGTGGCACAATGGCGCGGTGAGCTGCGCGAAGCGCTCGCCTTCGGCACCGATCATCTGTCGCTCTATCAGCTCACCATCGAGCCCGCGACGCCGTTCGCCACACTCTACAAGACCGGCGCGCTGACGATCCCGGATGAAGACCGCGCCGCCGAACTCTACGAGATGACGCAGGAGATGACCGAAGCCGCCGGCCGTCCCGCCTATGAGATTTCCAATCATGCGCGGCCGGGCTCCGAGGCGCGGCACAATCTGATCTATTGGCGATACGGAGCTTACGCCGGCGTCGGGCCGGGTGCGCATGGCCGTCTCGATATCGGCGGCAAGCGCGTGGCGACGCAGACCGAGCGCCTCCCCGAACGCTGGCGCGAAAAGGTCGCGCAGCAGGGCCACGGCATGACCGAATTCGCCGCACTTTGGGATGAAGATGCGGCGCGCGAGCATCTGCTGATGAATTTGCGTCTCACCGAAGGCATCGATCTTTCGGCTTATCGCGCGCGCTGGGGAACGGCGCCCGATGCACGACGAATTGCGTTGCTCGCCGAGGACGGTCTGGTTTCGCTTGATGGCGCGCGCCTCACCGCCACGCCGCGCGGGCGGTTGCTGCTCAACAGCGTGATCGCGGCGCTGGCGGAATAAGCCACCGCCCCGCGAAGCGGGGAGGCGGTGTCAATTCACGAACCAGGCTTCACGACGAACGTCGTCGGCGCCGGATCGACGACATGAAATCCATCCGGCGTGACCTCGAGCACGGCGAGGCCGCGCTCGGCGGTGCCGTCCGGCGCGAAGCGGAAAATGCCGTCGGCGCCTGTGAAGCCGTTGGGATCGGCGAGCGCGGCGCGCGTGAAGCGCTTGTAGGGCTCGCCCTTTGCCAGCACGGCGACCAGCGAAACCGCATCATAGGCGAGCGCCGCGAGCGGCGGCGGATTGACGTCGAACGCCGCGCGATATTTGGCGTTGAATGCGATGTCGTTCTTGGGATCGGTGGCGGCGAACCAGCCGCCGTTCAATGTCGGCGCCGACAGGTTGGCCGGATCGTTCCACAATCCGGTCCCGAGCAACTTGACCTTGGCGGGATCCAGCCCGCTGGTGCCCAGCGTCGGCGAGATCGCGCGCAGCACCTGTCCGCCTTCGGGGATCAGCATCGCGTCGGAGTCGGTCTTGGCGATCCTCGCCGCCGGCCCGATCGCGCCATCCTCGGTTCCCTGGTAGCGCTGGATATCGCCGAGTTCGCCTTGCGTGCCCTTGAGCGTCGTGTGCAGCGCATCCAGCGTGATGTCGCCATAGGCCGTGCTCGGCACCAGCGCGGCGAACTTGTGATGGCCTTGCGTCAGCGCATAGGAGACGATGCGGTTCACGTCGTTCTGCGGCAGAAAGCCCATCAGATAGATTCCGTCGCCCGCGACCGAACTGTCGGTCGAGAAGGCCAGCACCAGCACACCGCGATCGCGGCACTCGGGCGCCACCGCCCTGACCGCCGGCGCGAACAGCGGGCCGACGATGATCTCGGCGCCCTGATTGAGCAGCTTGACGGCGGCAGCGGAGGCATCGGCCGAGCTCGAACCCTCGTCGGCGGTCATCAGCACGATGTCCTTGTTGCCGGCCTCATAGAGCGCGAGCTCGGCGGCTTTCAGCATCGTCTCTGCCAGCGCCTTCACTGCCGCCGACCCGCTGCCGAACGGCAGGATCACCCCGACGCGGACCGGCGTATGATCGGCCGGGATGTTGGGCATGTTGAAGAAGGTCGGCTTGTTCTCGGTCAGCGGATTGGTTGGCGTCGTGCCGGGCACGACGACCGGAGCGACGGGCGCGGTCGGGGCGGCCGGCTTGGTTACACAGCCAGCGAGCGCTATCGAAGCGGCGCCGGCGATGGCAAGAAGGCGCGCATGACGGACAAGAGTCGCGAAACGGGATACGACAGGCATTGAGACCTCCACAGGAAGGCGACCCTAAGGCTTTGGACACGTACCGTAAATCGGGCGGTCGCGCGGACCTGTCCCCCGGTCTTTACGTAACCGCCACCCCTATCGGCAACGCCCGCGACATCACCTTGCGTGCGCTCGATATATTGACCGGCTGTGACCTCATTGCGGCAGAAGACACCCGCGTTACGTCAAAGCTTTTGGCGATTCACGGCATCGCCAAGCCGCTCACCGCCTATAACGACCACAATGGCGCCCGCGAGCGGCCGAAATTGCTGGCCAGGCTTGCCCATGGCGGCCGCATCGCACTCGTCAGCGATGCCGGCACGCCGCTCATTTCCGATCCCGGCTACAAGCTGGTGCGCGCCGCACTTGCGGAAGGTGTTCCGGTGCATGCCATTCCGGGCGCCTCGGCTCCGTTGACGGCGCTGATGCTGTCTGGCCTTCCGACCGACCGCTTCCTGTTCGCAGGCTTCCTGCCGTCGAAGGCCGGCGAACGCGCCACTGCGCTGGGCGAACTGAAGGACGTGCGCGCCACGCTCGTCTTTTTCGAGTCCGCGCAGCGGCTCTCCGAGAGTCTGGCGCAGATGGCCGATGAGCTCGGCGACCGCGCCGTGGTGGTGGCGCGCGAGCTGACCAAGCTGCACGAAGAAGTCCGCCGCGGCACGCTCGCGATCCTCGCAAGCCAATATGCAAGCGAAACGCCGCCGAGAGGAGAAGTGACGGTTCTGGTCGGCCCGCCGGCCGAGCTCGCACCCGATTTAGCGAAGATCGACGCGCTGCTCGACCAGGCTTTGCCCTTCATGCCGGTCAAGGCGGCGGCCGAACTGATCGCGCAGGCGCTCGGAATTCCGCGCAAGGGCGTTTATGAAAGGGCGCTCGAGATGAAGAAGCGCGATGAAGGCTGACAGGATCACATCCCGGCGCATTGATGCGGAGAAGCGCGGTCGCAGCAGCGAGACGCTGGCCGCGCTGCTGCTCCGCCTCAAGGGCTATCGCATCCTCGGCCGCCGGGTGAAGACGCATGCCGGCGAGATCGATCTGATCGCGCGTTCGCCGCGCGGCATTCTGTGCTTCGTCGAGGTCAAGGCGCGCGCCGAAACGCGGCTCGCGGCCGAGTCGGTGGCGCCGCGCCAGCAGGCGCGGATCGCGCGTGCCGCCTCGCTCTATGTCGCCGGACGGCCGAATCTGGCGCGCCGCGGGATGCGCTTCGACATCGTCACGGTTTCGCCGCGCACCCTGCCGCGCCACATCCGCGATGCGTGGCGGCCATGAGCCCCCTCGACTTTCTGAGACAGATCGGCGGCGGTGACGGTCCTCACGATATCGCGCGCGCCGCGCTGATGCTGGCGGCACTCGATCATCCGGGGCGTCCGCTCGAACCTTATCTTGGCCAACTCGATGCGCTTGCCCAGGCGATGCGCACGGAGGCCGGCAACATACGCAATGTCGGCGACGGCGCGCGGCTCCTCGCCGAACGGATGGCCGGGGATTTCGGCTATGCCGGCGACCGTGCCACGTACGACGATCCGAAGAACGCCGATCTGATGAGCGTGATCGAACGGCGCCGCGGCCTGCCGGTGTCGCTCGGCATCCTGTACATCCACGCCGCGCGCGCCGCGGGTCTCACCGCATGCGGCCTCGACGCGCCGGGCCATTTCCTGGTGCGCATTGGTTACCGCCACAATGACATGACCGTCGATCCATTCAACGCCGGCGCCGGGCTTGCAGAGGGCAGCCCGGCTTCCCTTGCACAGCCGGTCAGCGATACCGATGTCTTGCTCAGGCTTCAGAACAATCTGAAGCTGCGCGCGCTGGAGGCCGGCGATCGCGAGCGTGGCCTGGAGGTGGCGCAGCGCATGACGGTTCTGGCACCGAAGCGGCCGGATTTGTGGTTCGATCTGGCGCGCCTCAACGAGGCGGTGGGCGTATTGGGTGCGGCACGAAAAGCCTATGAGACATGTCTGAATTTCGCGCCGGCCGGCGAGCCGCTGCACAACGAGGCGGCGTTGTCGCTCGCGCATCTGAAGCGCCGGCTCAATTGAACAGAGGAACGCCATGCTGACTGTCGCGATCCAGATGGACCCGATCGAGAAGATCGACATCGGCGGCGATTCCACATTCGCGCTGGCGCTCGAGGCGCAGGCCCGCGGCCATGCGCTGCTCTATTACGGTCCGCGCGATCTCTCCTTCCGCGAGGGCCGCGTGACGGCGCGGGTGCGCCCGCTCAGCGTGCGGGAGAAGAAGGGCGATCATTTCACGCTCGGCGAACGCTCGGTTTACGACCTGTCAGCGGCCGACGTCGTGTTGATGCGGCAGGACCCGCCCTTCGACATGGCCTACATCACCGCGACTCATGTGCTGGAGAACATTCACCCCAAAACTTTGGTGGTGAATGACCCGTTCCATGTCCGCAATGCGCCGGAGAAGATCTTCGTCACCCAGTTCAAGGACCTTATGCCGCCGACGCTCATCACGTCGGACCGCGCCGAGATCGACGAATTTCGCGCGCAGCACCAGGACATCATCGTCAAGCCGCTCTACGGCAATGGCGGCGCGGGCGTCTTCCGCATCAAGCCGGAAGACGAGAATCTCGGCTCGCTGCTGGAGATGTTCACGCAGTTCTATCGCGAGCCGGTGATCGTGCAGCGCTACCTGCCCGAGGTGCGTAAGGGCGACAAGCGCGTGATCCTGGTCGACGGCGAATTCGCGGGCGCCATCAATCGCGTGCCGGCGAAGGGCGAAGCGCGCTCCAACATGCATGTCGGTGGCAAGCCGGAGGCGACGACCTTGTCGGCGCGTGAAAAGCACATCTGCGACACGATCGGACCGGAGCTGCGCAAGCGCGGCCTCATCTTCACCGGCATCGACGTGATCGGCGACTATCTCACCGAAATCAACGTCACTTCGCCGACCGGTATTCTCGAGGTGAAGCGTTTCGGCGGCCACGACATCGCCAAGCTGATCTGGGACGCGATCGAGAAGCGGAAGAAGGCGTAGGTTCGCCGACCCCGTCGTCCGCGGCGAACCTCGCGCTGGCGCGCTCGCCGGGAATGACAGCTGAGCGTTCGGCGCGCGTCGTTCCGACAGGAAAGAAGTTTCAGGATTCGAAACCGAACCGGCTTCTGTAGCGCTCGCCGATGCTCTTCACCGGAACGTAGATGAACACGTCGGTGGTCGAGAACTGGCGGTCGATCACCGCGCCATCGCCGATATAGACGCCCGCGCGGATGTAACCCTTGAGCAGCGGCGGCAGGGCGCGCAACGCTTCCTTGGGATCGATCGCGGCCTTCGGCATGCGATTCATCGGCACATAGAGTTCCGGCCGCGCGCGCACCGTGAAGCCGGCCGGCATCGGATGGAAGTGGTGCAGATAGGAGAGCGCCAACGCCATCTGGTCGGGATCGGTGCCGGGAAAGGATGCGCAGCCGAACATCACGTCGATGGAGAAGCGGACCACATAGGCCATCAGGCCTTTCCACAGCAGCTGCAACGTGGTGGTGCGGTTGCGGTAAGTCTTGAGCACGCAGGAGCGGCCGAGCTCGAGGAAGCGGGTGCCGGGCGGATGGGCCTTCAGCATGCCCGAGATGTCGAACTCGCCTGCCGTATAGAATCCGCCGGCCCGTGCCGCGTCCACTTCGCGGGTCATTCGATAGGTGCCGACCACGAGCGGCTGGCCGTCCTCGTCGACCGAGGAACGATCCACGACCAAAAGGTGATCGCAGACCTCGTCGAACTTGTCGAAGTCGCGCCGCGCCTCGCGCATCGCCGGCGATGGCACCGCCGCCATCTCTTCGTAGAAGACGTGATAGCGAAGCCGCTGCGCCTGTTCGACTTCGCCTTCGGTCTCGGCCAGGCGCACTTCCAGCGCACCGGCGGTCGCAAGGACAGGCCATTGCTCAAGTCTGCCCCCGAGAGAGCCAGGCTCGTGAATGTTGACCAAGCGAACAGATCCTTTGGGATTGGCGCCGACTAGACGACAGCCAGCTGGCCGCTCCCCGATGATGCGTATTTTACCGGAGGGCGCAGGCACAGGCAAACCGCAAAGGCTAACCGGCCGCCCGTGCCCGGAGCGCATGGATTCGCGCCAGCACAATGAAAAGGATCAGCCCGGGTATCCCGGCAAGTCCGCAACCGATGAAGAAGATGGCATAGGCGTGCATCAGGTTGCCGCCGTGGCTGAGGGCTTCCACGACTTCGCCGGAGAACCCTTTGAGGAACTTGCCGAGAAAGGTGTAGCTCGCGGCCAGCAGGGCATATTGCGTCGCGGTGTAGCCGAGACTGGTCAGGCTCGACATGTAGGAGACGAGCGCCACGCCGGCGAAGCTCGTCGCCACGCTGTCGAAGATCATGATCGCGATGAAGACGCCGATGTCGGTCTTGGTGGTGGCCAGCACCGCATAGGCCGCGATCGCCGCCGCCTGCAGGATGCCGCCGAGGATCAAGGCGCGGATGTAACCGAACCGTAATGCGCAGAATCCGCCGGCCGCGATGCCGGCCAGCGAGGCGGCGAAGCTGAACGTCCCGCGCACCGCCGCGACGGTGTCCTTGGTCAGTCCGATGTCGTGATAATAGGGATTGACCATCGGACCCATGATGAAGTCGGGCACCCGGTAGAAGCTGATCGCCACCAGCATCAAAAGCGCGATCCAGCCATAGGTCTTGAAGAAGGCGATGAACGGTCCGGCGATGGCGTCGAACAAGCCGCGGATGGTGTAGAGCGGCGCGGCACCGGCCTTCGCTTGCATCACCGCATCGGCACGCGCGGGTTCCGGCGCGAAGAAGGTCGTGACGAGCCCGATCGCCATCAGCGCGCCATACAACGCATAGGAGAACGACCAGTTCGTATGCTCGGCCACCGCGAGGATGATGGCATCGGTCGCGAGCAGGGCGACGCGATAGCCGAACTGATAGGCCGACGACAGAAGACCGAGCTCGTCATTGTCCGTCGCCGACTCGATGCGCCAGGCATCGACCACGATGTCCTGCGTCGCCGCCGCCAGCGCGGTGAGGAAGGCGAAGGCCGTCAACGCGAAGAGCCCGTTCTTCAGTCCGACGACCGCCATGCCGATCAGGCTCAGTCCGACGACGAGTTGCGACAGCGCCATCCAGCTGCGGCGGCGGCCGAGCCAGGCAAATCCGGGGGCGCTGACGCGATCGATGATCGGGGCCCAGAAGGGTTTCAGCGTGTAGGTGATGCCGACCCAGGAGACGAAGCCGATGACCGACAGCGACATGCCGTCGTCGCGCATCCAGTAGCCGAGCGTGTTGCCGATCAGAAGGAACGGAATGCCCGACGAGATACCCAGCAACAGCATCTGCAGCGTCTTGGGCTGAAGATAGGCTTTAAGCGAACGCTTTGCGGGTACCGCCGCCGCCTGGTTCACGCGGCGGCAGTCTTGAAGGCCGTGGGAATCAGGATGTTGAACATCTCGTCCAGCTGGGCGGGGTCGACAGGCTTGGTGAGGAAACCATCCATGCCGGCCTCTTTGCAAGCCCGCTTGCCTGTCTCGAGCGCATCGGCGGTCAACGCGACGATCGGCACGCGCTTGCGTCCGGCCGCGGTTTCCATCGCGCGAATGGCCCGCGTCGCCTCGACGCCGTCCATGCCGGGCATGTGGATGTCGGTCAGCACGATGTCGAACGCCTCGCGCTCCACCGCCGCGACGGCGGCATCGCCCGACTTGACCTCGACGACTGAATAGCCGCGGCGGCGCAGCAGCTCGCGCGTCAGGAGCAGGTTGATCGGATTGTCCTCGGCAAGAAGGATCTTCAGCGTGGCCGGCCGTTGCGGCTGCGCCGGTTCGGATTGCGTGGCGGCCGCAGACGGCAATGAATCCGATTCGGCGAACAGCGGCTCGGGGCGGTTGCGCACCCGGTCGATAAGGGTCGCGCGGCGCACCGGCTTCACCAGATAGCCGGTGAATCCCAGATCGCGCATCGCCGCGAGGCTCGAACGCGCCGCAGGCGTTACCATGACGAAGGCCGGTATCGCTGCGTCGGGTGCCACAGGCGGCCGCGGTTCTGTGTCGGTTCCGGCATCGACCAGAACCAGATCGGCGCGCGCGTCGTGCGCATCGGCGTTGACGACGGTGCCGCCGGCGGAGCGGATCTGCGCCGCCAGCCCGTCGCGCAGAATCGCATTGCGCGAAACGAGCACGATCTGAAGGCCGTCCAGCGCGGCGTCTTCGGCCGCGTTCGCGGATTTGACGACGATGCAAGGAATGGTGAACCAGAAGCGGCTGCCGCCGCCTTCGGCTTCCTCGACGCCGATCTCGCCGCCCATCGCTTCGACAAGTTTCTTGGAGATGGCAAGGCCGAGGCCCGAACCGCCGAACCTGCGTGCATGGCCCGAATCGGCCTGCACGAATTCGCGGAAAATCTCTTCGCGCTTCTCGGCGGGAACGCCGACGCCGGTGTCGCGCACATCGAAGCGCAGGAAGTGCCGCTCAGGCAGCGCCACGACGCGAACGGTGATCTCGACGCCGCCCTGTTCGGTGAACTTGACCGCGTTGCCGACGAGATTGGTCAGGATCTGGCGCAGCCTCAGGCTGTCGCTGCGGATGATTTCGGGAACGCCGGTCTCGGCGGCGGCGACGATCTCGATGTTCTTGTCGTGTGCGCGGGGGCAGGCGAGCTCGACGACGCCGTCGATCAGCGAACGCAATTCGACTTCGTCTTCTTCCGGCGTGAAGGTGCCGGACTCGATCTTGGAGAAATCCAGGATGTCGCCGATCAAGGTCAGCAGCGCTTCGCCCGACTGGCTGATGGCATCGACATAGGTGCGCTGCTCGGGCCGAAGATCGGTTTCCAGCAACAGCCGCGCCATGCCAAGCACGCCGTTCATCGGCGTGCGGATTTCGTGGCTCATCGTCGCGAGGAAGCCGGACTTGGCGCGGCTTCCCGCTTCCGCCCGGTCGCGCGCCTCGCTGATCGCATCTTCCAGCGCCTTGCGCTCGGCGATGTCGCGGCCGACGCTTTGGACTTCGACGAGACGGCCCTGCGAATCGCGCACCGCATAGTCTTCCCAGGAGATCCAGCGCCAGCCATAGGCGGTGCGGACATGCTGGTCATAGCGCACGCGGCTGCGGCCGGATTCGAGGCCCGCGAAGCTGCCGAACGACGGCGCGCGGCAGTCCGGGTGCAGTTCGGGCGCGAAGGGCCGGCCAATGGCGCGCTGCGCGTTCAGTCCGAAGAGCTTGAAGAAGGCTTCGTTGCCATAGGTCAGCCGGCTGTCGGGCGCACGACGAAAGATCGCGTCGCCCTGTGCGTCGACAAGCGCCTTGTAGCGCGCTTCGCTCTGGTTGAGCCGGGCATTGAAGGCGGCGGCGGCCGCCAGCGATTGTTCAAGTCGGCTGCCGGCCGATTTGAGCTGGGCGGTCTGCCGGTCGAGGAGTTCCATGCGCTGCCTGGCGACGACGAACTCGTGCAGCAGGAATCCCAGCACGATCGCGACGAGCACGGCGAAGACGCTCGGCGCCATCAGCGTGAAGCCGTTGTGCAGGACGACGTCGCCGAATGCCGCGAGCAGCATGGCGAACGCGATCAGTCCCAGAATCGTGCGGAGTGTGCGCAATACGCCGACCGTAGAAGACCCCTTGGCACGCTAGCCTCGGAGAACTTTCGAAAACCCTTAAGCGCGCGATTTCGGCGTGGTGAATAATTGGTTAATGTTCCGCCATCCGATCACGGAAGTGACGGGTGGGAGAAAACTTCGAGGAGGATAGTCAATGCGTATTTCGACGCTGGCGCTGGCCGGCGCTCTGTTTTTCGTTGCGACCGCGGCTTATGCCGACGATCCGATGGCCACGACATACGGCAATACCGTCACGACCAAGAATGCCAAGACCGGAGCGGTCGGCACGCTGATGTTCAATGCGGACGGCACTTACACCGCGAACGGCACCGGCCCGGACGGCAAGCCGATCACCTATGGCGGCAAGTGGGTCGCCAAGGACAATGGCGCCACCCTGTGCCTGACGCCGCAACTGCCGCCGAACACCCCGAACGCGCCGGGTGAGAGCTGCTCGCCCCTGTCCATCCATCCGATCGGCGAACATTGGACGGTCACCAATTCGACCGGTGACAGCTTCGACGTGGTGGTGACGGCCGGCCGCTGAACGGCGTACCGGCAATTTGCCGCGCGGGCCCTGTCCGCGCGGTTTCTTTTTCATATCAATGCGTTAGGCGTAGAGTTCCCTCGAACGGAGGGGCCGTCACAAAACCTTTGCAAAACTGTGATGGTCCTTGCGCGCAACGCCGATGGGATGGGCTTCCGTGAACTCTTTGGGGCAGTCCTCGGGCTGCCGTCCCAGCTCATTTAAGATTGGCGCACGCGCGAGCCCATGGCCGATATTGCCCTTACCGAAGAGATGATGGCACTCCCCGAACGCGCCAACGCTATCCGACGTGGCGGCTCGCGCGACGCGCGTTTCCATATGCTGACGCTGGCGGCCGCGCTCATCGTGCTCGGCATTTTTGCCGGTGTGATCGCGTCGCTCGCCATCGGCGCGATGCCGTCGATCCGGCAATTCGGCCTGCCCTTCGTCTACACCGAAGTGTGGAATCCGGTAACCGAGAAATTCGGCGCCCTGGCCTCGGTCTACGGCACCCTCGTCACCTCGTTCCTCGCGATGTTCATCGCGGTGCCCGTCGGCATCGGGATCGCCATCTTCCTGACCGAGATCTGCCCGCGGCCGCTGCGCCGTCCGATCGGCATCGCGATCGAGTTGCTCGCCGGCATTCCCTCGATCATCTACGGCATTTGGGGCCTCTTCATCTTCGCACCCTGGTTCCAGGCCAATGTGCAAACCCAAGTCGTAGACTGGCTGGCTGACGTTCCCATCCTGCAGGATTATCTCGGCGGCCCGCCATACGGCATCGGCATCTTCACGGCATCGCTGATTCTCTCGATCATGGTGCTGCCCTTCATCTCCGCGGTGACGCGCGACGTGTTCGAGACTGTGCCGCCGATGTTGAAGGAAGCGGCTTACGGACTGGGCTGCACGACCTGGGAAGTGATGTGGCGCGTCGTATTGCCGTTCGCGCGCTCCGGCGTCGTGGGCGGCGGCATGTTGGCGCTCGGCCGCGCGCTGGGCGAAACGATGGCGGTCACCTTCGTGATCGGCAACGCCCATCACATCCAGAAGTCGCTGTTCGCGCCGGGAACCACGATCTCCGCGACGATCGCCAACGAATTCACCGAAGCCGTCGGCGATCTCTACCTCTCCTCGCTGATCGAAATGGGCCTGATCCTGTTCTTCATCACCTTCGTCGTGCTCGCCTCGGCGCAGCTGATGCTGCGCGCGTTGGAACGCCGCGCGGGGAGCGCGCAATGAGGGGAAGCAGCGCGCTCATCTTCCGGCGGAAACTGTGGAACCGCTTCTTTCTCGCCATGTCGATATTCGCCGCCGCCTTCGGACTCGTGTGGCTCGGACTTATCCTGGGATCGTTGTTCTACAACGGCTTCTCCAGCATTTCGCCGAAGGTTTTTGCGGAGATGACGCCGCCGCCCGGCTCGGACGGTGGGCTCGCCAACGCCATCTTCGGCAGCATCATAATGAGCGTGCTCGCGGTTGCCGCCGGCACGCCGATCGGTCTGATGGCCGGCACCTATCTTGCCGAATATGGCCGCTATTCGCGGCTTGCGTTCTTCGTCCGCTTCATAAACGACATCCTCTTGAGCGCGCCGTCGATTGTCACGGGTCTCTTCATCTACGAGATCGTCGTTTTGAAGATGGGCCACTTCTCGGCCTGGGCCGGCGCGGCTTCGCTGACGGTCATCGTCATTCCCGTCGTGGTGCGCACGACGGAGAACATGCTCCTGCTCGTGCCCAACGGCTTGCGCGAGGCCGCCGCCGCGCTCGGTGCGCCGCGCAGCAGCGTGATCCGCGCCGTGACCTGGCGCGCCGCCCGCGCGGGCATCGTGACGGGCGTGCTGCTCGCGATCGCGCGCATTTCCGGCGAGACCGCGCCGCTTCTTTTCACCGCGCTCAACAACCAGTTCTGGAGCACCGACCTCAATCAACCGATGGCGAGCCTGCCGGCGGTCATCTTCCAGTTCGCGATGTCGCCCTATGAGGACTGGCATCATTTGGCCTGGGCAGGCGCACTTCTCATCACCGCCACGGTGCTGACGCTCAGCATCATCGCGCGGTTACTCGAAGGTAAGCGGAGTTGAACATGGACGCGGACGGCGCCCCGACGACGACAGGCGAGCAGGTCAAGGTCGATATCCGCGACCTGTCCTTCTACTATGGCGCGACCAAGGCACTGAAGAACGTCACGGTTCCCCTTTACGACCGCAAGGTCACCGCTTTCATCGGACCGTCGGGCTGCGGCAAGTCCACCCTGCTGCGAATCCTGAACCGCATCTACGAGCTTTATCCCAACCAGCGCGCCGAGGGCGAAGTCGTGCTCGACGGCGAGAACATCCTGTCGTCGCGCCTCGACACCAATCTGCTGCGCAGCCGCGTCGGCATGGTGTTCCAGAAGCCGACGCCGTTCCCGATGACGATCTACGACAACGTCGCCTTCGGCATAAAGCTTTATGAAAGAATGCCGCGTTCGGAGCTCGACGGCCGGATCGAAAGCGCGCTGCAACGCGCCGCCCTATGGGGCGAAGTGAAGGACAAGCTCAAGCAGTCCGGCCTGAGCCTCTCCGGCGGCCAGCAGCAGCGGCTTTGCATTGCGCGCACGGTTGCGACGCGGCCCGAAGTCATTCTGCTCGACGAGCCGTGCTCGGCGCTCGATCCGATCTCGACCGCCAAGATCGAGGAATTGATCGACGAACTTTCGGCCGACTACACGATCGTGATCGTCACGCACAACATGCAGCAGGCGAGCCGCACCTCCGACTACACGGCCTTCATGTATCTGGGCGAGCTGATCGAGTTCGGGCAGACCGAGAAGATCTTCACCGCGCCGGAAAAGAAGCAGACCGAGCAGTACATCACCGGCCGGTTCGGCTAGAACTCAATAAGGTGACGCATGCTTCGCGTCAGCCGCAAATTGCGCGTCAATCGAACGACCCGGAACGAAATCGCGTCTCGAAGAAAGCCGTGTTCGCTCTAGGAGACCATTCGCGCGGCGATCCGGCCCGCCGGCGTCGGGATCAGTCCGCCCATGCCCGCCGATATGAGGCCCAGGGTCAGCAGCCGCTCGCGCCGTGCCGCCGGAACCGTGCGGCGGCTGACGAAGCTGCGACCGATGATGTCGCGCAAGGTCATCTGTTCCTCGAGACTCAGTTCGCCGCCGCGGTGAATATAGTCCATCTGGGTTTGTTCAGCTCGCTCGCTTGAAGCGCGACTCGAAGGTCGCATGTGTGACGCTCACCGCAGTCCCGTTGGGCGAACTTCGCCACGCGACTTCGGCATCGAGCTGATGGGCTAGCGCCTTGACCAGGCTGGTGCCCAGTCCGGCCTTTACCGGCGCGTCGGTATCGGAGTTTCCCACGCCGTTGTCGGCGATCGAGAGCTCCCAGCCGTTGCCGTTCACTTCGTAGCGGATCGTGACCATGGCAGCGTCGATTTCGGTCGGAAAGGCATATTTCAGGGCGTTGATGACGAGTTCGGTCACGATCAGGCCTAGGCTTACGGCATCGCCGGAGGTGAGCTGGCTTTCGTCGCACAGGACCTTCAGCGTCGCCGGATGGCTGTCGCCGATCATCGACTTCGACAGCGATTCGCACAGTTCGGTGAGATAGGGCGCGATGTCGATCAGGTCGGCGCGCCCCGAACTGTGCAGATGCCGCTGCACCGCCGCGACAGAGATGACCCGGCGGTGCGCATCCTGAAGGTGTCGGCGCGTCTCCTCGGAATTCACCGCCCGCGCCTTGAGCATCAGGATGCTGGCGATGATCTGCAGGCTGTTGACGATGCGGTGCTGCATTTCTTCCAGGAGAGTTTCCTTGTGCTTCAGCAACTCGTCGGAAAGGTTTTGCAGCCGCACCTTCTCCGCCTCGATGGCGCGCCGGTCGGTGACGTCCTCCAGATTCAGAAACAGAATCGGTTCGGCGCCGTTGCTGGCCTTGCTGGCATGCAGTCGCAAGATGCGGTGGCCGATGCGCGCGAAATCGCGCTCGATTTCTGCGGGATGAACGGACCCCGGCTTGGCCCGTGCGTCATCCAACAGCGCGCGCAGGACTGGAATATTCCAGGCGCCGCCGTCGACTTCGAACAGGTTGCGCTCGAGAACGTCGCGCGAGTCGATCTGGAACGCCCTGCAGAACGAGACGCTGGCGAACAGGATCTTGAAATCGCCGTTCAGGACAAGAACCGGCTCGCGCACGGCGTCCACGATAATTTGCGTGAGCGCGCGCGCATCTCCGATTCGATCGAAGAGGCCCTGCACGGTTGATCTTTCCTGAAGCGCCGCGACCCTAGGCCTCTTATCCCGCAATAGCAAAGCGCCGCCGTGGAACTAAAGTGCGCGCGCCGGCGTTGTCTTAGTGAGTTAGCGCGCAAGGCGCGAACCCTATCCAGCGCTATTTCCACTCGGAACCTCGCGCCGGCATTCCCAAGGAAAAAATAATGTTGAACAAGTTGAGCATGTTGCTCGCTGCCGCGGCCATTGTTGGCTGCTCCGGCGCGGCCGAGGCTTCTCCGCATGGCGTCAATGTCGGCACGCTGACCTGTAATGTCGCGAGCGGCTGGGGCTTTATTTTCGGCTCGTCGAAGGACTTGCATTGCACGTTTCGGCAGAATGACCGTCGTGCAGAGCATTATACCGGTTCCATCTCCAAATTCGGCGTCGATGTCGGCTACACCGAAGGCGGCGTTCTGGTCTGGGGCGTTGTCGCGCCCAGTTCGGACACGCGTCCCGGCGCACTTGACGGCGACTATGTCGGCGTCAGCGCCAGTGCCACGGTCGGCGTCGGCCTGGGTGCGAACGCGCTTGTCGGCGGTTTCGACCAATCCTTCGCCCTCCAGCCCCTCAGCGTCTCGG
Source organism: uncultured Alphaproteobacteria bacterium (assembly GCA_963741735.1). Classification (GTDB taxonomy): domain Bacteria; phylum Pseudomonadota; class Alphaproteobacteria; order Micropepsales; family Micropepsaceae; genus Rhizomicrobium. Next base: position 632,825 of record CAVUJB010000002.1, read on the forward strand.
GCAATGAAGGCCTGAACGTGGCGGCAGGCATCGGCTCGATCAGTTTGTCCCACACCGAATGAATGAGAACTGCGCGCCGCTCGGTGAGCTGGCGAGCAGAATAGGACGGGCGCGAACGCGGCGATCTAACCTCGCGCGAATTTCCTTCGGACTCTCGCGCAATTTCTCAAGGACCAAATCATGTTGAACAAGATGACTATTCTGCTCGCCGCAACGGCCGTCGCATTGAGCTGCGGCGCCGCGAGTGCGGCGCACTACGACCGCCACGGTAATCGCGACAGCAACGCGATCCTGACGATCGGCTTCGGCGATGTCGCCTTCGGCTACCGCGACGGTTATTGGGACAACGGGCACCGCTGGCATCGCTGGAACAATTCCCGCGACCGCGACAACTACCGCAGCCATGGCGACCACTACAACTATCGCAACCACGATCGCTATGAGCACGATGGCTGGTTGAACGACTCCGACAGCGCGGCACCTTATGATCGCGTCGATGGCGGCGCCATCCTCACAGTCGGCTTCGGCGACATCGCCTTCGGCTATCGCGACGGCTATTGGGATAACGGGCACCGCTGGCATCGCTGGAACAATTCCCGCGACCGCGACAACTACCGCAGCCATGGCGACCACTACAATTACCTCAACCATGATCGCTATCGGAACGATGGCTGGCAGAACCGCTAGTTCGGCAAACGTTCGCGACTGAACGAAACCCGGCGCGCCCCAGGTGCGCCGGGTTTGTCGCGTTCAGGCGTAATCCGCTTCGACCGTTGTGTCGGACGGCGGGGTGCGCAGCACCGCGTTGAACACCCAGCTCAGTGCGACGCTGACCGCAATGTTGAGGACCAGCGACGACAGCGCGGCGTAGCACGGGATCGTGTACCCGAGAATCTGAAGGGGATAGATCGAGCCCTTGAACGCCAGACTGGCCGCCATAGCCGTGCCGCTCGCGATGCCGACCGCCCATCCGGTCAGAAGCGCCCAGGGATTGAGCTTGTTGCTGTAGAGCCCGAGCAGCACCGACGGCAGTGTCTGGATGATCCAGATGCCGCCGAGGAGCTGGAGCTGTATCGCATAAGCCGTCGACAGCTCGATCACGAAGAACAGTGCGCCGAGCTTCACCACCAGCGACGCGATCTTGGCGACCTGCGCTTCGCGGGCCGGTGGCGCGTTGGGATCGAGATATTCGCGGTAGATGTTGCGGGTGAAGAGATTGGCGCAGGCGATCGACATGATCGCCGCCGGCACCAGCGCGCCGATCGCGATCGCCGCGAAGGCAAGGCCGACGAACCAGCTCGGGAACATCTTCAGGAACAGTGCCGGCACCGCGAAATTGTTGCCGAAGGATGCGAAGCCCGCCGCATAGGCAGGGTCCGACTTGACCGCGGCGGCCACCGCCATCGTGCCGAGCAGCGCGATCAGTCCGAGCGCGAAGGAATAGGCCGGCAGCACCACCGCGTTGCGGCGGATCACGTGCCGGCTCGACGAGCTCAACAAGCCCGTCACCGCGTGCGGATAGAGGAACAGCGCGAGGGTGGAGCCGAGCGCCAGCGTCGCATAAGCGGACTGCGCGCCCAGACTCTTGGCCGTGGGCGCCGCCAGGATCAGCGTCTTGGGATCGGCGGCGGCGAACATCTTGCCGAAGCCGCCAAGCTCGGTCGGGATGATGATGATCGCCGCGATCACCGTGATGTAGAGGAGCAGGTCCTTCACCACCGCGATCAGCGCCGGGGCGCGCAAGCCGCTCGAATAGGTGTAGAGCGCCAGCACCACGAAGGCGAGCAGCAGCGGGAAGTCGTGCACCATGCCGATGCCCGGAAGCACCGGATCCATGTTGATGCCGAGACCGGCGATCACGACCTCCATGCCGACGAGCTGCAGCGCGATGTAGGGCATCGTCGCCACAATACCGGTCACCGCCACGGCAAGCGCCAGCGTGCCGTTGCCGAACCGTCCACGAACGAAGTCCGCCGCTGTGACATAACCCTTGGCGCGCGCCACCGACCACAGCCGCGGAAATACTGCGAACAGCAACGGATAGACGAGGATGGTGTAGGGCACGGCGAAGAACCCGGTGGCGCCCGCACCGAACAGCAGCGCCGGGACCGCGATGAAGGTATAGGCGGTATAGAGATCGCCGCCGAGCAGGAACCAGGTGACGACGGTGCCGAAGCGCCGCCCGCCCAGTCCCCATTCGGCCAGCTGATTGAGATCGCCACGCCGCCAGCGCGCCGCGAAGAAGCCCAAGACCGTCACGAACAGGAACAGGACGACGAAGACTATGATGGCGGTGTCGTTGCGCGGCATCTACTCGCCTCCCTTGTTGCCGCGCTCTTCGGCCAGGTAGACGGGAATCATCACCGCCGCGCCCAGCACGATCCACAGCATCTGGTACCAGTAGAAGAAGGGAATGCCCGCGATCATCGGCTCGATGCGGTTGTAGGACGGCACCCACAGCATCGCGACATAGGGAATCAGAAGCAGAAGGTGAAGTGGGCGAAATCCTCTTCGCCTCGGTTTGTCCGCCATATCCGCCCCCTATGCGCGCGAAATCCTTACGGCATAGATCGGGCGGCGCCAAGACGGGCGCCGATGGCGAGCCTCGGCTACTTCGCCGGCGTCATAGCGATTTTGATGTGGTCGGCCGGAGCGTTGCTGATCTGGATGCTCAGCGGCTTGGCCGCCAAGGTGAAGCGCACGCTCTTGCGCAGGCCGGGGCAATCGGGATCGCCGGTGTGGGCGGTCGAATTCAGCGCCGCGCCGCCCTGCACCGCATCGATCCAGCCTTCCGACGACAGCGAGATCAGGTAGTCGCCGGCTTGCGCCACCGGCAGCACCACGAACCCGCCGAATTTGTCGGGATCGATGGGCTTGGCCAGCGCAACCGGCAGCGCGGCGCCCTTCGTCAGCATCAGGCTCATCGCCCGCACCGGCATCGCCGTTTTCGTCTCGCCGGATTCGAAAGCGTCGACCGTTCCGTTCAGCAGCGCTCGCTCGGTGTCCAGATTCCATTGCAGCTTGCCGCACACCGCGTCGTCCGCGGCTGCCGGCGTTGCCGCCAGCATCAGCGCTATCACAGGAACCGCACGCTGCGTGATCCGTCTCCTAGAGTGCAATCTGCGAACGGAAGGCCAGCGTGTCGAAGTCCTGCCCGACTTGGGCATTGTTCAACGCGCCATGGCCGAAGCCCGCTGGGATCGTCCCGATCCGGTCGATGCTGACCGTCTGCCATTGCAGCGAGAATTTCAGCGCGCTGTTGGGGTACCAATTGATTGCGGCCGTGAAGATACGCTGATCGCCGCCGCGAATCCCGCCGGAAGGCAAGGCGCTGCCGATGGCCCCCGCGTGATCGTTCATGTCCAGATCGCTGTAGCGCGCCGCAAGCTCCCAGGCGCCCGGGCCCCAACCGTCGAGCGAGAATGGAATGCGCGGCTTCGGATTGGTGAAGGCGCCGCTGGCAGTGCTGTAATTGCGGTTCTCGCCGGTGATGACCCAGGTCGCCTGCGCGTACCAGCCGTCGAAATTCAGATCCGGCGCTGCCGCGGCGCGCGGTGCGATTTCGTAGCCGAAATAGCCGGCTTGGCCGTACAGGCTCTTCCACTGCACCGCCGATTCGATTCCCCACTCGGCAACGCGGTCGGCGTTGATGGAGCCGGACGTGACGAATTTGGTCCCTGTGTTGTCGACCGTCAGCTCGGGCGGATCGGACAAGGTGATGGGGCTGGTGCTTCCCGGCGCGGTAACCGTATCGGGAAGCTTGAAGACGTAAGTGCCGTTCGCGCTCAGAACCGCTTTCAGATCGTTCGACGAATAGAAGAGACCAGAAAGGCGTCCTATCAATGCCTGCTGCTCGTCGAACACGCCGGAATCCTGGATCTTGTCGCCGGTATAGGCGAGCGCGCCATTAACCCGCTCGCCGGCATAAATCACGCCGATGCCGTCTCGGCCGTCACCGCCCGCGATGTTGCGCGCCACGTCGGCCGGCGAGTTGCGCTCGAGAAAGATCGTATCGGGTGAGCCGGTATTGTCCTCGAGGCCGGCCGAAGGCGGAAACGCGCCGATGCGGAAGGCAAAGGGTGAAAGCCCGTCATACTCCACGTAAGCCGCCTGGATGTGGCCCGGAGTCTCCGTGCCGCCGGCACCCGCGAAGTCGTAGTTGAAGAAATAGGACCAGTCGCCGAACACCTTGCCCTGGATGCCGAGCTGCACGCGGCGGAAATTGCCACCGCTCGACAAATCGGGCCCGTTCGCGGCGGCAAGCTGCTGCGCCGACGCGCCCTGCATGAAATAGGCGAGGTCGTATTGCCCGATGGCGCGGATCGCCAGGCTGAAGCGTCCGTCGGCCGAGGTGATCGTCGGCCGCCCGCCGGCAATGCTCACACTCGGCGCATCGGCCTTTGCGATACGGGCGGTGCCTTCCATCGCGGCGTATTTTCCAACGAGATCGGCGATCGCGACCTGCTGCTGGGCGACTCTGGCTTCGAGCGGCGGCGGCGCCTCGGCGGTTTCGGAAGGCGCGGCCGGCACTGCAACGCCTTTGTGCCGCAGTGCGCTGCGCAGAGCACTGATTTCGCCGCGCTGCGCTGCGATCTGCTTCTGCTGCAGCTCCATCATGCGCTGCATATCGTCCAGCCGTTTCAGGATCGCGGCATCGTCGGCGGATGCCGGCGCGGTCGCGGCAAGCAATGCGGCGGCGCCGAGAAACAGGGTCCTCGCGCGCATCAGTGCGCTCCCAGAATGACGAATCCGTCCTTCTCGAAGATCGCGCGGGCTTCGGGACCGCTCAGATAGTCGAGAAAGGCCGTGGCACCGGGCTGCGCATCTTTCGTCAATGCGGCGGGATAGACGATGGGCGCATGCGTGTTCTCGGGGAACGTGTCCACGATGTGCACGCGCTTTTCGCTCATCGCATCGGTCGCGTAGACGATGCCGAGCGGCGCCTCGCCGCGCGCGACATAGGCGAGCGCCACGCGCACATTTTCAGCCTGCACCAGATGATCGGCCACGCCGTTCCACACGCCGAGCGCGGCCAGCGCGGTGCGGGCATACTTTCCGGCCGGCACCGAATCCGGATCGGCGATCGAGAGGCGTCCGCCATTGAGCGCGCCGAGCAGATCGAAATGCGGCGCGACGGTGAGCGCTATAGGGGAATCGGACGGCGCGATCAGCACCAGGCTGTTGCCAAGCAGGTTCTTGCGCGTGGCGTGCGCGATGAGGCCGCGGCTGTCGAGATAATCCATCCAGTCGGGATCGGCCGACATGAAGATGTCGACGCCGCCCGACGCCTCGATCTGGCGCGCCAGCGCCGACGACGCGGCGAAGGAGAACATGACGTCGTTTCCCGTCTTCGCCTTGTACGATCTGCCGACGTCGCCCAGCGCATCGCTGAGCGAGGCGGCGGCGAACACGGTGATGCGGCCGGCCTGCGCCGCAACCGGCGCCAACGCCAACAACGCCACGGCAATCCCGGCGCGAAGGTACCGTCCCAGACGCATGATGGTTTTCCACTCCCAGTCCGACCTCGTGATATCCGAACGAATATCACGAGTCGAGACGCTCAGTGGATGTGTGAGAGTCGCCGGTAGGACAGGGCTTCGGCGATGTGCGGTCTGGCGACTCGCTCGGCGCCCGCAAGGTCCGCGATGGTGCGCGCCACGCGCAGCACGCGGTGATAGCCGCGCGCCGTGAGCTTCATCGCATCGGCCGCCTCGGTCAGGAGACGTGCGCCGGGCGCGTCGGGTGACGCAACCTTGTCGAGAAGCTCGCCCTCGGCTTGCGCATTGGTACGGATATCGGTCTCGGCGTAGCGCGCCCGTTGCACATCGCGGGCGCGATGGACGCGTGCCGCGACGTCGGCGCTGCCTTCGGCCGCCGGCGGCAGGGCGAGATCGGCGGCCGCGACGCCGGCCACTTCGACATGCACATCGATGCGGTCGAACAAGGGCCCGGAAATGCGCGACTGGTAATCCGATGCGCATTTGGGCGCCCGTCCGCAAGCCTGTCCCGGATCGCTCAGATAGCCGCAGCGGCACGGATTCATCGCCGCAACCAGCTGGAAGCGCGCCGGAAATCGCACATGCGCGTTGGCGCGCGCCACCACAGCCTCTCCGGTCTCGATCGGCTGGCGCAGCGAATCGAGCACGCCGCGTTGGAACTCCGGCAGCTCGTCGAGGAACAGCACGCCCAGATGGGCGAGCGAGACCTCGCCGGGCTTCACGCGCAGTCCGCCGCCGGTGAGAGCCGCCATCGAGGCGGAGTGATGCGGATTACGGAACGGCCGGCGGCGCGAAATCGCACCCTCTGCCAATTCGCCGGCCAACGACTGCACCATCGACAGCTCAAGCGCCTCGCGCGCGTCGAGCGGCGGCAGCAATCCCGGCAGGCGCTGCGCCAGCATCGACTTGCCGGCGCCCGGCGGGCCGATCATCAGCAGATTGTGTCCGCCCGCCGCGACGATCTCGACCGCGCGCTTGGCCGTCTCCTGCCCCTTCACGTCGCGCAAGTCGGGCACCTTGATCTTGTCGTCGGCAAGCCTCGCCACCGGCGCATTCAACACCTGCGCGCCCTTCATGTGATTGACGAGTGCGATGACCGACGGCGCCGCTATGATCTCCAGCGTCCCGGCCCAGGCCGCTTCCGGCCCGCACGCCGCAGGACAGATAAGGCCGCGGCTCTGCTCGCTGGCGGCAAGCGCTGCAGGCAGCACGCCGGCCACCGCGGAGATCTGGGCATCGAGCGAAAGTTCGCCGAGCGCGACATAGTTCGCGATCTCGCTCGCCGGCAGCACGCCCATCGCCGCCAGAAGGCCGAGCGCGATGGGAAGATCGTAATGGCTTCCTTCCTTCGGCAGGTCGGCCGGCGCCAGGTTCACCGTGATGCGGTCGAAGGGAAGCGCGAGCCCGATCGCCGAGAGCGCCGCGCGCACCCGCTCCTTGCTCTCGCTGACCGCCTTGTCTCCAAGGCCGACGATGTTGAACTGGCCGTTGCCGCCGCTGCCGATATGCACCTGCACATCGACTTCGCGCGCCTCTATGCCCTGGAACGCAACCGTGTAGATATGCGCGATGGCCATGCGTCTTCCCCCGACGCGCAATTCTGGACCGCGCCCGCGCGCACGCAACAGAAGACCGGTCTTAAGCCGTCGCAGGTGTGTCGCAAGTTATGTCGGCCCCGCGCCTCGCGACGATCGACAACCAATGCCGCGGTCAGTCCGGGACAACATCGAAGGCGATGGTGGTCCGCGGCGACGGCGAGCGGAACGGCACGGTGCCGTGCCACATATAAGACGGGAACAGGACCAGCCGGCCCGGCACCGGCTTTACGGTCCGGCGGATCGGGGCATCGAGACTGGCGGCGAAGCTCGGCTCGCCGAACTTGATCCAGCCCTGCTGCATCGTGGCGTCGTCCACTTCCGGCGGCACCCCGACATAGTAGCAGGAGCTGATCCAGCCCTTGGGATGGATGTGATTGGTGTGAAAGCCCCGGTCGCGCAGGCGCGACGACCATGAGCCGGGAAAGCGGAAGCTGTCCGTCCGCCGCGACGACAGCGGATGGCCGTCCGCATCGCGCATGCGCGCAATATAGGTCCGCACGGCCTCTTCGATGCGCAGCCTGAGCGCCGCGATCAACGCGTTGTCGCCGTCGAACAAGGGATCGAGCGTCTGCGTGCCGTGGCGCAATGTCTGGTCGACATGCTCGCGCGCGTCGCCGTGCAAGGTGTCGAGATGGGCGTTCAATGCCGCATGGAACGCGGCCATGCCGGCAAATCCGTCCGGCGGCTCCAGGTCGAAGACCTGCACATGGGCTTCGTAGTCGGCGAGTACCGCGGCGCGCGGGTCGCCGTTGCAACGCAGCGCCAACTCATGCACCGCAAGCGCCGCCTGGTCGAGCGGCGCGCGCGCGACAGCTTCCTCGGTCAGCTGAAGGGCACGCACCTGCTCACCCATCTGCAGAAGAATGCCCGCCAGATTGATCTCGGTTGGCACGTCGCCGGGCCGCAGCGCCAGCGATTTCCGATAGGCCGCGGCCGCCGGCTCGAACTGCTTCAGTCCGGCGAGCGCGAGCGCCAGCCCGTTCTGCGCCCGCGGATCGTCCGGATCGCTCGCCGCGGCGCGTGCGAAACAGTCGCGCGCCTCTTCGAAGCGTTCGATGCGGTTGAGAAAGCCGCCCTTGCCCAGCAATAGCGACACAGCATTCGGCGCTCGCGCTGCCGCTTCGTCATAGGATTTGAGGAAGGCGTCGTCCTCTCCCAGACGATAGAGCAGGGCGTTCAGTTCCTGATGTGCCGACAGATGCAGCGGATCGCGCGCGATGGCGCGGCGGAAGCCGGCGACCGCCTCATTGTGCCGCCCAAGATGCTGCAGCACGCCGGCACGCGCCGCGTCGGTTAGCGGCTGGCCCGGCGCGCGCGCCAGTGCCGCGTCGAACACGGCGAGCGCTTCGACATGCTGCCCTTTCAACTTCAGCGCGACGCCAAGATTGTGCTCGAGCGCGGCACGCATCGCCGGCTGAAGGTCCAGCGTCAGTCCTGCACGCAGAACGGCCTCGCCGTCCTTCGGCCGCCCCGTGTCGTTCAGCAATGCGCCCAGGCTCAGGATCGCGGAAGGATCGTTCGGGCGCAGTTTGTGCGCGGCGCGCAGATTGCGCTCGGCGAAAGCGAAATCGCCGGTCGATTGCTGCACCTGGCCCAGCGCCAGCGCGGCGTCGAAATAGCTCGGATAGGCGCGCGTGGCGGCGCGCAGCAACGCGATTCCTTCTTCGCGCCGGCCGCACTCGACCAGCAGCTTGCCCAGATTGACCTGCACATTGGGCTGCTTGGGACGCAGCGCCAGCGACCGGCGATAGAGGGATTCGGCTTCGCCGAGGCGCCTTTGATTGGCGCGCACCAGTCCCATCAGTTGCAGGCCGTCGGACTCCATCGGCCGCGCGCCCAGCAGCTGCGTCAGCAAGCTCTCGGCCAACTGCCATTGGCCCTGCTGGATCAGGTTCGCGACCTGCGCGATCAACGCGGCAATCTGGCCGGTCGGTGGAGCGCTCATCGTGCCATTTTAGCGGAAAATGCGCGTTTTGACGCGCCCTTGCGCACCGCGCCTTCGCCACCTACCCTTTCCACTCCGCTATTTGCCCAACAGAGAGATCGTCAATGGCTGCCCCGCGCTTTCAAGGAACGGACAAGTATGTCGCCACCGAAGACCTGCGCGTCGCGGTCAACGCATCGGTCGCGTTAGAGCGCCCGCTGCTGGTCAAGGGCGAGCCGGGCACGGGCAAGACCGAGCTTGCCTTCCAGGTCGCCGACGCCATGAAGGCGCCGCTCATCACCTGGCATGTGAAGTCGACCACCAAGGCCATCCAGGGTCTCTACGAGTACGACGCCGTCACGCGCCTGCGCGACAGCCAGCTCGGCGAAGAGCGCGTGAAAGACGTCAAGAACTACATCAAGAAGGGAAAGCTCTGGGAAGCCTTCGAGATGAAGGGCCGGCCCGTGCTGCTGATCGACGAGATCGACAAGGCCGACATCGAATTCCCCAACGACCTTCTGCTCGAACTCGATCGCATGGAATTCTTCGTCTACGAGACCGGCGAGACCATCAAGGCGGCGGTGCGCCCAATCATCCTCATCACCTCGAACAACGAGAAGGAGCTGCCGGACGCGTTCCTGCGCCGCTGCTTCTTCCACTACATCAAGTTTCCCGAGCGCGACACGATGCAGAAGATCATCGACGTGCACTATCCCGGCATCAAGCAGAAGCTGGTGTCCGAAGCGCTCAACGTCTTCTACCAGATTCGCGATGTGCCGGGTCTCAAGAAGAAGCCGTCGACGTCGGAGCTGCTGGACTGGCTGAAGCTCCTCCTCAACGAGGACATTCCGCCCGAAGCGCTGAAGGAAAAGGATCCGACCAAGCTGATCCCGCCGCTGCACGGCGCGCTGCTCAAGAACGAGCAGGACGTGCATCTGTTCGAGCGGCTGGCGTTCCTGGCGCGGCGCGAAAGCCGCAACTAGCCGCCGTTCAATCCGCCGGTGCGCCTTCGCGCCGCTGTGCGACGTGCCACAACACGCCCGACGGATCGACGACGTAGGCGACCCTCAAGCCCCAGGGCTGCATCGCCGGCGCCTTGGGCGGCTTGACGCCGAACCGGCCGGGCAGGTCGAGACCGGCAATATGTGTCCACCAGCTATCCAGATCGTCGACCATCAGTTGCATCATGAAATTCCCGGCCCAGTCCTTCTGGTAATGGCGCCCCAGGATGAACGACGTCGCGCCGACGGCGAAGATCGCCACATCGCCGTCCAGCAGCTTGGTAAAGCCGAGGGCCTCGTAGAATGACCGGCTGGTCTCGAAATCCTTCGCGGGCAGGAATGGGCGCGCCGCTTCTCCGCCGTCGGGAATCGTCATTCTCATCGCCCTCGATCGAGCGGCGCATGTCGCTCGCGCCGCGTGTCTGATAGTATTGCACCGATGCACGACCGAGAACTGCGGATGACGCTGAGATCGATCTGGTTCGCCCTGGCCGCGATGGTGCTCTGCATGTCGCCCGCGCTCGCCCAGACCACCGATATCGATGCCTTCAAGGACGGCCCGGACGAGGCCAAGGTCCACGTCTCGGGCTTCGTGTGTCCGCTGTTCATCGGCCTCTTCGAACGCGACGCCTATGGCGAGCGCGACCCGTCGATCGGCGCCGATTTCTGCGCCTATTCCGCGCTCGATGGCTTGTACGGCACGATCACGCTGACGCCGCTCAAGGCCGCCTACGATCCCAAGACCGCTCTGGTGCCCGAATTCACCGAGCAGGAAGGTATCGGCGGCAAGGTGGTCGACGAGAAGACCATGACGCTCGGCGGCGGCAAGACGCCGATCTCGGTTTACACGCGGACCTACGAGACGGCGGCGCTGGAGACCTTGCACTATCGAATCCTGTTCTCCGGCGGCACGATCGGAAACTGGGCGCTGGAGGCGACCGTCGAATTCGCGACCCCGCGCGACGACAAGGCGGAGCGCGAATTTCTCGACACCGTCTATACCGAGGCGCTGACCCATATCGCCAAGATGTCGCCGCCGGAACAGTCTGTTGTGCCGCCGGCCCCGCAAGCCGTCCCCGCGCCTGCGAAGCCTGCCCCGGAGCAGCAAGGGCAGCATTGAAAGAAGGGCGGTTTTGGCCCACTTGGCCGGTTGGCCGACCCCGCGCTAGACTTCGCAAATCGCTATTCGCCTACCCGGGAAGGTCCCCATGTTCTTCAACTTTTTCGACGAGCTCAGAGCCGCCAAGATCCCTGTCACGCTCAAGGAATATCTCGCGTTGATGGACGCCCTCGACAAGGACGTCATCGACATGAAGATCGAGGATTTCTACTTCCTCTCGCGCACCGCGCTGGTGAAGGACGAGCGCAACCTCGACAAGTTCGACCGCGTGTTCGGCCATGTCTTCAAGGGCCTCGAAGGGCTCGATGCCTCGATCATCGCGCAGCTCCCTGAAGAATGGCTGAAGGCGCTGACCGAGAAATTCCTCTCCGAAGAGGAGAAGAAGATGATCGAAAAGGCGGGCGGCTGGGACAAGCTGATGGAACAGCTGAAAGCCCGGATGGAAGAACAGAAGAAGCGCCACGAAAAGGGCAACAAGGCCATCGGCACCGGCGGCACGTCGCCGTATGGCAACGGCGGCTACAATCCCGAAGGCGTGCGCATCGGCCAGGACAAGTCGCGCCACGGCAAGGCGGTCAAGGTCTGGGACAAACGCGAATACAAGAACCTCGACAACTCGGTCGAACTCGGCACCCGCAACATCAAGGTGGCGCTGCGCCGCTTGCGCAAATGGGCGCGCCAGGGCGCCGAGGTCGAACTCGACGTCGACGGCACGATCAAGGACACCGCCAACAAGGGCTATCTCGACCTGCGCCTGATCCCGGAGCGCCACAACACGGTCAAGGTGCTGCTGTTCTTCGACATCGGCGGCTCGATGGATGCCCATATCAAGCTGTGCGAGGAACTCTTCAGCGCGGCGAAAACCGAATTCAAGCACATGGATTTCTACTATTTCCACAACTGCCTCTATGAGGATGTGTGGAAGGACAATCGCCGCCGCCACAACGAGAAGCTCTCGACCTGGGACGTGCTCAACAAATATCCGCGCGACTACAAGATCATCTTCGTGGGCGACGCGACGATGAGCCCATACGAAGTCACCTATCCCGGCGGCAGCGTCGAGCATTGGAACGAAGAGCCGGGCGCGGTGTGGCTCGATCGCGTGACCAACATGTTCGAGCATGTCGTGTGGCTGAACCCGGTCGCGGAAAAGCATTGGGAATACACTCCCTCCATCGGGCTGATGCAGCAGCTGACGAACAACCGCATGTTCCCGCTGACCCTGGGCGGCCTCGATCTCGCGATGCGGGAATTAAATCGCTGACATGAGCGCTCGTACCAGCGGCGCTACCGTCCGCGCCGCGACCAATTCGGACGCCGCGCCGCTCGCCGCGACACTCACCCGCGCGTTCCACGACGACCCGCTGATGCTGCATCTGTTGCGCAACGAAGCGGCGCGGCCACAAACCATGCCGCGGCTGTTCAAGGTGCTGTTCAAGCTCGGCGCACCCTATGGCGCCTGTTTCGTGACGAGTGGCTATGAGGCGGTCGCGCTGTGGCGGCCGCCCGGCGGCTGGCACGTTCACATCAAGGACTACATCGTCAATGCCGGCGAGATGCTCGGCATCTTCGGCGGCGGCGTGTTCACCGTCATGAGCACGATGGACAGAATCGAGAAGGTGCACCCGAAGAAGCCGCACTGGTATCTCCAGGCGATCGGCACCGATCCGGTGCATCAGGGCAAGGGCTATGCCGGCCTGGTGATGCGCCACCAACTCGCCGTTGCCGATGCGCAGGGCCTGCCCTGCTATCTGGAATCGAGCAAGGAATCGAATATCCCGATCTACAAGAGCTTCGGCTTCGACGTGACGGGCGAGATCAAAATTCCGAACGGCCCGACCCTGTGGCCGATGTGGCGGGAACCGCGCCGCTAAATCACACATACTTCACGCGCAAATCCGGCCCCTTGCATGGCGCGTAGCAGCGTGGGTTGATAGACGCCGCATCGGGAGGGACGCGCCATGACGATCAAGATCCACCACCTCAACAATTCGCGCTCGCAGCGCATTCTCTGGCTGCTCGAGGAACTGGGAACGCCTTACGAGATCGTCAAATATCAACGCGGCACGCCGGTCCCGCTGGCGCCGCCGGAATTGAAGAAGGTCCATCCGCTCGGCAAGTCGCCGGTGCTGGAGGACAATGGCCAGATCATCGCCGAGTCCGGCGCCGAGGTCGAATATCTCATCGACACCTATGGCAAGGGCAAGTTCAAGCCGAAGGCCGGCACCGCCGATTACTGGCGCTACATCGAATGGATCCACTATGCCGAAGGCTCGGCGATGCTTCCGCTTCTGATGGCGCTCTATACCGGGATGCTGGGCGACGCGGCCGCGCCGCTGAAGCCGCGCGTCGACAGCGAGATCGCCAACAATCTCTCATACATGGAGGCCGGTCTCGGCGGCCGCAACTTCTTCGTCGGCAATGAGCTGACCGGCGCCGACATCCAGCTTCTCTTCGTGCTCGAAGCCGCCGGCGCGCGGCTCGAACCCTATCCCGGTCTGGTCAAATATCGCGCCGCCATGCAGGCGCGGCCGGCCTACAAGCGCGGCATCGAGAAGGGCGGCGAATATCAGTTGATGGGCCGGTAACGGTGCGCGGCATCGAAGCGCTCGTCCTGGCAGCCGCACTGGCGACCGCCGCTCCGGCCGCCGCCGACGTTTTGGTTGGCGGCCGTTATGCGCCTTCGAGCCATGAATTCTCCATCGACATGAGTTCGGCTGCCGATCAGACCTTTCATCTCGGCCACACGCGGGCGTCCGACCAATATGTGCTCGTCGATTTCCTGTTCACGCCGGGCGCCAGCATTCATGGCATGTTCGCGCAGCGCGCTATCGAATGGATCAAGTTCGGCAAGCCGATGGATGCGACGCCGTTCGACGCGGCGGCAAGCGACATCGTGACGGCCTTTCTGCAAAGCCGATTCCCGAGTGGAAATTTCGCGGTCGACAATCGCTACAAGGCGCGCACCGACAGCGGCCAGGCCTATTACGTCTTCGACGCAAAGGGCAGGGCCAATGAGGTTCCAGCCAAGTGGCGCGGCATCGTGATCTTCTTCCCCGGCGGCATTGCGCTTGTCAGCGAGGTCCACACCGAAAATGGCGAACCGCTCCTCGCGGACGCCGGCGTGACGGCGGACGAATTTGTCCGCTGGGCGACGACGATCCGGCCCGAGCAATGATCGATCATGTCTCGGTCGCGGTGGCCGACCTCGCGCGCAGTGCCGAATTCTTTGAGGCGTCTCTGGCACCGCTCGGCCTCAAGAAGCTGGTGACGCGCGAAGCCACCATCGGTTTCGGCAAGCAGTACCCCGAATTCTGGATCAACCTGCGTCCGGGTCTGCCGAAGGTGGCGGAGAGTACCGGTGTGCACATCTGCCTGCGTACGCGCGACGAGGATTCGGTGCGGGCCTTTCACGCCGCGGCGCTGGCACGGGGCGGCGCGGACGCCGGCGCGCCGGGCCCGCGCCAGGCGGCGATGGCGACCTACTACGGCGCCTTCATCTTCGATCCCGACGGCAACAAGATCGAGGCCGTCACATTCCCCGCCGCCTGGCACGGGCCGGCGGGTTCTGCAGCAGCGCGATCAGCGCCCGCGCTGCGGGACTGAGATAGCCGCCTCGGCGCGTTACCAGCACCACCGGGGTCGCCGCATCGAGGTCGGCGACGTCGATCACGGCCAGACTGCCAGCCGCCAGCTCCTCGGCGATCGCGCTCTCGGGCAGCAGCGCGATGCCGAAGCCCGCCTCCACCAGCCGCTTCTGCGCCGTCAGGCTGTCCACCGCGCTCCAGCCGATGCGCGCCACGCCGCGCACCAGGAACTGCGCGAACAGATTGTTGGTTTCCTGCATCTCCGGCGCATCGGGGAACCGCAGCCAGTGCTCGTCCTTCAGACTGGCGAGCGTTTTCGGCCGCGTGCCCGCGCGCGGATGCTCCGCCGCGCACACCACGCGCAGCCGCTCGCTCTTGAGCGCGACGGCATCGAGGTCGCCCGCGCGCTCGCGATGATAGCGCAGCCCCACATCGGCCTCGCCGCGCCGGACGAGGTCGCTCACCGCGTCGCTGGTCGCCGTGCGCAGCGTCAGCGCGACGTCGGGACGGTCCGCCGCGAACCGCTTCAGCGTCGCGGTGAGGTCCGAGCCCGCCAGGGTGCCGACCGCCGCCACCGCCAGTGGCCCGGCCGTGCCGCTGCGCAGCGTCGCGAGCGCCGCCGCGCAGTCCTGCATCGCCGCCAGCGCCCGCTCCGCCTGCGGCAGCAGCACGCGCCCCGCCTGGCTCAGCACCACGCCGCCGGCCGCCCGCTCGAACAGCGGCAGGCCCAGTTCCTCTTCCAGCAGCGCGATGCGGCGGCTGATCGCCGGCTGCGTCCGGTGCAGCACCTCGGCGGCGCGAGAAAAGCCGCCCGTCGCATGAACGGCGAGGAAGGTGCGCAGGTCTTCGGAATCCACGGCATGCAGAATACTGATCGCAGTGATAAAAACAATAAATTGGACGCATGGCTGGCCCGGATGCCCAATTCCGCCCGAATTCACATCGGGACACGACCGCCATGACCGACGCCGCCGCGACCTTCCGCGTCCTGCATGCCGCAGGCTTTATCATGCCCAATGCTTGGGACATCGGAAGCGCGCTGGTGCTGGCCGGCACCGGCTTCCCCGCAATCGCCACCACCAGCGCCGGCATCGCCTTCTCGCTGGGCCTGCAGGACTACACCGTCGACCGGCCCCATCTCGCCGTGCCGCGCGACGTCATGCTGGCGCGCAAGGGCGAGATCGCACGAGCCGTGCGCATCCCCGTCAACGGCGACCTCGAGGCCGGCTATGGCGACCAACCGGAGGAGGTGGCGCAGACCATCCGCCTCGCGATCGAGGCCGGCCTCGCCGGCGGCAATATCGAGGACAAGATGCCCCTGGCGCTCCGGCTCTACGACGAGCAGCTTGCCGTCGACCGCATCCGCGCGGCGCGCGAGACGATCGACGGGATGGGCTCGGCCTTTGTGCTCACGGCGCGCAGCGACGCGATCCTGTGGAGCAAGGGCGGCGTCGCCGAGGCGATCCGCCGCTCCAATCTCTACCGCGCCGCTGGCGCCGACTGCTCTTTCACGCCGGGCGCGTCCGATCCCGGGACCATCCGCACCCTCGTGCACGGGATCGACGGGCCGCTCAACATGGTGATGGGCCTTGGTGGCGCCCAGGGCAATGCCAGGGACTGGATCGGCCTCGGCGTCCGCCGCATCAGCGTCGGCGGCAGCCTCGCGCGCGCCGTGCTGGGCTTCGTGCACCGCGCGGCGCAGGACCTCAAGGACAGCGGCAGCATCCGCTATGCCGAGGGCCAGATCCCGCAGGGCGAACTGAATGCTCTGTTCGCCGCCAACCGCGTCACCTGAGGACTCCATGCCCGCACTTGAGACGCCGCTCTTCGCCGTCGCCCGCACCCCGCGCCCGCCCTATTATGCGGTGACGACCACCACCCAATTCAGCGCCGAATTCGACGCCGATGCCTATCGCCGCCTCGGCGCCGAGCTCTATCGCGAGGCCCACGCGATCGGCGGCTTCTTGGGGCTCGAGGCCTTCTTCACCGAGACCGCATCCATCGCGGTGTCGTATTGGGCCGACCTCGAGGCGATCGCTCGCTGGCGCGCGCACACGCTACACGGCCGCGCCAAGAACCTCGCCCGCTCCACATGGTTCGGCCCCACCATCACCCGCATCGCGCGGGTGGAGGCGGATTACGGTTTCCACCTGAACGACGACTGATGCCTCTCCCGCTCACGAAATAGGTCGAATCGCACAGCGATTTCGGGTAAGGGGCTGGCCCGCCCTCACCCCCGCCGCGATACGATGTACCTGTCGGCCATCGTGTCGATCATGGCGAGCGGGATCGCGCCGCCCACCAGCATCGCGTCGTGGAAGGTCCGGATGTCGAACTTCGTGCCCAGCGCGTCCTGGCACTTCTTGCGCGCGGCCAGGAAGGTCAGCTTCCCCAGCATGTAGCCACAGGCTTGGCCGGGCTCTACGCAATAGCGCTCGATCTCGGTGATGGCGCCGCTTTCCTTGTCGCCGAGCGTATCGACATAGAACTTCACCGCCTGCTCGCGGCTCCATTTCATCGCGTGCATGCCGCTGTCGACGACGAGGCGCACCGCGCGGAACATCGAATCGTGAAGCTGCCCGATCTTTCCCAGAGGATCGCCCTCATACATCCCCATCTCGTCGGCCAGCTGCTCGGCATAGAGCGCCCAGCCCTCGATATAGGCCGAGAAATAGGTCAGCTTGCGGATCAGCGGCATCTTCGCCTCGCGCTGGATCGAAAGCTGCAGGTGATGGCCCGGAATCGCTTCGTGATAGGAGAGTGTCGGCAACAGCCAGCGCGGCTGTTCGGCGGTATCGCGCAGGTTGATCCAGTAGATTCCGGGCCGCGTTCCATCGAGCGACGGCGCGTTGTAGTAGCCGCCGGCTCGCGCCGCCTCGATCTCCTTCGGCACGCGCTTGATGACGACGTCGGCCTTGGGAAGCACGCCGAAATAGGCGGGCAACCTGGCGCGGATCGCCGCGATTTTGACGTTCAGGTCGGCGATCAGCTGCTCCTTGCCCGCATCAGTGTTGGGATAGAGCATCTTCGGATCGGCGAACATCGCGGCGAGGCGCTCGCCGACCGTGCCTTGCGTCATGCCTTGCTTGCGCATGATCGCGTCGATCTGGGCCGAGTGATCCTTGATGATGTCGAGGCCGGTTCGATGAATCTCGGCCGGGCTCATGGTCGATGTCGTCCACGACAGCACGCTGTCGCGGTAATAGGACTCGCCGTCCGGAAGCTTCCAGACGCCCGCGTCGTGCGTCGCCGATTTCTGCATGTCGGTGACGAGCGCGATCTGGCGGTCGAGCGCGGGATAGACCTTGTCGGTCAGAATTTTCGCGGCCGGCGTTCCCCAGTCGCCGGGGATGTTCTTGTCCTTGGTCCGCCGCACGACCGACATCGTCAGCGAGGCGCTGTCGGCCGGCTGGTTGCGCAGATCGTTCATCTGCTCGAGCGTCTTCGCGAGCGCGAAATCGGGCGGCACGACGCCGAGCGCCACATCGTGGCGGACGACCTCCCGCTCTTCGTCCATGCGAAGCGCAAATTGTTCCAGCCGCGCCAGATAGGCGTCGGCATCTTGCCTGGTCTCGATCGTGTGCTGATTGTCGAGGAACGACGGGATGCCAGCATAGAGACCGGTCAGCTGGCTAATGACATAGGGTGAGCCGGCGCCACCGCCGCCATAGGCATAACGCTTGTTGGCGTCGTCCTGCGATTTCAATTTGAACATCACGACGTCGTAGCTGATCTGATCGTCGCCGCTCACCGAACTGCGATTGAACGCGGCAAGGCGTGCAAGCTGGCTTGCAAGAAGCTTTTGCGATCTCGCGTTGGCTGCGAGCGAGGCTTCGTCGAGTTCGCTCTTCTGATGCGCCCGCGTACCGGTATCCAGGCCGAGTGCCGTCGTGAAGGTCGGCGACTGATCGAGATTCTCCTGAATGAAAGTGTCGAACAGCGCGTTGAGCGTCGTGCTGGCGGAAGCGTCTGCGCCAGCAGCGGGCCGCGCGAAGGCCAGAACGGCGGCGCTTGCCGCGCCCGATTTCAACAAGGAACGACGGTCCAGCATGCCCATGAGCCCTCCAGCTTCGCGCGCAAAACTATGCGGCGGCCCTGGGGTGGACAAGGTGCGAGCCGGCGAGCCGCTTCACGTTCGCGTGCTCGGCATGCGTGGAAACTAGGCGGCGAACCGCTCCCGCGCGGCCGCAAGCCGGCCTTCCGCCCTGACGAGTTCGGTTGCGGCTCCAAGTCCGTAATGCGGCATGTTGGAATA
This sequence comes from uncultured Alphaproteobacteria bacterium, assembly GCA_963741735.1. Lineage (GTDB taxonomy): Bacteria > Pseudomonadota > Alphaproteobacteria > Micropepsales > Micropepsaceae > Rhizomicrobium. The sequence continues at coordinate 651,808 of CAVUJB010000002.1, forward strand.
GATGCACTCGTGCCGGCCGGGCTCGATCAGATAGGTCTCGTGCCAGATGCCGATCGAATCGTCCTTCGAAAGTTCGCGCAGATAGCGGCCCCAGGCGGGTAGGTGCTCGGCGCCCTTGTCCGACGAATAAGCCATCAGCTTGTCGAAGCTCTCCCAATATTGCTGCACCATGGCGTTCGGCCAGGAGATGTAGTTGCGGTACCACAGAAGGCCGCTCTCCGGCTTCGCTTCGAGCTCCTTCAGCATCGTGGGCATTGCACGCGTGAACCACATCCAGCGGGGAAATGTCCTGAGCTTGTTGAACCGGGCACCGATCAGAAACAGGACGACCGGTTTCTGCAACCGCGCCGTCATGCGGCCCGGTACGATGGCGCTGGAGTGGTTCATGGCTAACCCTTCGAGGCGCTGCCCCAATAGTTGAACCCGGCAAAGCGCGGCGTGCCGGGCAGATACATCGTCTGCATGTCTTCTACTTTGAAGCCGGCATCCTGGATCAGTTTGGGGATCGGCCGGCCGACATGGCATCCGCCGCCTATTCTCTTCCAGGCAGGGGTAATGAATCGTTGCCAGCGCCGCACATTCTCGTCCGGCGCCTCGCCATGTTCGCAGAAAATCATGCGGCCCGAGGGTTTTAGCACGCGGCGCATTTCGCCCAGCGCCGCCATCACGTCGGGGATGGTACAGAGCGTATAGGTGATGAGCACCGTGTCGGCGCTCTCCTTCTCAAGCGGAATTTTCTCGCTCGGCAGGCCAAGAAATTCGAGTGGGATGGTGGAAGCCGATGCACGCTCGCCGGCGCGGGCGCGCATCTCGGCCGCCGGCTCCAGCGCCCAGATGTGCTCGACCTTGCTCGGATCGTAGAACGGAAGATTGTGGCCGGAACCGAAGCCGATTTCGAGCACGCGCCCTTGCGCCCGCGGCACCACCTTCTTGCGCTGATAGGTGATGGGCTTGGCGCCCATCGCGGTATCGAGCAATCGCGGCAGCAGATAGCGCTCGTAAAGTCCCATGGTGCAAGGTCCGGCTTCGATTGTGTTTTCTCCAGGAGTGTAGCGCGAAGTTGGGGGCCGGGCACCATCCCAGCTATGCAGCGGCCGGAGAGGTCGGTGCACGCCACGACATGCAACATCGGGCGTCGATTGCAGCCGCCGGTTCGATCTGCGGATCGAAATCAATGCGGCACCGGCGCCATCCGCGTATCGCCCTCATTCACCGTATGATCGGGCAGATCCTGATAGCCCAACTGGTCTTCGGGATCGATTTTTCCGTCCAGCGCCGTCTTCGCCGCGCAATAGGCAGTGTAAAGCGGGCTGAAGCCCTGCGGGCTCATGCAGGGCATCAGAAATGGGGCGTTTCTTCGCTGACGGTCACGCTCCCACAATGCCGCTGCGCGGGACCGTGTCGTGCCATCGCGGATATCGACGGAGTCGTCGCGCGCGAACGTGTTGGCGCAGTGGGCGCGCTCGGCGGGTGAAAGGTCGGATCGCTCCCCATCGGTGCAGCCGAACAGCGAACGATGCAGCTCACCCAGCGATGGCGCTTCCGATGGCGCGGATGGAATCGTGATGCCGCGATAGTCGGGCAGCGCAGGGGCCTGGCGACCGGCCGGCCGATGTTCTGCCGGCCGTGCCGCCTCCGGTTTTTCCGGAAGCATTCGCGGCAGGAAGCGCATGATGATTTCGTGCGCCGCGGGAACGATGGGTGGCGTGTTCGTGATCGCATTCATCAATGCCGCTATGAGTGCCAGATGCAACAGGGCGACAAATGTCGCACCGATGACCTTGTTGGCGGCGCCCGATCGCGCTTCGGTCACGCCTCACCTCCGCGCCCCCGCAAACGCTCTGGATTCACATACTCGCCGACCGGTATTCGAGAAGGTCACCCGGCTGGCACTCAAGGGCGCCGCAGATGCGGTCGAGAGTCTCGAACCGCACGCCCTTCACCTTGCCGGATTTGAGCAGCGAGAGATTGGCCTCGGTGATCCCGATTTTCTCCGCGAGATCCTTGGAGCGCAGCCTCCGCTTCGCCAGCATCACGTCCAGGTTCACGACGATCGCCATCACACGAACTTCGCGTTTTCGTCAGCCAGCCGTCGCGCCTCGATCATCACGCGCGCGATGACCAGCACCACTCCGGCGCTGAACAGCGTGACGAAATCGTTGGTCCCGAGATCTAGGCCGACGGAATGATGGCCGGTCGGCCAGCTTAGGATGAGTGTGATCGGTGCGTGCATCGCGAACCCGACGATGACGCTTGCAAAAAGCGCGACCGCGACGTTGTTGAGGAGGTGAAGTGCATTCGGCGAAAACACTTCTCCGCTCGCGTAGCGCAGGAACAGCGTGCGCAACGACCACAATGCCCAAACGATGAACCCCGCTCCTGCCAGCGAGAAGACGAGCGCCGCAAGCCGAAAGGGCAGAGGCACACCCTCATTGAGCACGCCGCCCAAATGATCGGCGTCCATCAGGTTGGCGTTACCTGGAAACAGGTAGGCGACGACGTCGCCAACCGGCCACAACACCGAGGCGATGAGGCTCAGCCAGGCCATAACGCGACTGAGCCAGGCGAGATTGGCGGAAGCGGCCTCGGTCATGTGCGACCTCCCTTGAAGCGGGACATCGTTATCGGAGAATAAATTATCGTCAAGCGATAATTATTCGGGCGCGATGGTGACCTGGATGCCGTCGAGCGCGTCGGCGCAGACGATCTGGCAGGAGAGCCGCGAATTGGATTCGACCGCGAGCGCCATGTCGAGCATGTCGATCTCGGCATCCGAGGGCGGGGACAGCTTCTCGTACCAGCCCCCCGTCACATAGACGTGACACGTCGCGCAGGCACACGCGCCGCCGCACTCCGCCGCGATCGGCAGGCCCGCGTCGCGCAGGATCTCCATCACGCTCCAATTGTCGCGGCCTTCGATCGTCTGCTCTTTGCCGTTGCGATCGGTGGCGATGATCTTCATCACGATACACCCAGTTTCTTCTGCAGACTGGACGAAGACGTCGTGTACTGGAAGCGTAGTTTCTCGGTCGGGCGGCAGATGTGGAACGCGGCCTGCGCCATCAGCGCGGCCTCGTGGAAACCGGAAAGGATCAGCTTCAACTTTCCCGGATAGGTATTGATGTCGCCGATCGCGAAAAGGCCCGGCGTCTCGCTTTCGAAGCGCGCCGTATCCACGGGGATCAGATTCTCGTGCAGGTTCAGTCCGAATTCCGCGATCGGGCCGAGCTTGATGGTCAGTCCGAAGAACGGCAGGAACGCGTCGGTGTCGTGCTGCCATTCCTTCTTGTCGGCGCCGGCCAGCGTCACGCCGGTCAGCTTGCCGCCTTCGCCGTGCAGCTGCTTCACGCTGGCGACGTGGAATTTCACCTTGCCCTGCTTTTCCAGCTCGCGCATCTGATTGACGCTGTGCTGCGCGGCGCGGAAACCGTTACGGTGATGGACGAGCGTCAGGCTCTTGGCCAAGGGCGCGAGATTGATCGTCCAGTCGAGCGCGCTATCGCCGCCGCCGGCGATCAGGATGTTCTTGCCGCGAAACGATTCCATTTTTCGCACGGCATAATGTACGCCCACGCCATCGCCCTTGTTCTCATAGGCTTCGATGCCGGGAACCGGCGGGCGCTTGGGCACGAAGCTACCGCCGCCAGCCGCGACGACGATGACGGGCGCAATGATCTCTGTGCCGGCATCGGTCTTGAGCTTCCACTTGCCGTTCGCGAGTTTCTCGAGGCCGGCCGCCATTTCGGCGAAATGGAATTGGGCATTGAACGGCTTGATCTGCTCCATCAGGCGGTTTGTCAGTTCCTGGCCAGTGACGATGGGTAGCCCAGGAATGTCGTAGATCGGCTTTTCCGGGTAGAGCTCGGTGCACTGCCCGCCCGCTCGATCGAGGATGTCGACGAGATGCGCCTTGAGGTCGAGCAGGCCCAATTCGAACACAGCAAACAGACCGATCGGACCGGCTCCGATGATGGCGACATCCGTCTCGATGGGCGTGCTCATGGCAATTCCACAATCTTCTAGTGTATGACCCGGAAAACTGGCAGTCCTAATATGTAAAAATGGGACTGAGGGCAACTCATTCAAGCGCGGCGGAATGTGCCGCAGCGCACAAATCTCGCCAAGAGGGTAGGAAACTTCGTCGCAAGAGGCTGCCGCAAATGACAAATCGCCTTGCCGCCGACTGCCGGACGATGGCCGAAATCCGCGACGAGATCGACCGCATCGACCGAGCCCTTGTCCGGCTCCTAGCCGAACGGCAGACCTATATCGAGCGCGCCGCGGAAATCAAAACCGAACGTTCGGCCGTGCGCGACCAGGCCCGCATCGAGGATGTGGTCTCCAAGGTGCTGGTTGCCGCTCGGGCTTCGCGCCTGAGCGTCGAAATCGCCGAGCCGGTCTGGCGGCTCCTGATCGAGCGCTGCATCGACCATGAACTTGCGATGTTCGATCGCAAGCTCAGCGCGCCAAATAGTCCCGGATGAAGTGCTGCACCGCGACCGACTGTTCTTTCAGCGCCGCGACGGCATCCGTCGCGTTGGAATGGTCGGCCGGATCGATCTGCTCGCAGCGCGCGGCCGCCTCGCCCATCTCGAACGCGCCGATGCCGCGCGCCGCGCCCTTCAGCGTGTGCGCGACTTCCTTCCACAATTTGGCATCGCGCGCTTCGAGGATGGTGTTGAGCCGCGCGACGAGTTCGCCCGCCTGGGAATCGAAAAGGCGCATGACTTCGGCGTTGATTGTCTTGTCGCCGCCGGTGTAGCGGGCAAGATGATCGAGATCGACAACGGCGGACACAGACATGGCCGTTTACTCGGAAGGTCGCATGCGATCATGCCTGACATTGCTCAACACTCCGTTAACGAATTGAGTCTCGCCCGCGCGATCGAACCGGTGGCGGTGGCCGCCTGGCCCGCGCGCGAGACCATGTCGTTAAATTGCTGGCTGCTGCGCTTCAGCGATGGCTATTCCTCGCGGGCGAATTCGGTTTCGCCGCTGGAATTCGATGGCGATCTGTCCGACGCGATCGAATCGGTGGAAGCTGCCTATCGCGCGCGCAAACTGGTGCCGCAGTTTCAGATCTCGCCCGCGACGGTACCACTGGGCCTGCAAGCGGCGCTGATCGCGCGCGGCTATCGCCACCGGACCCCGACCTTCCTGATGATCGCCGATGCCGCTGGCGTCGCCGGGCCGGTAGAGGATGTGCAGATACTCTCAAATGAGACAGATGACTTCGCCCGTCTGACGCGCGAGGGCTCGCACTCCGACGCGGACGGCACGGAACGTCTGGCGACTCTTGAACGTGTAACGTCCCCGAAGGCGTATGTCGTCGTGCAAGCAAAGGGCGATGCTGTCGCGTGCGGCGCCTCGGTCGTCATCGGCGACTGGGCCAGCGTCTATGTCATGCGCACCTCGCCGGCACATCGCCGCATGGGCCATGCTCAGCGCGTGCTCGCCGCCATCGCGAACTGGGCACGCGAGCGGGGCGCGACACGGCTCTATCTTCAGGTCGACGAAGTGAACACCGCTGCGCGCCGGCTCTATGCGCGCGCAGGTTTCGCCAATGCCTATCGCTACTTCCACTATTACGCGCCGGAGACATCGAAATGAGATCGGCCACAATTATCGCACTTCTCTTCATCTCGGCGCTGCCGGCGCGCGCCGAAGATCGCTTTGCTCCATTGACGCCGGACGGCATGACGGTCGAGCAGAAGGCTATCGCCGATCAGATCGTTGCAACGCGCGGCAGCATGAACGGCCCGTTTAATGCCTGGCTGCGCGATCCGCCGCTCGCCGACAGGCTGCAGAGACTTGGAGAACAGATCCGTTTCCATTCCTCGCTGCCGGGCGCGCTCAACGAATTCGCGATTCTCATCACCGCGCGGCATTGGACCTCGCAATTCGAGTGGTATGCGCACTATCCGCTCGCGATGAAGGCCGGGCTTGAGCCGTCGGTTGCCGAGGATCTCTCGCAAGGCACGCGGCCGCGCGCCATGACGGACGACGAGGCGGCCGTCTATGACCTCTCGGTCGCCTTGCACAGAGATGGCAATGTCGACGACGAGACCTACAGGCGCGCGCTCGATCGCTTCGGAGAGAAGGGCGTCATGAATCTGATCGCGGTCAACGGTTACTACGATCTCGTTTCGATGACGCTCAATGTGGCGCGCGTCATGCCGCCGCCCGGCACGACCCTGCCGCTCAAGCCGCTCGATTGATCAGAACGGCACCCAGCCGCTCGGGAACGGCGACACGCCGATGACACGCGCATGCGCAAACAGCGCGGCGGCGAACAACATGATCGCCACCAGGAAGCGCCAGTCGAAATACTCGCCTGCTTTGAAGCTGTTGCGCCCGCCCAAGATCGCGCCGAACGGAATGTTCGAGGTCTTGGCCGCGAACGTGTCCCAATCTGTGCCGAGCTTGCGTTTGCGCTTGGCGTCGATCGAGAAGGTGCCGAGCACTGACAGCAGCAACAGGCTGCCGAACAGGGCAACGGACGCCAGATCGCCGTTTGCGGCCAGATGCAGTGCGGCCCAGATCGCGACGCCCCACAAGAACGGATGGCGTGTGACGCGCAGAACGCCGCGCACCGTTTCGGCCTTCGCGGCGGAGGCCTCCTGGCGGACCGAAGTCGGGTTGGGCATCAACAGGCCGGGGATCGCGAGCAGGAACGCGAGCAGCACCACCGGAATCGCCGCGTGCCGCGCGCCTGCGCCAAGGTCGTAGAGCACCCGATCTCCGCCGCCGGCTTGCGCCGCGTTGTAAGCGATAACGAGCCAGGCGATCGCGGCGACTGACGCGAGCGAGAAGGCACCCAAATAGGGTCCTTCGCCGATCGTCACAGTGATTGCGTCACGCACGCGTGTTCCGGCGATCAAAAGATGGATGGCGAGAAATGTCGTCGCCGCCGCGAACAGCATCGTCATCGCTTGACCTCTATATTTTACGCTGTAAGAATATCTGAAGTTGCATGCGTCTGCAAATCACACAAACCCGCTGTACCACTCGCGCCGCGCGCCAATCGATGGTTAAAGTGCTTGAGACACAGCAATTCCCAGTGAGTCGATAATGGCGACAACCGGATCGGAGCGCAGCCAGCCCGTGCTGCTGCAGACGGCCGAGCCGATAGGCGAGACCGAGGCACGTCCGCAGCGCCGGCCCGAGCCGAAATTCGGCATCGCGGCGCTCGTCTTTGCGGTGGTGTTGTCCGCTTTCTGGGCCGGTTCGGCCGGCGGCTATCTGTGGGGCTACTTCGAACCGAAGGGGCTGGCGGGTCTCGATCCGCAGGAACTAGCACTCTTCATCGCCATCACATTCCTGCCGCCGCTGCTATTCATTTCAGCGGCATGGGCGTTCTCCCGCGCCCAGCAGATGGCGGTCGCCTCGCAGATGCTTGCCGATGCGACCGACAGACTTTTTTCGGCCGACGAAACGGCCTCGCGCACGGCGGCGCGTTTGGGCCGTGCGGTGCGGCGCGAGCTCGATGCGCTTAACGCCGGACTCGATGGCGCGTTCGCGCGGTTGCGCGCGCTGGAGAACGTCCTGGAAAACCAGATCGCCGCGCTCGATGAAGCAGGCGCCCGCGCCGAAGTGCGCGGCGAAGCGGTCGCGGCACGCTTAACCGCCGAACGCGAACGTATCGAAGCGGTCGCTGGCTCGCTGAGCGATGCGGCGGCGCGCGCAGCAGAAACCGTCGCCGGCCGCGCGGCGCAACTGAAGGCTTCGATCGAATCGGCGGAAGGCGCACTCAAGACGGCCGGCACGACACTCGACGCGCAGGCCGCAAGCTTCCGGTCCGCCGCTAGCGCCGCCGCCGATGCGCCGCACGCAGCCGCCGTCGAACTCGACCGCCAGGCCAAACGCATCGAGTCCGTTGCCGACGCGGCCATGGCGCGCGCCGAATTCGTGCTCGGCCGGCAGGAACGCCATCGCACCGGCATGAACGATCTCATGCAGCGGCTGAAGGAAGAGAGTGCCGCCTTTGAAACAGCGCTTTCGAAGGAGCGCACGTCGATGGAGCAGGCGATCCATGCGCTGGGCGGCGAAGCGCAAAAGTTCGAGACTGTGACGGGCGACGCCGAACGCCATCTGGAACTCATCATGGCGAATGCCGCCGCGCGCGCCTCTCAGCTGACCGCCAATTTCATGCGCGAATCCGAAAAGCTCAAGGAAGCGAGCGACTCAGCGAACACCACGCTCGCCAACATGATCAACGCGCTGCAGCAGGCCAATGCCGGTGCACAGACGCTGATCGGCGAGACTGCCAACGAGGCCAAGACCAATGCGCGCGCGCTGGTCGGCGAGGCGATGGCGGAATGCGAACGGCTGCTGCGTACCGCGGGCGAGCTGTCCGCCGAGGCGACGGAAATCCGCAGCACATTGGCGAAAGCTGTCGAAGACGTGCAGCATCATCTGCTCACCTTGCCCGGCGTGGCGCAGCAGGAAGCGCGCCGCGTGCGCGACATGGTGCGCAGCGAGACCGAGGAAATTCTCGATCTGTCGGCGCGTACGCTGTCGACGATCCATGCGCGCACAGTGCCGCGCGGCCAGCGCAAACCTCCAGAACCGGCCGCGCCGGAGCAGCCGGAGAACGAGGGCCTGCTCGGCATGGCCAAGCGCCTGACGCAGCGCCCGCGCAAACGGCCAGAACCGGCGCCGAACGGCGAGTCCAAAGGCTGGGAAATGCGCACGCTTCTTGCGGCGGTCGAGACAAACGAGGCCAGGGATCTCAAGCCGACGAACGCCGCCGCGCTCGGTGCGCTCGAAGCCGCGCTTGCCGACATGGCGATCGATCTCGACGGCATCACGGCCCAGGCCGTGCCGGGGGAAGAGGATTGGCGGCGCTATCTGTCGGGCGATCGTTCGGTATTCGCGCGCAGACTGGCGGAAGCCATTGACGAAGACACGGTCAATCGCATCGCCACGCTCTATCGCGAAGAGGCTCGCTTCCGTGAGGCGGCCAATACCTATCTGACGGAGTTCGAAGCGCTGCTCGCGCGCGCCAAGGACGGCGATGGCGGCGGACTTCTGACCTCGACGATGCTGAGTGCCGACACCGGCAAGATCTATCTCGCCGTCGCCTACGCGCTCGGACGTCTATGAGCGGCGCCTGAGGCGTGCGGCATAGAATCCATCCATGCCGCCCTTGTCCGCGAGATGGCAGGGCAGGGTGCGCAGATCGCCGTCGGCGCTGATCAGTTCGGACATGCCGAAAAGTTCCTCCGGGAGAATGGCAACGCGCTCGAACCGGTTGTTGCGGCCAAGGAATGCGGCGATCTGCTCGGGTCCCTCTTCGAGCTCGAGCGAACAAACGGCATAGACGAGCAATCCTCCCGCGCCGACCATCTCAGCGGCAGCATCGAGCAACTCGCTGGCGGTGGTGGCGCATTGCGTGACGTCGGCGGCAGACTTGATCCAGGGCAGTTCGGGGTGCCGGCGGATTGTGCCGGTCGCCGTGCATGGCGCGTCCAGCAGGACCAAGTCGGCCAGCGCCTCGGGCCGATAGTCCCGCACATCGCTCTCGACCAGCGTCGCTTCCAAGTGGCTGCGCGCCAGATTGTCCCGAATGCGGCCAAGGCGATCAGCTTCGCGTTCGACAGCGATCACATGTGCACCGGCGGCCGCGAGCTGCATGGTCTTGCCGCCCGGTGCGGCGCACAGATCGATCGCGGTCTTGCCGGCAACATCGCCGAACAGGCGCACCGGCATCGTCGCGGCTGCGTCCTGCACCCACCAGGCTCCTTGTTCGAATCCCTGCAGCGCTTCGATGCGGCCGGAATCCGCAATCCGCACAACGTTGCCGAACAGCCGCTCACCGGCGGGCGCGTCGGCAATCTCGCCTGTCTTCAACACGATATCGACCGGCGCCGGCCTCACATGCACGGCGGCCATGGCGCGCGTCACGTCCTCGCCAAAGGCGTCGCACCAGCGCGTCCACAGCCAGTCGGGCGTGTTGAGCCGCGCCGCGTCCTGCGTCGCCAGAAGCGCGGCACCATCGCGCGCCACCCGACGCAGCACCGCATTGATCAGCGCCTTGAAGTGAACAGCCTTGTTGTCCTGCTGCGCCAGCCGATTGGCGCCGTCGACCGCCGCATGCGCCGGTACATCCAGAAAGAGCAGCTCGCACGCCCCGGCATAGAGGATCTCGAGCGTCGGGCCCGCCTTGTGGGGCGGAGGATTCTTGGGAACGAAGTGGCGGATCAGCGCCTCGGTCTGCCCAAAGCGGCGCAGAGTCTCGCTCGCGATAGCGCGCGCGAAGGCGGCGTCGCGCGGTGGCAAATCCCTTGCCTGCTCCAGCGCGGTGTCGAGCGGCCGGCGCCGCCGCAAAACACCGGAAAGCGCGGCGAGAGCTGCGGCGCGCGCCGGTACGCCGGCGTTCACGCCCAGGGCCCGGGCTTGGCAACAGGCCGTCCCGCCATGGCATTCAGGCGCGCGATGCGTTCTTCCGTAGACGGATGACTGGCGAAGAGGCCGGAAAGGCCGCCGCCATGCAGCGGATTGACGATGAACATGTGCGCCGTGGCCGGATTGGCGTCGGCTTCCGGATTGTCCGTCGCCGCCGCTGCCCGGTCGATCTTGCGCAGCGCCGAGGCGAGCCACAATGGGCGGCCGGAGATGTCGGCGCCTTCGCGATCGGCTTCGAATTCGCGCGTTCGGCTGATCGCCATCTGCACCAGCATGGCCGTGATCGGCGCGAGAATCGAGACCAGAAGGAGGCCGGCGAAGCCCAGTCCGTTGCGCCGTCCGCCGCCGAAGAACAGTGCGTAATTGGCGAGCATCGATACCGCGCCCGCGATCGTTGCCGTGATCGTCATCGTCAAGGTGTCGCGATGCTTGACGTGTCCAAGCTCATGCGCCAGCACGCCGGCGAGCTCCTCATCGCTCACCCGCGCCAGCAATCCGCGGGTCACGCACACCGCGGCATGTTCCGGATTGCGCCCGGTGGCGAACGCATTGGGCTGGTCGGTATCGACGATGTAGACCTTGGGCATTGGCAGGCCGGCCTGGCCCGCGAGTTGCCGTACCAGACGTACGAGGTCGGGCGCGGTGGCGTCTTCGACTTCGCGCGCGCCATACATGTGCAAAAGTACTTTGTCCGAATTCCAATAGGCGAAGAGATTGGTTCCGGCGGCGAACAGAAAGGCGATGGCCATTCCGGCCTCGCCGCCGACGAGATAGCCGACGAACAAGAACAGGGCGGTCAGGGCCGCCATCAAAAGGCCGGTGCGGATGATGTTCATCGGCGCCTGATGTAAGCTGGCGTGGTCGCGGGTCAAGCGGAAGGACCATGGCAACGAGACGCAAGGCCACGAAGGCCGAAATTGCAGAGCGAATTCGTGCCGCTGGCGAACGGGCGAAGGCGGAAGCCGACGCTCGCCGCCGTAGCGAGCAGGCCGTCGCCTTGCCTCCGGAACGGGGCGGCCAGAAGGGCCCGGAGCCGACCCGCTATGGCGATTGGGAAAAGAAGGGAATTATCTCGGATTTCTAAGGGTTTGGCCGGCTCTTGATCGCCCGCGGCCCAGGGTCCATGTAAGGCTTCGGAGATAAACGATGTTCATCCAGACTGAATCCACGCCAAATCCGGCGACTTTGAAGTTCCTGCCCGGCCGCGACGTCATGGGGGAGGGCGAGGTCGCCGATTTTCCGGCGGCCGAAACGGCGGCTCGTTCGCCGCTGGCGGTCGCCTTGTTCGCAATTCCGGAGGTCAGCCGCGTGTTCTTCGGCGCGGATTTCATTTCGGTCACCAAGCGCGACGGCGACTGGAAGCATCTGAAGCCGGCGATCCTCGGCGCGATCATGGAGCATTTCACGCGCGACCTGCCTGTGATGACGGGTACCGCGGAGGAAGCGGATGACACCTCCTATGGCGAGGAGGGCGATCCGGAAGTCATCTCCCAGATCAAGGAGCTGATCGAAACGCGCGTCCGCCCGGCGGTTGCCCAGGACGGCGGCGATATCATCTTCAAGGGCTTCGATGGCGGCGCCGGAATCGTGTTCCTCCACTTGCAGGGTTCGTGTGCCGGGTGCCCGTCGTCGACGATGACGCTCAAGAACGGCATCGAGAACATGCTGCGCCACTACGTGCCCGAAGTGAACGCCGTCGAAGCGGTATAATCGCTTCCACGAATCAAATAGCCGGTTCGCGCCGGGAGTTTCCCTGTCATGGATCATCACGCCGTCAACGACGAAGCGTTGGACACGATCTTTCGTTCCGCGCGCACGCAGAACAAGTGGCAGCCAAAGCCCGTGAGCAACGCTTTGCTTATGGCGGTCTATGACTTGATGCGCCTTGGTCCGACAAGCGCCAATTGTTCGCCGGCACGCTTTGTCTTCCTGACGACACCCGAAGCCAAAGAGCGACTTGCCAAATTTGCTTCTGCCGGCAACGCACCCAAGATCCGCTCGGCGCCGGCAACCGCGATCATCGGCTACGATCTGGACTTCGCCGAAAAGCTGCCGCAGATCTTTCCGCACGATCTTACGGCGAAGACCTGGTTCACCGATCCCAAGGTCGAGGAGGTCACGGCCTTTCGCAACGGAACGCTGCAGGGCGCCTATTTCATTGTCGCGGCGCGCGCGCTGGGCCTCGACTGCGGGCCGATGTCGGGCTTCAACAATGCCAAGGTCGATGAAGAATTCTTCTCGGGCACGCGCGTGAAATCCAACTTCATCTGCAGCGTCGGCCACGGCGATCCGTCCGGCGTTTTCCAACGCAATCCGCGCCTGTCGTTCGACGAAGCCTGCAAGTTTCTGTGAAGATTCTCGCCGTCGATACGGCGCTCGGCGCCTGTTCCGTCGCGGTATTGGAAGACGACACCATTCGCGCGCAACGAATGATCCTGATGGAGCGCGGCCAGGCCGAGGCGCTCGCGCCGATGGTCGAAGAGATCATGGCACAGGCCGCGCTCTCCTTCGCGTCGCTCGATCGTCTGGCGGTCACGACAGGGCCCGGCACCTTCACCGGCCAGCGCGTCGGTCTCGCCTTCATGCGCGGACTGCGCATCGCACTGGGGAAGCCGCTGCTCGGCGTCACCACGCTTGCCGCCATGGCGCGGCAGGCTATGGCGGAAACCTCTCTCGAACGTGCCGTTGCGCTGCACGACGCTCGGCGCGGTGAAGTCTATTTCGAGTTCGCCGGCCAGATGACGAGCGAACCCGCCGTCCTATCGTTCGACGACGCGATCGCTGCGATCGCGTCTCGCGCCGGTCCCATCGCACTGGCGGGGACGGCGGCGCCTGCGGCACATGCGCGGCTTCCACAATCGGTCCTTTCCAGCGTGCGCCAACCGGATGCGGCGTGGGTTGCCCGTCTCGCCCGTGATATGGCGGCGCCGGATTCGCCGCCACGGCCGCTCTATCTTCGCGCGCCCGACGCCAGGCTGCCGGCGCAACCATGACGATCCGGCTTCTTGCGCCCGGCAGCGATCTTGCGCCGCTTGTCGCCATTCACGCGGCGTCCTTTGCCGATCGCTGGAATTCGCGCGCACTTGCCGATCTGCTCGCCATGCCGGGCGCCTTCGCGTTCGCCGCCGAGCACGGGTTCGTGCTGGTTCGGGCGGCCGGTGGCGAGGCCGAGATTCTCACGCTCGCGGTCGCACCGGATGCGCGTCGACAGGGCATCGCGCGCGCGCTGGTGATCGCCGCCGCGATGCATGCCCACACGCTTGGCGCACACGTCATCTTTCTCGAAGTCGGCGTCGGCAATGACGCGGGTCGGCGCCTCTACGGCTCGCTCGGCTTCGCCGAGAGCGGCAGGCGCAAGAATTACTACGCCGCCGCGGGTGCAAAGCCCGAAGATGCTCTTGTTTTGCGTAGCAATCTTCCCCTTGCGCCCCTTGGGAAAAGCCCGCCGGCTGGCTAAAGTCGTATCCATGAAACCTGCCGACCCGGGCCGTGCGTGACGCGGATCGAAAAGCTCTGCGTTGAAAAAGGGCTGCGCATGACCGAGCAGCGCCGCGTGATCGCGCGCGTGCTGTCGGAAGCGGCCGATCATCCCGATGCCGAGGAGATGTATCGTCGCGCTTCGGCGATCGATCCGCATATTTCGATCGCCACGGTCTATCGCACCGTCAAGCTGTTCGAGGATGCCGGCATCCTGGAGCGCCACGATTTCCGCGACGGCCGTTCGCGCTACGAGGAGGCGCCGGAGTCCCACCACGATCATCTGATCGACATTCAAACCGGCAGCGTCATCGAGTTCCGCAACGAGGACATCGAGAAACTGCAGCGTCGCGTCGCCGAGGAGCTCGGCTTCGAACTCGTCGACCACAGGCTCGAACTCTACGGCGTGCCGAAGGGCGCGAAGAAGCCGCGCTGATGCAGACGCTCCGGGCCTACGGCATCATTGCCGTTTTTCTTACCGTCACTCTTCTTCTGATCCCGTATCAGAGCCTGAACCTGCGTCTTGGCCGCCGCGCGGCGAAAAGTTTTCCCACCCGCTATCACCGCTTCATGGCAAAGCTGTTCGGAATCCGCATCACCACGATCGGCACGCCGGTGACGGGCGAAGGCGTACTGATCGTCGCCAATCATACCTCGTGGCTCGACATCGTGGTCTTTTCTGCCGTCGGCGAGATCTCCTTCGTCGCAAAGTCTGAGGTCGCGACCTGGCCGTTCTTCTCCACGCTCGCCAAGCTGCAGCGCACCGTCTTCGTCGAGCGCACGCGTCGCACGGCAACGGGCGTCGCCCGCGATCAAATCCGCGAGCGACTGCTCGCGGGCGACACGCTCGTCCTGTTCCCGGAAGGGACATCGAACGACGGCAATGAAGTGCTGCCCTTCAAGAGCGCGCTGATGGGCGCGGTCGAAGCCCGAGTCGACGACGGCAAGGGCGGCACGCGCGCGGTGCGGGTGCAGCCCGTCTCGACCGCCTATGTCGGGCTCTACGGCATACCGATGGGGCGCGAAAACCGCCCGCTCTTCGCCTGGTATGGCGACATGGAGCTCGTGCCGCATCTTTGGGAGGCGCTGCTGACCGGACCGATCGACGTGGTCGTGGAATTCCATCCTCCCATGACCGTGGACGAAGTGGGCGGCCGCAAGGAGCTCGCCGCACGCACCGAGACGATTGTCCGCCGCGGCCAGGCCCGTGCGCTGGCCGGCTCCGCGGTCTCGGAAACGGCTCCCGCCGCCGCGGCCGAACCACAACTTTCGCCTGCCGTCGCCTGATATGGTCTTGCTTGTCAGCAACCGCGGCTTCGCTCATAACCGCCGCCCATGAAGAAGCTCTTCATCAAGACCTATGGCTGCCAGATGAACGTCTACGATTCCGCCCGCATGGCGGAATTGCTGGCGCCGATCGGCTTTGGTCCTGCGGAGGCGCCTGAGGAAGCCGACATGGTGATCCTCAATACCTGCCACATCCGCGAGAAGGCGGCTGAGAAGGTCTATTCCGAACTGGGCCGCCTCAAGCTGATCAAGGACGAACGGCCGCTGACCATCGCGGTCGCCGGTTGCGTGGCGCAGGCCGAGAGCGAAGAGATCGTCGCGCGCGCGCCGCAGGTCGACATCGTGGTCGGCCCTCAAGCCTATCACCGCCTGCCGGAGATGATCGCGAAGATCGCACGCTCCGGCGGTCATGCGCTGGAGACCGATTTTCCGGCACTCGAGAAATTCGACGTGCTGCCGAAGGACGTCGGTGCCACCGGCGCAACCGCCTTTCTCACCGTGCAGGAAGGCTGCGACAAGTTCTGCACCTTCTGCGTCGTGCCCTACACGCGCGGCGCGGAATATTCGCGCAGCGTCGCGCAGATCGAGGACGAAGCGCAGCGGCTGGTGGCGCGCGGCGTGCGCGAAATCACTTTGCTCGGCCAGAACGTCAATGCCTATCGCGGCGAAGGCCCGGACGGCGAGACCTGGTCGCTCGCCCGGCTGATCGGTCGCCTTGCACGCATCGATGGCCTCGCGCGGTTGCGCTATACGACGAGCCATCCGCGCGATATGGGCGACGATCTGATCGCGGCGCATGGCGATGTCGAAGCCCTGATGCCCTATCTTCATCTGCCGGTGCAGTCCGGCTCGGATCCGATCCTGGACGCGATGAACCGCGGACACACGGCCGATCATTACCGCAGGCTGGTCGAGCGCATTCGCGCGGCGCGCTCCGATATCGCCCTGTCGTCCGATTTCATCGTGGGGTTCCCCGGCGAAAGCGACAAGGATTTCGAAGCGACGCTCGCACTGGTGCGCGAGATGCGCTTTGCCGGCGCCTTTTCCTTCAAGTACAGCGCACGCCCCGGAACGCCGGCCGCTGCGGCACGCAAACAAATTCCCGAGGCACTGAAGGATGAACGGCTTCAGGCGCTGAATACGCTACTGATCGGCCAGCATGGCGAGTTCAACCGGGATTGTGCGGGACGCTTGATGGATGTCCTGTTCGAAAAAGCGGGCCGCAAGGCCGGCCAGGCGGTCGGCCGCAGTCCCTATCTCCAGCCGGTTCATGTCGAGAACGCCGGCGCGCTGCTCGGCGAGATCCATCGCGTGCGGATCGACGCGGTCTTTCCCAACAGTCTCAAGGGGACGTTGGCCCGCGAGAAGGCGTTGGCGCATTGAGTACGACGAAGCAGAAGCGACCCGCGAAAGAGCAGGTCACGCTCGAATTCGCCGACAATGCGATCCTTGCCGCGCTCGCAGGCGCGCATCAGAAGAACTTCGTGCGCCTGGAACAGAAGCTCGGACTGCACATCGCCATGCGCGGCAATCTCGTCAGCATCGAAGGCGCTGCCGACATGCGCGAGCGCGCCGCCACGGTCCTGCGTTCGCTTTATGCAAGGCTCGAGGCCGGCGACAATTGCGGCTCGGCGGAGATCGACGCAGAAATCCGGTTCGCCGCCGAGCGTTCTGCCGGCCTGGTCGGAAGCCAGTTCGGTGCCGCCGCGATCCGGACGGCCTCCTCGCGCGTCACCCGCGCGCGCACGCCGGCGCAGGCCGCCTATCTCGATCTGATGCGCACTCATCCGCTGGTATTCGGCGTCGGCCCTGCCGGCACGGGCAAAACCTATCTTGCCGCGGCGTTCGGCGCGCATCTTTTGCACGAGCGCCAAGTAGAGCGTCTCATTCTGTCGCGCCCGGCGCTCGAAGCGGGCGAGCGTCTCGGCTTCCTGCCCGGCGATCTCAAGGAAAAGATCGATCCTTATCTCAGGCCGCTCTACGACGCGCTGTTCGACGTGCTCGGCGAACGCACGCAAAAGCTGATGGAGATGGGCACCATCGAAGTGGCGCCGCTCGCCTTCATGCGCGGCCGCACGCTGACGAGGGCCTTCGTCATCCTCGACGAGGCGCAGAATGTGACGCCGGCGCAGATGAAGATGTTCCTGACGCGGCTCGGCGAGGAGTTCGCGCATGGTGGTGACGGGCGATCCCTCGCAAAGCGACCTGCCCGGCGGCCGCGCCGACGGACTGAACGAAGCCTTGCGCATCCTGCACGGCGTCGAAGGTGCCGCGGTGGCGCACTTCACCGAGAAGGACGTGGTACGCCACGCCCTCGTCACCCGCATCGTCGCTGCGTATAATAGGGCCGACGCGCAGAAGCACGAACCGTGAGTTTCTCTATCGATCTGCAGTTCGGCGATCCCCGTTGGCGCAAGGTCCGCGGCCTCTCGGCGCGTCTGACCTCGGCCGCCACGCTGGCACTGCGGCAAGGTGGTGCCGGGCGCGCTGCGGCCCTCGCCATTCTCCTGACCGATGATTCGGAAGTTCGCGCGCTCAATCATCGGTTTCGCGGCAAGAACAAGAACACCAATGTCCTGTCATTTTCCGCGCGCGCCGACAGCGGCGACTATCTCGGCGATGTTGCCCTCGCCTATGGCGTGACGCAGAAGGAGGCGCGGAGCGAGGGCAAGCGTTTCTCGGACCATGCAAGTCACCTTGTGGTCCATGGCGTCCTGCACTTGCTCGGCTTCGATCACGTCAGACCTCGCGACGCAGCCGTCATGGAGCCGATGGAGACCGATATCCTCCGCAAGCTCGGCATCGACGACCCCTATGCGCCGGAGGCTGCGTGATGACCGGCGCCGACGAAGACGACGAACGGTCGCAATCGCTGCTCCAACGGCTCTCGGCCTTTCTCAGGGGCGATACCGCAGCCGCGCAGATGCGCGAAAGCCTCGAGGAGGTGATCGAAGAGAGCGATCGTCACCGCGCCGAACTCTCGGCGCCGGAACGGCGGATGCTTGCCAATCTTTTGAAGTTCGGCGAGCTGCGCGTCAGCGACGTGATGATCCCGCGCGCCGACATCGTCGCCGTCGAGGAAGACATGTCGCTGCCGGACTTCGTCGCGCTGTTTCGCGAGTTGCAGCATTCGCGCATTCCGGTCTATCGCGAGACACTCGACTATCCGATCGGGCTCGTGCACATCAAGGATGTGCTCTCCTATCTCGAAGCGCAGCCGGACGGCAGCTTCCGCTGGAAGGAAGGATCGGTCGCGCAGTTCAAGCGCGATCTGCTGTTCGTGCCGCCGTCGATGCCGCTGCTCGATCTGCTTCTCAAGATGCAGACTGTGCACACGCATCTCGCGCTGGTGATCGACGAATATGGCGGCACCGACGGTCTAGTGAGTATCGAAGACATCATCGAAGAGATCGTCGGCGACATCGCCGACGAGCACGACGAGGACTTGCATTTCGTCCGCAAGCTCGACGACGGCTCGTTCCTTGCCGACGCGCGTGTCGGTCTGGAGGATTTTCGCGAACAGACCGGCATCGCGCTGGCGCTCGAGGACGGCGAACAGGAGGTCGAGACGCTTGGCGGCTTCGTTGTCTCCCTGCTTGGCCGGGTCCCCCAGCGCGGCGAAATCGTCGCGCACCCTTCCGGCTATGAATTCGAAGTGCTCGAGGCCGATCCCAGGCGCGTAAAGCGCCTGAAGATCCGGAAATTGACCACGCAACCTCCGGCGGCGCCCGCGTGACGTCGCCGCTGCCAGGCATCGGCGACTATCTTCGAAGACTGGCTGGCTGGCGCGCGGTTCTTTGCGCGATCGTGGCGGGCGCGATCTTTGCACTCGCCTTTGCGCCATTCGACGTCTTTCCCACCATGTTGCTCGGGCTCGGTGTGCTCGTGCTTTTGCTGGATGGCGTCGCGGTACGGCCGAAGCCGATGCGCCATGCTGCAGCGGTCGGCTGGGGTTTCGGCTTCGGCCAGTTCGCCGCCGGCATGCACTGGATCTTCTATCCCTTCCTCATCGATCCGGTGAATCACGCGTGGCAGATCCCGTTCGTCGCGCTGCTGTTTCCAGGTGGACTCGCGCTGTTCGCGGCCCTGTCCTGCGCCACGGCAATGCGCTTTTGGCGCGCTGGCCCGTCGCGGATCATTCTGTTCGGGGCCTGCTATGCAGCGGGCGAGTGGTTACGCGGCCATGTGCTCACGGGACTGCCGTGGAACCTTCCAGCCTATGGCTGGGGCGCTTCGCTCGGCATTCTGCAAAGCGCCTCCCTCATCGGTGCCTATGGGCTGACGCTCCTCACCGTCTTGTTCGGCGCCTCGCTTGCGGAGTTGTGCGGCAAGCATATCCGTCTGTTGTTGCCCGTCACCTTCTCGCTTCTCTTCGCAGCACTTTGGCTCGGCGGCGATATCCGGCTGGACGCCTTGCCGACGGCCTTCGTGCCGGGCGTACATCTGCGCCTCGTCCAGCCCAACATCCCGCAGGACGAGAAATATCTGCGGCGTCTGGTCGTGCGCAATTGGCGCACGCTGATCGACCTCAGCGAACGGCCTGCATTGATTCCTCCCAATGTCATTGTGTGGCCCGAAGCCGCGCCGCCCGTCCTGCTGCAACGCTCGCCCGAGGCGCTGGCCGACATTGCACGTCTCACGGGCCCCTCGCGCGTGCTCATAACGGGCAACCAACGTGTGGATAACGACGCAACCGGCAAGCGCCGCTTCTTCAATAGCCTCTATGTGTTCGGTCATGATGGCGAACTTGTCGCGACCTACGACAAGTTCCACCTTGTTCCGTTCGGAGAGTATTTGCCGCTCGAATCGCTGCTTTCGCGACTTGGTATCACTAAGATCGTCGGCTTTCCCGGCAGCTTCAGCGCCGGCGATGGTCCGCACACGGTTAATATTCCCGGCGCGCCGGCGGCCGGTCCGCTCATCTGCTACGAGATCCTATTTCCGAGCGCTGTCGTTGGAAACCCCCGCCCGAATTGGTTCGTAAACGTCACGGACAATTCGTGGTTCGGCCCCTGGGCTGGCCCGCGCCAGCATCTCTTTGCTGCCCGCGTCAGAGCCATCGAAGAAGGTCTCCCAGTGGCCCGCGCGGCCAATACCGGGATCTCCGCCGTAATTGATCCGCTTGGTCGCACTATTGCCACACTTGAATTGGATCAGGAGGGCGTCGTCGATTCACCACTTCCTGTGGCGCTGGCGTCAACGATCTATGCGCGCTTTGGCGATTTGGGATTTGCGGTATTGTTGCTGGTGTGCGTGGCTCTCTCCTGGGTGCTTGTACGAGTGCCGGAATAAGCAATTTCGCGTACGATTTATTCCTTTCTATCAACCTGCCGGACAGCTAGTTGGTCCGATGAAACGGAGCGTTGTGTAAAGACCGTGCCAAAGAAACAAGCAAATCCGATCGATGCCCAGGTCGGCAATAGAGTGCGCCTCCGACGCATGCTCATCGGCATGAGTCAGGAACGGCTGGGCGAACTGCTTGGGCTGACTTTTCAACAAGTGCAGAAATACGAGAAGGGCGTGAACCGCATCGGCGCGGGCCGTCTGTTCGAGGTCTCGCGCATTCTCGGTGTGCCGATCGATTATTTTTACGAAGGCGTGAACAACCAGCTCGCCAGCGGGTTCGCCGAGGGCGAAGCGTCGCCGCCGGTGATGGAATTCGTCTCCAGTGGGGAAGGGCTGCAGCTCAGTCTGGCCTTCATGAAGATCAAGGACCCCAAGCTGCGCAAGCGCGTTCTCGATCTCGTCAAGCAGATGGCGGAAGATACGGCCGAGTGATCTAGGCCTTCGTCTTCTTCTTGCGCGAGGCTTTTTCTTCGAGGCCGGATCGGCCTTCGCGCGCTGCGAGCACGGCGTAGACGTCCTTGGGCGTCACGCCGCACGCTGCCCAGACCACCAGCAGATGGTAGAGAACGTCGGCCAATTCCGCGGTCAGCGACTTCTTGTCCTTCGCGACGGCCGCAAGAACGACCTCGACCGCTTCCTCGCCGAATTTCTTGGCGCACTTCGCCGCGCCTTCCTTCAGCAGCTGCGCGGTGTAGGATTTTTCGACGTCGCCGCCCTTGCGCGCGGCGATCGTCTTGAACAGCCGGTCTAGCGCGTGATCGGCCATCAGTTCGACCGGTCTTCCAGGAGGCGCCGCGCGATGACGTTGGCCTGGATCTCGGCGGCGCCCTCGAAGATGTTGAGGATGCGCGCATCGCACAGCACGCGGCTGATCGGATATTCCAGCGCGAAACCGTTGCCGCCATGGATCTGCAGCGCATTGTCCGCGCAAGCCCAGGCGACGCGTGCACCAAGCAGCTTCGCCATGCCCGCTTCGAGATCGCAGCGCCGACCCTCATCCTTCTCGCGCGCCGCGTAATAGGAAAGCTGCCGCGTGATGGTGATCTCCACCGCCATCATCGCGAGCTTGTCGCGCACGCGCGGGAATTCCATCAGCTGCTGGCCGAATTGCTGGCGCTCCAGCGCATAGCGAACGCCCAGATCCATCGCGCACAGCGCCACGCCGACGGCGCGCGCCGCGGTCTGGATGCGCGCCGCCTCGAAGGTCTGCATCAGCTGCTTGAAGCCCTGGCCTTCTTCGCGGCCAAGAAGATTGGCCGCCGGAACTTCGAACCCGTCGAAGCCGATCTCGAATTCCTTCATGCCGCGATAACCGAGCACGCCGATTTCGCCGCCACTCATGCCCTTGGCCGGGAAGATTTCCTTCGCCGTGCCGCGCGGCTTCTCGGCGAGGAACATAGAAAGCCCGCGATAGCCTGGCTTCTCGGGGTTGGTGCGCACCAAAAGCGTCATCATGTCGGCGCGCGCCGCATGTGTGATCCAGGTCTTGTTGCCGTAAATTTTGTACACGTCGCCCTCGCGTACCGCGCGCGTCTTGAGCGCGGCGACGTCGGATCCGCCGGATGGCTCGGTGAACACGGCGGTCGGCAGCTTCTCGCCGCTCGCGATCAGCGGCAGCCAGTGATCCCTTTGATCCTTCGTGCCGCCGGTCAGGATGAGTTCGGCCGCGATCTCGGAGCGCGTCGCGAGCGAGCCGACGCCGATATAACCGCGGGAGAGTTCCTCCGACACGACGCACATCGCGGTCTTCGACAGACCCGCGCCGCCATAGGACTCAGGAATCGTGAGGCCGAACACGCCGAGCGCGCTCAGCTCGTCGACCACCTCGATCGGGATGAGTTCGTCCTTCAGATGCCATTGATGCGCAAACGGCGCGACCTTCTCCTGCGCGAAGCGGAAGAACTGCTCGCGGATGAGACCCATCGTATCGTCGAGGCCGGGATCGCCGATGAACATCGCGCCCTGATGCTTGGCCATATAGTCGGCGATGGCGCCGCGAACCTCGCGGCGCGAACCGGTCGCCGCCAGTTCGCGCACCGTCGGCGTCCAGAACGCGCCCGAATCCGCATCGGTGAGTCCTAGGTCGTAGGGCCGCGCGATCTCGTTCTGGCTCATCTGGATACCGCCGACGAGCTGGCTCAGATATTCCGCGAAGCCGGCCAGCAGCAGGAGCTGTTCGATCTCGCCGAACTTGTGCTCGCGTTCGAGATGGCGGCCCCAGCGCGTCATCTGGCGCAGCGCCTCGACATAGGTCGCCATCCAGGCGAGCCCGTGCGTCGCGCGCTGCTCGCGGTCGAGCGCGTCGGACGAGATCTTGCCGTTCTCCTTGACCAGTTCGGCGACTGAGGTCTTCGCGGCGATCAGAAAGCCCTCCGCCGAGAGAACGGCTTCCTCGCATTTGGCCAGAAGGTGGGGAACGGTCATGGAGAGCATGGCTGGGACTTCAATGGATTGCGGAAGGCCGACCTTAGCGGACTCTGTTTCGCAGCGCACCATAAGGGTTCTTGCGGCATCGCGTCCTCTGTTCAGAGATTCTCATTGGTCCGGATAGGTGAGGGACTTACCGTCCTTGGCGGAGAGGTCCCATGGTGCGCAGGCAGCTGCTCGTCGGACTGGGGATGGTGATCGCGGTCGCCGTTCTGCTGCTTCTGTCGCGCATGCCCGGTCTCGCGGTGCATTTCGCGCCACCGGCCGGCGACGATGACGGCGCCCGCCTCGCCTATGTCGCGCGCTGGATGCTGGTCCCGGCGCTGTGCCTGCTGGCCGGCATCGGAATGACCGCCAACCGCAGGTTCTTTTCGGACGACGGGATCGACGGATCGCGCAAGCCGGACAGCCGGAGCCTTGAGATCAATCTGCGCTACAACCAGAACACGCTCGAACAGACCATGCTGGCGGCGGTGGCGTGGAGCGGCCTCGCGCTGGCACTACCGCATGAGCGGCTCAGCCTGATCGCCATGCTCGCCGTCGTCTTCGCGCTCGGGCGGGTCGCGTTCTGGCTCGGCTATCTGATCGCGCCCTGGGCGCGCGCCTTCGGCTTCGCGCTGACCTTCTATCCGACGGTCGCGGTGTATGCCTGGCTTCTGTGGCGGACGTTGAGCTGATCAGCCCTTCTGTGCGTCGAGTACGTCTTCGAAGGTGCGAAGGCCGGTGCGCTGTGCGTTCACCAGCACCGCCATGTTGCCGGGCAGATGCTCGTTCTTCCACATCTTGGTGTGGGCGCGTGGAATGTCGGCCCAGGAGAACACTTCGGACATGCACGGATCGATGCGCCGCTCGACCACCAGACGGTTGGCCTGCGATGCCTGCAACAGATTGGCGAAGTGCGAGCCCTGGATGCGCTTCTGGCGCATCCACACATAGCGCGCGTCGAAGGTGATGTTGTAGCCGCTCGTGCCGGCGCAGAACACGACCATGCCGCCGCGCTTCACGACCAGGCAGGAGACCGGGAACGTCGCCTCGCCCGGATGCTCGAACACCATGTCGACGTCGTTTCCCTTGCCGGTGATGTCCCAGATCGCCTTGCCGAACTTGCGCGCCTCCTTGGTCCAGGCGTCATATTCCGGCGTGTTGACGGTGGGCATCTGGCCCCAGCACTTGAAATCCTTGCGGTTGATGACGCCCTTGGCGCCGAGGCTGAGCACGAATTCGCGCTTGGATTCGTCCGAAATGACCCCGATCGCATTGGCGCCGGAGACGGCGCAAAGCTGGATGGCAAAGGAACCGAGACCGCCGCTCGCACCCCACACCAGCACATTGTGACCCGGGCGCAGGATGTGCGGCCGGTGGCCGAAGAACATGCGGTAGGTCGTGGCCAGCGTAAGCGTGTAGCAGGCCGAACTCTTCCCACGTCAGATGCCGGGGGCGTTCCATGAGCTGGCGATCCTGTACGCGCGCGAACTGCGCGAAGGAACCGTCCGGCGTCTCGTAGCCCCAGATGCGCTGCGATGGCGAGAACATCGGATCGCCGCCATTGCATTCCTCGTCGTCGCCGTCGTCCTGATTGCAGTGCACGACGACTTCATCGCCGACCTTCCAGCGCTTCACCTTGGAGCCGACGGCCCACACGATGCCCGACGCGTCACTGCCTGCGATGTGATAGGGGCTCTTGTGCACGTCCATCGGCGAGATCGGCGTGCCGAGACCGGCCCACACGCCATTGTAATTCACGCCAGCCGCCATCACGAGGATCAGCACGTCGTGGCTGTCGAGCTGCCATGTCGGCACGACTTCGATCTGGAAGGACTTCTCCGGCTCGCCGTGGCGTTCCTTGCGGATCGTCCAGGCGTACATCTTGGACGGCACATGGCCGAGCGGCGGGATCTCGCCGATCTCGTACAGGTCCTTGTAAACTTCCAGAGACGGCTTCGCTTCGGCCGGTGACGCCATGATCTGATCCCTCTTCCCCAAGTGCCCGTCTTGTGCGGATTGGGCGCGAAGTAAGCCTTCGGTTGTGCTGCAATGCAACAGAAATCCGTCACTTTTGCTGTCGAAATTTGATGGTTGACGCAATAAAATTACTCAGCGCGCTTGCCGCGCCGCCAGGCGGGCTTCTTTCCCGTTGCCTTCCCCGCGATTTCCTTGAGCTTCACGGTCTGGAGTACCGAGAGGGATGAGCCCGGACCGCCTTTTTCAGGGTCGCGAAACGCCCTGCCATATTTCTCGACCCTGTCCTCGACCGAGCCGAGGAATTCGCCCTCCCAATCCGACAGTTTGACGCCCGCCGTCTCGGCGGCACGCCGCGCCTTCTTGAGCGCGCGCAATGCGGCGCGCTTGGCCTGCTTGCGGCGATCCTCCCGGGTTGGAATTTTCGACTTCAAGGCACTTGATCCTCGAGCCTGCCCAGTCTGGACTGGATGCGGATTTGAGGGAATGGCGATGGAGATCAACGGCGTCGCGCACACCTTCATCACCGCCGGCGACTTCGCCGCCGCACGCGCCTTCTATGGCAAGCTCCTCCCGTTCCTCGGCCTCACGGTGGTCGCCGACACCCACAACACGTTCTATTGCGTCGGCGGCCGCACCGGTTTTGGCATCCATGCGCCGACAGCGGAATATGCCGGCCAGCGCTTCAGGCAGGGCGCGGTCGGCCTGCATCATCATTGCTGGCGCGCGCGTTCACGCGAGGATGTCGATGCGGTGCATGCACACCTGGTGAAGATCGGCGCGAAGATCGTTCACGCGCCACAGCAGGACAATTTCGCGCCCGGCTATTATTCGGTGCTGTTCGAGGATCCGGACGGGACGCGCCTGGAGGTCAATTTCGTTCCCGGCGTGGGCCTGTTCGCGCCCGGCACCCGGATCGGCGGCGGCTACGCCGACGGCACGCAGAACAGCTAACTCAGCTCAATGCGCGTGATGCGGGTCCTTCTCGCCCGCGTCGACCGCGACCGCAATCGAGTCCGTCGCGACGGGGCAGGTATAAAAGGCGGAACGCGCGCAGTTTGGATTGTAGGCGTCGTTGAAGTCGATCGTGACCGTCTTGGGCGGGAACGCGCCGAAACTGTCGATGTCGACATAACGTCCGGCGCCATAGGTCACCTTGCCCGTGAGATCGTCCATGAAAAAGGCGCTGGCGTCCTTGATCCGCTTTGGATCGCGGCTGTCGGAATAGAAGGGCAGGGTGAAGCTTTTTCCCTTCAGCGTGAAGGTCGCATCGCCCGCATGGAAGAACTGCTTGTCGGTGCCGCGCGAAGTGCGAAACACGCGCGGCGGCAGCTTCGGATCGGGCTTGAAGGTGGCGCTCACGCGATAGGAAGGATCGTAGGGGAACCAGATCACGCCCTTGAAGTTCAGCGCGTCGGCGCGCAGCTGATTGTACAGCATGATGCGCACGCCCATGACGCCGGCGCTCACCTGCGTCGGGAAACCTTGGATGTCGATATTCGCGTCGATCGACACGCTCTTTTCCATCGTCGCATCGTCGAGCGTCTTGCCGCCCATCGTCCCGCTCACGTGCCCAGCGCGATAGGTCGCGGTCAGAATGCCGTTCGCCTTTCCCATGACCCAGCGATAGCTCTCGGGCTTTCCTTTCGTGCCGGTGAGCGTCGCGCTCTGACCCTCGCCGAGATAGGCGGCGTCCTGGATCTTCAGGATCGCGTGCGGGATCTTCGCCCAAGCCTTGTTGGCGTCGGCAATGCCGTCGCGCCATTGCTGCTCCGGCGACTTGGGCGGCGGCGCGGCCGCAAGCAGCAATATGGCCCCGAGTACAGCAGCGATCCGTCCGATCCGCATGTCCACACTCCCTATTTTGCGGTGCAGCAAAATTTCTTATAGGCTCCGCCGCACGCAATTAATCCAAACACCCAGCCCGATGACGACGCGCGACAAGCCCTGGATTTTCCGCACCTATGCCGGCCATTCAAGTGCGCAGGCTTCAAATGCGCTTTATCGCGGCAACCTGGCCAAGGGCCAGACGGGGCTCTCCGTTGCCTTCGATCTGCCGACCCAGACGGGCTACGACAGCGACGATGCGCTGGCGAAGGGCGAGGTCGGCAAGGTCGGCGTGCCGATCTCCCATATCGGCGACATGCGCGCGCTGTTCGAGGGCATCCCCCTCGACAAGATGAACACCTCGATGACGATCAATGCGCCGGCGGCCTGGCTGCTCGCATTGTATGTCGCGGTGGCGGACGAACAGGGCGCGCCGCGCGCCTCGCTCACCGGCACGACGCAGAACGACATCGTGAAAGAGTATCTGGCGCGCGGCACCTACATCTTCCCGCCGGGACCGGCGCTGCGGCTCACCACCGACACGATCGCTTTCACCACGGCGGAAATGCCGAAATGGAATCCGATCAATTTCTGCTCCTACCATCTGCAGGAAGCCGGTGCCGATGCGGTCGAGGAAGCGGCCTTTGCGCTCGCCACCGCGGTCTCGGTGCTCGATGCCGCCAGGGCGCGCGGCGCGATCCCGCCCGAGGAATTTCCCAAGGCCGTCGGCCGGATGAGCTTCTTCGTCAATTCCGGCGTCAAGTTCATCACCGAGATCTGCAAGCTGCGCGCGATGGGCGAGTTGTGGGACGAGATCACACGCGACCGTTACGGCGTGACCGATCCGAAGCTGCGGCTGTTCCGCTATGGCGTGCAGGTGAATTCGCTGGGGCTGACCGAGCAGCAGCCGGAAAACAACGTCTATCGCATCCTGTTCGGCATGCTGGGCGTCACGCTTTCCAAGAACGCGCGCGCCCGCGCCGTGCAGTTGCCCGCCTGGAACGAGGCGCTCGGCCTGCCGCGTCCGTGGGACCAGCAATGGTCGCTGCGCCTGATGCAGATCGGCGCTTTCGAGACCGACATGCTCGAATATGGCGACATCTTCGACGGCTCGAAGGTCATCGGCGAGAAGGTCGCCCAGCTCAAGACTCAAATCCGCGAGGAGATGGCGCGCATCGCGGAATTCGGCGGCACCGGCACGCAAGCGGCCCTCGAATATATGAAGGAGCGGCTCGTCGCTTCCAATGCCGCGCGCGTCGAGGCGATCGAGCGCGGCGACGAGATCCGCGTCGGCGTCAACGCCTACCAGGAGACCGAGGTCTCGCCGCTCACTGCCGGTAACGGCCACTTCCTCACCGTCGACGAGTCCGCCGAAAGCGCGCAGATCGCGCGGCTCAAAGCCTGGCGCGCGCAACGCGACGACAGAAAGTTGCCACAGCTCTTGCCGCCCTCGAACGCGCCGCGCGGCAAGACGTCAATCTCATGCCGGTGTCGATCGACTGCGCCAAGGCCGGCGTCACCACCGGCGAATGGGCAAAGGCGCTGCGCAAGGTGTTCGGCGAATACCGCGCACCGACCGGCGTCGCCGCCACCGCGCCGTCGCGCAACGACGAACGCATCGGCAAGCTGCGCGATGAGGTCGCCGCGGCGTCCAAGAAGCTCGGCCGCAAGCTCACCTTCCTTGTCGCCAAGCCCGGCCTCGACGGTCATTCCAACGGCGCCGAGCAGATCGCGATCCGCGCCCGCGATGCCGGCATGGACGTGATCTACAACGGCATCCGCTTTTCGCCAGACGACATCGTCGCCGAGGCAAAGGCCAGGAAACCGCACCTGATCGGCCTTTCGATCCTCTCCGGCAGCCATGTGTCGCTCGCCCGCGATGTGGTGGCGAAGCTCAAATCGGCCGGACTTTCCGACATCAAGGTCGTCGCGGGCGGCATCATTCCGCCGGACGACGAGGCGACCTTGAAGGCCGCCGGCATTGCCGCCGTGTTCAGCCCGAAGGACTACGATCTCAACGAGATCATGCACGGCCTGGTGGAACTGGCGCAGAAATAGCACCGCCCCATCTTCACCCAACGGGCCATGACAGCGGAGGGGAACGCCGGTTCCGCGCCCTTGCTTGCGGCAACCGCCAGAATCCTGTGCATGAAGCCGCATCCTGCAATTGTGGCGGACCTGCCCCATTCTAGCCGCGATCTCGCTTAACTACTTATTTACCGTGTTCCTACGGGGAAACACGTAGGTCTTACGGGGGATTCGTCGATGGTCGCCTATTTGTCCAGGAAAGATGATCTTTCTCAGGTGCCTGCGCGCCGCACGGCGCTCAGCCATGAGCTGTTCCACGGCCTGTCGCCGGAGGAATTCGACAGCGAGGCCAGGTCGCTGGCCGACACCGAGGCCATGACGCCCCAGGTCCGCGCCCGGCTCGAGGCCCTGCTGCTGGAGCGCCTGAAGACCCCCGTCGACACGCCGAGCTGGGGCCCCGATTGGGTCAAGCGCGGCGAGCGGGTCGCCGCCCAACAGCGCCGCCGGCGCTTCGCATGGTTCAGCCGCGAAGAAGAAGACGAAGACCTGCCGCCCGATCCGCTGAATTCCGTCCAGCGCGACGACGCCGCCATCATCATGCGCAACATGGAGAAGAGCCGGCAGGTCGCCCATTACCGACCGCTCTACATCGCCGCCGCCGTCATCGCGGTCACGATCATGGCGCTCGCCATGTTCGTCGACTACCAGATCATCCGCGGCGATGTGTGGACGCGCGCGCTGTCCAACGAGTTCATGGTCGTGCCGGCGTCGCTGCAGGCTTCAGTGATCTTCAAGAGCCTGCAAGTGATCTTCGCCGTCCTGATCGTGCATTTCTTCCTCAAGATCACCGGCGTCTATGGCCGCAATACGATGATCGCCGTCGGCTTCGTGCTGTCGCTCGTGATGATCGGCGGGCTCGGCTATCTCGTCGCCTACAACAATATGGCCGGCGCGACGTCGGCGACGCTCGACCAGCCGCGCGACGACGGCGCATCCGCATCGGGCGGCGGCAGTTCGATCGATGCGCTGTTCGCAGCTCCCGCCAAGCCCTCGGCCGCCGTGATCCCGGCGAATGACGGCGTCTCGCTCGGACTGCCGAAGCTGTCCTCGACCTCTCTCGCCAACGCCGATTCATGGTTCTGGCTGGCCTTCGCCTCCGTCATCTTCTTCATCGTGACGACGGTGGCGGCGCTCTACATGCTCACGGTCGAGAACAATGTGCGCAATCTGCACATCGCGCGCGACTACCGGCATCGCCAACGCCAGTTCGCGCAGCTTCAGATGCTGCAGCTCGCCGACAGGCGTACCGGCGCGTCCGCTTAAACCCGGTGGTGGCAACGAACGCATTGCTGGCCGCGGTGACGGCGGTCGGGCTTGCCGGCGGCGCGGCGGTGGCCGTGCATGAGGCACGCCAGGCGACGATCGTCGAAGCCTCGCTCAACGATGAGGCTGCGCTGACGCCCAAGCGCCTCGTCATCGGGCTCGACATTTCCAAATCCAATCCACTGGTCGACGATCCCGCCTTCGCGGCCAAAGTCGCGACGCGCATCGCAAACATCGTGCGCGGGCTCGGCATGGCGTCGGAGGTGCATGTGCGCACCTTCGGTAGCTACGACGCCTCTTCGAACAATTTCTACTACGACGCGCTGATCTCGGTGCGGAACCGGCCCGAATATGTCGCGGCCGAGATCCAGCGCCTGATCGCCGGCATACCGCTTCTGGTGAAGAGCGGCAAATGGCGCTCGCAGAACAACACAAACATCCTGGCCTTCCTCGACAATATTTCGCAGAGCATCGGCTGCGGCGGCATCGCGACCACAGTGGTGCTTGCCTCCGACGGGATCGAGGATTCCGAATATACCCGCCTGCAAAACGCGACCGCGCATCTGCCGGCGCCGCAGGGAAAACCCTTCCGCGGCTGCGCCGAGATGGAAGTTCTCGGTATCGGCCAGGGCACGCGCAGCCCGATGGAGACCACGCGTCTTCGGGCCGAATGGAGCCGCTGGGCCGCCGCCGCCGGCTTTGCCCGCTTTGTCGGACTCAACGACTGGTAAGCCGCGCGCGAATTTCGATCGGCGTGACGCCGGCTTCGCGCAGGCTTCGCAAGGTCACGGCCTGATCGCGCTTGGAAAACTTCTTGCCGTTCTCATCCAGGATCAGCCGGTGATGGGCGTAGGCCGGCACCGGTAATTCGAGCAGCGCCTGCAACAGGCGCTGGACATGCGTCGCTCCGAACAGATCGTTGCCGCGCGTGACGAGCGTGACGCCCTGATGCGCATCGTCGACCACGACGGCGAGATGATAGGCCGCCGGCATCTCCTTCCTCGCCAGCACGATGTCGCCGAACAGGGTGGGCGTCGCCGCGATGGTGCCGTGCTCGTCGTTCGGTCCGTTGCCTTGCTCTACAAACGATAGCGGTCCCGCCATCTCCGCTGCCTTCGCCGAGTCGAGCCTCAGCGCGTGTGGCGTGCCGCTCGCGATTCGCGCCGCGCGTTCCTGCACCGGGAGATGCCGGCACGTGCCGGGATAGATTGGTCCGTCCGGCCCCGGCTGCGAAGCAGCCAAAGAGTCAAAGTGCGGAGCTTCCGCAGCGCGCGCGATCTCGTCGGCGATCTCTCTGCGCGTGCAGAAGCAGGGATAGACGAGCCCCTTCTCTTCCAGCCGGTCGAGTGCGGCGCGGTAGGCATCGGCGCGCGTGGACTGGCGCAGGACCGGTTCCTCCCAGTGCAAGCCGAGCCAGTGCAGATCCTCGAAGATCGCAGCGGCAAATTCCTCGCGGCAGCGCGACGTATCGATGTCCTCGATGCGCAGCAGGAACCGTTCGCCCGCCTCGTGCGCCGTGATGGCGGCGAACGCATGGCCGAGATGCAGCAGGCCCGTTGGACTCGGCGCGAACCGCGTTACAATCATGACGCAAAGAGTACACGCGCGATGATCGTTCGTCCCGCCACGCCCGAAGATGCTCACGCCGTCGCAGCCGTGCGGGTGGCGTCGTGGCGGGCGACCTATCGCGGCACCGTGCCGGATTCCTATCTCGATGCCCTGACGCCCGCCGAAAGCGAGGAGCACTGGCGCGCCGTCGCGGCGGGCGAGACGCCGCACGCCGAGCTTCTCGTCTGCGAGGTCGACGGCACCGTCGTCGGGTTCGCGGCCTATGGCGCGGCGCGGCCACCGGATTTCTGCTATGGCGGCGAGTTGTACGCGACCTATTACCTGCCCGAGGCGATGGGCAAGGGCTACGGCACGCAGGCGGTGCGCGAAGTCGTGCGCGGGCTGACGCGCATGGGGCACAGCGACATGATCGTCTGGGTGATGGAAGCCAACACACGCGGCCGGCGCTTCTACGAAGGCATCGGCGGTTCCGTCGTTTCCGGCTCGCGCCAGAGCTTCGAGATCGGCGGCCGCACGATCTGGGAGGTCGCCTATGGCTTCCGCCTGCTTCCCGATTCCGCGCCGAACGGCTAGAAGCCAGGGATGGGTCTCGGCACGCGCGCTCTTTCCGGTCCCCGTCTTCCGCCGCAACGCGGACAGGCGACCCATCTGGTCGTGCTCTGTCACGGCTATGGCGCGGACGGCAACGATCTGATCGGCCTCGCGCCGCACTGGCAGCGCCTGCTGCCGACCGTGGCGTTCGTCGCGCCGAATGCGCCGGAACGTTGCGCCGGCGCGCCGACCGGCTATCAGTGGTTTCCCATTTCGCGTCTCGATCCCGGTGAGATGCAGCGCGGCGTTGAGTCCGCGTCGGATCTGCTCAACACGTTCCTCGACGCGGAACTCGCGCGCCTGTCCCTGCCGCACGATCGCCTTGCGCTGGTCGGCTTCAGCCAGGGCACCATGATGTCGTTGCAGGTCGGCCTCAGACGACCGATCAAGCCCGCCGCGATCGTCGGCTATTCCGGGATGCTGGCGCGCGGCAGCGCGCTCGAACCCTTGCCGCCCGACACGCCGCCGATCCTGATGGTTCACGGCGACGCCGATCAGATGATCCCGGTCGAGGCGATGCTTGCCTCGGTCGGCATGCTGGGCGGCGCCGGTGCCGCCGTGCAGTGGCACATCGCGCCGGGCGTCGGCCACGGCATCGATCCGGTCGGGCTCGAGATGGGCGGCGCGTTCCTCAGCCAGGCGTTTCGCGGCCTGCTGCGGCGGCGCGAGCCCGAGATCAGCTGCCCGCTGGCATAGGCGTTACCTTTCTGTCACGGCGAATCGCGTATAGTTTGGGCCAACTTGGCAGGGCTTGCGCTTTGCCCTTATGTTTCCGCGGCCCTGGTGTCGGGGTTTCGAAGTTCGCCGTCCTGTTGATATCATGCGCTTGGCGAACTTCGAAACCGAACGACACCAGGAATCAATTGGTTGCTAGCGTCCTTCGATTCCGAAATTCGCCCGGAGACCGATATCGCGAGCGTGCGAATTTCGGAATCGGGACACTAGAGGAGTAACTGCCAAAGGAACGCTCTCGTGTTAGCCGCGCGGCTCCCCGATAATTGCCCGGCGCTGGTGCTGAACGCCGATCACCGGCCTCTCAGTTATTTTCCGCTTTCGCTATGGTCCTGGCAGGACGCCATCAAGGCCGTCTTCCTCGAGCGCGTGCATATCCTCGAGGAATATGATCGCGTCGTGCGGTCGCCGAGCTTCGAAATGCGGCTGCCCTCGGTGGTTTCGCTCAAGACCTATATCAGGCCGGCGCGCAATCCCGCCTTCACGCGGTTCAACCTGTTTCTGCGCGACCGCTTCGAGTGCCAATATTGCGGCGCCGAGGAAGACCTGACCTTCGACCATGTCATCCCGCGCTCCAGAGGCGGCCGCACGACGTGGGACAACGTCGTCACCGCCTGCGCACCGTGCAATCTCGTCAAGGGCGGACGGCTGCCGCATCAGATCGGCATGCACCCCAAGCACCGGCCGCATCGCCCGACGATCAACGAGCTGCGCAGCAACGGCCGCAAGTTCCCGCCGAACTATCTGCACGAGAGCTGGGCGGACTATCTCTATTGGGATAGCGAGCTGGAGCCGTAGACGCGGCTGTCATCCGGACAGACTCCGAGTTTCGACGGAATCGCGATCCTTGGGATCGCGACGGTACATCGCTGTTTTCGCTCCTGATGCAATTGTGGGGATATGGGTAAATTGGTGTTTGGACCGACTCGGTTCAAGGGGCGGTCGAAAATAAATTCGTACACGGACTATCAAACAGGACGCTCGCGCGCAGCCGCGGGAAACGCGGATATTTTCGAGAGCGGGCGTGGATAGACGCTTGTGTGCGGCGCGGCGAACGATATTTTCTTTCGCCGAAAATTATTTTTGCGCGCGCCACATCGCGATCAGCGGTGGCGCGCCGGCGGGCGCGATGTCCTTCCCCGCAACGAACCCGGCGCGCTCATAGAGCCGGGTGTTCTTGGGATTGGAGTTCTCCAGATAGGCCGGCATGTGCGCCTCTTCGGCCCGCTTGACGGTCGCCTCCAGCATCGCGCCGCCGAGGCCCAGACCCTGCAGGCGCGGCGCCACCGCGATGAAGGCGAGATAGAAGTGCGGCTCATGCGGGTGGTTCTTTTCCATCGCGTCCGCCATGGCCGAGCCGCGCATCAGCCGCGGAAAGCCGCACAGCCGTACGAACAGAGGCATCAATCGCAATTGCTCGAAGAAACCGCCGGGGCTGCCCTGCGCGCCGGGCGGCAGCCATGCGGCGCAGACATTCGCGTCGGCGCTCATCCACACTTCGCCGAACGGAATGGCGCGCACGCGCATGAGCCAGAAGAAGAACTGTTCGAGGGCCGCTGCGCGCCTGGCGCCCGGACGCGCGATCCAGTTGAACACCGGATCGGCGGTGAAGGCGGCCGCGAACAGGCGGGCGAGCACGGCGGCATCGTCGATGGTGGCGCGGCGCGGCGCCGATGCGGCGGCGAGAAGCGCGTGGCGGTCTTCGCTCATATTTTCTCGGAAAGACGGATGGCGAGGCGGCAGCCGGCCTTGATGGCCTCGCTCAGAAAACGGTAGCCCGGCGCCTCTTCGGCACCGTGCGCCAAAGCAGCGTCGCGATGGGCGATCTCGTCGGCGCGGAAATCCTCGACCGTCGCCTTCAATGCCGGATCGCTGTCTCCCAGCCGCGCGACCTGTGCGGCGTAATGCTCGTCGATGACGCTCTCGACCGCGGCGGTGCAGGCCATCGCCGCCTTTTCGCCCATCAACGCGGTGGCGGCGCCGAGCGCGAAGCCGGCGACGCGCCACACCGGCTCCAGCGCGGTCGGCCGTACGCGGCGCTCGTTCACCAGCTTGTCGAAGGTCTTGAGGTGCCGCTCTTCCTGCTCGGCCATGTGGCGGATCGCGTCGGCGGCCTGCGAATTGCGCAGTCCCAGCACGGCGAGCTGGCCTTCATAGATCCGCACGGCGCCATATTCGCCGGCATGGTCGACGCGGATCATGGCGGCGATCTCGTCGGGCGTGCCGGGCGATGCGGGGCGGGATTTGCGGCTCATTTCTTTCGAACCAGGAGAGCGATGCCAAACGCGGCCGCGCCCAGCGAGACGAGCGCATTATACCCGGCGAGCGAGATTCCGAAGAGCCGCCAGGCGGCGCGGTCGCAATAAGGGGTCGGCGCGTTCAGATCGAGCGTGCCGTTGAATTTGAAGCCGGTGGTACACGCGGTCGGCCCCGGCCAGAAATGCCATTCCACGCCGGCATGGAAGACACCGAGCCCGCCCGAGACGGCGACGCCGAGGATGGCGAGCAGGGCGATGGCCGTCGCGAGGCGCGCGTTCAGAAGCCCGGTACTCAACAGGATTCCGCCACCCAGACCGATCACGGCTGCGGCAATATGCGGCCAGCGCTGCCAATGGCACATTTCGCACGGCGGATAATTTCCGATGTACTGGAAACCGAGCGCACCCAAAACGAGCGCGAGCGCGACGGCGCCTTCGAACCAGGCAATGCGTGTCGCGTTCGTCATGCGAATGCATGCCTCATCTAACGTGCGAAGATCCGGCTGTCGTCGTCGAACGCCTTGAACTCCAGCGCATTGCCGCTCGGATCGCGAATGAAGAACGTCGCCTGCTCGCCCGGTTGTCCTTCGAATCGAATGTCGGGTGCGATCACGAATGGAACTCGCGTTTGTGACAACCTGTCGGCAAGCTTGCGCCATTCGGGCATGGAAAGAATGACGCCGAAGTGACGCACTGGCACCTGTTCGCCATCCACTTCATTATGCGCTTTATCGGCGGACGCATCCGCGCTTAAATGCGCAACGATTTGGTGGCCGAAGAAATCGAAGTCGACCCACTCGTCGCTCGATCGTCCCTCGGGACAGCCGAGCAGACGACCATAGAAGGCACGTGCTTCGCCAAGATCGCGAACCGGAAATGCCAGATGGAAGGGCGGACGTGAGGTCATGAAGGATCTCGAACAGACATGCGTAGTGTAGCGATGATGGAAGCCCATGCGTAGGTCTCCCCGAAAGCCCAGGCAAGCCTTGTTGCGAATCGACGGCCGCGCGGTCGAAGTGACGATGCGGCTCAACCCGCGCGCGCGCCGGCTGATCGTCAAGGTGCATCCGTCGACCGGGGAAATCTCGGTGACCGCGCCGTCGCAGCGCTCGCTCGACCGCGCGCTGGATTTCGCGCAAGGCGAAGCGCCGTGGATCGCGCGGCAATTGGCGCGGGTGCCGGCGCCGGTGGTGCTCGCGCCCGGCGCGCGGCTGCCGTTTCGCGGCCGCGAACACGCCATCGTGAGGTCCGAAGGCGGGCCCGTGTGGCACGATCCCGACGCCGCCGTGCTGCGTGTCTCGGGCCGCGACGAGCATGTGCCGCGCCGCCTCGTCGACTTCCTGAAGAAAGAGTCCCGCCGCATACTGGCCGAGCGTTCGCGCGACTATTCCGGGCGGATCGGCGCGGCTGTCGGCCGCGTCACCACGCGCGACACCTCCAGCCGCTGGGGCTCCTGCTCGGCGAGCAAGAACATCTCCTTCTGCTGGCGGCTGATCCTGGCGCCCGATTTCGTGCTCGACTATGTCGTGGCGCATGAAGTGGCGCATCTGCGCGAAATGAATCACGGCCCGCGCTTCTGGCGGATCGTGCGCTCGCTGGTCGCCGACATCGAGACGCCGCAGATCTGGCTGCGCCAGCACGGCACGGCGCTGCACCGCTACGGCGCCAAATAAGGATCAGGTCCCGCCGCCGCCGAACAGGCTGTTGATCAGCCCTTCGATCGTTTCAGGCTTCTTTTCCGGTGTCGCCGGCTCGATCGGCTGGGTGCCATCGGGCGTCGCAGCGGCTTTGGGCTCGACCGCGGCGACCGTGACCGATCCGGCGAGTTGGCGGACCGGCAAGCCCTCTTCGGCGCTGGTCATGAAGGCGTGGAAGATCTTGGCTGGCAACGTTCCACCCGTGGCGTGCGCCATCGGGGCGTTGTCGTCGTTGCCGATCCACACGCCGCAGACGAGGTCGGCAGTGAAACCGACGAACCAGGCGTCGTGGAAATCCTGCGTGGTGCCGGTCTTTCCGGCGGTCGGCCGGCCTTCGAGCCGCGCCGCCTTGCCCGTTCCGGTCGTTACCGTCTCCACCATCAATCTCGTCATCTGCGCCGCATTGAGCGGCGACATGACTTCGCCAATTCCCGAGCTCTGGCGCTGATAGAGCACGCGCCCGCTTCGCGTCTTGATGCGGACGATGGAGAAGGCATTGATGCCGCGGCCGCCATTGGCGAAGGGGACGTAGGCCGCCGTCAGCTCGAGCGGCGTGACGCCGGACGTGCCGAGCGCGAGCGACGATACCGCTTCGAGCGGCGAGGAGATGCCAAGCCGGTGCGCGGTCTTGGCCACCACGGCGGCGCCGACTTCCGCCGTCAATTGCGCCGCGATGACGTTCGAGGATTTGGCGAAGGCGCGCGTCAATGAGATATTGCCTTCGAAGCGCCCTTCATAGTCGTCCGGCTTCCAGCCGTGAATATCCACCGGGCCGTCGTTCATGATGTCGTCGGGCGTGTGGCCGTGCTCGAACGCTGCGAGATAGACGAACGGCTTGAAGGCCGAGCCAGGCTGGCGCACCGCATCGGTGGCGCGGTTGTAGGAGCTGGCCGAATAGGAGCGTCCGCCGACCATGGCGCGCACCGCGCCGTCCGGCGTCATCGCGACGAGCGCCGCCTGGCCCGCATGCAGCGTGTCGCCTTCGGCCGCCAGGCCCTGCGCCACGGCGCGTTCGGCCTGCGATTGCGCGTCGAGGTCCAGCGTCGTCTCGACGATGAGCGACTCATCGCTGTCGCCGACATAGCCCGACAGGCGGCTCAGCACCCAGTCGGCGAAGTAGCCGGAGCCAGGCGTCGCGGTCTCGCGAACGATGCGCGGCCGCGTCGCTTCCGCCTCGGTGCGCGTCTTGTCGTCGATGAATCCCGACTGCTCCATCGCCTGAAGCACGACGCCGGCCCGCGCCATCGATGCATCGGTGTCGGCCAGAGGGTTGAAGCGCGCCGGCGCCTTCACGCTGCCCGCCAGCATCGCAGCTTCGGGCAGGGTCAGCTTCTCGGCATGCTTGCCGAAGAAGCGCTCCGCCGCCGCCTCGATGCCGTAGACGCCGGCGCCGAAATAGACGCGGTTCAGATAGAGCGTGAGGATCTGGTCCTTGCTGTAGCGCGATTCCAGATACAGGGCGAGCATCGCTTCCTGCATCTTGCGTTCGAAAGTGCGACTGGGATCGAGGAACAGGTTCTTGGCCAGCTGCTGCGTCAAGGTCGAGCCGCCCTGGCGGACGTGACCTGCGATCATGTTCTCCACCGCGGCGCGCACCAACCCGATCGGATCGAGGCCGAAATGCGAGCGGAAGCGGCGGTCCTCGATCGCGATGAAGGCGTTTGGCACATAGGAGGGGAGGCGCGACACATCGATGCGCTCGCCCTGGGTCAGCCCCCGGCGCGCGATCGGCCGGCCCTGGTCGTCGACGATGGTCACGTCGTGCGAAACGCCCTTGACCAGCAATTGGGTCGTGTCGGGCAGATCGGACAGAAAATGCGACCAGAACACCGCGCCGAAGATCAGGCCCCAGGAGACCAGCAGCAGCAAAGCATAGGGCCAGGCGCGACGGCGGCGCGGCGGCGGGGCCGGCGGCTGTGGAGCGGCCTGCGGTTCGCCGGCGCGCGGTTGCGGTTTGCGTGGCATCGCTCGGACCTCGGAAAGGCCGCTTGTAGGCGCTAAGGGTTAACGCGAATTAAACATTCGGCCCTTGGGAAGGTGGGCGCGGACAGTTCCGGGCCCCAAAGACGGGCTTTATAGGGAAAATGCATTGCGCCGGCACTTAAGGGTAATTACCTGTCTCCCGGCCTACGAGGTTCCACCAGAGTGGCGGACGGTATTCACGACCGGGCGGACAGCGATCTGGTGAGCCGTCTCGGTCTCGGCGCCATCGTCAAGCCCACTTTCACCCGCAGCCATTGGCTGTGGATCGCCGCCGGCGTGGTCGCGGTGCTGGTCGGCCTCTTCAGGTTGTTCGGCGGGCAGCCGGCACCAACCTATCTGACCCAGCCGGTCACACATGGCGATCTCGCGCTTAGCGTCAGCGCCACCGGCACGCTGGCGCCGCGCGACCAGGTCGATGTGGGCGCGGAAGTCTCCGGCCGCATCGATGCTGTCTATGTCGATTTCAACGATCACGTGAAGAAGGGCCAGAAGCTCGCCCAGATCAACACGCTGAACTTCGCCGCCGCGCTGGCGCAGTCGCGCGCCACGCTGGTGCAGGCGCAGGCCACCTTGGTGCAGGCGGCACAGACGCGAACGCGCACGGCCGCGCTGATGCGGTCCAACGCCGCCTCCCGCCAGGCGCTCGACGCCGCCAACGCCGATCTCGCCCGCGCCGATGCCGGCGTGAAGCTCGCGCGCGCACAGGTGATCGCCAACGAGACCACGCTTGCCAAGGCCACGATCTATTCGCCGATCGACGGCGTGGTGCTCGACCGCAAGGTGTCGGCCGGACAGACCGTCGTGGCGGCGATGACGACGCCCCTGCTGTTCACGCTCGCCAGCGATCTTTCGCAGATGGAGCTCGACGTCGATATCGACGAGGCCGATGTCGGTCTGCTGCATGCTGGCGCCGAGGCCTACTTCACCGTCGACGCCTATCCGGCGCGGCACTTCGCGGCCAAGCTGATCTCGATCCACAATTCGCCCAAGACGGTGCAGGGCGTGGTCACCTATCAGGGCGTGCTGCTGGTGGAGAATCGCGAAGGCCTGCTGAAGCCCGGCATGACCGCGACCGCCGAGATCGCCGCCACCGACATCCACAATGTATCGATGGTTTCCAATGCGGCCCTGCGCTTCGTGCCGCCGGACCCGATCAAGCTGGCCGCGCCGACGCCGCCGGCCCCGCTGCCCGGCGTAACCTGGGGCCGGGTCTGGACCCAGGACGGCCGCACGCTGAAAGCCCATGACATTCGCCTCGGCGCCACCGATGGCCGCTCCACCGTGATCCTCGCCGGGGATCTGAAGCCGGGAGACGCGGCCATCACCGACATTCAAGGCCACCAGTGGCAGAGCAAGCCCTCATCTCCCTTCGGTCCGTAACAAAGGTCTACGGCTCCGGCGAAGCCGAAGTCGTGGCGCTGGCGGGCATCGATCTCGATATTTGCGACGGCGAGTTCGTGGCCGTGATGGGGCCGTCCGGTTCCGGCAAGTCCACCTGCATGAACATCCTGGGCTGCCTCGATACACCGACGAGCGGCAAATATTTCTTTCGCGGCGCCGATGTGGGCGCGCTCAGCAAGGACCAGCTCGCGCTGTTGCGCCGGCATTATCTCGGCTTCGTGTTCCAGGGCTTCAATCTGCTCAAGCGCACCACGGCGATCGAGAATCTCGAGCTGCCGCTGATCTATCGCCATGTCCCGCTTGCCGAGCGGCACCGCCGCGGCCGCGAGGCGCTGGCGCAAGTGGGTCTCGCCGATCGCGCCGACCACACCGCGGCGGAATTGTCCGGCGGCCAGCAGCAGCGCGTCGCGATCGCGCGCGCGCTCGTCACCGATCCCTCTGTCATGTTCGCCGACGAGCCGACCGGCAATCTCGACAGCACCAAGACGCACGAGATCATGCAACTGCTCAAATCGCTCAACGCGCAGCGCGGGCTGACGATCGTGCTGGTGACACATGAAGAGGATGTCGCGGCCTATGCCAAGCGCAAGGTGCGCTTCCGCGACGGCCACATCGAATCGGACACCGGCGCATGATCCTCAACGCCTTCATGCTGGCGCTGCGCGAGATCCGCAACAATCTGCTGCGCGCGGGTCTCACCACGCTCGGCATCGTCATCGGCGTCGCCGCGGTCATCGCGATGGTGACGCTGGGCACCGGCGCGACGCAGAGCGTGACGTCCTCCATCGCCTCTATGGGCCGCAACCTTTTGTTCGTGACGCCGGGGATGCGACGCAACGGGCCGCCTTCCGCCGCGCCCCAATTCGACGAGGCCGATTCCGACGCCATTCTGCGCGAGGTGCCCGGCCTCGCCGCCGTGGCGCCTTCAGTCGTCCGCTCGACCGTCGCCGTGCTTGGCAACCGCAACCGCACGACGACGCTGACCGGCGCGACCAGCCCGTTTTTCGTGGCGCGCGACTGGACCATGGCGCTGGGGCGCGATTTCTCGCTGTCGGAAGTCCGCGCCGGCAAGTCGGTCTGCATCCTGGGCGAGACCGTGCGCGCCGATCTGTTCGGCGACAGCGATCCGATCGGCCAGAAGATGCGGGTCGACAAGGTCGCCTGCGAGGTTATCGGCGTGCTTCTGGCCAAGGGAAAATCGAGCCTCGGCAGCGATCCGGACGACACGGTCATCATGCCGATGCATGCGGTACAGCGGCGCTTTATCGGCAACAATGCCGTCAACATCATCTGGCTGTCCGTGACCGATGCCCGCGATATCCCGCGCGTCAAGGAGCAGATTTCGACTCTGATGCGCGCGCGGCGGCACCTCGCCGAGGGCGCGGCCGACGATTTCTCGGTCAACGACATGCAGGAAATCGCTTCCATGGTGACCACGACGACGGGCATTCTGACCGCGTTCCTGTCCGCGGTGGCGGCGGTCAGCCTGCTGGTCGGCGGCATCGGCATCATGAACATCATGCTGGTGTCGGTGACCGAGCGGACGCGCGAAATCGGCATCCGGCTCGCGATCGGGGCACGCGCGCGCGACGTGCTGCTGCAATTTTTGATCGAGGCCGTCGTGATGTCGGCGTCCGGCGGCATCGTCGGGATCATTCTCGGCCTCGCGGGCTCCGCCGCGCTGTCGCGCGTGCTGAACCTGCCCTTCATCTTCCAGCCCGGCATCGTGGTGATCGCGGTGCTGTTCGCCGCCGCCGTCGGCGTCGCGTTCGGCTATTTCCCGGCCAGGCGCGCCGCGCGCCTCGATCCGATCGAGGCGCTCAGGCACGAATAGGCATGCCGATCAATTGTCGTCGTCGTCATCATCGCTGTGGTGCGGCGGCGCAGGCGGGGCCGGCGGATGCACGCCGATCGCCGGTGCCGGTGGAACGGGAGGCGCCGGCGGCGCAGGCGGTGCCGCACCGCCGCCGATCTGCACATCGGCCATGCCGTCATTGTGAAGGCTGCCGCGATAGGACTTGATGCGAACATTGCCCGAGCCCATCGCCGTGATCCTGGGATCGACCGCAACGCCGCCAAAATAAAGATCGCCCGCACCGATGATGTCGACCCTAAGCGGATCGGCCACGCCGTCGGCGATCTTCACGTTGCCCGAACCGGCGATACTCACCTTGACCGGTCCGTTCACCTTGGAAGCGGTGAAGTCGCCGGAGCCCGCGATATCCACGGTCAGGCTGCCGCCGATCGCGCCGACCTGCGCATCGCCGGAGCCGGCGATATCGGCCTTCACGCTGCCGGCATGCCCTGCCGTGATGCGGCCGGAACCCGCGATTTCCAGTCTCAGTTCGCCCGCCACGTCGGAAACCGAGGTCTTGCCCGAGCCGTCGAGCTCGATGTGCGCGCTGGCGACGCGTCCGACGGTGGCATCGCCGGCTGTGGTCTCCAGCCGCAGCCGGCCATAGGTGTCGCCGATGGTGGCGTCACCGACCAGGTCGTCGATCCGCACGTCGGTGCCCTTGGGCACCGTCACCTTGATGAACAGCTTGCCGTCATGTTCGTTGTGGATCTGCGAGAAGTCGAACCAGTGCTTCCAGTCCCAGACATTGATGCTCATCGTGTCGTTGCCGGTGATGTGGAGCGACCCGCCTTCGGCGTTCACCGATAGAGCGTCGACCAGCTGCTTGGAGCCGGAGACGTCGACCCGCATCGGCCCGTCCGCGACGTTGACCCGCACATTGCCCACCACGTCGTTCACGTGCAGCGAGTTTGTGTTGTAGCTCTTGGTCGGCCAGGTGACCCAGTTGTTGTCCGCGGCTAGCGCCGGCAGGACGAGGAAGGCCGCCACCGCCGCACCGATCAACATCGAACCTATTCCGCTACGCATGATCTTCGCCTCCTGGGGGCGCCGTTCTAATCGCAAGTGACACATAGTGTGTCCCCATTATTTGGCGACGAACGCTAATCTTGCGGAACGACCATGCCGAAACGGAAGGGGAACAAACTAGTGTCCCGATTCCGAAATTCGCCACCTCTCGATGCCAGCCTCAAGCGAATTTCGGAATCGCAGGGACACTAGTACTTCATTGATTCTAGTGTCGTTTTGGTTTCGAAGTCCGCTGAGAGCCCGATACCGCTGAGTGAGCGAACTTCGA
Organism: uncultured Alphaproteobacteria bacterium; assembly: GCA_963741735.1. GTDB lineage: Bacteria > Pseudomonadota > Alphaproteobacteria > Micropepsales > Micropepsaceae > Rhizomicrobium. The sequence goes on from CAVUJB010000002.1 coordinate 695,272, forward strand.
AACCACGACACTAAGCAAATCCGCAGCGCATCACGGCATCAGGCGGTAGCCGCCGCTTTCGGTGACGAGAATGCGCGCCTGGCCTGGATTGGTCTCGATCTTTTGCCGCAGCCGGTAGATGTGCGTCTCCAGCGTGTGCGTCGTGACCGCCGGGTTGTAGCCCCACACCTCGTGCAGCAGCGTCTCGCGCGGCACGGTCTCACCCGACCGGTAGAGAAACTTGAGGATGTTGGTCTCCTTCTCCGTCAGCCGGATCTTCTTCTCCTGCGCGTCAAGCAGCACCTTGGCGCTGGGACGGAAGGTATAGGGACCGATGCGGTAGATCGCATCCTCGCTCTGGCCGTGGCTGCGCAGATGTGCGTGCACCCGCGCCATCAGCACGGCGAAGCGGAACGGCTTGGTGACATAGTCGTTGGCGCCCGATTTCAGGCCTTCGATCGTGTCGCTGTCCGAATCGGCCGCCGTCAGAAGGATGATCGGCGCGGTAACGCCGCTGTCGCGGAAGCCGCGGCACAATTGCCGCCCATCGCCGTCGGGCAGACCGACGTCCAGGATCATGAATTCATAGAGGCCCTCGCGGGAGCGCTCGCGCGCCTCGGCGCAGGTCTGCGCTTCCACGATGGCGTAAGGGCCTTCGCTCGCCAGCTGCTCGGCAAGCGAATGGCGCAGCATCGAATCGTCGTCCACCAGAAGGACACGTTTGGCGCTTGGCATGTCGTACGGAAATCCACACAGACTAGGGGGCGACTCCTACTCTACCCGGTTTTTGGCGCCCGGTGTATGTGCAAGGGCAATGAAGCAGGCGGCCAAGACCACGGCCCGGGCGCACCCGGGCATCGTCGATCGCGTGATCGACGCCGTGGATGCGTTCCGGCGCGGCCGCCCGGTGGCAATTCGCGGTGCGAAGACTCTTCTTCTCGCCTACGCAGTCGAGACGCTGCCCGGCGCGGCGCTCAAGCCGCCCGGCGCGCACCTCGTCCTGTCGCACGCCCGCGCCCGCACCTTGAAGATCAGGCTCTATACCCCCGACGTGGTGCCGCTCGCCGTGCCGCGCGACATGGATTTGGAACGGCTCAAAGCGATCGCCGATCCGACCGACGATCTCGCGTTTCCGATGAAGGGCCCGTTCGATACCGTGCGCTCGCACTTGCCCGAAGGCTATGCGGCGTCCGTGAAGCTCGCCAAGCTCGCCGGTCTGTTGCCTGCCGCGGTGGTGCGGCCGGCGCGCGCGGTGCCGAATGGCGCGGTGAAGCTCTCGGCCGCCGACATCCTCGCCTATGACGACGAGGTCGTCCGTACACTGAAGCTTGTGGCGCGGGCGCGCGTGCCGCTCGAAGGCGCCGAGAAGACCGAACTCGTCTCCTTCCGCCCCGAAGACGGCGGTCCAGAGCATCTCGCCATCGTCATCGGGGCGCCGCCGACCGGAAAGCCCGTTCTGGCGCGGATGCATTCGGAATGCTTCACCGGCGATTTCCTGGGTTCGCTCAAATGCGACTGCGGCACGCAATTGCGCGGCGCGATCGAGGCGATCTCCAAGGCCGGCGGCGGCGTACTTCTCTATCTGGCACAGGAGGGCCGCGGCATCGGTTTGATCAACAAGCTGCGCGCCTATCGTTTGCAGGACCAGGGGTTCGATACGATCGACGCCAATGAGCGCGTGGGCTTCGAGGCCGACGAGCGGCAATACGGCATCGCCGCGCGCATGCTGCAATTGCTCGGCTACACGTCCGTGCGGCTGATGACCAACAATCCCGACAAGGTCTCGGGGCTGAAGGCCGCCGGCGTCAAGGTCGCCGCGCGCGTGCGCCACGCCTTCCCGGACAATGCGCACAACCGCGCCTATCTGAAGACGAAGGCGGAGAAGGCAGGGCATCTGCTGTAGGCGTCCCCGGCAAAATTTGCCGCAGCTCGCCGATACGGCCTTGCTTCCCCCGGCTTTCCGCGGCTTTCCGTCTGGCAGGCCGCTTGCAGCGTGCCCGCGATGAGCTTCGTCGACAACTCAGCCCACGCGGTCAATCCGATCGCCGCCGGCCCGGCCCAGGCCCAGGCTTCGGCGGCCGCGGCGCCGAGCGAAGGCGGCGTGTCGTTCGACGATCTCATCGACATCGTCAATCCGCTGCAGCACATCCCGATCGTCAGCACGATCTACCGCGCGATCACCGGAGACACGATCAAGACCTTCCCCAAGCTGGCGGGCGATGCCCTGTATGGCGGCATCACAGGGTTCATCGGCTCGATGGCCGATACGATCTTCGAAAAGATCACCGGCAAGAGCGTCGGCGACACCGTACTCGCCTGGGTCGAACATGAGTTCTCCTCGTCTTCGCCGCCTACCGCGGTTGCGAGCGCCGGCGATGCGAGCACCGGCGATGCGACCGCTCCGTTCGTCGCGGCGAACACGGCGCTCTCGGCGCCCGCCACCATTTCGTCTTCGATCCTGAGCGGCCTGTCTGCGACGCCGGTAAATGTCGCACCGGCTGTGCGGGATGTGGCCCTCGCCGCGCCCAACGCCATCACCGCGTCGATGCTGGGCAGCCTTGCGCCGACGCCGGTGGACTTCAGGCCGTCCGAGGCCAATACGCCTGTCTCAGTCGCGCCGGCGGTGCTCGACTCGATCGCCGTGCCCGGCCAGGATGCGCTGATCAATGCACTGACGCGCAGCGGTGTCGACCAGGACATCGCGCGCCGCGCCGCCGACGCCTATCGGCGCACATTGGGCGTTGCGAATAGCGCGGTCTCCACCGCGCTGCACTGAATCGTCATCCGCGCTAATCTTCGCATCATGGATGTGACCGTCGTGCCGAACGGCTCCGAAGCGCTGCTCGATTGGGGCAGCGGCGCGCGCCGCGCCGCGATCGGGCGAAGCGGCATCGCGACGAAACAGAAGGAAGGCGACGGGATCACGCCGCTCGGCATATTTGCGATCCGCCATGTTCTCTATCGCGCCGACCGGCTGGCCGCGCCGCAGACGGCCCTCTCCTTGTCCGCGATCGCACTTGACGACGGCTGGTGCGATGCGCCCAACGATGCGCTCTATAATCGCGCGGTGAAGCGTCCCTACCGCGCCAGCAGTGAGACGCTGTGGCGCGAGGATCAGCTCTACGATCTCATCGTCGTGCTCGGATTCAACGACGCGCCGGTCGTTGCCGGAAAAGGTAGCGCAATCTTCCTGCATGTGGCGCGTCCGGATTTCGCGCCCACCGAGGGCTGCGTCGCGCTGGCGAAGGACGATCTGCTGGAGCTGCTGAAGCTGCTGCGGCCCGGCGACACGCTGACGGTCAGAACTTAGATCGGCGCGCCATTTACGGGTGAGCCGAACGACGCCTCGCCCTATTGCGCTCTGGTCCGCTCGCCGAAGATCGCGCTGCCGACGCGCACATGCGTCGCGCCGAACCGGATCGCCGTTTCGAAATCGCCCGACATGCCCATGCTGAGCAACGGCAGCTCGTGCTCGCGCGCCAGCTTCTGCAGCAGCGCGAAATGCGGTGCCGGCGCCTCGCCCACCGGCGGGATGCACATCAGTCCCTTGAGCGGCAAGCCGAGCTTTCGCGCATAGGCGATCAGCGCGTCGGCGTCGCGCGGCAGCACGCCGGCCTTCTGCGGCTCTTCGCCCGTGTTGACCTGCACGAACAGGAAGGGCGCGCGATCCGTCCGGTCCATCTCGGCGCGCAACGCATCGGCCAGCTTCGGCCGGTCGAGCGTATGGATGGCATCGAACAGCGCGACCGCCTCGCGCACCTTGTTGGTCTGCAACGGCCCGATCAGATGGAGCTCGATGTCGTCATATTCGGCGCGAATGGCGGGCCATTTGCCCATCGCCTCCTGGACCCGGTTCTCGCCGAACACCCTCTGGCCGGCGATCAGCGCCGGCTCGATCCCCCCCCGAACGTGTGTCTTGGTCACCGCGACCAGGGTGGTCGACGGCGCCGGTTGAACGGCCGCCTTCCGCGCCGCCTCGATGCGCGCGATGATCGCCGACAGGTTCTCGTTGATTTGCTCGGGGGTCATGTGACCGGCGGTTTGGCGCGTCGAAAGCTAGCAAGGGCGGCCGCACGTCTCAACGCGTCGCATCGGATGGCCGGCCTGCTTCCGTCGCTGGTGCTGATGACCGACGACGAGCGCCTCGCCGATCCGCCGGCCGCGGCGCGGGCGCTGCCGCGCGGTTCGATGGTGGTGGTGCGTGCCCGCGACCTGCGGCGGCGCGCCGAACTGGGCGAGGCGATGACGGCGATTTCACGCGCGCGGGGTCTCATCGTCCTCGTGGCCGACGATCCGGCGCTCGCGGCATGGCTTGGCGCCGACGGCCTGCATCTGCCGCAGAGGCGCGCACGGGAGGCGGCGTATTGGCGCGCGCGCCATCCGCGCTGGATCATCAGTGCGGCGTGCCATGCCGCGCGTGCCGCGAGCACGCAGCTCGATCTGGTGTTTCTCTCGCCGGTGTTCGCCACGGCCTCGCATCCCGGCCGTGCGGCGTTCGGCGCCGTGCGCGCCAATCTGGTCGCGCGCGCGATGTCAGTGCCGGTTTATGCGCTGGGCGGGATCGATGCGCGCAACGCCGGCCGCCTGCACGGCTTTGCCGGCATTGCAGCCGTTGGCGCGCTCGAAACGAATTGAGCGTCATCCACAGGTCCGCCTCCCCCGCGCCGAAGCGGAGCGGAGGCTGGTGGGGGAGGTGTCCGCAGCACCGTCAGGTGCGAAGGACGGAGGGGGGAGATCAGATATTCAACACCGCGTGCAGGAACACCGCGTCCATCGCGATGCGCGGCGCAGCGTTGTAGAACGTGCCGCTGCTGCGGGCATAGTTCAGTTTCTGCCAGCCGGCGCCGATCTGCAGATTGGTGTTCACCGCATATGCCGCATCGATCAGATAGGCGTGCACGCCGAGCGTCGGACTGCCGAGGGTGCCGTCGGCTGCGCCGTTGCCGAACTCGCCGCCGAGCGACCAGGAACCGTAGGTGAAGACGCTGCTCAGATGCAGGCTGCGCGTCGAGCCGGAAAGCCGCGCATCGTTGATATTGAACGCATAGGTGTTGGCCTGTCGGAACGAGCCGCCGACCGAGAGCTTGGCGTCGTCGTTGATGTTCCAGTCCGCCTCGCTGCCGACAGCCCAGTCGGTCAGGCCGCCATGGCCCGGCGTTTTGCGGTCGCCATGGCCGACGGTGATGCCGGCATAGACGCCGAGCGTGACGGGCCCGAAATCGTCGGAATAGTTGAGAGCGCCTTCCCACATGCTTTTCTGCCGGTTGGCGACATTCGGCCCGTTGTTCAGCAGCGGAATGACGTCCTTGCCTTCCGACGGCGTGAAGGAGGCGGCGAGCTGCAGGCCGAACAGGCGCGGCGTGTAGTAGGAGATCTTGGCGTAGTTGAGCGAGGATTCGACGGCGCTGTTCAGCGCGAAGACGTTGATGAAGGCCTGGCCGGTCGAAGGATCGCGGAAGAACGTCGCGTTGGGATTGTCGATGGTGACTTCCGGATTGACCTCGGGGCCGGTGATCGCCAGCGCATAGGCCGCGCCGTCCGCCATGCCCACGTCGATGCGGCCAAGCCCCGTCTGCACCGAGCTGTAGACCTTGGCGACGAGGCCGCTGCCGTAATTGTCGCCCGAAAGACGGTCGTGATAAAGCTCGAAAGTGCCCTTGAGCGCGATGGTGAGCCCGCTGTCATAGTCGCGTTCGATCCGCGCGTTGAGCGAGGCGGCTCCGGTCACGCCGGACTTGTCGAAGTTGCCCGGCTGGTTGGCGGTGAAGGCGCTGCCATAGGCCTGGCCGCCGACCGCATAGTTCAGGTCGCCGATATCGCCGGTCCAGGGCGACAGGCTCCAATCGTCCCAGGCGGCCTTCGCCGGGCTTGTCAGGATCAGCGCGAGGGCCGTGCCGGCCAGCAGGGAAAAACGCATCGGGGGCGAACCTTCGATTTGTCGGCCGAACCCGGCTCATAGCACAGAAGCCGGCTGCCGTTGCGCGGGTCCGGTCGGCCATTTATAAGCGCGGGCCTAGTGTCGTGGTTGCGAAGCTCGCCACTTTATCGATATCGAGCACTTTGCGAGCTTCGAAACCAGAACGACACTAGGAATCAATAAGTTGCTGGTGTCCTTCGATTCCGAAATTCGCTAAGAAGCAGATATGGTGACCGTGCGAATTTCGGAATCGGGACACCAGAGCGGGGGACGCGCGAACGACGCCGTCCAGGCGTCCAAAAATGAAAGCGGCCCAATGCGATATTTGAGCGTCCTTGCCCTGGCCCTGTTGCTGGCCGGTTGCGGCTCGGACAATTCCATGCCGGAGACTGGCGGCGCGACGGCGATTGCGGCGGGCGGCGGCACGCGGACTCTGGGAGTAAATTCCTATCTGTGGCACGCGACCCTGGACACCTTGTCCTTCATCCCGCTGGCCTCGGCCGATCCGTTCGGCGGCGTGGTGATCACCGACTGGTACACCGCACCCCAGGCGCCCAATGAGCGCATGAAGGTCACGGTCTATATCCTCGACCGCAATTTGCGCGCCGACGGGCTGAAGGTTGCCGTGTTCCGCCAGACCAAGGACGCGACCGGCGCATGGGCCGATGCGCAGGTCTCCGGCGACACGTCGACCAAACTCGAGGACGCGATCCTGACGCGCGCCCGCGAGCTTCGACTTGCGAGCGAAGGCAGCTAATTTTCGCGAAAATCGCTGTAGCCTGATCCGTGCCGGGGGCTCAGCGCCCAGGATCCGGTGCGGTGAGGACTGAACAGCGATGGCGCGTTACAACGCCAAGGAACAGGAACAGAAGTGGCAGGCGGCGTGGAACGCGGCCAATGCCTTCCTGACACCCACCGATTCCACCAAACCCAAATGTTACGTGCTGGAGATGTTCCCCTATCCGTCAGGGCGCATCCATATGGGCCATGTGCGCAACTACACGATGGGCGACGTGATCGCGCGCTTCCGCCGCGCCCAGGGCTTCAACGTGCTGCACCCGATGGGCTGGGACGCGTTCGGCCTGCCGGCGGAGAACGCCGCGCGGGACAATGCGGCGTCTGGCAAGAACGCCGGCATCAATCCGCGCGAATGGACCTACGCGAACATCGCCGCCATGCGCAGCGAGCTGCAGGCGCTGGGGCTCGCGATCGACTGGACGCGCGAATTCGCGACCTGCGACGAGAGCTACTACAAGCACCAGCAGAAGCTGTTCCTGGACTTCTACAAGGACGATCTGGTCTACCGCAGCGAAGCGGACGTGAACTGGGATCCGGTCGACATGACCGTGCTCGCCAACGAACAGGTGATCGACGGCAGGGGCTGGCGTTCCGGTGCGCTGGTGGAGCGGCGCAAACTGTCGCAATGGTTCTTCCGCATCACGCGCTTTTCCGACGAATTGCTGCGCGCGCTCGACGGGCTGGAGAAGTGGCCGGACAAGGTGCGCGCGATGCAGCGCAACTGGATCGGCCGCTCCGAGGGCCTGCGCTTCTCGTTTGCATTGTCGAATGGCGAAAAACTGGACGTGTTCTCGACGCGGCCGGACACCCTGTTCGGCGCTAGCTTCGTTGCGCTCTCGCCGGATCATCCGCTCACGGAGGAATTGGCGAAGACCGACGCGAAATTGCGCGACTTTGTCGCCGAATGCCGCCGCACCGGCACGGCCGAGGCCGAAATCGAGACGGCGGAGAAGCTCGGATACGACACCGGCCTGACCGCGGCGCATCCGTTCGATCCGAACTGGAAGCTGCCGGTGATGGTCGCGAACTTCGTGCTGATGGGTTACGGCACCGGCGCGATCTTCGGCTGCCCGGGGCACGACCAACGCGACCACGACTTCGCCAGCAAGTATCGCTTGCCGATCCTGCCGGTGGTGGTGCCGGAAGGCCAAGACCCGAAGACCTTCAGCGTCGCGGATGAGCCCTATGTCGGCTCCGGCAAGCTCGCCAATTCGCGTTTCCTCGACGGCATGACGGTCGAGGCGGCCAAGGACGAAGTCGCGCGGCGGCTCGAGGCGCATGGCGCCAGGCGCACCGTGAACTATCGCCTGCGCGACTGGCTGGCCTCGCGTCAGCGCGCCTGGGGCTGCCCGATCCCGATGGTGCATTGCGCCAGGTGCGGCGTGGTTCCGGTGCGCGATTCCGATTTGCCGGTGCGGCTGCCGGACGATCTGGACTTTAACGTCAAGGGCAATCCGCTCGACGCGCATCCGACCTTCAAGCACGTCAAATGTCCGTCGTGCGGCGGCGATGCGACGCGCGAGACCGATACGCTGGACACGTTCGTCGACTCGTCCTGGTATTTCGCGCGCTTCGCCGATCCGACCGCGTCCGATCCGGTGAACCGCGACGCGGTGAACTACTGGTTGCCAGTCGACCAGTATATCGGCGGCATCGAACACGCGATCCTGCATCTGCTCTATGCGCGCTTCTTCACGCGCGGCATGCACGACACCGGCTGGACCAAGATCGACGAGCCGTTCGCCAGCCTGTTCACCCAAGGCATGGTCTGTCACGAGACCTACCAGGATGCCAAAGGCAGCTGGATCGAGCCGGCCGACGTCGAAAAACGCGGCGACAAGGCGTTTCTCAAGGGCACGAACACCGAAGTGACGGTCGGCCATTCGGAAAAGATGTCCAAATCGAAGAAGAACGTCGTGGCGCCGATGGGCATGATCGACGCCTATGGCGCCGACGCGATCCGCTGGTTCATGCTGTCGGACTCGCCGCCCGAGCGCGACGTCGACTGGTCGGAATCGGGCGCCGAAGGCTGCTGGCGCTTCGTCCAGCGCATCCACCGCCTGGTCACCGAGTCCGAGGACCTGCCGCCGCCGGGCGCCAAGATCGGCGAGGGTGCGCAGCACGGCGCCGCGCTGGAACTGCGGCGCGCGACGCATATCGCCATCGCCGCGGTGACCGACGATCTCGCCAACCTGCGTTTCAATCGCGCTGTGGCGCAGATCTACACACTCGCCAATGCGATCCAGCAGCATGCGGGCGCCGACGGCGCGGTGCGGCGCGAGGCGCTGGAGGCGATCGTGATGCTGACGGCGCCGATGATGCCGCATCTGGCCGAGGCTTGTTGGGATGCACTAGGTCACAAGACCATGTTGGTCGAGACGCCATGGCCGTCCTTCATCGAAGCGCTGACAAAATCAGACAACGTCATCATCGCGATTCAGGTGAACGGTAAGCTGCGAGCGACGATTCAGATGCCAAAGGATTTGGCCAAAGAAGAAATCGAAGCGCGCGCAGTTGAGCTTCAAGAAGTACGTCGAGCGCTCGACGGCAAGGCGCCCAAGAAGATCATCGTCGTTCCCAACCGCATCGTGAACGTGGTGGTATGAGGAACGCTCGACGCGCGCCTGATCACTTTCCTCCCCCTGAAATGGGGAGGAAAGTGTCGAGCGCGTCGGCGCTAACTGTTTCAGTTCTCCTCTCCGCCTGCGGCTTCCATCCGCTCTATGGCGGCGCGAACGGGGGCATGAACGCGACGCTGTCGACCATCTATGTCGAGCCGGTCGAGGACAAGATCGGCTACGAACTGCGCAACACGATGATCGATCTGCTCGACGGGCCGGGCGCACCGGCGGGCGCCGCTTATCGGCTCAAGCTCGCGCTGTCGCAGACGACGCAGGGCATCGCGCTGCAGAACGACGCGACGATTACACGCTACAACGACACGCTGAAGGTGACCTACACGCTGACCGACATGAGCGGAAAGGTGATCACGAGCGGCACGGAGACGGGACTCTCCGCCTACAACGTGCTGCCGTCCTCGCCGAATGCGAACTACGGCACGCTGGCCGCGCAGCAGGACGCCGACAAGCGCGCGGCTGACGACATCGCCGAACGCATCCGCCTTGATCTCAACGTCTACTTCGCCAAGCGATGACCGAAATCAAAGGCGCCGGGATCGACCGTACGCTCACCCATTTTCCCAAGGAGATGGTGGCGGCGCTGATCTACGGGCCGGATCAGGGACTGGTGCGCGAGCGCGCCGAGCGCCTGATCAAGACGGTGGTGCCCGATCTGCGCGACCCGTTCCTGATTGCCGATCTCGACGATTCGCTGCTCGCGTCCGATCCGGCGCGGCTGTTCGACGAGGCGGCCGCCATCTCGATGCTGGGCGGGCGGCGCGTCGTGCGCGTGCGCGGCGCCGGCAACGGACTTGCCAAGTTGTTCGAGCGCTTTCTCGACGAGCCGGCGGGCGACGCGCTCGTCGTGGTGGAAGGCGGCGATCTGGCCAAGAGCGCCGCGCTGCCGAAGGTGTTTCTCGGCGCCGATAACGCCGTCGCCATCGCCTGCTATGGCGATTCGGCGCGCGATCTGCCCGACGTGGTGCGCGACGCGCTGCGTGCGGAAGGATTTTCGATCGCGCCGGATGCGCTCGCCGATGCCGCGTCGCGGTTGGGATCGGACCGCGGCGTCACGCGCCGCGAACTGGAAAAACTCGCGCTCTACGCCAAGGGCAGCAAGCAGATCACGCTCGAAGACGTCCGCGCCGTGCTCGGCGACGAGGCGGAGGTGCGCAGCGAAGAGGCGCTCGATGCGGCTGGCCAGGGCGATCTGAAGAAGCTCGATCTTGCGCTCGAGCGTTTGTGGGTCGCCGGCACCTCGCCGGTCGCCGTCGTACGGATGGCGCTGTCGCATTTCCAGCGGCTGGCGTTCGCCAAGTCGGAGATGGAGAGGGGCGAGACTCTCGACGGCGCGATCAAGAAGCTCCGCCCGCCGATCCATTTCATGCGCCAAACCGCGTTCAAGGTGCAGGCCAACCAGTGGGACCTGCCGCGGCTGCTCGAAGCCTGCGAGCTATTGCTGGAGACCGAGGCGCTGACCAAGACCACAGCCATTCCGGCCGAAACCGTGACGGCGCGTGCGTTTTTCAACATTGCCGCGATGGCGAGAGCGAAACGATAGTTTTCCCTCTCCCCCGCTTCAGCGGGGGAGAGAGTTCGGCCCGAAAACATCCGACAGGATGTTTTTCGCAGGCCGAAGGGCGAGGGGGCGCTTGTCCCGCGCACAGAACAAGAATTTCTGATAGTTGTCCGCGCATCTCCCCCTCACCCCGGCCCTCTCCCCCGGTGCCGGGGGAGAGGGAGAGTCTTGTGCTCAAAGTCCGCATCATTCCCTGCCTCGACGTGAAGGACGGCCGCGTCGTCAAGGGCATCAATTTCGAGTCCTTGCGCGACGCCGGCGATCCGGTAGAGCAGGCGATCATCTACGACGCGATGGGCGCCGACGAACTCTGCTTCCTCGACATCACCGCCAGCCACGAGAAGCGCGGCATTTTGCTCGACGTCGTGCGGCGCACCGCCGATGTCTGCTTCATGCCGCTCACCGTCGGCGGCGGCGTGCGTACGCTGGAGGATATCCGCGCGCTGCTGCTTGCCGGCGCCGACAAGGTGTCGATCAATACAGAAGCGGTCAGGCGTCCGGAATTCGTGCGCGAAGCGGCGGAGAAGTTCGGCAGCCAGTGCATCGTCGCCGCGATCGACGCCAAGCAGGGCACCCACAATCACAACGGCCCGCCCTTCGAGGTCTTCACCCATGGCGGGCGCAATGCCACCGGCATCGATGCCGTCGCCCATGCGGTGAAACTCGTCGAATATGGCGCGGGCGAGATCCTGCTGACCTCCATGGACCGCGACGGCACCAAGGCGGGTTACGATATCCCGCTGACCCGCGCCGTCGCCGATGCCGTCACGGTCCCCGTCATCGCATCCGGCGGCGTCGGGACGCTCGACGATCTTGTCGCAGGCGTGCGCGACGGCCATGCGAGCGCGGTGCTTGCCGCCTCGATCTTCCATTTCGGCCAGGCGACGATCGCCGACGCGAAGCAGGCGCTGGCGCGCGCGGGATTGCCGGTCCGCCTCGCATGAGGAAAGATGACGGCATGGAAGAGCCCAGAGTCGCCATCGTCCGCTCCTACCGGCCCATGACCGGCAATGCGAATGCGCGCGCCGTCATGGCGCGGCGCGTGCATCTGCGCCGCCGCATGACGGTGGAGGAGGCGTTCCGCGCCACCGTGCTCGAATGCCTTGCCCAGGTTGCCGGCAACGCGCCGGCGATCCGCGCCCGCGATCAGCGCGGCGTGCACCAGATCCGAGTCGGCCTGCGCCGGCTTCAGATGGCGCTCAATTCCTTCGGTGAGTACGCCAAGACCCCGGCGCTCAAGGCGCTTGGCCGGCGCGGCCGCGCCATCGCCGACGCCTTCAGCGCGGCGCGCGATCTCGACGTCTTCGCCGACGAGCTGCTCGCGCCGGTCGCCAGGAAATATGCCGACAACGAATCCTTCGCCGCGCTCCAGCTCGCGCTGCGTCATGCCCGTGGCGAGGCATGGGACGAGGCGCTGGCCGAGATACTCAATCCCGATTTCGGCGCCTTCCTCAACGATGTCGCGGCGGCCGCCGAGACCGTGCCGCTCGACAGCCGCCGGATCGGCAAGGTCAGCCGCCGCGCACTCAAGGCGCATTTCGCCCGCGCGAAGAAGCGCGGCAAGAAAGTGAAGGCGTCCTACGACCAGAACACGCACAAGCTGCGCATCGCGCTCAAGAAGCTGCGCTATTCGGCGGAGTTCTTCGCGCCGCTCTATCCCGGCAAGAAGACCGGCCGCTATATCGGTGCGCTCAAGACATTGCTCGACACTATGGGCGATGCGAACGATGTGCACTGCATCGACGGCATGCTGTCGCGGCTCGGCCATGCGCCGGAGCTGCGCTTCGCGGCCGGCGCCGTCGCGGGCTGGCATGGCGCGCGCGAAAGGCGCCTCACCAAACGCGCGATGCGCGGCTGGAAGAAGTTTCGCAAGATCAAGCCGTTCTGGAAATAGCTAAGCGCGCTTGCGCAACTCGACATTCATTTCGCCGATCCGCGGCGTGCCGTCCGCACCAACCTCGAGGATCAGCGCCTTCGACAGATCCAGTTTCTCCGGCATCGGGGTAGCCATGTCCCAGCCGGTAGCGAGCGTGTATGCGGTGCGCAACACGCCGCGATGGGTAAAGGCGATGGCGTCGCGTTCGTCCTTCGCCACATCGGCGAGGAAGCTGGCGACCCGGGCAAGAAAGGCGCGCGTGCTTTCCCCGCCCCTGGGCGTGAAGTCGACGCCGCTTCCGGCGCGGACGAATGCATCGTCGCCGTCGCGGGCCAGGATTTCCTCGCGCGTGAAGCCCTGCCAATCGCCCCAATTATGTTCCAGCAGGCGAGCATCTCGGATCGCATTGGGAAAGCCCATGAGTTTCGCCGTTTCGCGGGCGCGGCCGAGCGGGCTTGTGAACGCCCGGGCGCTCTCGAATCCTGCCGGCGGCAACAGGTTCGCCATCTTGGCGCGGCCGGCGGCGCTCAGCGGAATGTCGAGCTGGCCCTGAAGCCGGCCCTCCTCATTCCATTCGGTCGGCCCGTGGCGGAGGAACGCGATGCGCAATTTGTCTTCCCCGGATGGCTATGCAGGATAGGTCCATCGATATCACAAGACGGAATCCCATGCGCCGCGTCATCGACAAGACCAAGCCGGAAGACTTTCCCCCCAATGTCCAGGCGATCTTCAAGCGCTCGGCGCCCTGCTCGGCCTGGCTGAACCAGGAGCTGCTCGAGGTCGACGTCGAGGATGGCTGGGTCAAGATCGGTTACGACCTCGGCGAGCCGCATTTCAACCGTTTCGGCGCGCTGCATGGCGGCGCCATCGCCTGCGTAATGGACGATGTGCTGGCCGTCGCCGCCGGCTTCATCGCGCAATGGGGCGAGATCGCGCCGACGCTCGAGATGAAGGTGTCCTATCTCAACCAGGGCGGCGCCGGCCGCCACGTCGCCGAGGCCAAGGTGATCAAGCGCGGCCGCCAGATCAATTTCCTGGAAGCGGCGCTCGCGCGCGCCGACGGCAAGGTCATCGCCACCGCTACCGCCACCATCATGATCGCGCCGCTGAAGCGGCCTGAGCCGGCGAAAGGCTGATCAGCCGACCAGGTTTTGCGGCCGGCCCATCACAAACGCCTCGATATTGCCGACCGTGGTCTCGACGATCCGCGCCACCGCCTCGCGCGTGTTGAAGGCGCTGTGCGGCGTCACGATGACGTTGGGCATGTTGAGCAGCACATGGTCGGCCACCAGGTTTCTCAGATTGTGCTCCGTCGAGAAGCGCGCGCTGATGAGTTCGGCCTCCTCGCGGATCATCGGCTCTTCCGGCAGCACGTCGAGGCCGGCGCCCGCCACGCGGCCCTCGCGCAGCGCGCGGATCAAAGCCGTCGTATCGATCAGGCTGCCGCGCGCCGTGTTGATGATCACGACGCCCTTCTTCATGCGCGCAAACGCCTCATCGGAGAGAAGATTGTCGGTCTTCGGCGTCGCCGGCACGTGGAGCGAGATGACGTCCGTACGCGCCAGCAATTCGTCGAACGCGACATAGCGGAAGCCGAGTTCGTCGGCGAGCTTCGCGTCGGGCTTCATGTCGGTCGCGATGACCTTCATGCCGAAGCCCTTGGCGATGCGGATCGTGTGGCGGCCGATATTGCCCGTGCCGACCACGCCGAAGGTGCGGCCGTAGAGATCGAACCCCTCGAGGCCTTCCGGCGTGAACTTGCCGCTTCGCGCCTGGCGCACCGCTTCGGGCAGCCGGTGGCTCAGGCCCAGGAGCAGCGCAAACACATGCTCGGCCACCGTATTCTCGCCATAGCTCGGCACATTGGCGACCGCGATGCCGTGCGCGCGGCAATAGGCCATGTCGATGTGATCGAACCCGGTGGAGCGCGTGGCGATCAGTTTGAGTTTGGGCAGCCGCGCAAGCGTCGCGGCATCGAACACCGAATAGATGAAGCCCGACACGATCTCGGCATCCTTCGCCGCATCGAGGAGGCCGGGACCGAGCGGCGCGGCGAACACGCGCACGTCATGCGCCGGCTTCAGCCGGTCGAACACCGCCGCCTCGCGCGCATCGGCATCGTAGACGCAGATCTCCATGGCGCGAGTTTGCAGCGCCGGAGCGGCGAATGCCACTCAATCGTTCTTGCCTGACTTTTCGCGGCTGGTGCGCGCCGCATCGCCATAGATGCCGCGGGCCATCAAGGACAGTTCCGCCTGCATCCGCGTTTCGTACACCTCGGCGCGCATGCCATGCACGCTGTGCGAATCCGGATCGGCGAGCGCCGCCAACTCGGCGAGATGACAGGCGAGCCTGAGATCTCCCGCATGCGCCAGCGCCAGCGCGCGCTCGGCCAGTTTGTCGGCGCCGCCCGCAAGCCGCGCGGTCTCGATCGCCACGGCGCGGTCGGACGGCGGCTTCAAGTTTGCGGGATTGCCGTCATACCAGCCGCCATATTGGCGCCAGATATTGCGCACCACGAACTCGGGCTCGTCGTAAACGGGCCGCAGATACGGCTTCTCCAGCGTCTCCTTCGGAATCGACACTTCCTGCAAGATCGTGTCGAGCCGCGCGCCGGAATTCATCAGCTCGAGCGTCTGCTTGAGCAGCGATTCGAGCGCGCCCGCGACATCGTTCAGCACCAGCGCGATGCGCGCCTTGCCGCCGATCGGCAAGCCGTGCGCCGGCAGCAGGAGTTCGGGCTCCAGCGCCGCCATCGCGCGCAAGGCCTGCGCCCAGTCGAGCGGATAGCGCTGCACCTTCTGCGGATTGCCCGCATTGGGAAACACCCAGATGAGAAAGTCGCCGACCACCACGGCCTTCTTCTGGGGCACCCAGGCCCACAGATGATCGTCGGTCTCGCCCTTGGCATGGCGCATGTCGAAGCGTGTGCCGCCGCTCGCGAACCCCATGCGGTCGCTGAACTGCGTGTCCGGCTCGACCCATTCGGCAGGACCGAAATGGTCCGCGCCGCCCAGCTGGATGCGGCTGCGTCCCGCACCGCCGAACTGGCGCGCATTGATCGCCATATTGTAGCCGGAGGTGAGATTGTAGCGGTCGAAGCGAGGCTTGACGTTCTCGTGCCCGATCACCTGCGGCCGCGTCCGCTTGCGCTCGGCGGCTTCGGTCAGTATCGCGCCGGCGCCGCCGACATGATCGACATGGCCGTGGGTGTAGGTGATGGCGCGCACCGGATCGTCGGTCCAGCCGCGCATCGCTTTCACGATATTCGGCCCGAAGGTTTCCAGGCTTGTGTCGAACAGCACGAGCCCGTCGTCGGCCTTGAACAGCACGACATGGCTGAAGGCCTCGATCATCGCGATGCCGTCGGCGACTTCGGACAGCTCGCCGGTGATGCGGTTGACCGGCAGGTCGCGCACGCCGCTGACGCCGCCCGACGCGATCGCCGTCGCGCCGTCGATGATCGATTCCGAAAGCTTCAGAAGGTCGGCCATGCTCCCACCTGTCGCGAGTTAGGGTTCGCTTTCAGTCACGATAATCGCTACGCGCGCGTCATCCAAATCAAACTCGGCTGTCATCCCCGGCTGAGCGATACGGAACGCATCGCGAAGGGAAGGGGACCCAGGTCTTTCCGCCGTTCAATCGTCAAGGGAGATTAAGCGATCCTTTTTTTGCGGTCCGGACGCTGGCACTACCTGGGTCCCCTTCCCCTCACGTCGCTTTGCGACGTTCGGCCGGGGATGACAGCGGTGCTGCGTCAGACCTCTATCTCCGCGATCACCGGCACATGGTCCGACGCCTTCTGCCAGCCGCGCATCTTGGTCACGATCTGCTGCGATTTGAGGGCGCCCTTCAGCGCCTGGCTCACCCAGATATGGTCGAGGCGGCGGCCGCGGTTGCTCGCCTCCCAATCGGCGGCGCGATAGCTCCACCACGAATAGCTCTTCTCATCGTGCGGCACGAATTCGCGCGTCACGTCCACCCAGTCGAACGCCGCCTTCGCCTCGCCCAGCAGTTCGGTCTCGACCGGTGTGTGGCTGACGACGTCGAGCAGCTGCTTGTGGCTCCAAACATCGTGCTCGAGCGGCGCGACGTTCAGATCGCCGACCAGGATCGCCGCCCGGTCGCGTTTGTCCTTGCGCCGACCGAAGATGCGTTCCATCCGGCGCATGAAGTCGAGCTTATGGGCGAATTTCGGGTTTTTGACGGGATCGGGGATGTCGGCGCCGGCCGGGACGTAGAAGTCATGCAGCTCGACCCCGTTTTGGAGGGTCACGGCCATGTGCCGGGCATGGCCCTCGGCGCAGAAGTCCAGCACCTCGGTCTTGGCGAACGGGATCTTCGAGACCACGGCGACCCCGTGATAGGCCTTCTGGCCGTTCACGGCCTGATGGACATAGCCGAGCCTGGCCAGCGCGGCCCCCGGAAACAGCCCGTTCTCGACCTTGATTTCCTGAAGCGCCAGCACGTCCGGCTGGTGCTCCCTCAGGAAGCGGCCGACCTGATTAATCCGCAGCCTGACCGAGTTGATATTCCAAGTGGCGACCTTCATCCGGGGAGTATCCCATCCATGCGCCCAGCGCATAGCTTCACGCTGCAACGCACCAATATGTAATAAATACAACTAGTTATACGATGTAAAACGGTAATTGAACGCTGAATATTTTTCAATCCGTTCATTGAAAGCTCGGAACTGCCCCCTATATCACCTCCGTCGGCACGTGGCCGGCAACGAAATTCAGCGGTGGTGAGAGGCGATCGTCCACTCCATCGCAGATGAAAAGGAGAGGTAGTCATGACCAATATCAATTCCTACGTCCCGAGCCAGCATTCGGCTTTCAGCGGCGCAGTGTCCAACCTGTTCACGGTGGCCCTGCTCGTTCTCGCCGGGGTTCTCACCTTCGCGGGCTTCGTGGCCGTCTAACAGCACTCGCCGGCGCGCCATCACTCCCCCCGAGCAGGCGTTCCGGCAAGCGGCCAGCGGGCCTTCGGCGATACCCCAAGACGCGCGAACAAGCCCAGCTGGCCATATTCAACCCCCGTCCAGGCGATCATCGCGGCATTGTCCGTGCAAAGCCTGGGCGGGGGTATTTTTATCTGGAACCCTTCGCGCAATGCGAGCGCGGTGAGCGCGCCGCGGATCGCGCCGTTCGAGGCGACTCCGCCGGCCACCACCAGCGACGGACTGTCGACATCGGAAAAATCCGACTTGAAGGCGCGCAGCGCCGCAGCCGTGCGGTCGGTGAGAATGTCGATCACCGCCGCCTGGAACGACGCGGCGAGCCCCGCAACATCGACGTTTCCCGCATCGGCGATCAGCCGCACAGCGGTCTTCAAGCCCGAGAAGGAAAAATCGGCGCCCTCGCGTCCACGCATCGGCCGCGGCAGGGCGTAACGCTTCGCATTGCCTTGCGCGGCCTGCCTCTCGATCTGCGGTCCGCCGGGATAGGGCAGGCGCAGCAGCTTCGCCACCTTGTCGAACGCTTCGCCGACCGCGTCGTCGATGGTCGTGCCGTAGAGCCGAAATTTGCCGACGCCCTCGACCGCGAGCAGCTGGCAATGGCCGCCCGAGATCAGCACCAGCAGATAGGGGAACGCCACGCCGTCGGTCAGCCGCGCGGTCAGCGCATGCGCCTCCAGATGGTTGACCGCGACGAGCGGTTTTCCCGCCGCCAGCGCCAGTGCCTTCGCGGTGGTCAGCCCCACCATCACGCCGCCGATCAATCCCGGACCCGCAGTCGCCGCGATGCAATCGAGATCGGAAAGCTCGACCTTCGCTTCCGCCAGCGCCTCTTCGACAATGCCGTCCAGGCGCTCGACATGGGCGCGCGCCGCGATCTCCGGCACCACGCCGCCATAGGGGCGGTGCGCCTCGAGCTGGCTGAACACAATGTTCGACAGAATCTCGCCCGGCCCTGGAGGCGACCCGCGCACCACCGAAGCCGCCGTTTCGTCGCAGCTCGTTTCGATGCCAAGTACCGTCAATGGGCGCAAAGCGGCCGGACTCTTGATAGGTTCGCGCAGCGTCTCTAGACCGTTTGTTCTCATGTCGCAAAACCGCACCCTTCGCCTTGGAACCCGCGGGTCCAAACTCGCGCTGGTGCAGGCCAACATGGTCCGCGACCGCCTGATCGCGCGCGGCGGGTCGTGCGAGATCGTGATCCTCAAGACTTCCGGCGACCGCATCCAGGACCGCCCGCTCGCCGATGCCGGCGGCAAGGGTCTGTTCGTCAAGGAGCTGGAAGACGCGCTGTTGCGCGAAGAGATCGATCTCGCCGTCCATTCGATGAAGGACGTGCCGACCGCGCTTCCTGCCGGTCTCGATCTCAGCGCATTCCTGGAGCGCGAGGATCCCAGCGAAGCGTTCCTGTCCGCCAAGGCTGGGTCGCTCGATGAACTGCCGAAGGGCGCGTGCGTCGGCACGAGCTCGGTGCGCCGCCACGCACAAGTCCTGCGCCGCCGCCCCGATCTCGACGTGGTGCTGTTGCGCGGCAATGTCGACACGCGCATCAAGAAGCTCGACGCGGGCGAGATGGACGCGATCTTCCTCGCGCTTGCAGGCCTCAAGCGGCTGGGATTGCAGAGCCGCGCCACGGCGATCCTCGATCCGAAGGATTGGCTGCCGTCGCTCGGCCAGGGCGTGGTCGGAATCGAGATTCGCGAGACCGACACCAACGCGCGCGAGCTGACCGGCCTTTTGAACCATGAACCGAGCGAGTTCGCGCTTCTCTGCGAGCGCGCCTTTCAGGCCGCGCTCGATGGCTCGTGCCGCACCCCTATCGCCGGCCTTGCGACCATCGCCAACGGTACGCTGTCCTTCAGCGGCGAAGTGCTGGCGCCCGACGGCAGCCAGGTCGAGACGGCCGCATTCGCCGTTTCGCTCGGTCACAATCCAAGAGAGGAAGCCGCGCGCGCCGGCCGCGAAGCCGGCGAAGCCTTGAAGCCGCGCGTCACGCCTTGGCTCGCGCTCTGATGCGGGTGCTGGTCACGCGGCCCTTGGACGATGCCCGCGAAACGGAGGCGCAGCTCGAAGCGCGCGGGCACAAGGCCGTGATCGCGCCGCTGCTCGCCGTGCACTATCACGACGGCCATGCGCTGCACCTCGATGGCATTCAGGCACTGTTGTTCACCAGCGCGAACGGCGTCCGCGCGCTGGCGCGCCGCACCTCGCTCAGGGATTTTCCGGTCGTCGCGGTCGGCTCGCAGACCGCCGAGGCCGCGCGGGAGGCAGGGTTCTTCGATGTCCGCAATGCGGACGGCAACGCACGGACGCTGGCCGATGCGGTGCGCGCCTCGATCGCGCCGAAGGCCGGCGTGCTCTTGCATGCCGCCGGCGCGGAAGCCGAAGGCCGCCTCGCCGCCGAACTCGGCGCGGCCGGATACACGGTCCGCACCGAAGTGCTCTATGACGTGCCGGCGGCCCGCGAATTTCCCGACGCCGCACGCACGGCGCTCGCGCACGGAGAACTCGACGCGGTGCTGCTGTTCTCTGCCCGCAGCGCACAGGCCTTTGTCGATTGCGTCACGGCGGCCAATCTTGCCGCTGCCTGCGCCGGGCTGATCGCGGCGTGCATCAGCGAGGCGGCGGCGAAGCCCTTGGCATCACTCGCCTTCAAGGACGTCCGTATCGCCAAGCGGCCAAATCAACCGTCCTTGCTCGATTGCCTTGGTTAGTCGCGCCGCCCGCGCCATAATTTCACAATGAGCAGCCCCGATTCTGCGGCACCGCAGCATCCACCGCCGCCGCATGTCATTCATGTGGCGACGCCTCAAAATTCGGGGCTCGGTGCCATCGCGCTGATGGTTGGCATCGTGCTGATCGCCGGCATCGCGTTGTTGTTCTTCTGGTCGATGACCCAGAACAGGTCGCAGCCTTCACCGCTGCAAACGCAGGGTGAACAGGGCGACATCGCCGCGCTGAGCGATCGGCTCGCGTCCGACGAAGCGCGCATCGCCACGCTGGAAAGAAGCCCGCCGGGCGAGGTCCCCGGCATGAAGGCCTCGCTCGACCAGACCGCGAGCGATCTTGCAGCGATCTCGGCGCGCGTCGGCAAGCTCGAGGCGGCGCCCGATCCGCAGGCGGCCGCGCGGCTGGACGATCTCGACCGGCGCCTGGCGCAGATGCGATCGGATTACGATGCCCGCATCGCCGTCCTGGAACGCAACGCGGCCGGCGCCGACCTGCAACAGCGTCAGGCCGCGCTGACGTCGGCGCAAGCCGCTCTCGACGCGCGCGTCGCCAAGCTCGAAGCCATCGATCCTTCCGCCACCATGCGGCGCGCCGCGGCCGAGCTCGCACTCGTCAATCTCGTTGCAGCGAGCGGCACGCCGCAGCCCTTCGCAAGCGAGCTCGAAACTTTCCGCGCGCTGATGCCCGATGCGCCGGAGCTTGGCGAGCTTGCGCCGATCGCGCTCAGCGGCGCGCCGACGCAAGCTGTGCTCGCCGAACGCTTTGCCGGCATGGCGGCCAAGGCGCTCGCCGCCGAACGGGCGGGCGCCGCGAAAGGCTTCTTCGGCCGTTTGTGGGCCAACATCGCCAATATCGTCGTCATCCGCAAAGTCGGCGAAACGGGCGGTCATGACAGCGATAGCATCCTCGCGCGGGCCGGTGCGCGGCTGGACAAGGACGATCTCGCGGGCGCGGTCGAGGAGATGACGGCGCTCAAGGGCAGCGCGCGGGCCTCGGCGTCGCCGTGGCTCGGTGAAGCGAAGGCGCGGCTGGCCATTCAGCGTGACACCGCCTCACTCGCGCGCCGCATGGCAGAGCTTCTGGCCAAGCCATGATGCGCCTGCTCGGCATTCTCGTCGTGGCCGGATTGATCGCCGCCGGCATCGCCTGGATCGCCGACCGCCAGGGCGAACTCGTCTTCACGCTCGACGCCTACGAGATTCATATGAGCGCGGCCGCCGCGATCGGTTTCGCGGTCCTGTTCACGATCCTT
This sequence comes from uncultured Alphaproteobacteria bacterium, assembly GCA_963741735.1. GTDB lineage: Bacteria > Pseudomonadota > Alphaproteobacteria > Micropepsales > Micropepsaceae > Rhizomicrobium. The sequence continues at coordinate 716,981 of CAVUJB010000002.1, forward strand.
GTCGTGGTTCTGGCGCGGCTCATCACCACGATCGTCACCAGCCCCGGCACAATCGGGGCCTGGTTCAACGCGCGCCGCATGCGCCGCGGCAACGACTCGCTCTCCTACGGATTGCTCGCGGTGGCGTCCGGCGATCTGAGCGAAGCGCGGCGTCATGCCGACCGGGCGCGCGGCATCCTGGGATCGCATCCGCTGGCCTTCCTGCTGCAATCCCAGGCCGCGCTACTGTCGGGCGATGCGCAGGCGCAGCGGCGCGTCTACACCGCAATGCTCCATCATCAGGCGACGGAGTTCCTCGGCCTGCGCGGGCTCTACATGCTGGCCTCGCGCGAGAACCAGCCGGACCAGGCGCTGAATTTCGCCGAGCGCGCCTATCAGCTGAAGCCGCGCGTGCCCTGGGCAGCGGCGGCTCTGTTCGATCTCAAGGCGTCGCATGGCGCCTTCGGCGATGCGCGCCGCGTGCTGGAGGAAAGCGCGCGCAACAAGCTCGTCGGCCCCGACATCGTGCGCCGGCGCCGCGCCGTGCTGCTCGCCGCCGAGGCGAACGAAGCCGACCGGCGCGGCGAAACGGAGTCCGCCTTGTCGCTCGCCACCGAGGCGCTGTCGCTGGAGCCCGGCCTCGTGCCGGCGGCACTGCTTGCGGCGCGCAGGCTCGCAGGGTCGGGAAAGGCCTGGCGCGCGCAAGGCGTGGTGGAAGCCTGCTGGACGACCTCGCCGCATCCCGATCTCGCGGCGGTCTATTCGGCGATCAAACCGGAGGAAACGCGCGAACAGCGCGCCGCGCGGCTCGTCGGTCTCGCCCATTTGAATCGCGAACATTTCGAAAGCCGCATTCTGGAAGCCGAAGAAGCCGTGCTGACGGCAAATTGGACGGAAGGGCGACGGCTGCTCGCACCGCTGGCGAGCGCCGCGTCGTCAAGCGCGCGCGTCTGCGCTCTGATGGCGGAGATCGAGGAAGGCGAGAATGGCGACGCGACCGCGGCCCACGCCTGGCTCGCGCGCGCCGCGCGCGCCCGGCGCGACGCCGAATGGCGCTGCCGGCAATGCGGCGCTGCGCAAAGCGACTGGTTGCCCGTCTGTCCGGTTTGCACCGGTTTCGATACGCTGTTCTGGCCCGAGCCCGACGGCACGGAGCGCGCGCCGGTGTTCGTCGCCGCTCCGCCCGAGGCGCTGCCGCTCAAGAAGCCCTCGCGGGAAGACCGCGCCGGCATGGTTTCGCTTCCCAGGCCGCCGGACGATCCAGGCCCGGGCGGACTGGAGTATTAAGGCGTAACAATAAGGAGAATGGGGAGACGGCCATGCGTTGGTTCATCGGCATCATCGTCGCGATCGCGGCACTGCTCGCAATTGCACTCTATGTCTACAGCGCGCCGGACATTCCGCGCGGCGTGCTCGAAGCGAAGTACGCAACGCCGCCGTCGCAGTTCGTCGATCTCACCTATGCGTCGACCTTGCCCAAGACATCGCAGTTCTCCGAGACGCCGGTCACGCCCACCGCCGTGACGGCGCGGGCGCACTATCGCATACGCGGTCCGGAGAACGGCCCGGTATTGCTCCTGCTGCACGGATCGAACGCGACTCTATTCACCTGGGAGCCATGGTCGAAGACGCTGTCGGATCATTTCCGCGTCGTCTCGGTCGATCTCCCCGGCCACGGCCTGACGGGCGCGACCGCGAACCACGACTATACCCAGGCCGGCATGGCGAACTTCGTGCTCGCCTTCGCCGACAAGCTCGGCCTCAAGAGCTTCGCGCTTGCCGGCAATTCGATGGGCGGCGGCGTGGCGGCGCGCTTTGCGGAAGTCCATCCCGAGCGCGTCAAAGCGCTGATCCTGGTCGACGCCGCCGGCATGCCGTCGAAGATGGGCGATCACGTGCCGATCGCCTTCCGGTTGCTGCGCTATTCCTGGCTGCAGTCGATCCTCGCCCATCTCGATCCGAAGCCTTTGGTGCGCGAAGGCCTCGACGACGCCATTGTGCGCAAGGCGGTGCTGACCGAACAGATGATCGACCTCTATGCCGACATGGCGCGAATGCAAGGCACGCGGCAGGCGACATTCGAACGTTTCAATGAGTTCGAGCCGGGCGACATGAATTTCGTCAAGGATCATGTCGGCGCACTCACGATGCCCGTGCTGATCCTGTGGGGCGAGGACGATCATTTGATCCCGGTCGCGGCAGCGGCCATGTGGCGCGACGCGATCCCGGGATCGAAGGTGATCGTCTACGCCGACACCGGCCACATCCCGATGGAAGAACTGGCCGACCAGACCGCGAAGGATGTCCGCACCTTCCTGACGACGCACGGAATGAAAAAACCGTAGTTTATTCAATTGGTTGATAGACGTCCGCGCGACGATTCGACTTGTGTCGGAGCGTCGAAGCAGGGTCTTGCGTGAGACAAAAGCGCAGTTTGGCTTGACGCGCCCGCCGCAAGCCCGTTCTCTTTTCGCAATGCAACATGAAGTGCTCGCGCATACGGAGGATTTCGGGGGGCCCGATCAGCACCTGCCCAACCGCGTCTGCCGTCCCGGCCGCGATGCGCCTTACGAGCATTACGCACTCGGCGCTCCTTATGACGAGATGTTCGCGGCCGATGGCGGCGTGCGCCCGCACTATGCCGCGCTCGACGGACGGCTGACGACGCTGGCGCCCGACGAATTGATGCGGCGCCAGCAGGCCTGCGAACTTTCGTTCCTGCATCAAGGCATCACCTTCACCGTCTACAACGACAATCAGGCGACCGAGCGGATCATCCCGACCGATCTTCTGCCGCGCATCGTCACCGCGCGCGAATGGGCGCGCATCGAAGCGGGACTGAAGCAGCGCATCCAGGTGCTGAATCTCTTTCTGCGCGACATCTATGGCGACGGCCGCGTGTTGAAGGACGGCGTGGTGCCGCGTTCGATGATCTACGGCTCGCGCCATTATCACCGCGAGATGCGGGGCCTTCCGGTGCCGCACGGTGCCTACGTGAATGTGTGCGGCTCGGATCTGGTGCGCAACCAGGCCGGCGACTTCGTCGTGCTGGAAGACAATCTGCGCGTTCCCTCCGGCGTATCCTACATGCTCGCCAATCGCGACGTGGTGCGCCGCGCCTTTCCGGCAGTGTTCCGCTCCGTCGGGGTGCGCGCCATCGAGCACTATCCCAACGAGCTGCTCTCGATGCTGCGCAGCCTCGCGCCGTTCCACGAGGACGTCTCGATCGCGGTGCTCACGCCCGGCGTCTTCAATTCGGCCTATTTCGAGCATGCATTTCTCGCCCGCCAGATGGGCGTCGAGTTGGTCGAAGGCCGCGACCTGCTGGTCAACGACAATGTCGTCTATGCGCGCACAACGAGCGGGTTGAAGCGCATCGACGTGATCTACCGCCGCATCGACGACGACTTCGTCGATCCTCTGATCTTCCGCGAGGAATCCTCGCTCGGCGTGCCGGGCATCTTCAATGCCTATCGGGCGGGCAATGTGGTCATCGCCAATGCCCTGGGGACCGGAGTCGCCGACGACAAGGCCATCTATGCCTATGTCCCGCGGCTGATCCGCTATTATCTTTCCGAGGAGCCGATCCTCGACAATGTCGAGACCTATCTCTGCCGCGAGGAGAAGTCGCTCGGTTTCGTGCTCGCCAATCTCGACAAGCTGGTGGTGAAGGCGGTCGGAGAAAGCGGCGGCTACGGCATGCTGGTCGGCCCGCACGCGAGCAAGGAGGAGCGCGCCTCCTTCGCCGAGAAGATCAAGGCCGATCCGGAGAACTATATCGCGCAGCCCACGATCCAGCTTTCGACCGCGCCCACCTTCATCGACGGCAGCGTCGAGCCGCGCCATGTCGATCTGCGCCCCTTCATCCTGCACGGCGAGAAGACAACGATCGTGCCCGGCGCGCTGACGCGGGTCGCGCTGAAGCGCGGCAGCCTGGTGGTGAATTCCAGCCAAGGCGGCGGATCGAAAGACACCTGGGTGCTGAGCGAATGACATGCTGAGCCGCGTCGCCGACAGCATGTACTGGATGGCCCGCTATCTCGAACGCGGCGAGCACACCGCGCGCCTTGTGGCGGTCAAGCTCGAATCCATGGTGGAACAGACGCGCGAGGATGCCGACGCCTCCTGGCATCGCGTCGTCGAGGCGCTGTCCGGCGAGGAGTTCGCGCCCAAGGCGCACGACGCCTTTGTCATCACGCAGGCGTTGTCCTTCAGCCGATTCAATTCCTCCTCACTTCTATCGTCGCTCAGATCGGCACGCGACAATGCCCGCCAGGTCCGTGAGCAGCTTTCGACCGAGGTGTGGGAGCATCTGAACAAGCTCTATTTGCGCCTGCAGCCGGTGACGACCGAAGCGGTGTGGTCACATTCTCCCGCCCGCATCTTCCGCGAGGCGCTGGAGGACTTCCACACGCTGGAAGGCGTGATCTATTCCACGCTCAGCCACAATGAAGGCTGGTACTTCATCCAGCTCGGACGCCATATCGAGCGCGCACAACTTGTCATTCGTCTTCTGGAGCTGCACTTCCGCCAGATGCCTGGCACACCGTCGCCGAAATATTTCGACTGGCTGGTGCTGCTCAAGTTCTGCACGGCGTTCGAGCCTTACTGCAAGGCGTACACCGCCGCGATCCGGCCGGAGAAAATCGCCGAGTTCCTGATCTTCGACGACGAGTTTCCCCATTCGGTGCGCTTCTCGGTCGATCGCGTGGTGGATTCGTTGTCGCGCGTCGCGACGGCGGCGCCGCCGGCGCGCCGCGTCGCCGTCGAGCGTCTCGCCGGCAAGCTCAAGGCTGCCGTCGATTTCGGGCAGATCGAGGAATTGATGAGCGGCGGGCTGGTGCCGTTTCTCGCCGAGATCACGCGCCAGTGCGAGAAGATCCACGAGTCGGTGCATCTTTCCTACATCGCTTACGGCGCGGAGACGGTGCTTTGACTTCCCCCTCCGCCCTTCGCATCGCAAGCGCTGCTACGGGCACCTCCCCCATCAGCGTGCTTCGCACGCACGGGGGAGGCGGACCTGTGTTTGGATCGGACTGCTGATGTATTACTCGATCAGGCACGTGACTCGCTTCCGCTACTCCTCGCCGGTGCGCGAGAGCGTGATGGAGCTACGCATGCAGCCGCGCTCGGAAGGGCCGCAATCGCTGCGCAGCTTCCAGATCGCGACCAATCCCCGCGCGCAGCTCTATGCCTACACCGATTATCTCGGCAACGCGGTCTATCATTTCAATGTGCTGCGCGAGCACGAGGAACTGCGCATCGAGGCGCAGGCGGTTGTCGAGATCGCGCAAATCCCGCCGCTGCCCGAGGCCGCCGATCCGCTCGAATGGGGCCGCTACAATTCCTACAATCTGAGCGACGACAAGTTCGACCTGCTTGAGCCGTCGACCTTCGCGCAGATCACGCCGGCGCTGAGAGAATTCATCGCCGCGCACCAACTGGAAAAGCCGACGTCCGATCCATTGACGTCTCTGCGCCATCTCAGCCGCACGATCCGCGACGCGTTCGAATATGCGCCCGGCGCCACCGATGCACATTCGCCGATCGACGTCGCGCTCAAGGAGCGGCGCGGTGTCTGCCAGGACTTCGCGCACATCATGATCGCGATTGCGCGCAGCTGGGGCATCCCGGCGCGCTATGTCTCGGGTTACCTCCATCATCGCCCGCTCGCCCGCGACCGCTCCAGCCAGGACGCGACCCATGCCTGGGTCGAGGCTTACTTGCCGAGCCTGGGCTGGGTCGGGATCGATCCGACCAACGACATCGTCGTCTCCGGCCGCCACATCCGCGCAGCGGTTGGCCGCGACTATGCCGACGTGCCCCCGACCCGCGGCACCTACAAGGGCGGCGCCGAGAGCGAACTGGCCATCGCGGTCAGTGTCGCCCCGACCCAGGCGCCTGTTCGGCATGAGGATTTTTTGAGGGTCGCCCGGCCGATGACCGCGCCACAGCCTACCCCCTCGATGCCCGAGCACCTCTACCACCAGCAGCAACAGCAGCAGCAATAACCTTGTCCGTCGATTGCGGGGCCGGCCGCCTTGACCTTGGCGCCGTGCTGGAACCTACTGCGTAAAAATAAGTGGGCTTGGGTATGAAGGGGGAAGTGACGCGCCTTGCCGGCGTATGCGGCGTGGCGCTCCTGGCATGCGTAGTTGCCTTACCGGCCGCTGCCGCCGATGCAACGCTGCGCCATGTCGGCAATGCAATCACCATCGCGTTGCCAGTGACGGCGATCGGCGTGTCGCTGATGCACCATCGCGACTGGAAGGGAATCGGCGAGTTCGCGGTCTCTACCGGCCTGACCGTCGGCGCAGCGTATCTGTTGCGCCAGACAGTGCGCGAGCAGCGTCCGGATCATTCCGACTTCCACACTATGACGCCGCCCGATGTAGCGCTTGCCGATGCGTCCGCCGATTACATGTGGAGCCGCTATGGCTGGCGCTACGGCGTCCCCGCCTATGCCGGCAGCCTTCTGGTCAGCTACGCGCTGAGCGACGACAAGAAGAACCACTGGTACGACACGCTGGCGAGCGGTGCGCTCGCCTTCACCTTCAACTACGCGTTCGTCGAACGCTACCGGCCGCAGCGCTATCGGCTCAGCGTGGTGCCGGAGCCGGGCGGCGCCAGTTTGCACTTCTCGATGCGGCTCTAGGGGGACGGCCAATGACCAAGCAACTGATCCTTTGCGTGGCGCTTGCGATGGGCCTTGGCGGCTGCGCGGTCATGGACGTGAGCACATTGCCGCAACGTTTCGGCTTGCCGCCATCCGGCTTCATGTCGGTCGCGCTGTTCCAGTCGTCTGGGCCGTCGCCGGCCGCCCTGGTCGGGTTCGCGCATGGCTGTTCCGAAGCGGTTTGCGCCGAGGCGGAAGGCTTCTGCTCCGCGCGCGGCTATCGTTCGGCGACGGACGGCTATCGCCGCTGCATCGTCTCGGTGGAGCAGAATCTGCGGCGGAACGCGCGCTGAGCAATCCTGTGCGAAAGCCGTCGGCCGCATAGGCAGACGCCGCCCGTCGCGGTATAAATCCCGCGGGGACAGGCATGGGGACATTATGAGGATTCGGACAGGGTTCCTGGTTGCGGCTCTCGCGCTCTTTCTTGCCGGCTGCGAGGAAGTCGACATCGACCCGTTCGACGATTCCGACAGCACGCCGCCGCCCGCCGCCACGGCGCCGTCCGCCGCGGCGCCTTACTACGCCACCACCCCGCGGCCCAGCGCCTGCACGACCGAAAACGGCTGTCCGCAGGCATCGCAATTCTGCATCGCGCGCGGCTATCAGCCGAACTCCGACGGGTTCAACCGCTGCCTGGTCTCGGTCGAACAGAATCTGCGCAACGGGCAGTAGCGCGGCGTTACGCCGAGCGCCTGGCGAAGTTCGCGAGCTCGCCGGCCACCTGCGGAATCAATGACGCCCAGTCGCCGAATTTCTCCGGCGAGTAGACGTGCGTCTTGCGGTACCAGGGATATTCGTCGGTGCCGAGCTGCGGCCAGGTGCGGCCCGCCGTCATGAACCACACTTCGGTGCCGACCGAGGCGGCGTTCGCCGCCGCGGCCGTCGGCGCCGAGATCACCAGATCCACTGCGCCCGACAGTGCCGCCGCGCCGTCGATGTCGTTCTTCAGATCGACGTCCAGCACATGGATGTCGATCCCGAAATCGGCCTTGGCCTGCGCAATATCCGCGGCCGCATCGCCATACTGAAGATTGACGAAGGTCACGCCCGGCGTCTTCAGAATCGGCCCCCACATCGAGAGCGCGCTGAAATATTTGGCGCGCTTGGCCGCCAGCATCATCGAGCGCCAGCAGATGCCGACATAGGGTCCGGGGCCTTTCGTCTTCAGCACCTCGCGGAATGCGGCGACCTTCTTGGGATCCGGCACGATGAATGCCTCGTGCGGGAAGTCGCTGACGGTCTTGCGCAGATATTGCAGCGCGGTTCCCATCGGCGCCCAATAGTCGGGCTCGCCGCCATCTGTGACGAACGGCACGAAGCGCAGCGCTTTGTTGCCGTCGGGATCGATCAGCGTGCGATCGTCATAGGCGCCGACGCCGGCCTTCGGATAAGAGCGCTGGAACAACGTCACCAGCCGGTCGTCGACCGCGATCTGCAGTTTTCCCGTCTCGCCGACCATGCGCTGAAGGTCGGGCAGGATGTTGGCGAACATGAATTCGTCGCCCAGGCCCTGCTCGCCGATGATCGCGATGCGTTTGCCGTCGAGCGGCTCGCCCGCCCACAGCGGCGCCTTGATCATGTGATTCACGAAGGCGCGGAAGCGGGGGCTGTTGCGCTTTTCGAATTCGCGGAAGCCTTCTTCGAGACGTCCCATGCCGATCAGGCCAAGCGCGCGCGAATGCTCCGTCTCCAGTTTCTCGGACGGGTCTTTGACGTGCTCGAGCGCGGCGTCGTAGGCGGCGAGCGCCTCGTCCAGCATGCCCAGATGGGTGTAGGCATAGCCGAGATTGTGATGCAGGCGCGCGAAGGTCGGATCGAGCCGCACGGACTTCGTTGTAGAAGACCAGGCTCTCTTCGGCGCGGCCCTCCTCGGCAAGCACCGTCGCCAGCGCGTTCCACAGGATCGGCTCGCCCGGCATGCGGAAGATCGCGTCGCGCAGTGTTTCGATGGCCAGCTCCGGTTCGCCCATGTCGCACAGGACGCTGCCCAGATTGTTGTAGCCGAGCGGGCTGTCGGGGCAGGCCTTGATGTACAGGCTGAACATCTTGGCCGCGCCGTCGATCTGCTTCAGGTTCCAGGCGATCAAGCCCAGATTGATAAGCAGCTCGGGATCGTCGGGGTCGAGCTGGAAGGCGCGTTCATAGGTGACGAGCGCCTTGTGGACGTGGCCCATGCGCTCGAGCGCCATGCCGAGAACATGATAGGCCTTGGCGTTGGTCTCATCCGCGTTCGCGGAATCCATCGCAAGCCGGCCGGCGCGGACGATGTCGCCTTTCCGCCACGCCTTGATGGCGCGCTTGAGCACGGCGTTCGACTTGCGCCGGGCAAGCGCCGCCTCGACTTCTTCGTGCAGGGTTTCAAGTTTGGCGAGCGCTTCGAGCTTGGCGTCCATGCCGACAAGCGTGTCCAGGGTAGGGGCCGGCTGCGGGAGCGCCATGGAGCGGAACCTCGATATATTCCGCGCCATACAAGCCTTGTTATGTTTAACCCTCCGTGAACGAAAAACCCGGATTTGCAAGGCATTTGTTAACCCTGTCGTCCTAGGCTCGGCCCGATCGAATGATCACCAAAGCCGCGTGAGGTATCGATGCCGCTGAAATTGTCGCTCAAGCCCGGAGAGAAATTCGTGCTCAACGGAGCCGTTCTCACCAACGGCGACAAGCGCGCCAGCCTCGTCATCCAGAACAAGGCCTGCGTGTTGCGCGAGAAGGACATCATGCAGCCGCAGGACGCCACAACGCCGGCGCGCCGCATCTACGTTCCGATCATGATGATGTACCTCGATCCGGAGGCGAGCGAGGACTACTACAACGAATTTGCGCTTCGCATGACCGAGTTCATGGGCGCCATCCAGAACCGCCAGACGCTTGCAACCTGCATCGAGATCAGCCGCGACGTCACGGCGGGCGCGTACTACAAGGCGTTGATCTCGTGCCGAAAACTCTTCGACTTTGAACAGGAACGTTTGAACTATGACCCTGAAAGCCTATCAAGACACGCAGCGGGTCACTGAAGACCCGCGCGCAACCGAGTACCGGTTGTTCGGCCAGGTCACCGGCGCCCTTATCGAAGCGCAGAAGCGCGGTATCGCGGGCGGCCCACTGGCCGAAGCCGTCGACTGGAACAGAACGCTGTGGCGCACGCTTGCCGCCGACTGCATGGATGATCGCAATTCGCTCACCCATGACGTGCGCGCCAAGATCGTTTCGCTCTCGCTGTGGGTTACGAAGTACTCCAAGCAGGTGACGCGTGAAGGCGCCCCGCTCGAGCCGCTGATCGAAATCAATCGCACGATCATGCAGGGACTTCAGGGCGCGGCCTGAACGCGCAAGAAGGCACTTTCAACTCTATCGAGGCCGGCGTCGCGCGACGCCGGCCTTTTCGTTTTTGCCGGGCGGCAAATCATGCCTAACGGTCGGCCCAGCGCTTCTAAAAATCATCCAATATAATCAATAGGATAAAAGGTTTCCGCGTTGCCGGATTCCGGCACGGCGCTTGCGATTTGTCCGCCAGGGCCAGTTTGCGCCTTGCGACGTGCAGAACGCCGTCACCACCAGAATGGAGTCAACAATGTCCTTTAGCGTCAACACGAACACCGGCGCGCTCATCGCGCTGCAATACCTCAACGCAACGCAATCGCAGCTCACCACGACGCAAAACGCGATCAACAGCGGTCTCAAGGTGGCTTCCGCCAAGGACGATGGCTCTACATTCGCCATTGCCCAGAATCAGCGCGGATCGGTTGCGGGATATGCCGCTGTCAATGACAGCCTGAGCCGCGGCTCGTCCGCGATCGATGTTGCGCTTTCAGCGGGACAGTCGATTTCGGATCTGCTCATCCAGCTCAAGACCAAGGCGCTGGCCGCCGCGGACTCGTCGCTGGATACCACGAGCCGTCAGGCCCTGAATCAGGACTTCGTCGCGCTTCGCGATCAGATCACAACCATTGTGAACAATGCCGTTTTCAATGGTATCAATCTGGTCGACGGCTCGACGAACCAGATCACGGCCCTGGCATCTTCAGACGGCTCGCGGCGCATCACCACGGCGGCGCAGAAGCTTTCGCTGTCGGGCGCGATCGTGACCATCAAGACCACCAACACGATCTCGACCCAGGCAAAGGCCTCGACGCTGATTGCGGTCATCCAGGCGTCGCTGACCAACGTGAACTCCGCTCTCGCCAAGCTCTCCGCCGGCGCGAAGAAGTTCTCGATTCAGTCGACCTTCACCAGCAAGCTGTCCGACACGCTGACCACCGGTATCGGCCAGCTCGTCGATGCCGACCTGGCGAAGGAAAGCGCGTTGCTGCAGTCCTTGCAGGTCAAGCAGCAGCTCGGCGTTCAGGCTCTGTCGATCGCCAACCAGGCGCCGCAGACCATCCTGTCGCTGTTCAGGTAACAAGAATTCCTTGGGGATTGGGGAGAGAGCGGCGCCGACCTGGCGCCGCTCTCTTTTTTTCGCGGGCGAGGCGGCACAATTTGCCGACCGACCCGGCAAGAATTGCCGCACCAAAGGCAGAAAATGCCTAATACGGACAATCCGAGAAAAACTTTACCGGGCACGCCTTTCCTAGTGCGCTCCCTAATCGATGGTTAGAAATTCCTAAATCCCGTTCGGCACGGCGCTTGCCAATAGCCCTACGCGGGCAAAACGCTCGCGAGCAAAACGCTCAGGCCAAACCAGAACGGAGACTATCATGTCTTTCAGCGTCAACACCAATCCCGGCGCACTCATCGCGCTGCAGTACCTCAGCGCGACGCAGTCGCAGCTGAACGCCGCCCAAAGCCAGATCAACAGCGGTCTCAAGGTCGCGTCCGCCCGTGACGACGGTTCGACGTTCGCCATCGCGCAGAACCAGCGCGGCGCCGTCGCCGGCTACACTGCGGTGACGGGCAGCCTCAGCCGCGGCTCGTCGGCGATCGACGTCGCCCTCTCGGCCGGTCAGTCGATCTCGGATCTGCTCATCCAGCTCAAGACCAAGGCGCTTGCCGCCGCGGACTCCTCGCTGGATACCACGAGCCGTCAGGCTCTGAACCAGGACTTCGTCGCTCTGCGCGATCAGATCACGACGATCGTCACGAATGCCACGTTCAACGGCATCAACCTGGTCGACGGTTCGACGAACCAGATCACGGCCCTGGCGTCTGCCGACGGCACGCGCCGCATCACGACATCGGCCCAGAAGCTCGCGCTTTCGGGTACGATCGTGACTCTCAAGACGACCAACACGATCTCGACGCAGGCCAAGGCCTCGACGCTGGTCGCCACCATCCAGGCCTCGCTGACGAACGTGAACTCCGCTCTCGCCAAGCTCTCTTCTGGCGCGAAGAAGTTCTCGATCCAGGCGACGTTCGCCCAGAAGCTGTCCGATACGCTGACGACCGGTATCGGCAACTTGGTCGACGCAAACCTGGCTCAGGAAAGCGCGTTGCTGCAGTCCTTGCAGGTCAAGCAGCAGCTCGGCGTTCAGGCTCTGTCGATCGCCAACCAGGCGCCGCAGACCATCCTGTCGCTGTTCCGCTAAGACTAAAGGCGGCGGGGCGAAAGCTCCGCCGCCCTTGCGGATACCGAAGGAACCGAAGAATCGGTCCTTCACCCCGAGGCGCAGGGGAATTGTTGACGGTGGGAAGAAGGTGGACGGGCGGCGATCTTGGATCGCCGTCCGTTTCGCCGTTCAGGCGCCGATCAGGCTGAAGCGGAAGCGGCGCGGACCGGGTGCGAAATCGCAGGGCTTGCGCGTATCGTCGAGCTCGAGCGCCGACAGGATCAACTGACAGAACAGACGCCCATCGCTGACCTTGTGGGTCAGCATGCCGAGCAGGCACGCCGTGGAACGATCGACTTCCACGCGTATGCGCGTGCGGCCGTCGCCGATCTCGGCCCAGCCTTCGGTCAGACCGAGGCCCTGCGACGAAGACACCAGAAACGAAACCGGCGCGCCGTGCTCGATCGTCTGGCCGGCAAGCGCGAAGCGTTCGACGGCATGGCCGCCATTGTGCGTGGCGAGCGTCAGGCGCGTGAAATCGAAGGCATCGCCGAGCAGCGTGACGTGGCCGAGGCGAAGGCTTCCCTTGCTCCAGTCCGTCCAGTGGAAGGTAAGGTCGAAGTCGATGCGCGGCTCGCCGGCGGCAAAGCGCAAGGTCTTTTCGATCGGTCCCTTCGCGGTCTCGATCCGGCCGGCGACGAACACGTCGCCGTTCGCCGCGGTCCAGCTTTGCGCCGGGGCCCATTCCAGATCGGTGATCTTGTGCTCGCCCGGCGCCTCGAAGACGCAATCGCCGGTGTACCAATCGGCCTGCAAGGCGATGTCATCGAAGTGACCATGCGGCACGCCGCCGAGCGACGGCTTTTCGTGACAGGCGAAGTGGACGCTCTCCAATGCGAGACCACGGCGGCGGTCGAGACGCGCGCTGACATGGCTGGTCGCGATTTCAATGCGGCGGGATTTGACATTGGTGCCGGGCAGAGTCGCTGCGGGAGCGTTCTTCGCTGAACTCCAGCGCTCTTCGGCCGCCTTCAGACGCGCGGTGAATGCCTGCCAGCGCTTCTCGGTGACATGCGTGCGGAAGTCGCTCGCCCACAGATAGCAGAGCTCCTTCCATGCCGCTTGATCGGCGCTCTTCGCCGACAGCGTGCGATAGATGCGCTCGCACGCGGCATTGATGCCCAGATCATCTCTACCCGTTACGGCCCAGCGGGCCAGATTATATTTGCGCTGCTTCTTGACGGGGATCGGACAGGCCGGCGTTTCAAGCCGCAGACTTTGTCCCGCCTGTGGCGCATCGGCGAGGTCCAATACGCCGGACGGCGCGACGAGTGCAAATTGATCCGTCAGGCGGGCGAACGCTTCTTCCATGCGCGTCCATTCGTTTTCCCGGCCCAACATTTCCTCGGACTTGTAGCGGCCGGGACGGAAGTCGAAAATCTCCGCATCGCTGGCATATACGCAAAGCGCGCGTCTGTGCGGGCCCTGATGGCCGCGGACATAATCGAGATAGGCGTCGATCTCGATGTCACGATGGACGAAGCGCTGCAATTTCTGGAACGCGACGGTGTTGGTCCACAGAAGTCCGATGCTGCGGCCGTCGGCACCGAGCGCGCGCTGCGGTAGATAGCGCGTCTCCGCCGGCCAACCCGGATGCGCCGTGCCGGGATTGTCCCAGTCCATCGCCAATGCGCGATAGCCGGCGTCGAGGTAAAGACCGACCAGTCCGCCGGAATAGGCCTGCTCGTTGACCAAGGCGATCGTCGGCCGCACGCCGAGCAGACGCTCATAGGTCTCATTGCCGATCGCGAGATTCGCCTCGGTGACGCGCGCCGGCACCAGCGGCCCGATCATCTGGCTGTAACCCGAACCGACCAGCTCAACGCGACCGGCGGCGAGCAGCACACGAAGCTTCGCGATCCAGGCGGGATCGCGCGCGGCGATCTCTTCGAGCGTGTAGCCCGTCGCTTCCAAGCCGATGGGGCCGCATTTTTCCGCAAGCCTGAGAAGCGGCCAATAACAGCGCGCGATGACCTCGCCGCGTTGTTCCTCCTCGATCGAGGAGAAGGCGAGATTGAGATGGAACAGCGCAAAAAGCTGCAGCGTGCCGCTCGCGGCGGCGAGCTCGCGCTTGGCAAGCGGCGCGTTCATGCGGTTGCGATCTTCAGGCAGGCGAGCGCGTCGTTGGCCGCCGCCAGGGCTGCATCGCGCGACGCCCCGGTGGTCAGCACCATCGCCGCCGACGGCCGCTTGTCGCCGGCCGGCGGAATGATGTCGCCCGGCTTGGCGGTGACGACGACTTCGGCGACGCCCGCGATCCTGCGCGCGTCTTCGGCACCGGCGACCGAGGTCACCCGGCCAGCCTTCGGAAAGGCGTAGCGCTGGATCACAGGCGTAAAATGTTTCGGCTCGAGTTCTTCGGGTGCCACGCTTTCGCCCAACGCGAGTTTGATCGCGGCGCCGATGAAATCGACGCCCGTGTTCAAGGGAATTTCCCGCGTGCAGAAGAAGCCGCCCGAAAGCCGCGCCGCAAGCTCGATGACGTGGGGTTCGCCATTGTGCACGACGATGTCGCCCTTGACGGTGCCGTTGGTGACGCCGAGCGCGGCGGCCGCGCGTGCCACGACATCCTTCACCTTCTGCTGGATATCGGGGGGCAGCTGGCTCGGCAGATCGCCGCCATTCTCGATGAAAAAGGGTGCATAGCGCTCGAGATATTCATAATTGCGGTCCGAGAAGCCCGGCGTGTAGCAGCGGCCGTCGATCACGATCGATTCGGTCGAGACCTGCGGTCCGTCGAGATATTGTTCCACCATCACGCGTTCGCTGGGCGAGTGGGAGCGGGCGAACATGAAGGCCTTCTGCAGGTCGGCGACCTTGGCGACACGCTGGACGCCGCGCGAGCCGCGCAAGTCGGCGGGCTTGATCACCAGATCGTTGCCGCGCTCCACCGCGGCGCGCTGCAGGGCCTGTGGCGTCTGGACCTCGGCGAACCACGGCACAGGAACGCCGCGCTCGGCGAAACGGCGCTTCATCGCGAGCTTGTCGCAGGCAAGTTCGGCGGTCGCCAGCGAAATCCCCGGCAGCCCGAGCTTCTTTGCAACGGTCGCGACGGTGAGCGGCGCATCGGCGGCGACGCAGATGACGCCGTCGATCTTGCGGATCTTCCGGTTGAAGCGCTCCGCCGCGGCGGCCGTTTCGGTTGGCCCATACACGTCGGCGATCAGGCGGGAGTCCGAATGTTCGAAGCCGGGCGCGTCCGGATTAACGTCGGACACGACGACATAGTAGCCGAGCTCCTTGGCGCGGCGCGCGGCGTCAGCCGCTTCGATTCCCCCGGACACGATGAGAATGGTCTTGGACATCAGAAATAAAGTCCGCCGTTGACGTTGATGGTCTGTGCCGTGATGTAGGAAGAAGCATCGCTCGCCAGGAACACGACGGCGTCGGCGACTTCCTGGGTGCGGCCCAATCGCTTCAAAAGGATGTTCTCCGCCGCCTTCTGCACGCTCGCGGCCTGCAATCCGGCACTGGCCATGTCGGAGGCGATGAGGCCCGCCGCGACGACGTTCGAGCGGATGTTCGACGCGGCGCCAAAGCGCGCGATGACCTGTGCCAGCGAGATCAGCCCCGCTTTCGAGGCGGCATAGTGCGCCGTGCGCGGTCCGCCATACTGGCCGCTGACCGAACCGATATGGACGATCGAGCCGCCGCCGGCCTGCACCAGCAGGGGCAGGAAGACCTGCGCACAGACGAACGGCCCCTTCAGGTTGGTGTCGAGGATCGTGTCCCAATCGGCGTCGCCGATCTGGTCGAAATCCGTAGGCTTGTTGATGCCGGCATTGTTCACGAGGATGGAGATCTTGCCGAAGTTTGCCGCCTCGCGCGCCGCGGCCTCGACGCTGGCGCGGTCGGTGACATCCATCTTGAGCGCGAGCGCGCGATGCCCCAGCGCGATGATCTGGGCACCGACGGCCTCGGCTTCAGCGTGATTGGCGCGATAGGTGAAGACGATGTCGGCGCCGGCTTCGGCAAGGCCGAGCGCGATGGCGCGTCCGATGCCGCGGCTTGCCCCGGTGACGACGGCGGTGCGGCCGGCGAG
The DNA here is from genome assembly GCA_963741735.1 of uncultured Alphaproteobacteria bacterium. Classification (GTDB taxonomy): domain Bacteria; phylum Pseudomonadota; class Alphaproteobacteria; order Micropepsales; family Micropepsaceae; genus Rhizomicrobium. The sequence continues at coordinate 733,224 of CAVUJB010000002.1, forward strand.
CGAGAAGCGGCTCATCCCTGGGTCTTCTTGCGAAGTTGCTTGCGCCGCGCGATCACCGCCTTGGCGGCCTTCGCGATGTGCGGCGCGGTCAGGCCGAATTGCTCGGCCAGTTCTTCCGGTTCGCCCGAGGCCCCGAACGTGTCCTTCACGCCGACAAATTCGATGGGGCAGGGACGCGTGCCCGCCAGCGCTTCGGCGACCGCGCTGCCGAGACCGCCATGGATGTTGTGATCTTCGGCGGTCACGAAGGCGCGGGTTTCGATCGCGCAGCGTTCCAGCAGCGCGGTGTCGATCGGCTTGATGGTCGGCATGTTGACCACGCGGGCGGAGACGCCGTCGCCGCGCAGCAATTCGGCCGCTTCCAGCGCGCGCGCCACTTGCACGCCGCAGGCGACGATCGTCAGGTCGTTGCCGTCGCGGATGATCTGGCCCTTGCCGATCTCGAAAGTGTGGTCGTCGCCGAACAGCCGCTTCGCCGGGCTGCGGCCGGTGCGCATATAGACCGGGCCGTCGAATTCCAGAATGGCGCGCGTCGCCTGCGCCATCTCGAAAGGATCGGCGGGCGAGATCACGGTCATGCCGGGGATGGCGCGGAAGGCGGCGAGATCCTCGAGTGCCTGTGCCGAGCCGCCATCCGGACCGACGTCGAGACCGGGATGGCTCGCGACGATCTTGGCGTTGCGCCGCGAATAGGCGAGCGACAGGCGCGCCTGTTCGACGGCGCGCAGGCAGAACACGGCAAAGGTCGTGACAATCGGAACAAAACCGGTCGCCGCAAGGCCGCCGGCGGCCGCCATCATGTTCTGTTCGGCGATGCCGAATTGCAGCAGCCGCTCGGGATGGCTCTTGCGGAAGTGATGCACGCCGGTACCGCCGGCGATGTCGGCGTCGAGAACGACGACTCTGGGAAACTCGTCGGCGAGCGCGGAGAGCGCCTTGCCGAAGGCTTCGCGCAGACTGTCGCCGCTCGTGCCGATCAGCGCGGGGGCGGCCTCGCGCTGTGCAACGGCGGACTGATCAAAGCTCATCGAGCAGCTCCTTGGTCTCGACGCGGGTCGCGCCCAGCGATTGCAGCGCCTCTTCGGCCTGTTCGCGCGTCAGCTTCACGCTGCCGTGCCAGGCCGGCACGTTTTCCATGTACTTCACGCCCTTGCCCTTGACGGTGTGGGCGATGATGACCGACGGCCGCCCCTGGGTGAGGCCGGCGCGGCGGAAGGTCGTGAGAATCTCGGTCATGTTGTGGCCGTCGATCTCGGCGATGGCCCAGTCGAAAGCGCGCCACTTCGCGCCGAGCGGCTCCAGACGCATGATCGCGTCGTTGCGGTTGTCGCTCTGCAGCTTGTTGTAGTCGATCAGGATGCACAGATTGTCGAGCTGGTGATGCGCGGCGCACATCGCCGCTTCCCAAACCTCGCCCTCCTGCAACTCGCCATCGCCGAGCAGCGCATAGACGCGCGCCGTACTGTTTTGGAGTTTGAGCCCCATCGCCATGCCGAGCGCGACCGAGAAGCCCTGACCGAGCGAACCGGTGCTGGTTTCAACCCACGGCAGATCGAGCACATGAGGATGGCCCTGGAACGGGCTGTTCAGCTTGCGTAGGCGAAGCGCCGCCCTGGCGTCGCAGAAGCCGTAATGCGCGCCCGCGGCGTAAAGGGCTGGCGCGGCGTGTCCCTTGGACAGCACGAAGCGGTCGCGGTGCGGGTCGTCGATCGCGGTCGGCCAGAGATTCAGCTCCGCGCCGAACAGGCAGGCGAGCAGATCGGCGCACGACAGCGCGCCGCCCGGATGGCCGGAGCCGGCGTGATAGATCGATGCGATCGCATGGCGGCGAACGAAGGCGGCGGCATTGGCGAGCTGGACGGTCAGGTCCTGCGACGCTGCCGGAGGCTGCGGCTCCTCGGTGATCGACCGCAAGGTCAAAGTCATGTCGTCTCCTATGCGGCGCGTCGCGCGCGGCTCAACAGATCGGAATAGAGGATGATCTCGGCGCCGGGGGTCAGCTTGGTCACTTCGGCGGCGATCTCGCTGGCAAAGTCACGCGACATCACGACGACGACACCAGGGTCGGCGCCGGCAAGACTTTCGGGGCCCGTCAACGCGCAGCCATGGCGCTCGTCGACATGGGCTTTCAGATGTTTGTCGATCAGGACCGTCAATGCGCTGGCGTCGAACTTTCCGTAGGTCACCAGGCTGTCGAACAGCCGGCCCGCACCCCACATCGCGACGCGGCGCGGCGCGAGCCTCAGAAGCTCGGTCGCGACGGACGTAAGCGCCGCCATGTTGCGGGCGCGATTGGCGATGTAGGTGGCGATCAGGTCTTGCGCATATTCGGCTTCCAGCAGGTCGCTGCCGGCGTTGGAAGGCCGGTGGCCATTCTTCCGAGCGACGAAGAACAGGTTGCTGCGATCCTTCGGGTCGGGATGCTCGAGGATCGTGAAGCCCGCAGCCTCGATCATGCGCGTCAGCGTGCGCTGCGAGAAATGATAGAGGTGCTTGTCGATGAACCATTCCTCGACGATGTCGTCGTTCGCGAGCAACGCGGTGTTCGGCGCGTCCAGCACCAGGATGCCGCCGTCCTTCAGCGTGCGGTGATGATCGGCCAAGGTGTGGGCCGGATGTATCAGATGCTCGATCGTGTGACAGGAATGAATCGCGTCGAAGCGGCGCGACTCCAGTGCCGTGGCTTCGATGCGGGCCTGGATCAATTGCGTGCGCGGCAGCCCGGCGCAGGAAGAAGCGACGCGCTCGTCGGGTTCGACGGCGGTGAGATGGGCAGCGGGCGCTGCCTCGAGAAACGCGTTGGCGAAGCTGCCGCGATTGGATCCGACATCGAGCAGCGTGAAATCGCTTTTGAAATCACAGTGGCGGCGCAAGGCGTCGATGGCGATTTTGGTGCGGAAACCCTTGCCGTAACGGACATTGCCCCAATCGGCGCCGCCGGATACCGCGGCCGGCGCGCGCTCCGCGCGATCGATGCGCGGCAGGCTCTGCAGCAATCCGCACGAGCCGCAAAGATAGACCGTCAATCCGCGGTTCGAACGTTCGGGCTTGTAGATGGGATCGAGGGCGGTGCGGTTGCACAGCTCGCATGTGTCGGTCATGGACGGCCCCAGGGAATAACCTGGTAACCATCTTTGGCGACGCACGGTTAATAATTCACCACATACTCCGCACGTTCTGCGTATCCAAGCGTGTGCATCATGGCGCCCGCAATCGCATCGAAGCGCGCGCGCTCATGGGCATCGAGCAGACGGTCTTCGGGCTTGTTGACATTGTGCGGACGCGCGAAGGCGGCGTGGGCGTTGCCGCGGAAAGGAATGTTAAGAAATTCATAAAGTCCCTTCACCGTGTCGGGAGATGCCTGAAGGTCTTCGAGCCGCACGAACATCTGTCGCTGTGGGGGCAGGCGGCGAAGTTCGTCCAGGATGACGCAATTGATCTCTGCCCAATGCCAGCAGATGCGGTCGAACTGGGTGAAGGTGCGAAACGCCGGCGCAATCGGATCGCCGCGGCGTGGTACCGGCCACCAATATTTCTTTTCGGGCGGCGGCGCGGGGGTGTGCGCCGGATCGTCGTAATGCGCCTGCAGGATGCGCGTGGAATCGTCGTCGTAACATTCGTCGCCGAGCTTGCGGAAATAGGAGCCGGCAACCTTGCGCCCATCGCGGACCAGATGAACGAATTTCGCGTCCGGCATCAGCTCGGCAAGCTCCGGAATGATCCAGGAAAGCTTGTTGGAGGAATCGCCCCAGTGCGCGGCATGGCTGCAGCGCACTGCCGCGGCGTGCGTTTGAGCCAGTATTTCCAGGGTTTTAGTGGAATCGATCAGGCCCAGATAGCGGCGCACGGCCAGCGGCTGGGTGATCTGCACCATGTATTCGTGATGCATCTCGACGCCGTCACAGGCCGAAAGCGCCTTGTGCAGCATCGCGGTGCCCGAGCGACCGCTCGACACGATGAAGAAGGGCTCTGCGCTCAAGACCTGACCGCGATGACGACCGCTTCGCGGCCGATTCCCGTCGCCGCGAGCGCGCGATAGAAGGCCCGCCGCGCTTCCCGCAGGCCGGCGGTCTCCAGCGACAGATCGAAAGCCTTGCGCTTGTTGTGGCAAGCGCGGCCGAGCGCCGGATCGGTCGTGTAATTGTCGCCCATCAGAAGGAACGCTTCCATCGGGAAGCTCGTGGTCTTCTCCGCGATGTCGAATTCCAGCCGCTTGAGCAGATTTTCGAGCGTCGCGAAATCGAAATAGTTCAGGTGATGGGGCGGCGCCAGCCACCATTCGCCGGTCCGCGCCACGGCCGCGGCCGCGATCTGGAAGGGCGAAAAATCGTTGGGAACATTGACGCAAAGCACGCCGCCAGGTTCGAGAATCGACTGCGCCGTCAGGAGAATCTCGATCGGGTCGGGCACATGCTCGAGCACGTTGTTCAGATTGATCGCGTCGAAGCGGCCGAGCACCGGCGCGCTTTCGGCGCCGAAGAAGCCTTCCGCGACCTCGATACCCAGTCCGCGCGCATGGGCGGCGGCCTGGCGCGACGGTTCGATCCCGGTCGTCTGCCAGCCGCGCGCGCTGGCGGTTCTCAGGAAAAAGCCCGGGCCGCAGCCGATGTCGAGCAGGCGCCGGCGGCCGGGGCCGAGGATTCGTTCGAAGCTTTCCAGCCGGTCGCTCTGCGCGAGTTCCGCCCATTGCTGGTCCTCACCCGCATGGGCCAGGAAGGTCGGCTTTTCGTCGGCGTAATAGGCCTCGCGATAGGCGCGCTCGAGTTCGCCCGGGGCGGGCAGCGGCACGACATGGCGAAAACCGCACATCTCGCAATAGATGATGTCGTAGCCGGATTTGCGGGCGACGCAGGGACCCTCATGCGCCTGCCAGGCGATGCTGATTTGCGCGGACTCTGCGCCCATGACGGCCCCTCGTTAACCGTCTTTTAGCCATGACGCGTTTAAGAACCGTTAAGACAGGAGCGACGCATGGCAGGCGCGCCGATTTTCATTGCCGAAGCTTCGAGCAATCACGACCGCGATCTTTCGCGGGCCCTGGCGTTTGTCGATGCCGCGGCTGCGGCCGGCTGCGACGCGGTGAAATTCCAGCTCTTCAAGATCGACCGGATGTTCGCGCCGGAGATTCTCGCGCGCAGCGCCAAGCATCGCGCGCGCAAGGCGTGGGAGCTGCCGGTTGCGCATCTGGCGCCGCTGGCCGAACGCTGCGCGGCGCGCGGCATCCAATTCTCCTGCACGCCGTTCTATCTTGAGGCCGTGGAGGAACTGCGGCCGTACGTATCGTTCTACAAAATCGCATCCTATGAGCTTTTGGTGACGCCGCTGCTCAAAGCTTGTGCAGCGACCGGCAAGCCGATCGTGCTGTCGACCGGCATGGCGACGATGGACGAGATCGCAACGGCCGCAGCGACATTGAAACAGGCCGGTGCGGCTGACATCACGCTGCTCCATTGTGTGTCCGCCTATCCGACGCCCGCCATCGAAGCAAATCTTTCGGCCATCGCCGCGATCCGCGACAAGACCGGCTGCAAGGTCGGCTGGTCGGATCACACGCGCCGTGCTGCCGTCATCGAACGTGCCGTCCATCGCTGGGGCGCGAGCGCGGTCGAATTCCATCTCGATCTCGAAGGCGAAGGCGCCGAATACGCCGCCGGCCATTGCTGGTTGCCGCAAGAGATCACACCCGTCATCGCGCGCATCCGCGAGGCGATGACGGCCGACGGAACGGGCTTCAAGGGCCCGCAACCGTCCGAGGCCGCCGACCGCGAATGGCGCGCCGATCCGTCGGACGGCATGCGTCCGCTTCGTCACATCCGCGCGACCTGGGATTCGGCCGCGTGAGCGACACCGAGCATCTGCGCATCGTCGCCGTCATCCAGGCACGCATGGGGTCGACGCGCCTGCCAGGCAAGGTACTGCGGCCCATCGCCGGCCGCCCGCTGCTCTGGCACATCGTCCATCGCCTCAAGAAATCGCATCTGATCGAGGACGTCGTGGTCGCCACGACGACCAATCCGCTCGACGACGCCATCGTCGAGTTCGGAAAGCAGAACGACGTCGCCGTCATCCGAGGACCCGAAGACAATGTACTGGCGCGCTTCGCGCTCGCCGCCGAGGTGACGGATGCCGACATCGTCGTGCGCGTTTCCTCCGATGCACCGTTCCTGGATGCCGGCTTCATCGATCATCTGCTGACGGCGATGATCGCGCAGGGTGGCGGCTATGTCCTGATGGAAGAGGGCGCCGGCACCGCGCATGAAGGCGTCGATCCGCTGACGCGCCGCGCGCTCGACAAGCTGATGATGGATGCAGCCGACGATTCCGTCGCGCGCGAGCACGTCACCGGCTATTTCAAGCTCCATCCCGATTTCGTGCCGATCGCGCGCGCGCCGGCCTATCCGGAACTCGCGCGCGAAGGCGGACGCCTGACGATCGACACGCCCGACGATCTCGCCTTCATCGAGGCCTTGCACGCGCGGCTCGATGCCAAGGCGGGTGAGGCCTCGCTCAGCGACATTCTCCTGCTGCTCGAGCGCGAGCCATCGCTCCGACGCATCAACGCGCATGTGAAGCAGAAACCGATTGCCGCCAGGGGCGGGCTCGCGCTGATCCGCTGTGACGGCGGCGGCAAGTTCGGTTATGGCCACGTCAAGCGCATGGTGGCGCTGGCGCGAGCCTTGCGCGACCGCGAAGGAATCGGTTCGCTGTTCGCACTCAACGGCTCGATCGACGCGGCCGAGCCCATCCGCCGCGCGGGCTTCGATGCGGTGTTGCCAGGAGCGGACTCGCTGGAAAGCCTGGTGGATGCGCACACCCCCAATCTTCTGCTGCTCGATTGCCGCGAGGGCCCGTCGCGCCGCGAACTTAAATCGCTCGCGCAGCGCGTCGGCCTCACCGCGGTGATCGACGACGCCGCCGAACGCCGCCTGGCGGCCGATCTTGCCTATTATCCGCCGGTTCCGCAGGCGGAAGCGCTGGACTGGTCCGGCTCGCATTGCGAGCCGCGCATCGGCTGGGAATGGTCGCTGCTCGGCTCAAGCCAGACAGCGCACAAGGCACGTCCGCCAAGTGGACGGCCCGTCGTTCTGGTGACGATGGGCGGCAGCGATCCGTTCGAGCTTACCCTGCGTTGCGCACGCGCACTTGCCAAGCTCGATCCAGCCTTCCGCGCCCGCTTTGTCATCGGGCCCGGCATGGCGGATCGCGAGCGCGTGGCGCGCCAGATCGTCTCCCTGCATGCGAGCTTCGAGACCATCGAGGGCGCCGACGATCTTGCCACCGAATTCGCACGCGCCGATCTGGCGCTCGCCGCCTTCGGTGTCACGGCCTACGAACTCGCCGCCTTCGGCGTGCCGGCGCTCTATCTCTGCCTGACCGACGATCACGCCCTTTCGGCGTCGGCCTTCGAAAAGGCGGGCATCGGGCTGTCGCTCGGCGTGGCGGAGGCGACCTCCGACGAGGTCATCGCCCGGAGCGTCGCGGGTCTGCTGAACGATTCGGTGCGCCGCCGCGAGATGCGCGCTGCCGGACTGATGACCATCGACGGCAGCGGGCCCGCGCGGATTGCTGCAGACCTGGCAGCTGCGCTTGCCGCGCGCCGCGCACGGATCACAGCCGCACTTTGATTCTCGAAAGCGTGCGTTCGAACGTGTCGGTCCAGTCGCCGCGCACTTCAGGCATCATCAGCTCGCAAGCCGGCGCAAAAGGCTCGATGCCCGTTCCAAAGCCCGTCCAGCTCGAGTGATAGAGAACCTTGTAGGTCTCGACCCCGGCGCCGGCCGCGAGCCACGCAACAGCCGTCGGTGCGGTCACAACGGCATCGAGCGACGCCAGCATCGCGGCCGTGCGGTCGAGTTCGTTCTTCTGGTCCAGCCCCTCGATCGTCAGGATCGGCCGCCCTGCCAGCGCGCTCAGCGCCTCGATTTCTGCGTCGGCGGCGTCGTATTGCGCACTCACCACCACGCCCGGAAGCTTGGCAATGAATGCGGCCCAGGCCTCGCGCGGCGCATATTGCACGGCGCGATGACCGGCGGCATTGCCGCTGCGCCAGCAGATCCCGATGAACGGCCCTGGCCCGACGCCGGCGAACGCGCCGCCCCAACCCGCCATCTCCATGGCGCTTGGCTTCAGGAAAGCATTGGGCTTGGGAAAGTCTTCGATCCTGCCGCGAAGATATTTCGCCAGGCTTCCCATCTCGACGAATGCATTTGCGCCGCCCGCCTGGTTCAGCCAGCCATAGCGCGCGCGTGTGACGCCGCCTCTGGTTTCGAGATCGCAGGCCCGCACCGTCACGCCTGGAAAGGATCGGGTGAACAGCGACACGAGGCGCGGCTCGCATTCGAGCAGGATCGTGCCGCCGTCCCGCGCGGCGCGGGCGGCGAGATCGGGGATCATGCTCGCGAACATGATCTGGTCGCCGACGCCCTGTTCGGCAGCGACGAGCAGCCGCTTGCGCTTCAATGATCCGCCGGTCCAACGCGCCAGCTTGTGATCGGGCACCGGCGCCTTGCCTTCGATCTTCAGGCGCGCCGCATAGTCGCGCCAGCCGTCCTTCAGGTTGCCGTTCATCAGATGCAGCACCGCGCGATTGAGCCGGGCCTGCGCGTTGCCGGGTTCGGAGAGGATGGCGCGATCGTAGAGGTCGAGCGCCTCGCCCGATTTCCCGTCGTCGGCCAGAATATCGGCGAGATTGGCCAGCGCCGCCGGATAGTCCGGCCGCAAGGTCAGCGCCTCGCGGTAATGGTCCGCAGCGCGCACCTCATCGCCCATCTCGCGATAGGTCGAGCCCAGGGTGAGCCAAAGCTCCGGTGATGCGGTGTCGCGTTGAAGGGCCGGTGCGAGGATGGCCTCGGCCGCAGCCAGCTGGCCCTGCGCGCGCAGCAGATTGGCGAGATTGACGGTCGCTTCCAGCCGGGATGGCTCCTGGGCGAGCACGCGGCGATAGAATTCCTCGGCGGGCCTTGCCAGGCCCAGGGCGCGGGCGGTGTTTCCCAGGGCAAACAGCACCCGGGCGTCGTCCGGCTGCACGGACAGTGCGCGCTCGAATTGCTCGATGGCCTCGTGGTGGCGCCCCTGGCCGGACAGATGAAGTCCCTGCTCATAGGCATCGGAAAGTGCGGACGCGTGCATTCACGCAGTCTCGCGCGCGCTCCGTTAAGACCTGATTAAGCACGATGCGCCGGCCTTATCGTCCCGTTAACGGCGGCCCAGCGATATTCTCGCATTGGCCTTGAAAGGGCGGCGAAGGCGTGTCGATCGGGTTCGATCCAAACATCTTGCTGGGCTACTACCAGGCGCAGTTGGCCTCGTCGGCGGCGGCGCCTTCGGCTGCCGGCGCGTCCGCCGCATCGCCGACCGCAACGGCTTCGACCAGCAGCAGCGCGACCGCCAATGATTCACCGCCCTGGGAAACGCCGCTGCCCGCCCAGAGCGCGATGGACGCCAAGGTCCTGTCGACGACGAACTTCCTGGACACAAGCAACGTTCCGCTGACGAATTCGTCAAACGCCGACGCCAAGACCGAACAGGACAACCAGAAGCTCTTCTCGCTCTACACGGCGGTCAATACGCTCGCCTATCTCGCCAAGATGGGTCAGCGCGACGGCGCGACCGACGGCCAGCTCGCCGGTCTCAACACGCGCTTCCAGGCGGGGCTCGCGCAGGTCCAGAATTTCATCACCAACACGACCTTCAACAATTTCACGCTGCAGGCCGCGACTCCGACGGCGTCCGTGACCTCGAGCGTCGTCGTGCCGTTCGGCACGTTCGACTATCAGACCAAGACGCTCGTCAACAACGCCAATCTCGACAATGCGCTGCCGGGACTTTCGACCTCGCAGAGCTTCACCATCGCGGTCAAGCAGGGCGGGACGACGACCAATGTCGGCATCGACCTGTCGCAGGTGCAAGGTCCGCTGACGCTCGACAATGTCGTCTCCTACGTCAATCAGACGCTCTCGGCGGACGGCTTCAAGACGCGCTTTCAGAAGGTCCTGACGGCTGGCACGCTGCTCGATCCGACGAAGGCGACTTATGGCCTTCAGATATCGCCCGGTGGCAGCGAGACGGTGAGTCTGTCGGCCGCCGCGACGCCGTCGCTCTATCTTGCAGGCACCGCCGGCATCGCGACCTCGACGACGACCAGCACCAAGACCGGCGGAACGACCACGACCAGTTCGCAGACGGCCGACCAGCAGGGACGTCTGATCAAACTCACCGATCTCACGGGCACGCAGGCGAGCGCGTTCAGCGTGAGCAGCAACCCGACCAACGGCACCACGACCGCGCAATCGACCGTCGTCGATGGAAGCGGCAACATCTATGTGCTGGGCAACGCCACGGGCGATTTCGGCAATCAGCTCAATCAGGGCCAGCAGGACGCCTATCTCACCAAATATGATTCCGCAGGCAATGTGCTGTGGACCCGCATTCTCGGCAGCACGGGCACGGCCAATGGCGCAAGCCTGTCGCTCGATCCGACCGGCGGCGTGGTGATCGCGGGCTCGACGACGGGCAATCTTGCGACCACGTCGGTCGCCGACGGCAACACCGACACCTTCGTCGCGAAATACGATGCCAACGGCAACCAGACCTGGGTGAAGCAGCTTCAGACGCTGAGCAACAACCAGGCGGCGTCCGTCAGCGTCGACTCGTCGGGCAACGTCTTCATCGGCGGCCAGGTCACCGGCGTGATCGGCTCCGGGCAGACCAAGGTGGGCGGCAACGATGCCTATGTCGCCAAGCTCGATAACAAGGGCAATATCGTCTACGAGCAGCAATTCGGCACCACGGCGAACGACACGGTCGCGGCCACCGCGACCGCTTCGGACGGCAGCCTCTATGTCGCGAGCGTCCAGAACGGCCATGCCATCGTCGCGAAATATGCCAACGGCGATGCGACGCAAGCGCCGGTGTGGCAGCAGGATCTCGGCGATCTGCAGAACGGCGGATCGATCGGCGGGCTGGCGGTCTCCGGCAACCAGCTCTACGTGTCGGGTACGACGCAGAATTCCAATCTGACGGCCGGCGGCTCGGCGAGCATCGCCACGGCCAGTTCCGGCGGCACCGACGCCTTCGTCTTCAATCTGGCCGACCAGGGCGGCGCCGCGGCGGCAAATTTCGTGTCCTATGTCGGCACCGGTTCGACCGACAAGGGCGGCGCGGTGACGGTCGGTTCGGACGGCACGGTCTATCTGACGGGTTCGACGACGGGCACATTCGCCGGCCAGACCCGCAACATCGCCAATGTCAGCAACACGTTCGCGACGTCGCTCACCGCCAGCGGCACCATCAACTGGACGCGGCAATATGGCGGCCTCGACGGCATCTCCTCGGGCGCGAGCATCGCGGTCGACCCGAACGGATCGAGCGTGCTCGACGCGCTGGGCCTGCCGCGCGGCACCATCAATCCGAACCAGTCCGTCGATCTGACGGCCCAGACGGCGCTGCGCGCCGGCGACTCGTTCCAGATCCAGTTCCAGGGCGTGGCGCCGCGCACCGCGACGATCACTATCGACAAGGGCGAGACGCTGCAGTCGCTCGCCACCAAGATCAACATCCAGCTGCAGACGGCCGGCAAAGCATCGGTCAATTACACCGGCGGCGCGGAAGGTTTGAAGATCGCCGTCAATCCCGGCGTTACCTTGAGCCTCGCGGCCGGGCCGAAGGATTTCGATGCTCTGGCGCGGCTCGGACTTCCCGCCGGCACGTTGACGGCTTCGGGCGGCAACACACCGTCTTCCACGAGTTCGACTTCGACGTCATCGACCACGCAGGCTTTCGGCCTCGGCCTTACCGGCACTTTCGATCTTTCCACGAAGACCGGCGCCGATGTCGCGCGTTCTCAGCTGCTCGGCGTGCTGTCGAAGATCCAGACGGCCTATCAGAAGACGAATGCGCCGGCCGCACTGCCGACCGGGCCCGGCATCACCAACGGCTCGGTTTCGCCCTACCTGACGTCGCAGCTTGCAAATTACAACCTTGCGCTGGGTTTGATGGGCGGAAGCGGCTCGACATCTTCGGCGTCGTCGCTCACAGGCCTTACGGCTTAAATCAAATCACGCTGTTGAACACCATCGCCTGCGCAGGCTTGCCGTAGGTGGCGCCGGCGCGCGAGTAGTTTCGGGTCGGCGCGGCGCGGCGGTCGACTTCCTCGGCGATGGCCTTGATCATGCCTTCGCTGGCATTGCGCACGCGCGCGATCATGCGGGCATGCAGATTGAGCAGCTCGCGGAATCGCTTCGTGGTCTCGGCGAAACGCGACCGCAGCGGCGCGGGCGCCTGTTTGGCCGCTTCGGCGGTCAGGCCCTGGGCTTCGCGGCCGTAGAGCGCCGACAGTTTCTGGATCTCGGGTTGGGTCGTGCGCATCTCGAGCGGCTTGCCGGCCTTGAGCGCCGCGATGTCGGCTTCCACGGCTTCGATCAGCCGTTCCGCCAGTTTCACCAGGCGCTCGATGCGCTCGCTGTCCGCGCTCACTGCGCCGTCTCCTGGGTCTTCAGCAATTCGCGCGTCACCGCGGATGCGAGTCCGAAACCGCCCTGCGCCGCGAGCTGCTTGCCATACTCGTCCATCATCAAGGAGCGGAACATCTCCTCTCCCTGACCGCCGCCGAACGGGCCGTCGGTCGAGATGCCGTTGAACATCTCGCCCAGGAACTGGGTGATGAACACGCCTTCGAACTGCTGGGCGGCCTTCTTGGCGGCGACCGGGTCGTTGGTCGGCCGGGGCGCGTTGAGCGGCGCCGATTGCAGCGCGGACATTGCCGCCGTGGAGTCGACCGGGCTCATCCGATCACCTGGATCTCGGCCTGCAGCGCGCCGGCCGCCTTGATCGCCTGCAGGATCGAGATGATGTCGCGCGGACCGACGCCCAGCGCGTTCAGCCCGTCGACCAGGTTCTGCAGCGACACGCCCTCGTGCAGCACGGCCATCTTGTTGCCCTTGCTGTCGTCGATATTGATTTGCGTGCGCGGAACGGTTGTCGTGGTGCCGGTGTTCGAGAACGGCAGCGGCTGGCTGACCTGCGGCGTCTCGGTGACGCGGATCGTCAGATTGCCCTGGGCGATGGCGACGGTGGAGATGCGCACATCGGCGCCCATCACGATCACGCCCGACTGCTCGTCGATGACGACGCGGGCCTTTTCGTCGGGATCGACCTTCACCTGTTCGAGATCGGTCAGCATGCCCACGACGCCGTTCGGATAGTTCGGCGGCACGCTCAGCTTTACGGTCGCAGGATCGGTCGCCTGGGCGATGGCGCCGCCCATATAGGTGTTGATCGCGCTTGCGATGCGCGTCGCGGTCGTCAGGTCGGGGTTGCGCAGCGACAGGCGCAGCGTGTGTTCGGAAGCCAGCGAGAAGCCGATCTCGCGCTCGACGATGGCACCGTTGGCGATGCGCCCCGCGGTGGGGACACCGCGCGTGACGCTCGCCGCCTCGCCGCCGGCGGTGAAGCCGCCGATCGAGACAGGGCCCTGACCGACCGCATAGATCTGTCCGTCGGCGCCGAACATGCTGGTCACCAGAAGCGTGCCGCCCTGCAGGCTCTTGGCGTCGCCCAGTGCGCTGACCGAGATGTCGATGCGCGTGCCCTGGGCCGAGAAGGCGGGAAGATTGGCGGTCACCATCACCGCGGCGACATTCTTGGTCTGCATGGTGGTGCCGCGCGTGTTCACGCCCATGCGCTCGAGCATGGTCTGCAGGCTCTGCTGGGTGAACGGCGCATTCTTCAGGCTGTCGCCCGAGCCGTTCAGGCCGACGACCAAACCGTAGCCGACGAGCATGTTGTCGCGGATGCCCTCGATCTCGACCAGGTCCTTCACCCGGGAGAAGGCAAAGGCCGGGAAGGGCGCGGCCACCAGGCTGGCACCGAAAAGGAGGGCGGCGAGTCTAATAAGGAGTGCGCGGCGCATGAGCTCGTTCTGCTCTCTGACACTATTCCGGCTCCGTCCTTGCCAGTTTCGTGCCTTGCGCGATCAATATTTATTCCCATGATTTCAATGGCTTAATAAGGATGGACCGAGACGTTTTGGCGTCCCCGGCAAATTCTTCCCGGCAATCTCGGGCCTGGGGCAAGGCTGGCGCGGCCCGTAATCCCGACGGGGCCCGGACAGACGTCCCGCCCGTTCCGCGGCACGCCGTTCTAAGCCATGGAACCGCCTTAACAATCGAGCGGATAGATTTCCGCGGGCAGGGTTTCTATTTTCGGATCACCGCCTGGTTGTTAGGAACCGGTATGTCTTCTGCCTCTTTGCCGTCACGCCCGCGCCCCGCGGTGCTCTGCATCCTCGACGGATGGGGCTGGCGGCCGGACAAGACCGACAACGCGATCGCGCAGGCGGTGACGCCGAACTACACGCGCATGCTCAAGGACTGCCCGCATGCTGTGCTCGCGACCTCGGGCCGCGCCGTCGGTCTGCCGACCGGGCAGATGGGAAATTCCGAAGTCGGCCACATGAACATTGGCGCCGGTCGCGTGGTGGCCCAGGATCTGCCGCGTATCGATCTGGCGATCGAGGACGGAAGCCTCGCCAAGCGTCCCGCCCTTCTTGATCTGATCGCCAAAGTACGCGCCGCCAAAGGCGCGGTGCATGTAATGGGCCTGATGTCGCCCGGCGGCGTGCACAGCCATCAGCATCACATCACCGCGCTGGTGCGGACGCTGGCAGACGCAAAGGTGCCGGTCTTCGTGCACGCATTCCTCGACGGCCGCGACACGCCGCCCAAGAGCGCGGCGGGATTCGTCAAGGCGTTCGAGGCCTCCATCGCCGGTCTTGCCGGCGTGCGCATCGCCACCGTATGCGGTCGCTATTACGCGATGGATCGCGACAAGCGCTGGGATCGCGTGCAAAAGGCCTATGACGCCATGGTCGACGCCCGGGGCCACAAGGCGCATGACGTGGACGCGGCGATCGAACAATCCTATCAGGCCGGCGTGACGGACGAATTCGTCGTGCCCGTGGTGATCGGCGACTATGAAGGCATATCGGACGGCGACGCGATGCTGTTCGCCAATTTCCGCGCCGACCGCGCGCGCGAGATATCGCTCGCGCTGCTCGACAAGGGCTTCGCCGGATTCGATCGCGCGCGCGTCGCGCACTTCTCGGCCGCCGCCGGCATGACGGAATATTCCGACGAGCTGAACAAGATGATGTCGGCGCTGTTCCCCGCAGAAAATGTCTCGGGCACGCTGGGCGAATATGTGGCGAGCCTTGGAATGAAGCAATTGCGCATTGCCGAAACCGAGAAATACGCCCACGTCACCTTCTTTCTGAACGGCGGGCGCGAAACGCAGTTCGCAGGCGAGGACCGCATTATGGTCCCGAGCCCGAAGGTCTCGACCTACGACCGCAAACCGGAGATGAGCGCCTTCGAGGTGATGGACAAACTCGAAGAGGCGATCGCGTCGGGCAAATACGACCTTATCGTCGTCAATTTCGCCAATCCCGACATGGTCGGCCACACCGGCATGATGGACGCGGCGATCCTGGCGGTCGATGCGATCGACACCTGTCTTGGCCGCCTGCGGTCCGCGGTCGAGAAGGCGGGCGGCGTTCTGCTGGTGACCGCCGACCACGGCAATATCGAGCTGATGAAGGACCCGGTGACCCATGAACCGCATACCGCGCACACCACGCTCGATGTCCCGATCATCGCGGTCAACGCCAAGCGCGGCGTGAAGCTCACGAATGGCCGGCTTGCCGACGTGGCGCCGACGCTGCTCGCGATGATGGGCCTCGATAAGACGCCCGAGATGACCGGCCACTCGCTGATCGAGCCTGCCACGGCGGAGACGACCGCCTGAAGGCGCGGGCCGCACTCGTTGGCGTGGCGCTCGCGAGCGCGTTCCTATTCACGGCCGCCAAGAAGCCGGAGCATCGTGCCGCTCCTCCCTCGGCGCCGCCGTCCGTCGAACCCTTGCCGGACATGTCGCATGCGCTGCCGGCGGGTGCGGTCGGTCACCTTCCCTCGACGGCGGAGCAATATCGCCACCTGAAGGGCGACCTTGCCAAAGGAAAGCCTGCCGTCGATCAGGCCAAAGCCCGCCGCGACGCGCTGAAAGCGCAAGCCCAGGCATTGCGCGAGAAGCTTGTCGCCACCGCGCAGCGCGTGCAGATGCTCGAACGGCAGAAAATCGTGCTCGATGCGCAGATCGTCCGGCTTGCGGCGGAGGACAAGAAGCTCTCCGCCGGATTCGAACATGACCGTATCGCCGTCGCCCGCCTGCTGGCGGTGATCGAGCGGCTGCAGCACGACATGCCGCCGGCGCTGGCGCTTCGGCCGGACGATGCGCTCGGCGCTGCGCGCGGCGCGATGGCGATCGGCGCCTCGCTGCCCGACGTCTATGGCCGCGCCGCGGCGCTCGCACGCCGCATCGAGACGCTCAATCGGACGCGCGCAGAACTGGTCGCGCGGCGCGCGGACGGCGTGCGCAATGCCGCGCTTCTCAGCCGCGCGCATGTCGAACTCAATCAACTTCTTGCGATCAAGAGCGCCCAGGCCAGCGCCGCGGACGCCACTTACGCGACTTTGAAGGGTCAGCTTGCCGCGATTGCCGAGCAGGCGGCGAATTTCGAGACCTTATTGGCCAAGGTTGCGGAACTCAGGGCGCGGCCGGCGCAGCAGAATGTCGTCGTGGTAACCGCGGCGAACGGCGAAAACGGCCTTTCGCGCGGCAGTCTTCTCCAACCGGTGGTCGGAACGGTCGTGACCGGCCAGGGGGCCGGCCGGGGACCGGGCCTGACATTCACGACATCTGCGGGCGCACAGGTGGTCGCACCGGCCGATTGCGAGGTGCTTTTCGCCGGTCCTTACCATAAGAACGGACAAGTCTTGATCCTCGAAGTCACGGTTGGATACGATCTGGTGCTCGCGGGGCTGGATAAGATCGTGGTGCGGCCAGGCGACCAGGTGTTGGCCGGAGAGCCGGTAGGCGTGATGCCTTTGGGCATGGCTTCGATGGGAAGTGCGCCGCAAATGGGCCAAGATGGCGAGCTTTACTTCGAAGTACGTCGAAACGGGCGGGCAGCCAGTCCCGCACCCCTGCTGGGCCTCGATTTAAGGAAGGCAAAAAAGTCATGAAACGGTTTGCATTTGTCGGGCTCGGCATGGTGGTCGGCTTCATCGCGGCACTCGGCCTGTTGCCGCCCGCCCATGGCGCCAACGACATGAGCGCCTATCGCCAGCTCGACCTGTTCAGCGACGCCTTCGAACGCGTCCGCGCCAATTATGTCCGGCCGGTCACCGACAGCGAGCTCATCAATGCGGCGATCGAGGGCATGGTCTCCAATCTCGATCCGCATTCCAGCTACATGGATGCGAAGGCCTTCGCCGACATGCAGATCCAGACCAAGGGATCGTTCGGCGGCATCGGCATCGAAGTGACGATGGAGAACGGCCTCGTCAAGGTCATCTCGCCGATCGACAACACGCCCGCCGCCAAGGCCGGCCTCAAGGCGGGCGACTATATCGCCGCCATCAACGGCGAGTCGGTCCAAGGCCTCAGCCTGAACGACGCGATCGACAAGATGCGAGGTCCGGAAGGCAGCAAGATCACGCTGACGATCCTGCGCACCAACGACAAGACGGCGCCGAAGAAGCCGTTCGACGTGACCTTGATGCGCGCGGTGGTGGCGGTCGACGAGGTGCGCTGGCACCGCGAAGGCGACGTCGGCTATATCCGCATGCCCGGCTTCAACGAGAATACCGCGAGCGGCCTCGAGAATGCGGTGCGCGATCTGAAGCGTCAGATCGGCCCCGGCATCAAGGGCTATATCCTCGACCTGCGCAACAATCCGGGCGGCTTGCTCGACCAGGCGGTTGAGGTCTCCGACGACATGCTGAATTCGGGCGAGGTCGTCTCCACCCGCGGTCGTCATCCCGAGGACACGCAGCGCTACGACGCGCATCCGGGCGACATCACCGATGGGAAGCCAGTGATCGTGCTCGTCAATGCCGGCACGGCATCGGCGTCCGAAATCGTGGCGGGTGCGCTGCAGGATCATCATCGCGCGACGATCCTGGGCATGACCTCGTTCGGCAAAGGCTCGGTGCAGACGATCATCCCGCTCGGCCAGGGCGGCGGCGCGCTGCGCCTGACCACGGCGCGCTACTACACGCCGTCGGGTCATTCGATCCAGGCCCAGGGCATCATTCCCGACATCATGGTGGCGGAAGGCGACGAGGACGACATTCCGAAGATCGCGCGGCCGAGCGAAGCCGATCTGCCTGGCCATCTCGCCGGCGAGCCGGTGGTGCGCAAGCCGAACCAGACGATCGTCCGCCCGCCGGCCACCGCGCCCAAGACCGGTGCCGACGGCAAGCCGTACGATTTCCAGCTCAGCTATGCGCTGGACCTGCTGCACGGCAAGATCGCCCAGCTCCCGACGCAGAGTGCGGCGAACTAATCGGCTGCTCGGGGGGATATGAACAGGCTGCTCCTGATCGTTGTCGGTGCGATGGCGGGCTTCGGCCTCGCCGTCGCGGCGACGCATTTCGCCTATGGCGCGATCGGGCCGGTGCAGACGACGGAAGGCGAGTTGGCCCGCTTCGGCCTCGCCTTCGAGCGCGTGCGCGACAACTATCTCGAGAAGCCCGAGGACCGCACGCTGGTCGAGAATGCCATCAGCGGGATGCTGACCAATCTCGATGCCCATTCCAGCTACTTCGACCCCAAGACCTATGAAGCGATGGAGACGAAGGCCGCCGGCGCTTATGGCGGCATCGGTCTGGTCATCACGGTGCGCGACGGTGTCCCCAAGGTCGTCTCGCCCATTTCAGACACACCGGCATCGCGCGCCGGCGTGAAAGCGGGAGACTCGCTCGTCGCCATCGACGGCGTGGCGATGAAGGGTCACACGATCGACGACGTCTCGTCGCGCATGCGCGGTACGATCGGCACCGAGGTCGCCCTCACGCTGGCGCGCAGCGGCAAGGCCAAGCCCATCGATCTCAAGCTGACCCGCGAGGCGATCGAGGTCGAACGACTGACGTACCGCCGCGAAGGCGATGTCGGCTACATCAAGATCGTCGCTTTCAGCGACCGCACCGATCCCGATCTGAGGTTGGCGGTGGCGACGCTCAAGCGTCAGATCGGACCCTCGCTCAAGGGGTTTGTCATCGATCTGCGCGACGATGGCGGCGGCGTGCTGCAGGCGGCAATCGACGTCTCGGACGATTTCCTCGACGAGGGCGAGATCGTTTCGGTGCGCGGCCGGACGCCCGACAGCGTCGAACGCTACGACGCCCATTTCGGCGATATCGCGGACGGCAAGCCGCTCGTCGTGCTGATCAATGGCGGTACGGCCTCGGCGTCCGAGATCGTCGCCGGCGCTCTGCAGGATCATCACCGCGCGATGATCCTGGGCACGCTTTCCTTCGGCAAAGGCTCGGTTCAGTCGGTCATCCCGCTCGACAACGGCACGGGCGGCGCGCTGCACATGACGACGGCGCGCTATTACACGCCGGCCGGCCGCTCCATCCAGGTCACCGGCATCGTGCCCGACATCGTCGTCTCGGGCGGTCCCGATGCGCCGGAATATGAGCGCGAAGAAGAACTGCCGCATCACCTTCTGGCCGAAGGGCCGCCTGCCAAGCCCCTGGGCAAGGCGATCGAGCCGGCGCCGGGCCGCGCCTATGACGACTTCCAGCTCACCACCGCGCTTGCCTATCTGCACAAGACGCTCGCCATTCGGGGCACCGCGGCGGACCATGCCTGATCGCGGCCGTTAACCGCTCCGTAACCACAATTTGCGTTATCCTGCGGGCATGGCTGCGACCAGCATGACCGCCGACGACGGCTCTTTCGCGGGCGCGCGGCGCGGCCTGCGGATCCTTGCCGTCGCCTATTTCAGCCTGTTCGCGCTTCTTGTCCTCGGCGGCATTTTGATCGTCCTGATCGGCGATCCGCGTGCCGGCGATCCGGTCGTCCACATCGCGCTGCCGGAGAGTCCGCGCAGCCTTGCGGCCACACCGCTGCATCCTCCGCCGGTCAATCCCGTTTCGCCGCTGAATCCGGCTGCCAAGCCAGGCGAGCCCGTGCCGCCGCCGGCGATCGTGCCGTCGGCCATTACCCAGCCGGTCTATGCCGGCAGTGCGCTGGTCGCCGATCCAGCCTTGATCGAAGCGACGGACAACGGTCCCTTGCCGCGCATCGCCGCCGACGGCACGCCGCCGATGCGCGCCTATGCGGCGCCGGCGCTCGACAATGGCAAGCCGCGCATCGCGATCGTCATCAGCGGGCTCGGCATCAGCGCGCGGGCGACGGCGGCCGCATTGGCCAGCCTGCCGCCGCAGGTCACGCTCGCCTTCGCGCCTTACGCGACGGACGTGCAGCGCTGGGTCGCCGAAGCGCGCCGCGAGGGCCATGAGGTTCTGCTCGAAGTGCCCATGGAACCTTTCGACTTTCCCGACAGCGATCCTGGTCCCCATACGCTGCGATCCGGCGTGGGTGAGGATGCCAATACCGAGCGTCTGGTGTGGGCGCTGACGCGTTTCACCGGCTACACCGGCGTCACCAATCTGCTCGGCGGGCGGCTGCTTACCGATTCCGATTCGCTCGAGCCGGTTCTGACCTATCTGTCGCGGCGCGGCCTTCTGTTCTACGACAACGGCTCGGCCAGTCATTCAGTGGCGCCCGATGTTGCCGCACGCACCGGTATCTCCTTCGCGCAGGCGACCTCGACGATCGACTCGATCCAGACCGCCATGGAGATCGATCGCGAATTGTCCACGCTGGAAGACGCCGCGCGCGCGCATGGAACCGCGTCGGGCTCGGGTTTCATCTATCCGGTGACGATCGAGCGCGTTGCGCAGTGGGCGCAAGGCTTGCCCGGCCGGGGCTTTGTTCTGGTCCCGGCTTCGGCCATAGTTCTCCCGAAGAAATAACCGGCCCGATATTCCATGGCCCGCGCGAGCGGCTTTCTCAAACATGACGACCTGCCGTACCGGCCCTGCGTCGGCATCATGCTCGTCAATCGCGATGGGCTGGTGTTCGTCGGACGGCGCATCGATCAAACGGTCGAAGGCTGGCAGATGCCGCAGGGCGGCATTGACGACGGCGAAACACCGGCCGAGGCGGCCCTTCGCGAACTCGAAGAGGAGACGGGCACGAACAAGGCCACGATCCTGACCGAAATGGACGAGTGGCTGACCTACGATCTGCCGCCGCATCTTCTGGGCGTCGCGCTGCACGGCCGCTATCGCGGCCAAAAGCAGAAGTGGATCGCGATGCGCTTCACCGGAGAGGACAAGGACATCAACATCCGAACGGCGGAGCCGGAATTCGCGGCCTGGAAATGGCTCGCACTCGAGGCGCTGCCGCGCCTCATCGTGCCCTTCAAGCGCGACACCTACGCCAAGGTCATCGCCGCGTTCCGCGATGTCGCCGGCCCGGAGGCGTGAAAGCCCGCCGTCCTCCCCTCGTGATGATCCACGGAGCGTTCTGCGGGCCGTGGGCATTCGACAAGTTCCGCGCGCCGTTCGAGTCCGAAGGCTACGCCGTGCATGCCCCGGTGCTGCGCCATCATGACGAGGGCGCCAAGCCATCGCGGGCGCTCGGCTCCACCAGCCTGCTCGATTACGCCAACGACCTGCAGGCATTCATCGGCGAACTCGGTGCGCCGCCCATCCTGATCGGGCATTCGCTCGGCGGCCTGCTGGCGCAGATGCTGGCGGCACGCGGTTTGGCGCGCGCATTGGTGCTGTTGGCGCCTTGTCCGCCCTGGGGCGTGTTGCCGTCGACGCTGTTCGAGATCGCCGCGGCGCAGGCCATGCTGATGACCGGCTCGCTGTGGAATCAGATCCTGCGGCCGGACTATGACGTGGCTGCGGCGCATTCGCTCGACCGGCTGCCGGCGGTCGAACGCAAGCACGTCTTCTCTCGCTTCGTGCCGGAATCGGGTCTTGCGACGTCGGAAATCATGCATTGGGGCTGGGACGCCAAGCGCGCCTCGCACGTCGCTGCCGACGAGGTCCGCTGTCCGATCCTGTGTCTTGCCGGACAGCACGACAAGATCAATCCTCCAACGACCATGCGCCGGCTGGCGGCGCGCTATGGCGACCGGATCGTGTTCGAGGAGCTGACCGGCCACAGCCATTGGCTGATCGGCGAACCTGGCTGGGACAAGGTCGCGGCGCGCTCGATTGCTTGGCTGGACGGCGTCATCGGTTCCGAAGGCAAGCGCACTAAGGGCAAAAGCTAACAGTTCACCACTAGTTCGTTGCGGTCGCGGCGGGCGGCGCGTAGCGCTTCTTGAAGTCCTTCATGAACGCCTGGAGCGTATCGATCGAGGCGATCTGGGCGGCCGTGTCGCGGAAGGCGACGCCGTGCGCGTCGATGCGCTGCGCGACGACGGCGAAGGCATTGGCATCCGGACTCGATTTCATTTTCGGACCGAAATGGTCGCGCAACCGGTCCAGGCTCGTCTCGTCGTTGGCGAGCGAATAGGCGACGGCCGCGCGCATCACCTGCTCGCGTTCCAGCGCGTTGAGCGGCGCGACATCGCTCCAGCGCGTGGCAAGAAGCTCTTCGGCCTTCTGGCCGGCGATGGCCCAGTTGCCGCTCTCCCAATAGATGTCGGCGCGCAGCCGCGCCGTGTCGGCGGCCTCGTCGACCGCAATCAGGTCGAGCGCGTTGTTCCACTGCTTGAGCGCGGCGAAGGCGCGGGCCTCGAGCAGCAGGCGCTGATGGTTCACATCGTCGGGCAGGGTGCTGATCTGCGTGCTGCGGATCGTGTCCAGCGCGTCCTGCGGCTTCTGGTCCATCAGGTAGATCATCGCGAGCTTGGTCGCGACCTGGGCGCGCGCCACGCCGTCGAGGCGCTTGGTGATCTGATATTTCAGAAGATCGGCCGCGGGGCTCAGCAGATCGACCGCGACGAGCCGGTCGGCCATGCGGCGGATCATTTCGTCGCCGTCCGGTCCGATCGGGGTCAGATCGATGAAATCGTAGAAGATCGCGAGCGATTCCACCGGCGCAATCTTGTCGGCCTTGCCTTTGAGAAATAGCGATTCGAACGCCGCGCGCATATCGTCCTGCGCCTTGCGAGCCATGTCGTTGTTCGGAAAGCTCTCCGCCGCGATGCGCAGCGTTCGCAGTCCGTCGCGCCAGCGCTGCTTGGCGAAATAGATCGACGCCAGCTTGCGCAACGTGTTCAGTTCCAGCATGTCGCCGCGCCAGCGGAAGCGCAGACGCTCCAGCGCCGCAATCGCATCGTTGTCGCTCATCACGCCGGCCTTCAGCGCCGCTTCGACACGGTAGTAGATCGCTTCAGCTTCGGCATGCGCGTCGCCGCTCTTCTCAATGGCGTCGAACAGCAGGCCTGCCTCATGGCCGCGATTTTCGGCGGCGAGAAGGCGCGCACGCACAACGTTGGCCTCGATCGCGAGTTGCTTGTCGATATTCTCGGGCAGTCGGGCGACCGCGGCATCGGCTACTTCCAGATGGCCAAGCCCGAGCGCGGCCTGTGCCTTGGCGACGCGCTGCCGCGCCTGCCAGTCGGGCTGATACTGGTTCAATATCGGCTCGGCGCGCGCGAGATCGGCCTGCGCATCCGGCCAGTCTTCAAGCGCGGCCTCGATCAGACCGCGCCAAAAGGCGGCGTGGCGGTCGGTGTCGAACGCGGCACCGGCGATGTCGTTATGGGCATCGCGGTAGCGTCCCATCATGTAGTCGGCGGCGGCGCGCATCGTCTGAAGCTGGCGATCGCTCTGCAGCGCGGGGTCCTGCGACTGCATGAAATCGATGAGGCCAAGCGTTTCGGCGGAAAACTTGTTGGCAAGATAGAAGCGCGCCAGGTTCAGGCGCGCGTGGTTCGCATCTTCCGGCTTCAGCCGCGCGGTTGCCGCGCGCAGGCGGCGCTCGGTCGCGAGGAAACTGCCGCCGGTGAATTTCGCCCAGGTCGCGAAGTCGAGGAACGAGGGACCGGCGCCCTTGGCGGCGATCGCGGCCGGCGAATCCGCGACCGGCATGGTCGGCGGCGTCAGCGCGAGACCGCCCGGATGGGTGATCGTGACGCGCGTGCGATCGATGGTGACCGACAGATCGTCGATATAGGGCGTCAACGCCAGGCCCGACGCGGTCTGCAGAATCCCGAACTCGGCGAAATCATGCGGCGCGAGCATCGCGCGCCCGGCGGCGGCCGGCACCAGGATCAACTGGTCGCCGGCGACCGGATCGGTCAGGGTCACTGTCTTGGTGGCACCGGGCAACAGCGTGCTCAGCGATGAATGGGTGGCGTCGTCCTGATTGCGCGCGAAGCCGATCGCGATCGGCAACTCGGTGACCTGTGGCGCGATGATCACTTTCAGATTCGAACCGTCGGCGTGCGCGCCGATCTGCTCCTGGCTCTTCAGCGTGATGCGCAACACACTGACGCCGTCGGCCGATGCCGCTTCGACCGCGACCGGGAAATCGCGCAGCGCGTTCTTCAATTTGACCGCATCGAGAGGCGCAGCGCCTTGCAGCACGATCCAGGCGGTGAGCCCGCGCATGAACACCGCAGAGCCGCGATTGGCGGCGCCGGCGAATGTCAGGATCGCGCCGCTACGCGTCAATTGCCCGCTGGCGTCGGCGGTCGCCG
Organism: uncultured Alphaproteobacteria bacterium; assembly: GCA_963741735.1. GTDB lineage: Bacteria > Pseudomonadota > Alphaproteobacteria > Micropepsales > Micropepsaceae > Rhizomicrobium. Next base: position 757,801 of record CAVUJB010000002.1, read on the forward strand.
CCGTCGGCGCCGCAGCGGGAGCGCTAGCCGCTGCAGTGGCTGTTGCTGGCGCAGCAGGTGCAGCTGGTGGTGGTGTGGTTGCCGGTGCCGCCGCTGCTGTGGTTGCCGGCGTTGCGGCCGCCGGCGCGGACTTCGCGGGCGGGGGCTTGTTGGCGTCGGCCAGTTGCTGTGCCGCGGCCGCGATCGCCGCCGCCTGTGCGCCGGACACGGCCGACGCGGGCTTCGCCGGCTTAGATGGATTCAGCGCTGTGACGGACGGCTTGGCAGTCCCCGGCGGATGATAGGAATCGGCGTCGGTTTTGGGCGCCAGCACGTCGAGCACGATCTTGCTGCCGTCGCGAAAGTCGTGAAATCCCGATGCCTGGTCGGTTTCGAACTCGACGATCGTGCCTTTGCCGTCGATACGCCAGCTGGCGTTTTTCACCCAGGGCGGCGCGAAACGTGCGATGGCCGAGACGTCGACGCGTGCCAGCGTTTCGAACCGGATGCCGAGTTTTCCCGCGCCGGGGAACACGGCGTATTTCACCTCGTGCGGCCAATCGAATACCAGCCGCGTGAAGTTCTGATAGGACCCCGAACGCACCGCGATCATCGGCAGGCTCGCGACGTCGACCGTCGTGGGCGGCGGTGGCGGCGGCGGCGGCAGGTCGGGTGGATTGCCGGCGAAGCTCTGCGGCACCAGGTCGATCGCGATCTGGTCGGCGGATTGGCTGGAATGGATGCGCACCGGCTGGCTGAGCGCGAAGCGCCAGGTGCGTCCGTCAGGATCGACGCGTGCGCCGCCGGCATAGGCGGTGAGGCGTTCCGCCAACGTCGTCGCCGTGACATTGGTGCCGCGGCTGAAGACGAATGTGAGTACGCCGCCATCCACGGCGGCGGTGACTCGGGCGGCGGGCGCAAACGTGAAGAGGACGCGGGCATAGCCGCCTTCGGTCGTGACGCTCACCGTGTCGGCGGCAATCACGGGCGTCGCGACGAACGCAAACACGCAAGCCGCCAGGATCAGGCGGACGAGGCTCGGAAGCTTGCTCGCGTTCTGCGTGGACATCCTGGGTCCATTGTCGGCGAAGCGGTCTTAACCGTCCGTAAACCGTAATCAGCCGCCGGAAGGCGGGGTCACCGGTGTGGGCGGACCGCTGGCAGCCTGGGTTGCGGGTTTCGCTGGCGAAATCGTCGGCGAAGTCGCAACGGCAGGCTTGGCCGGCGGTGTCGCGGCGGCCGTCTCGGGCTTGGTCGGCGGTGCGGCAGCCGCGGTCGTTGGCTTTGCCGGCGGCGTGGCAGCGGCGGTCGCAGGCTTTGTGGGCGTTGCCGCCGACGTCGCGGGCTTCGGTCTCCTGGGCGGATGGTGGATTTCCGGCTTATGGGGCGCCGCCGCGGTACGAGCAGGCGGGGGTGCTGCCGGCGCCGGTGCAGCCTGTGGCGGCGTGGCGGCTGGCGTCGTGACGGGCGCGGGCGTCGGCGTGGCGGGAGGAGTCGCTGGCGGCGGCGTGATCGTCACCGGCGGATTGGGCGTCAGCGCGGCCGTCTGCAACGGCGCCGGCGGCTCTGCCGCGGCGTTGGTTCCCGGCGGCGTCGCATCGGCTCCCGACGTGGCGGCGGGCGTCGGCGGCGTCGGACAGGTCATCGCGGGCGTGGTGTCGGGCAGCTTGAGCAGGGCTGCGAGCTTCACGGTGAGCTTCTGCGCGGCGTCGGGGTTCATCGCCGCCAGCACCGGTGCCAGCACGTCGGACTTCATCCCTTTGGCGACCGGCAGCAGCACATCGTCGCTCAGGGACTCGAAGATGCGCGCCGCGTCCTTCGCCTTCATCGTGGAATAGGTCTTCACCAGCGAGGCGATCTGGGCGTCCTGCTTGGCATCGCGCTGCGCCAGCAGGCCCTGGATCTGCGTCTGCAATTGCTGAAGGGCCGCGATCTTCTGGTCGACGCGGGCTTCGCCGGCGGTGAGCAGATTGTCTCGCATGTTGAGGCCGCGCTCGCGCGCATCGAGTTCGGCGCGGCGGCGCGTCAGGCTGGACAGAACATCGACTTCGGCGGCGCTCGCAAGCGTCGTATCGTCGTCGGCGAAATCCTGCGTCGCCGGCGTGCCGCTCGCAGCGCTCGGCGCGAGACCGGAATTGTCCGGCTGGTCGGGATCGGCGGCCGCGACGGCCTGCGCGGCGCGCGCGATGTCGACGCCCTTGATCGCCAAAAGGCCCGTGCCGACGATCACGACCGCCGGCAGAAGGCGCAGATATCTGCGGATGCCGCTCATCGAACGGCTCTCAGCGCATCCAGACGCTTCATGATGCTGCCGGACGGTAGCGGGGACTCGACGCGGGTCGAGCGCGTTTCGCTGGCGCGGTCGAAGCGCTCGGCGATGCGTTCGCCAGACGCGGTGAGGAGCGACAGTTCGTCGATGATGCCGCGGGCGCGCGCCAGACGTTCGTCCAGCGTGTCGGCGGCGCCGCTCGCGGTGGCCTTAAGCGCGCGCATCGAGGCGCCGGCATTGGTGATGGCGGTGTTGAGCTCGCCGATGGTGGACTTGAGGCCCTCCTGACCGCGGCGGACGGCGGCGAGGCGGCGCTCCAGAACGATGCAATAGACGAGCGTGACGGCAAGCAGTCCGGTCAGCGCGAGCTCGACGATAAGTCCGATGTTCATGGGCATGGTCAGCTCCTAAAGTCCGCGCGACGCGTCGGTGCGTTCGACGGCTTCCTCGATGCGCACGGCGACCGCAGAGCCGACGCGGCCCATCCGGCCGCGAAGCAGCGGCACGCCGCGGCAGCGCATTTCGATTTTGGAGTCCGGCGTGGCGTTCAGCATGATCGTCTGTCCGACTTCCAGATTCATCATGCGCTGCAGCGGCAAGGTCTGTTCGTCGAGGATCGCCTGGATCTCCACGCTGGTCGACCACAGCTCGGTCGCCAGATGGCTCTCCCAGATCGAGTCGCGGCCGAACTTTTCGCCCATGAATTGCTGCAGCAGCAGCTTGCGGATCGGTTCGAGCGTGGCGTAGGGCAGAAGCAGTTCGGTGCGACCGCCGCGATCTTCCATGTCGATGCGAAGCTTGACGAGGATGGCCGCATTGGCGGGACGCGCGATGGCTGCGAAGCGCGGATTGGTCTCCAGGCGGTCGAGCGTGAAGTTCACCGGCGCCAGCGGCTCGAAGGCGGCGCACATGTCGGCGAGGATCACCTCGATCATGCGCTGGACGAGCGTACGCTCGATGGTGGTATAGGGACGGCCCTCGATGCGCATCGCGGACGAACCGCGGCGGCCGCCGAGCAGCACGTCGACGATCGAATAAATCAGATTTGAATCGACGGTGAAGAGCCCGTAATTGTCGAGCTCTTCGGCGCGGAACACCGCCAGGATCGCCGGCAGCGGAATCGAATTCAGGTAATCGCCGAAACGGATCGAGGTGATGCTGTCCAGGCTCACCTCCACATTGTCGGACGTGAAATTGCGCAGGCTGGTGGTCATCAGCCGCACCAGGCGGTCGAAGACGATTTCCAGCATCGGCAGGCGTTCGTAGGAGACCAGCGCCGAATTGATGATGGCGCGGACGCCGGACTTGTCCTGCATCTGATCGTTGTTGAGGTCGAAACCGAGCAGCGAGTCGATTTCCTCCTGATTCAGAATGCGTTCGGCGGTACCGGCATTGGCCGGAACGGCGATCGTTTCCGATGCCGGCTCGGCCTGCTGTGCTTCGGTGTTTTCGAGGGTGTCGTCGGCCATCTTACTGCACGATCATTTGCTTGAGGAGGACGTCGCGCACGCGATAGGGCGCGGCCGACACATTGATGCGGCGGAGAAGTTCTTCCTTGAGGCGCACGATGCCGGCCGATCCCTTGAGATCGTCCATCCGCAGTTCGCGCAGATAGCCCTGGAACTGGTCGACGATGCGCGGCATCAAAGCCTGCAGGCCGGCCTTTTCCTCAGGCCCGTCGAGCTCCAGCGACACCGACAATTTCAGATAGGCGGGCGCGGAGTCCGCGCCCTGGATGTTCACGATGATGTCCGGCACATCGTAGAAGGTGATGTTCGGCGGAGTCACGGGAAGCGGCGTTGCGCTGCCGGCCGCGAGCTGTGCGGGCTTCTGGTCGGAGCCGCTGAAGAAGAACCAGTAGGCGCCGCCGCCGAGAATGAGCAGCAGGATGACGCCGGCACCGCCGAACAGGATGAGCTTGTTGCCGAGAAGTTTCTTAATGAAACCTTTCTTCGCCGCATCGCCTTCGGCGGCGGCTTCGCCTTCCTTGTTCTCCGGCTCGTCGCCTTCCGGCGCCGCTTCCTTGTCTTTCTTCGCCACGCTTGTCTGCCTTCGCGAGCAATCTCGGCGCAGACGTTAGGCAGACGTGGTTAAGGACTGGTTCAAATCGGCCGGTTCAAAGCGCCGATGCGGAAAAACTTGCCGGGCAAGCTGCGACTTGCGCACGTCGCGATGGCGGAAAATTCCAGCGATCCCGCGGCTTTGTGCTTGGCACGTCGGCTGCAATCACTTCGGCACGGCAAGGACCAGAAAGGTTCCGAGGGCCCCCCGATGGATAATTCGCTGCTCGTCAGTCTTTCGCAACAGATCGCGGCCTATCGCTCGATGGACGTGATCGCGAACAATCTCGCCAACGTCTCCACGCCCGCTTTCCAGCGCGAGGAGCCGACGTTCCAGCAATATGTCACGACGCTTCCCCCGGAAGAAGGATCGACCACGCCGCAAACGATGACCTTCGTCCAGGATTCCGGAACGGTGCGCGATCTGAGCGAAGGCAGGCTCGACACCACGGGCGCTCCATACGATCTGGCGATCCACGGCAAGGGTTATTTCGTGGTGCAAACCGCGAACGGCGATCGCTATACCCGCAACGGCCACTTTTCGCTCGACAGTTCAGGCCAGCTCGTCACGAGCAACGGCGATCCCGTGCAGGGCGACAGCGGCCCGATCACGATCACCCCCGACGACGGTGACATCCACATCGCGAGCGACGGCACGGTCAGCGGCAAGAACGGACAGATCGGCCGCGTCCGCGTTGTCGACTTCGCCAATCCTCAGCTTCTGGCGAAGGAAGGGGCGAGCCTCTATTCGACGACGCCTAGCCAGCCGCCGGTCACCGCCGACAATTTCAAGCTTCTGCCCGGAATGCTGGAGACCTCGAACGTCGAGCCTGTGGTCGAAATCAGCCACATGATCGAGGTCATGCGCGCCTATCAGGCGACCGCAACGCTGACCCAGAGCCAGGAAGACCTCATGCGCCAGGCGATCGACAAGCTTGGCACGATGCCCAGTTAAGGAGAGTTAGACATGCGCGCTCTTTCAATCGCGGCGACCGGAATGCTCGCCCAGCAGACCAATGTCGAGGTCATCGCCAACAATCTGGCGAACATGAACACGACCGGCTTCAAGCTGCAGCGGGCGGAGTTCCAGGATCTGCTGTACCAGAACGTCTCGCTGCCAGGGGCCAACTCGTCGGACTCCGGCACTGTGTTGCCGAGCGGCGTGCAGATCGGCGCCGGTGTGCGTACTGCGTCGGTCTATCGCGTCACCACGCAGGGCGACCTGAAGAACACGTCCAATCCCTACGATCTGGCGATTCAGGGCCCCGGCTTTTTCCGCATTACGCAACCCGACGGCAGCGATGCATTTACCCGCGCCGGCAATTTCGCGCTGTCGCCGGAAGGCCAGCTCGTGACCGCTCAGGGCTACACCGTGGCGCCGGGCATCGCCATTCCCAACAACGCACTCGCGGTCGCGGTCAACGCCCAGGGACAGGTCTCCGTGACCGTTCCGGGCCAGACGGCGCCGCAGGTCGTCGGCACGCTCGAGCTGACGCGTTTCGCCAACGAGGCGGGCCTGAAGGCCATCGGCGACAACATGTATCTCGAAACGCCGTCGTCGGGCTCGCCGCAGTCCGGTGTTCCCGGCTCCTCCGGCTACGGCACGATCCAGCAGGGTTTCCTCGAAACCTCGAACGTCAACGCGGTGGACGAGATCACCTCGCTGATCACCGCGCAACGTGCCTATGAAATGAATTCCAAGATCGTCACTGCGGCCGACGAGATGCTGCAGGAAACCGCGCGCCTGGGAGGTGCCTGATCATGATCGTCCGGCTGTTCATCTTCGCCGCCGCACTCTTGATGGCCTATCCGGCCTTCGCCGAGACCGGCATACGCGTCGTCGTTCCCAATCGCGACATCGCGCGCGGCGAGACAATCAACGCTGCCGACCTTGTCTACGGCACGATACCGGCAGGCAATGTCTTCTCGGGCATCGAGACCTCGGTGTCGGGGCTCGAGGGCATGGAGGCCCGGCGCATGCTGCGGGCCGGCGAAATCGTGCGGGTCGACGATGTGCGCCATCCGGTCGTCGTCGCCAAGGGCTCGATCGTCACCATGAGTTTCGAAGCGCCCGGTGTGAGCCTGACGGCCAGCGGCCGCGCCATGGGCGAGGGCGGCGTCGGCGACACGATCACGGTTCAGAACCCCGTCTCGTTCCGCCAGGTCAGCGCCGTCGTGACGGGCCCCGGCGCGGTCCGCGCCGCCAGTTCGGCGCTCACCATCCCCGCGCATCTTGCTTCTGCTCAGTAGAGGATAGGTCCATGCTTCGGCTCATTTCGAGAATGCTCCTTCTGACGGCGGCCGTCGGCGCGCTCGCCGGCTGCACGTCCATCGAACGCATCCGCGAGATCGGCGATCCGCCGGCGATGGCGCGCATCGCCGATCCGAATTCGCCGGTGAATGCCGCGCCGCCCGTCGTGCCGCTGCCGCCGCCGCCGGTTCCGACGCGCAACGTCAACTCGCTGTGGACCAACGGCGCGCACAGCTTCTTCCACGATCCGCGCGCCAGCCGTCCCGGCGACATCATCACCGTCAACATCTCGGTCGCTGACGCGGCGAAGTTCTCCGACACCACCTCGCGCAGCCGCGCCAATTCCGACGATGCGAATCTGACCAACTTCTTCGGCCTGGAAGGCTCGCTCGCCAACGCGTTGCCGCAGGGCGCCGATCCGTCGAAGCTCGTGAAGATGGGTTCGAACACGTCCAATGTCGGTTCGGGCTCGGTCGACCGTTCGGAATCGATCAACCTCACGCTCGCCGCGCTCGTCACACAGGTGCTGCCGAACGGCAACCTCGTCATCGGCGGCCATCAGCAGGTGCGCGTCAACGATGAGCTGCGCGATCTGCAGGTCGCCGGCATCGTGCGGACCGAGGACATCACCGCGTCCAACACCGTCGATCTCAGCCAGATCGCCGAAGCGCGAATCTCCTATGGCGGCCGCGGAACGGTCAGCGACATGCAGCAGCCGCGTCTCGGCTCGCAGCTGTTCGACATCCTCATGCCGTTCTGATCGGATTTGAAATTCCGCTCCAAAAAGGGGCGGAGGGGCAGAGGCAGTGGCCGGGTTCGCAAGAGCCCGGCCACGCTCGCATCTAGTCGTCCCGGTAGACCTTCTCGCGCCGCTCATGGCGCTCTTGCGCTTCGAGCGATAGCGTGGCGATCGGGCGTGCGTCGAGCCGCTTCAGCGAAATCGGCTCACCGGTCTCCTCGCAGAATCCGTACGACCCGTCTTCGAGCCGGCGCAGTGCCGCGTCGATCTTGGCGATCAGCTTGCGCTGGCGGTCGCGGGTTCGCAGTTCGAGCTGGCGCTCGGCCTCGGTCGAGGCGCGATCGGCAAGATCGGCGTGCGGTACGGTTTCGGCCTGCAGGTTCTGGATCGTCTCGCGGCTCTCGCGGAGGATCTCGTCTTTCCAGTTGTTCAGCTTGCGGCGGAAATACTCCCTCTGCCGCTCATTCATAAAGGGTTCGCTCTCTGACGGCTTGTAGCCGGCAGGAAGTTGAGTACCCATGCGGACTCCCTTCGACCTGGGAACAGAGGGCCGGGGTTATAGCGATGCCTCCCGGCCCGTCAATCGCAATCGGTTAACGAAGTTACCGCGCGCTGACCGGACGGCCCGGAATGGCCGTTTCGGATGTGCGATTAACGATTGTGCCTCTGGCCCAGTCCACCAGTCCGGCGAGGGCCGCCAACACCAGGTAGGCGAACAGGGCGAGGCGGGCTTGGTCGAGCGGCGAGGCCGGGTCGGGGCCAAAGGTTCCGTAGACCTGGATCGCCGCCATGGCGGCCACGAAGAGCCAGAGGCAGGCGTCGCCGAACCGGGACTGGCTCGGCACCGCGCGGGCATAGAGGGCTGCGCCCGCCACAAGGATCGCGATCTCCAGCGGGAAACTGATCCAAACATGGCGCCATAGGCCGAATCCGACTTTGAACGAATCGCCCAGCAGCGGCAGGTCCGGGACATGGACCACCAGATCCAGCAACCAGTGGGAGAAGACCGCGCCGGCCGCGACCGCGCCGGCTACGACTCTGCGGTCGCGCAAGAACAGGGCGACGATCGCGCCGAACGAGACCGACAGCGCGAGCGCGCCGGGAAGACCGTGGGTGAATGGCATGTAGTAGAGATCGAGTGAACTGCCCGCGGCGAGGCCCTTCACGATGCGCAGTTTCTCGACATTCAGCATGACGAGCGCCGACCACATAACGTCGAGCCACTGCACCGCCAAGAACAGCAGCCATAGCGGCAGCGGCTTCTCGTACGCCCTCGCGGCAAACGACACTCCGTAATGTCCGACGAACATCTAAATCTCCCTTGTTTGGCGACCGATCCGGCCGAGATGGGTGAACCCGAAGCCGCGCGCATATTTCAGGCCGTAGCCGAGCGCGCGGTCGAAACCGACATGCGCGAGCCAGATCAGCGCGACGCCGATCATGATCGGCTGCGCGAGCGCGGTGCCTGCTGCGGCGAGTGCAAGAGAACCGACGGTCGAGTGCGCCGCGTTATAGGCGAGGGCGCCGGTGCGCGAACCGGCGAGATATCCGGCGAAGCTGAGATCGGGCGCGAGAAACAGAAGGGCGAACAGGCGCCAGTCGAAGCCCAGATGCCAGTAGAGCGCGCCGGCACCCGCCAGCAGCGCGAGCCCTTCGAGCCTCAGCGCCGCGCGTACGCCGCCTTCGACCGTTCCTTCGCCCATGATCCGCGCCTCGTTGTACCGGTGCGGAGAATGGGGTCGCGCGCGATAATCGGGAATTGTCGAAGTTCGTGGAACGGCTATTCAGAAATGAATAGAGCGCTCAAAGCTCCTTGCGATAGACCAGGAAGCCGGAGCGGTTCGCGACCTCGTTGTAGAGGACCATGGCGCGCGCGTTGCTCTCGTGCGTCTGCCAATAGACGCGCGTGGCGCCGGCCGCACGCGCCTTGTCGTAGACCGCCTCGATCAGGGCGCGGCCGACGCCTTCTCCCCGGCAGCTGGCGTCGGTGAACAGGTCCTGCAAATAGCAGATGTCGTTGAGCAGGGTGGTGCTGCGATGGAAGAGATAGTGGACGAGGCCCACGAGTTCGCCGTCGCGTTCGGCGACGAGAGCATGGACCGGCTCGGTCTGGTCGAAGAAGCGGCGCCAGGTCGATTGCGTGATCTCGTCCGGCAGCGCCGTCGCGTCGAAGCGGCCGTAGAAGCGGTTGTAGCCGTCCCACAGCGGCCGCCATTGGGCGTAGTCGGACGCCGTAATAGAGCGAATCTCGGTCATGCGGAGCCCCTCTTCTTGAGATGCTCAACCTAGGACAAAGGCCGGTGCGTGCTCATCTCGCGATCAAGGTGTCTGCCATGCGCAGGATGCATTTTGGGGGGCAGTTGGTCGGGGACTGAGACTGAGTGCTCACAGCCTTACGCTGCGCGTGGCGCGACAGCGCCGAACGATTTGAACTTGTGAGCTGGGTCCTGCGCATGCGCGGAGGACATCGTTCGCCCAAACGACTTAGGCCCGGCACAAGGCCGGGCCTAAGATCGTGGGCTTACGATGGTTGCGGGGACAAGATTTGAACTTGTGACCTTCAGGTTATGAGCCTGACGAGCTACCGGGCTGCTCCACCCCGCGGCATGCACTTCGCGCAGAACGCGTGCGAAGGGTGGGCGGATATAGGCCATCGCCCGTGGCCTGTCCACCCCCGGCCTGGCGGCCGCATGGGCTGCAGAAAACCCCGGTTTTTCGAAACCGTCGGGCCGGTCCGGCGCGTCTGCGAGCACCTTCCAAAGACGGCGGTATTCCCGCCCGCATAGTCGCGAACGTGTGCGCGCGCTTCCGGTTCAGCCATGCCGAAATCCGTATATCGTGAGCGCGGTGGTGAAGGGATTCGATTCCGTGCAAAAGGGTCTTCGGAGGAGATTTCTGCGCCTCGCCCTCTCCCTGCCGTTTCTGTTCGGCGTGGCCGCGTCGGCCGATGACGGCCACACCATCGTGCAGCTCGGGCGCGCCTTTCAGCCCGGCGAGGTGACCATCGATCGCGGCGACACGCTGACCTTTCGCAATCAGGACGAATTCATCCACCAGATCTATGTGAAGTCCGACGCGATGAATTTCGATTCCGACGAACAGCCGCCAGGCCGCGACGTGCTGCTCAGATTTACGGCGTCAGGCACCTTTCGCGTCCGCTGCCACATCCATCCCAAGATGTTGCTGATCGTCCACGTCAAATGAGCCTTGCGCGGGACGAGTGTCCCGATTCCGACGTTCGCCAAGCGCTCGAAATCAACGAGATAGCGAACTTCGAAACCACGACACTTGTGGTTAAGCCCTCGGCAACCACCGCAATGCGACAATCCCTGCGGGAAAATTATAGGTCGGCCTTCGCCGGGCCCAAGCGATGTTCATCCTGCGAAAGTCCATCGGCGCGACGCTGTTCGCGGCCTTCTTCGCGATGAGCCTCATCATCGCCGCGCAGGGCTATTACGGCTATCGCGTTCTGTCGGCCGCCGGCGACATGGTCGTCGACACGTTCGACCACCCGCTGATGGCGGTGAACTACGCACGCGCCGCGAACTTCGACTTCTCCCAGATCGAGCGCAAGCTGCTCGAGCGTGCCTACGCCACGCCCAAGGCGCGCGCCGGCATCGATCTCGACATCGACGATCTCGCATCGACCTTCTCCGCCGATCTCGGCGTCGCCGAAGAGCGCTCCTCCGAAGCGGACGAGCGGCAGGAGATCGGGATCATCAAAAATCTGGTCGCCCAGTGGATGACGGCGCGCCATGCCGGCGACGGCGCGAAGATGGATTCGCTCGCCAACAAGATCGACGCCGCCTTCGATCTGCTGATCGAATTCAACACTGATCATGGCTTCGTCGACCGGCGAAAGTCCGTCACCGCGATCGCCGAGTTCCGCAGCGTGCTGGCCATCGGGCTGACCGCATCGTTCATCGTCGCGCTGCTTATCGCCATTCTTCTCACCCGGCGCATTGCACGCCCGCTGTCGCAGGCGGCCGACGTCGCCGACCGCATTGCCGGAGGCGAGTTCGAAACGCCGATCCCCGCGAGCGGCGAAGACGAGACCGGCACGCTTTTACGCTCCATGACCGTCATGCAGGACAATATCCGCGCCATGGTGGCGCGCGAGACGGCGCGAGCCGCATCCGCGGAAGGCCGTCTCGCCGACGCGCTCGAGACGTCGGACGAGGGCGTCATGCTGGTGAATCAGGATGGCCGCGTCGTCGTGCTCAACAGCCGGTTGCGCAGTTTCTTTCCTTCGATCGCCGCCGAACTCGTGCCGGGCGCGGACTACGAGACCGTCAGCGCGCTCATCCACGGCCAGTTCATCGACACCGCAACTGTCGCGCCAGCCTCCACGGACGAGAAGGGCGAACACCGGCTCGCCGACGGCCGCTGGGTTCGTCTGTCGCTCAGCCCCACCAGCGAAAACGGCAAGATCGTCTTCGTCAGCGACTTCACGCTCATCAAGCAGCGCGAAGAGAGCTTCAAGCAGGCCAAGCTCGATGCCGAGGCGGCGAGCGCCGCGAAGTCGCGCTTCCTTGCCAATATGAGTCACGAGTTGCGCACGCCGCTCAACGCCATCATCGGGTTCTCCGAAATCCTGACGGGGCAGATCTTCGGCCCGCTCGGCAATCCGCGCTACGTCGAATACTCGTCCGACATATTGGGCTCGGGCCGCCATCTGCTCGAAGTCATCAACAGCGTGCTCGATCTCTCCAAGAGCGAAGCCGGCAAGATGGAGATCAAGCCGCAGGCCGTCGATCTGTCGGACGTGCTGGCGGACTGCGTGCGCATGGTGAGCGAGCAGTGCAAGGAAGCAGGACTGAAGCTGCAGGTCGCCGGCCTTGATTGCGAGCATCCGGTGTTCGGCGAGTCGGCCAAGCTGCGCCAGGTCTTCCTCAACCTGATCTCGAACGCGATCAAGTTCACCGAATCCGGCGGCACGGTCGCAGTGACCGCGGTCAATGACGGGCAGACCGTTGTGGCCTCCATCACCGACACCGGCATCGGCATGTCGCCGCAGGACGTCCAGGTCGCGCTCACGGCCTTCGGCCAGGTCGATAACCGGCTGGAGCGCCGATATGAGGGAACCGGCCTTGGCTTGCCGCTGGCCAAGAATCTGATCGAGCTGCATGGCGGCTCGTTGCAGATCGAGAGCGGCGTCGGCCAGGGCACCAGGGTTACGGTCCGGCTGGCGCAGCACATGCTCGCGCCTGTACAGTTGCGGTCGGCCTAGACAGATCCGCTCGATAGCGCCTAACAGCTATGTGCTGCAGCGCGTCATTTCGCACTTGGCTACGCGGAAATATATGGTCTACTTAGGCTCGGATTGAGCACATAGATTGCTCAATCTGGTCGCAGATCGCGCGATTGGGCCGTTCGTGAACGGAGCCGTTCTGGATTTGTGTCGTAAGTACAATGACTTAGGTGCGGTTCTCGGATCGCGGGTTCGAATGCCGAAAGGGCGGGAAATCTGTGTCGGGCAACCGGGTTTGGATGTGAACGAAGATGACTGGCTTGCCGCCGAAACAGGGTCTCTACGACCCCCGCAACGAGCATGACTCGTGCGGCGTCGGCTTTGTGGCCAACATCAAGGGCGAGAAGTCCCATGACATCATCGCCCAGGGTCTCCAGCTTCTCATAAATCTCGATCATCGCGGCGGCATCGGCGCCGATCCGCTGGTCGGCGACGGCGCCGGCTGCCTGATCCAGATTCCCGACGCGCTGCTGCGCGACTGGGCCAAAGGCGCCGGCGTGACCTTGCCGCAGCCCGGCCACTACGCGGTCGCGATGTGCTTCCTGCCGCCGGAAGCCAAGGCGCGCGACATCGTCGTCAAGCAGTTCGAACGCTTCATCAAGAATGAAGGCCAGCGCCTCATCGGCTGGCGCGATGTGCCGACCGATCCAACGGGTCTTGGCAAGACGGTGCTCGATCAGATGCCGCTGATCCGCCAGGCGATCATCGCGCATGGCCCGGAGGTCAAGGATCAGGACACCTTCGAGCGCAAGCTGCTGACGATCCGCAAGCAGACTCAAAACCCGCTGCAGGAACTCGCCAGGAAGCACAAGCTGCCGTCGATCGCGCAGTTCTACATGCCGTCCTTTTCGACACGCACCGTCGTCTACAAGGGACTGCTGCTCGCCCCCGATGTCGGCCGCTTTTATCTTGATCTGAAAAATCCGCTGGCCAAGTCGGCGATCGCGATGGTGCATCAGCGTTTCTCGACCAACACGTTCCCATCCTGGAAGCTCGCGCATCCCTACCGCTTCATTGCGCATAACGGCGAGATCAACACCCATCGCGGCAACGTCAACTGGATGAATGCGCGCCGCCGCACCATGGAATCCGATCTGCTCGGCGCCGATCTCGACAAGATGTGGCCGCTCATCCCGCATGGCCAATCGGATACGGCGAGCCTCGACAATGCGCTGGAGCTTCTGATCGCCGGCGGCTATCCGATCGCGCACGCGATGATGATGCTGATCCCGGAAGCCTGGGCCGGCAACAAGCTGATGGATCCGCATCGCCGCGCCTTCTATGAATATCACGCCGCCCTCATCGAACCTTGGGACGGCCCGGCCTCGATTGCCTTCACCGACGGACGGCAAATCGGCGCCACGCTCGATCGCAATGGCCTTCGCCCCGCGCGCTTTATCGTCACCGACGACGACATCTGCATCCTCGCCTCCGAAGCCGGTGTGCTGCCGGTGCCCGACGAGAAGATCGTGCGCAAGTGGCGCCTGCAGCCCGGCAAGATGCTGCTGATCGACCTCGAAGAGGGGCGCATCATCGAAGACGAGGAGATCAAGCGCACGCTGGCCGATGCCAAGCCCTACGAGGAATGGCTGAAGAAGACCCAGTTCAAGCTCGAGGATCTCGACCTTCCCGAGGACCAGGCGCTGCCGGTAAACGATCCTTCCGCGCTGCTCGACCGCCAGCAGGCCTTCGGCTACACGCAGGAGGACATCCAGTTCTTCCTGGAGCCGATGGCGCTTGCGGGCGAGGATCCTGTCGGCTCGATGGGCACCGACACGCCGCTCGCCGTCCTCTCGAACAAGCCAAAGCTGCTCTACAACTACTTCAAGCAGAACTTCGCGCAGGTCACCAATCCGCCGATCGATCCGATCCGCGAAGAGCTCGTGATGTCGCTGGTCTCGATGATCGGGCCGAGGCCCAATCTGTATGGCCGCCAGGCCGGCGTGCACAAACGGCTCGAAGTTTCGCAGCCGGTGCTGACCAATGCCGAGCTCGAGAAGGTCCGCAGCATCGAAACCTTGCTCGATGGTGCCTTCAAGACGATGACGATCGACACGACCTGGGACGCGGCCGAAGGCGCAGCGGGCCTGGAGCGCGCGGTCGAGCGGATTTGCAACGAGGCGGTCAACGCGGTCCTCCTCGATTCCAACATCCTCATCCTGTCCGATCGTGCGGTCTCGTCCGACCGCATTGCCGTGCCGGCATTGCTCGCGATCGCCGCCGTGCATCATCATCTGGTGCGGCTGGGCCTGCGCATGCAGACCGGCCTCGTGCTCGAAACCGGCGAGGCACGCGAAGTGCATCACTTCTGCGCGCTCGCGGGTTACGGCGCAGAGGCGATCAATCCCTATCTCGCTTTCGAGACGCTGGAGCAGATACGCGCGCAGCGCGGACTTGCGCTTCGGCCGTCGGAAATCCAGAAGAATTACATCAAGGCGGTGGGCAAGGGCGTGCTGAAGGTGATGTCCAAGATGGGCATCTCGACCTATCAGTCCTATTGCGGCGCGCAGATTTTCGACGCGGTCGGCCTGTCGTCGGATTTCGTCGAGAAATACTTCACCGGCACCGCGACGACGATCGAAGGCATCGGCATCAAGGAGATCGCCGCAGAATGCGTGCGGCGCCACCGAGACGCTTATGGCGACAATCCGATTTATCGCAACATGCTCGACGCCGGCGGTGACTATGCATTCCGCCTGCGCGGCGAGGATCATGCCTGGACGCCGCAGTCGGTGTCGAAGCTGCAGCATGCGGTGCGCGGCAATCTGCCTGACGAATATCGCGCCTTCGCCGCGAGCATCAACGAGCAGAGCGAGCGGCTGCTCACCATCCGCGGCCTGATGCAGTTCAAGCCGGCGGAGAAGCCCGTTCCGCTATCGGAAGTCGAGCCGGCCGCCGAAATCGTCAAGCGTTTTTCGACCGGCGCAATGAGCTTCGGCTCGATCTCCAGAGAAGCACATACCACGCTCGCCATTGCGATGAACCGCATCGGCGGCCGTTCCAACACGGGCGAGGGCGGCGAAGAGGCCGATCGTTTCGTGCCGCTGCCCAACGGCGACTCGATGCGCTCCAAGATCAAGCAGGTGGCATCGGGCCGCTTCGGCGTGACGACGGAATATCTCGTCAATGCCGACGACATCCAGATCAAGATGGCGCAAGGCGCCAAGCCCGGCGAAGGCGGCCAGCTGCCCGGCTACAAGGTCGACAAGAACATCGCAAAGGTGCGCCATGCCACGCCCGGCGTCGGCCTGATCTCGCCGCCGCCGCATCACGACATCTATTCGATCGAGGATCTGGCGCAGCTGGTGCGCGACCTGAAGAGCGTCAATTCGCAGGCGCGGATTTCCGTAAAGCTCGTTTCGGAAGTCGGCGTCGGAACCGTTGCGGCCGGCGTTGCGAAGTGCCGCGCCGATCACGTGACCATTTCCGGCTACGAGGGCGGCACCGGCGCTTCGCCGCTCACATCGCTCACCCATGCCGGCAGCCCATGGGAAATCGGCCTGTCGGAGACCCAGCAGACGCTGGTGCTCAACGGCCTGCGCGGCCGCATCGCGGTCCAGGTCGACGGTGGCATCCGCACCGGGCGCGACGTCGCGATCGGCGCGCTGCTCGGCGCCGACGAGTTCGGCTTCGCGACCGCGCCCTTGATCGCGTCGGGCTGCATCATGATGCGCAAGTGCCATCTCAACACCTGCCCAGTCGGGGTCGCCACCCAGGACCCAGTGCTGCGCAAGCGCTTCACCGGCAAGCCCGAACACGTGATCAACTATTTCTTCTTCGTCGCCGAAGAGCTGCGCGAGATCATGGCGAGCCTCGGACTTCGCACTCTGGACGAGATGATCGGCCGCTCGGACCGGCTCGACATGGTACATGCCATCCGTCACTGGAAGGCGAAGGGCGTCGATCTTTCGCGTCTTCTCTATCAGCCGGTTCCCAAACCCGGCGTGGCTATTCGCAATAGCGAGAAGCAGAAGCACAATCTCGAAACCGCGCTCGACCATGAGCTGATCAAGGCGGCGGCGCCGGCGATCGATAGCGGTCAGCCCGTGCGCCTCGAACGCACCATCCGCAATGTCGATCGCACGGTCGGCGCGATGCTCTCCGGTCTGGTCGCGCGCAAGCATGGCCATGCCGGCCTTCCGGAAGACACGATCGTCGTGCGCTTCATGGGCACGGCGGGCCAGAGCTTCGGCGCGTTCCTCTCGCGCGGCGTCAGCCTCGAACTTACCGGCGACAGCAACGACTATGTCGGCAAGGGTCTGTCCGGCGGCCGCGTCGTGGTGCGCCAGCCCAAGCCGGCGCGCCGCGATCCGACCGAGAACATCGTGGTCGGCAACACGGTGCTGTACGGGGCCATCGCGGGCGAAGCCTATTTCGAAGGCGTGGCGGGCGAGCGTTTCGCCGTGCGCAATTCTGGCGCCGTTGCCGTCGTCGAAGGCACCGGCGATCATGGCTGCGAATATATGACAGGCGGCGTCGTCGCCGTGCTCGGCAAGACGGGGCGCAACTTCGCCGCCGGCATGTCGGGCGGCATCGCCTATGTCTACGATGTCGAAGGCAAGTTCGAGGAACGCTGCAACACGTCGATGGTCCGGCTCGAGCGCATCGCGCCCGCGGCCGGCGGCGAGGAGGCAGATGCGCCGCGCCTGCGCTCGGTCAGCGCGACCGATTCCGGCATGGGCGATCCGCTCGGCTTTGACGCGGAACGCCTGCGCATCCTGGTCGAGCGGCATTTCCAATACACCGGCAGCGCCCGCGCCAGCGAACTGCTCGACAATTGGGACGAAGCCTTGACCAGGTTCTACAAAGTGATGCCGACCGACTATGCCAAGGCGCTCACCGATCTGAAGCGCGAAAAGGGCGGCCTGCGCGCCGTCGCGGCGGAATAGCCATGGCAAATCCGAGCGGATTTCTCACCGTCGAGCGGCGCGAGCGCGGTTACGAAAAGCCGCAAGACCGCCTGCACAATTACCGCGAGTTCGTTCATCCGCTGCCTTACGCGGAAGTCGGTCGTCAGGCGTCGCGCTGCATGGATTGCGGCATCCCCTATTGTCACAATGGCTGCCCGGTCAACAATCTGATCCCGGACTTCAACAATCTGGTCTATCGCGACCAGTGGCGCGCCGCGGTCGAGACGCTGCACTCGACGAACAACTTCCCCGAATTCACCGGCCGCGTGTGTCCGGCGCCGTGCGAAGCGTCCTGCACGCTCAACATCGACGACAATCCGGTGACGATCAAAACCATCGAGTGCCAGATCGTCGACCGCGGCTGGGAGGAAGGCTGGATTCAGCCGCAGCTTGCTCCCCAGCGCACCGGCAAGAATGTCGCCGTCGTGGGTTCCGGTCCGGCGGGGCTCGCCTGCGCGCAGCAACTGGCGCGCGCCGGTCACAGCGTGACGGTCTATGAGAAGAACGACCGGATCGGCGGATTGCTGCGCTACGGCATTCCCGACTTCAAGATGGAGAAGCATCTCATCGACCGCCGCATGCGGCAGATGGAGGCCGAAGGCGTCACTTTCCAGCCGGGTGTCGAGATCGGCGCGGGCATGCCGGTCGCCATGCTGCTGCAGGATTACGATGCCGTCGTCATGTCGGGCGGCGCGGAAAGTCCCCGCGACCTCGAAGTCGAAGGCCGCGAGGTGTCCGGCATCCACTTCGCGATGGAGTTCCTCACCCAACAGAACAAGCGCGTCGCCGGCGATCCGGAGAACCGCGCCGCGCCGAACGGCACGCTCAGCGCCAAGGGCAAGCATGTCATCGTCGTCGGCGGCGGCGACACGGGCTCGGACTGCATCGGAACCTCCAACCGTCATGGCGCGGCCTCGGTCACCCAGCTCGAGATTCTGCCCAAGCCGCCGGAGCATGAGAACAAGGCACTGACCTGGCCCGATTGGCCGCTCAAATTGCGCACCTCGTCGAGCCAGGAAGAGGGCGCCGAACGCGACTGGTCGATCCTCACCAAGCGGGCCATCGCCCAGGACGGCAAGATCGCCGGGCTTGAATGCGTCCGCGTCGAATGGGTGGCCGGGCCCGACGGCCGGCAGCAGATGAAGGAAGTGGCTGGCACCGCCTTCACGCTCAAGGCCGATCTCGTGCTGCTGGCGATGGGATTTTTGGGGCCGAAGAAGCAGGGTCTCGTCGAACAGTCCGCCGTGGCGCTCGATCCGCGCGGCAATGTCAGGGCCAACATGGTCGACTATAAGACGAGCGTGGCGAAGATATTCTCCTGCGGCGACATGCGTCGCGGCCAGTCGCTCGTCGTCTGGGCGATCCGCGAGGGCCGACAGGCGGCGCGCGCCGTGGACGAATTCCTGATGGGCGCGTCCGAGCTGCCGCGCTGAAGCCATAGTTGTCAGGATATTTACTAGTGCCGCGAATTCGAAGTTCGTAGGATCGTCGTGGCGGTTAGGATATCGCGGCCGCGAGGCCGGCCATCGTCGTCATCGTTCTTGGCTCAAGGAATCATCATGAACGTCTTCGCGCGCTTGGCGCTCGCCGCCGTCGCCGCACTGTTCCTCCTGGCGGGCCCCGCCGCCCAAGCGCAACCCTCTTCGAGCCCCTGGTCGCAGGTCGGAAGCGACCTACCCGCCGATCCGTCCGTCCGCTTCGGTACGCTGCCCAACGGCATGCGCTATGCCATCAAGCGCAATACGACGCCCGCCGGCGGCGTGTCCGTCCGCTTCCGCATCGATGCCGGTTCGCTGATGGAACGCGACGACGAGCAGGGTATCGCCCACATGCTCGAGCACATGGCGTTCCGCGGCTCGGCCCATGTCGCCGACGGCCAGACGGTCAAGATCCTGCAGAGCCTGGGCCTCACATTCGGTGCCGACACCAACGCCTTCACCTATCCGACGCAGACCGTCTACTCGTTCGACATGCCGAAGAACGACAAGCAGTCGGTCGACACGGCGCTGATGCTGATGCGCGAGATCGCGAGCCGGCTGAACATCGCGCAGGCTTCGCTCGACACCGAACGCAACGTCGTGCTGGCCGAAGCGCATCTGCGCGACGTGCCGATCTCGCATCTGCGCCGCTCCGAACTGAGTTATCTCTATGGCGATCGCGCCGCGGCCGCCCTGACGCCGATCGGCCTCGACGCGGTGATCGCGCACGCGACGCCGGCGCTGATCCGCGGTTTCTATGAGGCATGGTATCGGCCGGAACGCGCAACGCTTCTGATCGTCGGCGACGTCGATCCGGCCGAGATCGAGGCCAAGATCAAGGCGAAATTCTCCGACTGGAAGGCGAAGGCGCCGCCGCGCCCGGTTCCGCACTACGTCGCGCCGGCCACGCACGCCGCGCCTGTCAAGCTCTTCGTCGAACAAGGCGCTGAGACCTACATCATCGCCAACTGGCTGACGCCCTATGACGCCTCGCCAGACAACAAGACCAATGAAGCGCGCGACGTCCTGCGCTTCATCGCGCTGGGCGTGCTCAATCAGCGGCTGGCGCAACTGGCGCATGGCGCCAATCCGCCGTTCATTGCCGCGAGCGCGAGCCACAGTCACCTCGCCGACATCGCCGATGTGACCGAATTGCTCGTCAATTACCGCACCGGTCAGGGAGAGGACGGACTGAAGGCCGCGATCGGCACGTGGCGCGACGCCATGCAGCATGGCGTCAGGCAGGACGAAGTCGATCAGGTCGTCGCGCAATTGCGCGCGTTCTTCCAGGGCAACGCCGCGGCCTCCGATACCACGCCCACGCCGCAGGTGATCGGCGGGCTGCTGCGCTCGGTCGACGAGAAGAACGTCTTCACCTCGCCGCAGGCCGACGTCGCGCTGTACGAACAGGTCGTCAAGGGACTGACGGCGGATCGCGTGTCGGCGGCACTGAAGGATGTCTTCGTCGGCGACGGCCCGCTCGTCTTTGCCAGCAGCGCAAATCCTCCGCCCGGCGGCGAGGACGCTCTCAAGGCAACGCTCGACGCCGCCATGACGTCGACCTCGGCGGCGGCAACGGCAACGCCGATTCCGCCATGGCCGTACCAAACCTTCGGCAGGCCGGGAAAGGTCGCGACCCAACGCACGGTGGATGATCTCGGCGTGACGTTCGTGAAGTTCGAGAACGGCGTGACGCTGACGGTGAAGCCGACCAAATTCCACCTCGGCCAGATCCTGACGAATGTGCGCGTCGGCAATGGTCGGCTCAGCCTGCCGCGCGATCATGTTGCGCCGGCCTGGGCGTTGAGCGGCGCTTTCATTCAGGGCGGACTGCGCCACTACGGCATCGACGATCTGCAGCGCCACATGGCGGGCCGGGTCTGGGGCGCGTCGCTGTCGGTGGGTGACGACGAGTTCACGCTCGCCGGCCAGGCGCGCGCCGAGGATCTCGATGCCGAATTGCAGGTGCTCGCCGCTTACGTCACCGATCCGGCATTCCAGCCCGAGGCGTTCGATCAGGTGCGCGTCGCCGATGCCGGCATCTATGCCGAGACCGAAGCCTCGCCGGCGGGGATCCTGTCGCGCGATCTTTACGGCCTGGTGCATGCCGGCGACACGCGCTGGCGCGCGCCGACGCTGGCCGAGATCAACGCCGCAACCGTCGACGACGAAAAGGCGATCCTTGCCCCGGCGCTCGCCAGCGGTCCGCTCGACGTCACGATGGTCGGCGACGTGACCGTCGATCAGGCGATCGCGTCCGTTGCCTCCACGTTCGGCGCCCTGCCGGATCGCGCCGCCGCGACCGAGCCGCATGGCGACGAACATTTCCCGCCCGCCCGTGCGGAGCCGCTGGTCCTCACCCATCACGGCGCGGCCAATCAGGCCGTTGCCGCGATTGCCTGGCCGACCACAGGCTTCTACGAGGACATGAAGCTGCAGCGGACCTTGCGCGTAATGTCGGAAGTCTTCGCGCAGCGTCTGCTGGACGAGCTGCGCACGCGCGAAGGCATCACCTATACGCCGGGCGCGTCGAGCTATTCCTCGATCGTGTCGCCCGACTACGGCTTCATCTATGCGGTGGCGCAGATCCCGCCGGACAAGATCGCCAACTTTTATGCCGAAGTGTCGTCGGTCGAAGCCAATCTGAAATCCGACAAGGTGAGCGCCGACGAACTGAACCGCGCCCGCGATCCGCGCATCGCCGACATCCAGAAGCAGCAGCAGACCAACGAATATTGGCTGGCGCTGATCGCCGGCGCGCAACAGGACCCGCGCCTGCTCGACATCATCCGCTCGACGATCCCGGATCTGAAGGCGGTAACCGCCGACGATGTGCAGAAGGCCGCCCAGGAGTGGCTGAAGGACGACAAAGCCTTCCGTATGGTCGTGGTGCCCGAAGGCGCCGCGCCGCCGCGGATTCAGCCCTGACCTTTCACAGCATCCGGGCTGTATATATTTGCCGCACCACCTCATAATCGTGCGGCATCATGGACTTGCGGATTTGGCTGCCGATCGGGCCTATGGTTAGAAGGTCCGGTATGGGTGGCCGTTGCGCTGGCCCCACACGCGGCTACAGTTGAAATCCAACCGGGTCGAATAGTACCCGGACCGGTGAGGAATATGAGCGACATCGAGACTTTTCGGACCGAAACACGGGCATGGCTCGAGGCCAATTGTCCGCCCTCGATGCGCGCCGGCGCCGAAATCTCGGTAACCGATGACGACGACGAGTCCATCTGGGGTGGTCGCCGCGCGAAATTCGCCAATCCCGAACAGAAGCAGTGGCTCGACCGGATGGGCGCGAAGGGTTGGACGGCGCCGACCTGGCCCAAGGAATATGGCGGCGGCGGGCTCTCCAACGCCGAGGCCCGAGTGCTTCAGCAGGAACTTGGACGCATCAAGGCGCGGCCCGCGCTGATGTCGTTCGGCCTGTGGATGCTGGGTCCGGTCCTCCTCGAATACGCGAACGAGGAGCAGAAGAAGGAATATCTGCCGAGGATCGTGCGCGGCGAAATCCGCTGGTGCCAGGGCTATTCCGAGCCGGGCGCCGGTTCGGATCTCGCCGGTCTTCGCACCCAGGCCGTCGACAAAGGCGACCACTATCTGATCAACGGCCAGAAGATCTGGACCTCCTATGCCGACAAGGCCGACTGGATCTTCTGTCTGGTGCGCACCGACAATACGAAGAAACATGAAGGCATCTCCTTCATGCTGTTCGACATGACCTCGCCGGGTGTCGAGCCGCGTCCGATCAAACTGATCAGCGGACAATCGCCCTTCTGCGAGACCTTCTTCACCGATGTGAAGGTGCCCAAGAAGCAGCTCGTCGGAAAACTCAATGGCGGCTGGGACATTGCCAAGCGCCTTTTGCAATATGAGCGGCAGAACATCTCGTCCGGCGGTTTCGGCGGCGGTGGCGGCCAGGGTTACGACCTCGAGCACGCCGCGCTCGACTATCTCGGCAAGGACGGCGGCAGGATCGCCGATGCCGATCTTCGAAGCCGCATCACGACTCACAAGATGGAAGCGCGCGCTTTCGCACTGACGGTGCGCCGTGCCGAGGAAGAGTCGAAGCAGGGCAAGGGCCCGTCGGCCGCCGTGTCGATCATCAAATACGCCGCCGCCAAGATTAACCAGGAACGCACCGAGCTGATGGTGGAGACGCTGGGCAACCAGGCGCTCGGCTGGGAAGGCGACGCCTACAAGCCAGGCGAAATTGCCGCTATGCGCGGCATGCTGCGCGCCAAGGGCAATTCGATCGAAGGCGGCACGTCGGAGGTGAACCTCAACGTCATCTCCAAGCGCGTGCTCGGCCTGATGGATCATCAATAAGAACGGGAGGCTTCCATGTCCGCTGCAGCTTCTGTCGATTCCGATCTGGAGGCCTTCCGCGCCGAAGCGCGCAAATGGCTGGAGGCCAACTTCCCTCCGTCGCTCAAGGGCGCCAATGCCATGTCCTTCATGGAGGGGTTCGGCTCGACCGAGCCCGACTATCTGAAATGGAAGAAGGCGATGGGCGAGAAGGGCTGGGGCGTCGCGACCTGGCCCGCGCAATGGGGCGGCGGCGGGCTCTCCAAGGCACGGGCCCGCGTCCTCACGCAGGAAATGAACCGCATCGGTGCCTTCAATCCGATCGGCGGCATGGGCGTCGGCATGTTCGGCCCCACCCTGCTCGAATACGGCAACGACGAGCAGAAGAAGAAGCACATGCCCGGCATCGTCCATGGCACGGTGCGCTGGTGTCAGGGCTATAGCGAGCCGGGGGCCGGCTCCGACCTTGCATCGCTACGGACGCAGGCCGTCGACAAGGGCGACCATTTCCTCGTCAACGGCCAGAAGATCTGGACCAGCGGCGCGCAATATGCCGACTGGTGCTTCTGCCTCGTGCGCACCGACAATACCCGCAAGCACGAAGGCATCTCGTTCCTGCTGATCGACATGAAGTCGCCCGGCGTCGAGACGCGCCCGATCAAGCTGATCAGCGGCAACTCGCCGTTCTGCGAGACCTTCTTCACCGATGTGAAAGTGCCGAAGGAGAATCTGATGGGGCCGCTGAACGGCGGCTGGACCGTCGGCAAGCGCCTGCTGCAATTCGAGCGCGACGGCCAGGGCGGCAATACGCGCGGTGCAAGCTTCCGCGGCGCCGACACGCGCAGCGTGGATGAGATCGCCAAATCCTATGTGGGCGCCGACGACACTGGCCGGATCGCCGATGCCGATCTGCGCGCCCGCGTCGCCGACCACAATATGAGCGTCGCCGCCATGCGGCTGACGGTGCAGCGCATGCAGGACGACGCACGCTCCAACCAGGGCCCGTCGGCGGTGACCTCGATCATGAAGAACGCCAATGTGCGCGTGACCCAGGAACGCGCCGAGCTCCTGATCGAGATCATGGGCCATCAGGGCCTGGGCTGGGAGGGCGAGACTTTCTCCAGGAACGAGATCGATGCGACGCGCAATTGGCTCTCGGGCAAGGCGATGTCGATCTATGGCGGCTCGAACGAGATCCAGAACAACATCATCGCCAAGCGCATCCTTGGCCTGCTCGACCATCAATAGCGGCGAAACGCGTGAGCGCAGCTGAGCACATCGACACCGATCTGGACGCGTTCCGTGCCGAAGCGCGGGAATGGATCGCGGCCAACTTCCCGCAATCGCTGAAAGGCGTCAGTGCGCTCTCGCTGATGGATGGCTTCGGCTCCAAGGATCCCGCCTTCCTGAAATGGAAGAAGGCGATGGGCGAAAAAGGCTGGGGCGTTCCCACCTGGCCCAAGGAGTGGGGCGGCGGCGGCCTTTCGCGCGGCCACGCCCGCGCGCTGCAGCAGGAACTGTCCCATGCCGGCGCCTTCAATCCGATCGGCGGCATGGGCGTGATGATGCTCGGTCCGACATTGCTCGAATATGGCACCGAGGAACAGAAGAAGAAGCACATGCCGGGCATCGTCCATGGCACGGTGCGCTGGTGCCAGGGCTACAGCGAACCGGGCGCCGGTTCCGATCTCGCATCGCTCCGGACGCAGGCCGTCGACAAGGGCGATCACTATCTCATCAATGGCCAGAAGATCTGGACCTCGGGCGCCCAGTTCGCCGATTGGTGCTTTTGTCTCGTCCGCACCGACAACGCCAAGAAGCATGAAGGTATCTCGTTCGTCCTGATCGACATGAAGTCGCCGGGCGTCGAACCCAGGCCGATCAAGCTGATCAGCGGCGCTTCGGTGTTCTGCGAAACCTTCTTCACCGATGTGAAGGTGCCAAAGGACCAGCTGCTCGGGCGGCTGAACGGCGGCTGGGACATCGCCAAGCGCCTGTTGCAGTTCGAACGCCAGAATATCTCGGCCGGCGGCAGCGGCGCAGCCGGCACGGCCGCAGTCTACGATCTCGAAGACGCGGCCCGCGAACATGTCGGCGTGGAAGACGGCAAGATCGCCGACCGCGACCTGCGTGCCCGCATCACCGCCCACAAGATGGAGGCGCGGGCCTTCCAGATGACGATCCGCCGCGCCGAGGAAGAAGCCAAGAGCGGCAAGGGTCCATCGGCGGCGACGTCGGTGTTCAAATACGCCATGGCGAAGATCAACCAGGAGCGCACCGAGCTTCTGGTCGAAACCCTCGGCACCCAGGGACTTGGCTGGGAAGGCGAAGGCTACCAGCCGAACGAAATTCAGGCGATGCGGACGATGCTGCGCGCCAAGGGCAATTCGATCGAGGGCGGCACGTCGGAGGTGAACTTGAACGTCGTCTCCAAGCGCGTGCTCGGCCTGCTCGACCATCAATAACGCAACCGGAGTGACCGCATGAGCGCTGCTGAAAAAATCGATACCGATCTGGAAGCCTTCCGCGCCGAAGCGCGCGCCTGGCTGGAAGCGAACTTCCCGCCGTCGCTGAAGGGCCGCGCCGGCATGATGATGGGCGAGGACGGCCCGGCCACCGGCGGGGACTTCGCCAAGTGGAAGAAGGCGATGGGCGAGAAAGGCTGGGGCACGCCGACTTACCCCAAGCAATATGGCGGCGGCGGTCTTTCCTCTGGACAGGTCCGGGTGCTGCAACAGGAGATGAACCGCATCGGCGCCTGGAACCCGATCGGCGGAATGGGCGTGATGATGTTCGGCCCGACCTTGCTCGAATATGGCAACGAGGAACAGAAGAAGCGGCACGTTCCCGGCATCGTGAAAGGCGAAGTGTGGTGGTGCCAGGGCTATAGCGAGCCCGGCGCCGGTTCGGACCTTGCGTCGCTGCGCACCCAATGCATCGACAAGGGCGACCACTTCTTGGTCAACGGCCAGAAAATCTGGACCAGTGGCGCGCAGTTCGCCGACTGGTGCTTCTGTTTGGTGCGCACCGACAACACCAAAAAGCACGAAGGCATCTCGTTCCTGCTCATCGACATGAAGTCGCCGGGCGTCGAAGTCCGCCCGATCCAGCTGATCAGCGGCAACTCGCCATTCTGCGAGACTTTCTTCACCGACGTGAAAGTGCCGAAGGAAAATCTGATGGGGCCGCTCAACGGCGGCTGGACCATCGGCAAGCGTCTCTTGCAGTTCGAACGCGCCGGCCTCGGCGGCGGCGTCGGCGGCGGCGGTCTCAACCGCGGCGGCGAGACACGCTCGCTCGAACAGGTCGCCAAGGCCTATGTCGGCACCGACGAGAAAGGCCGGATCGCCGATGCCGATCTGCGCGCGCGGGTGACGAGCCATCTGATGGACAGCCGCATGTTCATGTTGACCGTGTTTCGCGCGCAAGCAGAATCCAAGGGCAACCAGGGCCCGTCGGCTGCGACCTCCATCATGAAGAACGCCGGCTCGCGCATCGGACAGGAACGCGCCGAGCTACTGGTAGAGATCATGGGTCACCAGGGCCTGGGCTGGGAAGGCGAAGGCTTCACCCGCGACGAACTGGATACGGTGCGCGGCTGGCTCGGCGGCAAGGCCACCACGATCTATGGTGGCAGCCAGGAGATCCAGAACAACATCATCGCCAAGCGCATCCTTGGCCTGCTCGATCATCAATAACGAACAACATCACTGGGGTTAAACACATGGCAGTCTTGAACGAAGAACAGACAATGATCCGCGACGGCGCAAAGTCGTGGGTGCAGGAAAAATCGCCGGTCACCGCCTTCCGCAAGATGCGCGACAGCGGTAATGCCGACGGTTTCGACCGCGGCGCGTGGAAAGAAATGGCCGAAATGGGCTGGTCCGGCATCCTCATTCCCGAGGAGTTCGGCGGCACGGGTCTCGGTTATCTGACGCTCGGCCTGGTGTTGGAGGAGACGGGGCGCACGCTGACGGCCTCGCCGCTGATCTCCACCGCGCTGACGGCGACCACCGCGCTGCTGCTCGCCGGCAGCGACGCGCAGAAGAAGAAATATCTGCCGCAGATCGCCGAAGGTAAGCTGATCGCGACGCTCGCGGTCGACGAAGGCGCCCATCATGCGCCCGAGAAGGCGGCGCTGAAGGCAGAGAAGGCCGGTTCGGGCTACAAGCTCAACGGCCGCAAGACCTTCGTGCTCGACGGCGGCACCGCCGATCTCATCATCGTGGCGACACGCACCTCCGGCAAGCCGGGTGACAAGAACGGCATCACGCTGGTGCTGGTGGACGGCAAGGCATCCGGCCTGACTCGCGAGAAGCTCAAGACGGTGGACAGCCGCGGCTACGCGAACCTGACGTTCAAGGACGTCGCGGGCGAAGTGCTGGGCACCGCCGACCAGGGCTTCGGCGTACTGGAATCGACACTCGATCGCGCCCGTGCCGGCCTCGCCGCCGAGATGCTCGGACAGGCCGTGCAGTCGTTCGAGATCACGCTGGATTATCTGAAGACCCGCGTGCAGTTCGGCCAGGTCATCGGCACCTTCCAGGCGCTGCAGCATCGCGCCGCCAAGATGTTCACCGACCTGGAACTGGCACGCTCCTGCGTCGAGGGCGCGCTGTCGGCGATCGACCGCGACGCCAACGACGTGGCGCAGCTCGCCTCGCTCGCCAAGGCGAAGGTCGGCGATGCGGTGCATCTGGTGTCGAACGAGATGGTGCAGATGCATGGCGGCATCGGCATGACCGACGCGCATGACGCCGGTCTCTATCTGAAGCGCGCCCGCGCTCAGGAAGCGACCTTCGGCGGCTCGTCCTATCACCGCGACCGCTACGCGACGTTGCTGGGGTACTGAGCGCAGAGCATCGAACCAAAAGGCCGGGGCGCAAGCTCCGGCCTCTTCGTTTGAGCCCGATTCTAGATGACGTTTGAGATTGAATCGCTGAATTGCGCTAAACCGGCACCAGCTTCTCATGCGCCCCGGCGGGCAACTCGACGCGGATTGTGTCGTCGGGTTTCACCTCGCCGCCGGCGATTACGACGCCCATGACACCGGCCTTGCGGATGAGATTGCCGTCGGCGTCTTGGTCAAGGCACGCCGCCATCAGGCCTTCGCGGAGGCCGTTTAGCTGGCCACACGGATTGCGCAGGCCCTTCACCTCGACGATGGCGGTCGCGCCGATATGCAGCCGCGCATTCACAGGCAAGCCCAGCAAATCGACGCCGCGCGTCGTAATGTTCTCGCCCATGTCGCCGGGCTTCACGGCGAAGCCCTTGGCGCGCAATTCGTCGTGCAGCTCGGCATGGATCAGATGCACCTGGCGCAGATTCGGCGATTGGGGATCGCGCCGGACCCGCGAGAGATGTTGCACGGTGACGCCCAGATGCGCATCGCCCTCGATGCCCAATCCTTCGATCAGCCGGATGCTCGTGCGCGCGGGTTTGCTGAACCGGTGTTCGCCATCGCAGGACACGGCGACGACGATGCTCATGGCGTCTTCGGCACGAGATTGTTCGGCGTCCCCGCCGGCACCTGGTCGATGACGAGCAGCTTCACCGGCACGGTGCCGTTGTTGATGCCGTAGTGCCAGGTGTCCTCCATCTCGACCACGAAGTCGCCGGCCTTCACATCGAAGCTTTTGTTCGCGTCCGTATTGACCACCGTCAGCACGCCTTCCATCACATAGACATAGTGCGGAAAACGATGTTGATGCTCGGGCAACCGAGACCCGGGCGGAAAGGTCGCGATGGAGACGAGCACGTCGGGCTTTTCCGGCACGATGATCGGCTGGCCGATGATCGTGGTGTTCGTACGCGCTACCGGCTGAACCTGCACGGTCGGTGCGTCGGCGGCGTGTGCCGCTCCGAGGGAAAGCACGAGAGCAGTGGCTGCAACAGTGATCTTCACGGTCAAACTCTCTCGATCGCCAATGCCACGCCCTGGCCGACTCCGACGCACAGTGTCGCGAGCGCGCGCTTGCCGCCGGTCTTCTCCAGCTGATGCAGCGCCGTCATCGCCAACCGCGCGCCGCTCATGCCGAGCGGATGGCCGAGCGCGATGGCCCCGCCGTTCGGGTTCACCTGTTCGGCATCGTCGGCAAGGCCGAGCCCGCGCAGCACAGCGAGCGACTGGCTGGCGAACGCCTCGTTCAATTCGATGACATCGAAGTCCCTTATCTTCAGGCCCAGGCGCGCCAGCAGCTTCTCGGTCGCGGGCACCGGCCCAATGCCCATCACGCGCGGCGCCACGCCTGCGGTCGCCATGCCGAGCACGCGGCCGCGGATCCTCAGATCGTTGCGCTTCGCTCCTTCTTCGCTCGCGATGATCATCGCAGCGGCACCGTCGTTGACGCCCGAAGCGTTGCCGGCCGTCACGGTGCCCGGATTGCGGAACGGTGTCTTCAGTCTGGCGAGATCTTCCGCCGTCGTCTGGGGACGCGGATGCTCGTCGGCGGTGAACGGCACAGGCTTGCCTTTGCCGTCCTTGGCGTCGACCGCGACGATCTCTTCGGCGAAATAGCCGCTTTCGATGGCGCGAGCCGCCTTCTGCTGGCTGCGCAGCGCGAATGCGTCCTGATCGGCGCGCGAAATCTGATAGGCCTCCGCGACGTTCTCGCCGGTCTCGGGCATCGAGTCGGTGCCGTAGATCTGCTTCATCTTCGGATTGATGAAGCGCCATCCGATGGTCGTATCGTGGTTCTCCGCCGCGCGCGGAAAGGCGCTCTCTGCCTTGCCCATCACGAAGGGCGCGCGTGTCATCGATTCGACTCCGCCCGCGATGGCGAGCGCGACTTCACCGGCCTTTACCGCGCGCGCCGCCGAGCCGACCGCATCGAGGCCCGAGGCGCACAGCCGATTGATCGTCGTGCCCGGCACGGTCTCCGGCAGCCCCGACAGGAGCGCCGCCATGCGCGCCACATTGCGGTTGTCTTCGCCCGCCTGGTTTGCGCAGCCGAGATAGACCTCCTCGATCTGGCTCCAATCGACGGCGGCATTGCGTGCCATCAACGCCTTGATCGGAAGCGCCGCCAGATCGTCGGTCCGCACATAGGCGAGCCCGCCGCCATAGCGTGCAATTGGCGTGCGCACGGCATCGCAAATGTAGGCGTCTCTCAAGCCGGGCATGGGCGTCCTCGATGGTGTTGGACCTGAAACTTAGCCAAGCCGGACGCCGGCGCCAAACACCTGTTTTGCGTGTGGAAATTCCGGTCTGGCTGCCCCGCGTCGCGCGCGCTAGCCTCAACAGAAGAAAGCCATCGGGAGAACGACCATGAAAGCCGCCGTCTATTATGAGAATGGCCCGCCGGGCGTCCTGAAATACGAAGAGGTGCCCGACCCGAAGGTCACTCCGTCGGGGATTGTCATCCGGGTCGAGGCGGTCTCGATCGAGGGCGGCGACACGCTGAATCGCCTTGGCGGCGCGCTCATGTCGCGTCCCCACATCGTTGGATATCAGGCGGCAGGCGAAGTCGTGGCGGTCGGCGAAGAGGTCAAGGGATTCAAGATCGGCGACAAGGCGGTCACCACCGGCTTCAACGGCAGCCATGCCGAGCTGCGCGCCGTGCCCGCGCGGACGGCGTGGAAAATTCCTGCCGGATGCGACGTGAAGCGTGCCGCCGTCGTGCCGGTGCCGTTCGGGACGGCGCATGACTGCTTGTTCGAGTTCGGCAAGCTGAAGGCGGGCGAGACAGTCCTCGTCCAGGCGGGCGCCAGCGGCGTTGGCGTCGCGGCGATCCAGCTCGCCAAACGCGCCGGTGCACGCGTGCTTGCTACCGCATCGAGCGACCAGCGCTTGGAGAAGCTAAAGCCGCTCGGTCTCGATCACGGCATCAACTATAAGGCGTCCGACGTCGTGCAATCGGTGATGAAGCTCACCGACAACAAGGGCGTCAATCTTGTCGTCGACTCGGTCGGAGGCTCGACGTTGCAGGGCTCGATCCTCTCGCTCGGCTATCGCGGCCGGGTCTCCATGGTCGGCGCGGCGGGACGCG
This sequence comes from uncultured Alphaproteobacteria bacterium, assembly GCA_963741735.1. Lineage (GTDB taxonomy): Bacteria > Pseudomonadota > Alphaproteobacteria > Micropepsales > Micropepsaceae > Rhizomicrobium. Next base: position 789,037 of record CAVUJB010000002.1, read on the forward strand.
AACCCATGCGGGTCGATGTCGGTTCGCTGATGGCCGGCAATCGCAGCCTCACCGGCGTCTTCCTCGGCGCGGAGATCGGCACCGATCGCGTGCATGACATGATCCAGAAGCTCGTGGATGAAGTGGCGGAGGGCAAGCTTCAGGTCCTGATCGACCGGACGTTTCCGCTCTCTGAGGCGGCGGCGGCGCACGCTTATATCGAGAGCCGCCAAGCGGTCGGCCGCGTGCTTCTGATCCCCTGAACAGAGCGGAATCGTTATTCAGCTTTCATTGGAAAAGTTGACGTAAGTGTATGTTTTACTTAGTACAAACGAAGTGATCACTGTCAGCAAGTAAGACTAGCCAAAAGGACTCGTCACTGGCAGCGCGTGCTGCATATAGTAGATTATGGGCAAGGCTCGCGTAGGACGTCGTCGCGATCAAGGAGCATCGCAGGACGCCTTGAGCTTGGTGGGGTCGTATATGAGTACAATCGACGACGTACAGGAGTTCGTACGCCAGGCGAATCGTCTGACCGAAGAGAGCGAACTTCGCGCTCTGCTTGAGGGCATGGTTCGGAACCTGGGCTTCGACTATTTCGCCCTCGTTCACCAGGTCAACATCTATGAAGCCAGCGGAGACGTCGTATATCTCTACGACTATCCCGAAGCCTGGGCTGACATGGTCGACCGTCGCGGCTATTTCTCCGACGATCCCGTGCTCGCTGCCTGCCAGAAAACCGGAGTTCCCTTCCAATGGTCGGATGTTCCGACGCTGGTGGATCTTACGCCCCGCCAGAAGGAAATCTTCCTTGCCGCGCAGACGGCGGGCCTGGGCGGTGGTTTCACCGTTCCCATCCATATCCCCGGCGAAGTCACCGGAACCTGCTCGTTCACCACGCGCACCGGCCGCACCGTTCCCGAAGCGTCCCTGCCTGCCGCGCATTATGTCGGAAGCTTCGCCTTCGAAGCGGCGCGCCGCCTGGTCCAGCTTCGGGCAAGCAAGAAGAAGGGGCGAACCGTCGTGGCGACGGAGCGGCCCAAACTCACGCGCCGCCAGCTTGACTGCGTCGTTCTTGCGGGCCGGGGAAAGAGCGACCGCGACGTCGCCCAGATTCTCGGTATCAGCGACCAGACGGTCCATCAGCACATTGAGGATGCCAAGCGTAAGTACGACGTGGCCACCCGCATGCAACTGGTGGTGCGCGCCCTGTTCGACAGCCAGCTTGCCTTCGCGGACCTCGTGAACTGACCCTCCCCCAACTAGGGGAATGCTGCCGTCCGGACCGAATGCAACTCTCTTGCCGGGCCCACCGAGGAGAGCGAGCATGGTCGACGTCATTACCTCCAACAATCGCCACAACTATCGCGACATCGTCGATGCGATGCATCGCGAGCGCAAACAGATCTTCGTCGATTCGCTGAAGTGGAATGTCCCCGTCGTCGACGGCAAATACGAGATCGACCAGTTCGACACCGACGACGCCGTCTACCTGGTGGCCATGGACGAGGCGAAATCGAGGCATCTCGGCTCGGTCCGGCTGCTGCCGACGACCAAGCCGCACCTGATGGACACCGTCTTCCCGATGCTGTGCGAGAAGGGTGTTCCGAAGGCCGACAACATCTGGGAGATCACGCGGTTCTGCACCTCGCCGGTGCTGCGCGGCAGGCAGACCTGGATGGCGCAAAGCTATCTCGCCGTCGCGATGGTCGAATTCGCGCTGCTCTACGGCATCAATCACTATACCTGTCTCGCCGAGACCACGTTCCTGTCGACCGTGATGGCGATCGGCTGGGAATGCGAGCCGCTCGGCCTGCCGCAGGAGATAAACGGCGAGACGGTCGGCGCGCTTCTGATCAACATCTCGCCGGCGACGCTGCAGCTGTTCCGCCAGAAGATGGGCTGGCGCTATCCGGTCCTCGAAATGGCCGCGATCGCCAAGGCCGCCTGAGCCAGCAACTCCAACAGGACAACCGCCATGTCTGCCGCACTGGCCACGCGTCCCGCCGCAGAGCCCGATTGGGCGCAAGTTCTGTTGGATCAGGCCTACTGCGTCATTCCGGACCTGATGCCGGTGGCGAAAGTGCGCGCTCTGCACGACGATGTGCGGGACCGTTTCGCCCGCACGCCGTTCAGCGAAGGCGATTTCTACGGCACCCGCACCAAGCGGTTCGGCGGATTGTTGAAGCGGTCGGAGCACGCGGCCGCGTTCGTGCAGCATCCGGTGATCCTCGACATCGCGCAGACGGTGCTCGGTCCGTTTTGCGACCGCATTCAGCTCAATCTCACACAGGCCATCGAGATCTGGCCGGGCGAGTGCGAGCAGATACCCCATCGCGACCAGAATATGTGGATGGGCGAGCAGGGCCGGATCGAATATCTGATCAACGTGATGTGGCCGTTCACGCCCTATCGCGCGGAGAACGGCGCGACCGTGATATGGCCGGGCAGCAATCGCTGCCAGCAGGACTTCGACATACCGCGCTCCGAGGCCATCGCAGCCGAGATGGATCCGGGCTCCGCACTGCTGTTCCTTGGCTCGACCTTGCATGCCGGAGGCGCCAATCGCACCACGGTGCCTCGAACCGGCCTGATCATCAGCTACAGCCTGGGATGGCTCAAGCCGTTCGAGAACCAGTGGCTCGTCTATCCGCCGCACGTTGCGCGGAATTTTCCGCCGGATTTGGCGGCGCTGGCCGGCTATCAGCAGCAACGTCCGAATTTGGGAAATTATGAGGGCCAATGCCCTTCGATACTGCTCCGCGACTCTGTTCCAGAATACTGTCATGCTATTGATGAGGTGAAAGACGAACACAAGGAACCTTTGGCCGCCTACCGGGCAGCCCAGATGAAGCCCGGCGCACAAAGTTAGCCGCCACCCGCGCGGCAGGTGTCATACGCGTCGTCGTGGAGCATTTTTAGATGCAGCATACGAACTCAATCTTCGAGTTCATTGAAGAGATTGAGCAGAAAAACGACATTCCGTCCCTGATCGAGTTGTTTCAGTCCTTGATCGGCAAATTCGGCATGGCCTGCTTCCTGATGGGCGATCCCACCAGACCGAAGATGCTTGTCGAGGACCGTCTTTGGGCATCGACCTTTCCCGAGGATTGGATGACGGAATGGTCGAACCAGAACTATGTCGCTGTCGATCCCGTCGCCAGCAACATTCTCCTTCGCAATCGTCCGCTGCGCTGGAACGAGATTCGCATCGCCAACGATCCGGGCGCGCGGGTCCTCGATTCGGCGGCCGACTATCGCCTGAGGGACGGTTTTGCGCTTCCCATCTACAGCCGCGACGGCTGCGTCGTCGGCATTTCGATGGCGACCGAACATTACGAACTCGACAAGCAGGACGAGTCGTGCCTGCACCTGGCATCGCTCTACTTCCATGCCAAGCTCGAACGGCTGCGGGCGGAGAACACCCCGCGCCAGCGCATGCCCAAGCTGACACCGCGGGAGCGCGAGTGCCTGTCATGGGTCGCCGCCGGCAAGACGGACTGGGAGATTTCCCAGATACTCAACATCGCCGAGCAAACGGCGCACGAATATGTGCAGAACGCGCTGACAAAATTGAGCGCAACGACGCGCGCCCAGGCCGTGGCGATCGCGATTCTGTCGAAGCTGATCCTCACCTGAAGCGCCGCCCCCTTGGCGCCCAAGTCCCCCTTAAACCGGGGGGGTGACATTTTGGGGCCTCAAGAATTGAGTGCGGCCGCCGGTTCAGTTCGGAGAACCCCATGATCGAGGTCGTTACAGGCGGCAATTCGCTTCTCTATCAGGACGCGCTGACGGACATGTTTCACCTGCGGCGCCGCGCGGAAAGTCCGGCCGAAGCGGAGCGGGATGAATTCGACACGGGCGACGCCATCTATCTTCTCCTGACACAGGATGACGGCGCGGTGATCGGCGCGCACCGCCTTCTGCCCACGACGAGCCCGCATCTTTTTTCCGATGTGTGGCCGGAGCATTGCGCGGTCAGGGGCGTTCCGCGCAGCGACCTGATCCTGGAACTCAGCCACACCTTCGTGGATGAGGCGGAGTTGTCGAACGAAGCCGTCGCGACCGCGCGCAAGCACCTGACGGCAGGTCTGTTCGAGTTCTGCCTGCGCGCGGGGTTTGAAAAGTTCACCGTCCTTGCCACCACCGACACACTTTTTCGCTATCTGCTGGCGGGCCTCGAAGCCAAGCCGCTCGGGCTGCCTGTCGACATCGATGGTGTCCGTCACGTCGCGGTCATCGTAACGGTGGACAGGCAAGCGCTCGAGGCCGTTCGCATGTCGCTTGGCGTGGCGCATCCTATTGTTCACCATGTCGGGGCGTTGGCTGACGATCCCGTCCTGCTTCTCCCCGATCACGCGCAGTTCGGGCCGCTCGAAGCCGCAGAGTAGATCGCCGCCGAACCATAGCATCGACTCTTGCTTCACCCGGATACACCGTAAACCGGCTGCATAGCCTTTGCGGGGCCGTTCGCTATACTGGCCGAAGGATGGGCGTTCGCGCGTAGATTCAGGAGCAAGAATGAAGCCGCGTATGCTCGCGTTGAAAAGCGCTGTCCCACCCCACGTCCTCGATCAATCCGATGTTTCCGTCCGAGCCGCGGCCCTGTTCGAGGGCCGCCGAGACATGGCTCGCCTTCTTCCGGTGTTCGAAAACACCGGCATCGCGCGGCGCTATTCCTGCGTTCCGATCGACTGGTATTCCGAGCCGCATGGCTGGACCGACCGCAATGCGCTCTACATCGAGAACTCGGTCGCGCTGTTCGAGAGGTTGACGCGCGCGCTTCTGCGCGAAGCCGATCTCGTGGCATCGGACATCGACGCCATCGTCGTGGCTTCGACGACGGGCATCGCCACGCCCAGCCTCGATGCGCTGGTCGTGGAAAAGATGGGCCTGCGCCGCGACATTCGCCGGCTGCCGATCTTCGGTCTGGGCTGCGCCGGCGGCGTTGTGGGGCTGGCGCGCGCCGCCGATCTGGCGCTCGCACATCCCGGAAGCCGGGTACTGTTCCTGACCGTCGAGCTCTGCGCGCTCACCTTTCGCAAGGACGATGTTTCGAAGAGCAATATCGTCGCCACGGCGCTGTTCGGGGACGGCGCAGCTGGCGCGATCCTTTCGACGACGGGCGATGGACCGGCCGTCGGTCCCGGCGGCGAATTCACCTGGCCCAACTCGCTCGACGTCATGGGCTGGGAGGTCGAGGAAGACGGCCTGAAGGCGCGCTTCGCGCAGAGCATTCCCTCTCTCGTTGCCGGCGACTTCAAGGCCATTCTCCACAACTATCTCGTCGCCAACGACATGCGGCTCGCCGACTTCGACGGCTTTGCCTGTCATCCGGGCGGCGCGAAAGTGCTCGACGCGCTCGAGGACGCCCTCGGGATCGCGCGCGGCGCGCTTACCGAAAGCCGCAGCGTCTTACGCGACTACGGCAACATGTCCGCGGTCACCGCGCTGTTCGTGCTGGAGCGGATGGACTGGCGCAAGCGACGCACATTGATGACGGCGCTCGGCCCCGGCTTCTCGGCGGTCATGCTGGCGATCGGCGGGCCGTGAGGCTTGCGATCGACCTGATCCTGTTGCTCGTCGCGCTGCAGCGGCTGATCGAAGTCGTCTACGCGGAGCGCAATACGCGCGCCCTTCTGGCGCGTGGCGCGGTCGAGATCGGCCGCGCGCACTATCCGTTGATCGTTCTTCTGCATGCCGCCTGGCTGACGGCCATCGTGCTGCTGCTGCCGCAGGATGCCACGATCCACTGGATCCCGCTTGCCGCATTCGTGCTGCTGCAGCTTGCGCGCGTCTGGGTCATCGCCACGCTCGGCCCCTACTGGACGACGCGGATCATCACGCTCGAAAGCGCGCCTCTGGTGCGCAAGGGGCCCTACCGCTTCGTGCGGCATCCGAACTATCTCGTGGTCGCGGGCGAGATCGCCGTGCTGCCTCTGGCGTTCGGCGAGGTCACGGTCGCGATCGTCTTCACGATCCTCAATGCCGCAATGCTGGCGTGGCGCATCCGGCAGGAGGACAGGGCGTTGGCAGACCGCCGCGCCCGCGTTCCCGCCAACGCGGCCTGAGACCATGGGTGTGCTTCGCTTTGTGGCGCCCTTCTTCTTCGCGCTGTCGATTCCCGCGCTGTACCACCTCGCCGCGCCGGCGGCACCCGCCCTCACCGTGTTTTTGCTGTTGGCCGCGCTGATCGGCGCCGAGTGGCTGTCGGTTCGCGGCGATGCACCGGCCGTGGGCAACGACGGACGGCTGTTCCGCTGGTTGCCGCGGCTGTTCGTTCCACTGCAGCTCGGCATCGTCGTCTGGTCGGTGGCTGTCGGGGCTCATGCGTGTGCAGCAGTGTTCGCCGCGCTCGCGCTGTCGGTGGGCGTGACGACGGGCGTGTTCGGCGTTCTCGCCGCGCATGAATTGGTTCACAGCCGCCACCGATCCGACCGGCATCTCGGCCTCGTCATGCTCACGGCCATGTCCTATCGCCATTTTCGCATCGCCCATGTTTTCGGACATCATCGCTGGGCGGCAACCGATCGCGATCCGGCGACCGCGGGGCTTGGCGAAGGATTTTACGGCTTCCTCCTGCGCACCGTCCGCGGCCAGTTTCTCGACGCCTGGGCGATCGAACGGCGCAGGCTCGCCCAGCGCGGCAGCCCCCTGCACGCCAACCGCATCGCGCGCGACTTAGCGACCATGGTCTTTGTCTACATCGTCATCCTGGCATTCGGCGGCTGGCGCGCCATGGCGCTGTTCGCGGGCGAAAGCGCAGTCGGCATCGTCGTCCTGGAGCTGTTCAACTACATCGCCCATTACGGACTCAGCCGGGCGAAGACGCCCCAAGGCCATGAGCGGTTCTCGCTCCGCCACAGCTGGAATTCGAGCAACGTGATGGCCAATGCCCTGATCTTCAACATGGGCCGCCACAGCGGCCATCACGCGCGGCCCGACGCATCCTTCGAGACGTTGACCTGGGTCGATTCGGCTCCGGAGCTGCCCGCCGGCTATGCCGGCAGCATCCTGCTCGCCCTGGTGCCGCCACTGTGGCGCCGCGTCATGGACCCGGCCGTGCAAAGTCTGCACACTGAAGCCGGTAGCGCGTTGCAGTAGAATTCGAGCCGATGCAGAGCATAACAAGAACCTGGATCGGCTTCATCGCCATGTGCCTGGGCATGTCCCTGGCGGTCCTCGACATCCAGATCGTCGCCAGCTCCTTCACCACCATCCAGCAGTCCTTTCATGTCACGCCCGAACGGTTGAGCTGGATTCAGACCGGCTATCTGATGGCCGAAGTGATCGCGATCCCGCTGACCGGCTGGCTGACCCGGGCCTTGTCGCTGCGCTGGATGTTCGCCGCCGCGACACTCGGCTTCACGCTGGCGAGCCTAGCCTGTGCGCTATGCACCGCGTTGCCGCCTCTCATCGCGCTGCGAGTGCTGCAGGGCTTCTGCGGCGGCATGCTGATACCGGGGGTCTTCACCTCGGTCTTCATCATGATGCCTGAGCGACACCGCGTTGCGGCGACGGCCTTCGCCGGCACGCTCGCGGTCATCGCGCCGACCATCGGACCTGCGATCGGCGGCTACCTGACCGAGTATTACAGCTGGCACTGGATCTTCCTGATCAATCTGGGGCCCGGGATCATCGTCTCGCTGCTGGTCGCCATCTTCGTGCGACTCGGCGAGCCGGACTTCCAGGAGCTGCGCCGCATCGACTTCCTCGCCGTCGGTCTGGCGGCCATTTTCCTTGCCACGCTCGAACTCTTGCTCAAGGAAGCGCCGAAGTACGATTGGTGGGGCACCTTCGTCGGCACCTGCGTTCTTGTTTGTGCCGTGACCGGAACGGGTGCGATCTGGCGCAGTCTCAACGCTCCCCATCCGTTTGTCGATCTCACCCGCTTTCGCGAGCGCACCTTCGCACTCGGCTGCACGCTGAGCTTCGTGCTCGGGCTCGGCCTTTACGGCTCGGTCTATCTGCTGGCGCTTTTCCTAGGCATCATTCGCGATCACTCGCCGCTCCAGATCGGGTTGATCATGGTCGTGTCCGGCGCGGCGCAACTCCTGACCGCGCCTGTCGCCGCCTATCTCGAGACCAAGGTCGATCCGCGTTTGCTCACGGCGGTGGGCTACGGATTGTTCGCGGCCGGGTTGCTGACAAACGGCTTCGCGTCGGCCTCGACCGATTATGACGGCCTGTTCTGGCCGCAGGCTTTGCGCGGCGCCAGCGTCATGCTGTGCATCCTGCCGGCGACGCGGCTTGCGCTCGACACGCTGATGCCTGAGCAGGTTGCCGACGGCAGCGCGCTGTTCAATTTGATGCGCAATCTGGGCGGAGCGATCGGCATCGCGCTGGTCGACACGATCCTGGAGCTGCGGACGCCGATCCACGTCACCGCGCTCGCCAACCGGCTGCAGGCGGGCGACCCGACGGCCGCGAAGATCGTCGGCCTGCCGGTGCAGTTCTTTCACGGCCAGGATATGGGGCCGGTCGACGAGACCATGCGTGCGATCGTCGAACCGCTGCTGCGGAAAGCCGCCCTCGTGCAATCGTTCAACGAAGCCTGGCTCGTGATCGGCGCGCTGTTTACGCTATCGCTGCTGGCCTTGCCGTTCATGCGCCGCATACAGCGTTCGCCGATGGGCCCGGGTACCTGACGCGTTACGCGTTGGCGAGTTCGACCTGCACGACATTGGTGCGATCGGTCGCGAACGCCGCGGCGCAGATGCCGAGATAGAATTGCCAGTTGCGGAAGAATTTCTGATCGTGGCCGAGCGCGAAAATCTCGTCCTTGCGTGCCGCCATCTTGGCCGACCAGGTGTGCAGCGTCCGCGCATAATCGTGCCCGAAGGGAAAGGTGCTGACGACCTTGAGGCCGGCCTTTTCGGCTTCCTCCACGAAACGCGTCAGGGACGGCAGCATGCCACCGGGAAAGACATAGTGACGGATGAAATCGCTGCGCACGCGGTAGGAGGGGAACATGTCGTCGCGGATCGTGATCGTCTGGATCACGGCACGGCCGCCGCGCTTCAGCCGTTCGGCGACGGCGTGGAAATAGGCAGGCCAATAATGCTCGCCCACCGCCTCGAACATCTCGATCGACACGATATTGTCGAAGGTGCCGCGAACCTTGCGATAATCTTCCAGGCGAACGTCGACGTCCCTGCCTCTCAATCGTTCGGTGGCATAGCGGTGTTGCGCCGGCGAGATGGTCAGACCCGTCACCCGATGATCGCGCTCGGTGGCGCGTTCGGCAAAGCCGCCCCAGCCGCAGCCGATCTCGAGGACCGAGGATTTCGAGCCGGAGAGTTTGCCCAGGATGCGCTCATACTTGCTCGTTTGCGCCTGCTCGAGGCTTTTGTCTTCGCCGCCGAACAGCGCCGACGAATAGGTCATGCTTCTGTCGAGCCACAACGAATAGAAATCGTTGCCGACGTCGTAGTGATCCTTGATGTTGCGCTCGGACCCCTTGATCGTATTGCGGCGGATGAACGCGTTCTGGATGACGAATCCGATGCGGTGATAGAGATTCGCATCGGCGATATAATCGAGATCGTTCATCAGCAAGACCTTGACCAGGGTCTCGATATCGTCGGTCTCCCACAGGCCATCGACATAGCCCTCGCCCAGACCTATGTCGCCGCGCGCGAAGACAAGGCGGATCGCGTCCCAGTCATGGATGGTGAGCTGGCCTTCCGGACCGGGCCGGTTGCCCCTTATGACCCCGCTCTCGCCGCCCGGAAGCGTGTAAAGCAGCGTGCCGAACTCCAGTCCGGACACCGCCTGGCGGAATCGCTTCTCGATCAGGAAGGAAGGCATCAACTTCATTGCCGGCTCCTCGCATAGGCGTGGGGGTCAGCCGCAACGCCCCCCTTGGCGGGCGCATTATAACGCGCCCCGGCGCCGCGCGCAGCGAATCTCTCAGGCAGCGCCGGCGGCGATTGGCCGTCCCAGCGGCTGCAGTCGCCCTGCTGGCGCAGGTCTGACATTCCGCCACGGCACGTCGGCCCCCAGCCGGCGGCAGACATGGACGGCGCTCGCCAGGCCATCCTCGTGAAAGCCGTGGCGCAGATGGGCGCCGCAGTACCAGGTGCCGCGCACGCCCTGCAGGCGCGACAGCTCGTCCTGCGCCGCCATCGTCGCCGAATCGAACACCGGATGATCGAAGACATGGGTGTCGAAGATCTTGTCGCCGGCGATCGGCGTTCGCGGATTGAGCGTCACGAACAGCGGCATCTCGTCGGGAATGCCCTGGAGGCGGTTCATCCAGTAGGTTACCGACAATCCCGGACCGGCCGGATCGTCGTCGGAGCTGTAATTCCAGCTCGACCAGCAGCGCCGGGACCTGGGCATCACTGCCGGATCGCGGTGCAGCACCGCCAGATTTTTCTGGTAGCGGAAGGCCGAGAGCGCCGCGCGTTCCTCGTTGCCGGCATCGGCCAGCAGACGCAGTGCCTCGTCGCCATGGCTCGCGAATATCACATGATCGAAATCCTGCCGCCCGCCTTGCGTATCTGCGACCGTCACGCCTTGCGCGTGTCGCGTGACCGCTGCCGCGCCGCACCCCACGCGTATGCGGTCCGAGAAGGATTGCGTCAGGCGGCTGACATATTCCTGCGCACCGCCCATGACCGTGTACCATTGTGGCTGGCCGCTGACGCTCAACAGATGGTGGTTGGCGAAGAAGCGGACCAGCGTGCGGGCCGGAAAACGCAGCATCTCGCAGGGCGGGCAGCTCCAGATCGCGCTCGACATCGGCAACAGATAATAGCGGCGGAACCAGTCGCCGAGCTTGAGACGACTGACCAGTTCGTCCAGCGTCAAATGCGGATGGCGTTCGACGGTGGCTTCGGCCCGTGCGTTGAACTTCAGAATGTCGCGCATTAGAAATCCGAACTTCGGCGAGAGGAGGTTCCTGCGCTGCGCGAAGATCGCGTTGGCGTCCCTCCCACCCCATTCGAGCCAGCCGCCACGGATGGTTGCGGCGAACGTCATGTCGCTCTTGCGCACCGGCACGCCGAGGTGGCGGAACATCGCGCTCAGATTGGGATAGTTCTTCTCGTTAAAGACGATGAAGCCTGTGTCGACCGGGACCGCCGTGCCGTCATAGTCGACCATCACGGTGCGCGAATGGCCGCCGATGCGGCTGTCCTTCTCATAGAGCGTTATGTCGTGGCGGGCGTGGAGCAGATAGGCTGCGCCCATGCCCGAGATGCCCGTGCCGATGATCGCGATCCTTGCCATGGCCTTGTTACGGCCCGGCGCGCACAGCGGATCAGTGGCGATTCAGGTAGCCGCCTCATGGCGCGCTGCGCTCCGCCCGGCCCAGATCGCAATAAGGAGGCACAGCACCATCGTCAGCGCTGCAAGCATGAAGGGCAGCCCAGGGATGTTCCATTCGGGATGGCGCACCGTCCAGGCGAAGGACAAGCCGTAGAGCAGCGGCCCCACCACCGATGCCACGCCCATCAGGCTCTGGTTCGCGCCCTGAAGCTGGCCTTGTTCGGATGGCCCGACACGCCGCGTCATCAGGCCCTGGAGGCCGGGGACCAGGAGCTGCCAGAATGCGTTGAACGGAACGCCGATCAGATAAAGCCAGCCGTTGGGCGCGTAGGAGATCCAGCCGAGGCCGATGATCGGCAGGGCCGCGCCGACAAGCAGGCAGGTGCGCTCGCCAAAGCGCTGCACGAAGGGCCCAACGACGAAGCTCTGCACGGCGACGCCGACGACGCTGGTTCCCGCCATGAAGATGCCGGTCAGTCCGGGCGACCAGTGGAAGCGATAGCCGGTGTAGAACACGAAGACGCTGGGCCACACCATGTTGGCGAGCTGATTGAGAAATCCGACGCTCGCCAGCGGCAGAAGTTCGTGGTGCGAGCGCAAGAGACGCAGCGAGCCCAGCGGGTTGGCGCGGCGCCAGTGAAAGCCGGTCGTACGTTGCGACGGCGGCAGCGACTCCGGCACGACGAACAGGCCATACAGCGCGTTCACCAGCGTCAGCGCCGCGGCGACGAGGAACGGCAGGCGCAGATTGATGTCTCCGAGGAGACCGCCGATCGCAGGCCCGGCGAGAAAGCCGACGCTGAACGCCGCGCCCATCCAGCCGAAGGCGCGGGCGCGCCTGTCGGGCGGCGTCACGTCGGCGACATAGGCATTGGCGGTGGAGAACACGCCGGAGGTCGCGCCGCTGATCAGCCGGCCGACGAACAGCCAGTTGAGCGTCGGCGCGAATGCCATGAAGAGAAAATCGAGGCCGAGCCCTAAGATCGAGATGAGCAGCACCGGCCGGCGTCCGAAGCGGTCGGACGCGAGGCCGAGGAACGGGCCGGCAAAGAAGCCCATCAGCCCGCCGAAGACGTTGAACGACACGCCCCAATCGGCGGCACTGGCGGTGTCGCCATGGTTGAACTGCTTGAGCAGGTTCGGCAGCACCGGCACCATGATGCCGATCGAGATCGCGCAGACCACCGCGCTGACGAAGATGAAGCCGAACGCAGCCGCGCGCCGTCCCTCGGACGGCGGCACTGCGATGCTCTCTGAAGATCGTTCTTCCGGCGCCGTCCCCATCGCACGATGATGGTGGATCGCGCGGTTCCAGGCAATTGCGATGCCGTCATGCAGCCACGGGCCGGTCAGGCCCGTGGCTTGTTCAGTTCATTCAGCCGCTGGCGGCGGGCAGCGACTTGATCTGCTCGTCTGTCAGCGAGGCGACCAGTACCTTGTTCGAATCGTCGTAGGACAATTCGCTGGCCGAGATAGCGACGACCTTGGAATTGTCGGCGAGCGCAACGTTGACGACGGACGGCTTGCCGTCGCTGCCCATGATCACGTTGTGAACGGTGCCGATCGTCTGGCGGTCGGAACCTTCGACCGAAGCGTTGGTCAAGGACGGCGTACTCGCCATCGCGGTCAGCGGCGTTGCGGCGGGTGCGTTCGCGACGGACGGCGTCGCCGATGCCTCGGGCATGGATGCCGGCGTGGCGGCCGGCGCCGCTTGCGCGTTTTGTCCAGCCTGCGCGTTGGCGAGCGACTGCGCGTTCAACGCATCGGTCTGCTGGATTTCCTCCGGTGTGGCAGGGTGATGGGTGAATGCGAGGGCTGGCGCTGCGCCGACGAGGCCGGCAAAGGCCATGGCGCCGCCGAGTGCGAGTGATCTGATCTTCATGGCGCGTCTCCTTGGACGAAGGTGGAACCGGGCGCGTCCGGCACACCATCAACGTCCCATGCCGGGCTGCGTTCCTGTGACAACCAAGGCGATATTGCGGCGCGGTTCCCGGAACCGCCCATCGCGCAGCGTGTTGCCAATCGGAACGTCATTACGAGGAATGCGAGATGCTCGGCACTATTCTGATCGTCGTTCTATTGTTGATGCTGTTCGGTGCGTGGCCGTCCTGGCCCTATAGCCGCGGCTGGGGCTACTACCCAAGTGGCATGCTCGGGCTAATTCTGATCGTCATCCTGGTATTGGCGGTCGCTGGCCGCGTGTGAGGGCGCCGGCGATGGTGAAGAGGAAGCTCATCGCGGAGATCGCCCAGGCGCCGTCGCGTTTCCATCGCTCGCCTGCCGACATCGTTCGCGACCGCCGCTTCAACGACGACGAACGGCTGGAGATCTTGGACGCCTGGGAGCGCGAGATTCGGCAAACGGGCGGCGAGGACGCCGAGACGCGGCTGAAACACGTCGCCGAAGCGCGCCGGGAGATCGCGGCGCGCCGCCGCCCCGCACCATAGGAGGTGACATATGTCCCAAATCGAAAGACACACCCGTGGACGGGTCGTAACCGCCGACGAGGCGCGCCAGGGCGAGAGCACCGGCCACGTCCGCCATGTCCTGCGCGCCAGCCTCCTGCTCGCCGTCATCGCGGGCGCCGTACTTTACGTCCTTTACGGGTTCTGACGGCGGCACGCCTTGACGCGGTGCAAGGCTGTTGCCACCAAGGCGGCGCAAGGAGCACCGCGTGCCCGCCCCCAGTGCCGACTCGCCGCTAGAACTGTCCGTTGTCCTGCCGACCTTCAAGGAGCGGGGCAATGTGGCCGAACTCGTGCGCCGGCTGGATGCGGCTCTCGCCGGCATCTCCTGGGAAGCGATCTTCGTCGACGACAATTCGCCGGACGGCACGGCCGAGCTGGCCAAGGAGATCGCCGGGCGCGATCCCCGGGTGCGTTGCATCCGACGCGTCGGTCGCCGCGGCCTGGCCGGCGCCTGCATCGAAGGCATCCTGTCGTCCAGCGCGCCCTATGTCGCCGTGATGGATGCCGATCTGCAGCATGACGAGCACGTTCTTGCGGGAATGCTCGAGACCCTGCGCAGCGGCAAGGTCGATCTCGTCGCGGCAAGCCGCTACATCGAAGGCGGCAGCGCTGAATCGTTCGACAAGTCGCGCGGTGCGCTCAGCGGTCTTGCCACGACCTTGACGCGCAAGATCCTGGAAGTGCCGCTCAGCGATCCGATGAGCGGCTTCTTCATGCTGCGGCGCGACCGCTTCGACCCGATCGCGGCACACCTGTCGCCCGCCGGCTTCAAGATCCTTCTCGACATCGTGGCCACCGCCGGTCCGTCGTTGCGCGTGGCCGAGCAGTCCTATGTCTTCGGCACGCGCGAGCAAGGCGAGAGCAAATTCAACATCCAGGTGGGCGTGGAGTTCCTTGGGCTCCTGCTCGCCAAGCTGACCGGCGATCTGGTCGATCCGCGCTTTATCTTCTTTGCGCTGGTCGGGACCGTCGGTCTCGCGGTCCATCTGGCCGCGCTGAAGATCACGCTCCTTGCCTTGCCGCCGTCCTTCACCATCGCCCAGTCGGTCGCCACCTTCATCGCGATGACGAGCAATTTCTTGCTCAACAACGAACTCACCTATCGTGACCGCAGGCTGAAGGGCCTGTCCATGCTCAGGGGCTTCATCGCATTCTGCCTGTTCGGTTCGGTCGGCGCGCTGACCAATGTCGGACTTGCCTCATGGCTTTATACGCAGGAGCCGGTGTGGTGGGTCGCGGGCGCGGCCGGGGCGCTGATGGGCGCGCTGTGGAATTTCGCGATGTCCAGCCTCTTCGTCTGGCGTACGCGATGAGCTTGAAGTCCCGGCGCGTCCTCGCCGCGATTGCCGCTCTCACCGTGCTGCGGCTGGTGGCCGCGGCGCTTCTGCCGCTATCGGCGGACGAAGCCTACTACTGGCTGTGGTCGCGCCACCTGGCTGCCGGCTATTTCGATCACCCGCCGGCGATCGCTTTTGTGATCCGCTTCGGCACGCTGTTGTTCGGCGATACGGCGTTCGGCGTGAGGCTGGGCGCCATTCTGCTTTCGCTGCCCGCAAGCCTGTTCGTGTGGCGCGGCGCCGCGATCCTGCTGCGCGAGGAGCAAGCGGCTGCGCGCGCGTGTCTCTACTTCAACCTCACGCTGATGGTCTCGATCGAGACATTGGCCGCTTCGCCCGACGCACCGGCGATCGCGGCCGCATCGGCCGTGTTCTATGGGCTCGCCAAGGTGGACGAGACGGGCAAGGGTGTCTGGTGGCTTGCAGTCGGCATCGCCTCGGGCTTGGCCCTGCTTTCCAAATACACCGGCTTTTTCCTCGGCGCCGGCATTCTCGTCTGGCTTCTGCTGTCGCCCAAGGCGCGGCGCCATCTGTTCACGCCATGGCCCTTTCTCGGCGGTGCGCTGGCACTCTTGGTCTTCCTGCCCAACCTTGTGTGGAACGCTCAGCATGACTGGGCGACGTTTGCCCTCCAGTTCGGCCGCATCGGCGGCGACGGCGTCACGCTGCGCTTCCTCTTCGAATTCCTCGGCGCACAGCTTGTCCTGGCGTCGCCATTCATCTTCGCACTGGCCGCCTTGCAGCTCGCTTTCTCGGCGCGCGACCGCAATGGCACGGTCTTTCTGCTCGCGGCCCTGGTCTTTCCCTCCGCGCTCTATTTTCTGATTCATTCGCTGCATGATCGGGTGCAGGGCAATTGGCCGTCCTTCCTCTATCCGGCGTTGGCGATTGCCGCCGCCGGCGGCTGGATGCGAAGCGATTGGACGGGGTGGAGGGCGCCGGTGTGGCGTGCGTCGCGCCTTCTGGCCGTCCCGGTCGCGCTCGTTCTCCTCCTGGCGGTCTACGCCCAGGCGCTGTTCGGCGTTGTGCCGATGGGGCGCAGCGATCCGCTGGCTCGTTTGCTCGCGGTCGGCTTCGGCGACGTAACCGGCGCAATCGAACAGGCGCGCCGCCAGACCGGCGCTGCGGCAGTCGTCACCACGGACTATGAGTCGACCGCATGGTTCGCGTTCTACCTTCCGCATTCGGTACCGGTCATCCAGGCCGGTGAGGTGCAACGCTATCCCGACGCGCCGGCGGCCGCACCCGCGCTGCTGTCTCGTCCGTTGCTCTATGTGGTGGAAACGAGGCTCGACAAGCACGCCGCGCTCGCTGCGGACTTCGCCGACATCCGGCCGGTCTTGCGTTTCGATCGCCGGCGCGAAGGCGTGCCGATCGCGCACTACATCGTCTATCGCCTGGCCGGATGGCGCGGTACGGCCCTTGGCCGCATGCCGTGATCAACCTGGAGATGTCGGGAAAAGGATGAGCGGACACCCGACGCGGGCTGTCGAAGGGGCTGGGGCGTACCGGATCGGACATCCGCTCGGCAGATAGAACGCGCCGATCCCGGGGCGGTTCCGACTTTTGGCCGCTCGTTGAAGATTATTTGGCTACCGGCGCTTGCGCATGGCGGGAGCCGTCTAAGGTATTGTTTCTATAACAGGATTTGATGCGGGTAGTCAGGCGGGCGGCCTGCCGCGCAGGGCGCCCGAGAAGGCACTGACGATCAGAAGAATCACAAAGACGATAAGTAGAATCTTGGCGATGGTCGCCGCCAGACCCATCAAGCCGAAGAAGCCGAGATAGCCGGCCATAAGCGCCAGCAGAAAGAACATCAAAGCATAACCGAGCATCGCATCGTTCCTCGCAATGAGAACAACGCGAGCGCGGAACAAGCCGTTCCCGTTACTTGCGCCTGCGGGTTGCGAGGAACAGTTCCGCAGCAGCGACCAGGCCGGCGCCGACGATGGCGACCCAGGGCGTCTCCTTGGCAATCGCCGCAAACAGGGTCAGCCACAATCCGCTCGGCGCGGCCGCGGGCTTGGGCGGCGGCGGACGGCGCAGCAGGAGGATAACGATGGCCCACAAAAAGGGCGGGCCTACGAAGATCCCGCCGGTCACCGCGGCTGCACCGGCGACGCCGAGCGATGGAGTCAGCGCGGCCGCCAGCGCGTAACCGAGAAATCCGACGCCGAACACCATCAGTGTGAGGCCGACGATCGCCAGCACCATGCCGGCGCCAATGCGCATGCCGAACTCAGCCACGGTCAGCGGCGCAGCAACAGGGCCAGGAACGCGCCGACGCCGACCGCGACGGCGAGCGATGTCAGCGGCTGCTCGCGCACCGTGGCGCGCAACGACTCGGCATTCTCCGTCGTCCACTCTTCGATGTCTTCGGCAGCTTCGAAAGCCGTCTTGCTCGCCTGCGCGGCGGATTCCTCGGCGAGTTTGTAGGCGCGCTCGGCTGCGGCCTCGGCCGACTTCAGGGCCTCGGTCGCCTTTGAATGGGCGACGCCGCTGACATCGCCGGCAAGCGCGCGCAAGTCCTTCTGGAGCTTGTCCAGGTCGGCGCGCAATGCGGCCAATTTCTCATCGATATCGCCAGTAGCAACGCTGCCTGCTGCAGCCATGACAATCCTCCAATTCGCCGGCATCACCCGGAAACGTCGCACAATGCCTCAAAGTCCACCGCAAGGGAACTTTGATTGCAGTCCGACCTAGGCGGCTTTGCGCTCAGCCGAATGGAAAAACAGGGCCTGTCCCACCGTCGCCTGCACCGTCTCGGGCAGGAACGGCTTGGCGATCAGATAGGTCGGCTCCGGCCGCTCGCCCGTCAGCAGCTTCTCCGGGTAGGCCGTGATGAAGATCACCGGGATGTCGAAGCTGTTCAGGATCTCCGCCACCGCGTCGATTCCCGAACCGCCTTCACCCAGATTGATGTCGGCCAGAACAAGTCCGGGCTGTTCGGCGTGCGCCTTGGCGACGGCCTCATCGCGCGTCGCGGCGGTCGCGACGACCTTGTGGCCGAGCTCCGTCACCAGGTTCTCGAGATCGAGCGCGATGATCGGCTCGTCCTCGATAATCATGATGCGCGACGCCAATTGGCGATCGATCATCTGCTGCGCCGCGACGATGGCGCGCTCGACCTCGTCGGGCGTCTCATCGACGATGAAAGCGGTTTCCTCGAGGCTGAACGCCTCGACAGCGGTCAACAGAAGGACGGCGCGCTTGGCGGAGTCCAGCGCGCTCAGCCGCCCTTCCGGCGTGTTGGCCGGCTTGCCGATTCTGGGCGTTGCGGCGTCGACATGGCCAGAGGCGGACGACCACAGTGCGTGAAATACGCGGTAGAGGCCGACGCGGGGCGCGACACCTTCGACGAGCCTCTGATTGCCCTCCAGAAGTGCTGAAAGCGTAGCGCGCACATAGCTGTCGCCGCTGGCCTGTGAACCGCAAAGCGCACGGGCGTAACGGCGCATATAGGGCAGGTGCGGGGCGAGGGTCTGCGACATGCTCATGGCGAGGTGCTCCCAGTCTGGCGACGTCGACCTTCAGGCAATGCCTGCCGCCGGAAATAGTTCCCATAAGGTTTGGAACCTTAACCCGGTGCCATACGTTAGTCTGCTTGGAGGGGAGTGGTCGGGCGACTCGGCGTTGTAAGAGGCTGGAATTGCTTAATTTTTAGCCTCACACGGAGGATTGCTTTGTCAAACGCACCGCAACAGCGGGCAGGAAACGTGTCCAAAGAACAAGACCCCAATCGAGAAAAGGCGCGCGCCATCCGCGCGCGCCAGCGCGTCATCGGCCGCGAGCTCCGTCGCATGTACGACGGTGTCGCGCAGGAGCCGGTGCCGCACGAATTTCTCGAATTGCTCCACAAGATGGACGCAAAGGATGACGGGGAGTCAGGAGCGAATCGCTCATGACATCTCCGCACGCTGCCCAAACATCGTCGAAGGCATCGGCCCCCGATACCGACGACTTCAAGACCGAATTGCTCGGTCTCATCCCCTTTCTGCGTGCCTTTGCGCGCTCGCTCTGCGGCAGCCAGGAAGGCGCAGACGACTTGGCGCAGGAGGCGCTGGTCAAGGCCTGGCAGTCGCGGGACTCTTTCCTCGCCGGCACCAACCTGAAGGCGTGGCTATTCACAATTCTGCGCAATCAGTTCTATTCCGACCGCCGGCGCGCCTGGCGTCAGGCGCCATGGGACCAGGAAGCGGCCGAACGCATTCCCGGCGGCGGACAGGACCAGGGCTGGGCGGCCGATCTGTCCGATACGGCGCGCGCCCTGCGCACGCTGAGCGACGAACAGCGCGAAGCGCTCATCCTGGTTGGTGCGGGAGGATTTTCGTATGAGGATGCCGCCCGCATCTGCAATTGTGCGGTGGGGACGGTGAAGAGCAGAGTCGCGCGGGCTCGAAAGGCGCTGATCGCGATCCTTGACGGCAACGAGGCGTTGCCGCAGTCCGACCGCCCTGCCCAAGGAGAGGCCGCCCGTGAGATCATGGCGCAACTTGATCGCCTCGCGCCGCCGGATGGTCCCGACGCTGCCCACCGAGACCGCAAGGGAGATACCGAGTGATCGGGGCTGGCCTCTCCGGCTGACATTGTTGTTGGCGGTTACCGTCGCGCTGCTTCCGATCGCCGTCGTCAGTGTTCTTCAGGGAATCGAGCGCGCCCGCCTCGATGTGGCCAATGTGCACGACCGGCTGGTCCAGTCGGCGCGTGCCGCGGCCAGCGACGAGGAAAATCTTCTGGCGTCGGCCGAACAGATCACGCGCGCGCTCGCCAACGTCGACGACGTGCGCGCCGTGACGCCGCGCTGCGACGCGGTTCTCAGGGACGCGCTGATCGGCGTGAAATATTTCGGCAGCATGACGCGCATCGACCGGAACGGAGTGGTCGTCTGTTCCGCCCTTCCGCTCGCCAGGGGCGTGAACGTTGCGTCCCGTCCGATCTTCCGGCGCGCAATGTCGGACAGTGGCGCATTCGTCGTCAGCGGCCAGATGCAGAGCACGGTGCTGCAGTCGCCGGTGATCGCCGGCATGCTGCCGCTGCACGATGCCAGCGGCCGGTTCGACGGCGCCGTAGCCATTGCGCTGGAGCTGCATTGGCTCGACTTCATGGTCCGCGCACGCGGACTTCCCAAAGGTGCTGTCGTGTTCGTCTATGACCAGGACGGCCATGTGCTGGCCTCGAACGACACCGCGGTGGCATCGGCATTGATCGCGGCTGCGAAGCACGCCGTTACCTCCGACGGCTTGCATGCCGGCGAGGATCGGCAGGGCAATGGCTGGACGTTTGCCGCTGCCTCGCTGCGCGGCGGCGCAATCTCGGTCGGCTTCGCGATGCGCGAGAGCCGTCTGTTCGGCCCGACCTATCTGCATGTCGGCACCGATTTCCTGATGCCGATTTTGATGATCGGTCTTGCCTGGGCGGGCATCTGGTTCGCCACCGAGCGGCAGGTGACGCAATGGATCGATTATTTGAGGCGCATCTCGGCCGCCTATCGCTCCGGTCACTACACGATCAGGCCGCAGCTCGAGGATGCGCCGCGCGAATTTCGCGCGCTGGGCGACGGGCTGTCGGAGATGGCGTCGGCGATCCAGGATCGCGACCGAAAGCTGCGCGACGCGCTGGCGCAGAAATCGCTTCTCATCCGCGAGATCCACCATCGCGTGAAGAACAATCTGCAGATCGTCATGAGCCTGCTCAGCCTGCAGGCCGGCCAGCTCAAGGACCCTGCGATGCGCGAGACGCTGATGCAGGCGCAGGTGCGGATCAATGCGCTGGCGCTGGTCCATCGCATCCTGCATGAGATCGAAGATCAGACGACGATCGACCTTAGTCGATTGCTGCACGAGCTGGCGCATCAGATCGTCGAGGGCATGCGCGCCGAGGATGTGTCGGTACGTGTCGAAGAAAATCTTGTGCGGCGCGAAGTGTCCGGCGATCTCGCCGTGCCGCTCGCGCTCTTTGCCGTCGAAGCGCTGACGAACATCTTCAAATACGCTTTTCCACCGGGCAGCGACGGCGTGATCGCGATCACGCTGTCGCCCTCTGCGAACGACAAGTTGAGGCTCGCGATTTCGGACGATGGCGTCGGCTTCGACCAGGCCGCGCAGGTCCCCGGTATCGGCACGCGGCTGATCAAGAACTTCGGCCAGCAGATCGGCGGCGTCGCGACGCTCTGCTCCATGCCAGGCAAGGGCACCACCGTGGAAGTCCTATTCCACGATCCGGCATCTGAGGCCGCGGCTTGAGCGGGTTCCGGCAGGAACAATTGAAACGACCGATCCATGCAGACCGTTTCCTCTCGGAAGGGGCGCCGCAATGGCGCGCCACAAGACGGAGACCAGTCATGACCGACAAGAACAAGATGGATCAGAAGGCCGACGATCTGCGGACGCAGAAGCAGCCCGACCAGCAGGAGCGCGACAAGCTGTCGAAGTCCTCCAGTCAGCAGTCGAGGCAGCCGAATCAGTCGTACCGGCCGGAAGATCCGAACCATCGCTGAGTCCAGGTTCGGACGCATTGTTGCGAACCGGCCCCGTGAGGCCGGTTCGATTTGCGGCATTGCGCGTGGCTTCGGCCACGCGCATAACGCCTTGACGCACTTTTTCGAGAAAGCGGGTCATGGCGGATACATTCGATGCCGTTGTCATCGGCGGCGGCCCGGGCGGCTACAATGCGGCCATCCGGCTTGGCCAGCTCGGCCTCACGACCGCATGCATCGACAAGCGCGGCACCTTCGGCGGCACCTGCCTGAACATCGGCTGCATCCCGTCCAAGGCGCTGCTTTACGCGAGCGAATTGTTCGAGGAGGCCAAGGGCCTTATGCCGAAGCTCGGCATCAAGGTCACGGCCGAACTCGATCTCCCCACCATGATGGCGCACAAGGACAAGGTGGTCGGCGAACTGACACGCGGCGTCGAATTCCTCCTCAAGAAGGCGAAGTCCGAGGCCATCGTCGGAGAGGCGCGCATCGCCGCACCCGGCAAGGTCGAGGTAAAGGCCAAGGACGGCACGCTTCGCACCATCGAAACCAAGAACATCATCATCGCCACCGGCTCCGACGTCGCGACGCTCCCCGGCGTCACGATCGACGAAGAGCGGATCGTCTCCTCGACCGGCGCGCTCGCGTTGAAGCAGGTGCCGAAGCGGCTGCTTGTGGTGGGTGGCGGCTATATCGGCCTCGAACTCGGCTCGGTGTGGCGCCGGCTCGGCAGTCAGGTGACCGTCGTCGAATTCCTCGACCGCATCACGCCGGGGCTCGACGGCGAGATCGGCAAGCAGTTTCAGCGCATCCTGACCAAACAGGGGATGACGTTCCAGCTCTCCACCAAGGTCGTCGGTGTCGAGAAAAAGGGCAGCGCACTTTTGGTCACCGTCGAGCCCGCGGCCGGCGGCGAGAAGAAGACGATCGAGACCGACATCATGCTCGTCTCCATCGGGCGGCGACCGTTCGTCGACAATCTCGGCCTCGACAAGGTCGGCGTGAAGCTCGATGCCCGCGGCCGCGTCGTCACCGATGCGCATTTCGCGACCAATGTCGTGGGCATCCGGGCGGTCGGCGACTGCCGCGAGGGCGCAATGCTGGCGCACAAGGCGGAAGACGAAGCGGTCGCCTGCGCCGAGCGCATCGCGGGCAAGGCGGGGCATGTGAACTACGATGCCATTCCCGCCGTCGTTTACACCGCGCCGGAAGTGGCCAGCGTCGGCAAGACCGAAGAGGAGCTGAAGGCCGCCGGCATCGCCTACAAGGTCGGCAAGTTTCCCTTCACCGCCAATGCGCGCGCCAAGACCATCGCGGCCACCGACGGCTTCGCGAAAGTCATCGCCGAAGCCAAGACCGATCGCGTGCTCGGCGTGCACATCCTGGGCGCCAACGCCGGCGAGATGATCTGCGAAGGCGCGCTGGCGATCGAGTTCGGCGCATCGTCGGAAGATATCGGGCGCACCAGCCACGCCCATCCCACATTGTCCGAGGCCGTGCGCCAGGCGGCGATGGGGGTCGAAGGCTGGACCATGCAGATGTGAGCCGCCGTGAGCCGGCCCGCTTGCTCGACGCTCAGTCTTACCATCGGCCTCGCGCGCGGCGGCGCCGAGATCGACGAGGCCGCCGCGCTCTATGTCCGTAGCGGCTCGGCCGCCTTCACCTGGCGCCCGCCGGGCCATTTCCGCATAGAAGACTTCCGCATGTATGCGCTCGACGAAGAGGTCTGGCTCGCGCGGACCGGCGAGGCGTTGGTCGGCACGCTCACCTTCTTTCGCGCCTTCAACTTCGTCCACTGCCTGTATGTCGAGCCCGACGCACAACATCTCGGCATCGGCCGCGCGCTTGTCGAACATGTCCGCGGCACGACGGGCGGCGCGCCCCTGACGCTCAAGCTCGACCTGCCCAACCGCAAGGCCATCGCCTTCTACGAAGCGACGGGCTGGACGCGCATGACGGGACTTGACGATCAAGGCGTCGACGACGCCGGAATCAGCTGGGCGCGCTACCGTCTCGAGTGAGCAGTCCCTTGCGCACATGCTCCGGCCTGACGCCGATGCCCACAAAGCGCGCCGGCCATTGCCGAAGCCAACGCCAGCGATTGAGGAGGTAGAGAACGAATGGCGGCCGCGGCGTCACCTGCGAGCGGAAGGTCGGCGCCAGCACGCGGTTTTGCACCTGCACCTGAAACCATTGCGTAAGCCTGGCGGGAAAGGCGCGGCGTTTCTGAACGCGCTGCAATTCCCTCAAGGACGGCGCGCGGCGCACGAGAATCGGCGCCAGGATATTTGCCGCGGCGACCGCATCCTGGATCGCCAGATTGATGCCCACGCCTCCGACCGGCGACATCGCATGTGCCGCGTCGCCGATGCACAAAAGTCCGGGCCGCGCCCAGTGCTTCAACCGGTCGATCGTGACGGTCAGGAGCTTCACATCGTCGAAGCTCGCGATCGACTCCGCGCGGTCGCGCGCGAAGCCGGCCATGGTGCGCAGCCGCGCGCGAAAGCCGCCGATGCCTTCGGACCGCATCGCGGCGAAGCCGCCCTTGGGGATCACCATCGCGCACTGCCAATAGTCGGTGCGGTTCAGCATGATGAAGAATCCGCCGGCGCCGAAGCGCGCCACCGGCTCGCGCGGATCGTCCTTCTCCGCCGGAAGGCGCATCCACAGCACGTCGAACGGCGCGCCGATGTCGGTCACCTTGAGCCGGGCCTTGCTGCGCACGGTCGAATGGCGGCCATCGGCACCGATTACCAGGCCTGCCAGGATGTTGCCTGTGCCGTCCGGCGTTCGCACGCGCACCCCGACGATGCGCTTCTTGCGCACCAGGAGCTCGCGCACTTCGGCTTCCATGGCGATATGGAAGTTGGGAAGCTTCTTCGCCTCTTCCGACAGAAAGTTCAGAAAATCCCATTGCGGCATGAACGCCATGAACTTGCAGCGCGTCGGCAATTGCGTGAAATCGCCCGGCGTGAAGCTCTCCTTGCCGATCTCGACCGTGAACTGGCGCACTTCGTCGTGCGGCCGCGCCAGGAATTTCTCGAGCAGACCAAGCTCGCCCATCAGTTCGAGCGTGGAGGGATGGATCGTGTCGCCGCGAAAGTCGCGCAGGAAATCGGCATGCTTCTCCAGCACCCACACATCGATGCCCGCGCGCGCCAGCAAATAGCCGCACATCACGCCGGCCGGCCCGCCACCGGCGATCACGCATTGGGTCGTGAGAGAGTCCACGGCTGCACGCTAGGCGGGGCGTTGGCCTGGCTCAAGATTTCATTTCAATGCTCGGCCAGAAACGCGCGCACGCGATCTTGTGCATTCTTGCGAATATTCATCCAGAACAGCTGATAGTCATAATTGTGATAATTTCCGCCCGGCAGCACCGCGATGCGATAAGCGAATGGATTCGGCTCGGTGATGAATAGCGCGCCGTTTTCGCAACGCGCGCCCACCACGCCGGGATCGATGGGTCGCGGCGGATCGCTGCGCCCGGGTGTCCATCCCCCGATATTGTCGCTGGCCGGCGCCGCGTCGATCTCGGTCGTCCAGGTGATCGGATTGGTGCAGACGAACCTCTCATTCGCCATGGCGGCGGGATAGCCGGCGCGCGCGACGAACGCTTCGCGCTGCTTCTGCGCGTTTGCGTCGGCCGCGAGCGTGCTCCAGGTCAGAACGCAGCCCGTGTCTGTCGCACTCGCGCATGGACGGATCGTCTTCTGTTTCTTGAACCAGCTCTCCGGAATCCAGGTTCCGGCGATGTACGCGGCGACCATCCGTTTCTGTAGCGGCGTTCCGTCGATCAGATCGGGGATCAGGCGAACCGCCATGCGCGAGCCCTGGCTGTGCGAGGCGATGATGAACGGCCGTCCATGGCTGTAATGCGCGATGAAATATCGGAAGGCGCGCTTGACGTCGGAATAGGCAAGATCCTCGGCGGCGCGCGAGCTTTCGTCATAGTCGAAGATCGCGCTGAAGGTGAACTGGCGATAGCGCGGCGCATAGACCGCGCAACAGCCGTTGAACGCGCTCGCCTGCGCGCGCAAGGGACCCGAATCGGTGCGCGCGTTGGTGGCCGCATCGTCGAGCGGCTGGTTCCATTGGCTGTTGGAGAAGAAGGTCGTCGGATGGATGAAGAACACATCCACCGGCGCGGTTTTCGGATCGGCGATCGGCACGCCGGGCGGCGCGATGTCGCTCGCATCGTCCTTGTCGGGTAGTGCGCCCCATGACGCGCGGTCGGCATAATCGGGCGCCGGCGGCGCATTCTCGATGTCGAATGGCGCGGAAGGATGGTGTGCGAACAGCAGCTGCGCCAGGAGCCCGAGCCTCTGGCCGTAGGCAAAGCCAAGCCCGCCCAGAATGACGACGACAATGCCGACGATGACCAATATGCGCTTCATCGTCAGGCACAAGTCGTGTTCATGTTGGTGCAGACCTCCTTGGTCCATCCTGTGATGTTCTGGACGTGGACCTTGTAGAAATCGCCCCAGCAGCCAAGAAATTGCGTTGCCTGATCGCCGGCGGCGTTCGACAGCAGCACGCGGCTCTTAACGTCGTGATCGGCATGGATTGTCGCGCCCTGCTGCAGCCCGCTCAAACCGACAACGCTTTTGTGGACAAATCCGTGACCGCTGAAGACCGTCTTCTCCGCCGGCGCGTCGTTGTCGATCTGGACGGCGCCGGCGATCTCGAACCAGTCGCCGGACTGGCCCACGACCGAAACCTCGATCCAGTCGCCCTTGTCCTTGAGCACCGCGACGATTGCCGCATGGCTGTCCGGCGCGGCGCGCACATTGGTGCCCTTGGGATCGGTGTCGGTGACATCGACCCGGACATGACAGGCCGCAGCAAATGCCGGCGAGCCGCTGGAGAGCATGGCGGTTGCAAGCAGTGCGGAAGCGGCGCGTCTCATGCGGCATCCTCGATCGGGGCGGCGCAATCTACCCGGCCTGTCGCCAAAGCGTCAGGGCTCCTGTAGCCTTGAACGCAGCAAACATCGGAAATCCGTCCCATGAGACCCAACCGCCTGCGTGAGATCTGGGCCTCAGGCCGCCCCGCCACCAATTGCTGGGTGTCGATCCCGAGCGCCATATCGACCGAAATCGTCGCGCACCATGGCTGGGACAGCCTGACCGTCGACATGCAGCACGGCATGGCCGATCACACCACGATGTGCGCGATGCTGATCGCGATCTCGACGACGAACTCGGTGCCGCTTGTGCGCGTGCCGTTCAACAATCCCGGCGACATCTATCGCGCGCTCGACGCCGGCGCCTATGGCATCGTTTGTCCCAATGTCGACACGCCGGAAGATTGCGAGCGCTTCGTCTCGGCCTGCCGTTATGCGCCGGCGGGCACACGCAGCGTCGGACCGCGGCGCGCGATGTTCTATGGCGGGGCGGACTATGTCGCAAAGGCGAACGCGACCATCCTCACCATTGCGCAGGTCGAATCGGCGACCGCGCTCGCCAACGTTTCGAAGATCGCCGCGGTGAAGGAGCTCGACGTCCTTCTCATCGGGCCCAACGATCTTGGCCTGTCGCTCGGCCGCGAAGCTCGCACCGACCAGACCGATCCCGTGGTGATGAAAGCGATCGACCAGATTCTCGCCGCCGCGAAGGCGGCCGGCAAACGCGCCGCGATCTATTGCAGCTCGGTCGCTTACGCCAAGGACATGATCGCCAAGGGCTTCGATCTCGTCGTGGTCACCTCGGACGAGGCGCTTCTGGCATCCGGCCGCGCGGTCGCCGATCAATTTCGCTGACGGTCCCGGCACGCCCAAGATCCCGGCCGGCCATCAATATTTTCCGGCAAACTGTGGCATTCCCACCCCTTATCAAGGTCGGCGAATTCCCCTATATCTGGCGGTGCAACAATCATTGAAAGGAGGTGATCCAGTGTCTCATTGTCATTACCTGCGGACGTCGAAGGCCGCGACCTGGATCCTCGCCTCTGGTGAGGTCAGCGCCGCGTAAGCGACGCCTTTGCGGCCCGTACGGACCGCAGTAAGACAATGGAAGGGCTGCCGGTCACACGGCAGCCCTTCTTTGTTTTCGGGCCTCGCAGCGACGTGAACCCACTTACGTGCCTGCTATGTTACGACGCAGAGGCCGCTCCGAGACGGCCATGAAGGGGAAATGTCCATGCTCATCCGCCGGCTGCTCTTGGCGCTTGCGATCGTCTGCGGCGCGGCGGCGGCCACGCCACCGGCTGCCGATCCCGGCATTCAGCTCGCCAACATGGACGGCTCGGTGCGGCCGGGCGACGACTTCAATCTTTACGTCAACGGTGGCTGGCTAAAATCGGTTGTCATCCCGCCCGATCAGTCGAGCTGGGGCTCGTTCTCGACCCTGCGCGACAAGGCCGCCAAGCGCACCGCCGATCTGATCGCCGACATCGCCAAGATCAAGGCGGCGCCGGGCTCGGACGAACAGAAGATCGGCGACTATTATGCGAGCTTCATGGACGAAGCCGGAATCGAGGCCGCCGGCCTTGCTCCGCTCAAGCCCGCTCTCGCTCGCATCGCGGCCATTTCCGACAAGCACGATCTTGCGCGCGCGCTTGGCGGCACGCTGCGCGCCGATGTCGACGCGCTCAACAATACGATCTTCTACACCGAGAATGTCTTCGGCCTGTGGGTCGCGCCCGGCTTCGACGATCCCGATCACTACCATGCCTACCTTCTGCAAGGCGGACTGGGTCTGCCGGACCGCGCCTACTATATCGGCGGCGACGGCGGCGCAGCCGTGCTCGAGGCCTATCGCGCGCATGTGGCGAAGGTTCTCACGCTCGCGGGCGTCCCCGATGCGGCGAAGAAGGCATCCGCGATCCTTGCGCTGGAGACGCTCATCGCGAAAGCACAAGGTAGCCGCTCCGACAGCGAGGACGTGCTTCTCGCGAACAATCGATGGACGCGCGATTCCTTCGCGGCGAAGGCGCCGGGCATGGATTGGAACGCTTTCTTTGCCGGCGCCGGTCTTTCGGGCGTGGCGGAATTCACGATGTGGCAGCAAGGCGCCGTGCCGGGAATCGCAGCCGCGGTCCGGGACGTGCCGCTCGACGTCTGGAAGGACTATTTGACCTTCCATCTGCTCAATCACTATTCCGGCCTCCTGCCGAAGGCCTTCGCCGACGAACATTTCGCCTTTTACGGCACGACGCTTACCGGCACGCCCGAGCAACAGGTACGCTGGAAGCGCGCGGTATCGGCGACCAATGCGGCGCTCGGTTTCGCGGTGGGCCGCTTCTATGCGCAGCGCTATTTCCCGCCCGCCTACAAGAAGATGGCCGAGACGATGGTGGCGAACATCGTCGCCGCCTTCGGCCGGCGCATCGATGCGCTCGACTGGATGACGCCGGAAACCAAAGCCAAGGCGAAGGCCAAGCTCTCCACGCTCTATGTCGGGATCGGTTATCCGGACAAGTGGCTCGACTACGGCCCGCTCAAGATCGTGCGCGGTGACGCGCTCGGCAATCTTCAGCGCTCCGAACGGTTCGAATATGACCGCAATGTCGCCAAGCTCGGCCAGGCCGTCGACAAGCACGAATGGTGCATGACGCCGCAAACCGTGAACGCGGTGAACATGCCGCTTCAGAATGCGCTCAATTTCCCCGCCGCGATTCTCGATCCACCGTTCTTCGATGCCAAGGCCGACTCGGCGTTCAACTACGGCGCGATGGGCTCGGTCATCGGCCATGAGGTCAGTCACAGCTTCGACGACCAGGGCAGCCAGTTCGATGCCGACGGCAAGCTGATCAACTGGTGGACCAAGGCCGACTTGTCCCATTTCAAAGGTTCGGCGCTTCGTCTCGCCGAGCAATATTCCCGCTACGCGCCGTTCGCCGATCTGCACGTGAACGGCCTTCAGACCCTCAGCGAGAACATCGCCGACGTCGCGGGCCTATCCGCGGCGTTCGATGGATGGCAGGCCTCGCTCGGTGGAAAGCCGTTGCCTGTCGAGGATGGGCTCACCGGAGAACAACGGTTCTTCATCGCCTATGGCCAGACGCGGCAGCAGGCGACGCGCGAGGCGACCTTGCGCCAGCTCATCATGACCGACGGCCACGCGCCTGCCATGTACCGCGCGCAAGCGGTGCGCAACATCGACGGCTGGTACGACGCGTTCCATGTCGGGCCGGACGAGAAACTCTATCTCGCACCCGACGCCCGCGTGCGGGTGTGGTAGCGGGCCGGTCTTGACGCGCGGCCCGTGCGCCGCCCAGTTTGGCCGCCAAGGCCCCGTGGCGGAACTGGTAGACGCACCGGACTTAAAATCCGTAGTTCCGAAAGGGACGTGACCGTTCGAACTCGGTCCGGGGCCACCACGCTCAGAAAACGTCCAGGGCCGGAAACGACGCCGTCATACGCACACAATCGGCGAGGTAAAGCGCAAGTCCGAGATCGCCGGTCCATAGCGAGAATTTGCGTTGGCCGCTCGCGGCCAGCTGGGCTTCGGATTGCTCGATCGCATGCATCGCAAAGCGCCGCGCCCGCATCAGCCATGCCGCGTCGCCGGTCCGCGCATAAAGCGCGAGCAAGGCGTAACCATTGCCGGGCGTGCCATGGCACAGGCAGGGATACTTCACGAGCGGCCCGGCCTGCCAGACGAGCTCGCCGGCCTGCAGCAAGAGGGCGTCCATCTGCGGATCGATGCCGGTTTGAAATGCGGACAGCGCAGCGATGACGCCTGCCGGGCCGTTGCAGTACTGCACGAACAGCGGCGGATGCTCCGTGCCCTTCAGCGCTTCGGCACTGTTCGGCCAGTTGCGCTGTCCGCCTTCCGAAATCGCGGTCGCGACGAGTGTCTCGCGAATCCGGCGCAACAATTCGCGCTCGCGCTCCGCATCCAACAGATGGCGTCCGCGCAGCATGGGCGCCGCGTTCGCGAGAAAGCCGAGCAGCGCTCCCAGCCGCTTTTCGGCGATACCGTACAGATCGATCGTCCAGAGATGGCAGCGCAATTCGCTCGAGAATTCCCATTCCGACCAGAATGCTTCGAAGTGGCGTAAATACAGATCGCGCCAGCGCGCTTCGCCCGTGCGGTCCAGCCGAAATAGCGCCGCGAGCATCGCGCCCGCGCCGCCCCACACGATGCCGCGATTGTCGCCGATCTTCGCTTCGATTGCGGCAGCGAGCCGCTTCTCGACCTCGCCCGACCGCGCCAGCTTGCATTCCAAGAGGTGAAGGCCGGTTTCTCCGATCAGGAAGGCATCGCGCTCATGGCCGATATAGTCGCGAACGCCCCCATGCGTTTCGACATCGCGGCGATGGCGCTCGGCGAGCGTTCGCACGACCGGCAGGAAATCGTGGACCAGCGGCGCAACGCCAAGCTCGTCGAGACGGTGAAGCGCCCAGATGACGCCGGCGGCGCCGTTGTAGAGCATCTTCAGGCAATCGGGCGGCCGCTCGGGTGAGCGATCCGACGGATGGATCGGCCACAAACCGTCTGCCGTGAATGCCGCGTTTGTGTCGGCGACGATGCGGGAAAGCGCCGCTGTTGCGCGCTCTTCACTCCAGGCTGTTCGGGTCAGCGCCTCATGCCGCCCGGGTTCGAAGAGCGGCATGAGACCCAACTCGATCGGCGCGTGCTCAGTGCGCTGCCGGCGCCGCCGGCGGCGGTGCCGCGGCGGCCGCCGCTGCCTGCGCCGCGACATGGGGCGCGCTGCGACTGTGATGCCAGCGCCACAGGCCATACAGCGCTGCGGCTGCAAGTATCAGGATGCCGCCGCCCAACAACGGCCGGAAGGCGAGCCAGGAGATCGCGATGGTGATTAGTGTCAACGGAACGGTGATCACCATCGCGAAGAAGGTGGTCGCGCCGCGCACCAGCGCGCCAAGGAACGGAATGATCGACGCCAGGATCGCGATCGGCCCGAAGAACATCGTGAAGCCGATGAACATGAGGAACGCGCCGACGCCGCGCAGGATCCAGGTGAACGTCAATTCCGCCTTGCGCTGGTCGGTGATCATCAGGTCGGCGGTTGCGTTGCCGGCGCGGGCGAGATGAATTTCATAGCCGTTATCGGTGGTGTATGGCGCGAAACCGCCGCCGCTCTGGGCCGCCAGAACGGAGATCGTCGTGCCCGAAGGCAGGCTCGCATAGTGCACGCGGACGTCGCCGACCGCGGGCGTTGCCGGATCGTCACCCCTGTAGAGAATTCCGCCGCTCTGCGTCCAGCCGTCCGGTGCGTCGGGCCTCAGCGGATTGGACGTCTCGATCTTGCCCAGCGTCGAATCGTCGAGCGCATAGCCTGAGACATTCGCATCGCTCGCGGCGTATTTGTGCGTCGCGAACGGCATCTGCGGATTCTCATGGCCGTCGGGATGGGCGAAGTTCGACGAGTCGATCGGATCCTCCGACCATTCCCTCGTGTAGGTATAGGTCGTGGTCGTGGTCTGGCTGCCGCCCGTATTGTCGGTCGTTTTCTCGTCCTTCTTTTCCTTCCACTGATACATCTCGACGGTGCGGGTCACCGCGACCTGGTCGGGAAAGCTCAGCGAAAGATCGGAATCCTCGATCGGTCCGGCGGCCTGCGCCTTGCCGACGACATGGACGAGCTTGCCGTTATTGGCCGGGGAGAAGGTCGAAGCCTCCACCACCGCCTTCGAGGCATCGTTCAGGCCGACGATCGCCTGCACGGCACGGCCTTCGTTCCAGGACAGAAGAACGATGGCTCCGACCACCAGCACCGGCCCGAGCAGAATTCCCAGAAAGGAATTCATGATGCGCGAGAAGAATCCCTGCCGCGATGTCGAAGTGAAGGTATTGACCATGGTACGCCCCCGTCGATTTGCTCCCGATACCGAGGTTAGCCTCCCAATTCCGGCAAGACCATGGCGGGAATTTCACTTGACGATGAACCGAAGGGCAATGTCGCGCGCGGTCGATTCGCGCGAAAGCCGCGCCTGCCGCCCTACACCTCGCCCGCCGCCGCAAAATCGACCAGTGCGGCGCAATGGATCGCGGTGGTGTCGTAGGCGGGAAGGCCGGCCGCCTTCGGATCGATCAGCATGACGATCTCGGTGCAACCCAGGATCACGCTGTCGGCGCCGCGCTTCCCACCCTCTTCGATGATGGCGAGAAAGCGCTCGCGGCTTTTCGCTTCGACGATGCCGCGGCACAGCTCGTCATAGATCGTGTCGTGGACGATCGCGCGGCTTGCCGCGTCCGGCGTGAAGGCGTCGATGCCGTGGCGCTTCAGCCGCGCCGTGAAGAACCCGTCCTCCATCGAAAAGCGCGTGCCCAGCAGCAATGGCCGCCGCCGTCCATCGCGCGTAAGCACCGCCGCCAGTGCGTCGACGATATGGATGAACGGCACACGAATGGCGGCGGTAATCGCATCGGCGCATTTGTGCATCGTGTTGGTGGCGAGCGCGATGCCGTCCGCGCCGGCGGTCTGTAGCGTCCGCGCGTTGTGCGCCAGCAGCGCGCCGGCTTCGTCCCAGCGGCCCTCGGCCTGCATCGCGGCGATCGGTGCGAAGTCGAGCGAGGCGATCAACAGGTCGGCGGAATGCAGCGCGCCACGCCGCGCCTGCACGCCGCGATTGATCGCGTCGTAGTAGATCCGCGTGCTCTCCCAGCTCATCCCGCCGATCAGGCCGATCCTTTTCATGCGCGCGCTCCTTTGACGCCGAAGTTACTCATGCCACCACCGCGCCGCTCAGCCGTCATGTCGCGTTTCGACCATGCATACTGGTATTGGCTGGTGGTTTTGGAATAACGGCCTGGCCGCGGGCCTTGGGGTCCTTTGCGCACAGGCGTAATATCGAGTGCGCGCGTGGATGGATGCCGGGCGGACAAGGCATCCGCCGCCGGAATTAACTGAAGCTTCTCCAGGGAGCTGAAATGACCAGACAAATGACTGTCGTGCTTTACGCACTGGCGATGGTAGCCGTCATCGTCGGTCTAGACTTCATGTTCTTCAGAAACCGGTTCTGGGAACGGCTGATCGTGAATATCGGAGTTGTCTTTGTGTTCTTGGGTTTCTACCTGAGATTTCTCAGGCTTCTATGACCGCCGGCCGGGTGAACCGCGACGCGGGCTGCCATTGAGCGGTCTGTCCGAACACCAGAAGAATCCGGCTTCAAACTGTAACAGTGCCTAACATAAGGCACTCGACCGCAGGTTGAGTCTCCTGCAAAAACGCAAGCATATCCAAGGCTTAAGCTCAAATTGACCGGCGTTGACTTGGGGCGCTCGCTGACTATAGTGCGCCGCCTTCGCGGAACGCCGCGACCACCCAAGCCTGGAAGAAGCATGAGCAAGCGCGCCAATTCGAAATACAAGCTGGACCGCCGCATGGGCGAGAGCGTGTGGGGCCGTCCCAAGAGCCCCGTCAACAAGCGCTCCTATGGCCCGGGCCAGCACGGCCAGCGCCGCGCCAAAAAGCTCTCCGACTATGGCACGCAGCTTCAGGCCAAGCAGAAGCTCAAGGGCTATTACGGCAACATCACCGAGCGGCAGTTCCGCAAATATTATCAGGAAGCCTCGCGCCGCCCGGGCGACACCGGCGAGAACATGATCGGCCTGCTCGAGCGCCGGCTCGACGCCGTCGTCTATCGGGCCAAGTTCGTGCCGACGCCGTTCGCGGCGCGCCAGCTCGTCAGCCACGGCCATGTGAAGGTCAATGGCCGCCGCGTCACCATCGCCTCGTTCCAGGTGAGCGAGAAGGACGCGATCGAACTTTCGCCCAAGGCCAAGGAGATGGCGCTAGTGCTGGAAGCTTCGAAGAGCGCCGAGCGCGACACGCCGGATTATGTCGCCGTCGACCACGACAAGATGACGGCCAAGCTCCTGCGTACGCCCAAGCTCGCCGACGTTCCCTACGCTTCGCAGATGCAGCCGCATCTGATCGTGGAGTTCTATTCGCGCTAGTCTCCATCCTCCCCTGAGGGAGGTCGAAATTTGCAACGCAAATTTCGAGGAGGAGTTCGAGCAAAAAAGGCCGCGGGCGCTCCCCGCGGCCTCTTCATTTGCTGGCCGGCGCGGCGGGAAATGTGCCGAATCCTGCAAACAAAGCTCAAGCCATTGGGCCTTTGGCGTTCGTGCCGCCGATATCTCGCGGTTCAGAACTTTGCCGTCCCCTGTCGGCTGCGGGCATACTCGTTCGTCCTTGAGACATAGGAGGGGCCCAAATGCTGTACGCAATCCTTTGTTACAACTGTGAAGACGAGGTTTTTGCCTGGTCCAAGGACCAGGAGGCCCAGGTGATGGACAAGCTGTTCGCCGTCCAGGAACGGATGGCGAAGGCGGGCAAGCTCGGCCCCGTCGCCCGGCTGATGCCGACGACCACCGCCACCACCTTGCGCAAGAACGACAAGCCGCTGGTCCTCGACGGACCTTATGCGGAAACCAAGGAACAGTTGCTCGGCTTCTATGTCGTCGATTGCGCCGATCTGGAAGAGGCGCTCGGCTTCGCCAAGGAGCTCGGCGCGGTCAATCCCGGTGGCGCCTATGAGATCCGGCCGATGCTGATGCTCAAGGAAGGCACGCTCCCGGCATGAGCGATCTCGCCTGGCTCGACGCGGCGCTGACCTCGGCGCGGCCCCAAGCCGTCGGCGCACTGCTCCGCTACTTCCGAAATCTGGATTCGGCAGAGGAGGCGTTCCAGGAAGCCTGCTTGCGCGCCCTGAAGAACTGGCCGAAGAACGGGCCGCCGCGCGATCCCGCCGCGTGGCTGATCATGGTCGGTCGCAACGCCGGCATCGACGATGTGCGCAAACGGCGCCGCCAGGAGGCGCTGCCCGACGAAGCGCAGATCTCCGACGTCGACGATGTCGAGACGCCGCTCGCCGAGCGGCTGGACGATGCCGACTATCGCGACGACATCCTGCGCCTGCTGTTCGTCTGCTGTCACCCGGAACTGCCCGACACCCAGCAGATCGCGCTCGCTTTGCGCATCGTTTCGGGGCTGTCCGTGAAGCAGATCGCCCGCGCCTTCCTGGTGAGCGAAGCGGCGATGGAACAGCGCATCACGCGCGCCAAGTCGCGCATCGCAAAGCTCGGCGCATCGTTCGAGACACCGGGTCCGGTCGAACGCGCCGAGCGCCTCGCCGCCGTCGCGACCATGGTCTATCTGATTTTCAACGAAGGCTATTCGGCCGCGAACATGTCGGAGGTCGAGGCGCGCGCGCCTCTGTGCGACGAAGCGATCCGTCTGGCGCGCTTGTTGCTCCGTCTCTATCCGTCCGAGCCCGAGATATTCGGCCTGCTCGCGCTGTTTCTGCTGCAGCATTCGCGCGCCCAGACGCGTCACGACAAGGACGGCGCGATCGTTCTGCTCGAGGATCAGGATCGGAGCGCGTGGAACCGCGACATGATCGGCGAAGGTCTCGCATTGATCGACAAGGCGTTGCGCCATGCGCGGCCCGGCCCCTATCAGATCCAGTCCGCGATCGCGGCGCTGCATGCGCGCGCGGCGACCCCGGCCGAAACCGACTGGGAAGAGATCGCCTTGCTCTATGCCAGTCTCGAACGGCTCCAGCCGTCGCCCGTCGTCACGCTCAATCGTGCGGTGGCGGTCGGCAAGACCGGCGGCGCGGACAAGGCGCTCGCCCTGATCGAGCCGCTGGCCGAACCGCTCGACGGCTACTTCAATTACCATGGCGTGAAGGGCGCGCTTCTGCATCAGCTCGGACGCGATCGCGAAGCGCGCCACGCCTTCGACCGGGCCATCGCGCTTGCCAACACCCCGGCCGAAGCCGCCCATATCCGCACGCACCTCGACCGGCTGATGCGCGAAGAGCGTCCCCCCGCGGCGCCTGCAAAATAATCCGCAATCCATTGCCGGCCGTCCGATGTGAAAACGCTGCACGGGAGATCTGCGGCCTTTTCGATTGAATCCGCGACCCGGACGCCTAACTCTGACGCGACGTCCGGAGGCCGCGCGATGACCTACATCCTTTATGGCGACAAGGGTTCCGGCGCGTTCTGTGTCGAGGCCGCACTCGCAGAGGCCGGCGCGCCTTACGAATTCAAGACGATCTCGCTCGAGAAGAACGAACAGCGCGAGCCGTCCTTTCTGGCGGTCAATCCGTCCGGCAAGATGCCGGCCTTGAAGCTTCCGACCGGCGAGGTGGTGACCGAGTCGGCCGGCCTGCTGCTGACCATCGCCGATCGCCATCCCGATTCGCATCTGCTGCCGCCAGCGGCGAGCGCCGAACGGGCCCAGGCCTATCGCTGGATCGCCTTCATGGCGTCCGAGCTCTATCCGATGGTCGAGATCTCCGACTATCCCGAACGCTTCGCGCCGGCCGGCGGCGAGGCGGACGCGCTTCGCGGCAAGGCGCGGGCGCGGCTGCGCGAGCGGCTCATGATCGTCGAACGCAATCTCGCCGGCCCCTGTTTTCTTCCGTCCGGCTTCTCGCTCGTCGACATCTATGCCGCGATGTTCGCGCGCTGGCGCGGCAGCCTCGGCCGCGACTGGCCGGTGGAGACAAATGCGCCAAAGCTTCACGCGCTGGGCCAGGCGCTTGCTGCGCGGCCCGCCATCGCACCAGTCTGGGAACGACACTTCGGCAGCCGCTAAGAGACCGGGCGGCCACTCAACCTTTTCGCATCGCGGCCATAGAATCTCGTTCAGCCTGCCGTACTTTGGGCACCGTTTCTGCGCACCATATGATGACCGGGCGAACGGGGAGATCTTCATGACGATATCGCGGCGCATGCTGATAGCGGGTGGAACGGGGGCGGCTGTCATAGCGGGCGTCGGCTATCGCATCTGGGATCGCGGCGTCTTTTCGGGACCAGGCGGTGAGGCCTATGCGCCCTGGGCCGATTGGCAGGGCAGCGTGGTCGATGGCATCGCGCGCCCACTGCATGCCGCGATCCTCGCGGCCAATCCGCACGACACGCAACCCTGGTTGTTCGAACTGCGCGACGAGTCGATCACCGTCTATGCCGATCGCGCGCGCAATCTCGGCAGCTTCGATCCGTTCCGCCGCGAGATGTATCTTGGACTGGGCGCGGCGATCGAGAATCTGGTTCGCGCCGCGGGCGTCTATGGCTACACGGCCTATGTCCGCCCGGTCGCCGGCAAGCTGACCAATTCGCCGGCACCAACCCCTGTACCCGCCGCTTATATCACGATGGATCCGGGCGCGCCGGGCCGCGATCTGCTCTACGAGGCCATTCCCAACCGTCACACCAACCGCGGCCGCTATCTCGAGAAGCCCGTGCCGACGCAAGCGCTGCATGCTCTGGCCGATCTCGTCACCGGCAGCGACATGATGGTCGCCTTCCTCATCGATCCGTCGGCGCTGAGCGACATGGCGGGGGTGATCGTCGATGCCACGCAGCGCATCGTCGCCGATCCGCAAATGTCGGCCGACAGCGCGCACTGGATCCGCACCGGCCGCCGCGAGGTCGAGGCGCATCGCGACGGCGTGACGGTCGATGCCGCCGGTCTTTCGCCGGCGACCGTCATGCTCGGAAAATTCCTGCCCGATCTTGGCCCGGCATCGCAGGATCGGTACTGGCTCGCCAATACACGCAACATTCAGGTGAACGCGCCGGTGCTGGGCATGATCCTGGTGAAGGACCGGCTCGACAAGGCGCAGGCCATTTCCGCGGGCCGCGCCTGGCAGCGCCTGCATCTCGCGGCGACGAATTTGGGTATTGCCGCGCAGCCGCTCAACCAGCCGGTCGAATGCATCGATCGCAACGTGCAGCTCGGCCGCGCCGACCCTTACCAGTCGGCGCTGGTGAAGATGGCGAATGCGCCGGGCTGGCAGCCGACCTTCGTGTTCCGCCTGGGCTATGCGGAAAAGCCGGCGCCGCTTTCGCCGCGCCGGCCGGTTGAAGCCGTGATGAAGAGTTCGGGTTACGCCTGACCGAGGATCAGACGTTTTCCAGTGCGATGCCCTTCTCGGAGAAATAGGTCGCAAGCTCTTCGTTCTCGAACATCTCGCGCACGATGTCGGCGCCGCCCACGAATTCGCCCTTCACATAGAGCTGCGGGATCGTCGGCCACTCGGAATATTCCTTGATGCCCTGGCGGATCTCGGGGTCCTTGAGCACGTCGATGGCTTTGAACTTCACGCCCAGATGCGAAAGAATCTGCACCACGGCGGCGCTGAAGCCGCACTGCGGGAAGACGGGCGTGCCCTTCATGAACAGGACAACGGGATTGCCCTTCACTTCGTCGTCGATTCGCTTGTGGGTATCGGTCATTTTCTTTCGCGCCGTGCGGCGCCCTCGACTTAATCGGTCGCCTGTGATGTATGCCCGATGCTGCAATGCGTCAAGGTTGGTGCGTCCGCGCACCCCCTATGCGATGCGGCAAATCCCATGAATCCGGCACTTCCCGCGCGCTTGAAAGTTGCAGCAGACGCGCTGCTGGAAGGCGTGTCGCGCAAGGACCTGGCGGCACGGTCCAGCGCGATCTCCATGCAGTACAGGAGCGGCGAGGGCTCGGCGGCCGCCGTGTCGAACGAATTGGACGTCCTCGCCTACATCGTCGCCCGGCTGCCGGCGACCTATGCGGTAGCCGCTGCGGTGCTCGATCAGGTGCGTGACGCCGCGCCGGATTTCGCGCCGCGCTCCCTGCTCGACGTCGGCGCCGGTCCCGCGACGGCGAGCTGGGCGGCGCGCGAAACCTGGCCGGAGATATCTGGGCTGACGCTCACCGATTCCAATCCGCACTTCCTTGCGTTGGCGCGCCAGTTCTCGCCCGCCGCGGACGCCGTGATTCTCTCGCGCGACCTGGTGCGCGACGGTCTGCCCGTCGCCGACCTGGCGATCGCGAGCTTCGTGCTGGCGGAGGTGCCGCCGACCTCGCAAACGAGCGTGATCGCGAAGCTGTTCGCTGCATCGCGCGATGTTCTTGTGCTTGTAGAGCCCGGCACGCCGGACGGCTTTGCGCGCATCCGCGCTGCGCGCGACATTCTGATCGGCGAGGGCGCACACATTCTCGGACCCTGCACGCACGCGAACGCCTGTCCCGTCGTCGCGCCCGACTGGTGTCACTTCTCGCAGCGCCTGCCGCGCTCGCGCGATCACATGCGGGCGAAGGGCGCTTCCGTACCGTTCGAGGACGAACGCTATTCCTGGCTCGCCGTCAGCCGGACACGCAAGTCAGCCAACGAGGGATCGGCGCGGGTGCTTGCGCCGCCGAAAGTCACCAAGCCTGGAATCGAATTGAAACTCTGTACGCCTCGGGGACTCGAGAAGCGCTTTGTCGCCCGCCGCGACAAGGATGCGTTCGCGCTTGTGCGCAAGGCTGGATGGGGCGAAGTCGTTTAGCCCTTCGCCTGCGTCGTCAATTGCAGCGCGTGAAGCACGCCGCCCATGTTGCCCTTGAGCGCGGCATAGACCATCTGGTGCTGCTGCACGCGCGACTTGCCCTTGAAGGCGGACGAGGCGACGACCGCGGCCCAGTGATTGTCGTCGCCGGCGAGGTCGGTGATCGTCACCTCGGCGTCGGGAAACGCGTCCTTGATGAATTTCTCGATTTCGTCGGCCTTCATGCCCATGGCGCTAATTCCATCTCTCGCAGGCGTCATGGCCGCCCCTGTGGCGGCCACCCATGATCACCCTTGTAGCAAGGAGATCATGGGTGGCCGGGACAAGCCCGGCCATGACGATGGGTGGTTTGGAGGAAGAAATCAAAACACTCTCAATTGCTCGGCGGGATTTCTTCGCCCGCCATGTAACGCGGAAACCAACCCTCATGCGCCGCGTGTAGGTCCGAGAGTGCGATCTCGCCTTCACGCTCGACGCGCACGACCTTGGCGGCGATCGTTTTGCCGATGATGGCGTGGATGATGCCCGCTTCGCGCAACTCGCCCTCGATCTGGTCGGCCTCCTCGGGCGAGGCGGTGAGCAGGTAGCGCGCCTGGTCTTCGCCGAAGAAGAACGGGATCGCATCCACCGTCGTTCCTGCCACGCCGACATCGGCGCCGATGTCGCCGGCCAGCGCCATTTCCGCCAGCGCCACCAGCAGTCCGCCGTCCGACACGTCGTGCACCGTGGTCACGCGCCCATCCTCGATCAGCTTGCGCACGAAATCGCCGTTCTTGCGTTCGGCGGCAAGGTCGACGGGTGGCGCGGCGCCGTCCTCGCGCTTCTCGATTTCGCGCAGATAGATCGACTGGCCGAGATGGCCGCGCGTGTCGCCCACCAGCATGATCGCTTCGCCGGCGCGCTTGAACGCCACCGTCGCCATGCGATGTACGTCGGCCATCAGGCCCACGCCGCCGATCGCCGGTGTCGGCAGGATGCCTTCGCCGTTGGTCTCATTGTAGAGCGAGCAATTGCCGCCGATCACCGGGAAATCGAGCGCGCGGCAGGCCTCGCCGATGCCGTCGATGCCGCGCACGATCTCGCCCATGATCTCCGGCTTCTGCGGATTTCCGAAATTGAGATTGTCGGTGACGGCGAGCGGCTTCGCGCCCACCGCGGTGATGTTGCGCCAGGCTTCGGCAACGGCCTGCTTGGCGCCTTCGAACGGATCGGCGGCGCAATAGCGCGGCGTCACGTCGGTGGTGATGGCAAGTCCCTTGTTCGAGCCGTGCACGCGCACCACGGCGGCGTCGCCGCCCGGGCGTTGCACCGTGTCGGCCATCACGGTGTAGTCGTACTGCTCCCACACCCAGCGCCGCGAGCACATGTCGGGCGCGCCCATGACGGATTTGAGCGACGCGAGCAGCGGCCGTTTCGGATCGTAGACCGGCGTGCCAGCCGCAGCCGGCCGCACCGAAAAAGGCCGCTCATACTTGGGCGCCTCATCCGACAGTGCGGTGATCGGCATGTCGGCGACGACCGCGCCCTTATGCTTGACGATGAGGCGCTTGGAATCGGTGGTGACGCCGATAACCGCAAAATCCAATTCCCACTTCTTGAAGATCGCTTCGGCCTGCGCCTCGCGGCCAGGCTTAAGCACCGCGAGCATGCGCTCCTGGCTCTCCGACAGCATCATGTCGTAGGCCGTCATGTTCGTTTCGCGCTGCGGGACCTTGTCGAGATCGAGCTCGATGCCGCTGCCGCCCTTGTCGCCCATCTCGGCCGATGAAGAGGTCAGCCCTGCCGCGCCCATGTCCTGGATCGCGATGATCGCATCCGTCGCCATCAACTCGAGACAGGCTTCGAGCAAGAGCTTCTCGGTGAACGGATCGCCGACCTGCACCGTCGGGCGCTTCTCTTCGCTGTCCTCGCTGAACTCGGCCGATGCCATGGTCGCGCCATGGATGCCGTCGCGCCCGGTCTTGGAACCGATATAGACCACCGGATTGCCCGCGCCCTTGGCGGCGGAGAGGAATATCTTGTCGGTCTTGGCAAGTCCGACGCACATCGCATTGACGAGGATGTTGCCGTTGTAGGAGCGGTGGAAATTCACCTCGCCGCCGACCGTCGGCACACCCATGCAGTTGCCATAGCCGCCGATGCCGCTGACCACGCCCGACACCAAGTGCCGAGTCTTGGGGTGCGACGGATCGCCGAAGCGCAGTGCGTTCATCATCGCGATCGGGCGCGCGCCCATGGTGAAGACGTCGCGCATGATGCCGCCGACGCCGGTCGCCGCGCCCTGATAGGGCTCGATGAAGCTCGGATGGTTGTGCGATTCCATCTTGAAGATGCAGGCGTCGCCGTCGCCGATGTCGATCACGCCGGCATTTTCGCCCGGCCCCTGGATCACCCACGGCGCCTTGGTCGGCAGACTTGGCCAGATGCACGCGCGTGGATTTGTAGGAGCAATGCTCGGTCCACATCACCGAGAAGATGCCCAGCTCCACGAGATTGGG
Organism: uncultured Alphaproteobacteria bacterium; assembly: GCA_963741735.1. Classification (GTDB taxonomy): domain Bacteria; phylum Pseudomonadota; class Alphaproteobacteria; order Micropepsales; family Micropepsaceae; genus Rhizomicrobium. The sequence goes on from CAVUJB010000002.1 coordinate 831,307, forward strand.
CTCGCGATTCAGCAGCCGCTTGATGTGCGCATACTCGTCATCCGTGAGGCCATGCTCGCGGACGATGTCGGGCGTGATCTCGTTCATGACAGCGTTTCGATCAGGCTCTCGAACATCTTGCGGCCGTCGGTGCCGCCCAGGAGCGGATCGACGACGCGCTCGGGATGCGGCATCAGGCCGAGCACGTTGCGCTTCTCGTTCAGGATGCCCGCGATGTTGCGCGATGAGCCGTTCGGATTGTCGCCTTGCGCATAGCGGAATACGACGCGGCCTTCGCCTTCGAGGCGGTTCAGCGTCTCCTCGTCCGCGAAATAGTTGCCGTCGCCATGCGCCACCGGAAAGCGCACATGCTCGCCCTTGTCGTATTTGCGGGTGAAGGCCGATTGCGTCTCGTCGACTTCGAGTTCGACCGGCCGGCAGACGAATTTCAGACCCGCGTTGCGCATCAGCGCGCCGGGCAGCAGATGGCTCTCGGTCAGCACCTGGAAGCCGTTGCAGATGCCGAGCACCGCGCCGCCCTTGTCGGCATGCGCCTTCACCGCGCGCATCACCGCCGACTGGCTCGCCATCGCACCACAGCGCAGATAATCGCCGTAAGAAAAGCCACCCGGCAGCACCACAAGGTCGACTTCGGGAAGGTCGCTGTCCTGATGCCAGACCATGTGCGGGTCCTTGCCCGTCATCTGCTTCAGCGCGGTCTGCGCATCGCGGTCGCAATTGGAGGCGGGAAACACGATGACCGCAGATTTCATCCCTTCAGCTCGATCTCGTATTTCTCGATAACGGTGTTGGCGAGCAGCTTCTCGCACATCGCCTTCAGATCGCTCTTCGCCTTGGCCGCGTCCGTCCCGGCGAGTTCGATGTCGATCACCTTGCCTTGGCGCACCTCTCCGACGGCCCCGAAACCGAGTCCGTTCAGCGCATGGCCGATCGCTTTGCCTTGAGGATCCAGAACGCCGTTCTTCAGGGTGACGAATACGCGTGCCTTCATCTGACGAGCTGCGGTCCCTTCGTCTCGCCGGGCGTCGATTCCGGCATGATGCCGAGCCGGCGGGCGACTTCCGAATAGGCTTCGACCACGCCGCCCAGATCGCGGCGAAAGCGGTCCTTGTCCATCTTGTCGTTGGTCGTCACGTCCCACAGCCGGCATGAATCCGGACTGATCTCGTCGGCGAGAACGATGCGCATATAGTCGTTCTCCCACAGGCGGCCGAACTCGACCTTGAAGTCGACGAGCTTGATGCCGACGCCGAGGAACAGGCCGGAGAGAAAGTCGTTGATGCGGATCGTGAGGTTGACGATGTCGTCGAGGTCCTGGGGGCTCGCCCAGCCGAACGCGGTGATATGCTCTTCGCTGACCAAGGGGTCATGTAGCGCATCGTTCTTGTAGCAATATTCGATGATCGAGCGCGGCAGCACGGTACCTTCCTCGATCCCGAGGCGCTTGGACATCGATCCCGCCGCCACATTGCGCACGATCACCTCGAGCGGAATGATCTCGACTTCCTTGACCAGCTGCTCGCGCATATTCAGGCGTTTCACAAAATGCGTCGGCACGCCGATCGCGTTCAGCTGCGTCATCAGATACTCGCTGATGCGGTTGTTGAGCACGCCCTTGCCGTCGAGCACGGCCTTCTTGGTCGCGTCGAATGCGGTGGTGTCGTCCTTGAAGTACTGGATCAGCGTGCCGGGCTCGGGCCCCTCGTAGAGGATCTTGGCCTTGCCCTCATAGATCATGCGCCGGCGCTTCATCTTGCTGTCCTTGGTGACCGCCTAAAACGCGAAAGGGGGCTTCGAGCCCCCGTCGAAGCGGCAAATTAGCGACGGGCCCCTGCTGCGGCAACGTTGCGAATGCGCGCATACGCCCCTATCCGTGCGCTGTCCACAGGCTTCCTGTATGATACCTGTAAGGGGCCGGTTTGTTGCGGATTATCTATTTATATTCAAGAGGTTAAGGAATGAGCGGTGGGTTCAAGGATCGTGAGAAAGCCTTCGAGGGCCGGTGGGCTCATGACGAAGAAATGCGCTTCAAGATCGTGGCGCGCCGCAACAAGCTGCTCGGCCTTTGGGCGGCCGGCGAATTGGGCAAATCGGGCGATGCGGCCCAGGCCTACGCCAAGGACGTGATCGCCGCCGAATTCAGCGAGTCGGGCGACGAAGGCGTCTTCCACAAGGTGCGCAAGGACCTCGATCCCGCGAAGGTCACCGACCACACGATCCGCCGCAAGATGGCCGAGTTGCTCGAGACCGCCGCCGAACAAGTCCAAAGCGAAGCGAAATAGAATTCAGGCAGCTCTGAGCTTCGCCAGCGCCTCGGGAAAGCGCCGCGACAGCGGTACGCTGAGTGCGCCAAGCTCGACGGTGTAATCGCCGGAGCCTTCCGGCTTCAGCCCGGTCATCTGCATCGCGTTGACCAGCCAGGAACGGTGCACCCGCACGAATCCGCGTGGTGCAAGCTCCGCCTCGAGCGCACTCAGCGGCCTGCGCATCAAGGGCTTGCGTCCATCGCGCAGCACGAACTCGACATAGTTTCCCGCCGAACTGATCGCCAGGATGTCTGCGATCGCGACGCGGACGATCCGCGAACCGTCGCGGATCGTGTACATGGCCGGTACGTCCGGAGCGGCGCTGCCGTGCAGCGACAGCAAATGCTCATTGAGATCGAATCCGGCGATCATCAGTACATAGCCGAAGACATCCTTGCCGAACTCGTAGGTGAAATGCGGCCAGAAAGCGCCGAAATCGTATGACGCGCCTGCTAGCCAATAGATGGTTTTTCGCAGCAGGACGAAGCCCATCACATGCGCGAGCGAAAACAGCGCCGCGCCGGCCGGATGGACGGCCAGCAGCCGCCAGCGTGGCTTGCCGCGCGGCGGCGCCAGTCGGAACGCCGCCCAGGCGATGCTCATCGACACGAGCCAGGAGAACCAGCTCGACCCCTCCCAGACGATAGGCGCAGCCAGCGGATATTCCGGATGATCGTGATGGATCGTCATCACGTCGATGATGTTGACCACGCCCACCACGACGGCTGCCAGAGCGAGCGAATAGAGATAGGTCCGCCAGCCCGCGCCGCTCGTCCCGTCGCGCGCGCCGCTCGTCCCAAGCCGCTGCCAAAGATCACCGATCCGCCGCGTGCCGTCCCCAACCCCTTTCAGAATGCGGGACGGCGAACCAGATTGTGCTGTGTCGATGGACGGATCGGACATGCCTTCAATATAGGCCGTCCGGAGGGGAGAGCGGAAATGCGAACTATTCTTGTCGGTGCAGCGGTCGCGGCCATGACCATCCTGCCGGGCTTGGCCCATGGCGCGGAACCCGGCTGGCCGGCCTATGGCGGCGACCAGGGCGGCCAGCGCTTTTCGGCGGCGCGCCAGATCACGCCGGCCAATGTCACGCAGCCTCGCGCCCGCCTGGTCCTATTCGACCGGCGACATGGCGACCCATGCCGGCGCGATGGAGCGCGCCTCGTTCGAGAACACGCCGATCCTCGCCGGCGGCCGTCTCTATGTCTGTTCGCCGTTCGACGAGGTCAGCGCACTCGATCCCGGAACGGGCCGGCAGATTTGGCGGTTCGATCCGAAGATCGACGCGACGGTCCGCTACCCAACGACTACATCTGCCGCGGCGTCGCCTATGGCGATCCGCGACATTCGCGGTCGATGCGGCAACGCAGTCTGTTCGCCGTCGCGCATCTATCTCGACACCGCACGACCGGCCGCCTGAATCGCGCTGCGATGCGTCGAAGCGGCACAAGCCCTGCGAGGCCTACGGCCGGCGCGGAAGCACCGTCTCATCATTCCGGCCGGGTCCAGGCAGGCTCCGATCGGCCGCATACATCAGGGCGGCATCCAGACGACCTCGGCGCCGGTGGTCAGCCACGGCCTCGTCATCGTCGGCTCCTCGATCGACGACAACCAGCGGGTCGATGAGTTGCGCGGCACCGTGCACGCCTTCGATGCCAAGACCGGCGCGCTCGAAATGGAGCTTCGATCCGCTCGGCGATCAGAAGCCGCCCTTCCGCGGCGGCGCCGCCAATGTCTGGGCGCCGATGAGCGTCGACGAGGCGCGCGGCCTCGTCTATCCTTCCGGTCTCCAGCGCCAGCCCGGATTTCTGGGGCGGGCTGCGCAAGGGCGACGGGCAAATACGCCAACTCCATCGTCGCGCTGCATGTCACCACCGGCACGGTCGCCTGGTCGTTCCAGACCACCCATCACGATGTTTGGGACTATGACGTCCCGGCGCAGCCGACGCTTGGGCACCGTGACCTACAAGGGCACGACCGACGCCCGCCGTCATCCAGCCGACCAAGCAGGGCTTGATCTTCACCCTGCGCGCCGCGACACCGGCGTGCCGCTCATTCCCGTGGTCGAGCGCAAGGTGCCGCAGGGTGGCGCATTCGGCGAACAGCTGTCGCCGACGCAACCCTTTCCCGTCGCGCCGACGCCGCTCGCGCCGAGCTCGATCAAGCCGGATCAGACGCTTACGGGCTGACGTTCTGGGACCGCGGCAATGCCTGCGACGGATCATCGCCGGCGCGCGCGCACGACGGGCTCTACACGCCGCCGTCGACGCAAGGGCACGATCATCTATCCCTTCACCGGCGGCGGCACGAATTGGGGCGGGCTCGCCTTCGATCCGCAGACCGACATCGTCTATCGTCAACACGATCAAGCGCGATGCATCTGGTCACGCTGATCCCGCGCAAAGGACTTTCACGGCCGCGCGCGAGACGCTTCCGCGACAAGGAGGTGTCGCCCAATCACGGCGCGCCGTTCGGCATGATGCGCGAAGACGGTGCGTCGCCGATCGGCATGCCTTGCAATCCGCCGCCCTGGGGCCAGCTCCATGCCATCGACATGCACAGCGGCAAGGTTCTGTGGTCGGTTCCGCTCGGCACGACCGAAGACATGGCGCCGTTCACCGAATATCTGTCTGGGTACGATCGGCGTGCCCAATTTCGGCGGCCCGATCGTCACGCCAGCGGCCTCGTCTTCATCGGCGCGGCGATGGACAATTATCTGCGCGCCTTCAACGCGAAGACCGGCGCCGAATTGTGGAAAGGGCGCCTGCCGGCCGGCGGTCAGGCGACGCCGATGACCTATGTCTGGAAGGGCAGGCAGTATGTGGTGATCGCGGCTGGCGGCCATTCCAAGTCCAATACGACGCGCGGCGACCAGGTGATGGCGTTCGCGCTGCCGAATTGACTTCCGTCGCGGAAATCGGCGCATCTATCGGCGCCGATTTTTGCCGAGGCCGCGATGCCGGACGTCATGCTCGACAATGCTCTCGCCGATCCTGCCGTGTTCGCCGAGGACGCAAAAATCCACGGCATTCTGAAGGACCTGCGAAAGAACGATCCGGTGCACTGGACCCAGCCCGAGGGCTTTCGCCCCTACTGGGCCATCACCCGGCACGCCGACATCCTGGAGATCGAAAAGCTCAACGACCAGTTCCACAACGAGCCGCGATCGGTGCTGATGAACATCGAGGCCGAAAAGGGCTTCGCCGCGATGTGGGGCGGACCCGACCCCAAGACCGGCCGCGTCTCGCCGCTGCGCACGCTCATCGACATGGACGGCGAGGACCATCGCGCCTATCGCGGCCTGACCCAGGCGTGGTTCATGCCCGTCAATTTGCGCAAGAGCCTGGAGGCGCGCACCGTCGAACTCGCCAAGCGCTATGTCGACCGGATGATGGAAATCGGCCCGGAGTGCGACTTCACCAGGGACATCGCGGTCTACTATCCGCTGCACGTCATCATGTCGATCCTGGGCGTGCCGGAGTCCGATGAGCCCAAGATGCTGCAACTGACGCAGGAATTGTTCGGCGGCGGCGATCCCGACATGCAGCGCAAGGAGCGCGATCCGAACACCAACGTGATCGCCGACTTCTTCATGTACTTCAACGCGATGACCGAGGCGCGCCGCGCCCATCCGGGCGAGGACCTTGCGACCGTCATTTCCAACGGCAAGATCAACGGCGCACCGCTCGGTCCGGTCGAGACCGCGTCCTATTACATCATCGTCGCGACCGCGGGCCACGATACGACCAGTTCCTGCATCGCCGGCGGCCTGCGCGCGCTGATTGAAAATCCCGATCAGCTCGCGAAGCTGAAGGCCAATCCCGATCTGCTCAACAGCGCGGTCGACGAGATCATCCGCTGGGTCACGCCGGTGCAGCACTTCATGCGCACCAATGTCGGCGAGCCCTACGCGCTGCGCGGCAAGACCATCGAGAAGGGCCAGGCGCTGATGCTCTACTACATCTCGGGCAACCGCGACGAAGATGTCTGGCCCGACGCCAACAAGTTCCGCGTCGATCGCGAGAACAACCGGCACGTCGCCTTCGGCTATGGCGCCCATCTGTGTCTCGGACAGCACCTGGCCAAGATGGAGATCCGCGCCTTCTTCAAGGAGTTGCTCGGGCGCCTGGATTCGATCGAGATGACCGGACCGACCAAGCGCGTGCAATCGACCTTCGTCAGCGGCCTCAAGACGCTGCCGGTGCGCTACAAGCTGCGGGCGGCGTAAGTCTTCTACCCTCCCTCAAGGAGAGGGTAGGGTATCGCCTAGACTCGAATCCGATTGGTAAATGCATCCCATCACCCTCATCGGCCTCGCCGCGGCTTTCTGCACGACGGCCGCGTTTCTGCCGCAGGTGATCCAGACCTGGCGCACCCGCTCGACCCGCGATTTGTCGCTGCCGATGTTCTCGGTGATGACGACGGGCGTGTTCCTGTGGCTGGTCTACGGGCTCGCCATTTCCGATGTGCCGCTGATCGCGGCCAATGGCGTCACCTTCGTGCTGTCAGGCACGATTCTCTACTTCAAGCTGCGCCATGGCTGAGCCGAACAGCGCACCGCGAATGTCGACCACAAGGAACACCAGCCAGGACAAGGTCACCGCGTCGGACGCGTAAGCACCGAACAGGTGCGGGTTGGCGATGGCGAGGACCGTGCCGATCAGGCCCAGCGCGCAAAGCGCCGCCGCCGGATAGTTCATGCGGCCCGATCGGATGAGGATCGTTCCGCCGACGGCGCCCGCCAGCCCGAGCGACAGCCATTTGAGCCCGGTCGCCCAGGGCAGCGCCATGAGCGCGACGCTCGTAACGTCGGGTACGGCGCTCACCTGGAACAGGCAGACATTCTCGAGATAGTCGGCCGCGACGGCCAGCACCGACAGCACGAAACCGATCAACGCGGAATTCTCGTCGCGCGGCGCCATGGCGATGAAGAAGAACAGCAGGAACGCGCCATAGGCCGGAATGAACGCGAGGCAATCGGCCCAGGTTATGAAATCGAGCCGCGCTGCAAGCGCCGTGCGGCAGGCGCTGGGCGTCGGTCCCAGAATGGCATGTAAGTCGGCGATGCCGCGCGCTAGTTCCTCGGCGATCACCGGCGCATAGCCCTTCGCGAGACCGCCGCAGGGGACGAGCGCTGGCTGGAACAGGCTGTACAGCGTCAGCGCCAGCACGACAGCGACGCCGGCAAGACTGATGCGGAAAGCGAGCGTCTGCGACAAGCGGCGCCTACCCGAACACCCGCTGGAAGATCGTGTCGACCTGCTTGAAGTGATACGCGTTGTCGAACATCGCCTCGAGCGCCTTCGCCGGCACCGCCTTCGACACGTCCGGATCGGCCTTGAGCAGTTCGAGCAGCGTGCCTTCGCCGTTCCAGGCGCGCATCGCGTTCTTCTGCACCAGCTTGTAGGCCGCCTCGCGCTCGATGCCGGCTTGCGTCAGCGCGAGCAGGGCGCGCTGCGAATGGATGATCCCTTGCGTGCTCTCCAGGTTCTTCTTCATCCGGTCGGGGCGGATCAGCAGCTTGTCGATGATCCCCGCCATGCGCACCAGTGCGAAATCCAGCGTGATGGTGGCGTCCGGTGCGATGAACCGCTCGACCGAGGAATGCGACATGTCGCGCTCGTGCCACAGCGCGACATCCTCCAACGCCGGAACGACGTAGCTGCGCACGACGCGCGCCAGACCGACCACGTTCTCGCTCAGGATCGGATTGCGCTTGTGCGGCATGGCGGAAGAGCCCTTCTGCCCTTCGGCGAAGAACTCCTGCGCCTCCAGCACCTCGGTACGTTGCAGGTGGCGCACTTCGGTCGCCAGCCGCTCCAGCGAACTCGCCACCACCGCCAGCGCCGCGAAATACGCCGCATGCCGGTCGCGCGGGATCACCTGCGTCGACACCGTTTCGACCTTGAGCCCCAACTTCGCCGCGACGTGTTCTTCGACGCGCGGATCGACATTCGCGAATGTTCCCATCGCGCCCGAGATCGCGCAGGTCGCGATCTCCGCACGCGCCGTCTTCAGCCTTTCCTTGTTGCGTGCGAACTCGGCGTAGAAGCCCGCGAGCTTCAGCCCGAATGTCGTCGGCTCGCCATGGATGCCGTGGCTGCGGCCGATGGTCGGGGTGTATTTGTGCTCCAGCGCCCGCTTCTTCAGCGCCGTCAGCAGCGCGTCGACGTCGGCGATCAGGATGTCCGCCGAGCGCGCCAGCTGCACCGCCGTCGTGGTGTCCAGCACGTCCGATGACGTCAGACCCTGGTGTACGAACCGCGCGGCGGGGCCGATCAGTTCCGCCAGATGTTCGGTGAACGCGAGGGTCTCGTGCCGCGTCACCTTCTCGATCTCAACGATGCGGTCGGGATCGATCTTCGCGGCGTTGCCCTTCTTCCAGATCTCGGCGGCAGCTTCCTTGGGAATGACGCCGAGCTCCGCCAGCGCATCGGCGGCATGTGCCTCAATCTCGAAATGGATGCGGTATTTGGTTTCGTCCGACCAGATGGAAACCATCTCGGGGCGGGCATAGCGCGGGATCATCGGCAAGAACCGGATAGTTACCCGGCCTTATAGGTCCCGGAGCCGCGAAAATCCATCGGCTTGCGCGCCCGTTCACAGGCTCGCCGCCTCGATCAGCTTGCGGCTTTCCTCATCCTTTGGATTGCGCACGATGTCGCGCAGCGGCCCGCGTTCCACCACGCGTCCATCCTTGAAGATCATGGCATCGTCGGCCAGCGCCTCGGCGACGCCGAAATCGGCGGTCACGACGAGGAAGGCAGGCCCTTCCTGCCTTCGAAAATCCTCGAGCAGCTCGATCAGGATCGACTGGGCGAAGGCATCGAGGCCGCGCAGCGGCTCGTCGATCACGGCAAGGAACGGCGCGCTGACGATGGCGCGCGCCACCTGCAGCCGGCGCTTGTCGTAGGGCGAGAGCGTGGCCACGGCGCGTCGCCCGTCATGGGAGGCAAGACCCACCCGCTTGAGCGCCGTCTCGCGGTGGCCGGCTATCATGTCGCGCGGCAGGCGCAGATGCGCCCTAAGCGGCTCATCGACCGTGTCCCACAAGGTCATGCGCGGATCGAGCGCATCGTCGGCGCCGGTGATGAAGGCCACGCGGCGGCGCAGGCGCGAGGTCATCGCCGCGGACAGAATGCTCATGTCGACCTGGTCGAGCACCACGCGGCCCGCCGTGAATCTGTCGAGCCCCAGAAGCGCGCGCACCAGCTCGTGCCGCCCCGAACCTCGTTCGCCGATCAGCGCAAGCGATGCGCCGCGCCGCAGCTCGAAAGAGATGCCGTTGCGGGCCGCCTTCGCCTTCTTCGCCTTCGGGTCGAGCGCCTGCACCTGCAGCAGCGGCTCTCCGCGCGCGGCGCTGCGTCCCACCGGCTCCTCGCATGACCGCGGCAGCGCCTTGAACAGGGTGCGCGTATAGGCATGGCTCTGCCCGCTCGCCAGCTTTTCGAACGCGCCTTCCTCGATCACCTGACCCTGGCGCAGCACGATGACGCGGCCCTTCAATTGCGCCGCCGTCTTGAGACCGCGCGCGGCATAGAGGAGCGCGAAGCCGAGTCGCTGCTGCTCCGCCTGTAGTGCCGTGACGATCGTCTTGATGGATGTCGGTGTCAGGTCGGCGAATGCGTGGTCGGCGATCAGAAGATCGGGTGCCTGCGCGATCGCGGCGGCCAGCAGCGCCCAGGACAGGCTCATCGCATCCAGCTCGCCGGGCTTTCGGTGCAGCTGATGGAACGCCGGCGCGTGCGGCAGCCGATCGAGAGCGATGCGCAGCTCCTCGCGCGCGCTGGTCCTGGGGCTGTCGTGCGTCCGCGCGACCACGCGTTCGAGTTGCGACAGGACGCTCGCATAGGGATTGAGCGGCGCCTGCGCCGCGCCGGGAAGATAGACGATGCGCAAGGCCGGCTTGGCGCGCCGCGTCGCAGCCTTGGCTTCGCCGTCGCCGAATTTGATCGTGCCCGAGATCGTCTCGTCGCGCGCCGTATGGCCGCCGAGCACGCGAAGCAGCGCCTCCTGTCCGCAGCCATCGTCGCCGAGCACGATCAGCGATTCTGCCGCGTGGAGCTTGAACGAGAGCTTTTCGAGCTCGACGGTGTGTCCGCGCATCACACCGAGCGCGCTCACTTCGACGATGGTGCGCGGCTCGCTCACGGCCTCTCGCTCTCGTCGAGTCCGGCCGCGAGCCGCGCGAACAGAATGAGAAGCATCAGGGCCAGCGCCGGAAACGCCGCCGTCCACCAGGCGTGCAGGTAATAGGCCTTCGATGCCGCGATCATCAGGCCGAGATCGCGATGCGGCGGCACCGCGCCATAGCCCAGGAAGCTGACGGTTGAAAGTATGATCGACACCGCCGCCAGGGCGCGCCCCGCGCTCGACAGAAGCGTGTCGCTGAATTCATAAACCAGATCGCGGCGCAGCAAGGTCGCCGCGGAAATCCCCGTGGCGCGCGCATAGTCGGAATGGGTGCTGCGCGCCTGGGCGCGGGCCCGCTCGAAAGCGCGGACGAAGGCGATGGGTGCCGCCGACAGGCCGGCCGCAATGCCGGCCCAGCCGCGCGCCGTAAGACCGATGACGAGGACGGCGAGCAGCAAAGCCGGGATCGACGCCAGGATTCCGATCACGCCGCGCAGCGATAGTGCAAGCGGACGCGGCAACCGCGCCGCCACGAAGCCGAACAGCGCGCCGGCAACCAACGTTGTCAATGTCGCGGGAAGCGCGCTGCGTACCGTCTCGTTCAATCCGTGCAGGGTCTCGCTCAGCATGTCGCGGCCAAGAATGTCGGTCCCGAAATGGAAGAGCGGCGAGGGCGGCGCCAGCAGCGGGCCGATGGCGGTCGCGCCGGCCGGCGCGCTGGCGAGGAATTCCGACAGGCTGACGGCCACGGCGATCAGGCCAAGTCCGATCCAACCGGCGACGCGCAACACCGCATGCAGCGATGGCGTTGCGGAGACGGGAGACGTTGCGGCCATGGTCACGGCGGTGTCCCCGGATCGGCCAGCGCACGGGCGGCGCAGCGGCCGGCGAAATCGGTGATCATCGTCAGCGCGGCAAATGCCAGAAGGACGCCCGCGACGATCGCCCAGTCGTGCAATGCGATCGATCGCACGAACAGGTCCGCCGCGCCCGCATAGTTGAACACCCACTCCGCGACGGCCGCGGCGGACAGCAGCGCCAGCATCACGTCGCCCAGGCCCCATAACAGTCCGGCCAGGATCTGCGGCATGCCGTAGACCGTCTCGATCTCGAAGGCCGAAAGACCCATGCGGCGCAGCTGGAGGCGCCAGGGCTGGCGGCTCATCGCAGCGGCCGCGTGGCGCAGCACGAGCTGCGTGGCGCCGGCACCGGCCAGTCCGACGGTCAGAACCGGCAGCAGCAGGGTCTTTGCCTCGTCGGCAGTGTGCGGGATAAGGGCGGGGCTTGCCTTGATCCCGCTTTCGAGCGCGAGCGGCCAGTGCAGCAGGTTCGCCGCCCCATAGGCGAGCGCGAGGCCGGCGCAGAATATGGGCGCCGCGGAAACGGCCTGGATCAGCGGCGCTGCGGCGCGGCGTGCGGGCCCGGCGGCGAACAGAAATCCGACGGGAATACCCACGACCATCGCGACCACGAAGCCTTCCAGGACGAGTCCCAAGGTCAGCGGCAGATGTGCCGCCAGTTCGCCGAGTGCCGCGGTGCCGCTGACCGAGCTGGCTCCGAAATCCAGATGCAGAAGTGCGTCCAGCGACTGTCCCCAGGCGATCAGGAAAGTGAGCGCGCCATCGCCCGCATGAGGCAGCGCGAGTGCTGCAATCGCGGCCGCGAGCAGGACCGCGCCCAGCAGCTCCAGCGCCAGTCTCCCGGCTTCGCGCGACACGAAACGCAACATGAAATCCCCTGATCGGACCGGACTATAGCAGCGCAGCCACCGCCCCGCGGGAAGGAAATATTCAGAGAAGCCCTAACGCTTTGAAGCTGGCATGCCCGCTGCGGCCGATGACCAGATGGTCGTGGACCGCGATCTTGAGTGCCTTGGCGGCGGCGGAGACCTCGCGCGTCATCTCGATGTCGGCGCGGCTCGGCGTCGGATCGCCGCTCGGATGGTTGTGCACCAGGATCACGGCGGAGGCGCCGAGTTCGAGCGCTCGCTTCACGATCTCGCGCGGATAGACCGGCGTGTGGTCGATCGTCCCTCTGGTCTGCACTTCGTCCGCGATCAGGATGTTCTTGCGGTCGAGGAACAGGACGCGGAATTCCTCGTTGGGGTTTCGCGCCATCGCCGCGGTGCAATAGTCGAGCAGTGCCGCCCAGGAACTGAGCGCCGGCTTGTTCAGCATCTGCGCGCGCACAAGGCGCAGCGCGGCCGCTTCGACGATCTTGATCTGCGCCACCACCGCCTCGCCGACGCCGTCGACTTCCAGCAGCCGCGCGCGCGGCGCAGCGAGAACGTCCGCGAAGCTGCCGAAATGCGCGATCAGCGCCTTGGCTAACGGCTTCATGTCGCGCCGCTGGACTGCGGCGAACAGCACGAGCTCCAGCAATTCATAGTCCGGCATCGCGCCGGCGCCGCCCGTCATGAAGCGCTCGCGCAAACGCTCGCGGTGTCCGAGTTGATGCGAGTCCGCTGGCGCGAACAGCCGCCCCATGTCCGCGAGCGCGTCCGGCGCTTCAGGCGTAAGGCGGCTTGTCGAGGCCCTTGGGCGAGCGGGTGAAGATTTCGACGCCATCCTCGGTAACACCCACGGAATGTTCGAATTGGGCGGAAAGCGAACGGTCGCGTGTCACGGCCGTCCAACCGTCGTTCAAAACCTTTACGCCATAGCCGCCGAGATTGATCATCGGTTCGACGGTGAAGAACATTCCGGGCTTGAGACCGATCCCATGACCCGGCTTTCCATAATGCACGATGTTGGGAAGCGCGTGGAAGATGCGTCCGAGCCCATGGCCGCAGAAATCGCGCACCACGGCACAGCGTTCCTGTCCCTCCGCATAACTCTGGATCGCATGGCCGATGTCTCCGGTTGTCGCACCGGGTTTCGCCACGGCGATGCCGCGCATCATCGACTCATAGGTGATGTCGACGAGGCGCTTGGCCTTCAGCTTGACGTCGCCGACCAGATACATGCGGCTGGTGTCGCCGTGCCAGCCGTCGACGATCACCGTGACGTCGATGTTGATGATGTCGCCGTCGCGCAGCGGCTTGTCGTTCGGGATGCCGTGGCACACCACATGGTTGATCGACGTGCAAGTCGTGTGGCGATAGCCGCGATAGCCCAGACATGCCGGCACGCCGCCATGGCTCACGACATAGTCGTAGGCGAGCTTGTCGAGATATTCGGTGGTGACGCCCGGCTTCACCTCCGGCACCAGAAGGTCCAGCACTTCGGCTGCCAGCCGGCCGGCGCGGCGCATGCCCTCAAAATCGCTTTTGTCGTGCAGCGTCACCGCGAAATGGGCGCGGCGGGTCGCTTCGAAGGCGTCGGCATCGGGCATAAAGGACATCATGACAAACTTCCCAGTTGGGCGCTTGATGTAGGATCGCCCGCGGTGTTTTCTAGCCTTTCGGAACCGAACAAATACTTACACCGGCCAGCTAGAATGAGCCAGACCGAGCGCGTAACCGCCGCAATCCTGGTGATCGGGGACGAAATCCTGTCCGGCCGCACCCAGGACACCAATACGGCCTATATCGCGAAGTTCCTGGGCGCGCTCGGCATCGATCTGTGCGAGGCGCGCGTGGTGCCGGACATCCGCGAGGAGATCGTCACCGCGCTCAATGCGTTGCGCGGCCGCTATACCTATGTTTTCACAACGGGCGGCATCGGCCCCACCCATGACGACATCACCTTCGAATCCGTCGCCGCCGCGTTCGGCGTCGGCTGCTATCATCACCCCGAGGCGATGGCCGCGATGGCCGCACGCTACAAGCCGGGCGAGTTCAACGAAGCGCGCAAGCGCATGGCCTTTATCCCGGTCGGCGCCGAACTCGTTCGCAATTCGGTCTCGACCGCTCCGGGCGTGCATATCGGCAATGTCTTCGTAATGGCCGGCGTGCCGATGATCATGCGCGCGATGATGGACGCGATCGAACCCAGGCTTAAGCGCGGCGCGGTCGTCCATGCCGCGACGGTCCAGTCGAAGATCCCGGAGGGGCGAATCGCCGAAGGTCTCGGCCGCATTCAGAGCGATCACAAGGATGTCGCGATCGGCAGCTATCCTTTTTACCGCGAAGACGGTTCGGGCGTTCAACTCGTCGCGCGCGGCCGCGATCCTGCAGAGGTCGAGACCGCTGCGCGCGCGATCGAAGAGCTGCTTCGCGAGTTGGGCGCGGAGTGCGTCCGTGTAACCGCGTAGGTTGCTTAGCCGGAACCTTCGGTTTCAAAACATTAAGCATGACAAGGCTATGGCCCTTGTGTACCGTTTAATTCTTGTCAGTGAGGCTTGCCGCACCGAACGGCGTGCCCGGACGTGGGGCGGATTTAAGAAGCGAAAAGGGCCGAACGGCCCACGCAGGGGATTGGCCCGCACGAGGGCTCGTGCGAGACGTTAAACCGTGGAGTAGCGCCGAAAATGTCAACTAAGCGCGTAGTTGCGGCGGCCGTCGGCGGCGTCATGGTGGCAGTGGCGGGCGTGGCGCTGGCCGCGAACTTCACCTCTTCCAAGCAGACCGATTTTTTCGCCGCCGGCCAGCATCAATTTTACGTCTGGTGCGCGGGCGGGACCGATTTTATGGCGATCGAGGCCGGCTCCTCCGCCGCCGACGCGCAGATCAAGCTCTATAACGAGGAAAAGCACGCCGGTAAGACCAATTGCTGGCCCGTCTGGCAGGGCCGCGTTTCGGGCTGAACAGGCTCTTTTGCAAGCATGCGGCGGCCAAGGGCCGCCGTTTTCGTTTGTCGCGCCGACGCCGCTTGACTTGGCGCGGGTGGCGGCAAGTATGCGCTCTGTAGGAATTCCGGGCGACATGGAGACTGTCTCGTGAAATACGGCATCGACTACCGCTACCTGGCCAAGGGCGCATCCACGCCGACCGACAACACCCAGCCGGTGGATGTCGAGGTCGATCACGATCAGTTCGCGCTCATCCCCAATGTCGGCGACTTCGTCGATATGCCGGGCGACGATCCGGGCATGCGCAACGTGCCGATCAAGGGCCGCGTCCGTTCGCGTCTGTTCAAGTATGTGATGAACTATTGCTACATCACGATCGTGCTCGAAGACTCCGACGACGATTGGTCAAAGCTCCACGCCAAGGCTGCCGACCGCTAAAGGTTCAGCGACTTCGCCTCCGCTTCGAGGGCGGCCAGCTCGCCTGTGCGCCCGGCCATGGCCTTGCGCGCGTCTGCCAGCGCCGCGCGTGCCTTGTCCTTGTCGCCGAGAACCGCATAGGCGCGGATCAACCGCTGCCAGCCGGCCGGGTCGTCCGGCTTCGCCTTCAGCCGGTCCGCCAGCCCCGCCACCATCGCGGCGATGTCCGGCGCCTGGCCGCTGCGCGCGCTCAGCCCGGCGATGCGGTCGACGAGGTCGGCATGCAGCGGAGAACTGACGGGCACGTCGGCGATCAGGCTGTTCCAGTAGCGAAGCGCGAGCGCGGTGTTGCCGCGCGCCGCCGACGCCAATCCGAGGAAATAGCGTGAGGCCTGGTCCTTCGGATCGGCGGCGAGCGCCCGGGTGAAGGCCGCCTCGGCCTCCGGCGTGACCGCGCCGCCGGCCGCCTGGGTCAGCGCCTCGCCATGGGCCGAATACAGGAATGGCGGCGCGTTGCCCTGCGCGCCGAAGGTCTGGATCGCCTGTGCGAAGGCCTTGGCCGCGTCGTTTGGGTCGTGGGCCGTGAGATAGGCCTGGCCGAGCAGGGCCCAGCCTCTGGGATCGTCCGGCCGGGCACGGACCACGCGCGCCAGCCGGGCAATCAGCGCGTTCAGGTCGCGCGCGTTCGATCCTTCGAGCGTGCGCACCGCCAGCGCCGGCTGTCCCAATAGGATGTAGAGCCCGCCTCCGATCCCGAGCACGAACAGGATGGCCGCCGCGCCGAGCACCAGCCGGCCGTTGCCGCCACGGCGCGCGATGATCGGCCAGGCCACGAAGGCGGCCGCGGCGAGCGCAATCGCTGCGAAGATGAGGTAGGCGAGAAAGGTCATGCGCCGAAGCGGTTAGCACAGTAATCCGGCGCGCCAAAACCGCGCCGCAACTACGCGCCTTTTGGCGGCGGACGGCGGAATTTTCCGTGCGCCAGCGCCTTGATGATGCCGCGCAGGGTGCGCACCTCCTGGTCGGTCATGTCGGCTCGGTTCAGGAAGGCGCGCAGATTCATGATCATCGGCGTCTCCTTGTGCGGCGGATAGAGAAAACCGGACGCCAGAAGCTCCTCCTCCAGATGCTCGAAGAGTTGCGCGATCTCCTTGCGCGTCGCCTTCCTGGCGATCGGCCCGTGATCGATGCGCATGGCAGCGGTTTCGTCGATCGCGCGGAACCACTCGTAGCAGATGAGCATTACGCATTGCCCGAGATTGAGCGACCAGAACTCCGCGGTGGGGATGGTGATGAGGGCCGTCGCCATCGACACTTCGTCATTGTCGAGGCCGGCACGTTCGGCGCCGAACAGGATGCCGCAGCGCGTGCCTTCGCCGACCGCCTGGTGCAGCCGCCGCGCGCCCTCGGCCGGCGTGTACACCGGCTTGGCGACGCCGCGCTCGCGCGCCGTGGTCGCGAGCACGTACTGAAGATCGCTCAGCGCCTCGACGGCGCTGTCGAACACCCTGGCATTGGCGATGATGTCGGCGGCGCCGGCCGCCAGATGGTTCGCCTTCTCGTTCGGCCAGCCCGAGCGCGGCGCAATCAGCCTGAGGTCGGAGAACCCGAAATTCTTCATCGCCCGCGCCGCCGCGCCGATATTTTCGCCGAGCTGGGGATGGGAAAGGATGATCGAAGGGGCGGTCACTGGCGGCTTTGACGGGGTTGCGCCCCGCCGCTATACCCCGCGCCAGCAGCACTTTCGAGGCCCCTCATGAACAAGATCAAAGTCGCAAACCCCGTCGTCGAACTCGATGGCGACGAGATGACCCGCATCATCTGGGACCTCATCAAGAAGAAGCTGATCCTGCCCTATCTCGACATCAAGCTCGAATATTACGATCTGGGGATCGAGCATCGCGATGCGACCGCCGACAAGGTCACGGTCGACGCGGCGCACGCCATCCAGAAGCACGGCGTCGGCGTTAAATGCGCCACCATCACGCCTGACGAGGCGCGGGTGAAGGAGTTCAACCTCAAGGAGATGTGGAAGTCGCCGAACGGCACCATCCGCAACATCTTGGGCGGCGTGATCTTCCGCGAGCCGATCATCTGCAAGAACGTGCCGCGGCTGGTTCCCGGCTGGACCAAGCCGATCGTCATCGGGCGCCACGCCTTCGGCGACCAATACAAGGCCACCGATTTCGTCTATCCGGGCAAAGGCACGCTCTCGATCAAATTCGTCGGCGACGACGGCAAGGTGATCGAAAAGGAAGTGTTCAAGGCGCCGGGCGGCGGCGTCGCGATGGCGATGTACAATCTCGACGACTCGATCCGCGATTTCGCCCGCGCCTCGATGAACTATGCGCTCGGCCGCAACTATCCGCTCTATCTCTCCACCAAGAACACGATCCTCAAGGCCTATGACGGCCGCTTCAAGGATCTCTTCCAGGAAATCTTCGACGCCGAATTCGCCGGCAAGTTCAAGCAAGCCGGCATCACCTACGAGCACCGCCTGATCGACGACATGGTCGCCTCCGCGCTGAAGTGGGAAGGCGGCTATGTGTGGGCCTGCAAGAACTATGACGGCGACGTGCAGTCCGACACGGTTGCGCAGGGCTTCGGCTCGCTCGGCCTGATGACGAGCGTGCTGCTGTCGCCCGACGGCAAGACCGTGGAAGCGGAAGCCGCGCACGGCACCGTCACGCGGCATTATCGCGAACATCAGAAAGGCAAGCAGACCTCGACCAACTCGATCGCCTCGATCTTCGCCTGGACCCGCGGGCTCGCCCATCGCGCCAAGCTCGACAACAATCCGGCGCTCGACAAGTTCGCCCACACGCTGGAGAAGGTCTGCGTCGACACGGTGGAAGCGGGCTACATGACCAAGGATCTCGCGCTCCTCGTCGGCCCGGACCAGAAGTGGCTGACCACCGAAGGCTTCCTCGACAAGGTCGACGAGAACCTGAAGAAGGCGATGGGGTGAGTCGACGATGACGCTCGACAAGCTCGTCAGCTTCGCGAGCCTCGTATCGAGCGTCGCCGTTCTCGTCTCGCTCGTCTATTTGGCGCTGCAGATCCGCCAGAGCGCGCGCAATCAGCGCGCCATCATGGATCGCGGCCGTTCCGAGCAGGTCGGTCAGTGGCTGCAGTTCATCGCCGGTCCCGACATCGCGCCGCTCATGCTGCGCGGCCACGCCTGCGATCCGACGCTGACGGCGGACGATCATCAGCGTTATCTGTGGTGCCTTTATCCGCTACTGCTGCATTACGAGGACAGCTTCTACCAGTATCGCGATCGCATGCTGAGCGAGGTGCAGTTCGTCTCGATCAAAAACCAGATGCGCGACAGCGCGCGCCATGCCGGCTTCCGTGCCGCCTGGGCGGAGCTTCGCGATCGTTTCCCCAACTCGTTTCGCGACTTCGCCGACGGCATGTTCGTTGCCGATCGAACGGAAAAAGCACCGTGATGCGCACCGCTCGTTGCTGCTGCGGCGCCTGCACCATCGAAGTGAGGGGCGAGCCGCAACTCAACGCCATCTGCCATTGCTCGAGCTGCAAGAAGCGCACGGGCAGCGCCTTCGGCTGCTCGGCCTATTTCGCCGATGGCGACGTGATCGCAAAGACTGGCGAGACCGACGTCTACGCGAAGGATGGTTCTGCCGGATACCGCCGCCACTTCTGCGCCCGCTGCGGCACCACATTGTTCTGGAAGTCGTTCGCGTTTCTTCCCGAATCCACCGGTATCGCCGGCGGTTGCTTCGCCGACGATCCGTTGCCGCCTCCATACGCATCGGCTTCCGACTCCGGCCGCTGCGCCTGGCTCGAGCTGCCGAAGGATTGGATGACGGCGCCCTGAAGGTGTGAATTCGACTCACGCCGGACAAGCGCTCCGATGCGGGGTCGCTGCGCGCGCAGACGAGCCCGGTGTTGCCGCTGCAAACAGTTGATCTGTGCATCGATGATCTCGCGCCAGCGATTCCATGTTTTCGGCGACAACAGAATTCCCGGCGGCGATGGCCGATTTTTTTGTCGCAATTTGTCGCCCGCAGATCGCTCGCGAAATCGTGAGAACCGGTTGCCGGACAGATTGGCGAGGAATGCGCGTTTGCTCCTGTCGAGGGGGTCCGCGTGTCAAACACAGATCGACATCACGAAAGACCGAACGCGGAATCGCGGCGCGAATCACCGTCGCGCAATCTTCAGCTCGGCCTCGCGCTGCAACGCGACCGGCGCTTTCCGGAAGCGGCTTATCGCTTCCGCGCGGCGCTGAAGGACGACGGCGACAGCTTCGACGCCGCATTCGGTCTCGGCGTGGTGCTGCTCGAACTGGGAAAGCCGGACGAAGCCGTCGCCTCGCTCCAGAACGCGCTGCGCATCGACGGCCGGTCCGCGGAAGCCCATGTGGCCCTGGCACAGACGTGGGAACGCTTGCTGAAATGGGAGAAGGCGGTCGATGCCTATGAGCGATCGCTGACGCTGCGCCCCGCGGACCAGCGCACATTGATGCTTCTCGGCGGCGCTCTTTCGCGCCTGGACCGGCGCGCCGAATTGAACGGCTGGTACGAAAAGGCAATCGCGGCCGAGCCCGGGACGGCGATGCTGCACGGAATGCTCGCCGGGCAACTCTTCGCTTTCGGCCGGACCGACGAAGCGGTGCGCGCGATGGAAAGGATGCTCGCGCTCGATCCGGTAAACGGACACGGATACGCCTTCCTGTCGGAGATGAAGAAGTTCGCCCCCGGCGATCCCCATCTTGCCCCGCTCGAACGTGCCGCAAAGCTCAGCGAGTTGCGGCCGACGGACGAGCGCTGTTCCGTTCTCTTTGCGCTCGGCAAGGCCTATGCCGATCTTGGCCGGCACGAAGAATCGTTTCGGCAATATCAGGAAGCGAACCGCGTTCGGCGGAGCACGATGAACTATGACGTTTCTACTTCGCTTTCCGAATTCGAGCGGTTGAAGGCCGTCTTTACTCCGGATCTCATGCAAGCCAGGCAGGGAGCCGGCGATCCCTCCGAGCGGCCGATCTTCATCGTCGGCATGATGCGTTCGGGCACGTCATTGGTCGAGCAGATCCTCACCTCGCACCGCGATGTTCACGGCAACGGAGAGATTCCGAATTTCCGCGTCGCTACGCGGCAAGTGGTTCAGGCCTATCCCGAGGAGGTTCCAGGTTTGCGTGCGGGCGATTTGCGGCGAGTGGCCGACTTCTACTTGCAGCTTGCCGGAACGGGCGCTGGCGATGCCGCGCGGGTCACGGACAAGACTCTGTCGAACGATATGTTCGTCGGTCTGATCCACCTTGCGCTGCCGAACGCGCGGATCATTCACTGTGTTCGCGATCCGGTGGACACCTGCCTGTCGATATACTCGACGAATTTCGGCACGCAGTATGGCTATGCTTGCGATCTGGCCGAGTTGGGCCGCTTCTGCCGCGCCGAATACGAGATGATGGCGCATTGGCGCAGGCTGCTGCCCGCGCGTGCGTTGCTCGAAATCCGCTATGAGAACATCGTCGCCGATCTCGAAGGCGAGACGCGGCGCATGCTCGACTTCTGCAAGCTGGAGTGGGACCCCGCATGCCTGGCATTCGAGAAATCCAGACGCCCCGTGTGGACGGCAAGCGCCGCACAGATCCGCCGCCCGCTCTACAGCAATTCGGTCGGCCGCTGGCGGCCCGCGCCGGACGTCCTCAAGCCGCTGCTGGATGGGCTGGGCGAATACGCGCCGCCAACAACGTCGCGATTGGGCTTTACCGGCTGAGCGGGTTTCCGCATATCCGGCACCGTTGATGCCAGTGTCCCGATTCCGAAATTCGCACGACCTCGATATCGGCTTTTAAGCGAATTTCGGAATCGAAGGACACTGGCAACTCATTGATTCCTAGCGTCGTTTTGGTCTCAAAGTTCGCAAACCTATCGACATCGGTGATATAGCGAGCTTCGAAACCACGACACTAGCGTATGGGCGTGTCAGACAAGAACTTCTACGCCGATTTCGGCGCGGCTCCCAAGCCGCCGATCCTGCCGGTTCCGACGCTCTCGACGCCGGCCCCGTCGCGCGATCTTCAGCTCGCGATTACGCTGCATCGCGACCGGCGCTTCGCGGAAGCCGCCTATCGCTACCGCGCGGTCCTGGACAAGGAGAGTGCGTCGCTTGATGCGGCGCTGGGCCTTGCCGCAACGCTCGTCGAGCTGAAAAAATACCAGGACGCAATCGCGTTGCTCGAGCAGGCGGTTGCGGACCATCCCGATGCCGCCGCCGCGCGTACGAGTCTTGCGATCGCCTGTGACTCGGCGGGCCGCCTGGAAGATGCGGTACCGCATTTCCACGCGTCGCTTGCGCTGCGTCCCGCCGATCAGGACACGCTTCTGGCACTGAGTTCGACGCTGCACTCGCTGGGACGCCGCGACCAGGTTATTCCCTGGCTTGAGCGCGCGGTCGCGGCCGAACCCCGGACTTTGCGGCTTCACGGCATGCTTGCCGCCCAGCTGTTCGGCCATGGCCGGATCGATGAGGCCCTTGCCGAGATGGAGCATGTCCTCGCGCTCGATCCGAAGAACGTCTACGCCTACACCGTCCTCGCCAACATGAAGACATTCACGCCCGGCGACCCGCACCTCGCCGTGCTGGAAGAGCTCGTGCGCGAAAGCGATACGATGCCGGCGGATGCGCGGCCCGGGCTTCTGTTCGCTCTCGCCAAGGCCTATGCCGATGTGGGCCGCGACGAAGAATCGTTTCACCATGTGCTCGCCGCCAATCGCATGGTGCGCCAATGGGTCGATTTCGACGCCTCGAAAACGGCGGCCCAGCTGGAACAGTTGAAGTCCGTCTTCACGCCCGCCCTCATGCGCGCCAAGGCCGGGCTTGGCCATCCCTCCGATCGGCCGATCTTCATCGTCGGGCTGATGCGATCGGGCACGACGCTGCTCGAACAGATCCTGGCCGGTCATCCCGCCATTTTCGGCGGCGGCGAGAACGACTTTTTCCGCGCGTCGGTTCGTCACGTGATCGGCCGCTATCCCGAACCGGTGCCGTCGCTTGGCGCCGCCGAACTGCACGCGCTTGCCCAGACCTATCTGAACCTCGCGCAGACGGCGGCGGGCGGCGTGGCCCGCATCGTCGACAAGATGCTGTCGAACGACGTGTTCGTCGGCCTGATACACCTTGCGCTGCCGAACGCGCGCATCATCCACTGCATTCGCGATCCGGTGGATACGTGTCTGTCGATCTTCTCGATCAACTACGGCCCGATCCATCCCTACAGCAACGATCTCTACGAACTCGGCCGCTACTATCGCGCCGAGCGCGATATGATGGCGTACTGGCGCAAGCTGCTTCCGGAGCGCGCGCTCCTCGTCGTGCGCTACGAAGACGTCGTCGCCGATCTCGAAGGTCAGGCGCGACGCGTGCTCGACTTCTGCGGCCTGGAATGGGATCCGGCTTGCCTCGCCTTCGACAAATCAAGCCGTCCGGTGTGGACGGCCAGCGTCGCGCAAATCCGCCGCCCGCTTTACAGCGACTCGGTCGGACGCTGGCGGCCGTCGCGTGAAATCCTCCGGCCGCTGCTCGAGGGACTGGGCGAATATGCGCCGGCAGACGAGGGCGGTGCATAGCGCACCGCACGATCGTGTCAGCAATCCCCATGCAGACTCTGCATGCGGCCCCTGCGCAAATGTTCTTGATTCGTTCTAAATCGAGAGATAGCCTCGGCGCCCAAATTGGAGAGGAACGATGATTGGCTATGTCACGATCGGCGCCTTGGACAGCGAGGCGTCGGGCAAATTCTACGACGCCGTGTTCGGCGCTCTCGGCAACGAACGCAAATTCTCCGACGGCGGCTGGATCGGCTATGGGCCGAAGGGCAAGGACGAGCACAGCGTCTATGTCTGCCCGCCGTTCAACAAGGAGCCCGCGACCTTCGGTAACGGCATGATGATCGCGTTCAAGACCGACGCGAAGGACAAGGTCGATGCCGCCTACAAGGCGGGGCTCGGCCATGGCGGCCGCGACGAAGGCGCGCCGGGGTTCCGCCCACCGGAGAAGCAGACCTGGTATGGCGCCTATCTGCGCGATCCCACGGGCAACAAGATCGCGATCTACTTCACGCCGTAGGCCATCTCGATCAGGTGGCCGGCTTGTCCGACACGGCGTGAGCCTGACTCGCTTCTTCGCGCAAGAGCCAGTCGAGGTTGGCCGGCTCGAGCGACAGCTTCGCGATTTGCTCCTTGAGGCCGGGACGCTTGCGCACCAGGGCGTCGAAATCGTCGGTGGTGAGTTCGAGCAGCCGCGTCGTCTCGATGGCGACGATGGTTGCGTCGCGCATGCGATGTTCGACCAACGACAATTCGCCGAAGAAATCGCCGGCGCGGAACCGCAGCCGCCGCCCGGCGAGCTGCGCTTCGACTTCGCCTTCGACGACGAAATACATCGCCGAGGCACGTTCGCCCGGCGTCGAGATGATGTCGCCGGCGCTTACCGTATAGGCGCGCAACAGATCCATGATCTCGCTCACCGTGCGCGCGTCGAAGCCCTGGAACAGCGGCACGCGGGCAAGCATGCCGAAGGTGACGACGAAATCGCGGCGGTGGATCGAATTGGCAAAGCCCGTTGCCACGATGCCGACCGGCAGAGCCGCGAGCCCCAGTCCGATGATCATCGCGATACCGGCGAGGAAGCGGCCGAGCGCGGTCTGCGGCACCGCATCGCCATAGCCGACCGTCGTCAGGGTCGACACCGCCCACCACATCGCGTCGGGAATCGTGCCGAAGATTTTCGGCTGCACGGCGCCTTCGGCCGCGTGCATCGCGGCGGCGAAGAGCAGCATGGCGCACAGGAAGAGAAGAAGGCTGCCATAGAGCGCGCGCCGCTCCTCCATGAGCACGCGCGACAGCGCCGACAGGGCCGGCGAATAGCGCGCGATCTTGAGCAGCCGCAAGAGCCGGATGAGGCGCAGCACGCGCAGGTCGACGAACGGCACGAAGAGGGCGGCGAAGGCCGGCGCCACCGCGATGAAATCGATCACCATCAGCGGACGCGTCGCGAAATAGAGCCGGCCCAACACCGGTCCGCGCTCGCCGGCCGATGGGTCCTCCGGCGCAGTCCACAGCCGCATCAGATATTCGATCGCGAAGACCGCGATGGAGACGAATTCGAACAGCGCCAACGGTCCGGCATAGTCGTTCTCGAACCGTGGCATGCTCTGCAGCGTGTAGGCGACGACGTTGAGGACGATGAGGACGACGAGGGTGATCTCGACGATCGCGCCGGCCGGCCCGCCGAGCCGGCCGCCTTCCAGCGCAAGATAGGCGCGCCGCCTCAGGCTCTCGCCTTTTGTTGCCATCACGCTGCCGGGGCGAGTGCGCCCAGGCGCTTCTCGATCGCGGCCAGCGCGCCTTGGGCGCCTGCGCCATCCGGCCCGCCGGCCTGCGCCATGTCGGCCCGTCCGCCGCCACCCTTGCCGCCGAGCGCTTCGGCGCCGAGGCGCACGAGATCGACCGCGCTGATCCGTCCCGTCAGATCGTCGGTCACGCCGACCACGAGCGAAGCCCTGCCGTCCGCCACCGCCACGAAGGCGACGACGCCCGAACCGATCTTCGACTTCGCCTCATCGGCAAGGCCTTTGAGATCCTTCGCGCTGACGCCTTCGACGAGGCGCAGCACGGTTTTGATGCCGGCGATGTCCTTCGCGCCGTCACCGTCGCCGGCCCGCGACGGTCCCGCCAGAGCAAGCGCCTTCTTCGCTTCGGCGAGTTCGCGCTCGAGCCTGCGGCGTTCTTCGGAAAGTTGCGCAACACGCGCCGGGAGTTCTCCCGCGCTCGTGCGTAATGCCGCGGCCGCCTCGCGCGCGATTTCGGCCTGGCCGGACAGATATTTCCGCGCGCCCTCGCTGGTCAGCGCATCGATGCGCCGAACGCCGCTCGCGACCGCGCTCTCCGACAGGATCGTGAAGAGCCCGATGTCGCCCAACCGGCGCACATGGGTGCCGCCGCACAGCTCCACGGAATAAGCCTTGCCGCTCTCGGGATCCGTGCCCATCGTGAGCACGCGCACTTCTTCGCCGTACTTCTCGCCGAACAGCGCCTCGGCGCCTTCGGCCACGGCGCGATCGGTCGGCATCAGCCGGGTGGTCGTATCGGTGTTCTGGCGGATCACGTCGTTGACCATCTGCTCGATGCGCGCGAGCTCTTCGGGCGTCACCGGCTTGGGATGGCTGAAGTCGAAGCGCAGGCGGTCGGGCGCGACGAGCGAGCCTTTCTGCTGCACATGGTCGCCCAGCACGCGCTTCAGCGCGGCGTGCAGCAGATGCGTGGCCGAGTGATTGGCCCGCGTCGCGCGCCGGCGCTCGCCATCGACTTTCAGGTCGACTGCGTCGCCGATCAGGAGATTTCCCTTGGTGACCTTGACGACATGGACGTGCAGAGCGCCGAGCTTCTTCTCGGTGTCCTCGACGATGCCTTCGCCCTTCGGCCCCCTGATGGCACCGCGATCGCCGACTTGGCCGCCGGATTCGCCGTAGAACGGCGTCTGGTTGGTGAGAAGCAGGACGGTCTCGCCTTCCCTGGCCACGTCGACACGCGCGCCGTCCTTCAGCATCGCCAGGATGCTGCCTTCGGCCTCTTCGGTCTCGTAGCCGAGGAACTCGGTGGAGCCGAACGCTTCGCGGATTTCGAACCATTGCGATTCATCCGCCGTCTCGCCCGATCCGGCCCAGGCCTTGCGCGCCTCGGCCTTCTGCCGCGCCATCGCGGCGTCGAAGCCGTCGGTATCGACGGCGATGCCGCGCGCCTTGAGCGCGTCCTGCGTCAGGTCGAGCGGGAAGCCGTAGGTGTCGTAGAGCTTGAAGGCGACGTCGCCGGCCAGCTGTCCGCCCGCCGGAATGTCGGCGGCCGCCTCGTCGAGCAGCTTGATGCCGCGCGTCAGCGTCTCGCGGAAACGAATCTCCTCGAGCTTCAGCGTCTCGCCGATCAGGCTCTCGGCGCGCTTGAGCTCGGGATAGGCATGGCCCATCTCGGCGACGAGCGCCGGCACTAGCCGGTGCATCAAGGGATCCTTCGAGCCGATCAGATGGGCATGCCGCATGGCGCGGCGCATGATGCGGCGCAGGACATAGCCGCGTCCCTCGTTCGACGGCAGCACGCCGTCGGCAATGAGGAACGAGGTCGAACGCAGATGGTCGGCGATGATGCGGTGGCTGAACACCGCCTCGCCTTCGCTCCTGGCGCCGGAGAATTCGACCGATGCCGCAATCAGATGGCGGAACAGATCGATGTCGAAGACGTTGTGCACGCCTTGCAGCACCGTGGTGAAGCGTTCGAGCCCCATGCCGGTGTCGATCGATGGCTTGGGCAGCGGCACCCGCGTCGCGGCATCGAGCTGGTCGAACTGCATGAAGACGAGGTTCCAGACCTCCACGAAGCGGTCGCCGTCTTCGTCCGGCGAGCCGGGCGGGCCGCCGGCGACGGCCGGACCATGGTCGTAGAAAATCTCCGAACAGGGGCCGCACGGCCCCGTCTCGCCCATCGACCAGAAATTGGCCGACGTCGCGATGCGGATGATCTTTTCCTCGGGCAGCCCTGCGATCTTCTTCCACAGGACTGCGGCTTCCTCGTCCTCGGCATAGACGGTGACGAGCAGCCGGTCCTTCTTCAGTCCGAAGTCCTTGGTGATGAGGTCCCACGCGCCCACGATCGCCTGGTCCTTGAAATAGTCGCCGAAGGAGAAGTTCCCCAGCATCTCGAAGAAGGTCAGGTGGCGGGCGGTGTAGCCGACATTGTCCAGATCGTTGTGCTTGCCGCCGGCGCGCACGCATTTCTGCACGGTGGTGGCGCGCTTGTAGGGCCGCTTCTCGGCGCCCGTGAAGACATTCTTGAACTGCACCATGCCGGCGTTGGTGAACATCAGGCTCGGGTCGTTGCGCGGCACGAGCGGCGAGGACTCCACGACCGAGTGCTGGCGGTCGCGGAAGAAGTCCAGGAAGGTGCTGCGGACGTCGGACAGGCTTGTCATGGGCCGGTTTTAGCGCCCGCCGGGCGCCATTGTCATCCTTGCGAGGCGAATAGCGGTCCAGCCGCGCGAAAAACGAAGGGGCGCCCCATGGCGGGGGCGCCCCTTCGCCGGAGTCGTTCCCTCATGCCAGTAAAGGAACGAACATAATCGCCTCGCCGGCCGTCTTGCCGGAGGGGCTTATTCCTCTTCGGCGTCGGCGTCCTTGTCCGGGCCGCCCAGCGCCAGATTCTGCGCCAGCAGCCCGGCATTGCCTCTGATCGCCGCTTCGATCTTGTCGGCTATGTCGGGATGGGTGGAGAGGAAGGTCTTGGCCTGCTCGCGGCCCTGGCCGATCCGGTCGCCGTCATGGGAGAACCAGGAGCCGGACTTCTCCACCACGCCGGCCTTCACGCCCAGATCGAGCAGCTCGCCGGTCTTGGAAATGCCCTGGCCGTACATGATGTCGAACTCGACCTGCTTGAAGGGCGGGGCGACCTTGTTCTTGACCACCTTCACGCGGGTCTGGTTGCCGATCACCTCGTCATGATCCTTGATCGCGCCGATGCGGCGGATGTCGAGGCGCACCGACGAATAGAATTTCAGCGCATTGCCGCCGGTCGTCGTTTCGGGATTGCCGAACATGACGCCGATCTTCATGCGGATCTGGTTGATGAAGAGCACGATCGTGTTGGATTTGGAGATCGAACCGGTGAGCTTGCGCAGCGCCTGGCTCATCAGCCTGGCCTGCAAGCCGGGCAATTGATCGCCCATCTCGCCTTCGAGCTCGGCCTTCGGCGTCAGCGCCGCGACCGAATCGATCACCACGATGTCGACGCCGCCCGACCGCACCAGCGTGTCGGTGATCTCGAGCGCCTGCTCGCCCGTGTCGGGCTGGGAGATCAGCATCTCGTCGATGTCGACGCCCAGCTTCTTGGCATAGGCCGGGTCCATCGCATGTTCGGCGTCGATATAGGCGGCGATGCCGCCCTTCTTCTGGATCTCGGCCACCACATGCAGCGCCAGCGTGGTCTTGCCGGAGCTTTCCGGGCCATAGACCTCGATCACCCGGCCGCGCGGCAGCCCGCCGATGCCGAGCGCGATGTCGAGGCCGAGCGAGCCGGTCGAGACCGCATCGGTCGCCAGTCCCAGATCGCGCGCGCCCATCTTCATCACCGAGCCCTTGCCGAAGGCCCGGTCGATCTGGCTCAGCGCCGCCTCAAGGGCGCGCTTCTTCTCGCTGCTGTCGTCCTTGCCCACTACCCGCAATGCCGCCTGTGACATGAGAACCGCCTCCTTATTTCAGAGCGGCCCGGAAAACCCAAGCCGCCGCCACGAGACGCACAAGGTACACGCTTTGTTCTCTTTGGCAAGCCGCTGGTTAATGCGTTGATTCGGCAGAAATATACCAAATCTTGTTCTCAACCCGTTCAGGGCGCCAAAGTACGGGCAGAGAACACAGAATCGAGCCTTCATGGGCAGACTGATTCTGGCTTGTTCCGATTGGTCTTTCATGGCGCGAACGGCGACCAGCAAGGCCAGTCAGGACCTTCACCACCGCCCCTGCCATGATCGGCGCATGACGAGCCACGAACGCCCGCCGGAACCCGACTTCCTCGCCGAGGTGCTCGCCTATATCGAGGCGCACCGCGATGAGCCGATGACGCTCGACGAGCTGGCGCGCGTCGCCGGCTTCTCGCCCTATCACTTCTCGCGCCTGTTCACCGCGCGCTTCGGCGAGAGCGTGATGAGCTATGTGCGCGATTGCCGGCTCCAGGCCGCGGCGCTGCGGCTGACCGGCGAAAATCCGCCGCCTCTTGCCGAGCTCGCCTTCGACAGCGCCTTCGAGAGCCAGGAAGCCTTCACCCGCGCCTTCCGCCGCCGCTATGGCGTGCCGCCGGGCCAGTTCAAGCGCGATGCGCTCAAGCAACAACCGATGGAGAGACCGATGCCCGCCACCGCCAAGGTCGAGCAGCTGAAGGATCTGGTGAAGCGCGACGCCTTCGCGATCGCCGGCGTGCGCGCCGTGTTCGACGACAACAACAAGAGCGGCATTCCGGGACTGTGGCCGCGGCTCATCCGCTGCCTGCCGCTTGGCGGCCAGGCGAACGCGGTCACCTACGGCGTCTGCTCGATGGTCAACCGCGCCGAAGGCAGCTTCAGCTACATGGCGGGCGTCGAGGTCAAGGGCGACGCGCCGCTGCCCGACGGATTCGAGCGGATCCAGCTCGCGCCGCAATCCTACGCGGTGTTCCGCATCGTGCTCGACGGCTCCGCGCTGCATCCGCAGATGCAGGCGGCGATGCCGAAGATCTGGGGCGAGCTTCTGCCGAAGTCGGGATTGAAAACGGTTCCGGCGCCGGATCTCGAAGTCTATCCCGACGATTTCGAGCCCAACCGCAAGGGCTCCTATGTCGACATGTACATCGCGGTCGCGGCCTGACGATCAGAGCTGCGCGAAGGGCTCGGCGAGCACCGCCGCTTCATAGGCCGCGATGTCGTGTTCGAACTGCCATTGCAGCGTGGCCTTTTCGCTGCTTGCCAGGAATTTCGCGCAAGCCGGCGACGGCTTTTCGGCGCCCGGAACGTTGCCGGCGCACCCCTGTGCGATCCGGCGATAATCGCCGTCCTGCCACAGGCTCGCACCCGGCAGGAAGCTGTATTCCAGGCCGTTGCGCGCGATCTGTTTGAGGTCGCGATAGCCGAGCTTCTGCTCCGTCACCGCGCGCACATATTCGTGGGTGAGGTCGATGCGGAACACCCCTTCGTCGTCGGCCGACAAGGTCACCGGCACGCCGGCCGCGCGATAGAGCGCGAGCGGATGCTCCGCGCCCACGATCCCCGGCGTGATCGCGTTGCTGGTCAGATTGATCTCGACCGCGATCTTCTTGTGCGCCATGTCCGCAAGCAGGGCGGGCGCGTCGGTCTCATAGGGCAGGGCGTAGCCGTGGCCGATGCGGCGCGCGCCGGCGATCTCGACCGTGTCGCGAATGTGGAAGCCGAGCTGATCGGGCGGCACCAGCCCCAGCGCCAGCTCGCCGGCATGCAGCGACAACTTCACCTTGGGATCGCGCAGAGAGAAGTAACGGAACATCCGCATCTGCAATTCGAAATCGCGCAGCGAGACCGGATCGTCCTCCGGCGCCACCAGATTGATGCCGACGAAGCGCGGATCGACATCGCACAACGCATAGCCGAGCGCGATCTGCGCGAACACCTGGTTGGGCTGCAGCGTTCGCAGGACGAAGAAGAGATAGTCGACGCTGACCGCGCAGGCCGGCTCGGCCATCGGGGTGCCGCAGTGCAGCTCTTCGTGCATCCGCAATTCCGCGGCGTCGAACTCGGCGCGCGCCGCCGCCACGAGACTTGGCAGCTTGGGCGCGATCGCCGCGAAGTCCGCGTCGAAATCGTTCGGATTGAAATGCGAATCGCTGCCGATCAGTTCTGGCGAGAAAGCAACGTGCGGATCGGCGATCTGCTCGATATAGGAGACATTGTCGGCGTCCGCCTGCCGCCGCGTGACGGCGAGCGCGTCTCCCAGATGGGCCGCGAACACCGCGCCGAAGCGGGAGAAGGTCGCAAACGTATGGTCGTGGCCGCTGACTTCGCCGGTGCCGAGTCCGGGCACGAAGTTGCGCATCGACAGCGCGTCGATCGTCGACTGGTAGAACTGGGGATCCCGGCTGACGAGATCCTTCGCCGGCACCTGATCGGCGGTGCAGGGTGGCGGCGCGATCGTGCGCGTCGTGCGCGCGATGCAGTCGCCGTCGTCGCTCGCCCATTTGAGATAGTCCTCGGCATAGACCGAGCCGTCGAGATGATTGTGCAGGTCGCCGCCCTTCGGCATCGGCTGCAAGAGGATGCGCAGCACGGGCGGCACGCTCGCATAATGCGCGATCAGCGCCGCGACCTGGTCCTCGCGTGAAGGTGCTGCGTGCGCGGAGAGTGCAAGAAGTAATGCTGTCATTCCCGCGAAAGCGGGAATCCATTTCTGGCGCTTCTGGATGCCCGCCTTCGCGGGCATGACAGTTCCCCTACGTCGCCCCATAGGTCTGGCGCATCCTCTCTTCCGAATGAAGGCCCGCAAGGATGGGCGGATATTTGGCCGGCCCGCAACCGGGCAGACATTCGATCAACGCATCCGAATTGGGTCCGGTGAACAGAACGATGGAGAGACGGGAATTTGTCCACCTCCCCCGCGCGGCGGAGCCGCTGATGGGGGAGGTGCCCGGAGCAGCGTCAGCTGCGAAGGGCGGAGGGGGATTGATGACGCGGTGGACATTCGAAATCCACCGATCGTTGGTCCAGCGCTGGATCAGATCGCCGGCATTGACCACCAGCGTGCCGGGTATCGGCACCACATCGATCCAGCGACCGTCCACCAGCACCTGCAATCCGCCGGGCGCGTTGTCTTGCCTCAGAATCGTGAAGCCGGAGAAATCGGTGTGCGGGCCATAGCGCAGTGCATCGGGCGCCGGCGGTACGGCCTGATCGGGATAGAGCACGCAACGCAGGTTGAGCTCCATCCTGTCGAAATATCGCGCGAAATGGTCCGGCGGCAGGTCGAGTGCTGCCGCGCTCAGCCGCATGAGCCTGAGAACGAGATCGCGGCCGGCCGCGATGTACGTCTCCACGGTCTCGCGAAATCCCGGCAAATCATCCGGCCACAGATTGGCGCGATAGAGGCGCGCATCGAGCGCGTTGTCCGGTGCGG
Source organism: uncultured Alphaproteobacteria bacterium (assembly GCA_963741735.1). Taxonomy (GTDB): domain Bacteria; phylum Pseudomonadota; class Alphaproteobacteria; order Micropepsales; family Micropepsaceae; genus Rhizomicrobium. Next base: position 863,515 of record CAVUJB010000002.1, read on the forward strand.
CCGCATCGAAGCGCGGATTGGCGAAGGTCAGCGACTCGCACAGATCGGCCGGCGCGTCCGCGATGCGCCCGCGCCCGACGGTCTCGCTTCCCATCGGCAGATAGCCCTGGCCGCGTCCGCGCTCGCGAAAGCTGAGCCGCAACTTCTCCTCGAGCGGGCGTGCAAAGAACCGCGACGCAAGATCGTACAACCTGCTCTGAAGCGTGTCCGAAATCCCGTGCCCGGACAGCAGCGCGAAACCGCTCTCGTGCATCGCCGTGTCCCAGGCGCGCGTCGCCGAGGATGAAGCCAGATCGATGATCGGAATGTCCAAGGCCGGCCCCGAACGTTGGTCGGGACCGGCATAGGAGACGGCGAAGCGTTGCGCAACCGCCCGTCAGGGTTTGACGAACTTCAGCGCGTACTGATCGGTCTTGCCGCGAATGGCGGGATCGAAGATCGACTTGGTGTGATCGTCGCCCGTCCGGTGCAGGAAGTCGCCCTCGGCCACCAGCTTGAATCCCGCCGCCGTCACTTCGGCGATCAGTTGCGCCTTGGCGATGCGGTGGACCTTGGCGATGTCGTCGTCGCTGAGCGTGCCCGCCGCCTGGTGATCGAGGATGAAATAGGTGCCGCCTTTCTTGAGCGAATCGAACACCGCCTGGTTGAAGCGCGCCATATCGACGTCGCCATACTCTTTGATATGCAGGTCGTGGTAATTCTGGGTGATCCAGAACAGATCGACCTTCTGCGGCAGCTTGAAGACGCCGAACGGCTCGGACTCGATCATGTAGTTGGTCCGGCCGGTGATCGCCTTCTGCGTCGCCTCGGCGCATCCGTGCCAGCCGATATTATCGGTGCCGTAGACGTTTCCCTTCGGTCCCACCACATCGCTCAGCAGCCGCGAGAAATAGCCGCCGCAGGGATAAAGCTCGCCCACCACCATGCCCGGCTTCACGCCGGCGAAGGCGAGCGTGTCGGCCGGATCGCGCAACGCGTCCGCGGCGACGTCGTCCTTGGGCCGCGCCGGATCCGAGACGGCCTGCGTCACATAGTCGGGGACACCGGCCAGCGCCGCGCCGCCGAGCGCGAACGCAAACAACCCTGCTGCGATTAATCTGGTTCTCATGGATATGCCCCGCCGAACGACCGGGCGCAATCTAGTCGGCATCCCCGCGAGCGGGGATACACATTCGCGTCAGTGACCGGGCCTTTGGACGGGAAGCATCCAGTCGGGATCGAGCGTTTTGCTCGGGTGATAGCCGCTGACCTGTCCCATGATGTCGCCGGGCCGGCGCAGCTCGTAGCCCAGCAGTGCTTGCAATTGCGGGCTCATCGCGCGCACCGTTTCCTTCGGCACGCCGAGCGCGAAATTCTCCTGCTGCCGCGCCCAGGGCTCGCAATAATGGTTGGTATAGGCGAGCCGCGGCTTGTCGGACTTGTTCGCGCCGGCGCCGTGGATCAGCGTGCCCTGGAACAGGCAGAGCGCGCCCGCCGGCATGGTGAGATGGATGACGCTCTGCGTGTCCTCCGTCTTCTCGCCGCGCGCCAGTGCCAGGCGCAGCGCCTCGAACCGCCCGGCGGTCCACAGATGACTGCCGGGATACATCACCGTGCCGCCATTCTCAGGCGTGAAGGCGTCGATGGCGCCGATCGTGCTCATGCTGATCGCCGGCCTGGGCCGCGGGAAGGGATAGAAGCTGTCGTCCCAATGGACGCTCTGCGCCGTCTCGCCCGGATGGATGCAGATCGCATGGTCGGCGCTGAGCAGATAGTTCGGCATCAGCCAGCGGTCGAGCAGGGCGAGCAGGCGCGGATCTTCCGCGATCTCCTCGAACACCTTGCCGCGCCCGACCAGGGTGTAGACGCGCTCCGTCGTCAGTCCCTCGAAGGAATTGCGCCCGCGATAGGTGCCCAGATGCCCTTTCAGCCCATCGCGAAAGCGCGCGAGCTGCGCGGGCGTCATATAGTCCTCGATGATCGTGTAGCCCTGCGTTTTCAGGCGCTCGGTGTGGGTAGCGACGTCGAAATCGTCGGGCACTTTGCGTACAGGGACCGGCTTCGTGTCCATGGCTGCCCTCCTATTCGGCCGCCTCGAGCGTCGGAATCTTTGCGATCACTTTAGCGAGCGCCCGCTCCGCGATTTCGAGGTCGTACTCCTGCTGCTGGCGCATCCAGATGTCCGGGCCGCCACCCACCAGCTTGCCGATGCGCAGCGCAAGATTGGCAGTGATCGGCTGCTTCTCGTTCAGCACGTCGTACAGCGTCTGCCGCGATACGCCGAGCAGGCGCGCAATCTCCGACTTGGGCCTACCGAGCGCAGGGAGGATTATCTCCCTCAGCGAGGCGCCGGGATGCACCGGTGGCAGGCCCTTGAGAAGGGGGTTTCTAGACATCAGTGATAGTCCTCCAGATCCACATCGATCGCGTCTTCCTTGTCCCAACCGAATGTAAGCCGGTAATTGCCGGTAACCCGAATGGAATAGCGGCCTTTGTCCTGCCCGCGCAGAACGTGAAAGTAATATCCCGGCAAATTCAAATCCTCGGCGGCGCGGGCTGCCTCAAGCTGCCGCAATATAATCGTCACGCGCAGCACATTCCGAACGCTCAATTTCGATGGATCGCCGCTTTCGGCGAACCGTCTTAGTGCCTTGCTGCGGAACGATCGGATCACTGATCGGAAATGTAAGGTTTTTTCATACAGGCGTCAACCTGTGGCTTACAGACGCTACTCGCCCACCACCCGCTTGGGCTGCGGCGCGCCGGAGAGCACTTCCTTGACCTTGGCGGCAAGCTGCTTCAGCCCGAACGGCTTGGGCAGGAAGTGCAGGTCTTCGGCCTTCTCCTCGTTGCGGCGGAAGGCTTCCTCGGCATAGCCGGACATGAAGATCACCGCCATCTCCGGCTTGATGCGCTTGACCGCGCGCACCAGCGTCGGCCCGTCCATGTTCGGCATCACCACGTCGGTGATGAGCAGATGGATCGGCGCCTTGGCGGTCTTGACGATCTCGAGCGCCTCTTCGCCGCCGCTCGCTTCCAGCACGCTGTAGCCGCGCATCTTGAGCGCGCGCGCCGCGAAACTGCGAACGGCTTCCTCGTCCTCGACCAGCAGGATCGTGTCCTGGCCGGTCACGTCGCGCACGGCGCTGCGTTCGGGTTCGGCCTGCAGCGCCGCACCCGCCTCAATGCGATAGCGCGGCAGATAGATGCGGAACGTCGTGCCCTTGCCGATCTCCGAATCCACCATGATGAAGCCGCCGGTCTGCTTGACGATGCCGTACACGGTGGCGAGCCCCAGCCCCGTCCCCTGGCCCACGGGTTTGGTCGTGAAGAACGGATCGAAGATCTTGCCCAGATGCTCCTTGGCGATGCCGGTGCCGGTGTCGGACACTTCGATGCGCACATAGTCGCCGGCCGGCATGATCGCGGTGCCGAGCGCCGACGGCGTCGTCACCGTCTCGTTCGCGGTGGTGATCGTCACCGTGCCGCCTTTGGGCATGGCGTCGCGCGCATTGACGACGAGATTGATCAGCGCGTTGGAAAGCTGTGCCTCGTCGGCATGGATCGGCCACAGATCGGCCCCGTGCTCGAGCTTCAGATCGATCCCTTCGCGCAGCAGCCGGCGTAGCATCAGCGCAAGCTCGCCGACCACGTCGCGCACCACCAGCACGCGCGGCTGCATCGTCTGCTTGCGCGAGAAGGCGAGCAGCTGGCCGACCAGCGTGGCGGCGCGCAGCGCGTTCTGGTGGATTTCGTTGATCTCCTTGAAAGAGGGATCGCCCGCCTGATGGCGCATCAGGAGGAATTCGGAATTGCCGATGATGACGGTCAAGAGGTTGTTGAAGTCGTGCGCGACGCCGCCGGCGAGCTGACCCACCGCCTGCATCTTCTGCGACTGGGCGAACTTGGTCTCCAGCGCCTTCTGCTCCGACACGTCGACCAGATAGAGGATCGCCCGGCCGCCGCTGATCGGGCTCGCGAACAGTTCGGCGGTGCGCTCGTCGAGGCCCGCGGCGCGCAGCTCGGCGCTGGCGACATTGTGCGCGCCCTGGCAGGCCTGCGCGATCAGTTCGACCACGCGCGTGCGGTCGGCGGTGTCGACGAGTTCGCCGAAGCCGCGCCCCACCAGCGGACCCGAGACGCCGAAGAACTTGGCGAAGGCGGGATTGGCGTCGACGATCCGTCCGTCCGATTGCGCGAAGGCGACGCCGACCGGCGCATCGCGGAAGATGTCGCCGATCGCCGCCGGCGCGCTCGGCACGCCCTGCACTTTTAATGTGGCCGCGTCCTTGGGCTGGTTGGCGCTCGCGAGCCTGGGTGTGAACCACCAGGCGGTCTGGCCGTTCGACAGCGGGCGGACCGCGGCGACCAGTTCGATCCCCGGACCGACGGCGAAGGATTCTTCGCGCGCGACGCCTTCCGCGGCGCCGCGGGCCAAGCGATAGAGCACGGCGGCCGACGGCTCGCCCGCCAGCGCCAACTCCGGCGGCGGTGCGGCCTCGCCGTCGGCGGCGCCCGCCATCTTGCGATAGACCTCGTTGCAGTCGAGCACCGCGCCGTCCGTGCCGGTGATTGCCCAGGCGATGTTGGCGCGGGCGGCGGCTTCGGCGACGCGGCGCGCGTCGGCGGCCTTCATCTTCTCCTTGGGCCACACCGCGAACAGGAACAGGCTCGCGACCGCGCCGATGGCGGCCAGCAGCATCACGCCCGCCCAGCCGACCGCGTTGGGCGTCATCACCGCCAGGCCCGCCGAGCCGAGCGCAAGGAAGACGAAGCCCAATGCGGCCCAGCGCCAGGCGCCGGCCGGGATGCCGAGATTGCTGCCGAGGGAGCGAGTCGCCATCATCTGATTCGAGTTTACTAGGTTCGGCGGCAAAAAACTCAGTACGTAGAATTCCGGGCCGGCCGGGCTCCGGGGGGCCGCCCCGTGCTACTCTTCGGCCCATGGCGGACCTCTACCCACCGATCGAGCCCTACGATCACGGCATGCTCGATGTGGGGGATGGGCACCGGCTCTACTGGGAGGTCTGCGGTAACCCCCTGGGCAAGCCGGCGGTCGTCCTCCATGGCGGGCCCGGCTCGGGCTGCACCGCCGACGTCCGCCGCTACCTGGATCCGGAAAAGTACCGGGCCGTCCTGTTCGACCAGCGCAATGCCGGCCGCAGCACGCCGCATGCCAGCGACTTCGCGACCGACCTTTCCACCAACACGACGGCGCATCTTGTCGCCGACATCGAGAAGCTGCGCACGCATCTGAAGATCGACCGCTGGCTGGTCTTCGGCTTCTCCTGGGGCGCGACGCTGGGCCTCGCCTATGGGCAGGCCCATCCATCGCGCGTGTCGGAGATGGTGCTGTTCAGCGTCGGTACCTCGCGGCGCAGCGAAATTCACTGGCTCTATCACGAGGCCGGGCGGCTGTTCCCCGAAGCGTGGGCGCGCTTTCGCGACGCGTCGGGCGCCGTCGATGAAGATGCCGACCTCATCGCCGCCTATCATCGACTTTTGCACGACTCCGATTCGGCCGTGCGCGAGAAGGCCGCGCGCGACTGGTGCGATTGGGAGGACGCCGTGGTTTCGGCGGCGCCGAACCGCAAGCCGAGCGAGCGTTACGCAGATCCGCGCTTTCGCATGGCCTTTGCGCGGATCGTGACGCACTATTTCAGCCACGGCGCCTTCCTCGAGGACGGCATCCTGCTGCGCAACGCGCATCTGCTGCGCGGCATTCCCGGCGTGCTCATTCACGGCCGCCTCGACATTTCCTCTCCGCTTGAAAGCGCCTGGCTCTTGTCACGTGCCTGGCCGGGCAGCGAGTTGATCGTCGTCGACAATGCGGGACATGAGACGCGCACGCCTGGCATGCGCGAGAACATCCTCGCCGCGCTCGACCGGTTCAGTTCGTCCTGATCTTGCCCGTCAACCGCATGACGTAGCCGATGACCTGGGCCACGGCCTTGTAATGCTCCTGCGGGATGACCTCGTCGACCTCGACGGTCGCGTGCAGGGCGCGCGCCAGCGGCGGGTTCTCGACGATCGGCACATCGTGCGCCTTGGCGACTTCGCGGATCTTGAGCGCCAGCGCATCGACGCCCTTGGCGACGCAGACCGGAGCGGCCATCTGGCCGGACTCGTATTTCAACGCGACCGCATAGTGGGTCGGGTTGGTGATGATTACGGTCGCCTCGGGCACCGCGGCGATCATGCGCTTCTTGGCGCGCTCCAGCCGGATCTGACGGATCTTCGCCTTGATCTGCGGGTCGCCTTCGTTCTGGCGGTATTCTTCCTTGATCTCCTGCTTGGACATGCGGTTGCGCTGCAGGAAGCGGTAGCGCTGCAGCACATAGTCCGCCGCCGCAATGGCGGCCAGTGCGGCGAGCGCCGCGATCAGAACCTTGTAGAGCAGATGCGACATGTCGCCCACGATGCCGATCGGCGACTGGTCGAGCACCGATTGCAGCATGGTGCGTTCGGGCCAGATTTGCGTCCAGATCGCAAAGCCCACCACGCCCATCTTGAGCAGGCCCTTGACGAGGTTCAGCAGCCCTTCGAGACCGAACAGGCGCTTGAAGCCGGAGACCAGCGACAGCTTGGCGAAGTCGGGCTTGATCTTTTCCAGCGTGAAGCTCGGACGGGCTTGCAGCACGTGACCTGCAATGGCGGCGGCCATCATCACCGCGAAGACCGGCGCCAGAATTCCGCCGAAGGTGATCACGACATGGTTGGCGAGCGCCATCAGGTCGCTCGGCGACACGCCTATCTGGTCCGGCTGCTCGATAAAGATGCGAAGCGAGGTTGTGAGATTCTGCATGATCGAGGCGCCGAACATCATGATCGCCATCGTGCCGCCGAGCAGCAGCACGAAGGCGTTGATTTCGGGGCTTTTGACGACGTCGCCATGTTCGGCGGCTTCCTGGAGCCGCTTTTGTGTCGGCTCTTCGGTCTGTTGTGACGGGTCGCGATCGTCAGCCATGTCCGCCTATAGGAACTGCGCCATCTGGGCGGAATAGAAGTTCAGGAACAAGGTCATCATCGAGCCGAGCAAGAGCGCGAGCAGGACGAAGCCGAACATGATGTTGATCGGCATGGCGACGAAGAACACCTGCAGCTGCGGCATGAGCCGCGCCAGGATTCCGAGCGCGGCATAGAGCGCGAATCCGAAGACGAGGAAGGGCGCGGCAAGCTGAAAGCCGAGCACGAAGGAGGCGCTGACGAGGCGGATGGTCAGTTCCGCCATGTCGCCGGTCGGAAGGGCCGCGCCCGGCGGCAGCATCTTGTAGCTGCCGGCGATGGCGCCGATGGCCAGGTGATGCAGGTCGGTCGAGAAGATCAGCACCGCGCCGAGCAGCGAGAAGAAGTTGCCGATCGCCGCGCCCTGTTCGTGCTGCGTCGGATCGACGGTCTGGGCATAGGCGAGGCCGGTCTGCGTCGCGATCAGCATGCCGGCGGTCTGCAACGAGCCCATGATGATGCGCGACATGGCGCCGATGAGGATTCCCGAGGTCACTTCCTGCGCGATCAGAAGTCCGAGCTGCAATACGTTCGCCGGTGCCTGCGCCGGATAGGCGCCTTGCACCGTCGGCGCCAACGCGACCGAGACGGCAAGCGCCAGCACCAGCCGCACGCGCGCCGGGATGCCGCCTTCGCCGAGTGCCGGCAGCAGCATCATCATCGCGCCGGTGCGCGAGAACACCAGAAGATAGGTGAGAATGATGCCGGACAGCGCGGGCAGGTGGATGTGCATGGCGCCGCCGGCCGCTTCAGTACGCGGCGATGCGTTGCGCGATGTCGACCATCAACCCATTCATCGCCGCGCCCGCGAAGGGCAGCGAGATCAGGAGCACCACGAAGACCGCCACGATCTTCGGCACGAAGACGAGGGTCATTTCCTGGATCTGCGTCAGCGCCTGCAACAGGCCGATGCCGAGGCCGACGACGAGCGCGGTCAGCATGGCGGGCGTGATGACTTCGAGAAGAACCAGGATCGAGGAACGGGCGAAATCGACGGAATCGGCGGGTGTCATTGTTGTTTCCCACATGAGCGGCCCTCATCCTTAGACATGCTCGGGACGAGGGTTTGGATAATGTCCTCATGCCGGGCTTGTCGAAGCATGAGGCAGCGCATCTTCAGATCGGCATGTTCATGATGGACTGATAGGCCTGCACGACCTTGTCGCGGACCGCAACGACAGTATCCAACGTGATCTCTGCCTGATTCACCGCGCCGACCACGTCGACGATGTTGGCCTGACCTGCCACCTGGCGCGCCGCCATCGTCTCGCCCTGCTTCATCTGGCCGATCCCATCCTTGAGCGCGGTCTCGAGCAGGTTCGAGAAATCGCCGGTGCCCGCGCCGGTCGCGGTTGCGCCGGCGGTCGCGCCGCCTGCGCCCGATCCGCCGATCTGGGCGATCGCCTGATAGGCGGCTGCGGCTGCGGCTGGAAGAACGGCCATGAGTTAGACCTCCATCTGAGGATTATTTGCGCAGCAGATCGACCGTGCGCGACAGCATCGCCTTGGATGCGTCCATCACGGTCAGGTCGGCTTCGTAGGAGCGCTGCGCTTCGCGCATGTCCATGATTTCGACGAGTGCGTTGACGTTGGGCAGCTTGACGTAGCCCTTGGAGTCCGCGTTCGGATTGCCCGGATCGTATTGCAGCCGGAACTCGCTGTTGTCGGAGACGGGCTTGCCCGGCGTGACGATCGTCGCGTTCAGCTCGCGGTCGAACTCGCTCGACACGGTTGCGATCTGGCGGCGATAGGGATCGCCGCCCGGCTTCGCCGATGTCGAATTGGCGTTCGCGATGTTTTCCGCGATGATCTTCATGCGGTCCGACTGGGCACGCATGCCGGACGCGGCGACGATGAGAGAAGTGGTGAAGTCCATGATGCTCTCCTTCAGCCGCCGCCGCCCGCGCCGATCGCGGTCTTCATCATGCCGATCGCCTTGGCGTAGAGGTTGGTTGCGGCTTGGTATTCGGCCTGTGTGTCGGAGACGCGGATCATTTCCTGCTCCAGCGACACCGAATTGCCCGACGGGCTCGTCTCGACGTCGGGAGAGTCATAGTCGTTGAAGCCGGATGACGGCGACGACGTCGACAGCGAGATGTGGCGCGGATCGGTGACCGACATGCCGCCCTGGAACTGCGACGGCGTGGTGGTGCCCTTCAGGATGTCCTCGAAATTGATCGGCTTGAGGTCGCGCGCCGAATAGCCGGGCGTGTCGACATTGGCGACGTTTTGCGCCAGCACGTTCTGCCGCGCGCTCAGCCAGCTCATGCGCTCCTTGAGCATGGCGAGAAGCGGCATGTTGGTGATGTCCATGGCCATCACGGATCTCCGTACACGGAAAATTAGCCTTACAAAGCGCGAGATTGCGCCCGAACGATTAAGCGCCGCTTAACGCAAGTGGAAAAATCTGCCGGGCAATTTTTGTCGGTCTTTAACGCCCGATTAAGCTTGACGGTCTTTCATGCGCGCATGGATGTGATGGATTTCGCGCGTTATCTGGGCGCTCTGGTTCTGGTGCTCGGCCTGGTCGGCGCCGCCGGCCTTGCGGCACGCCGCTTCGGGCTCGGCGGCCTCGTCAAGCCGATGGCGACGCGCCGCCTGTCGATCGTCGAAAGCCTGATGATCGGCCCGCGCCAGCGCCTGCTCATCGTCCGCCGCGACGGCGTGGAACATCTGGTGCTTTGCGGACCCGACGGAACTTCCGTCATCGAAGCCGGGATTCCGGCCGCGGCGATGCCGATCACCGCATCGCTCCTGACACAAGAGGCGGCGTCGTGAAGAACTCCGGTACCGCGCGCAAGCTCGGCCTCGTCCTCGTTACGCTTGTGGTCGCGCTGCTGATCGTACCCGGTGCCGCCTATGCCGCATCGCCGGCCACGAACGCCGCGGTCGCCGCGGCCGCCGGCGCAACCTCATCGACCGGCGGGCTCAACATCGATCTTTCCGGCGGCGGTCTCTTCACTGACCGCCTGATGCAGATCGTCGCGCTGATCACGATCCTTTCGATCGCGCCGTCGATCCTCATCATGATGACGAGCTTCGTGCGCATGGTCGTGGTGCTGTCGCTGCTGCGCACCGCGCTCGGCTTGCAGCAAAGCCCGCCCAACAGCGTGATCGTCTCGCTGTCGCTGTTCCTCACGCTTTTCGTGATGACGCCGACGCTGAAGGACGCCTACAACCAGGGCGTCGTACCGTTGGTGAACAATCAGATCACCACCGAGCAGGCGTTCGACCGCGCCTCGGTGCCGATGAAGAAATTCATGCTCGCCCATGTGCGCGAGGCCGATCTCAAGCTCTTCCTCGACATGAGCAATTCCAAGGCGCCGGTGACGCCGGAAGCCACGCCGGTCAGCACGCTGGCGCCGGCGTTCATGCTGAGCGAATTGAAACGCGCCTTCGAGATCGGATTTCTGATCTTCGTGCCGTTCCTCATCATCGACATGGCGGTCGCCTCGATCCTGATGAGCATGGGCATGATGATGCTGCCGCCGGTGATCATCTCGCTGCCATTCAAACTGATCTTCTTCGTGCTGGTCGACGGCTGGCGCCTCGTCGCCGGATCTCTGGTGGAAAGCTACCTGCACAGTCCACCGCCTACGTAACGGAAGTCTCGCCAAACCGGCATTTTCCGGCTTACGCTCCCTCCAAAATCCAGGGAGAGCGCCATGAACAAGCCCGAACGCATCAACACCGACGAAGTCCTCTACGAGGTCTCCGATCACATCGCGACCATCACGCTGAACGCGCCGGACCGGATGAACACGATCTCCGGCCCGATGCTGGCGCGGCTGTCGGAGTGTCTGCTGGAAGCCGACAAGGACACCGACGTTCGCTGCATCATTCTCACCGGCAAGGGCCGCGCCTTCTGTGCCGGTCTCGATTTGCGCCAGGCGACGCAAGGCACGGGCATGGGAATCGGCAGCGGTGCCGGCGCGACCGACTTGGACCTGCGCAATACGCCGCCGACCGTGCTGCACGCGATCAACACGCCGGTGATCTGTGCGGTGAACGGCGGCGCGGCCGGCTATGGCGCCGACACCGCGATCGGTTGCGATATCCGCATCATGGCGGAATCGTCCAAGCTCGCGCTCTCCTTCGCCAAGCGCGGAATCCTGCCGGAGTCCGGCGGCACCTGGTTGCTGCCGCGTCTGCTTGGCTGGGAACAGGCGGCGAAGATCATCTTCACCGGACGCACCCTGGGCGCGAAAGAGTGCGTGCAGATGGGTCTCGCCTCCGAAGTCGTGCCCGATGCCGAGTTGATGAGCAGAGCCCGCGCGCTCGCGGCCGAGATCGCGGCCAACGCGCCGCTCGCGGTTGCGGCCGCCAAGCGCATGATGCGCATGGGGCTGTCCGAGCCGTTCGACGAGCATGTGCACCATGTCTATCTCCAGCTCCTGCCGCTGATGCGCACCAAGGACGCGCGCGAGGGCATGCTCGCCTTCGTCGAGAAGCGCACGCCGAAGTTCGAGGGGAAGTAGCGGCTTCACCCCGAAGCCGCAATTCGGTTGGCGCAGCCCAGCCGGGGTCGGCTTCTGTCTCGCCTCACTCCGCCGCGATCTTCGCCGCTTCAGGCTTGCGGGCCCGGTTGAACGGCCGGTCGCCCAGGATCGTGGCGCGATTCATGATGCGCCGGTGCGGCAGGTAATCGTTCACCGCATAATGCTGGGTGATGCGGTTGTCCCAGAACGCGATGGAGTTCTCTTTCCACTTCCAGCGCACCTGATATTCCGGCTTCTGGATGTGCACGAACAGCATGTTGAGCAGCGCATTGCTCTCCTCGCGCCTGAGGCCCTTGAGGCGGTCGGTGAAGCCGTAATTTACGAACAGGCTGTCCGCGCCGGTCTCCGGATGGGTGCGCACCACCGGATGAAGGACCGGCGGATGCTCCTCGAGGGCGCGCGAATGCTTGTCGGCGCCGGCTTCCTTCGCGACCGTGCCGCGCGCCGGAAAGCCGCGCGCGAAATCATGCACGGCATCGAGCTCGGAGAGGAATCGCTGCAGCGGCTTGGACAAGCCCTCATAGGCCGCCTGCATGTTCGCCCAGCACGTGTCGCCGCCTTCCGGCGGCAGCAGTTTCGCGTACAGGATGGCGCCCAGCGGCGGCGTCTCGATGAAGGTGACATCGGTGTGCCACGCGTCATTGTCGGTCGGATTGCTGGCGTGATTGTCGAGGATGAACATCTCCGGCGCCTCGGGCACGCCGGGATAGAGCGGATGGGTGTGCAGCTCGCCGAACCGCGCCGCGAAATCGCGGTGCTGCACCGGCGTGATGTGCTGGTCCTCGAAGAAGATCACCTTGTGCGCCAGCAGCGCTGCGCGGATGGCCGCGATCTGTTCGTCGTCCAGCCGCTTGGCGAGATCGACGTTTTCGATCACGGCGCCGATGGCGGGTGTCAGCTTGCGGGTGGTGATCATCGCCATAAGAGCGCTCCGGCAGGGACGGCCCGAGTGTATGGCAATCGTTCGGCCAAACTCAAAATCGCTCGGGCCCCTTGACGCGCATAATATTTCCACTATTTTGGAAGTATGAAATCAGAAGACGCCCTCGCCGGATTGTCGGCTTTGGCCCAGGAAACTCGGCTCGCCATCTTCCGCCGCCTCGTCCGTGCCGGACCGGCCGGCGAAAGCGCTGGCGCGATCGCCGAAGGATTGGGCACGCCGGCGCCGACCTTGTCGTTCCATCTGAAGGAGCTCGAGCGTGCGGGGCTGATCAGCCAGCGCCGCGAAAGCCGCAGCCTGATCTATGCCGCGCGCTACGACGGCATGCGCGAGCTGCTCGCCTTCCTGATGGAGGATTGCTGCGCCGGGCGTCCGGAGATCTGCAACTTCAATCCCACGGAGAACTGTCATGAACCGTCTGCATGTTCATCTGCATGTTAACGACCTCGCGCAATCGGTGCGCTTCTACTCGACCCTGTTCGGCATGGAGCCGTCGAAGCGCGAGCCCGACTACGCCAAATGGATGCTGGAGGATCCGCGTGTGAATTTCGCGATCTCGACGGGCGGCGAAGCCGGCCTCAGTCATCTCGGCATTCAGGTCGAAGACGACGCGTCGCTCGCCGATGCGACCGAGCGCGCCAGGAACGCCGCCGGCAGCGTGTTCGAGGAGAAGGCCGCGAACTGCTGCTATGCGGTGAGTGACAAGGCCTGGGCGACCGATCCGCAAGGCGTGCGCTGGGAGACCTTCCGCACCACCGGCGATCTCACCGTCTATGGCGTCGGCGCCGATGAAGCGCGCGCGCAGAACGCCGCCGCGACGTCGTCGGGCTGTTGCCCGGCGCCAGCGCGCGAGACCGTCAATGCCTGCTGTGGAAACGGCTGATGCCCGAGAAGGTCTACAACGTCCTCTTCCTGTGCACCGGCAATTCGGCCCGCTCGATCCTGGCCGAGGGATTGTTGAACTTCGAAGGCAAGGGACGCTTCCACGCCTATTCGGCCGGAAGTTTTCCGAAAGGGACCGTCAATCCGATCGCCCTGACGACGCTCAAGCAGGCCGGGCTGACATCCGAAGGATACCGCTCCAAGAGCTGGGACGAGTTCGCCAAGCCTGGCGCACCGCAGATGGATTTCGTCTTCACCGTCTGTGACGACGCGGCGGGCGAGGTCTGTCCGGTGTGGCCCGGCCATCCGGTCACGGCGCATTGGGGCATGCCCGATCCGGCCGCGGTTGAAGGCAGCGATGTCGAAAAGGCGCACGCCTTCCGCGACACGCTGCGCATGTTGTCCAATCGAATTCGAGTGTTCACGGCGCTGCCGTTCGAAAAGCTCGACCGGCTCGCATTGAAGAAGCATGTCGACGACATCGGCCGCGCCTGACCTTTTGCGCAAGGCGATCGCCGAGGCGCTGGGCACCGCCCTTCTCGTCGCCGGCGTCGTCGGTTCCGGCATCATGGCGCAGACGCTGACGCACGACGTGGCGCTCATGCTTCTGTGCAACACGATCGCGACCGGTGCCTTGTTGACGGTGTTGATCCTGATCTTCGCGCCGGTCTCCGGTGCGCATTTCAATCCCGCCGTGACGCTCGCGATGTGCGCGCGCGGCGAGATGCCGGCCTCGCATGGCGTGCTCTATTCCGCGATGCAGATTCTGGGCGGCGCAGCGGGCACCGTGCTGGCGCACGCGATGTTCTCGCTGCCGCTGATCGCGGTCGGCGAAAAGATTCGCACCGGTGAAGGGCAATGGATTGCCGAGGGCGTGGCGACGGTGGGCCTTCTGCTCACCATCTACGGATGCCGCGCCGGCGGACATCGTGTCGTCGCGGCGGCGGTCGGCCTCTATATCGCGGCCGCCTACTGGTTCACGGCCTCGACCTCGTTCGCCAATCCCGCGGTCACACTGGCGCGCGCGCTGACCCCGACCTTTGCCGGCATCCGGCCGGCCGACGTGCTGCCGTTCATCGCGGCGCAATTGATCGCGGCGTTGATCGCTGCGCTGGCCGCCCGATGGCTGTTCGAACCCGCCGCCGAATCACTCGGCGGCGAATCGATAACCCTGGGTAAGGATTGAGATTTCCGGTTGTTCATGTTCGGCCTTGATCGGGCCATTTCTATCTTGCAGCGCACACTTTTTATCGAATTTGCGACACAGGCCGAAGATTAGTTGGGGCCATTTTTTTGCATAACAGACTGATTATAATAGTATAAGTACGATGCGACAATTTCGACAGTGAGATTTATTGCATCTGCGAACAGATTGTCCTTGAAATTGCACACGCTGATACTAATCTTCTAAACGTTGAACCTTGAAGGAATTATTCACATGAACAAGCCCCGTCTCCTGACCCTCGCGTTCCTTCTCGCCCTCTCCGGTTTCGGCTCCGCCTACGCCCAGGCCCCGGCACTCGCCGCCGGCACCTACAAGCTCACGATCGGTTCCAAGTCGCCGTGCGACGTCGTCATCGCCGCAGATGGCGACCTGACCCCGGCCGCCGATTGCGCGACCGGCCCGACGGTGACCAAGTGGGTCGCGGCCGTCGGCAACGGCTACAAGCTCCTGACCGCCGATGGCGAGGTCTATGCCGTGCTGAAGCCGCAAGGCGAGGCACTCGAAGGCGTGACCTTCGCCGACCAGCACAAGCTGGTGCTCAGCCACTAACGTTTCGTCCTCCTGATGGAAGAAGGGCCGTGCTCTCGGGCGCGGCCCTTTTTCTTTGAACTAATGCGCGTGCGGTTCGGCGCAGTCCTCGTCGGCGCAGTCGGCGACGTCGATCTGGATCGTGGAATGCGCGATCCCGAATCTCTCTCTCAGCCGCGCATTGATGCCGGCGACGATCTGCGCATCGTGACCTTCGCAGCGTGCGTGCAGGGTGACGTGCGGCTGCTGCGAGGTGAGCGACCAGATGTGCACATGGTGCACGTCGGCGACGCCGGGCACGCTGGCGACAAGATCGCTCGCCAGAAGATCCGCATCGAGATTGCCCGGCGTGCCTTCGAGGAGGATATGCGCGGAGTCCCGCACGATCTGATATGCGCTGCGCAGGATCAAAAGCGCCACCAGCACAGACAGAATCGGATCGATCGGAAACCAACCGGTCGCCATGATCACAAGCGCGGCGATGATCGCGACGATGAAGCCCAGCACGTCGCCCAGCACGTGCAGCCAGGCGCTGCGCATGTTGAGGTTCTCGCGCGAGCCGCCATTCAGCACGAGGAAGGCGCCGAAATTGGCGAGCAGGCCGACGATCGCGACCGCGAGCATCAGTCCGCCAAGCACCGCCTGCGGGCTGCGCAGCCGCAGGATCGCCTCGAACACGATGCCGCCGGCGATCACGAACAGGGCGCAGCCATTGACGAAGGCGGCGAGAACCTCAAGCCGCTTGTAACCGTAGGAGCGCTGCGCATCGGCCGGACGCCGGCCGATTTGGATGGCGAGGAAGCTCATGCCGAGTGCGGCGGCGTCCGACACCATGTGTCCGGCATCGGCGATGAGCGCCAGCGAACCGGAGACGATGCCGCCCAGCGCCTCGACCAGCATGAACAGGAAGATGATGACGAAGGCCCAGCCGACACGGGCGAGGTCGTTGTGGCCGGCATGGTCGTGATCGTGGCTCATCGCGGCGGTTGACGGTGCTCAAAATCGAGATTATATGAACACATGTTCATATGATCATTCATGTTAGAGATATGGTCCAAGCCCTGTCAATCACCGACGATGAAGCGATTGATCTGGCGGAGATTTTTCGCCTGATGGGCGATCCCAGCCGGCTGCGCATCATTCTCGCCTGCCTGAAGGATCCGGTCTGCGTGTCGCAGATCGCCGCCCAGACCAAGCTCTCGCCGTCGCTCGTCAGCCATCATCTGAGGCTGCTGCGCTCGGCGCGTGTGCTCAAGGCGGAACGCCAGGGCAAGCAGGTGTTCTATGTCGCCGCCGATCAGCATGTGCGCTCGGTGATCACCGACATGGTCGCCCATGTCGGCGAACCGGCCGATGCGCACGGCTAGCCGCTGAACGCTTCGACGCCGGCCGCGATGAACCCCGCGCCACAGGCACGACCGAAGCGGCTCATGGCGCGCGCCCCAGAAATGGCAGCATCTGCCGCCCCATCTCACCCCTCGCGCGCGATGAAATCCTGCGCCTGCGCCGCGAACCTCAGTCCGTGGCGGCGCTTTTGCGGCGTGTTCAGCCAGCGGTTCATCGCGGCGCACATCGTTGCGCGCCATGGCGCAGCGGGAGCCGCGGCAAGCTCGTCTTCCAGCGCGAACAGCATCTTGATGCGGTGGCACGCAATGATCGGCTCGACGATGCCGTGATCGTAGAGACCCGCCATCTCGCGCGCGATGAAGGCCTTCGCATCGTCGACGCGATAGGCGTCCAGATCCTGTTGCGCTTTGACATAGCTTTTGTTGCGCCCGACGAACATCGCGAGCTGCAAAAGCGCCTTCGGCCACAGATCCTCCTGCGCCTCGCAGATGTGGCGCACCGCATTGGCGAAGGTCAGCGCGTGGGTGAAATCGAGCCAGCTCACATTGTCGGCGATCGGATTGTCGGTGGCGCGGTCCACCGCCAGGTCGAAATGCAGCAGGTTCCAGGCTGCCGCACCGAGCAGCGCATCGTAAAGTTCGCGCGTGCCGCGGCCGGACGAGCGCAGCATGCGGTCGAGCGCTCCATCGACGGAAAGTCCGATCAGGTCGTCCGCCGCGATCGGTACGGCGCCCGATCCGTCCCATGCCTTGAGCGCGGCGTCATAATGCCGAAATTCCGGCAGCCGTTCTTCGCGCGTCACATGGACCAACGAACGCACGAAGGCGAGCAGCAGCGGTTCGGCGGCGTCCGGTCCCAGCCGTTCGATCAGCTGCGCGATCTTCAGCGTGTAGATCGCGCTGTGGCCGAAATCGGCATAGTGCGACAGCGCTGCGCGGCCCAAGGCGCGGCTTATCTCTTTCAGTTCGACGCCGCCAACCAGCGCGCCGCGCAGGTGGGAGATCGCGAGCGGCTCATCCTCTGCCTCGATCGCGGCGAGGAATGCGTGTGCATTCCAATCGCGCGCGCCTTGCGCAAAGGGATAATGCCTGGCGCCGATCGTATCCCAGGCGAGATGGGCGAGCGGCTCGATCATCGCGGCAAGCCGTTCGGCGCTGCCCGGCGCGCGCTCGGCGAGTGCCAGCCAATCCGCCGCCGCGCCATGGGCGTGCGTCGTGCCATATTCGAGCCGGTCGCTGAACGGGCCGAGCACATGGGTCAGCGCCAGGCTCGCATCGAAACCGGCGCGCTCCAGCCGCGCCACCTCGCGCGCCATGCGCGGCTGGTCGCTGTCTTCCATCGCCTGCACCAGGCCTTTGAGCGCGCGGTCGCGCTGCTGCTCGGCCGGCGGATCGGCAAGGTCGACGAAGATCTCGCCGCCGCGCACTTCCAGCGGATAGGTGCGCACCGGGTCGCGCCCGACCAATGCTTCGCCGCTCGCCAGATCGAATTTCCAATTGTGCCAGTTGCAGGTCAGCACGCAGCCCGGACCCTCCGTTCCTTCGCTCAAGGGGTAGCCTTCGTGCGGGCAGCGATTGGCGATCGCGAACAGCTTGCCGCCCGAAGCGAGCAGCAGCACCTGCTTGCCAGCCTTGCGCACGACCTTGCGGCCTATCTCCTTGAGCGCGCTCTCGCCGATGCCGGTCGCGGTGAACATTGCCGCCTCTCTTTTCCAAAGCCATCACTTTAGAATATCGCGGACCTTGATTTACGCAAGGTAGGACTTTAGAAAATAACGCATGGCCCACCCGCGTCCAAAGCAGAAACCCGCCGCCACCGGCCGTGCCGCCGTGCGCGAGCTTCTGGTCCGCGAGGGCCCGATTTCCGCGGATTCCGCGGCCGACAGGCTCGCCATCACCCCCATGGCGGTGCGTCAGCATCTCTATGCTTTGGAGGAAGCGGGAGACGCCGCTTTCGTGGAACAGGCCCGTCCGCGCGGCCGCCCCGTGAAGCTGTGGCGCGCCACTCCGGCCGCCGGCGCGCACTTCGCCGATGGCCATTCCGCGCTCGCCGCCGACCTCATCGTGCAGATGAAGAAGGCGTTCGGGGAGGAGGGGCTCGACCGTCTGCTCAAGCTGCGAAATGCCGAGCTGGAGAAGATGTATCGCGCCAAGACAGACAAGGCGCACAGCTTGAAGGCGCGGCTCGAAGCGCTGGCGGCGATCCGCAGCGCCGAAGGTTACATGGCCGAGGTCAAGCGCGAGCCGCAGACCGGCCATTGGCTCCTGGTCGAAAATCACTGTCCGGTCTGCGCCGCGGCAAGGCTATGCACCGGGCTGTGCCGCGAAGAGCTCGCACTGTTCCATCGTGTGCTCGGCAAGGACGTCAAGGTCGAGCGCCTGACGCATATCATCGAAGGCGCCGGCCGCTGCGCCTATCGAGTGACGGTCGCCTGACCGGCAAACGTCCGCCTTGTGCGCAAGGCCCGCATTTCTTTTCGCAATTCATTAGCATCTGCTAAGGAGAAATGGCGCGCCCGGACTTTCGGGGCGATGATTCGATTGGGCAGACGCGCTGGTGACCGAACCCGTTCTGGAACTCGAGAGCGTCACAAAACGGTTCGGGGATTTCACCGCCGTCGATTCGCTATCTTTCACGCAGGCGCGCGGCACGATCCTGGGTTTCCTCGGCCCCAACGGTGCCGGCAAGACCACGACCTTGCGCATGATGCTGGGCATCCTGCCGCCCGACTCGGGCGAGATCAGAATCCTCGGAAAAAGCGTGGATGCGGTGCGCGCGCATGTCGGTTATCTGCCGGAGGAGCGCGGTCTCTACAAGCGCATGCGCGCCGATGCGGCGATTGCCTATATCGCGACGCTGAAGGGCATGAAGCGCGCCGATGCGCTCGCCCGCGCCCGCGCACTGCTCGAAGGTTTCGGGCTCGGTCCCTTCGCGCGCGTGCGCATCGAAGGGCTCTCCAAGGGCATGGCGCAGAAAGTGCAGATTCTCGCCGCCGTGGCGCACGATCCGGAATTCGTCATCCTCGACGAGCCGTTCTCCGGCCTCGATCCGGTAAACCAGAGCGAGCTTGAGGACTTCATCCGCGGCCTCGCCGCTGAGGGAAAGACCATCCTGTTCTCGACCCACACAATGCAGCATGCCGAGCGGCTGTGCGACCGGCTTCTGGTCATCGCCAAGGGGCGCAAGCTGTTCGAAGGTACGCTCGACGAGGCGCGCGGTCTTTTGCCCCGGCGTGCCCGCATCGCCGCAGACGGCGATCTCGCCTTTTTGCGCGGCGTGCCGGGCGTCGTCGATGCCGCGCCGTCGCCGAATGGCTGGCTGGTCGAACTCAAGGAAGGCGCCGACGGTCGCGCGCTACTTGCCGCCTGCTTCGAGCACGCCGTGCCGCTCACCCATTTCGACATGGCGCCGCCGAGCCTGCACGATGTCTTCGTCTCGCTGGTGGAGAAGGCGGCATGAACCGCACCTTCCTGATCGCGCGCCAGGAGTTCATCAAATACGTCACGCGGCGCGGCTTCGTCATCTCGCTGCTGCTGTTCCCGTTGTGGATCACGATCGTCGTCCTGGTGCCGCAATGGACCTCGGGCCAGGGCAGCCCGCGCGTCTTCACGGTGGTCGACGGGACGGGCGGGCAATATCGCGACGCCATCCTTTCCGGGCTGCAGCACGACAATGAGGACCGGGACCTCGAAGCGCTCAGTCGCTACGCGGCGGCGAACGCCGACGAGTCCAAGCTCCCGCCCCTCACCGCCGCGATGCTGCGGCAGCCGTTGGCGCCTTCATCGCTGCGTGCCTTCCACAAAGCCGGCGGCACGCAGGAGATGCTTGTGGCGCTCGGGCCGGCGTTGCGGCCCGGCGCGCCGGCCTTCACGCCGCCGCTGCCGCGGTTTGTCTACCATGAGCCGCCGGCCGAGCTCGCGCGCATGCCGGGCGGCAAGAACGTCGCGCGCATTTTGCGAAGCGACGAAACGCCTTTCGACATTGAAACCGTTGTCGTCATTCCACCGGGCTTCGGTCCGGGCGCCGCCGGTACGGCGCAGTTCTGGACACGGCAGCGCAACGGCGACCTGCGCGATTTCGTGACCGATGCGCTGACCGGCGCGCTCAGGGCCGCGGCGGTGCGCCGCTACGCGCCGCAGATCGACGATCCCGACAAGCTGAGCCCCGCGGCCGCGCTCGAACAGCACAATCCGGAAGGCGACGGCATCGATACGACGATCGGCTCCATCGTGCCGATCGCCTTCGCCATCATCCTGTTCGTCGTCTCGGTGATGAATGCGAGCGTGTTGCTGCAGGGCGTGGTCGAGGAAAAATCGACCCGCATGATCGAGGTGCTGCTCTCCTGCGCCACGGCGCGCGAGATCACGTCCGGAAAGCTGATCGGCGTCATCGCGGTGGCGCTCACCACGCTGCTCATCTGGGGGCTTGCACTGTTCGGTCTGATGGCGATCGCGAGCCACGAGACCGCGACGCTGGTGTTCGCCTCGCTCAGCGCCACCGCCTCGCTGCAGACCTTGCCGCTGCTCCTCGTCTATTTTCTCTGCGGCCTTCTGATCTACGGCTCGCTGTTCCTCGCCATCGGCAGCATGGCAAGTTCGCTCGCCGACGCGCAGGCGCTGCTCGGTCCGTCCATGCTGATCCTGATGCTGCCGAACCTGATGATCGCGGGCATCATGCGCGATCCCAACGGCCCGCTCGCCACGGTGCTGTCATGGGTTCCGGTCTACACGCCCTACTTCATGATGCTGCGCATCGCCTCGCACCCGCCGGTCTGGCAGGTTTGGGGGACGCTGTTGCTGGCTGTCGCGACGACCGGCCTGCTCATCGTGTGGACGGGCCGCGTCTTCGCCCGTCATGTGCTGACGACCGAACGCCCGCCCTCGCTCGGCGCGCTGGTGACGGGGCTGTTCAGAGTCAGGCGCTAGTGCGCGTCACGCGCCGCCGCAGCTGTGCTCGGAGTCGGGCGCGACCCAGATGCGATGGGTGCGCAGGTTGGTCGCCTTGTAGATCTTGCCGCGGTCGTCGCCCGGCGGACAATCCTGCGGCAGTTCCGTCAGGCAGAGCGTCACCGGATCGCCCGCCTTCGACTCCGCGATCTCCGGAATGATGTCGTAAGATACCTGGTAGAGACCGTTCGCATATTCGATCGCCGAGCCGCTGTCGGCGATGCCATCGAGCCGTGTGCCGATCGACTTCACCGACGTGGTGACGCAATCGCCGACCTTGTTCGGCAACGGCGCGCCGGCAATGGCGGGCGCAAATGCGAGGGCGGCTGCGGCCATCACGGCAACGGCATTCTTCAACATCGGTCGTCTCCGGCGAACAAATGCGTCTGCGCATATTGCAGCAGAATGACGGTCTTTGCATCGCAGATGCCGCCGTCGGCCATCATGGCGACCGCCTCGTCGAAGCCGAGTTCCAGCACCTCGATGTCTTCGCCTTCGCTTTCGATGCCGCCGCCGGCGCCCCTCTTGGCGCTCGCATCATAGGCGGCGACGAACAGATGCAGCTTTTCCGTCACCGATCCGGGGCTCATGAAGATTTCGAAGATCTTGCGCGGGTCCTTGATGCGATAACCGGTCTCTTCCTCGGCCTCGGCGCGGATGCGGTCTTCCGGCGAAGCATCGTCGAGCAGGCCGGCGGCGGCCTCGATCAGAAGATCGCGATAGCCGTTGACGTAGGCGGGCAGGCGGAACTGGCGCGTCAGCACGACGGTCCGCTGTGCGAGATTGTAGAGCAGGATCGCCGCGCCATTGCCGCGGTCATAGGCCTCGCGGACGGTTTTCTGCCATTGACCGCTGCTGCGCTGGAAGCAGAAGGTGTACTTCCGCAGCAGATAGTGATTGTCGGAGAGGACCGTCACGTCCTCGATCCGCACCCGGTCGCTGATGTCGGTCATGGCATTCACCCAATAGTCCACCACCAAAATTGTCATGGCCCGCGACTGCGGGCCACCCAGTTGGGTTCTGTATGATGCCGATCGGTCCGCAATAACATCCCGCGAAATTCGCGAGACGGTTCTACGATCACCTGGGCGGCCCGCGGTCGCAGGCCGTGACACCGTGGAACGACGCAGTGCAAAACAAAAAGGCCGCTCCGTCCGGAGCGGCCTTTTCGAAATCTCGTCACCGTCGCGCTTCAGCGCGGCAGCAGGCCTTCGCGCTGCAGGCGCTTGCGCTGGAGCTTGCGGTAGCGGCGGATCGCCTCGGCGCGCTCGCGGGCCCGCTTCTCGCTCGGCTTCTCGTAATGGCCTCTCAGCTTCATCTCGCGGAAGATGCCTTCACGCTGCATCTTCTTCTTCAGCGCCTTGAGCGCCTGGTCGATATTGTTGTCGCGAACGATGATCTGCAAATTCCGCTCCTTGGGCCCATTTTTGGGAGGCGCGGGTGATATCAGAA
Source organism: uncultured Alphaproteobacteria bacterium (assembly GCA_963741735.1). Taxonomy (GTDB): domain Bacteria; phylum Pseudomonadota; class Alphaproteobacteria; order Micropepsales; family Micropepsaceae; genus Rhizomicrobium. Next base: position 886,318 of record CAVUJB010000002.1, read on the forward strand.
GGGTCTTAACCTGTCCACCGCACTTGGCGGAATATGACAATATTCCTATATGCGTCTTCGCAAGTCCGGTGACAATGGGGCGGCGGCGTCGGACAGGAGGAGACGGGCACAAATGCCGATTCCGTCAAACAATGATCAATCGCTTGGGTTTTGGTCCGTCGTGGCGTCTAGAGGTTGAAGGCATGGCTATCCTGAAGATCGCGAAGATGGGCCATCCGGTCCTCGCCCAGACGGCGCAGGCGATCGGCAATCCGGGGACACCGGAAATCCGCCGCCTCGTCTCCGACATGGTCGAGACGATGATCGACGCCAACGGCGCCGGCCTCGCCGCCCCCCAGGTCCACGTACCGCTCAGGGTCGTTGTCTTCCAGGCGCCGGAAGGTCGCTCAGATCCGGGCCTCTCCGAAGAAGAGCGTTTCGACCACACCGCGCCGCTGACCGTCCTCGTCAATCCGGAAATCGAAATTGTCGGCCGCGAGCTGGAAGGCGGCTGGGAAGGCTGCCTCTCGGTGCCCGGCCTGCGCGGCTTTGTCGAGCGGCCGTTCCACATCCGCTATCGCGGCTTCGATCTCGAAGGCCGCCCGGTCGCGCGCACCGCCAAGGGCTTCCACGCACGCGTGGTGCAGCATGAGTGCGATCATCTCGACGGCGTGCTCTATCCGAGCCGCATGAAGGACCTGTCGAAGCTGATCTTCGAAAGCGAAACCAGACACTGGGCGAAGGACGAATGACGACGCGCAAGCGCAAGACCGACGACGCCGCGCTGAAGGAAGCGGTGCTGCAGGCCGCGCTGCCCCATGTCGTGTTCGATGGCTTTACCGATAAGACCTTGGCGCGCGCCGCCAAGGAAGCCGGCGTCGCCAAGGACGCGTTGACGCGGCTGTTTCCCGACGGGCCGATGAGCCTGGTCGAGACGTTTTCGCGGAGCGCCGACGCCGCGATGGAAAAGAATCTCGCGGCGATGGATCTGAAGGCGATGAAGATCCGCGCCCGCATTGCCGCCGCGGTGATGGCGCGGATCGAGGCGGTGCGTCCGCACAAGGAAGCCGCGCGCCGCGCCGCCGCCTTTCTCACCTTGCCGCCGCACGCGGCGCTCGGCGCGACGCTCGTCTGGCGCACGGTGGATGCGATGTGGCGCGCGGTGGGCGACACCTCCACCGACTTCAATTTCTACACCAAGCGCACCATCCTGGCCGGCGTCTACACGTCCACGCTGATGCGCTGGTTTACCGACACCAGCGCCGACGAGAGCGAGACGACGAAGTTCCTCGCTGACCGCATCGAGAACGTGATGCAATTCGAAAAGTTCAAGGCGCAGGCAAAAGAGGTGTTCGACCGCCTGCCGCCGCTGTCGGATATTCTCGCGGGATTCAACGCGAGGCGGGGTTGATGGCGGCCGGGCGGGACGCGGCGCTCGCGGACTTGGCGGCCTACGCGCAGGCACAGAAAACCACCGGTCTGATCGTGACCCGGGACGGCCGCACCATCCTGGAGCGCAATTGGCCGTTGCCGCCGGGCAGCGAGGCTTTCGCCGCCATGCTGGTGCGCGGCACCACACCCGATGGTGCGCTGCTGGAAGATGTCGCCTCGCAGCAGAAGAGCATGATCGGCCTGCTCATCGGCATCGCGCTCGACCGCGGTTTGATCGATATCGGCCGCACTGTTACGTCCTATATCGGCGAAGGCTGGACCAAGTGTGCGCCGGAGCAGGAACGCGCCATCACCGTCCGCCACCTGCTCGCGATGACCTCCGGTCTCACCGAGGCGCTCGCATTCGAATGCGAACCTGGCACGCGCTTCTTCTACAACACGCCGGTCTATGCCCGATTGCAGCTCGTCATCGAGGTCGCGTCCGGCGTCGCGCTCGATGTTCTGACCCGCAACTGGCTCACCGGTCCGCTCGGCATGAGCAACACCGAATGGAAGGCGCGACCCGCCGATCTCGCGCGCACCTCCGGCAATGCCTGGGGGCTCGTCACCGCACCGCGCGATTTGGCGGCACTGGGGCGGATGATCCTTGAAGGGGGCGCCGCCTCGACCGGTCATCGCGTGATTTCGAAAGAACAGCTCGCCGAGACATTCGCGGCGACTGCCACCAACCCTGCCTATGGCCGGCTGTGGTGGTTGAACAGCGGCGCCTGGTCGGTCGACGTCAGCGGCGTTCGCCATGACGGACCGCTGGTTCCCTCCGCGCCTTCGGATCTGGTGATTGCCGCGGGCGCACAGGGCCGCCTCCTCGGCGTCGTACCCTCGCTCGGCCTCATCGCCGTCCGCCTGGGTCAGCAGCCATCCGACGCCGAATTCCGCAACCGGTTCTGGCAGCACGTCATCGCTTCGACCGCGGACTGACGCTAGCGCTGGAGAAGACGCTCGGCGATCTGCACGGCGTTGAGCGCCGCGCCTTTGAGCAGCTGATCGGCGGCAACGAACATCGCGATGGAATGGCCGCTCGGATCGCTCAGATCCTTGCGGATGCGGCCGACCAGCACGTCGCCCTGACCGCTGGCATCGATCGGCATCGGGAAATAGTTTCCCGCCCGGTCGTCGACGATGCGCACGCCCGGTGCGTCGCTCAAGATCGCGCGCACTTCGTCCTCGCCGATCGGCTTCTCGCATTCGAATGTGATCGACTCGCAATGGGCACGCAGCACCGGAACGCGCACGCAGGTCACGCCGACGCGGATCTCGTCGTCTTCGAAGATCTTCTTGGTCTCCTTGATGACCTTGGTCTCTTCGTCGTTGTAACCGGTCTCCGGATCGATCGCGGTGTTGTGGCTGAAGACGTTGAAGGCGTAAGGATGCGGGATCACCTTCGGCGTGAACGGCTTGCCGTCGAGATAGGCGCGCGTCGAGTCCACCAGTTCCTGCATCGCCGCCGCGCCCGCGCCGCTCGCCGCCTGATAGGTCGAGATGATCACGCGCTTGATGCGGTTTTTCCTGTGGATCGGCCACAACGGCACCAGCGCGGTGATCGCCGAGCAATTCGGGTTCGCGATGATTCCCTTGTGATCCTTGATGCGGCGCGCGTTGATCTCCGGGATCACCAGCGGCACGTTCGGGTCCATCCGGAAGGCCGAGGAATTGTCGATCACCACCGCGCCTGCCTTCGCGGCGGCCGGCGCGAATTTCTTCGCCGGGCCGCTGCCGGCGGAGAACAGCACGATGTCCACGCCTTCGAACGAATTCTCCGTGAGCTCCTCGATTCCGACCGTCTGGCCGCGGAAATCGATCGTCTTGCCCGCCGAGCGCGCGCTCGCCAGCGCCTTCAGCTTGCCGACCGGGAATTTGCGCTGGTTGAGGCAGGCAATGAACTCGGCGCCGACGGCGCCGGTGACGCCGGCGATGGCAATGGTGGGATTGCTCTTCATCTCGAATTCACTCCATCGGACAACAAAAAAGCCCCGGACCTTTTGGGCGGGGCTTCGGTTCAGGCGATGCGGTCGAAACTTACGCGCGCACGCTTTCCGAAGCCCGGCCGGGCTTCGTCGTCGTCGTCGTGCGCTTGGTCGCGGTCATCATCGGGCGCGGAAACTATGGGCGGCTCAGCGCTTCGTCAATGGGGTAAGCGTGGTGAAGTGCCCCATCTTGCGACCCGGCCGGGCCTCGGCCTTGCCGTAGAGGTGCAGCGCGCCGGGCCGTTTGGCATAGGATTCCCAGGCCTCCGCCTCGGCGCCCAGGATGTTCTCCATCACCGCGTCGGCGTGGCGCTTGGGATCGCCCAGCGGCCAGCCGCACACCGCGCGGATATGCTGCTCGAACTGGCTGACGGCGCAGGCCTCGATGGTCCAGTGGCCGGAATTGTGGACGCGGGGCGCGATCTCGTTGACCAGCAGCCCGCCATCCTTCAGCGCGAACAGCTCGACCGCCAGGACACCGACATAACCGAGCGCGTCCGCGATCTTCCTGGCGATCGCTTTGGCTTCATCCGCCTGTACCGCGGTCAGCCGCCCCGGCACGGTGGAGCGGCGCAGGATGTGATGCTCGTGGAGATTCTCCGGCGGGTCGTAGGCGGCAAACGAGCCGTCCATGCCGCGCGCCGCGACGATGGAGGCTTCGAATGAAAAGTCGATGAACGCCTCCAGGATCGACGGCGCGCCGCGAAACTGCGCCAGCGCGTCTGCGGTCTCGTCCGCGGTCGCAGGCTTGGCCTGGCCTTTGCCGTCGTAGCCGAACCGTCGCGTCTTCAGCACCGCGCGCGGTCCAAATCTGCCGAACAGCGTGCGGGCGTCGCCGGCATTGTTCACCTCGGCGAAGCGCGGTGTCGCAAGGCCGAGCGACTGGATGAAGTTTTTTTCCTCGAGACGGTCTTGCGTGATGCGAAGTGCCGTCGCGCCAGGGTTTACCGGAACGACCGAGGCGATGCTTTCGATCGTCCGGGCCGGAATGTTCTCGAACTCGAACGTCACGGCATTGCAGACTTGCGCGAAGGCGAGAACCGCCCCGTGGTCGTCGAACTCGCCACATGTATGACGGTCCGCTACCTGGAAGGCTGGCGCGTTCTGGTCGCGGCAATAGATGTGTGTCTTCAGTCCCAGCCGCGCCGCGGCCAGCGCCAGCATCCGGCCAAGCTGTCCGCCGCCCAGAATGCCGATGGTGCCGCCCGGCGGAACGGGCGCGGAGAGCTGCTTGATGTCGCTCATCGGTCGGACGGCGTTTCGGCGACCGCGTCGGTCTGCTTGGCGCGCCAACTCGCAAGCCGCTTCGCAAGTGCCTTGTCGGACAGCGCGATAATGGCAGCAGCATGGAGTGCCGCGTTCTTTGCGCCCGCCTCGCCGATCGCAAAGGTCGCGACCGGCACGCCGCCCGGCATCTGCACGATGGAGAGCAGGCTATCCATCCCCTTGAGCGCCTTTGATTCCACCGGCACGCCCAGCACCGGCAGAGCCGTCATCGAGGCGGTCATGCCCGGCAAATGAGCGGCACCGCCGGCTCCGGCAATGATCGCCTTCAGCCCGCGGCCGGCCGCGGCCTTGGCATAGGCGCTCATCCGGTCCGGCGTGCGGTGCGCAGAAATAATCTTGCACTCGTGCGGAACTTTGAGTGCATCGAGAATCTCGGAGGCGGCCTTCAGGGTGGCCCAGTCGGACTGGCTACCCATGATCAGGCCGACGGTCGGTTTTTGGCTGGACATGCTTCCCTGGCGGGTTGGCAGGCGGCGCGCCTGCGAGGAAGCGCCGCATTATAGGGCTGGCGGGCCCCGGGAAAAGCCCCGATTTGCCTGCCGTTTACCATTTGGTTTTGATGATAAAGGAGTCGTTAATGCAATCTTAGTATCGTTTTTCTGCCAGAATGGCCGAGGGATCGATCATGAAGATCGAGCGGACGAGTTCAACAAAGGGTACGCGCGCCACCGGCGCCGCAGCTTATGCGCGGCAGGCCGAGGCCGCGCCCACCAGCCCGGTCACGGTCGGCGCCACGGCCAGCGTGCTTGGCATACCTGAGAGCGAATTCACCCCGCGTGTGCGTGATGCCATTGTCACCCTTATGGGTGAGGTCGACAGCCTCCGCCGCGAACTGGCCGCCACCAAGGCCCGGCTCGACGAGGCGGAGCGCAACGCCGACCAGGATCATATGCTGCCGCTGCTCAACCGCCGCGCCTTCGTGCGCGAGTTGACGCGCTACATCGCGTTCGCAGGCCGCTATGGCACGCCGGCGAGCCTGATCTATTTCGACCTCAACGGGTTCAAGGCGATCAACGATTCGTATGGCCATCCCGCCGGCGATGCCGTGCTGCACAACTTCGCCAGGGTCCTCGCCGAGAATGTCCGCGACAGCGACTGCGTCGGCCGGCTCGGTGGCGACGAATTCGGCGTGCTGCTCAGCCATGCCGACCAGGAGCAGGCGCACAAAAAGGCGGATCTGCTTGCAGAACGCCTTCGCGCCACGCCGACGCAATGGAACGGCTCGCCCATTTCCGTGAGCTTCGCCTATGGCGCGTTCGAGCTGAAAGCCGGCGACGATGCCGACCTGGCCATGGCGCGCGCCGACGAGGCGATGTACGCGCACAAGCGCACATCCCGGTGAGCGGCGCGGCGATGCCGCCCGCCAACCCATCGCCGCGCCGCTCCTTCACGCGATGATGTCCGGCAGCAGTTGATCGTTGATCTTGGCGATCTCGTCCTTGAGCTGCAGCTTGCGCTTCTTCAGTCGGGTCAATTGCAGCTGATCGCGCGCGCCCGATTCGGTGAGCGCGGCGATCGCATTGTCGAGATCGCGATGCTCCTGGGAAAGCTCCGCCAGCTTGGCCCTGAGCGCGACCTCGTCGGGCCGCGTGACTTCGCTCGCCATCGCGCCTTCAGTCCTTCGCGCGCGCCGTGCGCCGGTTACGGGTTCCGGCCCAGCGCTTCTGCGCCGGCCAATCATAACCCAGAAGGTCGAGGGCGCGGCCCACGATCTGATCGACGAAGTCCTCAAGGCTGTGCGGCGCGCTGTAGAAGGCCGGCATCGGCGGCAGGATGGTAGCGCCCATCTCCGCCAGTTGCGCCAGCGTGCGCAGATGGCCTGAATGAAGGGGCGTTTCACGCACCATCAGAATCAGCGGCCTGCGCTCCTTCAGCGTTACGTCGGCCGCCCGCGTGAGAAGGCCGGTCGTGACGCCGGTTGCAATTTCCGACCAGCTCCTCACCGAGCAGGGCGCAACGATCATGCCCTTGGTCTTGAAGGTCCCCGAAGCGATCGGCGCGGCCATGTCGGAATTGACGTAGGAATGATCGGCCCTGGCGGCGACGGCCTTGGGTTTGAACGCGGTTTCCAGGCCGATCGTCATCTCGCCGGCCTTGCTCATCACCAGATGCGACTCAACTTGCAGTTCGGCAAGCGCCTCGAGCAGCCGGATTCCATAGGCGACGCCGGAGGCGCCGCTGATCCCAACCACAAGCCGTTCTTTTTTCAGTGTTTCTGCTGCCCGCGCCATGGGGCTCCGTTTACAGCCTGGAAGGCATGACCGGAAGAGGGGCGTGACAGCCCCCTTCCCGAGTGATCTAATTCAAAGGCCTAAGAACATGAGGTGCACGCATGGCACTGCAAGGGCATATCCAGGAATTGTCCGAAAAGCACAAGAAACTCGAAGAACTCATACACGACGAAATGGCCCACCCCGATTGGGACGAAACCCGGGTGGCGGCTCTCAAAAAAGAAAAACTCCGAATCAAGGACGAACTCGAACGCTTGCGAAGCAGCGTTCACTAGCCTTCCCGCTTCATATTTGAATTACTCCGCCGGTACCGCGGCTTTGCGCGGTCGCGCCAGTGCGAACACGCCGACGCCAGCGAGTTCGAACAGCGCTGCTGCCGCGAAGGATGCGCCCGCGAAATAGACGAACGCCCGGCCGCTGGTGAAGTATTTGAACAGCCCGGTCATCAGCAGCGGCGCGACGATGGACGTGATGCTGTCCAGGCTCGCGCGCGCGCCCATCAGCTCGCCCTGTTCGTTCGCCGGCACCGCTGAGGACATGATGGAGTTGTACGCTGGCCCACCGATGCCGCCGAGCGACCAAATCACCATCCAGGCGTAAAGCATCCAGGGCGTCGCCGCGAATGCGTAGCCGGCATAACCCAGGGCGGCACAGACGAAGCCGAGATAGACCGCGCGCGGCTCGCCGATGCGCGGCACGATGAGGCGTGGGAGCACGCCGAACGACACCGCGGTGAACGCGCCGACCGCGACCAGCGACCATGCGACATCGCCCGGCCCCCAGCCGAATTTCAGCATCGTGTAGTAGGTCCAAGTCGCGGGCAGCGCATCGTGCGCGACTTGCAGCAGCACGCCGACCGCGAGCATGCCGTACATCCAGGGGAAGCGGCCGAGCGATTTCAGCGCCCCGAGCGGGTTGGCGCGCCAGACCTCAAATTTGCGGCGCCGCGCCGGCGGCAGCGACTCCTTCAGGACCAGAAAACCGAACAGCGCATTGGCCAGGGAAATCGCTGCCGCTACGAAAAACGGCGCCCGTGCGCCCCAATGGTCGCCGATCAATCCTCCAAGACCCGGTCCCAAGATGAAGCCGATGCCGAACGCGGCACCCGTCAATCCGAAATTCGCCGCGCGCTTTTCGGGCGGCGAGACGTCGGCGATATAGGCATTGACCGTCGGATAGGTCGCGCCCGCGGCGCCCGACAGGAAGCGGCCAACGAACAGCCACGCGATCGTCGGTGCGAGTCCGGTGATGCAATAGTCGACCGAGAGCGCCAGCAGCGACAGGATCAGCACCGGCCTGCGCCCGAACCGGTCGCTCAGATTTCCGATCGCCGGCGCGCAGAGGAATTGCATCAGCGCATAGACGAACATCAGCCATCCGCCCCAGCCCGCCGCGCCGCTGAGCCCGTCGCCGGTCAGCTGTTTGATGATCGCCGGCGTCACCGGAATGATGATCCCGAGCCCGATCGTGTCGATCAGCATGGTCATGAAAATGAAGGCCAGCGCATAACGGCTGGCTGGCGGCGATACGGGTTCGGCTTGCTGACTCACGGGCAAATCTCGAAGCGACGCGGCGTGAGCCTAGGAGCCTCTCGCAAGCCCGTCTTGTAGAAATTTTCCCTGGATGCTCCGGGCCGTTGCGCAATCCGAATAGTGCTAGAAGACACCGGCTAGGGAAGTGTCATTCGTCCAAAGCACAGTGGAGGCACTCCATGATCCGCAAATTGCCTTTGGGCGGCTACCGCCTCTATTCGCGCAAGAAGAATCCCAAGACCGGCAAGCGCCGCAATCTCGGCACCTTCAAGACGCGCGCGGCGGCGGAAAAGCACGAACGCGCGGTGCAGTTCTTCAAGCGCGGGGGTTGATCGGTTTTTCCGACTCGGCGATCTCCATCAGCCAAAGAAGATGAGGCTTTGCCTCGTCGAACCGTCCCAGAGCGTGAAATTCGTAGATCAGGTTCTGAAGGCGGCGCAAAAGCTCGTCACTAGCCGGCTTGTCAGCCAACTCTCGCCGCGTCGCCGCCATGAAACGCCTCCCACCCTTGAGGCGCACCTTTGTCCGCATGCGGAGCGACCGCCACCCCTCCGAATTGGGGGTACCTAGCTTGGGCCGCGGGGATTGAACAATTCAACTTCCGCAACTGTCGTGGCGTGCATCAACCGGCGCGTGTATCACACAACCTCTTTTGTCATCTCGCGCAGCTTGAATTTCTGGATCTTGCCGGTCGAGGTCTTCGGCAATTCGACGAACACGACATGCCGCGGGCATTTGTAGCGCGCGAGATTGGCACGGCAGTACTCGATGAGCTCTTCCGCCGTCACACTCTCATAGCCCGCCTTGCGCTCGATGAAGGCGCAGGGCGTTTCGCCCCATTTCTCGTCTTCCTTGGCCACCACGGCCACGAACATCACGGCGGGATGCTTGTTCAGCACGTCCTCCACCTCGATCGACGAGATATTCTCGCCGCCCGAGATGATGATGTCTTTCGAGCGGTCCTTCAGCTGGACATAGCCGTCGGGATACATCACGCCGAGGTCGCCGGAATGGAACCAGCCGCCGGCAAACGCTTCCGTCGTCGCCTTCGGATTCTTGAGATAGCCCTTCATCACGACATTGCCGCGGAACATGACTTCGCCAAGCGTCATGCCGTCGGCCGGAACCGGCTCCATCGTCTCCGGATCCATCACGGTCAGCGCATCGAGGGCGTGATAGCGCACGCCCTGGCGCGCCTTTTTGGCCGCGCGCTGCCCGCGCTCCAGTGTGTCCCACTCGTTCGCCCACTCGTTGACGACGGCGGGGCCATAGGTCTCGGTCAGGCCATAGACATGGGTCACGTTGAATCCGGCTTCCGCCATCGCGGCCAACACCGATTCGGGCGGCGGCGCCGCGGCCGTGATGAACTCCACCGTGTAGGGCAGCGGGCGGCGCTCTTCCGGCTTCGCGTTTATGAAGGTCGACATCACGATCGGCGCCCCGCACAGATGCGTCACCTTGTGCTCGGCGATCGCGTCGTACATCGCCTTGGCGCGCACCCAGCGCAAACAGACATGCGTGCCGGCCACGACCGACAGCGACCAGGGAAAACACCAGCCGTTGCAGTGGAACATCGGCAAGGTCCACAGATAGATCGGATGGCGCGGCATCTGTGCCGAGAGCACATTGCCATAGCCCATCAGCGCGGCGCCGCGGTGATGGAACACCACGCCCTTGGGATTGCCGGTCGTGCCGGACGTATAGTTCAGCGAAATCGCGTCCCACTCGTCGGTCGGCGGCGACCAGGCATATTCCGGATCGCCTTCGCTCAGGAACGCTTCGTAGTCGATATTGCCCAGCCGGTCGCCGGCCTGCGGAAACTCCGGATCGTCATAGTCGATGACGATGGGCTTCACCTTGGCGAGCTTCAGCGTTTCCTTCATCACGCCCGAGAATTCGCGGTCGGTGATCAGAAACTTCGCCTCGCCATGATCCAGGATGAAGGCGAGCGCCGCCGCATCGAGCCGAGTGTTCAGCGTGTTGAGCACGCCGCCGGTCATCGGCACGCCGTAATGGGCTTCCAGCATCGGTGGCGTGTTGGCGAGCATCACCGCGACGGTTTCGCCCTTCTTGAGCCCTGCCTTGGCGAGCGCCGAGCCGAGCCGCCGCGCGCGGGCGTAATAGTCGGCATAGGTGAAATGCTGCCGCCCGTGGATGATGGCGGTGCGGGCCGGGAACACGCTTGCCGCTCGCTCGAGGAAGGTCAGCGGCGTGAGCGCCTGATAGTTCGCGGCGTTGCGGTCGAGATCGGTGTCGTATTTGCCGCCGCCGTGGCGTGCCGCCGGACGCGGCATTGTCCGCGGCGCGGCCACCCGCCGCACCGAGGATTTCGGCCGCCGCCGGACGTCGGGTTTCGGCACGGCGCGCGCGACCGCGACCGGCTTTTTCGCCGTCTTCTTGGCTCGCTTCGCCTTGGCTTTCGCAGGCGACTTCTTCTTCGGCTTCTTGGGTTTCTTCGGCTTGGCCATGGGCGAGGATCACACAACGGTTTCGACGGACGCTAAAGAATGCCGCATTAACCAGCAAGCTTGCCGCCATGGTGTACGCATTGCTAGGAACCGCGGCACCTAAGGACAATTCGATGACCGAACAGGTTCAGCCGCGCGGGCTTCGCCGTCTCTATGCCTGGATGATGCGAAACGCCCAGGGCCGCCACGCCTGGGCCGGCCTCGCCGCCTTTGCCTTCGCGGAAGCTTCCTTCTTTCCCATTCCCGCCGATGTCATGCTGGTGCCGATGGTGCTCGCCGACCGCCGCCGCGCCGTCATGCTGGCGGCCTGGTGCACGCTGTTTTCGGTATCGGGCGGCGCGCTCGGCTACATGATCGGGGCCGTGTTCTTCGACACGGTCGGTCGCTGGGTGATCCACACCTACGGTCTGCAAGCCGCGTTCGACGGGTTCCGCGCGGCCTATGCCAAATATGGCTATTGGATCATGGTCCAGGGGCTCACCCCCATCCCCTACAAGCTTGTGACCATCGCGAGCGGCTTTGCCGGCTTCAACTTCGCGTTGTTCATGGGGCTGTCCACCGTTACGCGCGGGCTGCGCTATGCGCTCGTCACCTCGCTCCTCTATTTCTTCGGCGCGCCAGTCCAGGCGCTGATCGAGAAGTATATGGAGATCGCGCTGATCGGGTTCCTTGTCCTCGTCGTTCTCGGATTTGTCGCGGTGCGTTACATATTTTGAACGCAAAGCCCGCCTAATCCGGCGTAAAGCAAGAGGCTATGCAAAAGCAGATCTGGGCCGTTGCGGCCATCCTGTTCTCGACCGCGCTCTACATCATGGGCAACGGCCTCGTCGGCGTGCTCATTCCGGTGCGCGCCAACCTGGACGGCTTCTCCAACCTGTCGCTCGGCGTCATCGGCTCGTTCTATTTTGCGGGCTTTGTCGGCGGCTGCTACGCCGGACCCAGGCTGCTCGCCCGCAGCGGCCATAGCCGCACCTTCGCGATCGGGGCAGGAATCTCGGCGGCGACGATCCTTATTCAATCCATGGTCGTGTCGGAGTGGGTCTGGATCCTGATGCGCGGCGCGTTCGGTGCCGCCGCCGCCTGCATCTACATGGTGATCGAAAGCTGGCTGAACGACCGGGCGACCAACGAGAACCGCGGCCGCATCTTCAGCGCCTATCTGACGATCAATTTTTCCAGCCTGATCGTCGGCCAGATGTTGTTCGCCACCGGCGCGCCGACCAGTTTCGCGCTGTTCAGCCTGGCCGCCATTCTCTATTCGCTGTGCCTCATCCCGATGGGCTCGACGCGCCTGCCGCAGCCGCATGCGGCGCACATTCCGGCGCTGCGCCCGCTCAGGCTCTACGGCATCGCGCCGGTCGGCGTGATGGGCTGCATCGCGGTCGGTTTCGCCAACAGCGCGGTATGGACCCTGGCGCCGGTCTATGCCCAGGCACACGGCCTCAACAAGGGCTGGATCGCGATCTTCATGAGCGTCTTCACGCTCGGCGGTGCGTTGGTGCAGCTGCCGCTGGGACGCATATCCGACCGGATGGATCGGCGCCTGATCATCGCGGCCGTTTGCGCCCTGGCGGCAATCGTGGGCCTGACGCTGGCGATGTTCGGAGGCGCACATCGCTGGGTGATCCTGCCGCTGATCGGTGTCCTCGGCACAGTGGCGCTGCCGCTGTATGGACTTTCGGTCGCCCACGCCAATGACCGCATCGCGCGCGACGAATTCGTCGAGACGTCGGCGACCCTTCTGCTGATCAATTCGCTCTCGTCGGTGCTGGGCCCGACCTTGGCGGCGGTCGTCATCGGCCGTTTCGGGACGCAAGCGCTGTTCTTCTATACGGCAACGATCCATGTCGCGATGGCGGCGTTCACGGTTTTGCGCATCGGGGTGCGGACCGCAGCGGACGACATCTATCGCGAACGTTATGAAGTCGTGCCGCCGCAATCGACGCCGACCGAGGCGCAGCTCGATCCGCGCGGCGGCGACGAGCAGGCCGCGGCATGAACGGGTGAAGCATGTCGCTTCGCCCGCGAATGCGCGCCGATGGAATATCAGCCGGGGCTGTCGTCTTCCTGCGGGAATTCCAGAGGATCGGGCTCGGGCACGCCGGTCGTCTCCGAGATCGGCTTCAAGCTCTCGCCGCGCTTGACCGCGCGCTTCTCGGCCCGATCGCGCTTGGCGCCGGCGCGCGTCACCGCCAGGTCGAGCTCGAGCTGCGAGCAAAGGCCGAGCGTCACCGGATCGACCGCCTTGATGTTGGTCGCGTTCCAGTGGCTGCGCTCGCGGATCTTCTGAATTGTCGCCTTGGTCGTTCCGATCAGCCGGATGATGTCGGCGTCGGCGAATTCGGGATGGTTGCGCAGGATCCAGTAGACGGCATCCGGCTTGTCCTGGCGCTTTGACACCGGCGTGTAGCGCGGCGCCTTCTTCTGCTTGACGCTGGGCATCTTGTGCTTGGGCGCCGCCATCTTGAGGCGCATCTTGGGGTTCTTCTCGGCCTCCTCGATCATCTCGCGCGTCAGCTGGCCGGACGACACCGGATCCTGGCCCTTGATGCCCTTCGCCACATCCTCGTCGGCGATGCCTTTCACCTCGAGCGGATGCAGGCCGCAGAAATCGGCGATCTGCTCGAAGGTGAGCGAGGAGTTGTCGACCAGCCAGACGGCGGTCGCCTTGGGCATCAGCGGTTTGGTTTCGACGGCCATAAAACTTCTCCCTTGCCGGGGGCCCGTTCACCGGACCACCCGACCTCGTAAAGCTTGAGCCTTTCGAGGAATGGCAGGGGTTTTAGCGGGAAGGGGACGAAAGGGGAAGAAAATTCTCCCATGGTCGCGGACACCGGCCATGTGGCCGAAATTCCTCCAGAATTCAGGGTGCTAGCACGCAGGGAACGGTCGCAGTCTGCGCTATGGCTTGCGGTGGACAGTCACATCGTCAGCAGAATCTTGCCGATATGCTCGCTGCCCGCCATGCGTTTGTGCGCGGCGCCGGCTTCGGCCAGCGGATAGGTGCGATCGACGATCGGTTTCACCTTGCCGGCGTCGATCAGCGGCCACACCTCGCGCAGTAACGCGTCGCGGATCGCACCCTTCTCCTCGTTCGAGCGGGCGCGCAGCGTCGTCGCCAGCAGCGACAATCGCTTCATCAGCATCGGCCCGAAGTTCACCGTCGCCGTCATGCCCGCCTGGTAGGCGATGTTGACGATCCTGCCCCAAAGCGCCGCCGCGCTCATATTGCGCTGGATATAGTCGCCGCCGACCATGTCGAGGATCACTTCGACGCCCTTGCCGCCGGTCGCGTCCTTCACCACGGCCACAAAGTCCTGCTCCTTGTAGTTGATCGCGGTGCAACCGAGCTTCGCGATCGCCGCGCATTTCTCCGCATTGCCTGCTGTGGCGAACACCTTGTGCCCGCGCGCGGCGAGCATTTGGATCGCCGCGGTGCCGATGCCGCTCGATCCGCCATGGACTAGGACGCTCTCGCCGGGCTTCAGCCGCGCCGTGTCCATCAGATTGGTCCACACGGTGAAATGCACCTCGGGCAGCGCCGCGGCGTCGACGAGGCTCACGCCTTTCGGCACCGGCAGAAGGCATTTTTCCGATGCGAGTGCATATTCGGCGTAACCGCCGCCGCCCATCAGCGCGCATACCGCATCGCCCGCCTTCCATGTCGCGACGCCGGCGCCGACCGCCTCGATGATGCCCGACGCCTCCATGCCGAGCGTCGCCGGCGCGCCAGGCGGGGGCGGATAGCCGCCCATGCCTTGCGCCAGATCGGCACGGTTGAGGCCTGCGGCTGCCACTTTGATCAGCACTTCGCCGGGGCCGGGAGAAGGTTTGCCGATTTCCGCAACTGCGAGCGTGTAGTTCTGGCCCGGATTCTGAACTTCGATGGCTTTCATGATTGCTCGCTTGCGCCTGATCTTCGGTTGCAGAAGATAGCAGGCGCAACGGTGGAGGCGAACATGGCGCTGGAACCAGACGAACCGCGCAAGAAGAAGTCGGAAATCGTTCTCGGCGAGGACCTCTATACGATGTCGTCGCCCGACCTCGAGGAACGCATCGCCGCGCTCGAAGGAGAGATCGCACGCTGCCGCGAGGCGATTGTTGCGCGCAATGCCACCAAATCTGCCGCCGATTCCATTTTCAAACGCTAATGCACTCGTCCGAATTGGTTAGAGCGCGCCGGTAAAGATTAATACGCACAGCAAAGCGTTGCCGCCGAGCAACCATTAGTTTGGTTTACGCGAAACGAAAGCAAGGATTCATCTTGCGCATGACGCGACAGTTGATAGCTTTCACGCCGCGCGGGCAGACAAAGCAAAGATCGGCAGCATGGCGGACGACGAAAATCTCAATGACGTGACGATTCAAAGCTTCACCGGCTCCGCGCTGTTCGAGCGCACGTTCGACGAGGGAATGTCGCTTGTCGAAGAGACCGCCAAATATCTCGATGGCCGCGGCCGCCAGGAATCGCGCGATCTGCCGCGCAAGGCCGCCCTTCTCTATGCCGGCGAAAGCATGCGCGTCACGACGCGCCTGATGCAGGCGGCAAGCTGGCTGCTCGTGCAGCGCGCCGTGCATGACGGCGACATGGCGGCGGAAGACGCGCACAGCGAGCGCTATCGGCTTGGATCGAAGGAGATCTGTCTGGGCGGCGGAGACGGCGTCGAGCTCCTGCCTGCGAAGCTCCGCGATCTTCTGGCGCGCAGCGACAATCTCTATCGCCGCATCGCGCGGCTCGACGATGTGCTGTTCGCCGAGGGTCTGAAGATCCGGCCGGGCGTGCATGCGCACATGCACAGGCTGGAGAAAGCCTTCGGCGGCGAAGACGCAGCTTAGGTTGCATCTTGAGCCGTCTCGGCGCATATTTAGCGCCAGCCGACGAGAGCCGGGAGATTTTCATGTGCAGGACAACGCTCTAACGCGATGCCGCTGATCGGTCTTTGAGGCCGGTCCTTTCTCCATCTCGTTCCATCGGAAATCCGTATGACCATCCCATTCGCGGGCGCGCGCGATCGCGTCCGTCCGACCGCGTCCCTTCGGACGCGGCGGATTCGCAAATTCATGTCCTATTACAAGCCGTACCTTGGCTGGCTCATGGCCGACATCGCCTGTGCCTTCATCGTTTCGGGCACGACGCTGGCGCTGCCGCTCTGCGTCAACGTCATAACGAAGAACCTTTTGGGCGCGGGGGCGACTCCGGAAGTCCTCAGTCGCATCTGGTCGTTCGGCGGGCTGATGCTGGGCATCGTTCTGCTTCAGGTTCTGTGTAATGCATTCGTCGACTATCAGGGCCACATGATGGGTGCGCGCATGGAGAGCGACATGCGCATGGAGCTGTTCGAGCACTATCAAAAGCTGTCATTCGGCTTCTACGACCAGCAGCGCATCGGCCAACTCATGGCCCGGATCACCCACGACACGTTTTCGCTGGGTGAACTCTACCACCACGGCCCCGAGGATCTGTCCATCGCCGCGATCAAGTCCGTCGGCGTCATCGTTCTGCTCTTTCGGATCGACGTACCGCTAACCGTGGTTGTCGTGCTTTTTCTGCCGTTCATGGCGGCCTATGCACTTTACTTCAACCGCCGCATGAACGCCGCGCTGCGGCGAAGCAGGGACCGGATCGGGGACATCAACGCCAGGGCAGAGGACTCGTTGGCCGGCATCCGGGTGGTGAAAGCCTTCACCAATGAAGCAATCGAACTCCGGCGCTTTGCCCGCGAGAATCTGCGCTTTCTCGACAGCAGGCGCGACGGTTACCGCAGCGAGGCCTATTTCTATTCCGGAATGACGGCCTTCACGCAGCTCATCACCATCACCGTGATCGTCATCGGCGCGGCCGGCATCGTGCGTTCCGCGCTGGATTTCGCGGACCTGCTCACGTTCCTTCTGTGCGTTTCAATTCTGGTCGATCCGATCCAGCGGCTGGTCAGCTTCGCGCGGCTTTATCAGGATGGAATGACCGGCTTCGACCGCTTCATGGACATGCTGGAGGTGCAGCCGGACATCGAAGATGCCGCCGGCGCCAAAGATCTGGGGCGCGTTCGGGGTCGCATCGAATTTCGCGATGTGAGCTTCCGATATCGCGATGACACGCCGCATGTCGTGAAGAACCTCTCGCTCGACATTGCGCCGGGCGAGTTCGTGGCGCTCGCGGGCTCCTCCGGCATCGGCAAGACGACGCTCTGCTCTCTGATCCCACGCTTCTATGAGACGACGAAGGGCGACATTCTGATCGACGGACAGCGCATACGCGATGTCCGTCAGCGCGCGCTTCGCCGCAACATCGGCATCGTCCAGCAGGATGTCTATCTGTTTGCCGGGACGGTGGCGGATAATCTTCGCTATGGCAGACCCGATGCGTCCGAGGACGAGGTGATCGCCGCCGCGAAGCAAGCACATGCCCATGGCTTCATCATGGCGCTGCCCGATGGCTACGACACCGATATCGGCCAGCGCGGCGTAAAGCTCTCCGGCGGACAGAAGCAGCGGCTCAGCATCGCGCGGGTCTTTCTGAAAGACCCGCCGATCCTGATCTTCGACGAAGCGACCAGCGCGCTCGACAATGAGAGCGAGCGTGCGGTGCAGGACTCGCTGCAACGACTGGCCGCTGGCCGAACGACGATCGTCATCGCGCACCGCCTTACCACGATCCGGAACGCGCACCGCATCGTGGTACTGACGGACGCAGGCATCGCCGAACAGGGCACGCACGACGCGCTGGTTGCCGCGGGCGGCGCTTATGCGGCGCTGCATAGAATGCAGGAGACGATCTGACCCAAAGCAAAACGGCCTTCCGGCTGGACCGGAAGGCCGTTCGCGATCTCGGTTGCGGTGAGGGCCTACTTCTTCTCGGCGCCCAGCATGCCGCCAAACTTCTTATTGAAGCGCGTGAGCCGGCCGCCGCGGTCCATCAGCTGCTGCTGGCCGCCGGTCCAAGCCGGGTGCGTCGTCGGGTCGATGTCGAGGGTCAGCTGCTGGCCGGCCTCGCCCCAGGTCGTGCGGGTCTTGTAGGTCGAGCCGTCGTTCAGGCGGACCTCGACGAAGTGATAGTTGGGGTGGATACCCTTTTTCATGGCCTTTTGACCCGGAATTGAAGCCGCGCCTTATAGGGTAGGGCGAATGACCTGACAAGGCGCGCGGCGAAGCGTCTCTTAGGATGCCGCCGCCCGCTCCTATATACCTGCCGGGACAGGCGAATTCGGACGGGAACCGTGGCGCAGACCGGCGAAGAATATGCCGAGCAGGTAACCTATGTGGCCCAGGGGCGGCCGAAGTCGCGCTCGCTCGCCCCCCTGCGGGCGCTGCTCCCGTTCCTGAAGCCGTTCCGCCTTTCCATCGCGGCCGCGGGCACCGCGCTCATCGTCTCGTCGACCGCCACGCTGGTGTTGCCGGCGGCTCTGCGTGGGCTGATCGACAAGGGATTCAGCACCGATCAGATCGAGCTCATCTCGCACTATTTCCTTCTGTTCCTGGCGGCCGCGGCCGTGCTCGGCATCGCGACCGCCGTGCGGTTCTATTTCGTGACCTGGCTCGGCGAACGCGTGATCGCGGATGTGCGCAAGGCGGTGTTCGCCAATGTGGTCGGTCTGTCGCCGTCCTTCTTCGAAGTGACCCGCACGGGCGAGGTGCTGTCGCGGCTGACCGCCGATACCACGCTCATCCAGACGGTGGTCGGATCGTCGGCCTCGGTCGCGGCGCGCAATTTCGTGCTGTTTGTCGGCGGTCTGATTTTGATGTTCGTCACCAGTCTGA
Source organism: uncultured Alphaproteobacteria bacterium (assembly GCA_963741735.1). Taxonomy (GTDB): domain Bacteria; phylum Pseudomonadota; class Alphaproteobacteria; order Micropepsales; family Micropepsaceae; genus Rhizomicrobium. The sequence goes on from CAVUJB010000002.1 coordinate 904,986, forward strand.
AGCTGACCCTTTTCGTGACCGGCGCGGTGGTGCTGGTGATGATCCCGCTGATTCTGTTCGGACGCTGGGTGCGCACCTTGAGCCGGCGCAGCCAGGATCGCATCGCCGATACCAGTGCACACGCCGCCGAGACGCTGAACGCGGTGCAGACCGTGCAGGCCTTCACCCACGAAGATGTCGAGCGCAGCCGCTATGGCCAGACGGTCGAGTCGTCCTTCGATGCCGCGGTGTTGCGCACGCGAGCGCGTGCGGTAATGACCGCGGTCGTCATCTTCGCGGCATTCGGCGCTATCGCCGGCGTCGGTTGGGTCGGCGCGCAGGACGTGGTTCGCCACGCGATGACGGCGGGCCAACTCATCCAGTTCATCATCTATGCCGGCATCGTCGCCGGCGGCGTCGGTGCGATGAGCGAGACCTGGGGCGATCTGCAGCGCGCCGCCGGTGCCTCGGAGCGTTTGACCGAATTGCTGACGGTAAGGTCCGACGTGAGCGTGCCCGAACACCCAAAGCCGATCGTCAAGCCGGCGAAGGGCGCCGTATCGTTCAAGGACGTGACGTTCCACTATCCCTCACGTCCGAACTTCAAGGCGCTGAATGATTTCTCGCTGACGATTGTGCCGGGCGAAGCGGTGGCCTTGGTCGGTCCGTCGGGTGCCGGAAAATCGACCGTGTTCCAGCTTCTCCTGCGCTTCTTCGCGCCGCAAAAGGGCGCGATCACCTTCGACGGCATCGATCTCGCCGACGTCGATCCGGCCGATCTGCGTTCCAACATCGCGGTGGTGGCGCAGGACAGCGTGATCTTCTCCGGCACGCTCGCCGACAACATCCGTTATGGCCGCCCCGGCGCGAACGACGACGATGTCCGCCGTGCCGCCGAAGCCGCCGCCGCCTCCGAGTTCATCGAGCGCATGCCGAACGGCTATGAAACGCTTGTCGGCGAGCGCGGCGTGACGCTTTCCGGCGGCCAGCGCCAGCGCGTCGCCATCGCGCGCGCCATCCTGCGCGACGCGCCGCTGCTGCTCCTGGACGAAGCGACAAGCGCGCTGGACGCGGAGAACGAGCGGCTGGTGCAAATCGGCCTTGAGAATCTTATGGCCGGGCGCACCACTATCGTCATCGCGCATCGCCTGGCCACCATCCAGCGGCTGAAGCGGATCGTGGTCATGGACCAGGGCCGCGTGATCGGCGAGGGCAGCCATGCCGAGCTTGTCGCGCGCGGCGGTCTTTATGCGCGGCTTGCCGATCTGCAGTTCACCAGCGCCATGGCGCTCGCCAGCTGATGCGGCCCGCCGCGCGCGCCGCCATCACCGCCGGATCGATCGTTCTCGTCGCCATGATCGCGCTCGGCTTTCGCACGCTGAACGCGCTGGGCGTGTTCACCGACGTGACGCCGGGATTTTCGGGCACCTGCAGCGCGATTTCCGGCATCGCGGGGCCTGAGGACATCGCGATCGACGAGAAGTCCGGCCTCGTCTTTGTGTCTGCCCTCGACCGCCGCGCCAAGGCGCGGGGCAAGCCGTCCGCGCAGGACGGGATCTATGCGCTGCCGCTCAACGGCGCGCCGCATCTGCTGAAGCTCTCCGGCACGCCGGTCGACTTCCACCCGCAGGGCATCAGCCTGGTACGCGGCGCGGACGGCAGCCTGACGCTGATGGCGATCAATCATCGCAGCGACGGCAGCAACAGCGTCGAGATCTTCGACGTGAAGACTCAAGGCTCGCTCCGGTTGAGCGAAGTCGGCAACATCGAGAGCAGGGAGCTGGTCAGTCCCAACGCCATCGCCGCGCTCGACCGCGACCGCTTCTACGTCACCAACGATCATACGAGCACGAGCGATTTGGGCCGCGCTCTCGACGATCTGCTCGTGCTGCCGCGCGCCAATGTCCTGTATTTCGACGGCACAGTGTTCCGCATCGCGGCCGAAAATCTCAATTTCCCAGGCGGTGCGGCGCTATCGCCCGACGGCAACTACCTCTATGTGACCGAATCCTTCAACCGGCGGCTTGCGACTTATGAGCGGGGCGCGCTGTCGGGTTCCCTGAAATCGGTCGGCACGCTGGCGATTCCGTCCGGTCTCGACAATCTGCGCTTCGATGCGGCCGGAAATCTGTGGGTCGGCAGCCATCCCAAGGCGCTCGCCATGGCGGCGTTCCGCGCCGATCCGTCGAAGCCCGCGCCGTCGGAGATCTTCAGGGTCACGCTCACCGACGGCATCCCGCAATCGGCAAGTGCGGTCTACACGAACCTCGGCGGGCAGATCGGCGGCGCCAGCGTCGCCGCGGTCACGGGCCACCGTCTGCTGATCGGTTCGCCGCTGGACGACAAGATCCTCGACTGCACGATGGATCACTGAAGCAAGAAAGGGCGCCTTTGACGGCGCCCTTCTCGTATCCCCTTCGACTTTGCGCGCGTGATTTATGCCGCGACGATCTCTTCGCCGGCCGGATCGCGCAGCACATAGCCGCGGCCCCAGACCGTTTCGATATAGTTGTCGCCGTTGGTCGCCGCCGCGAGCTTCTTGCGCAGCTTGCAGATGAAGACGTCGATGATCTTGAGTTCCGGCTCGTCCATGCCGCCATAGAGATGGTTGAGGAACATCTCCTTGGTCAGCGTGGTGCCCTTCCTGAGCGAGAGCAGCTCCAGCATCTGATATTCCTTGCCGGTCAGGTGCACGCGGGAACCGTCGACCTCGACCGTTTTGGCGTCGAGATTGACGATCAGCTTGCCGGTGGTGATGACCGACTGCGAATGACCCTTGGAACGGCGGACCACCGCCTGGATGCGGGCGACCAGTTCGTCCTTGTGGAAGGGCTTGGTCATGTAATCGTCGGCGCCGAAGCCGAGCGCCTTGACCTTGGCCTCGACGATCGCGTTGCCGGAAAGGATGAGGACCGGCGTCTGCACCTTGGCGACGCGCAGAGCCTTCAATACTTCGAAGCCGCTCATGTCGGGGAGCTGCAGATCCAGCACGATGATGTCGTAGTCGTAGAGCTTTCCGAGGTCGATGCCCTCTTCGCCCAAATCCGTCGTGTAGACGTTGAGGCCCTCGCTTCGCAGCATCAGTTCGATGCTGCGCGCCATGGCGCTGTCGTCTTCAATCAGGAGAACGCGCATTTCCTTGATCCCCTCTAGGCCGGTCAGTCGACGTTGACCCTATGCTTAACTGGTTAACATCCCGTTTCATTGATTAATGCGGACTCAGGACCTGCGAACCCGGGATTAAGGAAGCGTTCCGTCACGGGGCATCATCCCCTTGATTCGCTTCGTTAAGTTTACCGCCACTTAAATCCTTTCGCGCAAGATACATGGAACCGGCGGGCAGAAAGCACGCTGAAAAAGGCCCCGATGCACGCTTTGCTCAAGGAAATCGCCGATATCAAGCCCGTCCGGCGCTTCGGCCGCGTCGCCCGCCTCGAAGGTCTTTTGGTCGAGGTAACCGGCGCCGCCGGCGCCATCAGCCTGGGCGGACAGGTACACCTAAGTACCGGAACGAACAAGACAATCTCCTGCGAGGTGGTCGGGTTCCGCGATGGCCGGGCGCTCGTCATGCCGCTCGGCAGCCTGGACGGGATCACGCTCGGCGCACGGGCGGACTTCGACGACCAGCCGGCCATGATCTTCCCGTCCACGGCATGGCTCGGGCGCGTGATCGACGGCTTCGGCAAGCCGACCGACGGCAAGGGACCGCTTCAGAAGGGAGCCGAACCCTATCCGTTGAAGGCCAATCCGCCGCCCGCCTCGTCGCGCGCGCGCGTCGGCGCCAAGCTCGATCTCGGCGTGCGCGCGTTGAATGCATTCGCGACCTGCTGCAAGGGCCAGCGCATGGGCATTTTCTCGGGCTCGGGCGTCGGCAAGTCCACGCTGCTCGCGATGCTTGCGCGCAATACCGATGCGGATGCGATCGTTATCGCGCTCGTCGGCGAACGCGGCCGCGAGGTGAAGGAATTCGTCGAAGACGATCTTGGCGAGGAAGGTCTTGCGCGTTCCGTCGTGGTCGCCGCGACATCGGACGAACCGCCGCTGGTGCGGCGCCAGGCGGCGTATGTTGCGATGGCGGTTGCCGAGCAGTTGCGCGATCAGGGTTTGCACGTTCTGTTGCTGATGGATTCGGTGACCCGTTTCGCGATGGCGCAGCGCGAGGTCGGCCTTTCGGCCGGCGAACCGCCCGCTTCCAAAGGCTACACGCCGACGGTGTTCGCGGAACTCCCGCGCCTTTTGGAGCGCGCCGGCCCCGGCATCCAGGGCCAGGGTTCCATCACCGGCCTGTTCACCGTTTTGGTGGAGGGCGATGACCATAATGAGCCAGTCGCCGATGCGGTGCGCGGCATCCTGGACGGTCACATTGTCCTGGAACGAAACATCGCCGAACGCGGTCGATTCCCCGCGATCAACATTCTAAAGTCGGTGTCGCGCGCCATGCCGGGCTGCAATTCGCCGGAAGAACAGGCGCTTGTGGCGCGCGCCCGTGCTCCGCTCGCGGTCTATGAAGACATGGCGGAGCTGATCCGGCTGGGTGCGTACAAAACTGGCACGAATGCTGAAGTGGACGTTGCCGTTAAACTTTATCCGCAGCTCGAATCCTTTCTGTCGCAGAAGAAGGACGAGCGGACGGCGTTTACCGAATGCTATGCCGCCCTTGAGAAGATCATGGGCCCTGGGAAAGGTAATGGGTCATGAAGCGTGGGGATACGTTGATCCGTTTGCGTCGCTTTCGCGTCGACGAGATGAAGCGCCGCATGGCGACCCTCGACGGCATGAAGGCCGATGCCGAGCGCAAGCTCGCCGACCTTGAAGAGAGCGTGGCGCGCGAGCGTCAGCGCGCCGGCGATTCCGACATCGGCCGCCTGGCGTTTCCCTCGTTCCTGCGCTCCATCGAAACCCGTCGCGAGAATCTGCGCGCCACCTTGAAGGAAATCGAGCGCGAGCGCGTCGCCGCACAGGCCGACCTCAATACCGCGTTCCAGGACCTCAAGAGCCTCGAATTCGCCGCCGAGCAGCAGGCCAAGCGCGTTGCCGAGATCGAGGCCCGCCGCTCCCAGTCGCGGCTCGACGAGATGGCGCTGGTGCGCCACCTGCGCAAGCACGCGCTGAGAGGCGCCTAACCGCCGCAGCATCCTCTGCGCGAATTTCCTCGATCGCCCGGCCGCACATGACAGCGGGCTCGATGGTCCATGTACAATGCCCGTGCTGATTCGCGTGGGCGTGCCATGTCCTTCTCCGAATATATATCGCCGCTGGTCGGCCGGCTGGTGCTGGCCTGGTTCTTCATCGGCGAGGCGCTCGCCTATGCTGGACAGTGGGACGCGACGATCCAGCTCATGGCGCTGAAGCACATTCCGGCGCCGCCTCTGCTGCTTGCGATTGGCTTGATCGCGATGATTCTCGGCGGCCTGTCGCTGGTGTTCGGTTTCCAGGCGCGCCATGGCGCCGTGCTGTTGTTCGGATTCACCGTCGTGGTGTCGGTGGCGATGCACGATTTCTGGCGGATCGCAAATCCGCTCGACCGCGCGGCCGATTATGAGGTTTTCGCGCGCAACATGGCGATCGCCGGCGGCCTTCTCTTGCTCGTCGGCATGGGACCGGGTCCGGTCGCCATCGACAGCATCAAACCGAAGAAGCGCTGAACGTCACCAGCCGCTGCCGCCGCCGCCACCGCCGCCGCCGCCGGAAAACCCGCCGCCGCTCGAGCCCGAGCTGAATCCCGAGGAGCTGCCCGACGACGGCGTGTACGACGCCGACGCGCTCGCGCTGGCAAGCGACGAGCCGATGGATGCGGCGAAGGCCGCCGTGCCGAGATGGGAGAAGTCTGTTCCGGAGTACCAGGCCGGCTCGTAGCCGCGTGCGGTCTGCGCGCTATTGCCGGCGGCCGCCGCCGCGGCCTCGAACCGCTTGCTCCAGGCATCCTCGCAATCGAGCGCGATCGCATAGGGGAGGAAGCGCTCGAACATTGCGGGCGTGATGTCGGGCGCGTTGAGCATCTTTAACCGGTCGCTCTCGGCCGTCGTCAGGAAGAGCTTGAGGCCCTTGATCTGCGCCAGCAGCTTTGCGGCCTTCTCGGTCGGCCGCTTCAGGAGATGGTGGAAGCCGTAGATCAGGCCGATCGGCACGAGCAAGAGCAGGATCGCGGCCTGCGAGATGTCGAAGGTGAAGAAGAGAATCCCCACCGCCATCGCCGCGAACGCCGTCCATGGAACGATCAGCAGGATCGCAAAGAAGATGCGCCAGAACCTCATATCCGATGATGAGAATGCGAGCTTCCAGAGCTGGAAGTCGAAATAGAAAAACACCGCCGCGCCCATGAGCGTCGGGATCGACCAGCCGATCACCGCAAGCGTCTCGATCGGCACATCCGGATGGATCATCATTGCAAGGAACGTCAGGCCGAAGATGACGATGCCGGGCCAGAACCAGTTCCAGTTGGCGATCTCGTAGCTGTCATAGGTTGCGGAGAGATGGCTCGTCAGCGTGCCGATCGCGAGCGAAACGGCCGCGTGGTTCGCGTGCTTGAGCTCCAATTCCGTGCCGCTCTCGAACAGATAGGCCATCACGCGATTTTCGATGGCGTCGACGTCGTCGCCTTCGCCCGTTTCCTCGAGCGTATAGCTCTTGTCCTTGTCCTGCCGGATCTTGATGACGCCCTTCACCGCCAGCGAGACGAGCATGGCGGCGAACACTTTGTTGTCGAAACCCATCCGCGTGAGGTAGCGCACGGCGGATGCCGACATGCCGCCCGGCGGTTCGAACAGCGGAATGACCGTGCCGCCGCTCGGATCGCGGCCGACCAGAAGCCATGCGATGACGTAGTAGAGCAGCATGACGAGACTGCCGGCGAGCACGATGGCGGCGGCGACATGATCGCGCACGAAGAAGCCGAATCGCTGGGCCGGCGAGGGCGGAAGAACGGCGCCCTTGTCGAACCCAGCAGCAACCGTCAGGCCCTGCCGGTTGCTCAGCCTATTGGTCGTGACAAAACGGATCGTGCGGTCGTCGATCTTCTCGGCATAGGCGTCGTGCCCGCGCGTGCCCGCGGCACCGGTATAGAAGGCCGACTGCAATATGTGCGCCCCCGGCGGCAGGTGGACGATCGCCTCGGCGCGGAAGATTTCGAAGCTCCAGGCGTTGCCGGTCGCGTTCCAGTAGAATTCGTCGTAACCCGGAAAGAAACGGATCTGCCGGTCGGTCGTGTAGCTGATCACGAAGACATGATGACCGTGGCTGAGTTCGGTGTCGGCGTCGCCGATCTTCACTTCCTTGCCGCCATCGATCAGTCCGACGCTGTACGGCTCCGGCTGACCGTCGAGCGTGATGCTGTCGACCTTGAATCCGGCGCGCCCGCCGCCCGGCAGTATCGTGGGGAAGTCGCGCTTGATGCCGTGCGTGATGAAATCGCCGAGCACGTTGAAGGTGATGGTCTCGCGCACATGGATGGTGCCGTCTGGCTCGACTGTCGAATCGCTGACGAAGTCGATGATGCGCTCGAAGGCATCATAGTCGAACGCCTGCGCCGGAGCGGATGCCGCGAGGACGGCGAACAGTGCAAGCGCGAGGAGGCGTAGCCGTCTACCAGCCGCCGCCACCGCCGCCGCCCCCGCCGCCTCCGGAAAATCCGCCGCCCCCGCTGCCCGAGCTCGAACCCGGTGCCGTCGAGGCCGATGCCGCCGCACTTCCGATCGACGAGCCGATGGATGAGGCGAAGCCCGCCATGCCCAGATTGGAGAAGTTGCTCCCCACATACCATGCCGGCATGTAGCCGTAATTGTTGTCGGGGCTCAGGCCCGCCGCCGCGGCCTCGGCCTCGAATTTCTTGCTCCACTGGTTCTCGCAATCGAGCGCGATGGCGTAAGGCAGGAACTTCTCGAACAGTTGCGGCGTCACGTTCGGTGGATGGAGCATCTCCAGCCGATCCTTCTCCGCCGTGTCGAGGAACAGTTTGAAACCGTCGATCTGGTCGAGGATCGCCGCGCCCGCCGCCGTCGGCGCCTTAAGCAGGTGATAGAAGACGTAGGCCAGCACGCCGCCGGCCACGAGAGCGGCGCTGGACCAGGGCGACATCGACGCGCTGAATCCGTAGAGTCCGAACAGCAGGCCCAGGGTGAACGGCACCGCGAAGATCGTCGTCACCAGCGCGCCGAAGAAATTGGCGACGCGTGAGCCTGGACCGGCGAATACGCTGAGCCAGTTCATGTAGGTCTGGTGCCACAGAAACGCCGTGCCAGCCGACCAGCCCGACAGCCAGATCATGAGAAATGCGGCCGGCGCGGCCTGGTCGCTCAGCAGTGCCGCCGCGATGCCGGTGAGAATGAGGATACCCAGCCCGCCGGCGAACCAGCCGCCATTGGTGACGAAATAATGCGTTTCGCATTCGTGCTTCAGGCTGGTCTTGAGGGCGGTGATGGCGCGCTGGATGTCGGAATGATTGCTCTGCTTCAGCTCGATGGAATCGGTGAGGTCGTCGAACAGCGCGTCGGACATCGCGATCTCACTCGGCGACAGGCCGCAATCGCCGACCGTCTTGCCGGTGCGCGCCAGCGTATAGGTGCTGTGCTCTTCCTTGATGACGAGGAACCCCTTGACCGCCATGTTGATGAGCGCCGCGGCGAACGCCTTGCGGTCGTAGGTCATCTTGCGGATGTAGCGCACGGCCTCCGGCGACAGGCCGGCCGGAGCGGAGAATAGCGGGATGATCGTGCCGCGCTTCGGATCGCGTCCGAAATGCCACCACGCGGCGAGATAGAAGATCGTCAGCACAAGCAGGCCCAGACCGGCGACGATGGCGCTCGCATTGTCGATGATGAATTCGCGCCGCTTCTCCGCGTCGGATGGCGGCAGGACCGCGCCCTTGGCGAAGCCGACCGCGACGGTCAGGCCTTCGTTGGCGCCGAGCTTAGCGGTGGTGACGAAGCGGATCGTATCGCCCGACAATTGATCGGCTGTGGCGTCCTTGCCGTCGGTTCCCTGCGGCCCTGTATAGTAAGCCGATTGCAGGATCTTGGCGCCCTTCGGCAAATGGATCGTCGTGCTCGCCTTGTCGATCGTGAAGGCCCAGCCATTGCCGGTGACGTTCCAGTACAGCTCGTCATACTTGTCGAAAAAGCCGATCTGGCGCGCCGTCATGTAGGTCAGGACATAAGTGTGCGGCCCGGTGTCGATGATGGTGTCGGCATCGCCGATCTTCACGCGCACGCCATTGTCGATGGACTCGGTGGTATAGGCCTCGTCGTGGCCGTCCATCGTCACCGACGTGACGTCGAAGCGCACATGCACGCGCGTGCCGTGCTTGTCGGTGTAGAGCGTCGGGAAATCGCGGTAGATGCCGTGACGGATCTGATCGCCCGTCGCATAGACGGCGATCGTTTCGGCCACAGTCATCGTGCCGTTGCGCGCCACCGTGATGTCGCTGTCGAAGCTGGTGATCCGCTCGGTCGTGTCCGTCGAATCGAAGGACGGAATCGTCGGCGTCGCATCGGGCGATGGCGTCTCGGGCGTGACGGTGTCGCCGGCGTGATGGCGCGATTCGTCCCTTTGCGCCTCCTGCGCCGCCGCGGGCAGCACACAGAGGGCCAGCAGCAGCGCAAGGACGGCGCGCAACATCAGCTGAACGAAACCTTTGGTGCGTTGCGGTCGGCGGCGTTATCGAGCTGGAAGAACTGCGCCGCGGCGAAGCCGCCCATATTGGCGACCAGGTTGGACGGGAACTGCTGCACGGAAATGTTGAAATTGCGCACCGCGCCATTGTAGTAGCGGCGCGCCAGCTGAATCTGATCCTCGATGTCGGCGAGGTCCTTTTGCAGCGTCTGGAAATTCTCGGTCGCGCGCAGCTGCGGATAGGCTTCCGCCACCGCCATGACCTTGCCGATCGCCGCGGTGATCGCGGCTTCGGATGTGGCGCGTTGCGCGGGATCCTGGCTGCCGGTCTGGCTGCGCATCTTGGTCAGTTCGTCGAAGGTCTCGCGCTCATGCGTCGCATAGCCCTTAACGGTCTCGACCAGGTTGGGAATGAGATCGGCGCGGCGCTTCAGCTGCGCGTCGATGCCGCTCCAGCCTTCCGCGACCATGGCGCGGCGCGTGACGAGGCCGTTGTAGGTCATGATCGCCCACAGGGCGATCAGAACGACAATTCCGAGAACGATGTACATCACCATGCGGCGAAGCTAACCGCTTCGCCGGGTTGCGTCCATGGCCGGATTGTGGACTTTCTGTGGCGTTTACGACCGCCCGAGGATCAGCGATCGCGCCGTATGTGCGATCGCGATGGCCACGGCGAAGGTCAGCAGATAGGCCAGCAGCTGCAGCATGTGCAGGTTCTGGAAGGCCTGCCAGTCCGTTGTCGCGAAAGCCGATGGATTCTTTCCGCCGAGCGTGACCGCGCGCACATAGCCGACCAGGGCGAAGGCCACGAGGGCGACGATCGTCGTCGTCACGATCGAACTCATGTTCTGCATGATGAAGCCGGCGGCCAGCGCGATCACCGCCATGATGGCCAGGGTGATCAGATCCGATGTCGTCACGATGCCGTTGACGGCATGCCAAATGTCCATGAGAAAAGCCATGATACCCCCAAGACTGACAGACGCTTCCCGCGCCGGCGCCTCGGCATGACGGCCTGGCGCCGGCTTGTTGGGAAATCATATACCAGTTTGGGTCTGCCGAGAATTGAGGCAGCTAGCGCAGACCCGCGGACGCGAGCGTTGCTGCCGCGCCGCCATGCAACTTCTTGGCGATGGCTTCGATGGCCAATGCGGCCGGCGTCTGCGGGAAGAGCGCAAGCAACGGGGTCTGGCGGCGGATGGCCTCCGGCACGCGCGAGTCGAAGGGAATATGGCCGCAATATTCCGGCTCGGCGCTCAGAAAGGCGCGGGCCGAGCCGATCAGCGCGTCGCCGATGCGGCGGCCCTCGGTGGCATTGAGTGCCATGTTGACCACGATCTGCGGCAGCCGCGTCGTGGTGCGGCGCAGCAGAAGTTTCGCAAATGCGTAAGCATCGGTCAGCGACGCCGGATCGGGCGTCACGACCAGAAGGGTCTCGTCGGCCCGGGCCGCGAAGCTCATGACGGTCGCGTCGACGCCGGCGCCGAGATCGACAAGAATCCGGTCGTATTGCGTGGCGCCTTCGAGCGCCGCGATGAGCCGTTCGATGGATGCGGGGCTCGCATTGGCGAAAGTGCCCGAACCGGACGGCGCCGCCAGAAGATCGAGCCGCGCGCGCTGGCCGCTCTCCACGGACACGACCGCGTCCTTGAGTGCCGTTGTCCCGGCGAGCACGCCGGGCAGGTTGCCGGTCTCGTTCACGCCTAGATGCACGCCGGCATTGGCGAGGCCCAGATCGGCATCGCACAACAGAACGCGCTCGCCCTGATGCGCCAGCGCATGCGCAAGGCTGACGGCGATCAAAGTCTTGCCCGTCCCGCCCTTGCCCGATCCGACGGCCGTGATGTGTGTCGTCATTGTGTGCCTCTTTGTCCGTCGAGCAGCAGGCGTGCGAGCGAAAGCGTGGTCGGCGTTTCAAGTCCGCCGGCGATGAAGGGCGAGCGGCTGACATGCGCCAGCGAAAGGCCCTGCGTTGCGGCAGCGACGAGCGCGCCGCTGCGCCGCGCCAGATCGAGCCCGGTGACGATGAGCCGCTTGGCGCCGAGCGCGCCCAGCGCCTCGACGATCTCGGCCACTTCCTCGGCGTCGCTGAGCGCCGAGACGACGCCGACAGGTTCGACCTTTCCGCTCTGGCTGAGTGCGGTGAACGCGGTGCGCGCCTTGGCATCGCGCGGATCGAAGCCGGCCGTGTCGACGATGACGAAGGTCTTCTTGGCGATGCATTCCGAGACGAAGGTCGTGAGAGAAGCGGCGGTGTCGGCGACCGCGACCGCCGAATCCAGATGCTTTGCGAAGGTCTCGAGCCGCGCCACGGCACCGGCGCCGGCGGAATCGGCGGCCACCAGCGTCGTCCGGCGTCCGGCGAGGCGGGCATGCGCGGCGATCTTGGCGGCGACGGCCGTCTTGCCGGCGCCATTCGGCCCGACGAGCAGGAGCGCGTTGGCCTCGTGCATGTCGATCGGCCAGAACGGGATGCGCTTGTCGAGCGCGAACGCGAGCGCCAGCGTCATGTCTGTGAGCTGCGCCTTCGCGGCGGCTTCGGCGAGCGACAGCGCGAGCCGTTCGGGCAATCGGTGGCGGTTCAGCGCCGCCAAAAGCTCGCCGCGATCGAACCTGAGCCGTGCTTTCGCTTCGCCGCCGCTGCGCAACCGCCGCAGAAGCCCGTCGCGATAATGCGTTTCGAAGTCCGCGACCGGCGACGCGGCCGGCTCGTCCGCGACGGGCGCTTCGACGTCCGGCCTGTCGAGCGCGGCGCGCACCAGCACGCCGCCGCTCTTCGCCTTCTCGCTGGCGATGATGACCGCGTCGGGTCCCATGTCGGCGCGCACTGTGGCGAGCGCTTCCTTCATGTCCTTGGCGAGGAATGTGCGGAGCTGCATGGCGCGCTACACCTGTCCCATGGTTCTGAGCTTGATCGAGGCGTGGATCTCGCTCTGCGACATCACCACGGTCTGCGGCCGGAAGCGCTCGACGATCGAGCGCACGAAGGGGCGGATCTGCGGACTGGTCAGCAGCACCGGCACTTCGTTCTTCTGGCTCGCTTCGTCGAAGCGGTCGCGCACGGCCTGGATGAAGGCCTGAAGCTGCGACGGCGCCATGGCGAGCTGGCGGTCCTCGCCCTGGCCGACGATGGACTCGGCGAACGCCTGTTCCCAGGCGGGCGACAGCGCGATCAGCGGCAGATAGCCGCCTTGCGCGATATTGCTGTGGCAGAGCTGTCGCGCCAGGCGACTGCGCACATGCTCGGTGATGTACATCGCATTCTTGGTGTGGCCGACGGCTTCGGCGATGCCTTCGAGGATGGCGGGCAGGTCGCGGATCGAGACGCGCTCGGCGAGCAGGGTCTGCAGCACGCGCTGCACGCCCGTAACCGAGATCTGCGACGGAATCAGCTCGTCGACCAGCTTCTTGTTCTCCGGCGGCAGATCGTCGAGCAGCTTCTTGGTCTCCGCGAAGGAGAGCAGCTCGCTCATATGCGCCTTCAGCACTTCGGTAAGATGCGTCGTCAGCACAGTGCCGGGATCGACCACGGTGAGGCCCTTGAAACTCGCCTCCTCGCGCAGCGCGCCGTTGATCCAGGTTGCGGGCAGGCCGAAGGCCGGCTCGGTCGTGTGCGTGCCGGGCAGGTCGATCGGCAGGCCCTTGGGATCCATGACGAGCAGGCTGCCCGGATAGAGCTCGCCGCTGCCCGAATCCACTTCCTTGACGCGGATGCGGTACTCGTTGGCGCCGAGCTGCATGTTGTCGAGGATGCGCACCGCCGGCATGACGAAGCCCATTTCGGTGGCGAGCTGGCGGCGCAGCGCCTTGATCTGGTCGGTGATGCGATGGCCCTTCACGTCGTTGATCAGCGGCAACAGTCCATAGCCGAGCTCGACACGCAGCAGGTCGAGCGCGAGCGCGGTCGCGATCGGCTCTTCCTTCGGCGTCGCGTCGGACTTGGCCTTTTCCTCGGCCGCGCGCACCTTGGATTCGCTCGCGTCCTTCTTCTGATAGGCGTAGTAGGCCAGCGTGCCCGTGCCCGCGCACAGCCCCGCGAACACCAGCGTCGGCATGCCGGGCAGCATCGCGATGATGCCCAGAACGGCAGTCGCCATGCCGAGCGCCTGCGGATAATAGGACAGCTGCGTGATCAGGGCCTTGTCGGTCGAGCCCTCGACGCCGGCCTTGGAGACCATCAGGCCCGCCGCGGTCGAAACGATCAGCGCCGGCATCTGGCTGACGAGGCCGTCACCGACCGAGAGCAGGGTGAAGGTCTGCGACGCGTCGGTGAAGCTCATACCCTTCTGCGCCACGGCGATGATGATGCCGCCGATCACGTTGATCGCCACGATCATGAGACCGGCGATGGCGTCGCCGCGCACGAATTTGCTGGCGCCGTCCATCGCGCCGAAGAAGTTGGACTCCGATTCCAGCTCCTTGCGCCGGCGCTTGGCCTCGGTCTCGTCGATCAGGCCGGCCGACAGATCCGCGTCCACCGCCATCTGCTTGCCGGGCATCGCGTCGAGGCTGAAGCGCGCCGCGACTTCCGCGATGCGCCCCGAACCTTTGGTGATGACGATGAAGTTCACGATGACCAGGATCGCGAAGACGATCAGGCCGATCACGAAATTGCCCTGCATGATCAGCTTGCCGAACGCCTGGATCACATAACCGGACGCCGCCGTGCCTTCGTTGCCGTGACCAAGGATGAGGCGGGTGGAGGCGAGATTCAGCGCCAGTCGCAGCATCGTGGTGATCAGCAGCACCGTGGGGAACGAGCTGAATTCCAGCGGCTTTCGGATGAAGACCGCCGTCATCAGGATCAGGATCGAAAGGCTGAGCGACAGCGCCAGGCTGATGTCGAGCAGCCATGGCGGCAGCGGCAAAAGCAGCACGACGAGGATCGCCATGATGCCGATGGCGAGCGCAAGGTCGCTGCGCCTTACGATATCGGCGATCCGGCCGAGGCTGAAATTGAATGTGCCGGCGGCCGGCGTACTCGCGCTTGAGACGTCAGCCATGGTTCACCAGAAATCTCATCCGTTCGCTACGCGCTGTTCGCCATGGTTGGGAATGGCGAGGCCGGCCTGCGAATATTCGCGCAGCTTGTTGCGCAAGGTGCGGATCGAGATGCCCAGGATGTTCGCCGCATGGGTGCGGTTGCCCAAACAGTGATCGAGCGTGTCGAGGATCAGGTCGCGCTCGACGTCGGCGACGGTGCGGCCGACGAGGCCGCGCGTCACGGCCACCGCGTTGTCGACCGCCGCCTGAACCGGTGCGGGCAGATCGCCGCTGCGCCCGGGACCGACCTGCGTGCCGTCGGGCAGGCGGATGGCCTCGGGCTGGATGTCGTCGCCGGTCGCGAGCAGCACGGCGCGATGGATCGTGTTCTCCAGTTCGCGCACGTTGCCGCGCCAGGGATGCGAAGCGAGCAGCCGCTCCGTTTGCGGTGCGATGGCGCGGTAGGGAACACCGTTGGCCTGCGCATATTTGTGCGCGAAGTGGCGGGCGAGCGCCTGGATGTCCTTGGGCCGCTCGCGCAGGGCGGGCAGGCGCAGGTTCACCACATTGAGGCGGTAGAGCAGGTCCTCGCGGAAAATGCCGTGCTTGACGGCGTCGGCGAGGTCGCGGTTCGACGTCGCGATGATGCGGATATCGACCTTGACGGGCTTGGTGCCGCCGACGCGGTCGATCTCGCGCTCCTGGATGGCGCGCAACAATTTGGCCTGCAGCCGCGCATCCATCTCGCTGATTTCGTCCAGCAGCAAGGTGCCGCCATTGGCTTCCTCGAACTTGCCGATGCGCCGCGCGATGGCGCCGGTGAACGCGCCCTTCTCATGGCCGAACAGTTCCGATTCCAGCAGATGTTCCGGGATCGCCGCGCAATTGACGGAAATGAACGGCTTGTCGGCGCGGGCCGACTTCTTGTGGATGTAGCGCGCCATCACCTCCTTGCCGGTTCCGCTTTCGCCGGTGATGAGGATGGAGGCTTCGCTCGGCGCCACCTGGTCGGCGAGCGTGATCACCGCCTCCATCGCCTCGTCTTCGAAGATCATCTGGTGGCTGTCGTCGGCGACGGCGGCAAGCACGGCCGCGATCAGTTCCGGATCGGGCGGCAGCGGCAGATATTCCTTGGCGCCGGCGCGGATCGCGTCGACCGCGCTTCGCGCATCGGTTCCGATGCCGCAGGCCACCACCGGCGTGCAGATACGCTCGGTCGAAAGACCCCGCACCAGCTGGCCGATGTCGCATTTGACGTCGCAGAGCACCAGATCGGCGCCCTTGCCGCCGCGCAACGATGCCAGCGCCTGTTCGATGTCGATGGCGTGGGTGACTTTGGCCCCGCGGTCCATCGCGATCTTGGTGGCGGTTGTGAGCTGGCCTTGCAGCTGTCCGACGATGAGGAGACGCATATCCGTATTCCTTCTTAAGACTGCCCGGCCTTGATGATTTCCGTCATCGTGACGCCGAGGCGATCCTCGACCAGCACGACTTCGCCGCGCGCGACCAGCCTGTCGTTCACATAGATGTCGATGGCTTCGCCGACCTTACGATCGAGTTCGACCACCGTGCCCCTGCCGAGCTTCAACAGCTGGCTCACTTCCATCGCCGACTTGCCGAGCACCGCCGACACGGTGACCGGGACGTCGAACACCGCTTCCAGGTCGTGGGCGGAATGCTTGACGTCGGCTTCGGTTCCCGGATCGCTCGTCAGAAGAGCCGGGCTTGCGCTCGGCTGGCCCTCATCTCCCAGATCGGGCAGATCGACATTGTCGCTCGCTGCCATGACTTATTCCTCCGACGCAGATGGATGTGAGAAGCGGCGCGCGATCATTTCGGCGATCGCGGATTCGATGGCGGCACTGGAACGCTCGGCTCCGCCGCCGCGCCATTCGACGCGGCAATCGGCTTCGCCCAGCGCGGCTTCGCCCGACACGACGACGCGGCCGTCGAAACCTTCTTCGAGCGCGATTTCGGCGAGCTTCGGCTTCAGGATTTCGGCGACCTTCGGGCTCGTATGCAGCACGATCCGGGGCTCGCCGAGCGCCTGGTGCAGCGCGTGACGCAGGACATCTTCGACATCGGCGGCCGGAAGCGCGTCGACCGCGGCGGATGCGAGCTTCTTCGCGGCCGCGAGAGCGAGCATGGATGCTTCCTCGCGCACTTCGTCGGTCGCCTTGCCCGCGCGAACCGTGACGTTGCGCAGCGCCTCGACGAGCTTGGCCACTTCCTGCGCCTGGGCTTCGGCGGCACGGACCTGTCCGGCCTTCATGCCTTGCTCGCGGGCGCGTGACGAAAGCTGATCGATTTCGTCGACCGTATAGGATTTCTTCTGCCGCGCGCGCGCCGCATTGGATACGCGGTCGCCCTCGGGGAGGAATTCGACGTCGAAGGTGAATTTGGTGCTCGTGCTCATCAATACACCAGCTCGTCTTCGCCTTGCTTGTTGGCGATCATGATCTCGCCCTTATTCGCAAGGTCCTTGGCGACGTTGACCATGCGCATCTGGGCTTCGTCGACGTCCTTCAGACGCACCGGGCCCATTGCTTCCATGTCCTCGCGCAGGATCTTGCCGGCGCGCTCGCTCATGTTGGAGAAGAAGACGTCGCGCAACGAATCGGTCGAACCCTTGAGCGCGAGGCCGAGCTTGTCCTTCTCGACATGGCGCAACAGCGTCTGGATCGATCCGGGATCGAGCTTGCCGAGATCCTCGAAGGTGAACATCAACGCCTTGATGCGCTCGGCGGAATCGCGGCTTCGTTCCTCCAGTGCGGTGACGAAGCGGCCCTCGGTCTGGCGGTCGAAATTGTTGAAGATTTCCGCCATCTGCTCATGCGCGTCGCGCTTGGCGGTGCGGGCCAGATTGGACATGAACTCGACGCGCAGGGTCTGCTCGACCTTGTCGAGGATTTCCTTCGGCACCGACTCCATGCGCAGCATGCGCTGCACGACTTCGAGCGCGAATTCCTCCGGCAGGGCGCCGAGCACGCGGGCGGCATGTTCCGGCTTGATCTTGGACAGAACGACCGAGACGGTCTGTGGGTATTCGTTCTTCAGATAGTTCGCCAGAACGGTCTCGTTCACATTGGCGAGCTTGTCCCACATGGTGCGGCCGGCCGGACCGCGGATTTCCTCCATGATTGCGCCGACCTTGTCTTCCGGCATCATGCGCGAGAGCAGGCGCTCGGTGGATTCATAGGAGCCCATCAGCGATCCGGTGCCCGACATCTGGGAGACGAAATCGACCAGCAGCTTCTCGATGAGCGAGGAGCTCACGGTGCCCAGGGTCGACATGACCTGGGAGACTTCCTTGACCTCGTCCTCGTCCATCATCTGCCAGATTCTCTGCGAATGCTCTTCGCCGAGAGACAGCATGATGATGGCAGAGCGCTCGGCGCCGGTAAGCTGGCGGATGTCTTCCTTTGCGGCGGTTTTCGATCGGGGTGCCATGGTTTCTTATGCCGGTTCGTGGAGCCAGGTTCGGATGATCGCCAGCGCTTCCTCGGGATGCGCCTGCACGACTTCGCCGACCTTCTTGATGGAGGATTCGCGCACATGTCCTTCGATCTGTGAGACGTCGATCGAAGAACGCGGCGCCATCGGAATGGCGAGGGGCTGGCCGCTCGCATCCAGCGGAGCGCTGCTTGTCGAGCCGTCCGGCGCCGGAAGTTGTCCGGCGATCATCTGTCCTTGAGGGGCTGCGGTGCTGTTCGGCGCGAACATGCGCGCGATCAGCGGGCGGGCGACGAAGAATCCGATCAGCAGCGCCGTGACGGACAGGATCGCCACCTCGATGATCTTGAGCCAATCCTGGCTGTCGAGACCCAGCAGCGGCGTGGGCGGCGGCGTGGCATCGCCGACATCCAGGCGCGCGAACTCCATATTGTCGACTTGCACGAGATCGCCGCGCTTGGCGTCGAAACCGATGGTCGATTTCACCAGGTCGTTTATCTGTTTCATTTCCGCCGGCGTGCGCGGGACGTATTTGCCGCCGGCGCCTTCGGTGCCGTCGACGACGACCGCGACGGAAATGCGCTTCAGCGCTCCGCCATCGATCGAGCTCGTGGTGGTCGTGCGGTCGATTTCGTAGTTGGTCGTCTCCTCGGTCCGGTTCGCGTTGGATTTCGTGCCGTCGGCGGCCGGCGCCGGGGCGGCGCCCGGAAGGGCGCTGCCGACCGAAACCGGCGTCGCGCCGGTGCCGTTTGTGTCGCTGTTGGTGGATTCGACGGTCTGGGTCGAGCGGACGACCTTGCTGTCGGGATCGTAGTGCTCCGAGACCGTGTTCTGATGCTGGTAAGCCATGTCGGCGGTGACCTGCACCCGCACATGGCCGGGACCGACGACGCTCGCCACGATCGACTCGACCCGCTGGCGCAGCCGGTCCTCATAGTCCGCCGTTTCGTTGTCCTCGTTGGCCGCGGTCGCGTTGGGACCGTTCTTGTCGTCGCCGCCGGCCAGAAGATCGCCCTTGTCGTCGACGATGGCGACGCGCTCGGGGGTCAGGCCCGCGACCGCCGCGGCGACCAGGTGTTGCACCGCCTGGACCTGGCCGCGGCCAAGCACGCCGCGGGTCTTGACCACCACGGAGGCACTCGGCGTCTGATCGTCATGGCTGAAGATCTGGCGTTCGGGGATGACGAGGTGAACGCGTACGCTGTCGACGCCGTCGATGGTCTGGATCGAGCGCGCGAGCTCGCCTTCCAGCGCACGCAGGCGGTTGATGTTCTGCACGAAGGCGGTGGCGCCGAAGGCGTCCGACTTGTCGAAGATCTCATAGCCGACGCCGGCCGCCGGCAGATTGTCGGCGGCGAGCTGCATGCGCAGCTTGGTGACGTCGTCGGACGGAACGAGGATCGTGCCGCCGTCGCCTTTGGCCTCATAGGCGATATTCATGGCGTCGAGCTTGGCGGTGACCGCGGCCGCGTCGCGCGGCTCCAGGCCCGAATAGAGGATGGACTTGGGCGGCTCGGTCAGCGCGCCGGCGACATAGAGAAAGAAGGCGGTGAGTGCTGCGGCAACGCCCGCCATGACGCCGAACCGCGCCGCACCGATCGCTCTGACGAATTCCGGCAATGCCTGCCCTCCGCATAACGGCGCAAGACGTGCAGGCTCCGCCCGCTCGTTCGCGCTGTGCTAGGCAAACATTGCCGTGTCGATGGTAAAACTGGACTTAACGGGACGATGACGAACGATGGGCGGAAGCGAATTGCCTCTGGATTATTTCTCCTGCTTGCGGTTCGCCGTTCACCTTTCGCTTACTAATTGCGGTACTGCTGCACCCGCGTCGCTCGCAGGCCCGGCATGCCGAAACGATCGATTGCGCGCTGCCAGGCGAGAAACTCCTCCACCGTCAGCGTATAGCGCTTGCAGGCGTCGTCCAGGCTCAGAAGTCCGCCGCGCACCGCGGCGACGACTTCGGCCTTGCGCCGGATCACCCAGCGCCGCGTTCCCGGCGGCGGAAGGTCGGCAAGCGTCAGCGGGCTGCCATCCGGCCCGATGACATAGCTTACGCGTCCTTTTCTCTCTTCGCCCATATTGTCTGGACTCCCAACGTCATTACCCTCGCGCAACCTAGCCCTCTGCGTTTTAAAATTTGGCCAAGGGGCGTGGTAAATGAAGTCGTACGAATTGCTCTCCAACTTTAAGCATTACGAAGCCACCGGCGCCTCGAAACCCGCGAAGCGCCGGTGATTTCGGTCAAGCGTTACTGGATCTGCTCCAGCGTCTGCAGCATTTGATCGGCGGTGGTGATGATGCGGGCCGATGCCGAATAGGCGCGCTGCGTGGTGATCAGGTTGGTGAACTCCGCGGCGAGGTCGACCGTGGAACCTTCCAGAGCTTTCGACTGGATGGTTCCCGCGCCGCCCAGATTGGCTTCGCCGATCGTGGGCGAGCCGCTGTTGAGCGATGCCACATAGGAGTTGCCGGACACCGCCGACAGGCCATCCGGATTGGCGAAGGTCGCCACCGGAATCTTGAACACCTTCTGCGACAGGCCGTTGGAGAACTGCGCCGTGACGAAGCCGTCTGCGTCGATATCGACGCCCGACAGGGCACCGAACAGCGAGCCGTCGATCGACGACGACACCAATGCCGACGGATTGTCGAACTGCGTGATGCCGTCCGAATTGCCGACCGTGCCCATGTCGATGGTGATCGCCTGCGGCTGAAGGCCCGAGACGCCAGGCACCCAGGGGACTGTGACCGCGATCGAGCCCGTCGGCGTTGCCGACGACGTGTCGGCTGTCGCGAGCGTGCCATCGGAGTTGAACTGCATGGTGCCGGTGGCGAGTACGTTGTTGGCCGGGCTGCCGATATTCGCCCCCGCGCCCTGGTAAGTCACTTCGTAGGACCAGGTATTTGCGGCAGTCTTCACATAGGACACCTGCAGCGGCTGGGTACCGCCCTGGCTGTCATAGATGTTGATGGTGCGCTGGAAATCCGGCGTGACGTTGCCCGCCGCCATATCGCCCGCCACGTAGGGCGAGGTCACCGCGGTGGAGGACTGCAGATTCGCCTTCAGCGACATCTTCGTCGTCGCCTCGGCCTTGCCGGCGAGGTTGTTGACGTTGATGTTGGTCAGGTCGTTGCGGTCCGTCGGCACCGAGCCGTCGGCGGCCAGCGGCCAGCCCAGCAGATAGAAGCCCGAAGAGTTCTTCAGATTGCCTGCCGAGTCCGGCGTGAAGTTGCCGGCGCGGGTGTACATCAGCGCCTGACCGGCGCCCGAGTTCAGCGACGGGCTGACGACGAAGAAGCCGTTGCCGGAGATCGCCAGATCGGTGGCCGACTGCGTCGAGGCGATGCCGCCCTGCTCGGTGATGAACTGCTGCTGATTGGCGACCACGCCGGCGTCCGACACGTCGCCCGTGCCGACCGCCGAAGCGAGCAGGGTGGAAAACGCGTTGCCGCTGGCCTTGTAGCCGATCGTGTTGACGTTTGCGATGTTCGAAGATGCGACGCTCAGCGCCCTGGAGTTCGCCCCCAGGCCCGCGACGCCGATCAACATGGCTCCATAAATGCTCATTGTCTCACTTTCCTATTCCCCCTGCGCGGCTTCGGCCCTCGCCGGAGGATTTTCAGGCGCCCGTTTCTCGGACGCAGGTTTCACATCAAACGTTCTGAACGCCCGTGATATCCGCGGGGTTGACAGGCATGGGTCCGATCATCAGCACGGGCGATTGGCCCGTCAGATCGACCTCATTGACGATACCGGTGCTGGTCACGCTCGAGCTGACGGCGGTGCCGTCGGCGGCCTTCGGCGTCACCGTCAGCTTATAGGTGCCGTCCGGCAGCTGGTTGCCGTTCGTCCCCTTGCCGTCCCAGTTGAAGGTGTGCGCGCCGGCGGCTGTTTCGCCCGCGCCGGTGTAGACGACGTTTCCCTTCGAGTCCGTCACCGTAAGCTGGGTCTGTGCCGCCGTCGTGTTGAGATTGTAAGCCCACACCGCCTGGCCGCTGGAGAGCGGCGCGTTGCCGTTGGCGATCGTGACCGCGCGGCCCAGATAGGACATGGCGAACGTGCCGCTCTGGCTGGTGCCCTGGGTGATCAGCGTCTTCAGATTGTCGTTGGTGTTGATCTGCTGTTCGACCTGGCTGAACTCGACCAGCTGTTGGGTGAACTGGTTGGAGTCCATCGGATTGAGCGGATCCTGGTTCTGCAGCTGCGTCGTCAACAGCGTCAGGAACGTGTCGAAGTTGCCGGCAAGCTGGGTCTGCGCCGCCGATGGTGTCGCTGCGGGCGTGGCTGTTGCGGGGGCGACGGTCGTCATGGCTTTACCTCAAACGCGAATGTCGAGCCGCGTGTCGCTTGCGCTGACGCTGCCCAGTGAAACGGTGGATGCGGCACTGTCGACGGCCGCGATGGCGCGCGCGGCCAAGGCGCGGCCGCGCGATGCGGAGGCGTTGCCGCCGCTCTGATTCTGTTGCTGCTGGCCCTTGAGCGAAAAGCTGAGTCCGTTCTGCGACAGATCGAGACCGGAATCTTTCAGCGCCCGTTCGAGCTGCGTCTGGTCCTTCTGCAGAAGCTCGAGCGTCTGCGGCTTCTCGACCGAGAGCGAGGCCTGCGCCTTGCCGGTGTCATCGACGGTCAGGCGCACATCGACGCGGCCGAGATCGGCGGGATCGAGACGAATGTCGAAGTGATGCGAGCCGCCCTCGAACTTCGCGGCGATATTGACCGCGAGCTGGTTGATGTCGGGCTGCTGGGAGACGTTGATCTGGGCCTGGACAGGGACGCTCGCCGGCGCGGAAGGCGGAACGGGCGAGGCGGTCGCGCCGGCGGACGCCATGGCGACCGGCTGCGGCGCGGTCTGCGCATGCACCGGCGCCTGCGGAACAGGATTGGTCGCGGCGTCCGCATGCTGCGGCGCCGCCGCCGGTTTGACGGATTGCGGGGGCGCGGCGCTGGCATCTGTGCCGGCGTTCGCAGGCGTCGCGGCCGGCTGGCCGGTCGGGGCGGACGCGTTCTGCTCCACACTCTTGTGATCGTTGCTCGGGACGGGCAGAGCTTGTGTGCCGGCGACCTGGCGATCGGTGAAGCTGCGCGTGGCGGCATCGCTCGCGACCGCGGCGGCCGTCGAGGTCTGTCCCTGCGTCTTCGTGCTGTCGGCAGGTTTTGGATTGCTCGCACCGGCGCTCGCAGGCTTCAACGTCGCGCCGTCACTGAGCATCGCGGCCGCCGCAAGATTGCTCGCGGCGGGAGCGGCCTGCACAGGGTCCGCATCGTTGGCCGCATTATCATTGGCGGTCGCGACGGCTGGAACCGGCGGCTGGATCGCCAGCGACTGCGCAAGTGCCGGATCGGGTGACGGTGCGGGCTGCTGGACCGCCTGCGATTGCGCTGGCGCCGGATTCGGCAGTGGATCGGAGGGCGTCGAAGCTCCGTCGGTCGACGGCGCACTATCGGATGTCCGGCCCGTGTTCTTCGCGGACTTGCCGGTGATCGGCGACATTGCCTTGTCGCCGACCGTCTGGCGATTGGGCGGAACGGCATTTGCTGGCGTATTCGCCGCACCCGTCGCCAGATCGGCGACCGGCGTCGAGTCTATGTTGCTCGGCGCGCCGGACGCATCGTTGGCCGCATCGCTCGCCATTGCCGGCGAAGGCGCCGGCCCGGGCGATGGGTCGGCTGGGTGCGGATCGGCCGCGTCGGCCAAAATGGTTTGAGGTGCCGAACTATTGTCGGACGTCGCTGCGGTCGGCACCGCAATTGGAATGACAAGCGAAGCGTCGAGCGGCGGCGAAACGCTGTCGGCAACCGGCTTGTCGGTGGCGGACGGCGCGGCACCCTTGGAGTCGTCGCCTTTTGCCGGCGAAATCGGTTTTGGCTGGATATCCGAGGCGTCTGCCGACTGCGGCTTTGCGGGATTGGTGGAAGCATCGGCCGTCGCCGACGGTGCACCGTCCGTGAGGATCGAGGGATCGGCCGGCGCGGAGGCATCGTTGGCCGCTGTCGCCGGAATGCTCTGGGTGGACGTATCCGATGTGGCCGGCTGCGTGGGGTCGGACACTGCCTCGGCTTGCATGAGATCGTCGAGGATCGTGGAGAACAGATCATCGCTGCCGGACGCTTTCGCACTGCCTGCGGCGGGGGCCGCGGCCGAATGCAGAGACGTCACGCTGTTCGCCGCGATGGCTGTCACAACTTCACCCGCAAGTTTCCGCACAGCGTTGAAGCAAGGGCCGGACCAGTTCCTCGCGCCCGTTTTTTCGCTTCTCATCCTTACAAACGTGCAATTCGTGCGAGCCTGGCGCCGGGCATGAACTGCCACGCACGGCAAACTCTGCCGGTCTTCGCGGCGCGGATTGCCCTGCGAATAGCGGTTTTTCCGCGATCCTTCGTGGCATGGGCCTTGCGATCCCGTCTTCGGCGGCAAAGCATCCTGGAAGTCACGCTTGAGCCTGAACGGAATCGCGGCATCTGCGCTTAGCGCGCTTCAGACCAACAGCACGGCGCTGCGGGTGGTCTCGGACAATGTCGCCAATCTCAACACGCAAGGCTATGTGCGACGCGTCGTCGATCTGCAGACGCAGAGCAGCGGCGGCATCCTCTCCGGCGTCAGCGTCGGCGACATCCAGCGCGTCGTCGATCAGTTCCTGAGCGCCGAGACGCTGTCGGCCAACTCGTCCTCGTCGCGCTACGACACCCAGAGCAACGTGTTCGACCAGATCAACGGACTGCTCGGGCAGCCCGGCGACAGCAACAGTCTGACCTCGCAGCTCACCGCCGTGTCGTCGGCGCTCGGCCAGGCGGCGCTCTCGCCGGCGGCCAGCGCCAGCCAGCTCGGCGTGCTGAACAGCTTCCAAAGTCTGTCGGCGACGATCTCCAACCTGTCGTCCCAGATCAGTGGACTTCGCAATCAGGTCGACCAGCAGGTCGCAACCTCGATCAGCGGCGTCAATTCGCTCATCAAGCAGGTTTTCGATCTGAATTCGCAGATCAAGACCGCGCAGATCGGCGGCGACAATTCTTCCGCCGTGCTCGACCAGCGCGACCTCGCCCTGCAAAATCTCTCCCAGCTCGTCGGCATCCGCACGATCGAGCAGCCCGATGGCCGCGTGACCGTGATGACGGAAGACGGCGTGAGCCTCGTCGGAGACAGTTACTCGCAGCTCGCTTATTCGCCGGGCGCCAACAACGGCACCTACGGTTCGATCACCATCCAGAACCTCAATCCGTCGTCCGGGGCGCCCATCGGGCCGGCCCAGAATTTCGAGCCGCATCTTGCGTCCGGCAAGATCAAGGGCCTGCTCGACATGCGCGACGGCACGCTGGCGGGCCTCGGCCAGGAAATCGGCAATCTCGCGCGCACCACCGCGCTTGCCTACAACACGGTGCACAATTCCAACACGGCCTTTCCCCCGCCGGCGTCCCTGACGGGACACAATACGGGCCTGCTCGCCGGCGACGCGCTGAATTTCAGCGGCAAGACGACGATCGCGGTCGCCGATCCGAACGGAAATCTCGTCTCGCGTATCGATGTCGATTTCGGCGCGGGCACGATGTCGGTCGACGGCGGTGCGGCGACGCCCTTCGGCGCCACGATCGGCGGCTTCGCGACCGCGCTCAACAGCGCACTTGGCGCCAACGGCTCGGCCAGCTTCACCGACGGCGTGCTCAACGTGTCGGCCACAGGCGGCAACGGCATCGTTGTGCAGGACGATGCGACGACGCCCGCCAACCGCGGCGGTTCGGGGTTCTCGCAGTTCTTCGGGCTCAACGACGTCTTCCAGTCGGCGGCACCCTCGATCCTCTCCACCGGACTTTCGGGCAGCGACGCCAGCGGCTTCGCCGCCGGCAGCCAGATCAGCCTGCAGCTCAAGGGTCCCAATGGCGACATCGCCAAGCAGGCGACGGTCACCATCGCCGCCGGCATGACGATCGGCAACGTCGTCACGGCGCTCAACACGGCCTTGAACGGCGCCGCGAGCTTCACGCTGAACCCCGACGGCTCGATCAGCGAAAGCCAGTCCGCGGCGCTCGCCAACTATTCGCTCAACGTCACCGGCGACACGACCGTGCGCGGCACCACCGGCATGAGCTTCACCCAGCTCTTTGGCATCGGCGCCAACCAACTGTCGTTGCAGGCCGCGAGCTTCGCGGTGAGCCCTCAGATCACCTCATCGCCACAGCAGCTTGCCTTTGCGAAGTCCCAGATCGCCGCCGCAACGGTCGCCGGCGATGCGATCGTCGGTCATGGCGACAATTCCGGCGCGGTCGCGCTGCAGAATGTCGGCGCCACCTCGCAAAGCTTCGCCGCGGCAGGCGGCATGGCGGCGGAAGCGGCTTCGCTCAGCGATTTTGCGGCGGCCTTCTATCAGGACGTGGCCACGCGCGGCACGGCGGCCAAGGCCAGCCAGACCGCGCAAGACGATCGTCTGCAGGAGGCGCAGACGCGGCAATCGGCGACGTCTGGCGTCAATCTCGACGAAGAACTCACCCACATGATGACCTATCAGCAGGCCTATAGCGCAGGCGCGCGGATGCTGTCGGTCGTCCAGCAGCTCTACGACACGCTGCTGCAGATTCAATAGAGACGGCCATGAGCATCGATCGCGTTTCCACCGCCGGCCAGTCGCAGTACATGCTGCAGCAGATACAGACGGCGGCACAGCAGCTCGACCAGACCCAGGCACAGGTCGCAAGCGGCAAGGTCGCGACCGATTACACCGGACTCGGCGACAAGGTTGCGCTGCTCGAAGCGGCGCGCACCGCCGCCAACAAGGCCGACGCCTATCAGGCGAACACCACGCTTGCGGTCAACCAGGCCGACCTGCAGGATTCGCAGCTGACCTCGCTTTCCGATCTTGCCAATCAGTTGCGCCAGGCCATCACGCAATCGATCGCCAACGGCGATGGTTCGACCCTGATGTCGTCGGCGCAAGGCATCTTCGATCAGGTCAGCCAGATCCTGAACACCAAGGATGCCAACGGCAACTATCTCTATGGCGGCGACAAGGACAACACGCCGCCCCTGAACGTCACGTCGCTGGCGCAGCTGGCGGCCCTGCCGTCAGTCGCCTCCGCCTTCTCCAACGGTACGCTGAAGAAGTCGGTGATGGTCGGTGACGGCCAGAGCGTGCAGATCGGCGTGCTCGCCTCCGACATCGGCAGCGGCCTGATGCAGACCTTGAAAGACATCGCGACGTTCGACGCCGGCCCATCCGGCAATTTCGCGGCAACCACCACCTTGACCCAGGCGCAGGATAGCTTCCTCACCGCAGAGCTGCCGACGTCGATCAGCGCGGCCGCCGGCGTCAACTCCGCCGCCGCCGCCAACGGCTTCGTCTACAACGAGTTGAAGGACGCCTCCGATCATCAGCAATCGCTGTCCACGCTCTACAAGGGCTTCGTGTCGAACCTCGAGGACGTGGACATGCCGACCGCGATCACCAAGCTCAACCAGAACCAGGTTGCACTCCAGGCGGCGATGCAGGTGACCTCGCAACTGAACCAGATATCGCTGCTGAACTACCTGCCCAAAGGCTGAACTTGCGGGCCATCGCCGGGCGGAATATAGCCACGCCGATGGACCTGAACCTGCCCAAGGGAGCACGCGTCGTGGCCGCCATGTCGGGCGGCGTGGACTCGTCGGTGACCGCCGCGCTGCTGAAGCGCGAAGGCTACGACGTGGTTGGCGTGACGCTGCAGCTTTACGACGCGGGCGCGGCGAAGAAGAAGGGCGCCTGCTGCGCCGGTCAGGATATCTATGACGCGCGCCGCGTGGCCGAACGGCTGGGCATCGCTCATTACGTCCTCGACTATGAGGCCCGCTTCAAGGCGCGTGTGATGGATGACTTCGCGGCGTCCTATGCGCGTGGCGAGACGCCGATTCCCTGCGTGCGCTGCAACGAGCGCGTCAAGTTCGCCGACCTGATGGACACCGCGCGCGAGCTCGGCGCCGAAGCGCTCGCCACCGGTCATTATGTCCGCCGTGTCGAAGGCGCGAGCGGTCCGGAATTGCACGCGGCGTCCGATGCGAGCCGCGACCAGAGCTACTTCCTGTTCGCCACGACGCCGGCGCAACTTTCCTATCTGCGATTCCCCTTGGGCGGCATGGCCAAGAGCGAGGTGCGCGCGCTGGCCGCCGAACTCGGCCTGCTCGTCGCCGACAAGCCTGACAGCCAGGACATCTGCTTCGTGCCGGACGGAAACTATTCGAACGTCGTCGAGAAGCTGAAGCCCGGCGCCGCGACGGCGGGCGAGATCATGAACCTTGCGGGCGAGGTGGTTGGCCGCCACGACGGCGTCATTCATTTCACGGTCGGCCAGCGCAAGGGCCTCGGCCTTTCCGGCAATGCCGAGCCGCTGTTCGTCACCGCGCTCGATGCCGGCAACGCGCGGGTGATCGTCGGTCCTCGTTCGGCATTGACGACGCGTAGCGTGAACGTCCGCGACATCAATTGGCTCGCGCTGCCGGATGCACCGTTCGACTGTGCGGTGAAGGTTCGTTCCACCCGTCCGCCAGCCGCGGCACGCGTCACGCCGCGTGCCGGCAACGCCGCTTCAGTCGAATTGCTGTCGCCGGAGGAAAGCGTCGCGCCCGGCCAGGCCTGCGTGTTCTACAAGGACAGCCGCGTTCTGGGCGGCGGCTGGATCGCGCGGGCGGAGGTGCGAAAAGAGGCGGCGGAATGAACCGTTTCAATCACGCCCTGATCGTCGGCGGCTCCGGAATGCTTGCCGGACTTTGCCGCGCGCTCGCCGAACACGGCACGCGCGTTTCCGTTCTGGCGCGCAACGAGAAACGCATCCGCGCGATCGCGCCGTCGGTCGAAGCGGTGGTCTGCGATTACAATGACGGGACCGCGCTGGCCGAGGTGCTTGGCATGATCGAGCCGCCCGATCTCATTGTCGCCTGGATTCACGGCCGCGCGCCGCACGCGCGCCGCGCACTGGCCGAATGCGTCGCGGCCGAGGGCCGTTTCGTGCAGGTGCTGGGCAGCGCGCATGGCGACCCTTCCCATCCCGAGCGTCTTGTGGAAATGGAGCAGGCCGTCGAAGGCCTGCCCATCGATTATTCCGCCGTCGTGCTCGGCTTCGTCATCGAGGGCGGCAAGTCGCGCTGGCTGACGAACGACGAGATCTCCGCCGGTGTTCTCGCGGCGCTGGAGTCGGCGGCGCCGCTCTCCATCGTCGGCACGGTCGAACCGTGGAGTGCGAAGCCTTAGCGGTTCGACAATTGGATCGGATTGCCGTCCGGGTCCTTGCCGTTGCATAGGTGGAATTCGCCGGTCGATACCTCGCCGAACTTCGCGCCGCGCTTGACGAGCTTTTCGCGCAGCGCCGCCACATCCTTGGCATGGAACGCGATCTTGGGTCCTTTGCGGCCCGGCGACGGCCGACCGGAATGCAGCGCGACGGTCACGCCGCCCGCAGCGAACTCGCGCCAGCCGGGATCGTTCGTGACCTGCTTCAGTCCGAGCACGTCGCGGTAGAAGGCGGTCATCTTGTCCATCTGGTTGGTGAACAGGATGATCCGCGCCATTTTCATTTTCATCGCCGTCCCCCATGCCGCATGCTAGCTTGATCGAACGCAGGGGGAATTCCATGGCGACGAACGAAGATCGCAAGGCGGTGTTTCTCGAAGCCGCACCCTTCCTGCTCGTCGACGATGTCGTCAAGAGCGGCGAGTATTGGCGCGATGTACTGGGCTTCAATCTCGGCCGCTATTTCGGAAATCCGCCCGGCTTCGTAATCATGCAGCGCAACACCGCGCGCGTCATGCTGCGTCAGGCTGCGCATCCGGCGGCGATAAGCAACACCTCACGACTGCACGAAGCGCTCGACCTCTATATCTGGGTTTCCGATGTCACGGCCCTCGCGGCCGAGCTGAAGGGGCGCGGCGCCGACATCGTCAATCCGCCGGAAATGGAAGACGGCCGCAACGAGATGCTGGTGCGCGACCTGAACGGCTATCTGATCTGCTTCGGTGAAGTTCGCGGCTGGCCGAACTGAGCCTGCAACTTCTTCGGCGCCACGGTTTTCCAGGCGGCGACGATCAGATCGCGCAGTTCCGCCGCGTCCAGTTGGCGGACATCAGCGTAACACCACAGCATCAATCCGCTGCGCATCGGCGTAAAGATGTTCGGCCGCGTTTCGAACAGCATCAATTCCTGATGATGCGGCAGCTTGAACAGCCACAGCGTCTCGCCGGACCAGCCATGGACGAACGCCTTCTTGCCGACGCCGAACCGCGGACCCTTATAGTAAGTCTCGCTTGCACCGGGCAGCGACAGCGCGATGCGGCGGATAAAGGCTTCCTTCGGCGGTTTGGCCGCTCGCTTGCCGGCCGTCATGCCCCGCCGCCCGGCAAAGTCTTTTGCAGCTTCTTCGGCGCCACCGTCGTCCACGCCGCCTTCAGCAGGTCTCCCAGCTCTTTCGCGTCCAGGTCCTCGACGCGGACATAGCTCCACACCATCTTGCCGGCGCGCATCGGCGCGAAGGTCTTGGGCCGCGTATCGAACAGCATCATCTGCTGCGCCATCGGCAGCTTGAAGATCCAGCGCTCCTCCTTGCCGCTATACAGCGCGAAGGTCTTTTTCCCGACATTGAACCACGGCCAGTCAAAGTCATGGCTCGTCACCTCGCTCGCGCCCGGAAACCCGAGCGCGATCTTGCGGACGGCGGCCAGCTTCGGCGCTTTCATGCAAACGCCTCGCTCAATTCTTCCTCTTCGTCTTCCGAAATTCCTTTTTGCAGCTTCCTGGGTGCCGTGTGTTTCCACGCCGCGCCGACATAGTCGCGGATCATCGCCGCGTCCATGTTCTGCACGTTGATGTAGATCCAGAACGGCGAGCCGTTCTTCATGGGCCGAAATATGCCCTTGCCGACCGCCACCAGCATCAGGATGTGGTCGGGCGGCAGCCGGATCATCCAGCTCTCGGATTTGCCCCAGTAAAGCAGGAACACGCGCTTGCCGATGTTGAACCACGGCCCGTGCCGGTGACCCTCCTCCCGCACGTCCGGCAGCGCGAGCGCAATCTTCTTCACCAGTTCGTATTTCTCCGGTCTTTTCATGCGGGGACTTCGCTTCATGGGCCGGATTATGCCACGGCCTCGCCGCCCGGAAATGGCAGCAGAGTTCGCCTTGACAGGCTCGGACCCCGCCCATTACATGCCCCGCCGCGACGGCTTGGCAGCGTAGCTCAGTGGTAGAGCAGGGGAATCATAATCCCTTGGTCGGGGGTTCAAATCCCTCCGCTGCTACCAATCCTTCGATGAGGTGACGTGTTGACCGCCACGCGACCGACGATCGACGATGTCCGTGCCGCGGCGCGCGCGATCCAGGGCGCGGTCGAACGCACGCCGACCCGCCACTCCGACACGCTCTCGCGCATCACCGGTGCCGAGGTCTTCCTCAAATTCGAGAATTTGCAATACACCGCCTCGTTCAAGGAGCGCGGCGCCCTCAACAAGCTTCTGTCGCTCACCGATGCGCAGCGCGCGCGCGGTATCGTCGCCATGTCGGCCGGCAACCATGCGCAGGGCGTCGCCTATCACGCCGGCCGCCTCAACATTCCCGCCACCATCGTCATGCCGGAAGGAACGCCCTTTACCAAGGTGAAGCACACCAAGGATTTCGGCGCCCGCGTGGTGCTCGAAGGCGCGACGCTCAGCGATGCCAACCGGCGGGCCCGCGCCATCGAGGCCGAGGAGAAGCTCACCTTCGTCCATCCTTACGACGATCCGATCGTGATCTCTGGACAGGGAACCGTCGCGCTGGAAATGCTGGCCGATGCGGAAAAGCCACTCGACACGCTGGTCGTTCCGATCGGCGGCGGCGGGCTCATCTCCGGCATTTCGATCGCCGCCAAGGCGATCAATCCGGGCATTCAGATCTTCGGCGTGCAGACCCGCGCCTATCCGTCGATGTACGACCTCATCAAGAGCGCCAATCTGCCGTCCGCGGGCCAGACCATCGCCGAAGGCATCGCGGTCAAGGAACCGGGCACGCTGACGCGCGCCATCGTGCGCGAATTGGTGCAGGACATCCTGCTGGTCGACGAAGTGCAGATCGAACAGGCGCTCGCCGCCCTGCTCGAGATCGAGAAGACCGTGGTCGAAGGGGCCGCGGCCGCGACCTATGCCGCGGTGGCGCAGAACAAGCCGCTGTTCCACGGCAAGCGCGTCGGCATCGTGCTCACCGGCGGCAATATCGATATGCGTTTGTTATCGAACGTCATCCTGCGCGAGCTTTCGCGCGAGGGCCGCATCATGTCGATCGAGGTGATGATCGAGGACCGGCCGGGTTTGCTGGCGCGCGTGGCCACGCTGGTCGGCGACGCCGGCGGCAACATCCTCGAAGTCAGCCACAACCGCATGATGATCGACACGCCGGTAAAATCGACCTATCTGGGCATGGTCGTCGAGGCGCGCGACGCCGCGCATGCGGAGGAAATCCGCAATGCGCTGACGTCGAACGGCTTCCAGCTGCGGACGGGCTAACCGCTCCCCGCCGACTTCTTGCAGGCGTCATAGAGCTCCTTGATGTCGTAGCTCTTGCATTTGGGCAGCAGCGCCTGCGCGCCGGCGAAGTCGCCTTCGCCCGCCAGGATCTGGATGTGCTTGGGCAAGAGCACGGGCGAATCCTCGAAGCGCACCACGGCCTGGTCCATCAGCTTCTGCGCACCCGACCAATCGTTGCGCGCGATGTGCAGGTCGATGAGGCTCGAATAGACCTCCCATGATGCCTCCGGACCGTTCGCAGCGCGTGTCAGCGCGGCTTCGGACTGCTGATTCTGGCCGTTCCTTTGGTAATATTCGTAGGCGACATATTGCGTGTAGGCATGGTCGGAGGTTGGCGCGGTGGAAGAGCGTGTGACTTCGCTGCGGGCACCCTCCGCCGTGCCCTGGTTCGCATCGGCGATATAGGCGGCGGCGTTCTCGGCTTCCGCATAGTGGGCGAGCAGCGTCGTCATCGCGAGCCCGTCCTTGCTCTTGGTGCCTTCCGCCCAGGGCAGCGGCGTCGGCGCCGCGGGCAGCGTGTCGCGATATTCCTCGAACGCATAGTTGCTGAGCAGCTTCAGCCGTTCGGGCGCGGGATGATGCGCCACCGCCTCTTCCGACATGTTGTCCACGGCGGTGTCGAAGGCGAAGATCGCGACGTCGGTCCAGTTGCCCGACATGGCGTTATTGACCGCGCCCAGGATGTTGCCGAACGAACCGCCGCCGCCATGCGAGTCATGGCTGTCGCGGTTGGCCTGCTTGGCGGCGCGGGCCGCGGCGGCGGCTTCTTCTTCCTGCACTGCGAGCTTGTCCATCACTGCGGTTGCGGCCTCGCCGTCATAGCCGGCCCGTACCATCAGGTCGAAGCCAAGCGCGTCGGCCGCATCCTCCTGGTTCTGCGACATCTGCGGCGCCAGCACGTTTGCGCTGAGCTTTGAGAGATGCGCCGCGACGTCGAGGCCGCGCGCGACGTCGCCGCCATTGGCAAGGCCGGCGCGCGACACCGCGTCGGCGACGCCCTGCACCGCCGCGCCATTCACGACCGCGAAATACTGCGCCTTCTTGAACCAGTCCTTTTCGTGGTGGCGATAGATCGCGTGACTCACCTCATGGCCGAGGATGAAGGCGAGCTCGTCCTCATTGTCGAGCTGTTCGAGCAGGCCGATGGTGATGATGATCGTGCCGTCCGGCGTGCACAGCGCGCTGAACTCCGGCGCCGCCAGCACGCGCACCTGCGGCTGGAACGACGGCGGCAAGGGCAATCCGCGCAGCAGCTTCGCCAGTACGGCGTTGGCATAGGCCTGCATCACCGGCGATGGCACGAAGCCGTTGGCGCGTGCCCGCATGATGCCGAGCGCCAGCGGCCGGCCCGCTTCGACATCGCTGTAATCGCTCGCCGGATGCAGCGCGTCGATCGCCCGTCCGTGGCCCGGATAGCCGTTGGCGAAGGCCGGCGTCGCAAGCAGGCAGAGTGCGGCCATGCCGCCGATCAGAATGCGTTTCATCAGTTTGATCCTTTCGCCGGCGGGCAATCTTCGCCCAGCGCGCGGGTCGAGCCGACCTTGGTGTCGGTGCCGCCCATCGCAAGGTTGCGGCAGATCGCGGGCTTCTTGCCCGTCAGCCGGTAATTGACCATGTGCGGCGGCACCCACACTTGCGCGCCGTCGATCGTCACCTGCAGCATCATGTTGGGTGCGCGCTGACTGACGGCGAGGCATTTGGGAAACTTGTCGTCGTCGACCGACTTGATGCGCTTGCCGGTCGGCGCGTCGTACAGATCGACCTGCGGCGTGCGCGCCGACAGCACCGCATCGCCGGTGATGCTGCTGCAATCGTCGGACGCGGCGAGCGCCGGCGTGACTGCGAGCAGAAACGCGCCCGCGGATGCCAGTTTGAAGATCATGCGTCTCATTTTCTTCCTCTCCTTTAGGCGGCGTCGGCGGGAACCCCGCCCGCGACGTGATGCAGATAGCCCCAAAACGAATCCGGCAGGCCGATCAAAAGAATCGCCGCCAGTTCGACGGACACGAACACGTCCTCGATCCAGTTGGCGACCGACAGTCCCACCCACCACGCGAGCAGCAGCCCGATGCCGAGCGCGAGGAAGAAGGCGAACCAGTGCCAGAGATTCTCGATCCCCTTGTCCATGAACCATTCGTATATGACGCCATGTTCGGCCCTCTCCGTCTTCCGCCGCGCCCGGATGCGGCGCATATGCAGGAAGGAGAGGATGGCGATGACGGGAATGATGGCCAGTATCTGGGCCGGATTGTTCGAGATCGTCGTGCCGAACAGGGTCATCACGTTCTGCTCGGGCTTGCCGTGGAAGGTGATGAGATTGTCCAGTGCCATGGCGTGCACGAAGACATTGGGCTGTTCCCCGCTCGTCGGCGTGAAGGACGTGTCCTGCGCACCCTGCAGCGCGCCGCCGTAAAAGACGACGTGACCGGGGATGAGGTTCGCGATGTCCTTGTCGTCTCCGCCCTGGGTCACGCCTTCGATGGGTACGTAATTGTTATAGGGGCAGCGCCCGACCGCCGTGCTCTTGTCGAAGAAAGCGCGGTAGATGCGCACCGCGAACGACGCGTCGTCGTTGCAAGGCGGGCTGTGCGACCGTTCATTAAAGGCCACGTTGAACGGCGCGGTCCTGGTTCCCCAGACAAGCTCCATCTGACCCTGGAGTAGAGCCGGCGGATAATCCGCGCCGTACAGATCCTTGTAGACCTGCAAGGCGAGCGAGAGACAGGTGCCCTGTTTGAGGCCCTTCGGCCCGAAGCAATGGCCTGTCGTCGGATATTGGCGCACAACGCCTTCATAGACTTCGATCGTAGGATCGAGGATCGGCACGCCGGTCTGTGCAAGTTCCGAGCGCAGCGGCGCCTCGCCATAGGGCAGTGTGGCGCTGCCCTCAAAATAGATCGGCACATGCCATTTCTGGAATCGCCGGATCTCGTCGGCGAGCTCGCCGATCGTGGGATCGGGATGCTGATCGACGAACAGGAAGTCCACGATCACCGCCTTCGGCTGATAGGACAGGATCGCGTCGAGCGCGCGGGCATGTTCGCTGTAGGTCCACTGCCAGGGCTGCTTCATCCCGGCGAGGCTCTTCTCGTCGACCACGGCGACCGTTACCTGATCGCGGCCGGTTGTGGGGTAGAGATAGGGCCCGGTGATCAGCAGGTTGGAAATGTCCTGCGCATAGCGCTGCGTCATATCGCTGAAGCCGAACGGATTGAGCGCGATCTGCAGCACCGCGAAGAAGAACAGCACAAGCGCCACGAACCAGAACGGCACGCGCTCCTTCAGCTTCTCGACATGCTCGCGGTTCGGCCGCCGTGCGCGCTCGATAGTGCGCGCCACGCGCCCGCGCGGCAGGCTTGCGGTCGAGGTCGACATCCGGGGCCCCAATTCGGCAGGCAAGGTTACTACCTATAGAAACCGGCGAAAAAGAGACGTGAAAACGGCGCCGGGCCTTTGCGCAAAATGCACCTCATCGGCTGAACTTCTCCGAAAGGATGATGGACGACACGGTGCGCGCCACGCCCGGCGAGCGCCCGATCCGGTCGAGCAGGACATCGATTCGCGCCGGCGTGTCGGTCTCCACCGTCGCGATCAGGTCGAAGGTTCCCGAAACCGCCGCCAGCGAACGCACCTCCGGCATCTTGCGCAGCTCCATGGCGACGCGGTCGGCACGCTTGGGATCGGTTTCGATCATCACCACCGCGCGCAGCTTGGCAGCGCCGGCCTCGTCCGACAGCCGTACCGTGTAGCTCTTGATCGTGCCCTCGCGCTCGAGCCGCGCGATCCTCTCCTGCACGGTGGAGCGCGCCAAGCCGAGCTTGCGCGCCAGCGACGCGGTCGGTTCGCGCGCATTGGCGCGCAGCAGGGCGATGAGCTTGGCGTCCGAGTCGCGCATGCAAGCCATCCGGCAAATCGCCGAAACACCCTGCGATTCGCCGGAAGGAAATGCAACCTCCGGCGCTTCACCGCCTGCGAAGCGACGCTTCTGTCACCTAAAGTTGTCATCGCTCGCATAAAGCGGGCGATGACGTCACTGGGAGGAATTGGAAAGTGAAGAATGTTCTGCTCGTCGGCGGCGGCAAGATCGGCGTCGCCATCACCCAGTTCCTCTCTTCGACCGGCGACTATCGCGTCACCGTCGCCGACCGCGATGCCTCCTCGCTTGCGCGTCTGCCGGCGAACAATGTGCGCGCCCGCGAAGTCGAGATCACCGATGCGGCGTCTTTCGCGCGCGTGGTGGACGGCCACGACATCGTGCTCTCCGCCACGCCCTATCATTTGACCGCGACGGTTGCGCAAGCCGCCAAGCAGGCCCGCGCCCACTATCTCGATCTCACCGAAGACGTGGAGTCCACCCGCACCATCAAGCAGCTCGCCGAGGGCGCGAGCACGGCCTTCATCCCGCAATGCGGCTTGGCGCCGGGTTTCATCTCCATCGCCGCCGCCGATCTGGCGCGCAAGTTCGACAGCCTGCGCGACGTGCAGATGCGTGTCGGCGCGCTGCCCGTCTATCCGACCGGCGCGCTGAAATACAATCTCACCTGGTCGACCGACGGGCTGATCAACGAGTATTGCAATCCCTGCGAAGTCGATCCGCGACGGCCATCGCGGCGAGGTGCCGGCGCTCGAGGAACTCGAGGAGTTCGCGCTCGACGGTACCGAGTACGAGGCATTCAACACCTCGGGCGGTCTGGGCACCCTGTGCGACACGCTCGAAGGCAGGGTCGAGAATCTCAACTACAAGACCGTGCGCTATCCTGGCCATCGCGACATCGTGAAGATGCTGGTGCGCGATCTCAGGCTCGGCATGCGCCGTGAAATCCTGAGAGACGTGCTGGAGACCGCGATTCCGATCACCTTCCAGGACGTGGTGCTGATCTTCGTCACGGTGTCGGGCATGCGCGACGGCCGGCTGACCCAGGAAAGCTATGCGCGCAAGATCTACGCCCAGACCATCGGTGGACGGTTGATGAGCGCGATTCAGATCACCACCGCCGCCGGCATCTGCGCGATGTGCGACATGCTGGTCGATGGCAAGCTGCCGCAGAAGGGATTCGTACGCCAGGAAGAAGCGAGGCTCTCCGACTTCCTCGCCAACCGCTTCGGTGCATACTATGCGCAGGGGCACTAGCGCGGTTTTCGGCGGCGATGTTCGGCTATATCGCGAAGCATTGGCGCGGGGAATTTTCTCTGCCGCAATCCTATTGGGTGAACGGCGCGCTGGTCCTGGCGCCGTTCAATCTCTATCTGCGCTTCGTCGGCGAGGCCTTCACGGCCTCGCCGCCTGAGTCTCCGGCGGTATATGTCTTCAGCTATCTGCTGCCTTATCTCGCCTTCTTGCCCGTCGTGGCATGGAGCGGCGTGGGAATCTGGCGCAGCGCCGGGCGCCGCATCGAAGAGGGCCGGCCCGGCTGGGCCTGGGTCGCACGCGGCATCGTCATCCTGAACCTGCTGACCGTAGGCGGCGGCGTCGTCACCAGTGCGCGCAACGACTACGCGATCGTCGCAGCTTTCTTCGACGAACGCGCCGCGAAGTTCAGCGTTGCCGACAGGGGCGCCTATGTCATCTTCCACGGCGAGATCACCGATGCAGCCGCAAACCAGCTCCTGCCGCTGCTCTCCGCGACCCGCGTCAAGCGGCTCGTCATCAACGGCAGCAATGGCGGCTTTGTCACGCCGACGCTGCGCCTCGCCAAGGTCATTCACGATCGCGGCCTGTTCGTCGTGGCGCTCGCACAATGCTCGTCGTCCTGCACCGTCCTGCTCGCGGCCGGCACAACGCGCGGGGTGGATCCGAAGACGCAGCTTGGTTTTCACCGCTTCACCATGGCGGGCCTCGACGATGAGGCGCCGGGCTGGGACGAGGCCGAGCGTTACTACAGGGATGCCGGAATGAGCGCGGCGCTGATCGCGAAAATCAATTCCCATAGCGGGCCGCACGACATATACCGGCCGCTGCTGCGCGAGTTGATCGACGACGGATTCATAACCGAGGTCTTCGCCGAGGTGCCGGAAAAGAGTTTCATGCCCGCGCGCGAATGGTGCGCCGCGACGCCGGCCTGCGGCGGATCCCGCACGCAGAGCCAAAATGCATCGAGATCGAGAGGTACCCACGATGACCCATGATGATCTTCTCGCGGCACTGGGCGTTGCGGCTCGCGCCGGCGAACACATCGTTCATTCACCGATCGACGGCGCCGAGATCGGCCGCGTCGCGTTCGACGACGCGAGATCCATCGACGCGAAGATCGCAAAGGGCGCCGATGCGTCCCGTGCCTGGGCCGCAGTGCCGGCGCCGAAGCGCGGCGAGCTGGTTCGCCTGTTCGGCGAGGAGTTGCGCGCCAGCAAGGATGCGCTCGGCCACCTCGTCACGCTCGAAGCCGGCAAGATCCTCCAGGAGGGCCTGGGCGAAGTGCAGGAGATGATCGACATCTGCGACTTCGCGGTCGGCCTGTCGCGCCAGCTCTATGGCCTCACCATCGCCTCGGAGCGGCCCGGCCATCGCATGATGGAGACCTGGTTGCCGGCCGGTCCCGTCGCGGTGATTTCCGCGTTCAACTTCCCGGTCGCGGTGTGGGCTTGGAACGCGGCGCTGGCGCTGGTCTGCGGCGACAGCGTGATCTGGAAGCCAAGCGAGAAGACGCCGCTCACAGCGCTCGCCTGCCAGGCCTTGTTCGAGCGCGCCGCCGCGAAATTCGGTGCGGCGCCGGCGCGTCTCTCGCAAATCGTTCTTGGCGCACGCGAAGCCGGCGAAGCGCTCGCGAAGGATGTGCGCATCCCGGTCGTCAGCGCCACCGGTTCGACACGCATGGGCCGCGAACTCGCGCCCATCGTCGCGGCGCGCTTCGGCAAGTCCATTCTCGAGCTCGGCGGCAACAATGCGATGATCGTCGCGCCGTCCGCCAAGCTCGATCTTGCGGTGCGCGCCATTCTGTTCGCCGCCGTCGGCACCGCCGGCCAGCGCTGCACCACGCTGCGCCGGCTCTTCGTGCACGACACCATCTATGACAAGCTTATCCCGGCCTTGAAGAAGGCTTACGCGAACCTGCCGATCGGCAATCCGCTTGAGACGGGCACCTTGGTCGGTCCGCTGATCGACAGCCAGGGCTTCGAGGCCATGGATCGCGCACTTGCCGCGGCGCGCGCCGAAGGCGGCCAGGTGACCGGCGGTGGCCGTGCGCTCGTCGGCAAATTCCCGAACGCCTTCTACGCCCATCCCGCCATCGTCGAGATGCCGGCCCAGACGCCGACCGTCTGCCACGAGACCTTCGCGCCGATCCTCTACGTTTTGCGCTACAGCAAGCTCGAAGAGGCTCTGAGGCTGCACAACGCCGTGCCGCAGGGGCTATCCTCCTGCATCTTCACGACGGACTTGCAGGAATCCGAGCGCTTCCTGGCCGCCTCGGATTGCGGCATCGCCAACGTCAATATCGGCCCAAGC
Source organism: uncultured Alphaproteobacteria bacterium (assembly GCA_963741735.1). Classification (GTDB taxonomy): domain Bacteria; phylum Pseudomonadota; class Alphaproteobacteria; order Micropepsales; family Micropepsaceae; genus Rhizomicrobium. Next base: position 944,960 of record CAVUJB010000002.1, read on the forward strand.
GGCGCGGAGATCGGCGGAGCGTTCGGCGGCGAAAAGGAGACCGGCGGGGGCCGGGAATCCGGCTCGGACGCCTGGAAGGCCTATATGCGCCGGCAGACCGCGACCATCAATTATTCGGACGCCCTGCCGCTCGCCCAGGGAATCGAGTTCGGCGTCTAGTGTCCCGATTCCGAAATTCGCACCGTCCTGATATCGGGAGTTTTGCGAATTTCGGAATCAAAGGGACACTAGAAACCCAATAAATCCTAGTGTCGTTCTGGTTTCGAAGTTCGGCAACAGGCCGATATCGACGTGAAGCGAACTTCGAAACCACGACACTAGACAAGGGTTCCGGCCGTCCCCATATCTGGGAGGTCGAGCCTTGGAGGCCGCCATGCACCAGGCATTTCTGTTCTGGCCGTTCTTCATCTGGTGGCCGCTGCACGGCCTCTTTACCGTCATCGCCATCGTCGTGCTGTTCAGCCTGATCTTCGGCCGCCGCCGCTATTACTACGGCTACCCCTATTGGTGGCACGACGGCACCAGCCGCTCGGACGCGCGCCGCATTCTCGAAGAGCGCTACGCCAAGGGCGAAATCCAGCGCGAGGAATATCTGCAGAAGAAGCAGGACCTCGGGAGCTGAATTAACTCTTTTTTCACCACGATCTTTCGGGCGGTGATCCCATCGCCTAGCCTTGGCGCGTTCTTGTGAGGACGCGAAACAATGCCGAAGAACGTGGCGCAGTTCACCGGAATCCTCGTCACTTCCATCATCGTGTTCGGCACGGACATGGACGTGTTCTATGCCATGCCGCTCGGCATCATGGCCGGCGCGCTCGCGACCTTCTTCGTCGCGGCGGCGGATTTGCAGGCAAAAGTCCGGAAGATTTAACCCGCGTCGTTCGGGATCGTGTTGATCGCTTCTTCCAGCTCGGCGAAGGACGGCTGCGCCTCGCTCGGCACGCTGCCGCGGCCGATCTCGACGGAGACCTGCGCCGCATTGCCGTGCAGGTGCGCGACCAGGATGTCGCGGATGACGTGATAGAACTGCGCGTCCTCGTCGACGATCGCTTTGAGCCGCGCGCCCATCGGGCCCACGATGCCATAGGCCAGAAACACGCCCAGGAACGTGCCGACCAGCGCCGAACCGATCATGCCGCCCAGCACTTCCGGCGGCTCGCTGATCGCACCCATCGTCTTGATCACGCCCAGCACGGCGGCGACGATGCCGAGCGCCGGCAAGCCGTCCGACATGGTCGTCAGTGCGTTGGCGCCGACCAGTGCCTCGTGATGATGCTTCTCGAGCTGCTTCTCCATCGCGGTCTCGACCTGGTGCGGATCTTCCAGGCTCATCGTCATCATCCGCAGCGTGTCGCAGATGAAGTCGAGCGCGAAATGGTCCTTCATGATTCTGGGATAGCGCTTGAAGATGCCCGATTCCTCGGGCTTCTCGATATGCGCCTCCAGGCTGATCATGCCCTTGGACTTCATCGTCTTGGTCAGCAGGAACAAGAGGCAGAGAAGATCGCGGTAGTCGGACGGCTTCCATTTGGGACCCGAGATCACCTGGCCCAGCGACCCCATGATTTTCTTGAGCGAATACATCGAGCCGCCGATCAGCATGGCGGCGATCGCGGCGCCGAAAATGGTCAGAATCTCGTGCGGCAGGGCTTCGAGCACGACGCCGAGCGAACCGCCCGTCATCAGATAGCCGCCGAATACGCACGCGAAAAGAACTACGATGCCGCCGATTTGGAGCATGGCCCGCCCGGAATAATCAGGCTGTTAGTATTAACGGCAGGGCTTAAGAAGCCCTGAATGTTCCGCGTTAAGGCCCGGTTCAGCGGGTTTTAGAAGCCTTAACTTCTGCAAGCTTGCGCGTAACCAGGGTGGACAGCTGCTGCACCACCGCTTCGCCATGGCGCGCGGTGTCGTCCTCGGTCTTCGCCGAACGCACGACGGCATCGAGATGCAGCTTGACCACTGTGAGGTCGGGCGCGACGCCGAGCCGGCCCGTGGCGTCGAAATAATTGCAAAGCCCGTTCGAGATGCGCCCCGTCGCAGCAAGTCCGGCGGTGGCCGCAAGGCCGCGGATTTCGTGCGCGGTCGCGAACACCGCCGCCAGGTCCTGCTCGCGCGCAGCCTCCTCCATCTGCTCGATGAGGCCGAGCACCGCGCGGCGCAGCCCCGCGGTCTTGGTCTGGATGAGGCGGCTCGCCTTCGCGAGCGTCTCGCTGCTCTTGAGCAGGTTCATCGCCTGCTTGCGGCGCGCCTTGGGCAGCAGTTCGGGATATTTGTCGGCCGCAACGATCTCGACGTTCGGGTTGCTCTTGCTCATCCGCGGACCTCCAGATCGTTCTCGAAGTCCTCGCGGCGGCGGAAGGGCCCGACGAAGTCGGGGTCCGTGCGGCGCCGCCGATCGGGGCCGAAATAGCCGGTGCATTTTATGAACGGTCTCGGCCGCTCGATGATTTCGCCGACGCGCTGGAACAGGTTGCCGGCGGTGATCGGCTTCGCCAGCACCTCCGTTACGCCGGCATCGCGGGCAGCCTCGATGCGATGCCGCTCGGTGTGGCCGGTCACCATGATGATCGGAATGAAGGGGTTCGGGCTGTCGCGCGACAGCCGCACCTGGCGCGCGAACGCGATGCCGTCCATCGGTTGCATCGAAAGATCGGTGAAGACCATGTCCGGCAGCTTCTCGCGCAGCAGCACGAAGGCGGTTTCGCCGTCCGTCGCCTCGAAAATCGTTGTGATCCCGACCATGCTCAGCAGCGAACGCAGAAGTTCGCGCATATGCTGATTGTCCTCGACAATCAGCGCCTTCAGATGTTCGAACGCAGCACCCGACATCGCACGCTAACGCCCCGCCGGTTCCGGTTGCCCGCCACGCATGCGCGCCGGTACGGATACGCGTCCGCGACGAGCCGCTCGTGGTGGAATACCCAGCAACGTCAAAATGGGCTTCGCTCTTTTATGTGACTAGAGGGTATGGCGGGACGGTTAGCAATTTCTTACAAAAGCTGCCCTTGAGGAACAACATGCTTCCGTGGCTTCAAAGGCAGGTGAGACAATTCGCCTTCAACAGCTTCATCGCCGTGAAAGCGCTGCTGTCGCCGGTCGCATTCGGTGTTCACGCGATGCTCATCGATCGGGACGGACGCGTGCTGCTTGTGCGTCACAGCTATATCGGCGGACTCTCGTTTCCCGGTGGCGGCGTCAATCGAAGTGAGCCGCCCGAGCGCGCGATCCTTCGAGAACTCCAGGAAGAAATCGGCAGCGTGCGCGGCGATACGCCGATCCTTATCGGCATTTTCACGCGCCGTACCGGATGGGCGACGAACGTCGTTGTGCTTTATCGGATGATGAATGTCGAAGTGGAGTTTCGGCCGAACCTGGAAGTTCGCGAGATTCTGTTCGTCGACCCCGCGAACCCGCCGCCCGAAACGACGGCGGGCACCAGGCGGCGGCTTGCCGAATTCGTCGGCAAATCGCCGCCCAGCCCATTTTGGTGAGACTCAGCCCGCCTTGGCTTGCTCGGGCTGCGGCGCCCCGGCCGAACGCGACACCGGGAAGAACTTTTCCTTCATCTGGCCGAAGCATTCGGTGGCGATGCCTTCCGGCGTCCATCCGCCTTCCTTGGTCAGGTTCAGGATCGGACGCGGCTGGCTGTAGAGTTCGATCGTGTCGCCGCGCGCGCCGAAGATCTGGCCCGAAACGTCTTTCGCGAGCTGCGAGACGAGCGCCACCGCCAGCTTCGCCGGCTGGTCGGGACGGATCATCGCTGCCATTTGCTCGCGACGCTTGGCCTGCGCTTCGTCGCGGATCGGAACGCTCTGCGTCATGCGCGTCCAGGCGACCGGCGCGATGATGTTGGAGCGCACATTGTATTTCGCGCCCTCCATCGCCAGCACGCGCGACAGTCCCATGATGCCGAGCTTCGCCGCGGCGTAGTTGGTCTGGCCGATATTGCCGATCAGGCCGGAGGTCGAGGTGAACAGCGCATAGGCGCCGTCCTGCTGCTCGCGGAAGTGTTCGATGGTCGAGCGGCAGACATTGAACGAGCCGCGCAGATGCACCTCGATCACCTTGTCCCAGTCGAACTCGGTCATCTTGTGGAACATCGCGTCGCGCAGGATGCCGGCGGGGTTGATCACCGCGTGCAGGCCGCCGAGCTCTTTCAGCGTCTGGTCGCGCAGCTCTTCCATCGCCTTGAGCGACGTCACGCTGTCGGAATTGGAGATCGCCTTGCCGCCGCCGGCGCGGATTTCACGCGCTACTTCTTCGGCGGGTCCGGCCGAGCCTTGATCGCTCGCATCGCCCTTGAAGCCGCCGCCCAGATCGTTGACGACGACCGCGGCACCTTCCTTGGCCGCGATCAGCGCGGTGTCCTTGCCGATGCCGTTGCCGCCGCCCGTCACCCAGACGACTTTGCCACTCAGAATACCCATCACTTCCTCCGTTGTTGTTGTTTTGAATTCAGACCGGGTCCCAGCCGAACGTGCCCGTGGTCGGCTGCAGATCGGTGAAGCTCGGCTTCATCGCCGCCATGCAGTGCTCGGCGATCGTGGCCGGCGTCCAGCCTTCGATCTTGCCCATGCCGCGCACCGGACGCGGCTGGCTCATCAGGAAGATCTCGTTGCCGCGCGCGGCGAAGATCTGGCCGTTGACGTCCTTGCAGGCCGGCGAGGCGAGGCTGACGGCGAGCTGCGCCACCTGGTCGGCGCGCATGAAATTCTTCATGCGGTCGACGCGCTTGGCGCTCGCCTCGTCCTTCACCGGAATGGTTGCGATCATGCGCGACCAAGCGAACGGCGCGATGGTGTTCGAGCGTACGTTTTTCGCCGCCCCTTCCATCGCGATGATGCGCGACAGGCCCACCACGCCCATCTTCACGGCCGCATAATTGGCCTGTCCGATATTTCCGATCAGGCCCGAGGTCGAAGTGAAGAGGACGTAGGAGCCTTCGTTCTGCTCGCGGAAATGATTGACCGTCGCGCGCGCAACGTTATAGGCGCCGTTCAGATGGACATCGACGACCATGTCCCAGTCGGCGTCGGTCATCTTGTGAAACATCGTGTCGCGCAAAATGCCGGCCGGGTTGATCACCGCATGCAGGCCTTTGAACGTGTCCATCGCCTGCTCGATCATGTGCGCGACGCCCTTGCGGTTGGTCACGCTGTCGGAATTGGACACCGCCTTGCCGCCGGCCGCCACGATCTCGCGCGCAACCATCTCGGCGGGCCCCGCCGAACCCTCGTCGCCGCCCGCAACCGCGCCGCCCAGATCGTTGACGACGACCGCCGCCCCTTCCTTGGCGGCGAGCAAGGCGCATTCCTTGCCGATGCCGTTGGCGCCGCCCGTCACCAGAACGACCTTGCCATCGAGCACGCCCATGTGTTTCCTCCGCCGGATTTCGTTGGACCTTTAGATTACCGAGCCCGCCTTGAGCGAAGCAAGCCAGACCACCTGGACGATCCGCGCCGAGCGGCCGGAAGACGCGCCTTTGGTGGAGGCGCTGAACGAAATCGCCTTCGGTCCGGGGCGCTTCGCGAAATCCGCCTATCGCCTAAGGGAAGGTGTGTCGCAGGTCGCGGAACTGGCTTTCGTGGCGATCGAGGATGGCGAACTGCGCGGCTCCGTCCGCTTCTGGCCGATCATGATCGGCGGGCACAAGGCGCTCATGCTGGGGCCGCTTGCCGTAACGGCGGATCAGCGCGGCCGCGGCATCGGCGTGGCGCTGATGGAACGCGGCCTCGCCGAAGCGCGCACGCGCGGCCACGAAGTGGTCATCCTTGTCGGCGACGAGCCCTATTACGCCCGCGTCGGCTTCTCGAAGTTGCCGCCGGGTCGCATCCGCTTTCCCGGACCGGTCGACGCGTCGCGCATCCTCGGCCTGTCGCTGAAGGCCGGTGCGGCGCTCAATCTTTCGGGTGAAGTGCGCCGCGGCCGGCTCGACGATTCGCACTGCGCCGACGGCGCGGGGCTGGGCTGACCATGATCGTCGGTCTGCTGTCGCCGCTGCCGCGCGCCGAGTGCGCGAAGCGATTGCGCCGCCACGTCGGCTCGGAATGGTCGCTCGCCAGCAACAGCGGCGTGGTCGGCAGCGTCGATGGCGACGCATTTCGAATCCGCAAGATGATTTACTACCGCAATTCCTTTCAGACCTATCTGCATGGCCAATTGTCGGACGCTCCCGGCGGTGGCACGCGCATCCGCTGCGAGTTGCGCGAGCTCAATCTTCGGCCGGTCCTGATTGCCGCGGTCGTCGTGGTTCTCATCGCGCTGGCGGGGATCATTGCGCTGCTCGCCCTGCACGGGTCGCAGTTTCGCCAGGTTCCGCTCATTGTTCTGATCGCGCCGCTTGGTGTCGTGCCGTTACTCGCCGTCGTCGGCGTGCTGGCGGTCAATATCGGCCGCTGGGCCGCGCGCGGCGAACAGCAATATCTGGTCGACTTTCTCTGCCGGACGCTCGAGGCAAATAAGGTCGGTTAGACCGCCTTCGGATCGACGGCCGCGCGCCCGCCTTCGAGCCACTTCTTGAGCGCGGGCTCCAATTTCTCCGTCGTAACCTTCTCATACAGCGCCCGGTTCTCGGGACTGAGCGCAGTCTGCCATTCGGCGTTGCGCGCCTTGCGAAAGAAGTCGCTGTCCTTGGCCCATTCGCCCAGATGCGCGCCGGGCGCGTTCTGGCTGGCGTGTTCCTTCATCGCCTTGAATCCGGCGGCCGCGACCAGCTCCGGCCAGATCGTCTCGTTGACCGCAATGCCGAGCGCCGCCGACAGCCGTCGCATCTCCGCGTCGCGGTTTCGCGTCAGATCGGCGTAGTGCAGCATCACGACATTGGGCAGGCGCCGGAACTGCCAATAGGAGTTGGTCAGATAGAGCACCGAGCCTGAAGGAAAGCCGTCCCACATCCAGGGCTGCGCGCCCGTCGTCAGCCAGCCTGCAAACGTCTCGTTGCTCCCGCCTTCGAGCTTGAAGTTGGAAGGCATGTTGCCGCGCTTGAGCACGTCGGCGATCGTCTGTTCCGAAAGATTGGCACGATGGTCCATCATCGAAAGAAATGCGTCGCGCGGATCGCGGCCGCAAAAGACGTAGGTGACGTCCTCCCAATAGGGCATGCCGTCGAGCGGGGTATGCGTCTTGATAATGCGCCGGAAGGGTTGGGCCTCGAAATGCGCGATCACGTCTTCCACCGGCTCGGTGTGCCGGTCGAGCCAGCGCGACAGCACGGTCAATGGCTGAGGCAGCTGCGGCGTCTGGTGCACCAGCAGTGCGCACAGCATCTGCGTCCACGTCGTGCCGCATTTGGCGGGCGTCGCCACGATGATGTCGCCCTTGCGCGGCTTGAAACCGTTCCACCGCGCGCTGTCCGCGATCAAATCGGTATAGGTGTGAATCCGCTCCGGCTTGTTCAGTGCCATTCCCCCCGTGCCCTGCCGCAGGATAGGCAATGAATCAACGCCCTTCCACCCGCCAGGCGATCAGGAGCGTGCCGAGCAGAAGGAGCAGCGAGAGCCATGCGGGCAGCAGAGGCCGCTGCTCCACGCTCGTCACGCGATAGGCGCCGTTGGCGCGCAGGCCGATCCAGTTGGCGCCCGTCGCATTGCCGCTCGCGCCGACGCGGCGCACATCGGGCACGCCGTCGGCCAGCCAGTGCACCGAGCCGCCGCTCGCATCGGCGATGGGCGAGAGAATCCGGTCGGTGGCGCGCATGTCGGCGACTTCCTTGGGATTGAGCGGTCCCGCCGCCGCCACCGCCGTCAAGGTGCCGTCGGTCAGACGGTACAGGCCGAGTTCGTCGGCCTTGACGCTGGCGCGCCACAGGCCGGGCTCGACCTTGTTGAGCATCAGCGTGACCTTCTTGCCGGAGGGATAGGTCAGCATCACCAGCTTTGCCGTATCCGCCATGGTGCGGCGCTCGACCGTGATCCTGCCGTCGGCGATTGTCGCCGACAGCCGCTCTTCTTCCAGCTCCGGCTCCTTCATCAACCAGTGCGCCAGCCGCCGCAGCAATTCGGCCTGCGGCCCGCCGCCCTCGAAGCCGCGCGCCCAAAGCCAGGCATGATCCGACAAGAGCTCCGCGACGCGGCCCTTCTGCACCTTGTCGAGCACCAGCAGCGGCCGGTCGCCCGGACCGCTCATCACCGTCTCGCCGGAGATCTTGGTCGCGCCGATGATACGGAACCAGCGGCCCCAAGTCGGCGGCGACGTGGCGGTGTTCGATCCCGGCAGATCGCGCGTCACCGGATGCGCCATGCCACGCGGCGTCACCATCGGTTTGTAGCCCTGGTTGATGACCTCGCCGGTCGGCTGCGCCGGCAGCACCGCGGCGAGCGGGGTGTGCGAAATGCTCATCGGCGAAGCGAATTCGGGTCCCGAAGACACCAGCAGCGCCCCGCCATTGTCGACATAGTCGGCGAGATTCTCGTAGTAGAGCAGCGGCAGCACGCGGGCGAACTGATCGTGCTCGCTGTAGCGGTCGAAGATCACCAGATCGAAGCTCGCAAGCTTCTCCGAGAACAGCTCGCGCGTCGGAAAGGCGATGAGCGACAGCTCGTTGATCGGCGTCGCATCCTGCTTCGATGGCGGGCGCAGAATCGTGAAATGGATCAGGTCGACGGAAGGATCGGCCTTCAGCAGATTGCGCCACACCCGCTCGCCGGCATGCGGCTCGCCCGACACCAGCAGCACGCGCAACCGGTCGCGCACGCCGGACACCGTGACGACCGCGCGGTTGTTCTGCAGCGTCAGCTCGGCCGGTCCCGGCCGCGCCTCGACCTCGACGACGTTCTCGCCGCCATGCTTGATCGGAATGCGGATCGTGGCGTCCTTGCCGACCGGCACGATCTCGGTGGCGATGCCGGTGCCGTCGACGCGGACATCGACCTGGGCGGTGCCCGATTCCAGTGCGCCGAAATCCTCCACCCGCACCACCATCGCCGCTTCCTGGCCGACGATGGCGAAGCGGGCGGCGTTGACGATGGTGAGCTTGCGGTCCTTTTCGCCATGTTGTCCCGCGATCAGCGCGTGAATCGGCGCATGCACGGCGAGCTTGTCGGGCGACGGCGCGTCATGCACCTCGCCGTCGGTGAGCAGAATCGCGCCCGCGATGCGCTCGGGCGGAATATCGGCGAGCGCCGCGTTGAGGCCCGCGAACAATTGCGTGCCGTTGTCCTCCCCGGTTGCGGTCGTCGTCACGACGCTTTCGCGGACCTCCAGATTGCGCTCGGCGGCGAGCTGCTTCTTGATCGCGGCGAGCGCGGCGTCTTCCTGCGCGCGGCGGTTCTCGATCCCCATGCTCTGCGAGCGGTCGATCACGATCGCCGCCACGTCGGGCAGCGGGCTGCGCGTTTCGTTGACGATCAGGGGATTGGCGATCACGAAGATCAGCGCTGCGAAGACCAGCGCCCGCGCCCAGGCGCCGCGCGCGCGCAACAGGAACGAGGCGATCGTCAACAGGGCTGCGGCACCGAGCGCGATCCACAGCAGGATCAGCGGCACATGCGGCGCAAAGTCGATGCTGGTGTTCATCGCCTATTTGCCCATGCGTTCGAGCAGGGCGGGCCAGTGCACCAGGTCGGCCTTGTAGTTGCCGGTGAAGGCGTACATCACAAGATTGATGCCGAAGCGGTAGGCGAGTTCGCGCTGCCGCTCGCCGCCGGGCACGACGTCGACCATCGGTGCGCCGTCGGGTCTGACCGCCCAGGCCGCCGCCCAGTCGTTGCCGCCGATAATGACGGGCGAGACGCCGTCGCCGCCGCGCGCCGGCGCCTGCTCGGCGTTCGGATCGGCCGGCGGCAGCGCCTGCACCCACACCTTGCCGCCGTCCCAGCGGCCGGGGAATTCGTTGAGAATGTAGAACGTCTTGGTCAGCACATGGTCGGCCGGCACCGGTTCGAGCGGCGGCAGGTCGAGCTTGGCGATCAGCCGGCGCAATGTCTGCTCGCCGGGCGAATTGGCGCCGCGCCCCGGCCCCAGTGTCAGGTCGCGCGTGTCGAACAGGATCGTGCCGCCGTTGCGCATGTAATCGGCGACCTTCGACAGCGTTTGCGGCGAAAGATCCTTCTCGCGCGGATCCATCGGCCAATAGAGCAGTGGGAAGAAGGAGAGATCGTCCCTCGCAACGTCGACGCCCATCGGCTCCGGCGGCTCGTAGGAGGTGCGCAGGCGTAGCTGGTTGCCGAGACCGACAAGGCCCGCCTTGCTCATGTCGTCGACATCGGGAAGACCGGTTATGACATAGGCAAGCGGCGTGTCGCCCGCCGCTTTCAGGTCGAACGCATCGTCGGCCCGTGCATCGAAGCTCTTGAAGATGAAGAGCATGGCGAGCAGGACCGCGCCCACCCGCGCCACGCGCAGCCGCGAGAGATAGCCGCGCATCCACAGCGACAGCAACGCATCGACGAACAGAAGCAATGTGGCGAGCGCAAGCAGCCACGGCGCCAGCGCCAGCACCGCCGTCTTGGCATAGCCGTGGATCTCGTGGCCGATGTCGCCGATCGGCAGGAGCACCGCATCGGCCTTCACCGCGTTGAACGCATCTTCGGTTCCGGCGACGCCATAGAGTCCGGGCGGATGGATCGGCGACGAAATCGTCTTCGCAAGATCGGCGGCGCGGATCGGCAACACTTCGGCCGGCGGCTTCCTGCTGCGACCGAAGCCGTCGAGCGTCGACACCGGCGGCAGGCTCGTCGCGCCTTTCAGGTCGCTCGGCCGCGCGCCCGACGCGAGTGCCAGCAGACGGCGCATCATGTCGACATATAGTCCCGACAGCGGCAATGACGACCAGGCCGGTCCCGCCGTGATGTGGAACAGGACGATCCACCCTTTGCCGCGGTCCTGGGCGGTTACCAAGGGCGTGCCGTCGGCAAGCCGCGCCCAGGACCGGTCGGCGAGTTCGACCGACGGCTCGGCCAGGATCTGCCGCGTCACCGACACGTCCGGCGATACCGTGAGGCCCGCGAACGGACTGGATTCGGAGAACGGCGCCAGCTTCTGCGGCGCGGCCCAGGCGAGCGCGCCGCCGAGATAGCGACCGCCGACGCGCAGCTTCACCGGCACCAGATCGTCGGTGCCGCCGGTCATGTGTTCACCCGCGAAGCGCACGAGCAGTCCGCCGCCGGCGACGAACTTGGCGACCTTGTCATAGTCGCTGCCCGTGATGTGGCCGATATCGGCCAGGATCAGGACCGAGATATTGTGGGCAAGCAGATCGCTGATGTCGCCCTTGCGCACGTCGGCATAGGGCGCCAGCGCGCGTTCCAGATAATAGGTGTCCGAGAGCAGCGGCTGGCGCGCTTCGGTGTTCGAGGGCGAAACGATGCCCACCGCGCGATGCGCGCCGCTGCCGCCCAGAAGCTGCACCGCGCCCGCCGAATCCGCATTGGCGATCGCAATGCGCGCCGTCTCGTTGCGCACTTCGAGCGGCAGCGAGATGTGCGCGTTCGCGCGGCTGTGCCCGTCCTCGAATTGGAAGTGCGCGCCCGCCAGCACCTCGCCATGGCTGCCCAGCGCGACGACCTCGCCGCTGCGCGGTCCGTCGCTGTTGGCGCGCAGGATCGAGACGTCGAATCCGTTGGGCTTGTCGGCCGGCGGCAACAGCGCCATCGCCTCCTGCCCCGGCGCATCGCCATAGATCTTCAGATTTCCGGCGGCGGCGAGCGCGTCGGCGGTGGCGCCCGCCGTGCCGTCCTCGATGCCGTCGCTCAGCCACACGATCTGCGGCTTCTGGCCGAACTTCGCTTTCATCACGGCCGCAGCCGCGCGCTTGCGATCGGGCAGCCACGGTTCGGGCGCAAGACCTTGCGCCACGCGTGCCGCCTTGCCCGCATCCATCAAACTGACGTCGGGCAAATCCGCGGTCGGAACGATGGCCACCGCGCGGCCCTGCTGCGCGGCACTCCTCAGCATGTCGGCGATCACCGCCTGCCGCGCACCCCAGTTCGCCGCCGCCGTCCAGCCATTGTCGACGACGAGAACGAGCGGCCCGCTGCCGCTGAGTTCCGGCCCCTTGCCGAACAGAGGTTCGGCCAGCGCGACGATGACGAGCGCCGCCGCGATCAGGCGCAGCAGCAAAAGCCACCACGGCGTGCGCGCCGGCGTCTCCTCGTTGGCGGTCAGCCCGAGCAGCAGGCGCAACGGCGGAAACACCACGCGGCGCGGCAAGGGCGGCGTCACGCGCAACAGCCACCAGATCGCCGGCAGCACGATAAGCGCCGCGAGAATCACAGGCGCGCCGAAACTCAGTCCGCTCAGGAACGCCATCGCGTCACGCGCCGCTCATGTCGGCATAGAGCGCTGTCAGCGCCGTCTGCGGCGGCTTGTCGGTGCGGTGCGCGATGTACGACCAGCCGAGCCGGCGGGCGAGCGCGCCCAGCGTCTCGGCATGCGCCTTGAATCGCGCGCGATAGGCGCCCGCCACCGTCTCGGCGCGGCCGACCGTTTCGCTCAAATCGCCGCGTGCATCTTCGAAACGCGTGCGGCCCATGAAGGGGAAATCCTCTTCCGCCGGATCGATGATGTGGACAATGTCGCCGGTCACCGCGAAGCGCGAAAGGCTGCGCATCGCCGCTTCGATTTCGGCGAGCGGCGAGAGAAAGTCGCTGAACCAGACGAACTGCGCGTTCTTGGTGATCGCGGAATCGGGCGGCAGCGGCTCGCTGCCCGGCGCGCGGTCGAGCAGCGAATACCCGATGCGGCGCAACGCATTGCGCGAACTCGCCGGCGCGTGGCTGTCGCCGTAGAGCGCGATGCGCTCGCCGCCGCGCACCAGCAGCGACGCCAGCGCCAGCGCCAGAAGCTGCGCGCGCTGCGCCTTTGTCACCGCGCCGGACGTGAACTGCATCCCCGCCGAGCCGTCGCACCAGAACCACACCGATTGTGCCGCTTCCCATTCGCGCTCGCGCACGAACAGATGCTGCGACTTCGCCGATTGGCGCCAGTCGATCGCGGTCGAGGAATCTTCGGGGCGATAGCGGCGGAACTGCCAGAAGCTCTCGCCCATGCCGGCCTTGCGCCGTCCGTGCACGCCGAGGCTGACCGCGGTCGCCAGACGCTCGGCATCGACAAGCAGCGGCGGCAGGCTCGCGCCCAGCGCCTCGGCTTCGTACTGCAGATTGCCGCCCGCTTTTCCGGTCAAAACACTCAAAGATAGCTCCGGCACAGCCGCTCGATGACGGACGGCACCGTCATGCCTTCGGCGCGCGCCGGGAAAGTGAGCGCCATGCGGTGCCGCAGGACAGGTTGGGCGAGCGCCTCGACATCGTCGGTCGACGGTGCAAGGCGGCCCTCGATCAGCGCGCGGGCACGCACCGCCAGCATGAAGGCCTGGCTTGCGCGCGGACCCGGACCCCAGGCGATGGCGTCGCGTACATCCTTCGCGCCTTCTTCGCCCGGCCGCGCGGCGCGCACCAGTTTCAGGATCGACTCGACGACTTTCTCGCCGACCGGAATGTGCCGCACGATTTGCTGCGCCAGCATCAGATCGGCCGGCGCGCAGACCGCTTCGGGTTTCTCTTCGTCGCCGAACGTCGTCGCCACCAGCATGCGGCGCTCGGCATCCTTGTCGGGATAGCCGATGTCGATCTGCAGAAGGAAACGGTCGAGCTGCGCTTCGGGCAGCGGATAGGTGCCTTCCTGCTCCAATGGATTCTGCGTCGCCAGCACATGGAACGGCTTGGGCAGATCGTAGCGCTGGCCGGCGACGGTGACGTGGCGCTCCTGCATCGCCTGCAGCAGCGCCGATTGCGTGCGCGGCGACGCGCGGTTGATCTCGTCCGCCATCAGCAATTGGGTGAAAACCGGACCGGGCAGGAAACGGAAGTCGCGCTTGCCGGCTTGCGACTCTTCGAGCACCTCCGAACCGATGATGTCGGTCGGCATCAGGTCGGGCGTGAACTGGATGCGCTTCCAGTCGAGACCGAGCACGATGCCCAGCGTCTCGACCAGCTTGGTCTTGGCGAGGCCGGGCACGCCGATCAGAAGGCCATGGCCGCCGGCCAACAAGGTTACCAGCGTCTGCTCGATCACCTGATCCTGGCCGAAGATCGCCTTGCCGACCGCCTCGCGCACCTTCGCCAATGTGGCTGCGGCGCGCTCCAGATGGGCAGCGGCGCTCGTGCTTTCGGCCACGGTATCGTTCATGAAATCTCGCCGGTCTTTGGTTGCCGGTCCTCTGGGCGCACCCTATCCTGATTGCGTGCGCCGGGACGCGACTTATGTACCCCGGCGTGTGAGACGCAACAAGGAAAAGCCCGGCCCCGCACAATGCTGTGAAGTTGGGGCACGAGGGACACAATGAGCAGCGGCGGATTTCCCCTCGGATTGGCAAGCCTGCAGCGTGATGCGGCATCGGGGCGCAAGCTGCCGCCGGTGGAGAAATGGCATCCGGCCCATTGCGGCGACATCGACATCCGCATCGCGCGCGACGGTACCTGGTATCACCAGGGCAGCCCGATCGGCCGCAAGGAATTGGTTCGCCTTTTTTCGACCATATTGCGCAAGGACCCGGACGGCTTTCACCTTGTTACGCCGGTCGAGAAGATGCGCATCGTGGTGGAGGATGCGCCGTTCCTCGCCGTGTTGATGGATGTCGAAGGCGAAGGCAAAGACCAGAAGCTTGTCTTGACGACGAATGTGGGAGACGAGACGGTCGCCGGTCCCCTCAATCCCATTCGGGTCGAGACCGATCCGGCGACCGGCGAACCCGCGCCTTACGTCCATGTCAGAAAAGGTCTTGAGGCGCGCATCGCGCGCTCGGTGTTTTACCAGCTTGCCGATCTCGCCGTGCCGGGCGAGGGCGAGCATGCCGGCCTGCTCGGCGTGTGGAGCTGCGGCCGCTTCTTTCCGCTTGGCCGGCCGGCATGAGCGGGAAGGGCGAGACGCCCGCCGAAGTCGGGCATCGCATCGTCAGCGGCGGCGTCGATCTGCTGCGCTCGCGCCTGCTGCACGAGCCACCGAAACTTCCGCTGGTGCCCAAGCGCGGCGACTACGATCTCAATCCCGAGAATCGTCCGGCCGTGCAGCCCGAACTCAAACCGGCCGCCGTGCTGCTGCCGCTCACCTTCAGGCACGAGCCGCATGTGCTGCTCACCCGGCGCACCGAGCATTTGTCGCGGCATGCCGGCCAGGTCGCCTTTCCCGGCGGCCGCGCCGATCCGAAGGACATCTCGCTCGTCGAGACCGCGTTGCGCGAGACGCAGGAGGAGACCGGCATCGAACCGGCCTTTGTCACCGTGGCGGGCTATCTCGACGCCTATGAGACCGGCACCGGCTACGCCATCCTGCCCGTGGTTGGCCTGCTCAGCGAAGGCTTCGCGCTCAGCCCGCACGAACATGAGGTCGCCAAGATTTTCGAAGTGCCGCTGTCCTTCCTGCTCGATCCGGCCAACCGCGTGCGACAGACGCGCGAATTCCAGGGCCGCCAGCGAAGCTTCTTCTCCTTCACCTATGACGGTCATTACATCTGGGGCGCCACCGCCGCGATGTTGATCAATTTCAGCGAACGGATTTCCGCGCCATGACCCGCGAGATCCTTGAGCGGCTTCTCCTCTTCGCCGTGCCGTTTCTCCTCTACGGCGCCTATCTGCTGCTCCTGCGCCTGCGGCCGCAGGCGCCCACGGACCGCAGCCATCCATGGACGCTGCTGTTCATCGCGGGCCTCTCGCTGTTCGCGCTCAGCTTCCTCGTCTGGGGCCTGACCGCGGGCGAGCCGACCACCGGCACCTATGTCGCGCCGCATATGGTGAACGGGAAGATCGTTCCGGGCTATGTTGAGCCGGCGGAGCACAAGCCATGAAACTCGATACCAAGCGCAATTCCTGGATGACGGCGCATGAGACGCGCGCCGTGCTCGACGCGCTCGGCGGCGAGGGGCGCTTCGTCGGCGGCGCGGTGCGCAATGCCCTGCTCGGCCGCGCGGTCGCCGACATCGATATCGCGACGCCGCTTCTGCCCGACGAAGTGACCGCGCGCCTCAAGAAGGCGGGGCTCGGCGCGGTGCCGACCGGCATCGAGCACGGCACGGTGACGGCGGTCGTCAGCGGCAAGCCGTTCGAGGTCACCACCCTGCGCCGCGACGTCGCGACCGACGGCCGCCGCGCGGTGGTCGCCTTCACGACCGACTGGAAGGAGGACGCGGCGCGGCGCGACTTCACCATGAACGCGCTCTATGCGAGCGCCGATGGCGAGATCATCGATCTGGTCGGCGGCATCGCGGACCTTAACGCCGGCCGCGTCCGCTTCGTCGGCGATCCGGTAACGCGCATCCGCGAGGATTATCTGCGCATTCTGCGCCTCTTCCGGTTCCACGCCTGGTACGGCAAGGGCGATATCGACTCCGATGCCTTGCACGCTGCGGCGGCGGAGAGGGGCGGGCTCACCCTATTGGCCGGCGAACGCGTGTCGAAAGAGATGCTGCGCTTGCTGGAAGCCGGCGATCCGGTGCCCGTCATCCGCCAGATGGCGGCCAGCGGCATCCTCACCGACATCCTGTCCGGCAATCTCAACATCCCGCGTCTGGCGCGCCTCTGCGAGATCGACGCCGAGAGCTTCTTCTCGGCCGACGCCGTCTTGCGTCTTGCCGCCCTCCTGCCGTCGAGCGAAGACGAGGCCCGCGCCGTCGCGAAGGAATGGCATCTGTCGAACGCGACCGCCGAGCGACTGGCCGACATCGCGGGCGCGCGCGACAAGATCATCTCCTATCTGTCGGTGAAGGAAGTTCGCAAGCTTCTCTACATGCTGGGCGCGCAGCGGTTCCGCGATCGCATCTTCATCAAATGGGCCGAGGATCCGAAAGCGTCCAATGCCATCAACTGGCGCATGCTGCTGGAAGTCGGCGCCGCGTGGGAGAGGCCGAAATTCCCGCTCACCGGCCGCGACGTGATGCTGGCCGGCGTGCCGGAAGGCCCGCTGATCGGCAAGATCCTCGAAGAGGTCGAAAACTGGTGGGTTGATGCCGACTTCATCGAGGACGAGTTCTCGCTCGCCGAACGCCTTAAGGCAGTCGTGCAGGCGACAGCGTACTAGCGGAACGCAGAGCCGCTAGGGCGCGCCGATTGCCGGCAAAGCCGTTCGTCTCGTCAGTTCCACGTCACCTGCACCTGTGTTCCGTCGTCGCCTTTGGTCGCGGTGACGTTCACGCTGTGCTCGGGATTTTCGGTCGCGGCGCCGAAGCTCATCGTGTCGCCGGTGGTCATCGTGAACTTTTCCTTGAACCCGGCAGCCGACGTGGCCTTCTTGTAGTAGTCGATCACGTCCTGCGGCGCGGTCGCGGTCTTGAACATCACCATGCCGCCCTTGTCGGGCGTCGTGACCGTCAACTCCACGGTGGCGCCGGGATACAGCGGCGCGTAGCCCGGCATGTGGGCGCTCGCGCCTGCTCCGGCCACCGTGACCTTCGTGCCCTTGTCGTCGGTGACGGTTACGCTCTGTGTCCCGTCGCTGTGCGTGGTGACCTTTACGGAATTGTCGCTGCGTCCGCACCCGGCAAGGCCGACGAGGGACAGACTGAGCACGCTCAGGAAAACGAGTCGGCGCATGGTGATTCTCTCCCTTCGATTTGAATGAGCGTCCCCTCGCTGAGCGCGCTTTGCAAGCTCCGCCTGAGGCGAAACAGCCGATCCGAGGGGGTAGCCCGTGCCTCCGGGCGCACCGGATGGGAAGCCGCCGCACCGTCATTTTCTTCAGGCGCCAAAAATGCGAAATCCATTCGCCCAAGCACGCTCCCCGGCCGCCGCGGCGGAGGGAGAGAAGGTTGAATACGCCGATGCCCTTCGAAATCCTCGACACGATCTCGCTCCCCGGCGATCCGCTGAAGCCGAACGATGATGCGTTCGGCCACGTCGAACGTGCCGCCGTTGTGCTCGACGGCGCCACCAGCCTCGGCGATCCGCTCATGCCCGGCGACAGCGACGCCGCCTGGATCGCCCATTTCGGCGCGCGTCGCCTGATGGCGCATGTGAAGGACGGCGACGCGCCGCGCGATGCTCTGCGCCATGCGCTTTCCGATGCCGAGAAGTCTTTCAAGGCGCTGCGCCGCCGCGAGCTGCAAGCGCAATGGGAGATGCCGTTCGCGTCCATGGCGTTCGCGTTCGAAGCGCCGGGCGGCTTCGACTTCCTGTGGTTCGGCGATTGCGCCGGCCTTTTGGCGCGTCCCGATGCGACGGTCGAAGTCCTGGGAAAGTCATTCGCCGCCAAGGCGAAAGAGGCGAACGCCGCCGCCAAGATCGCCAAGAAAATGAATCTCGCCCCGGTGGCGAGCGGCGATCGCGCACCCTTCCTGCCGGCGCTGCGCGAAGCCCGCAACGGCCTCAACAGCGGCAAGCGCTGGGTCTTCAGCCCCGATCCGCGCGCCGCCGATCATGCGCCGTCGAAGCAGGTCGCCGCGCCGCGCGGCTCGACGCTGCTGCTCGCCTCGGACGGATTCCTCGCGCTCGCCACCGACTATGGCCGCTACACGGCGCACACCTTGATGGACAAGGCTCTGGCGAAGGGACTTGGCCTGCTCGCCGACGAATTGCGCGAGATCGAGGACGCCGATCCCAACGGCCACAAGCATCCGCGCTTCAAGAAGAGCGACGATGCGACGGCGGTATTGTTGAAGCTCGCCTAGCTCGGCATCGCATGCATGATCACCATGCTGCCGCGCCAGATCATCGACAGCGCGACATAGAGCACGATGAACAGCCCGGCGAAGCTGATCCAGGGATGGCGGTCCAGCACGCGCGCGATGACGCTCGCGGCAACCCCCATCAATCCGATCGACAGCGTCAGTCCGACAGCGAGTACGAGTACGTGGTTGCGCGCCGCGCCCGCGACCGCCAGCACATTGTCGAGCGACATGGAAAGGTCGGCGGCGGCGATCTGCACCACGGCACGGCGCACCATGTGCGCGCTTGCCTGGGTGCTGAACGGCCCGCCAAGCTTGACCGCCGCCCCCTCGCCCAGCGCCGAGAGGGATTTCTTCTCCTCGGCCGCCTCGCGGATGTCGCGATAGAGTTTCCAGCACACCCAGAGCAAAAGGATGCCGCCGGCGAACATCAGCCCGATGATGGCCAGCAGTTCCGCCGTCACCGCCGCCAGCATCACACGCAGCACCACCGCGGCAACCAGACCCCAGAAGATCACCTTGCGGCGCACGATCAGCGGCACGCGGGCCGCCGCCATGCCGATCACGACGGCGTTGTCGCCGGCCAGCACGATGTCGATGAGCACGACTTGCAGAAGCGCAAAGAACCCGCCGTGACTGAACAGGAGCGTCAAAATTCCGACCTCGTCACGGCCAGCGCACTTCGGGCGGCATCGAGACGAGGATCGCGTCGATATTGTGCCCGGTTTTCAGGCCGAAAAGCGTGCCGCGGTCCCACAACAGGTTGAACTCCACATACCGTCCGCGGCGCACGAGCTGATGGTCGCGCTCCGCCTCGGTCCAAGACTGCCCCATCCGCTTCCTTACGATTTGGGGATAGATGTCGGCAAATGCGAGTCCCACGTCGCGGACAAGGCGGAAATCCTTCTCCCAGTCGCCGCTGTTAAGCCTGTCGAAGAAGATTCCGCCTACGCCGCGGGGCTCCTTGCGGTGCGGCAGATAGAAGTACTCGTCGCACCATTTCTTGTATTTGGCATAGCTGTCCGGGCCGTGCGGCGCGCAGGCTCGCTGCATCGCAGCATGGAATTCCCGCGCGTCTTCCTCGTTGGGATACATCGGCGTCAGGTCGGCGCCGCCGCCGAACCAGCTCTCCGTTGTGATCATATAGCGGGTGTTCATATGCACGGCCGGCACATGGGGGTTCTGCAGGTGCGCGATCACCGAGATGCTGGTCGCCCAGAAGCGCGGGTCTTTGTCGGCGCCCTGCACGGTTTTGGCGAAGTCGGCCGAGAGCTTGCCGTCGACGGTCGAGACGTTGACGCCGACCTTCTCGAACACGCGGCCCTTCATCACGCTCATCACGCCGCCGCCGGACTCGTTGCCGTCCTCGTCGAGGCGCTTCGTCGGTGTACGGACGAACGTGCCGGGCGGCCGTTCGGACAGCTGCCCGGTATGCTCCCGCTCGATCTCTTCGAAGGTGGCGCATAGCCGGTCGCGCAGGCCTTCGAAGCAGGCGCGGGCGCGCTGCTTGTGCTCGAGATCGCGATCCGGCGTCGCCGTCATGGCGGGAAAGTCCTTGTCTGGCGCAGTGCTTCGCCCAATACCATCGCACCGGCCTGTGCCACATTGATCGAACGCAAGCCCGATTTGAGGGGAATACGCAAGCGCGCATCGGCGCGATCGTGCACGGCGGCGGGCGCGCCGGCGCTCTCGCGGCCCAGTACCAGCGAATCGTCCGGGGCAAAGGCGAAATCGCTGTAAGCCACATCGCCTTTCGCGGTGAGAAGGACGATCCGTCCCTTGTCGCGCTGCGCCAGCCAGGCCTGCCACGAGGCATGGCGCGCATAGTTGGCGTGCTCGAGATAGTCCATCCCGGCCCGGCGCAGCTGGGCATCGCTGAACACGAAGCCGCACGGCTCGATGATGTCGACCGGCACCTCCAGGCACGCACCCAGCCTGAGCAGGCTGCCGGCATTCTGCGGAATATCGGGTTCAAACAGGACCAAACGCATAGCCGTCTCACTCTACGTGGCAGCGCTCGGCGCCGAAACGAAGATCGGTCTCGCAACGCCGGCAATAAGTTCTTCCACCGTCTCGCCGACGGCTTGCGGAGCGTTCGCGACACGCAGTGAATTGGTCGCGCCGAATTGCACCAAGTCTGTGAGATCTCCGGCATTTTATGCGTCATCGTGCCGCAAGACCCTCAATATCCATCTCTCTATTTTACCGCCAGCAAAGCGGCGCGCCCTGATGAGTCCCGGGGCAGGCGTGACCGCATTTCCCGCCGCCCGGGAGCGTCTGACACGAACGACGAAAGAGGGCGAACCTTGGCCACCAGCACGACCGCCGAACCGACGCGGCGCGACTTTCTCTACGTAGCCACGGGCGCCGTAGCAGCCGTCGGCGCCGCCGCCGCGGCTTGGCCGCTCATCGACCAGATGAATCCGAGCTCGGCCGTGCTAGCGCTGGCCTCGATCGAGGTGCCGCTGGACTCGATCCAGGCTGGCCAGTCGGTGACCTTCATCTTCCGCGGCCATCCGCTGTTCGTCCGTCACCGCACGCCCAAGGAGATCGCGGAGGCCAAGGCCGTCGCGCTCTCCGATCTGCCCGATCCGATTGCGCGCAATGCCAATCTGCCGGACGATGCGCCGGCCACCGACGCCAATCGCGAGACCAAGCCCGAATGGCTGATCGTCTCGGGCGTCTGCACCCATCTGGGCTGCACGCCGACCGCCTTCGAAGGCGACTTCGGCGGCTGGCTCTGCCACTGCCATGGTTCGCAGTACGATACGGCGGGCCGCATCCGCAAAGGGCCCGCGCCGCAAAATCTCGCGATCCCCACCTATGCCTTCCTGAATCCCACACGCGTCAAAGTCGGCTGAGGAGCGCCAAACAATGTCCGGTCCCTCGACCTACGTTCCGCAAACAGGGTTCACCCGCTGGCTCGACTCGCGGCTGCCGATACTTCGGTTCTCGCACGATACGATGCTCACCTTCCCGACACCGCGGAACCTGAACTTCTGGTACGCGTTCGGCGCCATCCTCACCTTCTGCCTCGGCGTGCAGATCGTCACCGGCATCGTGCTGGCGATGCACTACACGACGAGCGCGATGGTCGGTTCGGTGCCGGGCTCGAGCCTCGCCTTCGACAGCGTCGAAAACATCATGCGCGACGTGAACTATGGCTGGCTGTTGCGCTATGTGCACTCCAACGGCGCCTCGATGTTCTTCCTCGCCGTCTACGTCCACATGTTCCGCGGCCTCTATTACGGCTCCTACAAGGCGCCGCGCGAGGTGCTGTGGATCCTGGGCGTCATCATCTACCTGCTGATGGTGGCGACCGCGTTCATGGGCTACGTGCTGCCCTGGGGCCAGATGTCGTTCTGGGCCGCGACCGTGATCACCAACCTGTTCTCCTCGCTCGACCAGGTCGTGCCGCATCTGGGATCTGCCATCGCGACCTGGCTGTGGGGCGGCTTCGCGGTCGGCGACGCGACGCTCAATCGCTTCTTCTCGCTGCACTACCTGCTGCCCTTCGTGATTGCCGGCGTGGTCGGCCTGCACATCTGGGCGCTGCACGTGCCGGGCAACAACAACCCGCTCGGCATCGACGTGAAGGGGCCGCAGGACAGCCTGCCGTTCCACCCCTACTACACGGCGAAAGACGCGTTCTATGTCGGCCTGTTCGCGATCCTGTTCGCAGGCCTGGTGTTCTTCGCGCCCGACTTCGTCGGCAATCCGGACAATTACATCCCGGCCAATCCGGTGGTGACGCCGGCCGACATCGTGCCCGAATGGTACCTGCTGCCGTTCTACGCGATGCTGCGCTCGATCCCGCAGAAGCTGATCGGCGTGCTGGTGCTCGGCGGCGCCATCCTGACGCTCGCCTTCATTCCCTGGCTGGACACCAGCCGGGTACGGTCCAACCGCTTCCGGCCCCTGATGAAGCAGTTCTTCTGGCTGTTTGTGGTCGACTGCATCATTCTCGGCTACTGCGGTTCGCAGGGCGTGGACGCCGCACCGTTCGGCATTTCGCTGGTGTGGGTCGCGCGCGCCGGCACCGCCTACTATTACGGCTTCTTCTGGGTCCTCATGCCGCTGATCGGCCTGATCGAGACGCCAAAGCCGCTACCCGACTCGATCGCCAAATCCGTGCTGCCTGCCGCAGCGCCTGCCGAGTGAGGACATCCATGCGCTTCGCACTCCCGCTCGGCCTTGCTCTTGGCCTTGTCCTCGCCGGACCGGCTCTGGCCGCCACCGGCGACCCCAAGCCGTTGAAGGACGTCAGCTTCTCCTTCGACGGACCGCTCGGCATGTACAACCGGACGGACCTGCAGCATGGCTTCCAGGTCTACAAGGAAGTTTGCTCGGCTTGTCACAGCCTGAACCGCGTCGCGTTCCACACGCTGTCGCAATCCGGCGGACCGGAATTCACCGACGCCGAGATGAAGGCGATCGCCGCCGGCTACAAGGTTCTTGCCGGTCCCAACGACAAGGGCGAGACGGTCGACGACAAGGGCAATCCCCTGATGCGTGCGGGAACGCCGGCCGATTATTTTCCGCCGCCCTTCCCGAACGACGAAGCCGCGCGCGCGGCCAATGGCGGCGCGCTGCCGCCAGACCTCTCGCTGATCGTCAAGGCGCGCGCCGGCGGGCCGCGCTATGTCTATTCGATCATCACCGGCTTCAACGAGAAGCCGCCGGCCGGCTTCAAGGTGACGGACGGCAAGTACTTCAATCCGTACTTTATCGGCTGGAACATCGCGATGCCGCCGCCGCTCGTCGACGGCCAGGTGACGTTCGTCGACAAAGCGCCGAACAAGATCGCCGACGAGGCCTATGCCGTCGTCACCTTCCTGTCCTGGGCGAGCGAGCCGCATCTGGAGGACCGTCATCGCATCGGCCTCGGCGTGATGATCTTCCTCGTGGTGCTCTCGGGCCTGCTCTATCTGACCTACCGCAAAGTCTGGGCCGACGCGCACTAAGACGGTCACGCAACGTTCACGCAACAAGGCGCGGTCTCCCGCGCCTTGTGTGCTTTTGGGTGCATGCTAAAAGGCCGACCCATGACCAAAACAGTCCTCGGCGTCATCGGCGGCAGCGGCGTCTATGACATCCCCGGCCTCGAACGTCCGCGCTGGAAGAAGATCAAGTCGCCCTGGGGCGAACCGTCGGACGCGCTTCTGTTCGGCACCTATAAGGGCGTCGATCTCGTCTTCCTGCCGCGCCATGGCCGCGGCCATGTGCAGTCGCCGACCTCGATCAACTATCGCGCCAATATCGATGTCCTCAAGCGCGTTGGCGTCACCGACCTGATCTCGGTTTCGGCCTGCGGCTCGCTCAAGGAGGATCTGCCGCCCGGCACCTTCGTCATCGCCGATCAGTTCATCGACCGCACCTTCGCGCGCGAGAAGAGCTTCTTCGGGCCCGGCTTCGTCGCGCATGTCTCGATGGCCCATCTGGTCGATCCGCGCATCGCGGGGCTGCTCGCTTCGTCGGCCGCGGAAGAAGGCATCGACTACAAGCTCGGCGGCACCTATCTCTGCATGGAAGGCCCGCAATTCTCCTCGATGGCCGAGAGCAATCTCTACCGCTCATGGGGCGCATCCGTCATCGGCATGACGTCGATGCCGGAGGCAAAGCTCGCGCGCGAGGCGGAGCTGCCTTACGCCATCGTCGCCATGGTCACCGATTTCGACTGCTGGCACCCCGACCATGAGCATGTGACGGTCGATGCAGTGGTCAGGATCATGCAGGCCAATGCCGAGCATGCGCGCCGCCTGATCATGAACGTCGCGGTCAAGCTCGGGCCGGAGCATGTGCCCTCGCCGACGATCGAGCGCGTGCTCGACACCGCCGTCATCACCGCGCCGGACAAGCGCGATCGCAAGCTGATGAAGAAGCTCGACGCCGTCGCCGGCCGCATTCTGCTGCGGAAGACGGCGGCGCCCAGGCAGCCGGCAAAGACGAAAAGGCGTAAAAAGTAATCGCCATGCCGCAGCCGAAGTTCGTCGGTAAGACCATTCTGATCGGCCTCACATATTACGAAGCCGACGGTACGTTCATCGAGCAGAAACAGCTGTTCGGAACGATAAGATCATTCGACAAGACGAATGGCATCGATGTCGAACTCGACGACGGCAGCCGGTACCAGTTGCCGCCCGATCCTTCGGCGCTTCAACCGGCTGAACCGGGCGAGTACCGGCTGCGCGCCACGGGGAAGATCGTCATCGATCCCGATTTCTTGACCTCGTTCACCGTGACGAAGCCCGTAAAGCACTAGTCGCCGCGCAGCGCCTCGATCAGTTCCTCCGATGCACCTGCTGGAATGGTGGTCAATCCGTCCCGCTCGATCAGGCCGCACGCCGCGGTCGCGATCACGGGCACGCCGGACGCTAGCGCCTGCAGCAACCGCCGCGGCGCGTCTTCCAGCAGCGCGGGCTGCACGACAGCCGAGACTCCATCGAGCCAATTCGCCGGATCGGCGCGCCGTGTGCGCACGCCGTCCCAGAAGCCGTCGCCTTCCAGCTCGCTGCCGATGAGCACGATCTCCAGATCGAGTGCCTTCGCCGCCTCACGCAATTCATAGGCGCCCTTGCGCGCGATGGTCGGCCCGGGAAAGGCGACGCGCTTCGGCACCGGCGCGGCGCGGATTTTCAGCGGCTTCGGCTTGTGCCACTCCAGCAGCACGGCGCGATCGGCGAACAGCGCCGCGATTTCGGTGTGCGGCGTGACGATCGCGTCGGCGGCGGCGAGCGCCTCGCTCTCTGCCGCGACCAGCGCCGGATCGGCGCGGAAGTCCGCGAGCGTGCGCCGCTGCGGATGCCGCGCCGCCGCCGCGTTCAGCCGCGTCTGGATTTGCGCCATCGGCAGGCGCGTCATCAGCACCGAGAAGCGCCGTCCACCGAGATGGCCGTCGCGCCACAGATGCGGCAGCAGCGATTGTGCCACCACGGCGTCCGTCACCTCCGGCGTCAGCGCGCGCGCCAGCCGCCGGGCCAGACGCTCGGCACCGTGCAATTCCGCAGCACGCCGCGCGGGCGCGCTCCTGGCGAAGCGCAGAGCCAGGCTGCGGGCCATTGTTGTCGCCGACGCCGGAACGACGCGTCCGAAGCCGCTGGTGTCCCAGGCATAGCGCGTCGACTTCCAGCGCGCGCCGTCCAGCGGCAGGGCGAGCACGTCGCCCGCTTCTCGCGACCGCGCGACATAGTCACGAAACTCCGGCCAATTCTCGTCGACCAGGAACGCCGTGACGCCGGCCGGTGCCGCGCCATGGCCTTCATGCCGGAAGCATGTCGTCTGCTCGCAGCTGCCGCAGGAATTTGTTTCGATTTCACCTTCTCTGAAAGGGGAGGTCGAAAATTCTCGTTGAGAGTGTTCGGGTGGGGAGAATGCTCGTGTTTCTCCACCCGAAATCTTCTCGCTTCGTTCGAAGCTTTCGGCCTTCCCCGCCGGGGGAGGCGAAAGCAGCCGCACAACAAGCTCGTCGCGCTCGACCGCCACGCGCAGCATCATCGGCGCCGGCGCGGCAAAGCGCAGATCGACATAATTCCATGCCACCGTCGCGTCGCGCCCGGCCGCCGCGCGCGATCCGGGCACCAGCCGTGAATGGGCATGCCGCTCGACGACGTCGCAGCCCGCATTCAGCGCGGCGTCGTAAAGCGCGTTGGACAGCTGGCACAGCCCGCCGCCGACCGCCGGCACCAGACAACCCTCCTGCAGCATGCGGCCGGCCACGAAGCCGCGCGCGCGTGAGGCGCGGCCCATCTGACGCCAGAAGCTGAACACCGCGCCTTGAGGCAGCACTGTACGGTCGAGCAGGCCGGCCGACACGCGCAAATTCTGCACCTTGCCCCATTGCAGGACGCGTTCGCCGGCGCGTACGTCGCTCCACAAGGGCGTACGCAACTCCGCAACGACCACACTGAACGCTGACGGATCGCCCTTGGCGAGCCTTGCCGGTGCCCGTCCGAACTCCGCCGCGAAGCGCTGCGCCCGAAACACCGCCGTCTTGAACTGGAAAGCAAGCGCACCGAGCCGCGTGGGAACGGCCCGCTCGGGCAACCGAACACCTGCCTCGGAAAACGCCATCTCGGACTCAAGTCCCCGCTTCGAGCGTGCGGATTGTCGCGCCGGATCGTGTCCAAAACCAGACGCTATTGGGGAATTGCCGCGATCTGTATAGATAGTCTCTCCCCTGCGGCGAGTTCTCATGGACTTCAAGGACACCATCCGTACCATTCCGGACTATCCCAAGCCGGGCATCATGTTCCGCGATGTGACGACCTTGTTCGGCAACCCGCGCGCCTTCCGACGCGCGGTGGACGAGCTCGTCCAGCCCTATGCCGGCCTGCGCATCGACAAGGTCGCCGGCATCGAGGCGCGCGGCTTCATCCTGGGCGGCGCGGTGGCGCATCAGCTTTCGACCGGATTCGTGCCGGTGCGCAAGAAGGGTAAGCTTCCCTTCACCGTGCTGGGCGAGGACTACGCGCTCGAATACGGCACCGACCGGGTCGAGATTCACACCGACGCCGTGACCACGGGCGAGAATGTCATCGTCGTCGACGACCTGATCGCCACTGGCGGAACCTGCATCGCCGCGATCAAGCTCTTGGAGCGCGCCGGTGCCAATGTCGTGGGCTGTTCCTTCGTGATCGGCCTGCCGGAGCTCGGCGGTGCCGCCAAGATCCGCGCGCTCGGAAAGCGCGTGATCACGCTTGTGGATTATGAGGGGCACTAGAACGTCCCCCTCCCCCTGTGGGAGGCGGCATTCGCGTCGCGGAAGCGATGCGTATGGGGGAGGGGTCCGCAAATAATGAAGCTCTACTCCAATCCGGCCTCGCCCTTCGCGCGCAAGTGCCGCGTCATCGCGCACGAGCTCTCCATCAAGCTGGAAGAAATCGACGTCGCGGCGCGCGACGACGAGAGCCTGCGCAAGCTCAACCCGCTCAAGAAGATCCCGATCCTGATCCTCGACGACGGTTCGGCGATCTTCGATTCGGCGGTGATCTGCGAATATCTCAACGAGTTCGCCGGCGGGAAGTTCTTCCCCGGCATGAGCGTGTGGCGGCCGACCTCGGGGCGCTGGCGGGCGCAGAGCCTCCAGGCGCTGTGCGACGGTATCATGGAGGCGGCGGTCGCCTGCCGCTACGAACTCATCCAGCCGGAAGAGCGCCGCAATCCGGATTTCATCGCGCGCTACCTGGCGACGGTGAAGGCCGGCCTCGATGCTCTGGAGCGTGTGAAGTTCGCCGAGGTGCCGACCATCGCCGAGATTGCCGCCGGCTGCGCGCTCGGCTATCTCGACTTCCGCTATGGCGATCTCAAATGGCGCGACACGCACCCCAAGCTCGCCGAATGGTTCGCGAAATTCTCGCAACATCCGTCAATGCGCGCGACCGCGCCGGCCGGGTAGCTTTCGAACGGCCGATCTTGCTCATTCCACCAATCGCTAAAATGATTCTCCGTCATGGGCGGGCTTGACCCGCCCATCCATCGTCGTAGTTCATAGCGGCCGCGTATCGACCCGTGGCATAAGATGAATTTCGGGGCCGGCATGAGAAAGGGCTACGTCTACATCCTCACGAACAAGCCATATGGCACGCTGTACATCGGGATGACCTCCAATATGTCCACGCGGCTTACGCAGCATCGCATGGGCACCGCTTCGATCTTCACGAAGAAGTACGGTTTAACTCGGCTCGTCTATTATGAGGAGCACGACCTCGTAACGACAGCAATCGCGCGAGAGTCTTCGCTAAAGCGTTGGAAGCGAGACTGGAAAATCGAATTGATCGAGAAGGCAAATCCAACGTGGAAGGAACTCGACTACACACTCGTTTGATTGATGGATGGGCGGGTCGAGCCCGCCCATGACGGGGTGGTAGAGTTGGGCGCAAAATACCGCTAAACACCGCCCATGAAAATCCACGGCAAGCATTACCGCTCGGTCTGGCCCATCGGCGAGGATGCGTTCGGCATCATCGACCAGACGAAGCTGCCGCATGCATTCGAGACGCTGACGCTCACGTCGGCCGACGACGCGGCAGTGGCGATCAAGTCGATGCAGACGCGCGGCGCGCCCTTGATCGGCGCGGTCGCGGCCTATGGCCTCGCGCTCGCGGTGCGGGCCGATCCGTCCGACGATGCGCTCGAGCGGGCGCTGCACATGCTCGCCGAGACGCGCCCCACCGCGATCAATCTGAAATGGGCACTGTGGCGGATGCGCGGCGTGCTGCTCAACCAGCCGCACGGCGAACGCGCCGCGCGCGCCTGGGCCGAAGCGAAATTGATCGCCGACGAAGACGCCGCGATGTGCGAGTCCATCGGCCGCAACGGCCTTGCGATCATCCGCGAGCTGCACAAGCAGAAGAACCGCAAGCTCAACATCCTCACCCATTGCAATGCCGGCTGGCTGGCGACGGTGGACTGGGGCACCGCGCTGGCGCCGATCTACATGGCGCATGACGCAGGCATCCCGCTGCATGTCTGGGTCGACGAGACCAGGCCGCGCAATCAGGGCGCCTCGCTCACCGCCTTCGAGCTCGGCGGCCATGGCGTCGCCCACACCATCATCGCCGACAATGCCGGCGGCCATTACATGCAGCACGGCCTTGTCGACATGGCGATTGTCGGCACCGACCGCGTCACCGCCAATGGCGACGTCGCCAACAAGATCGGCACGTACCTCAAGGCGCTCGCCGCTCACGACAATGGCGTGCCGTTCTATGTGGCGCTGCCGTCGTCGACGATCGACTGGACGCTCACGTCGGGCCGCGACATTCCCATCGAGGAAAGATCGCAGGACGAGCTCTTGAAAATGACCGGCCGCACCCCATCTGGAACCATCCAGACGGTCGAGATCGCAGCCCCGGGCAGCTCCGGCGCCAATCCCGGTTTCGACGTCACGCCGTCGCGCCTCGTCACCGGTTTCATCACCGAACGAGGGACTTGCGCGGCGACGGAGCAGGGCCTACGCAGCCTTTTCCCCGCCGCCTGACGGCCCTGTGTTGGGTGGCGGGGATGTCCCAAAAAAAACTTGAAAACAGTACGATGTAGTCCGGCCGGAATCGCGGCCCAAGATGTGGTGGTTGAAAGACGATGAAGTCCCGCTGGGTTGAAGCCGACGCCGAAGCTTTCGTCACGCGCTATGCCGCGCAGGGTGTGAACCGCGACGTCGCGCTGCGCACCTACACGACGCGGCTGCTCGGCTCCGACCCGAAGCTGGTGCTCCACGGCGGCGGCAATACGTCCGTCAAGACCAAGGCGAAGGACATGCTCGGCGAAGAGGTCGAGGTGCTTTGCGTCAAGGGTTCGGGCTGGGACATGGGCAATATCGAGCCCGCCGGCCTTCCGGCGGTGCGCCTTGCCGAGCTGCGCCGCCTGCGCAAGCTCGACAGGCTCTCCGACGAGGACATGGTCAACTTCCAGCGCATCAATCTGCTCGAACTCGTCGGCGCCCAATCCGTCGGTCGAGACCCTGCTGCACGCCTTCCTGCCGCACAAATTCATCGACCACACACACTCCACCGCCGTGCTCGCGCTGACCGATCAGCCCGATGGCGAGGCGGTGGTGCGCGATGTCTATGGCGACAAGGTTGCCTATGTGCCCTACACGATCCCCGGCTTCGCGCTCGCCAAGTCGGTCGCCGACGTCTTCGACAAGAATCCGAAGGTCGAGGGCCTCGTGCTGCTGCAGCACGGCATCTTCACGGTCGGCGAAAGCGCCAAGCAGGCCTATGAGCGCATGATTCACTTCGTGACGCTTGCCGAAGAGCGTCTCGCACGGCAGCGCAAGCCCCGTACCGAAGCCAAGCTGCCGGCCAACATCGCGCGGTTGCCCGACATCGCGCCGATCCTGCGCGGCGCCGTCGCCATCGAACGCGATGCGCCGGCCGGCACGGTCAAGCGCCAGATCCTCTGCTTCCGCACCAGCCCCGCGATCCTCGCCTACGTGAACGGTGCCGATCTGCTGCGCTATTCGCAGGTCGGCGTGGTGACGCCCGACCACACCATCCGCACCAAGAATTGGCCGCTCGTGGTGCCGGCTCCCGATGCGCACAAGCTCGACGACTGGAAGAAGGACGTGATTGCCGCGGTCGAGGCCTTCGTCGCGCGCTATCACGACTATTTCCGGCGCAACAACGAGCACTCGACGCCGAAGAAAAAGGAGCTCGACCCGCTGCCGCGCGTCATCCTGGTGCCCGGCGTCGGCCTGTTCGGCGTCGGCGCCACGGCCAAGGACGCGGCGATCGCCGCCGACATCGCCGAGAACACGGTCGAGGTCATCACCGACGCGGAAGCGATCGGCGAATACAAATGCATCTCCGAGAACGACATGTTCGAGGTCGAATATTGGTCTCTGGAGCAGGCCAAGCTCGGCAAGGGTACGGAGAAGGTGTTGGCGCGCCAGGTCTGTGTCGTCACCGGCGGCGGCTCCGGCATCGGCGCGGCCACCGCGCGCGCCATGGCGGCGGAAGGCGCGGAGATCGCGATCCTCGACCGCGATCACGATCAGGCGGTCAAAGCCGCCAAGGCGATCCACAAAAACGCGCTCGCGATTGCGTGCGACGTGACCGATCCGATGTCGGTGCGCGCCGCCTTCGATCAGGTGGTCGATGCGTTCGGCGGCGTCGACATCGTAGTCTCCAACGCCGGCGCCGCCTGGCAAGGCAATATCGGCACGGTCGATGATGAGGTGCTGCGCAAATCGTTCGAGCTCAATTTCTTCGCGCATCAGAGTGTGGCGCAGAACGCCGTGCGCATCATGAAGGCGCAGGGCACCTATGGCTGCCTGCTGTTCAATACGAGCAAGCAGGCGGTGAACCCGGGCAAGGATTTCGGCCCTTACGGCCTGCCCAAGGCCGCGACGCTGTTCCTCGTGCGCCAGTACGCGCTCGATCACGGCAAGGACGGCATTCGCGCCAATGCGGTCAACGCCGACCGCATCCGATCCGGCCTGCTCACCGACGAGATGGTCAAGGCGCGCGCCAAGGCCCGCGGCGTGTCGGAAGCGGGCTACATGTCGGGCAATCTGCTCGGCCGCGAGGTCTATGCGAGCGAGGTCGCGGAAGCCTTCGTCTATCTCGCCCATGCCGAGAAGACGACCGCCGGCATCATCACCGTCGACGGCGGAAACATCGAAGCGTCGCTTCGATAGTCGTTGCCGGCGAGAAGGCCGGGCGTTTCCGCCCGGCCCTCAGGACTCAGCGCCAATCCCAGCGCCAGCCCCAGTGGCGGCAAGTGCGATGGTGATGGTGCCAACCCCATGACCGGCAATAGCGGACATGGTGGCGATGATGATGACGCCAGCCATCGCGATCATTGTGCCAGCGATCATGACGCCAATGATGATGGTGTCCACCGCCGATGCTGATGGTGACGGCGTCCGCAGGTGCTGCGGTGGCACCGAGCAGACCCAGTGCAAGGACTGAAGCAAATAGTGTTTTCACGGTAGTCCCCTTCGTTGGAGTCGGGTGTCGTTACTTAACACCCGTTTCCAGCAAGAGTTCCGCCGGGAGAGTTCCTTTGTTCCTCGCGAACACCGGCAACATGCGTCGTGCGCGCGAACTTTAGCGACCACTATCCCCCGTTCGCGCGGAACAATTCCAGCGTCCGCTGCTTGCCGAGCTTGGCGCTGGCCTCATCATAGTCCGTGCGCCGATCCGAATTGAATCCGTGACCCGCCGGATAGACATAGACCTTCACGTCGGGATGCGCGGCTTCCACCTTGCGCACGACCTCCATCGGAATGCCGTGATCCTTCTCGCCGAAATGCAGGATGGTCGGGCATTTCGGCTTCAGGTCGATCATCTGGCCGATATTGCCGCCGTAATAGCCCGACGCCGCCGAGAGGCCGGTGCAGCGTCCTGCCGCCGCCCAGGTCACCGATCCGCCATAGCAATAACCGGTGATGAAGACGTGGCCGCGCTTTTTCAGATCGTCGATGCAGACTTGCGTGTCCGCAATCGAGAGATCGAAGGGATGCTCGGCACGCGCGATCTTGATCGCCTTCTGGATGTCTTCGGGGCTGTAGGTCGCCTCGAAGCCCGGCGCCTCGCGGTCATAGACCGCCGGTCCCAGCACCTCGTAGCCGTCGGCCGCATAGCCGTCGCACAATTCCTTGATGTGCTCGGTGACGCCGAAGATCTCCTGGATGAGCACCAGCCCGCCGCGCCGCGCGCCGCTCGGCTGCACGCGATAGACGCCGATCTCGGCGCCATCGCTCATCTTCATCTTTTCCATTTTGCCCTTGAGAGCCATCGCTTCCTCCAATCCCGAATTGTCATGGCCCGCCGGAGTGCGGGCCACCCAGGTGGGCACGGAGCGCGCTGTCGACGGATGATCTGAGGCCATTCTGAAGGCGTGGTCGTGAACGTCAACCGGGTGGCCCGCATTTGCGGGCCATGACATCGTGGTATCGCACGCGCAAGGAGCTTACGTGTTGAACCGGAAATGCATCACGTCGCCGTCCTGGACGACGTAATCCTTGCCTTCCAGCCGGAACTTGCCCGCGTCGCGCGCGCCGGCCTCGCCATTGCCGGCGACGTAGTCGTCGAAGGCGATGGTCTCGGCGCGGATGAAGCCGTGCTCGAAGTCGGTATGGATCACGCCCGCCGCCTGCGGCGCTCGTGAGCCCTGCGTTACGGTCCAGGCGCGCGCCTCCTTGGGCCCCACGGTGAAGAAGGTGAGCAGGCCGAGCAGCGCGTAGCCGGCGCGGATCAGCTTGTTGAGGCCCGGCTCTTCCAGGCCGAGGCTCGCGAGGAATTCCTCGCGCTCGCCGGCCGGCAGCTGCGCCACCTCTTCCTCGATGCGCGCCGAGATCACGACCGCTCCGGCGCCCTGCTTCTTCGCCATTGCCTCGACGGCGGCGGAAAATTTGTTGCCCGTCGCCGCCGAACCCTCGTCGACATTGCAGACATAGAGCACCGGCTTGCTCGTCATCAGCCCGAGCTGCGAATAAGGCCCTCGCTCCTCGTGCGTGAGCTCGGCCAGCCGCGCCGGCTTGCCCTCGCGCAGCAGGACGACCGCCTTCATCATCAGCGCGAGCTGCTCTTTCGCCTCTTTCTCTCCGGAATTGGCTTTCTTCTCGAGCGGCTTGATGCGCTTTTCCAGGCTGTCGAGATCGGCGAGCATCAATTCGGTCTCGACCGTCTCCGCATCGCCCACCGGATCGATCCGGTTCTCGACGTGGGTGATGTCGTCATCCTCGAAGCAGCGCAGCACATGCACGATGGCGTCGACTTCGCGGATGTTGGCGAGGAACTGGTTGCCGAGCCCCTCGCCCTTCGATGCGCCGCGCACCAGGCCTGCGATGTCGACGAAGGTGATGCGCGTCGGGAGGATCTCGGCCGACTTTCCGATCTTCGCCAGCGTGTCCAGTCGCGGGTCCGGCACCGCCACATCGCCGACATTGGGCTCGATGGTGCAGAACGGATAGTTCGCTGCCTGCGCCGCCGCAGTCTGTGTCAGCGCATTGAACAACGTCGACTTGCCCACATTCGGCAGTCCTACAATTCCACACTTGAATCCCATTACTCGTCGCTCTTCTCTATTTTGGGCGTGACCGCTTTGGGCGACTTCGGCGCATTCGGGCGCGGAGGATGAAGCGCCAGCGTGATCTTGTTCATGAACCCGATGTCGTTGTCTTTCGCAAGCAAGGGCGCGGCTTCCGCGATGGCCGTCAGCATCGGAATCAGCCATTCCTTCTCATCGGCTTTGGTGAAATTGCCCAGCACATGACCGTGCACGCGGCCCTTCTCGCCGGGATGGCCGATGCCGATGCGCACGCGGCGATAGTCAGGACCGAGCGCAGCCGTGATGGATTTGGCGCCATTGTTGCCCGCGTCTCCACCGCCGGTTTTCACCTTCAGCTTTGCGGCG
This sequence comes from uncultured Alphaproteobacteria bacterium, assembly GCA_963741735.1. Taxonomy (GTDB): domain Bacteria; phylum Pseudomonadota; class Alphaproteobacteria; order Micropepsales; family Micropepsaceae; genus Rhizomicrobium. The sequence goes on from CAVUJB010000002.1 coordinate 979,413, forward strand.
GGAAGGTCGAGTTCGTCATGCATGACGACAAGCGCGTTGATCGGAAGCTTGAAGAAGCGCATCGCCGCGCCGATGCTGTCGCCGCTCAGATTCATGTAGGTCATGGGCTTGAGCAGCCAGGTCTTGCGCTTGCCCAGCGCGCCTTCGCTGATCATGCCCTGGAAGCGCGAACGCCACGGCCCGAAGGCATAGAATTCATGGATCGTGTCCACGGCCATGTAACCGGCATTGTGACGGTTGCGCGCATACTCCGCACCGGGATTGCCGAGCCCGGCGATGAGTAGGGGAGTGTCGGACTGCGGAGGCATCGGCCCTCATGGTTCGACAAGCTCACCATGAGGGCAAGAAAATCCTCATCCTGAGCTTGTCGAAGGATGAGGACGTCGCGTGAACGATCCTTACTTCTTCGCGGGCGCGGCGGGCGCGGCGGCTCCAGCGGCGGGCGCTGCACCGGCTGCGGCGGGGGCCGCACCCTCGGCAGGCGCTGCGCCTTCTTCGACGACGGGTGCCGCGGCTGCTGCGGCGGCCGCTGCGGCGGCTGCCTTCTGCTCTTCGATCACGCTGGTCGGTGCGACGATGGAGCAGACCGTGAAGTCGCGGCCGCGAATGACAGGCTTGACGCCTTGCGGCAGCGAGATCGAGGAGATGTGCACGGTGTCATGGATGTCGAGACCGGTCAGATCGACGTCGATGGTCTCCGGGATACTCTCCGCGGGGCACAGAAGCTCGATCTCATGGCGCACGATGTTCAGCACGCCGCCCTTTTTCAGGCCGGGCGACTCGCCCTGGTTGCGGAAATGCACGGGAATGGCGAGCCGCACCTTGGCGCCTTCGCCGAGTCGCATGAAATCGACATGTACGGGGCGATCGGTCACCGGATCGATCTGCACTTCGCGGGGGATCACGCGCGTCTTCTTGCCGGCGATGTCGAGCATCACCAGCGAGGTGGTGAAGGTGCCGGTCTGGAAGTGACGCTCCAGCGTGCGGAAATCGACCGAGACGTTCTGCGGTGCGGCACCGCCGCCATAGATCACGCCGGGCACCTGGCCGTTCTTGCGGTTCTGGAAGGCGGCGCCCTTGCCGGTGCCGGTGCGCGCTTCGGCGCGCAGTTCCTGGGTCTCACGCATGATCGAAATTCCTTGGACTTTCTAAGCCCTTGCGGGGGAAGGCGCGGCTTTTAGCGGAAGCCGCCCAGCCGTGCAACCGGCCCCGGCCGGCGGCGGAGATCATAAGCTAACCCGTTGAAATTGCGACATCCTGCCGCCGTCCTGGACATCGCACCCGGTCCGGAGGCCGCGATTTTGCGTATAACGGCAGCATGCTCGAAGCCGCCACCCGCGCGCTGAACCATCTGGCTGCCGCGACCGGCGGCTGGGCGCTGAACGCCGCGGTGCCGCTTCTGAACCTTGCCGTGCCGGCGGAGGGCTACCGAATCCTTCCCGACATCGCCTATGGCAGCGACCCGCGGCAGAGGCTCGACCTCTACGTCCCCGATGTCCTCCTGGGGCCAGCGCCGATCCTCCTGTTCTTCTATGGCGGCAGCTGGCAGAGCGGCAGCAAGTCGATCTATCGCGCCGTCGGCCAGGCCTTCGCAAGTCAGGGCATCATCACGGCCGTCGCCGACTATCGAATCTACCCGCAGGTGAGATATCCCGCCTTCATCGAGGATGGCGCATTGGCGTTACGCTTACTCCGCGACACGGCCGGCGCCCATGGTGGTGATTCGGCGCGCCTCTTCGTGTCGGGCCATTCGGCTGGCGCCTATATCGCGACGATGCTCGGCGTGAACGCGAGTTATCTGAATGCGGTGTCGCTCGCGCCGTCGGACCTCCGCGGCATTGTCGGCATCGCCGGCCCCTACGATTTCCTGCCGCTCTACGATCCCGTTCTGATCGACATTTTCGGTGGCGACCGCCTGATGGCAACCCAACCGATCAAGCACGCACGCAATCCGGCGCCGCCGATGCTGCTGGCGCACGGCACCGCCGACACCACGATTGGCGCCGGCAATTCGCGCCGCATGGCCGAACGCTTGCGCGGTGCAGGCAATCGCGTCGAGCTCGTTCAGTATCCGGGCATCGGACATCTTGAGATCGTCGTCTCGCTGGCGCACGGCTTTCGCAAGCGCACCAGCCTCTACGACGACATGCTGCGCTTCATCCGCGAGGCCTAGATCCCCGCATTGTTCGGCGCGGTGAAGCGCGACGGCGGCGCATCGCCGGTGTTCACGACATCAGCCGGCTCGAAGATCAACACTTCGGCTTCCGCGTCCGCGGCGGTTCGATGCTCGACGCCGCGCGGCACCACGGTGAACTCGCCGGGACCGAGCTCCACGACGCGATCGCGATATTCGACCCGGAAACGGCCGCGCCATACCAGAAACATCTCCTCCGCCGCGTCGTGCTTGTGCCAGGGAAATTCGCCTTGCACCTTGACCAGCTTGACCTCTTGACCGTTGAGCGCGGCGACGACCTTCGGCCGCCAATGCTCGGTGAACTTCGCAAACTTGTCGTCCAGCGCGATCTTGTCCATGGGCGCGAGCTCCAAAATCCGCGGCGAATGCTAGCGCGGCGAGGCATGCAAGTGCTGCAACGCCCCTCTCGTCGCGTGCGCATCATTTCGCAATTGCGTTTGCGATAATATGGCGCCCGGCGGAGGCACATAGATGAAGCGCATCGGCATCCTGGCGCACAGCGCGGAAGGGGCGGGCCTCTGTTTCCTCGAGGCATGCCATGAGGGCGAACGCCGGCTTGGCGCGCATTTCCATCCCGACATCGTGATGGATATCGAAGCGATGGGCCCAAGCCTGGACGACTGGGACAAGCACAATCTGGCGCCAATCGGCGCGCGCTTTCGCACATCTGCCGAGCGGTTGAAGGCGGCTGGCGCGGATTTCTGGCTCTGCCCCGACAACACCGCGCACATGGCATTCGAGGCGCTGGTCGAGCCGTTGCCGCTCCCCGGCCTGCACATCGCCGAGATCGTCGCGGACGAGGCGCTGCGCCGCGGCTTTCGCAAAATCGGGGTCACCGGTACGCTGTGGACGATGGAAGGGCCGGTCTATCCCGGCGCTTTCGGCCGGCGCGGGCTGGCCTTCGCGACGCCGCCGCGCGCCGCGCGCGACGTCGTGCAGGCGATCATCTTCGACGAACTGGTGCGTGGCGTGATCAAGCCGGAATCGCGCGCCAAGCTGGCCTCGGTGGTTGCCGGCTTGAAGGAGCAGGGCTGCGATTCCGTCGTACTCGGCTGCACCGAGCTGCCCATGATCCTCGACGACACGTCCTCGCCGCTGCCGACACTCGACAGCACGCGGCTGCTCGCCCGCATGGCGGTTGCCGTTGCGCTCGACGCTCAGCCGCTACCGTCTTGGCGCGGCGGGCCGCTTGGTTGAAGTCTTCCGCGCCTTTGTCTTCGGTGGCACGTAGTTCTTCTGCCACGCTTCGCGGATCAACGCTTCCAGCTCGCGCTTGCCGATCTTGGCAATCTGCACGATGACGTTCGACCGCTTGCCCCACATATATTTGACGAACAATTTGGGGTCGGCCGCGAAGAGAAACTCCTTCCGCTCCTCGTCGAGATTGAGATAGAGCCCGTCCGGCCGCATGACCGCGAAAATGCGCTTCTTGGTGCGCCAGCTCGGCCGCCCGAAATGATCGACCTCGGTCACGCCATCGAGCCCGAGCGCGAATTTCCGGACGTCGGCCACCGTCGGCATCTTTCCGGCTTACTCCGCCGCCGCGCGAACCGGCCGATGCGCCTTCAGCTTTGGCAGCACGTCGGACGCGAACAACCGTAAATTCTGCTCTGCCATGTCGTAAGGCATGCCGGCATAGGAGAACACGCCGTTGAACGTCTCGGCGCCCAGCTTGCCGGTGAAGTCGATGATGCGATCGGTGCACTGCTCCGGCGTGCCCCAGATCTGCAGGCTCAGGAAGAAATCGATCATCGCGTCGGCGCCGCCCGCCTTCACCATCTGCTGCATGGCGCCATAGCTCTCGTAACCCTTCGTCTTCGTCAGGTGGTCGCCTGTGAGCTCATAGTGCTTGAGCACCGTCTGCCAGTAGCCGCCGATATATTGGCGCGCCATCGCCTCGGCCTTCTTCGCGTCCTTGTCGCAGAACACCCAGCCGGCCAGGATCGGCGCGGGCGCATCGGCCTTGTTCACCTGCCGGTAGATGTTGCGGTAGTTCGCCATCTCGGTGAGCACCGCCTCCCACGGCTTCTGCGGAATGATCAGGAGCCCGATGCCGAGCTTTGCCATGATCTCCGACGATTCAGGCGACACCGCCGCGGCATAGGTGCGGCCCTTGAAACTCTTGAAGGGGCGCGGGCGGATGTCGCGCTTTGCCTGCTTGATCAATTTGCCGTCGAACTCGCACCAGCCGCGTTCGAGGCCTTCCAGCAGCATCTGGGCCAACTCGACGAAGCGCTCGCGCGCCGTGTTCTGGTCGACGCCGAAGCCGTCGAACTCGACGCGGCCAAGCCCGCGCCCGAGGCCGAGGATGAAGCGTCCGTCGGACTGGTGATCCAGCACCGAGATCTGCTCGGCAACGCGCATCGGATCGTGCCAGGGAAGCACCACCACCATCGAACCGAGCTTCACATGTTTCGTGCGGCCGGCGTAGTAGGACAGGAACTGCAGCACGTCGGGGCACATCGTGTAATCGGTGAAATGGTGCTCCACGCCCCAGATCGAATCGAAGCCCAGCGGCTCGGCGAGATCACCGAGCTTCAGCTCGGCCCGATAGACATCGTGGTCCGTGCGCTTGGGATCGGTCGCCTGAAAAATGATGCCCATTCCGACGTGCATGAGAACCTCCCGTTTCTTGGGGGAAAGCCTAACGCGCGGTGCGGACCGCGCCTATCCCTATTCTAGGTGGGGTTCCCGCCATCTCCGTGAAACGGCGGCGCCTTAAGCGTCAATCGAACAGGCTCGAAACGCTCTCTTCATTGTTGATGCGGCGCATCGCTTCGCCGATCAGCGGCGCGATCGAGATGCGGCGAATGTTGGGGCATTTGCGCAGTTCCGCAGTCGCCGCGATCGAATCGGTCACCACCATCGATTTCAGCTTGGAGCCGGCGATGCGCGCCACCGCGCCACCTGAGAGCACGCCATGGGTGGCATAGGCGCAGACATCCTTGGCGCCGTTCTTCAGCAGCGCCTCCGCCGCGTTGCAGATCGTGCCGCCCGAATCGACGATGTCGTCGATCAGGATGCAGCTGCGGCCCTCGACGTCGCCGATGATGTTCATCACTTCGGACTCGCCGGCGCGTTCGCGGCGCTTGTCGACGATGGCGAGATCGGCGCCGATGCGCTTGGCGAGCGCCCGGGCGCGCACCACGCCGCCCACGTCGGGCGACACCACCATCAGATGATCGCCGGTGCCAAGATAGTCCTGGATATCGCGCACGATCACCGGCATGGCGTAGAGATTGTCGGTCGGGATGTCGAAAAAGCCCTGGATCTGCCCGGCGTGGAGATCGACGGTCAGCACGCGGCTGGCGCCCGCCTCGGTGATCAGGTTCGCCACCAGCTTGGCGGAGATCGGCGTGCGCGGGCCGACCTTGCGGTCCTGCCGTGCATAGCCGAAATAGGGGATCACCGCCGTGATGCGCCGCGCGCTCGCGCGCTTGAGCGCGTCGATCACGATCAGAAGCTCCATCAGATTGTCGTTGGCCGGAAAGCTCGTCGACTGGATGACGAAGATGTCCTCGCCGCGGACGTTCTCCTGTATTTCGACGAACACTTCCATGTCGGCGAAGCGCCGCACGATGGCTTTGGTGAAGGGCAGCTTCAGGTACTGGCCGATGGCTTCCGCGAGTTCGCGGTTGGAATTGCCGGCCAGCAGCTTCATTCCCCGCGATCCGCTTGCGTCGGTCATGAAAGCACGCCCCGCACTATGATGGTTTGGTGACGGGCTTGTAGCAAGTGCGTCCGAGCGGGTGAAGTGTCAGCGGAGCACGATCGCCGATATTTCGCGGCCATAGTCCTTTTCGCCACGGTGCGTCGTGCGCCGGAAGCTGAAAAAATCGGCATCGCGCGCATAGGTACAGGCGGAAAGCCGCTCGACCTTATCCACACCCGCCTGATGCAGCCGGTCCGCCACATAGGCTTCCAGGTCGAATTGGTGGTGGTTGGGCCGCGCGCCGGGCACGAAATAGATCGTATTGCGCGCATCGGCGGCGAGAAAGCGGTCGTGGAAGTCCGCGCCGACCTCGTAATTCATTTGGCCGATGCAGGGGCCGATGGCGGCGCCGACATTGCGGCGGCTGGCGCCAAGCGTCTCCATTGCCGCAAGCGCGGACTCGATGACGCCGGCAAGCGCACCCTTCCACCCGGCATGGGCGGCTCCGATCACTCCGGCCTTCGCGTCGGCAAGCAGGATCGGCGCGCAATCGGCGGTCAGGATGCCGAGCGCAATGCCCGCTGTGGCTGTCACCATCGCATCACCGAGCGGAATGAATTTCACATCGTCGTCGCGGGTTTCGCCGATCGGCCAGGGCTTGGAGACGGTCAGGGCCTTGGCGCCGTGGATTTGGCCGAGCGTGACGAGGCTCGCCGCGCCCAGCGCCGCCGCGACGCGCTTCCGGTTCTCGATCACGTTCGCTCGATCATCGCTCGAACCCGGGCCGCAATTGAGCAACTCATAGAGCCCGCTGGAAACCCCGCCGGTCCGCCCGAAGAACCCATGCGCGACACCGGGAAGGAGACTCAGATTGTCTGCGCACAGGATGAGCATCTTCTATTGCAACCCATCGTCCGTCATCGCCCGGCTTGTCCGGGCGACCCAATTTTCTATCTCCTCCGGCGTCATCATCTTCGGATACCAGCTCTCGGCCAAATCATTCCAGTCCGGATTGTCTGTGCGGATCAGGTTGATTTTCCAGGCACGCGGCCATTTCTTGATCCGCTTCTCGCGATGGATGGCGGCTCCCGCTTCTGCGTGTTCTTCGAAATAGACAAGCATTTTGATTCCGTACTTCTTGGTGAATCCTTCAAGTATTCCCTCGCGATGCTGAAAGATGCGGGCTTCCAGATTGCTGGTCACACCCGTGTACAGCGTCCCCCACGGTTTGCTGGCCATGATGTAGATCCAGAAGCGCCTTTGCACTGAACATTGCCCGTCGAATGACGAGCTACTCTAGCAAGAAAGTAAAATGGGTCGCCCGGACAAGCCGGGCGATGACGGTTTGGTATGCAGACTGCTGAAATACCGTCTCTTCATGTGAACCCCGGCGGCCGCGGCGCGCCATCGGGGACGATCGCCAGCGCCTTGAACAGTGTCCCCATTTGATCGGAATTCGTCAGCCGGTGTACCTGGCTCGCCACGGCGTCCTTTCCGAGCTTCTCGGCGCGTTGCGCGATGCCCAATGATTGCAGAAATGTGCCCTGCGCCACCGGACCATAGGGCGAGGCGCCACCGCGCGCCGCGGCTTTTGCGAGCGCGCGGAAGTCGACATGTGCCGACAGGTCGCTTGCGCCCGGTTCGCTCAGCACCTCGGCGAACTTGTGGCTCTTTACCGCCTGCAAGGTTTCGCCGAAGCCCGGCGAGTCGTAGCCATAGTCGACGATGAGCGCCGCGCCGCCGTTCCTGACAATTCGATGGGCGATCTCTTCTGTCAGGGCTTCGCCGCTCGGCGATGTCTCATAGACCGCGCCGATTGGTGCGCCCTGGTGCTCGCGCGGAGATTTCACGAGCGGCACTGGCGACAGGGCGAAGGCAATGGCGCCGCTTGCATCCAGCGTCACCATGCGCTCGCACCAGCCGCGCTCTGTCTTCACATATTGGCGGATCGGCAGCGCATCGAAGAATTCGTTGGCCACTAGCAACATGGGCCTATCGTCCGGCACCGCGTCGAAACTCTCCCGCCAGCGCACCGACACGCCGCAATCCTTCAAATTTGCCTGTTGCGCGCGCCTGAGCGCCGGGCTGATTTCCACGAGCACCACCTCGATTTGCGAGCGCAGCTCGGGCATCAGCTTCAGCGCGCGCAGCGCATCGCGCATCAGCGTGCCGCGCCCCGGCCCCAGCTCGACCAGCAGCGGTCCCTTCGGCTTGCCCTGATCGTGCCAGACCTGCGCCAGCCAGAGCCCGAGAAGCTCGCCGAACATCTGGCTGACCTCGGGTGCGGTGATGAAGTCGCCGCCTTCGCCCAGCGGATCGCGCGTCGCGTAATAGCCCGCCGCCGGATCGTGCAGGGCGAGCGTCATATATTCGGCGATGGAAATTGGACCTTGGCTCGCGATCAGCGCCGCGATGCGCTCGCGCAAGACCGTCACGCGCGGCCGTTCACCTGGGGCTTCAGCGCGTTCCACAGAAACACGCCGGCCGCGAGCCACAGGGGGATCGACAGCGCCATGCCCATCGAGAACCAGCCGAGGAACGGCCCGTCCGGTTCGCGGAAGAATTCGACGAAGAAGCGGAACAGGCCATAACCGAGGAAGAACGAGCCGGTGAGCAGGCCGGGCCGCTCGTTGAAATGGAATCGGCGCAGCGCGAACTGAAGGATCGCGAACAGCACCAATCCTTCCAGCGTCGCTTCGTAGAGCTGGCTTGGATGGCGCGGGTCCAGTCCGGCGGGACAGTTGCCGTGATACTCCATCAGGATGTGCGGCGAGCAGAACACCATGCCCCATGGCACGTCGGTGACTTTTCCCCACAGCTCGCCATTGATGAAGTTGGCGATGCGCCCGAAGAACAGTCCGATCGGCGCCACCACCGCGAGCATGTCGGCGACCGGCATGAGCTGAAGCTTATTCTTTCGGCAGAACAGCCAGAGCGACAGCGCGACGCCCGCGAGCCCGCCATGGAACGACATCCCGCCCTGCCAGATCGTGATCAGCCGCATCGGATTGGTGATGAAGCCCATCGGAAGTCCCGGCTCGCCCGGCGGGCCGAGGCAGAAGGCCGAATGGGGCGACACCGCGCACAGCGCGATGCCGTAGAACAGGATCCAGCCGATCCGCCCGCCCAGGATCACGCCGAAGGTCGCCCACACGACGAGATCGCCGACCTGCTCGGCGCTGATCGGCGCCTTGCCGCCGAAGGTTGGGTTCTTCCACAGCGCCTTTTCGCGGGTCATCCGCGCCGCCGCCCACCAGCCGAACAGAAGGCCGGCGATATAGGACAGCGCGTACCAGCGGATCGCCACCGGACCCCAGATATGGATCAGGACGGGGTCGATATCCGGAAAGGGCAGGGCTGCGGCCACAATCATGGGCGAAGCACGTCTGCTTCGCCGCGTCCTGTCAAGCGCGCTTGCCGGCCGGGGTTCCGCTCGCCATATAGAAAGCGACAGGAGGCGCCCATGGCCCAGACCGACAATCCGTTTCTCGACGGCATGGCCCGAATCTTCACCGATGCGGCCGGCGCGGCGAAGAGCGTGCGCGACGAGATCGACACATTCGTGAAGCACCGGCTGGAAAAACTCGTAGCCGACATGGATTTCGTGCCGCGCGAGGAGTTCGAGGCCGTCAAGGCCATGGCCGCCAAGGCGCGATCCGAAAATGAGCGGCTTGAGGCGCGCGTCGCGGCGCTGGAAGCCAAGCTCGTTCCTCCGGCGGCTTAGTTCGTCCCCAGATTTCGCCGCGGTCCGATTCAAATCGCCGCATCTTCAAGGCTGTGGATGTCGCGAGCTGTCCAAAGCTCGGTCGAGCGGGACTCTTGTGCGGCCACAAAATCTTGTGCCAGTTTGATTCAAGACTGCTTCGCGTTGCGTCGCGGTCCGAATCCGGAGCAGGCGATGACGGTTATCCATCAGGACGAGCCGGGAAAGACTCCCCACCCGATCGACATGCTCGAACGGGCGGTGGAGGAGAACGGCTGGGCATTCGAGCGCGCCGGGCGCGACGAGCTCAACCTGTCCGTCGCCGGGCGCTGGAGCGACCATCATTTCAGCTTCTCCTGGCGTGACGATCTGCAGTCGCTGCACCTCTCCAGCGCGTTCGACATGCGCATCGCCGACGGTGTCCGGCGCAGCAATGTCGCCGACCTCCTGATGTATGTGAACGCGCGGCTGTGGATCGGGCACTTCGATTTGTGGCCCGAGGACGGCACCATCGTCTTCCGCCACGCGATGATCTTCCCCGACGCCCGCGCCTCGGCCTCGCAATGCGAGGCGATGCTCAACCTCGCGCTCGAGGCCTGCGAGCACTATTATCCCGCCTTTCAGTTCGTGCTCTGGGGCGGCAAGACCGCCGAGGAAGCCGTCGCGGCCGCAGTGCTGGAGTGCGCGGGCCAGGCGTGAGCAAATGACTCACCGCCCCTTGGCGGGAGTTCGTAGCCACAGCATACGGACGCCGAGCGAAGCGAAGCAGGGCCTATCATGACATCCGCACCCATCCTTCTCGTCGGCGCCGGACGGATGGGCGGCGCATTGCTCAAGGGATGGATTGCCCGAAAGGTGAAGCCCATCGTTGTCGTCGAACCCAATCTCGATAGCGCAACGAAGATCTCTCTTACCCGCAACGGGATATCGTTGTTCGCCGGCTTCGAGTACATCCTGGACATCCGCGCGCGTGCCTGCGTGCTCGCGCTGAAGCCTCAAGTCCTCAACCGCGAGGCCATGCTGTTCCGGCCGGCGGCCGAAAAAGGCGCGCTGATGATCTCCATCGCCGCCGGCACCAGCGTGCAGACTTTGCAACGCGCGCTCGGAAAACGGGCGCGGATCGTTCGCGCCATGCCCAACACGCCCGGTGCCATCGGCCGGGGAATCACCGCGCTATATGCGGCACGCGGCGTGACCGCGGAGGACAAGTTCCTCGCCGCCCAGCTGCTTTCGGCGCTCGGCGATACCGTCTGGGTCCGCTCGGAAGGCGACATCGATGCCGTTACCGCCGTCTCCGGGTCGGGACCGGCTTATGTCTTCCTGCTCGTCGAGGCGCTGACCGAAGCCGCGATGAGCGAGGGCTTGTCGCGGCCCTTGGCGGTGCGCCTGGCGCGCGCGACGGTCGCCGGCGCCGGGGCCCTGCTCGACACCGATCCCGAGCCGGCCGCAGCCCTTCGCCGCAACGTAACAAGCCCAGGCGGGACGACCGAGGCGGCGCTCGAAGTCCTCATGGCGCGTGACGGATTGACGGCGCTAATGCGCCGCGCGGTGCATGCCGCCCGCAAGCGCGCGGCGAAACTCGGACAGTTGAGTTAACCCTCGCCCTCGCGCACCATCGCGCCATGAAATCGCTGCAGCGCCAGGTTCCGCCGCCGCTCGACGCCTTCATCGACTTCCTCTGGTATTGGGAAGGCGACCGGCCGTCTTACGCCCGCGACGTCATCACCGCCTCGCGCAATCTCTCGATCCTGATCAGCCTGAATGCAGACGAGCTGGCCTGGTACAGCGGCGACGGCTACGCGCAAAGAAACAAGCTCAAGGGTATCGCGCTGTGCGGCACGCAGTCCGGCCATTTCGCGATCGACGCCTTCCAGCCCAGGATCATGGGCGTCCACTTCAAACCCGGCGGCGCCTATCCGTTCCTCGGACCGGCGGCGCACGAATTCGGCGACACCCATCTGTCCCTCGAGGATGTGTGGGGCGCGGAAGCTGAGCGCCTGCATCAGCGTCTGGTCCAGGCGCTGACGCCGGACGCCAAGCTCGACATCCTGCTCGATGGCCTGATCAGGATTGCACCGCGCGATTTCGAACTGCATCCGGCCGTCGCCTACGCGCTCGGCCGCTTCGAGCGCTGCCCGCATCGCGCCGAAGTCGCCGCCACCGCGCGCGATGTCGACCTCAGCCAGAAGAAGTTCATTCGGCTGTTCGGCGACCAGGTCGGCATGACGCCGAAACTGTTCCTGCGTGTCGCGCGATTCCAGCAGGTGCTGGAGCGCATCACCTTCGCGCCGGAGATCGACTGGTGGGACGTGGTGGAGCGCCATCGTTATTATGACCAGTCGCACTTCATCCGCGACTTCCGCGAATTCACCGGCTTCACGCCGACCGAATGGCTCAAGCTGCGCGGTCCTTACGTGCACCACATCCCGCTACCCGATTAGGCCGGCAGACGAAGCGTCGCGCGCAATCCTCCGAGCGGGCTCTTGTCCAGAACGATGTCGCCGCCATGGGCGCGTGCGATGTCGCGGGCGATGGCGAGTCCCAGGCCGACGCCGCCAATCTGCAGATTGCGCCCCTCGTCCAGGCGATGGAACGGGCGAAACGCTTCTTCGCGCCGCTGAGGTTCGATCCCCGGCCCGTCGTCATCGACGATGATCTCGTTGACGCCGTCTTCGCGCTTGAGCGCAACGGATACTTTGGTGCCGTGCTTGAGCGCATTGTCGACGAGATTGGTGATGCAGCGCTTCAGTGCGGTCTGCCGCACCGAGAGCAGGAAGCCGCGCGGCAGCTCGAGCGTCAGCCGGTCCGGTGCCGCCGAACGCGCCCGGGCCGCGGCGTCGACCGCCTCTTGCGCGATTGCGCCGAGATCGCTGAGCACGGCCTGCTCGGCGCCGGCGCCGCGCGCGAACTCCAGATACTCGTCGAGCATGTGCTCCATCTCGCGCACGTCGGCGCGCATCGCGCGCGTGTCGGGCGTGTCCGCCAGCATGGCCAGCGCGAGTTTCATGCGAGTCAGCGGCGTCTTGAGGTCGTGGCTGACGCCGGCCAGCATCTCGGTTCGCTGCTGCACGTGCCGGTCAATTCGCTCTCGCATCGTGAGAAAGGCCTGAGCCGCGCGGCGGACCTCTGTCGCGCCATAGGGTTTGAAATCCGGAACCGCGCGACCTTTGCCGAACGCTTCGGCTGCCAGCGCCAGCCGCTCGATCGGCCGGACCTGGTTGCGCAGAAACAGAATCGCGATCGCCAGCAGGATAAGCGACGAGCCGACCATCCACACAATGAAGATGTCCGGGCTCGTCACCGTCACGCGGCTGCGCGGCACGAGCATGCGCAGCACGCCGTCATGCACGTCGATGCGGATGTCGATCGTGCGTTCCGTGCTCACCACCTGGAAGTCCCGGCCGCCGGCGAGCTGCTGCGCGATGACTTCGTCGAGTGCCTGGTCGATCGTGCTGCGGCGATGAACATTCGCCGGCGGCGCGATGTTCGCGCCGGGCTCGAACAGGACGGGATAGCCGAGCATCCGGCTCGCTTGCCTGCGAAGCTGCAGGCGCTCCGCCATCGGATGGCTGTCCTCCAGTGCCACGAGGAAGGCCGCGTCGGCGGCGATGTCGCGCGCCATCCAGTGCGTCGTGCTGTCGAGATCGCGCTCGAAGAAGACATACGAAACGACGCCCTGAAGCAGCACCACGGGCGTCACGATGATGAGCAGCGAACGCCAGAACAGGCCGCGCGGCAGGAAGCGCTTCAGCAAGCGGAACGGACCGCTGCGTGCCGGTGCGGCCGGGCTTTCAAGAGACGCGGTCTGGGACAAGGACATAGCCGACGCCGCGAACGGTCTGCAGGTAGAGCGGAAGTTTCGGGTCTTCCTCGATCTTGCGGCGAAGGCGCGTCACCTGCACGTCGATCGAACGTTCGAGCGCGACGCCCAGCCGGGTGCACAGGTCGCTGCGCGAGAAGGAGCGCCCCGCATTCGCGGCGAAAAGCTTCAGGAGCGCCGCTTCCGAACTGGTCAGATGCACCGGCTTGCCCTTGCGGACGAGCTGGCCGCGCTCCGGATCGTAGACCGCCTCGCCCATCCGGACCTCGGCATGCGCGCTCAGCGCCGGCGGGGCGGCGCGGCGAAGCAGCGCGTTGACGCGCAGCACGAGCTCGCGCGGCTCGAACGGTTTGGGCAAATAGTCGTCGGCTCCGAGTTCGAGGCCCTGGATGCGGTCTTCTGCCTCGCCGCGGGCTGTGAGGATCAGGATCGGCACCTGCGAATTGGCGCGCACAGCCTTGGTCAGCTCGAAACCGGATTCGCCCGGCATCATAACGTCGAGCACCAGAAGGTCGAAGGCAAAGCTCTTCATCAGGGCGCGGGCGTCCGCCGCGTCGCCGGCCGCGGTGACACGGTATCCGTTCGACGTCAGGTAGCGGTGCAGCAGGCCGCGCAGGCGCTCGTCGTCGTCCACCACGAGAAGGTGCGGGTCTTCCATGGTCGATTGGGCGGCGGTCATGGCAGCTATTCCCGGTGCCTAGTTTTCCAGCCCAGCCCGGGCGCTATAATGACCCGAAAAGGACGCTAACCCCTTACGATACCTAGGCCCAAACCGCCAAGGCGGGCAAGGGCGAAAGGACTTCCATGGCCGAGGTCATCCCATTCGATCAGCGTGAAGGCGCTCTGTGGTTCGACGGCAAGCTGGTGCCCTGGCGCGAGGCCAAAATCCATGTGCTCACGCACGGCCTGCACTACGGCTCCTGCGTGTTCGAGGGCGAGCGGATGTACAATGGCCGCATCTACAAGCTGGCCGAGCATACCGCGCGCCTCTTCGAGTCAGCCCGCATCATGGGCATGAAAATTCCTTACACGGAGGAAGAGATCGACAGGGCCTGCTACGAAGCCGCCAGGAGCCAGGGCATCGTCGACGGCTACATCCGCCCGGTGGTCTATCGCGGCAGCGAGATGATGTCGGTCGCCGCTCCGGCCTCCAGGATCCATGTCGCCGTTGCGGCGTGGCAATGGCCGTCCTATTTCGATCCCAAGGAGAAGCTGAAAGGCATCCGGCTCGATATCTCCGAATGGCGCCGTCCGGCGCCCGACACCGCGCCGACCGCGGCAAAGGCGTCGGGTCTCTACATGATCTGCACGCTCTCCAAGCACGCCGCCGAAGCCAAGGGTTATGTCGACGCGATGATGTACGACTATCGCGGCTATGTCGCCGAGGCCACCGGCGCCAACATCTTCTTCGTCAAGGACGACAAGCTCTACACGCCGATTGCCGACTGCTTCCTCAACGGCATTACGCGCAAGTCGGTGATCGAACTCGCCAAGGCCCGGCAGATCCCGGTGATCGAGAAACATATCGAAGCGAGCGAGCTTCCCGCTTTCACCGAATGTTTCATCGTCGGCTCGGCGGCCGAAGTGACGCCGGTGTCCGAAATCGGCCCGTACAAATTCAAGCCCGGACGGATCACCGAGACGCTGATGAATGACTATTCGGAAGACGTTCGCCGCCCCATCAGCCAGGTCGTACTCGCGAAGGCGAGCTGAGGCGGCAGCGAAGTTCCTTCCTGAAAGCGAATTAAGGCGCGCGACGCCGCCGTGTAACTTTCCCTGACTACATCATCGATGTGTTCGAACAGGGAAGTCAGCAATGCGCACCTTCAGCAAGGTTCTTCTTGGCGGCGCGGCTGCGGTGATCCTCGCAGGCACCGCGGCATTGGCGCAATCCCGGACGACGGTCCATCGTCTCTCCATTCGCGTTCCGGGGTTGGGCGTGGAGCGGATCGAATATTCCGGCAACGTCGCGCCGAACGTGGTCATCCTTCCGGACGCGCTTCCGTCGGCGGCGAACATGCCGGTGTTCTACGCGCCGTTCGCGGAGCTGAACCGCATCTCGGCACAAATGAACAGCATGGCGGCGCAGATGGACCGCGAGATGGCCGTGTCGCTCGCCCGGTTCCGCCAGCCATGGAGCGGGCGTGACGGGCTCTACAGCGCCTCCGTTGCCACCATGCCGGCGGGTGCCAAAAGCTTCTCCTTCGTCTCCACCATGTCCGGAAGCAATGTGTGTTCACGCATGGTGCAGATCACCGGCATGGGCAGCGGAAAGAAGCCGCAGGTCGTGACGCACACATCCGGAAATTGCGGCAATGGGGACAATTCGGCGGTGTTCTCCGACCGGCCTGCCCAAAGCGACGCGGCGACCCCGGTTGCGGCACACAGCGTCTTGCCCGCGGGTAGTGGCCAAAAAGGCATCTGAAGGCGGTCAGACCGCGAGTGCGGCTTCGCTCGCCGGATCGCCGGCAATGCGGCTGTGCCACATCACGCGCGGCTCTCTCATGTCCCATGGCATGGCGCGATGCAGCAGGCAGCGATTGTCCCAGATCACGGCGTCGCCGGCTTTCCAGGCATGGTGATAGGTGCGCGGCGGCAGGCACGCGAATTCCACCAGGTCATCGAGCAACCGTTCCGACTCGGCTTCGTCCAGCCCCGGAATGGCGTGCGCGTGCCGGCCGATCAGAAGCGACTTGCGCCCGGTCTCGGGATGGACCTTGACCAGCGGCCGCAGCGGCACCGGTCCGTCATGAAAGCCGTAGCCGTTGTAATCGCTTTTCGCGCTTGGCCGATGGCCGAGCTTCGCCTGACTGTAATGCAGCGAATGGTGCGCTGAGAGGTTCTCGATCCGCGCGCGCTGCGCGTCGTCCAGCGCGTCATAGGCGGCGCGCATGTCGGCCCAACCGGTCTCGCCGCCCGCACCCGGGACCACTTCGGCGCTGAACACCGCGCCCTTGGCCTGAACGGGCATATAGGTGCTGTCGGCGTGCCAGTGCATGTTGCCCTTGAGCACCTTCACGACGTCGTCGCTCTCGTCGTCGGCGCGCAGGCTGCCATCCGCCCTCACATTGCTGATCGGCGCGATGGCGAATTCGAGCGCGCCGAACCGCTTCGCGAAAGCGATCTGATCGTCGCGACTGAGATACTGGCCGGGAAATATGAGGAGCGCATATTCGAGCCACGCCGCGCGGATCGCCTTCCATGCCGCGTCGTCGAGCGAGGCGAGCCGCACACCCGTCACCACCGCGCCGAAGGTGGCGTCGAGCGGCCGGATGTCGGGCGCGCCGTCCATGCTCCTAAGTTTTCGGCACGACGCCGTTCGGCGTGAGCGCGTCGACCGCATGCGGCAGAACCTGAGCCAGCTTTGCGGCGAGATCCTGCGGGGAGATTCCCGCCTTGGCGGCCAGGTCGGCCAATGTCTGTTCCCCGAACGCCGTCTGCATGTGCGCAGCCGTCACCGGCGTGTTGGGGCCTTGGGCGATCCAGGAATTCACTGTGGGACCGAGGCCATTGGTCTGCAGCTGGTTGACGATCCCCTGAACGCCGCCATGCTTTTCGATCAGCCCGTTGACCACGGTTATCATCTCGGCGCCCACCATGCCGCCGATCATCCCATCCAGCAAACCCATTCCCGCCTCCTTCGCGATGTCATTACCGCATCGACTTTACAGACTCCGCCTCGCTTGGGCGAGCGTCCGGCGATGCGTTATCAGGCGGGTATCCGCACCGGCAGGTTCTTGTAGCCGAGCACGAAGTTCGAACTCACGCGTTCGGGCTCGCCGACCACGTCGATCCTGGGAAAGCGCTTCATGATCTCTTCCCAAAGGATCTGCAGCTGCATCTCCGCCACGCGGTTGCCCATGCAGCGATGAATGCCGAAGCCGAACGAGACGTGATGGCGCGAACGCTCGCGATCGATGATGAAGTCGTTCGCGCGCTCGATCACCTCCTCGTCGCGGTTGCCCGAGACGTACCACATCACGACGCGGTCGCCCTTCTTGATCTTCTGGCCACGGAATTCGATGTCCTCGAGCGCGGTGCGGCGCATATGGGCGAGCGGCGTCTGCCAGCGGATGATCTCCGAAACCATGTTGGTGATGAGTCCGGGATTGTTGCGCAGCTTTGCGTATTCGCGCGGGTTCTGGTTCAGCGCCAGAAGGCCGCCGGTAATCGAATTTCGCGTCGTGTCGTTGCCGCCCACGATCAGCAGCATCAGATTGCCCAGATATTCGATCGGGTTGGACGGCAGGTCGCGCGTCGCCGGATCGTGCGCCAGAAGCGAGATGAAATCGAATTTCGGCGGCGCCGCCTGGCGCTCGTGCCACAGCTTCATGAAATAGGCGAGGCACTCCATGAGGATTTCCTGGCGCCGTTCCATGGTGATGCTGGCATTGCCGACCGTCTCCGACGATGTCGTCGTGTCCGACCAGTAGGGCAGGAGATGGCGATCCTCCCATGGGAAGTCGAACAGCGTCGCCAGCATTTGCGTCGTCAGCTCGATCGACACGCGCTCGACCCAGTCGAAAGTTTCGCCGCGCGGCAAGCCGTCGAGAATTGTGCCGACGCGCTGGCGGATGAGCGCTTGCAGATCGGCCAGGCGCGGCGGCGCCACGGCCGGCGCCGCTGCCTTGCGCTGCACATCGTGCTTGGGCGGATCCTCGGCAATGAACATTGGCGGCGCGAAGCCGGGCGGATTGTCGCCGATCACGATGTTGTCCTGGGAGGAGAACACGTGATGATTGGCATCGACGGCGACGATGTCGTGGAACTTGGTGATGGACCAGTACGGGCCGTGCGCGCTGTTGGCGCAATAGTGTACCGGCCGCTCCTTCCTCAGGCGTTCGAAGAACGGCCAATGGGTGTTGCTCGCGAAACGTTCGGCGCGGCTGACGTCCAGCTCGTCGATCGGCGTCGACCAGGCTTCGTCCGTGGCGCGATCCAGGGTCTGGACTTGGTGGGTACTCATGAGCGCCTCCCGTAAGATGCGCGAGCCTAGCCCAATGGAGCCCAAACACAACGCCGCCGCGCGGCTCGCAGGACGGCGGAATCCTGCAAACAATGATCAAGCGCTTGCGGTTTTGGCTTGTCTCGCCGCTAATTCAGGTTGCGCCGCCACAAGGCATACAGCCGTTCCCAATGGCGTTCCGCCGCCTCCTTGTTGTAGGCGGCGCGCTGCGGGAAGGCGAAGCCGTGCTCGACCTTCGGGCAGAACTCCACTTCTGCCTTCAGGCCCTTCAGCGACTCGCGCAGCGGCTCGATCTGCTCGACGGGCATCCAGCGATCGACTTCGGCGCAGGCGAAATAGAGTTCGGCCTGCTTCGCCTTGTGCGCCATGCGGTGCGGGCTGTCGTCGGCGTCAGTGATGAGCCGCACGCCATAGATTGACGCCGCCGCCGTGAAGCGATCGGGAAACTGCGCCGCCGCGTTGATCGCATATTGCCCGCTCATGCAGTAACCGACCGCGCCCATCGGGCCCTTGTGCGCCGCCTTGTCCTCGTCGACGAAGGCCAGCAATGCGCGCGTGTCGTCCATGATCTTGGGAATGGTGAGCGACTCCATCAGTTCGAACATCTTCTTGCGACTGTCGGAGTTCGGATCGGCCGACAGTGGCCCCAGCTCCATCACGCCGGATCGGTAGTAGAGATTCGGCAGCACGACGTAATACCCCGCCGTCGCGAAACGCCGCGCCATGTCGCGCAGCTCCTCGCGGATCGCGGGCGCGTCCATGTAGAAGAAGATCACGGGAAAAGGCCCGCCGCGTTCCGGATGCACGATGAAGGTTGTGGTCTTGCCGTCCTTCGTCGGAATGTCGATGGTCCGTTCGATCATGGTTGCCCTTTCTGCGTCCGCGCCACCAGCGTGAAGGTGCCGGGAATCTTGGGGTCCGTCCAATCCGGATGCTCGTCCAGGCGCAGCACCGTGAATCCGGCCGCAATCACCGCGCTGACGATCTCGCCCAGCGTCCAGTACCGCAGTATGCAGGTGCCGAGGGTTCGCGCCGCGCCGGTCGGATTGGGCACGTCGCCCTCGATCGGCGCTGCATGGAAATAGTCGTGCGGCCCGTGCATCCAGAACAGCTTGCGCTGCACCGGATGAAATTCGTTGATCAGCAGCAGTGCTTGCGGCGCGGCGAGCGACGCCATCACGGCAAAGAACCGGTCGAGACTCTGATGATAGTGCAGGATGCCGAGCTCCATGACGATCGCATCGAAGCTTTGGTCGAGTCCGAGCTTGTCCGCGTCGATGACGTCGCCGACACGATAGTCGACCGCGACGCCGGCGGCCTCAGCCAACTCCAGCGCGTAGCGCCGGTTCTCATCGGAGAAATCGAGTACGGTGACCTTGGCGCCGAGCAGCGCCAACGACACCGCCACCCGGCCGTGCGAGCCCTGCACGCTGCATATCCGCTTGCCGTTCACATCGACGAGATGCGGCAGAAGCCGGCGCGGCACATGGCGCGGATCGGCGATGATATTGGCCGCTTCGGCTGCCGGTGTCCCAAGAGCGGCGACCCAGGACGCATAGCGTTCCGCATTCCAGGCGTCGCGATTGTGCGCTGTAGCTTCGTCGCTCATGAGGCCCCGCTATTTGTGGGCGTAGACTAGCAGGATCGCGCCGCCGACCAGAAGCACGATGCCGATCGCTTCGCGCGCCGTGGTCTTTTGCTTGTGCAGCACATGGCTGACGAATTGCGCGAATAGCACGTCCACTAGGCCGAGTGTGCGTACACTCGCCGCCGTCGCCAGCGCGAAGGCGAGAAACCAGAATTCGGATGCGATGCTGCCAGTGAAGCCCGCGAGCAGCGATGGCCGCCACAGCTTGAAGATCGCTGCCAGCACACTGGCGTCGCGCACGGCGAGATAAACGGTCAGCACCGCGGCCTGAATGACGAGCCCCACCGCCAGGGCGAAGGTCGCAGGCATCAGATAGCCGGGCAGGTGCAGATCCAGGATGGCGCCGCGGAAGCCGATGGCCGCCACGGCGAAGAGAGCGCCCGAGGCGAGTCCGGAAAGTGCCGGTTTCCATCCGCCTTCCGTCCCGGTGCCGGAGCGCAGCGAAATCAACACCACGCCGGACGTGGCGATCACGATCGCCGCCACCATCCCGGGCGTCAGCGGATCGTGCAGGAAGACGAGCCCCAGCGCCGCGACGAACAAGGGCTCGGTCTTCAGATAGGCGGTCGTCACGACGAAGGACCGCGTGGTCATCGTCAGCAGCATCAGCGCCGTACCGCCGATCTGGGTCAGCGCGCCCAGGCTGATCCATACCCAGAACAGTCCGCTGGTCGCGGGCAGGCTCGCACCCTCGAAGATCGTCACGGCGGCCAGAAACAACAGCGCAAAGGGAAAGCCGAACAGGAAGCGCACATGCGTCGCGCCTACCGAGCCCAGGCTCGTCGTGAGATCGCGTTGCATGGCGTTGCGCGCCGTCTGGCCTGCCGCCGCGACGACGGTGAAAATCACCCAGAGAAAGCTCATGTCCGGCGCCAGCGCTCCGCCGCGCGGTTATCGGTGTCTTTCGCTTCGACCCAGCCCGCTTCGCCGCCGCGGTCCTCAAGTTTCCAGAACGGCGCGCGGGTCTTCAGATAGTCCATCAGGAATTCGCAAGCCTCGAACGCGGCTGCACGGTGCGGCGAGGCCACGGCGACGAGCACGATGCGTTCGCCGACCACCAACCGTCCGATGCGATGGATAATGGTGATGCCGGTCAGCGGCCAGCGCCGCTCCGCGTCCGCCGCGATGCGCGCGATCTCGCGTTCCGTCATGCCCGGATAATGTTCGAGTGTCAGGGCGGCGAGTCCGTCGTCGCCGCGCACCAGCCCGACGAAGCTCGCCACCGCGCCGGCTTGCGGCGACGCCAGCGCATCGAGCTCGTCGCTGACGTCGAAGTCTTCGGTCTGGATGTGGATGTTCGCGATCATCCGCCCGTCACCGGCGGGAAGAAGGCGATCTCGTCGCCCGGCGCCAGCACAGCGTCGATGCCGACATGTTCCTGATTCAGCGCCGCGCGCAGGCGGCTCATGTCGGAGAAGGCCTCGGCATAGCCGCCGCCGCGCGCTCGAAGCATCGCGGCAAGGTCGCCGACTGTTCTGAGGGCTGGCGTGTGCTCGATCGTCTCGTCCGCGCGGCCGACCTTCTGCCGGACCCAGGCGAAGTAGAGCACGTTCATGCCATGCCCTCCCGGCGCTTGCGGGTATAGGCAAGGCCGGCGCGGAGATAGGCGTAGCCTGTCACGACTGTCAGGCCGGCAGCGACCCACAGCGCGATATAGGCGAAGGCGAGCGAGCCGGGCACCCAGCGGTCGGCAATCGGTCCCAGGATCATCGCGCCGATCGCCACCATCTGAACGGTCGTCTTGAACTTCGCGATGCTCGTCACCGGCACGCTGACCGAGACGCCGGCCAGGAATTCGCGCAGGCCCGAGATCAGGATCTCGCGCGTCAGAATGATCAGCGCCGGCACCAGCTTCAGAAGACTGTTCAGGCTCGACACGCCCGCCGTGTCGCGCAGGTTGAACTGATGTACGGACCCCTCTGCCACCAGCATCATCAGCGCCACGCCGACCAGGATCTTGTCTGCGATGGGATCGAGCATCCGGCCGAAGTCGCTTGGCTGGTTCAGCTTTCGCGCCGCCAGTCCGTCGAGAAAATCGCTGATGCCGGCGAGGCAGAACACGATGAAGGCGGTGATCCGCGCTGCGTCGCCCGGCAGCACGAAGGCGACAGCGAAGACCGGCACGAGCAGGATCCGCGAGATCGTGATCATGTTGGGGATCTGGAACATGGGGCGACTTTAGAGGAAATCGCCCCCATTTCGACCCTCCCTTTACGGGAAGCTGGTCTCAATTTGTTGGATGGAAGAAGTCGTAAATCTTCTTCGCCATGGCCTTGCTCACGCCGCCGACCGCCTCTATGTCGCTGACGCCGGCCGCCGCCACCGCCTTGGCCGAGCCGAAATGCTGCAGCAGGGCGCGCTTGCGCGCCGCGCCGATACCGGCGATCTCGTCCAAGGGGCTCGCGCCGATCGCCTTGGAGCGCTTTTTGCGGTGGCTGCCGATGGCGAAGCGGTGCGCCTCGTCGCGCAGGCGTTGCAGATAGTAGAGCACGGGGTCCTTCGGATCGAGCCGGAACGGCTCCTTTCCCGGCAGATAGAAGTGCTCGCGCCCCGCGTCGCGATCCGGCCCCTTGGAAATTCCCACGAGTTGGACATCCTCGACGCCCAGGTCGGCGAACACCTGGCAGGCCACCGACAGCTGTCCGGGTCCGCCGTCGATCAGGGCAAGGTCGGGCCACTTGGTCTTGGGGTCCTCGCCTTCCTTGATCAGGCGTGAGAAGCGTCGCGTCAGCACCTCGCGCATCATGGCGTAGTCGTCGCCGGGCGTAAGTTCGGTCGATTTGATGTTGAACTTGCGGTACTCGCCCTTTTCGAACCCTTCCGGCCCCGCGACGATCATGCCGCCCAGCGCATTGGTGCCCATGATGTGCGAATTGTCATAGACCTCGATGCGGCGCGGCGGCTGTTCGAGGCCGAACACGTTCGCCACCCCTTCCAGCAATTCGCGCTGCGCCGAATTCTCCGCCATGCGGCGGCCGAGCTGTTCGCGCGCATTGTTGAGCGCCATCTCGACGATCTCGCGCTTCTCGCCGCGTTGCGGCACCAGGACCTCGACCTTGCGCTCGGCACGCAACGACAAGGCTTCGGCCAAAAGATCGCCGTTGGGGACCGCATCAGACAGGAGGAGCAGCGCCGGCGCGGTTCGCTCGTCGTAGAACTGGCCGATAAAGGCCTCCAGCACCTCTCCGTTGGAAAGCTCGAGCCCCGCGCGCGGGAAATAGGGCTTGTTGCCCCAGTTTTGCCCGGCGCGGAAGAAGAACACCTGGATGCAGGTCTCGCCGCCCTGCGAATGCAGCGCGAACACGTCGGCATCGCTGAAGGTGGACGGGTTGATTCCCTGGTTG
The DNA here is from genome assembly GCA_963741735.1 of uncultured Alphaproteobacteria bacterium. Taxonomy (GTDB): domain Bacteria; phylum Pseudomonadota; class Alphaproteobacteria; order Micropepsales; family Micropepsaceae; genus Rhizomicrobium. The sequence goes on from CAVUJB010000002.1 coordinate 1,002,740, forward strand.
AGCTGCACATGGCTCATGGCGCGGATGCGGTCGCGCAGCCGCGCCGCGGCCTCGAAGTCGAGCGCCTCGGACGCCTTGTTCATGTCGCGTGCCAGCTGCTCCTGTACCACGCGGCTCTTGCCTTGGAGGAACAGCTCGGCCTCGTGCACCAGCTCGCGATAGCCCGGTTGGTCGACGCGTCCGACGCACGGCGCGCTGCAGCGCTTGATCTGGAACAAAAGGCACGGCCGCGTGCGCGATTCGAACACGGAGTCCGAACAGGAACGCAGCAGGAAGGCGCGCTGCAGCGTGTTCAACGTACGGTTCACCGCGCCGGCGCTGGCGAAGGGGCCGAAATAGACGCCCTTGGTCGTCTTGGCGCCGCGATGCTTCAGCAGCTGCGGGAAATCGTGATCCTCGCGCAGCAGGATGTTGGGAAAGGATTTGTCATCACGATAAGAGACGTTGTAGCGCGGCTTGAGCTGCTTGATCAGGTTGGATTCGAGCAGCAGTGCTTCTGTTTCGCTCGCCGTGGTGACGAACAGCATCTCCGCTGTATCGGCGATCATCCGCGTCAGCCGGTCCGAATGCGGCCTTCCGCTCGCATAGGCTCCGACGCGCTTCTTCAGGCTCTTGGCCTTGCCGACATAGAGAACGTCGCCCTTGGCATCGAGCATGCGGTAGACGCCCGGCGCGTCCGGCAGCGTCTTCAGGTAGGCGGCGATCCGTTCCACGCCCTTCAGCGGCGTTTCGGTGCTGATCTCCATTTCGTCCATGATCTGGATCATACAACAATCCTTCCCGATGCCGGAACCTCTGGCGTTTTTCGAGCATTGGGTTCGGCATGGCAGGATTGGCAGTAGCGCGGGAAAGCGAACTGGTGGGCGCGTTGCGCGCCGCCGCCGAGGATTTGCCCGCGCCCGAGAGTGCCGCTTTTGGCGACTTCTTCGACCGTTTCGGCTCCGCGCGAGTCGTGCTCCTGGGCGAGGCGACGCACGGCACGTCGGAATTCTACCGTGCTCGTGCCGCCATCTCCCGTCGCCTGATCGAGCGGCACGGCTTCAATATCGTGGCGGTGGAGGCCGACTGGCCGGACGCCGCGCGCATCGACCGCTATGTCCGTCATCGGCCGCATGCACCGAGCGAGGAGATCGCCTTTAGCCGCTTTCCGAGCTGGATGTGGCGCAATCGCGAGGTACACGACTTCGTCGACTGGCTGCGCGTCCACAATGAGGCAACCAAGCCGGAAGCGCGCACCGAATTCCGCGGCCTCGACGTCTACAGCCTGCGCGCCTCGATCGCCGCGGTGCTCACCTTTCTCGATCGCGTCGACCCGCAAGCCGCCAAGGAAGCCCGCCGCCGCTATGGCTGCCTGACGCCCTGGCAGGACGAGCCTGCCGCCTATGGCCACCGTGCCATGATGGGTGGCGAGACCTGCGAACAGGCCGTGACGGCGCAGCTCAAGGAAATGCTCGAACGCCGCCTGGCCTACATCGCAAGGGACGGCGAGGAGTTCTTCGAAGCCGAGCAGAATGCGCGCATCGTGCGCGCGGCCGAGGAATATTACCGCATCATGTATCGCGGCTCGGCCGAGTCCTGGAATCTGCGCGACCGGCACATGTTCGACACGCTGCAATCCTTGCTGCGCCGCCGGCCGGGCTCGAAGGCCATCGTGTGGGCACACAATTCGCACATCGGCAACGCGGCCGCGACCTCGATGGGCTGGGAAGGCGAATTCAACATCGGCGAATTGTGCCGCACAGCTTTCGGCGACAACTGCGTCGCGATCGGCTTCGGCACCGACCGCGGCAAGGTTGCGGCCGCCTCGAACTGGGACGAGCCGATGCAGATCAAGACGGTGCGTGCGGCGCGCGAGGACTCTTTCGAATTCCTTTTCCGAAAGACCGGTGCTTCGCGCTCGCTGACCGACTGGCGCACCCGGAACCAGAAGCTGCGCGAGCCGCTATCGGTGCCGAGGCTCGAGCGCGCGATCGGCGTCGTCTATCGCCCGGACACTGAACTGCTCAGCCACTATTTCCGCGCCGTGCTGTCGGAACAGTTCGACGCCTATGTCTGGTTCGAGGAGACGGGCGCGGTCACGCCGCTTCCCGGCAAGCTACCCGCCGGCACGCCGGAGACCTATCCGTTCGGACTCTAGTGTCGTGGTTCCGAAGTCCGCCCGCTATCGATATCGGGTCAATTGCGAACTTCGGAACCAAAACGACACTAGGATTCAATAGTTGGCTAGTGTCCTGCGATTCCGAAATTCGCAATGAGGCCGATATCCGTATGAAGCGAATTTCGGAATCGGGACACTAGCTACGGCCGCTGGCGTTCGATCTCGACGCCACCCGATTCCGCGCCAGGCAAGGCGTGCAGCTTCTCGACCCGCACGCGCGATGTCTTCACCCGCGCATCTTCGAAACAGGCGGCGGCGATGCGCTCCGCCAGCGTCTCGGCGAGATTGATGTGCCCGGCTGCCAGGATCGCGCGGATCTTCCGCGTGATCGCGTCATAGTCGACCACCACCTCCAGCTTGTCCTCGAACACGGCGGCGTCCTCGACCGCGAGATCGACATTGATCCTGACGGGCTGCAGCTTGCCCTGTTCGTGGCCGTGCACGCCGATATTCGCCAGTACTTCCAGATTGCGGATGAAGACGTGGCGGATGGCGAGCGCGGCGCTGGCGATGGGAAGACGCGTGACGTTGCTCATGGCGGGGCCTTTGGCTGGGCGGCAGTTGTACCCGTTTGGCCGCGAATGCTAAAGCGTGCGCCATGAAGAAAGCTCCGCAACCGGCGCCCGCTGCGGCACAATGGTCCACCGACCAGGGCTATGTCCGCATGATGATTCGCGATCTCGTGACCGAGGTGCGGCTCGGCCTGCATCCCTGGGAACGCCATCCCGAAAAGCCGCAGCGAATCGTGGTGAATGTGGAACTGTTCGCCGCGCCGCGGACCGGGAAATTCAAGCATGTCTCATCCGTCGTGGATTACGACTATATCCGCAACGCGCTCAAGAAATGGCCGCGGCGCAAGCACACCGTGTTCATCGAGACTTTGCTCGAGGAACTGGTGAAGCTCTGCTTCAAGGACAAACGCGTGAAGGCGGCCCGCGTCTCGATCTTCAAGCCGGACATCTACAACGAGGCGGCCGGTGCCGGCGTCGAGGTCTATCGGGTGCGCGAGAAATGACCGCGATCCCCGACCCTAACGGCTATGCGCTTGTCACCGGCGGCGGCGCACGGTTGGGTGCAACGATGGTCCGGCGGCTGGCCGGCGAAGGCTGGGTGGTCGCGATTCACTACCACCATTCCGCGCATGAAGCCGACGACCTCGCCGCCGAGATCCGGTCGGCCGGCGGACGCGTGGCTGTGCTGGAGGCCGATCTTGGCGCGATATCGGACTTCGCCGACTTCTTCGCCTGCGCCAATCGCGACCTCGGCTTCTGTTCGCTCCTCGTCAACAGCGCCTCCGCCTTCGCGTATGACGACATCGGCAACGTCACGCGCACCAGCCTCGAGAACCAATTCGCGGTGAATCTGCATGCGCCGGTGCTGCTGGCACGCGCCTTCGCGGCGCAGCTGCGCGAAGGATCGAAGGGCTTGATCGTCAATCTGCTCGATCAGAAAGTCTTCAACCTCAATCCGGATTTTCTCTCCTACACGCTGACCAAATCGTCCCTCGAAGCCGCGACACGATTGCTGGCGCAGGCGCTTGCGCCGCGCATCCGCGTCTGCGGCATCGCGCCGGGACTGACGCTCCGAAGCGGCGAGCAGACCGAGGAAGGCTTCCATGCGGCGCATGCCAAGACGCCGCTCGGCTTCGGCTCGAAGCCACAAGACGTCGCAGAGGCGTTGAGCTTTCTGGTGCGCGTGCCGTCGATCACCGGTACGACGATCGTCGTCGATGGGGGCCAGCATCTGCAGCCGCGCACCCACGACGTCATGTTCAGCTACGGCATTTCACCCGATGCGCCGGTGGGAAAACCGGGCAGCTAGCCCACAAACCCCACGATGCGCTTCACATCGGCAACCACGGGTGCGGCCAGCGCGCGCGCCTGTTCGGCGCCGTGCTTGAGGATGCCTTCGATCAGGCCGTGCTCGGCAAGCATGCGATTGGTCTCGGAGCGGATCGGCGCCAGCCGTTCTACCGTGAGATCGGCCAGCGCACCCTTGAAGACCGAGAACTGCTTGCCGCCATATTGCGCGATCACTTCGGCCGGTGAGATTTCCGCGAGCGCCGCGTAGATATTGACGAGGTTCGCCGCCTCCGGCCGGTTCGACAATCCGGCCAGCTCGCTCGGCAACGGCGCGGGATCGGTCTTCGCCTTCCTGATCTTCTGCGCAATGGTGTCGGCATCGTCGGTCAAATTGATCCGGCTGAGATCGCTCTCGTCGGACTTCGACATCTTCTTCAGCCCGTCGCGCAAGCTCATCACCCGCGTCGCCGGCCCGGTGATCACCGGCTCGGGCAGCGGGAAATAGTCCGGCACCTCATAGTCGTTGTTGAACTTCTGCGCGATGTCGCGCGCGAGCTCGAGATGCTGCTTCTGGTCCTCGCCCACCGGCACATGCGTCGCCTTGTAGACGAGAATGTCGGCGGCCATCAGAACGGGATAGGTGTAGAGGCCGACGCTCGAACGTTCCTTGTGCTTGCCGGACTTCTCCTTGAACTGCGTCATGCGGTCAAGCCAGCCGAGCCGCGCCACGCAATTGAAGATCCAGGCGAGTTCGGCGTGCTCCGGCACTTGTGCCTGGTTGAAGATGGGGCTCTTCTTGGGATCGATCCCGGCGGCTATGTACATCGCGGTCACTTCGCGCGTGGAACGCGTGACGTCGGCCGGCTTGCGATAGCCGGAATCGTCGGTGATGGCGTGCATGTCGACCACGCAGAACAGGCAATCCATCTCGTCCTGCATGCGCACCCAGTTCTTGAGCGCGCCCAGATAGTTTCCCAGATGCAGCGTATTGGTCGGCTGCATCCCGGACAGGACGGTGGGTTTGTGCTTCGGCGCGTCGGTCATCGCTCGGGCTTCTTGAATAGAGCGCGGTTTATGCCCCGGGTGTGGCTACCGCTTCAAGGGGCTCGGGCTGGAGCGCCTTGAGAAGCCGTTCGCGCACCGCGTTCAGCCGGTCTTCGTGCCGCACCTTGTGGCCGAAACCGTCGCGTACATAGAAGACGTCGACCGCGCGCTCGCCATAGGTCGAGACCATCGCCGAGGAGATCGAAAGCCCCGATAGGAAGATCGCATTGGTCACGTCGTAAAGCAGTCCGGGCCGGTCGAGTCCTTCGACTTCCACCACAGTCGCGCTTGCCGATGCATCATTGTCGAAGTTGACGCGCGGCGTGACCTTGAAGGCGCTGGCACGCCGCTTGATCGGCCGCTTGTCGATCACCCTCTTGGGATAGACCTCGCCGCGCAGAGTGCCGCGCACGGTCTGGCGCAACCGTTCGATGCGCTCGCCGTCGCCGAACGCCTCGCCTTCGGCGTCCTGGACGGAAAACACATCGAGTGCGAAGCCGTCGGTCGTCGTAAAGGCCTTGGCATCGACGATCGAGCCTCCCGCCGCCGACACGGCACCCGCGAGTTGTGAAAACAGGCCCGGATGGTCCGGTGTGTAGAGCACGATCTCGGTCACGCTGCGAAAGTCGTTGGTTTCGTCGGCGAGCGAGAACAGTTCGCCCTTGAGGTCCGCCGCGGTCATCAATCGCGCATGCCGTTCGTGCGCATCGTCGTCGAAGGCGAGCCAGTAGCTGTCATAGTGCCGCGACAGCGCCCGCTCCTGTGCGTCCTTCGGCAGATCGCCGATCCGATTGGCAAGCGAGGCTTTCGCCTGCTCGACCCGCGCCGCACGCGCCGGCGTGGTGTCGCCGCCCGACATCACGCTCTCGGCTTCGTAGTAGAGTTCGCGCAGCAACTGGCCCTTCCAGCCGTTCCACACGCCCGGCCCGACCGCACTGATGTCGGCGACGGTCAGCACCAGCAGCAGGCGCAGCATCTCCGGCGTCTGGACCTGGCTGACGAAATCCTTGACCGTCTTGGGATCGGCGATGTCGCGCCGCTGTGCCGTGTCGCTCATCACGAGATGGTATTTCACCAGCCACATCACCGCGGCGGTGTCTTCGGGCGAGAGCCCCAGCCGCGGGCACAGATTCTGCGCGATCGCGGCGCCGACATCGGAATGGTCGCCGGGCAGGCCCTTGGCGATGTCGTGCAGCAACATCGCCACATACAGCGCCTCGCGCGATTTGACCCGCTTTATGATCTCCGTCGACAACGGATGCGCCTCGCGGTGCTCGCCGCGGTCGATGGAGGCGACATAGCCCACAGCACGGATCAGATGCTCGTCGACCGTGTAGTGATGGTACATGTTGAACTGCATCAGGCCGACGACGCGGCCGAACTCCTGAACGAAACGGCCGAACACGCCGGCCTCGTTCATCAGGCGCAGCGCCCGTTCCGGATCGTGGCGCGACGACAGGATCTCCAGGAACAAGCGGTTGGCTTCCGGATCGCGCCTGATCCGATCGTCGATGAGATCGAGCGAGCGCGTCAGCGTACGAAGCGCGTCAGGATGGACATCCACCTTCTTGGCGTCGGCAATGTGAAAGATCCGGATCATGTTGACCGGATCGCTGCGGAAGACCGTGGGCCGCGCGTTGAGCCGCCCGTTCTCGACGAAGAAGTCGTCTCCGCTGGTTCGGGGTCTCAGGAAACCCGGCAGCATCGAGGCGAGTGTGGGCCGGCGCTTGCGGTTTTGGTCTTCCAGCGCGGCGCAGAAGATGCGCGTCAGGTCGCCGACATCCTTGGCGACCAGGAAGTAGGCTTTCATGAAGGCTTCCACCGCGCGGCGCGGCGTATCGCCGGTGAATCCCATCCGCGCCGCAAGATCGGGCTGCACGTCGAACGACAGCCGCTCCTCCGCGCGCCCGACGAGATAGTGCAGCTTGACCCGCACGTCCCACAGGAAGGCTTCGGCCTTCTGGAAGATCTTGTATTCGTCCCGGGTGAAGACGTTGTGCTGCACCAGATCGCCGGCGTCTTCCACGTGGTAGACGTATTTGCCGATCCAGTAGAGCGTCTGCAAATCGCGCAGTCCGCCCTTGCCTTCCTTGATGTTGGGCTCGACCAGATAGCGGCTCTCGCCCTGCCGCGCGTGGCGCTGGTCGCGTTCGGCGAGCTTGGCCTCGACGAAATCCTGCCCCGTGCCGGTGGCGACCTCGCTCCAGAACTTCTTGCGCAATTCGTCGTAGAGCTTGCTGTCGCCCCAAAGATAGCGCGCTTCCAGGATCGCGGTTCTGATGGTCACATCCTGCTTGCTGAGCCGCACGCATTCGCCGAGCGATCGCGTGGCGTGGCCGACCTTCAGGCCCAGGTCCCACAGCATGTACAGGATGAACTCGATGACGCTCTCGCCCCATGGCGTCTGCTTGAAGGGGCGCACGAACAGAAGGTCGATGTCCGATCCCGGCGCCAGCTCGCCGCGGCCATAGCCGCCGGTCGCGACCACGCAGATGCGCTCCGCCGACGTCGGATTCTGGGCGTAGTAAAAGTGCTTGGTCGCGAAGTCGTAGATCACCTGGATGGTGACGTCCTGCAGCGCCGACAGCGCGCTCGCCGCCACCAACCCACTCAGCGTGCCGCCTTCGACTCCGGCCTTGACCCGCGCACGGCCGTCTTGGAAGGCGGTCTTGATCAGGGCCAGCGAGTCGCTGCGCAGCTTGGCGCGGTCGCCGGATTCGCGCGCGAGTGCCGTCAGCGCGCGCCGCAGCGCATCGCCGTCCAGCAACTCGCCGATCGCGGGACCTTCATAACCCAATACGCAATCCTCATCCGGGCCGGCAGGATGCCATGACGCGGCGGATGAGGCGAGCGCCCCGGTCTATTTCGGCGCCAGCCAGCGCTGGAACATGCCGGCGAGACCGCCACCGATCAGCGGCGCCACCCAGAACAGCCAGAGCTGCTCCAGCGCCCAGCCACCCTGGAAGATCGCCACGCCGGTCGAACGCGCCGGGTTTACCGACGTGTTGGTCACCGGGATCGAGATCAGGTGGATCAGCGTGAGGCAGAGGCCGATGGCGAGTGGTGCGAAGCCGGGCGATGAGGCGGCCGACGTCGTGTTCAGGATCACCACCAGGAACATGAACGTCATGACGACTTCGCAGATGAGACAGGCGAGCAGGGAATAGTGCTGCGGCGAGTGATCGCCATATCCGTTGGTGGCAAATCCGGCGCTCGCATCGAAGCCCGCATGGCCGCTGGCGATGAGATAGAGCACGCCGCCGGCGGCGATGCCGCCCAGAAGCTGCGCCACCCAGTAGACGAACATGTCCATCATCGTCATGCGTCCGGCGACATAGACGCCGAAGCTCACGGCCGGATTGAAATGGCCGCCGGAAATGTGGCCGAACGCGTACGCCCCGGTCAGGACGGTCAGGCCGAAGGCAAGCGCCACGCCGGCATAACCGATGCCGACGTCCGGAACACCGGCGGCGAGCACCGCGCTGCCGCAGCCGCCCAGCACCAGCCAGAATGTGCCGATCATTTCGGCGGCGATCTTCTTTGAGTTGTCCATCGGATCCCCCGTCGTTAGGTCGATTCTGCTGCCGGACGGCGGGCGGTGTCCATACCTTCGCGTGGTGATTTCCATGGTGCGAAAGCGAAACGGCGCGGGATCGCTCCCGCGCCGTCCGCTTAAGGCAAGTTCGTCGAACTCAGACGAGCTTCAGATCGACCGCCTTCGGGCCGCGCTTGTCGGCTTCGACTTCGAAGCTGACGCGCTGGCCTTCGTTCAGGCCGCGCAGGCCCGCCGCCTGGACGGCGGTGACATGGACGAACACGTCCTTGCCGCCATCTTCCGGCGCGATGAATCCGAAACCCTTCGTCGTGTTGAAGAACTTAACTTGACCGATCATTACGGCTTTCTCCTGAAAGCGTGTGAGTACCGCGCGGACACCATGTCCGTCACGGTCATCGAAGTCGCGACTTGTTTCAGGAAAAGCGTCATCGTCACTCCAGCCATTCGCTCCGGTGGAATGGAGCGTTGCGTGGGCACGCAAGAACTTTCTCTAAAGGCTGCGCGGCCTCAATTGCGCGGCGATATAGTCGCTCGCCTCCGCTAAGGCAAGAGATCACCACGTCTCCTCGAGTGGAATGTGACCGGGTTCCCCGGAAACCCGTTTTAACCAGCGCGAAACCGCGGGATAGCTGGAAAGATCGAATCCGCCGTCGGCGGCGCAGTGCGTGTAACCATAGAGCGCGATATCCGCGATCGAGTAGCGGTTCCCTGCGAACCAATCGTGACCGGCAAGATGGTTCTCCATCACGCCCAAGGCGGCGTTGCCCTTGGCGTGCCACTCCGCGACAAGATGTTCCTTCTTCGAAAGTTCCTCTTTCGGTGCGAGCGCCAGCCAGTAGCGCGCCACGGCGACATAAGGCTCGTGGCTGTACTGTTCGAAGAACATCCATTGCAGCGCTTGCGCGCGATCCCATTTGTTCTCCGGCACGAGCTTGGTGCCTTCGGCGAGGTACCAGATGATCGCGTCGGATTCGGCAAGCGTCTTGCCGTCTTCGAATTCGAGCAGCGGCACGCGGCCGTTGGGATTGAGCTTGAGGAAATCCGGCTTGCGGGTATTGCCCGCCATGAGCGGATATTCCTTGAGCGCGATCGGAATGCCGAGTTGGCGTGCGGTGAGCCGCACCTTGTAGCAATTGCCCGACAACTGCATCTGATGAAGCACCAGCATGTTCGTCTCCGCACGACTCCGCGGGCGATCATGCACAATCCAATCGCGTTTACTTATGCGCGCGCCGCTTGCCCCCCTTGCGCGTCCCGGGCGCGGCGGTGCGCATGATGACGCCGCACGCGACGCGGTCGCCGGAATTGCCGGCGGGCTGGCTCGCATAGTCGTCGCCTCTCGCATCGACGATGAGCGATGCGCCGTCGCGGTCGAAGATCGACTTCTTCCCGTTGCCGATCGAGAAGGCATTGCTGATCACGCTTGCCTGAAGCGTCCCGTCGCGCGCCGCGAATTCATTGGGCAGATCGCCGGCGTGCGGTCCGTGCGCCGAGAGATAGCCGTGCATCTTGTTCGGCGCATCGGAGAAGTGTGGTCCCGCCGACGAGAAGCCCGATTTCGGATCGCAGTTGCCGGAGGTGTGGACGTGGATCGCGTGTACGCCCGGCGTCAGTCCCTTCAGATCGTACTGGATGAGAACACCGTGAGACGTGGCCACGAAGGTCGCCAAACCCACCGCCGCGCCGTCGGAACCCTTCAATCTGGCGATCGCGCGCGCCTTGGAGGCTGTGGCCACCGCCGGCGGCGCCAGAAGGAGCGCGGTGCCCAGCAGGGCGCAGAAGATGGGACGATTCATTGCAACTCCCCCGATCATACAGAATTGCAGAATACAACTTTTGCGCCGAATTCAATCGTCAAGAATCGCTTGACAAGACGTGTCAAGCTGGTCTTGACTGTCAGGGCGAACTTGACAAGAGGGTTGCTATGAACGCCAAGATCGACAAGGACACGCTCTATTGCTCGTTTTGCGGCAAGTCCCAGCATGAGGTGAAAAAGCTCATCGCCGGGCCGGCGGTGCACATCTGCGACGAATGCGTTGCGCTCTGCACGAAGATCGTGGCCGAGACGCCCGATCTGGATCCCGCGGCGCCGCCGAAGAAGCTGGATTGGCCGGAGAACGCGCCAACGGAAAATCTCCTTCTGCTTCTGAAGGCACAGGAAAAGACCCATGAAGAGGTCTCTCTTCGCTTGCAGCGGTCCATCGACATCCTCAGAAAGCGTGAAGTGAGTTGGCAACAGATCGGCGATGCGCTCGGCGTCTCGCGCCAGGCCGCCTGGGAACGGTTCTCCTGAAAGAGGGAACGAGCGGATTTTCTCCACGTTTTCTCCGGCAGAGAGGCTAAACTCGGCTGCGGGCTCGAGGAGATTTCCAATGAAGTCATTTGCAGCGATCTGTGGCGTCGCATTGTTCGTTACGACGCCGGCTTTGGCCGGTCCGATGGAGATGGATCGTCCCGTTCAGATGGGCGATCTCACCGTCGCGTGCAGCGGTATCGGCTCGGCCAAGGACGATCCGCAGTGGCTCACCTATCCGATCCGCATCGAATTTTCGAACGGCGGTGCGCAATATCTCTCCGGCGCCCATGTCATGTTGAACAGAGCGGGCAAGACGGTTGCCGATTTCGATTGCCCGGGCGCCTGGGTGTTGTTGAAGGGACCGGCCGGCGCCTATCGCGTCGACGCGTCGATCGACGGATCGCAGGCCAAGCCTGTCATCGCGCCATTTGACATGGGCACCGGCGCGCAGAAGCGCGTGGTGCTGCGCTTTCCCGACTTCCAGGCAAACCAGTAGTCAGAGCGTCAGTTCGCGAACAGGGTCCGTCTTGCGATTGAAGTCGCTGAAGCGGATCCACCGCGGCCGCACCCGAAACCAGGTGATACCCGGCCAGCTTTCACGCGTCGGCCCGTCCGGCCATGCCGCGAAATAAATCTTCTTGAGCGCCGCCAGCTGCGCACCCTTCGGCTCGTCGGCAGCCCCTTCATACTGCACGCTCTGCTCGTTCTCCCACCCGATCACGATGGATATGCGCGGATCACGCCGCAGATTCGCCGCCTTGCGCGTGTCTCCGGTGGTGTCGAAATAGATTTCCAGCTCGGGCGAAACCGCGATGCCGACCAGCGCCGTTTGCGGCGCGCCATCTTCGCTCCGGCTCGCAACCACCCCGTAGCGATGCACACGGATGAAGTCGAAGAGCTCGGTCTTGTCCAGGCTCGTCACACCATCACCTGCTCGTTGACCTCTTCTTCCTCTTCCTCGGCCTGGCTCTCGATGATGCGACGTTTCTTCCAGTCGCCGCGCGAGAACCAGATCGCGCTGACGATGGCGGTGATCACGTTCGACACGGGAAACGCCCACCAGATGCCGTGCGCGCCGAGATGGGCGCGCTGTGACAGCACGAAGGCGAGCGGGAAAGTCAGCACCCATTGCGACACCAGGCTGATTACCATGGCCGCGAACATGTTGCCGCTGGCGCGCAACACGCCCATCAGCGCGAACTGCACGCCGATGAAGCCGAAGCTCCAGGACACGGTGCGGATGAAGACGCTGGCCTCGTGGATCACGGCCTTGTCGTGCGGCACGAAAAACGCCGCGATGTGGTTGGCGAACGCGAAGGCAATCACGCCGAACGCGCTCAGGACCGAGAAGGTGATCAGTGCCGCGAGTCGCGCGACGGCTTCCGCACGCGGGATGTTGCCCGCGCCGATGTTCTGGCCCACCAGGGTCGAGGTCGCCATCGAGAAACCCATCGCCGGGATCACCACGAATTGCAGCACATTGCCGCCGACGCCATAAGACGCGGTGGTGATCGTCCCGAAACTGGTGATCAGGAACATCATCATGGTAACGCCGAAGCCGCGGGCCGAGCCCTCGATGGCGGCCGGATAGCCGAGGTTGAAGGCCCGCGCGATGAATCCGAAGTCCGGCTTTAACTCGCGGATCTTGAGCTGGATGCCGAACCGGCCTGTGGTCAGGAGGTAGATCGCCACGGTGGCGGAGATCGTCTGGCTCACCATGGTCGCGAGCGCCGCGCCCACCACGCCCCAACCGAAATGGAAGATAAACAGCGGATCGAGAATGAAATTGACGAACACCGAGCCAGCGATGATGTAGAGCGGCACCGTCACCTGGCCGACGCCGCGCATCTGCGACTGGAAGCAGAAATAGGCGAAGGCGAGCGGCAAACTCAGAAACTGCACGCGCAGGAATCCGAGCGCGTTGCGATAGACGTCCGGCGCGACCTCCATCAGCTCGAGCAGATATGGCGCGATGATAAAGCCGAACAGGCCGAGCACAAGCGACACGGCCACCACAGTGAGCAGCGTCTGGCCCGCCACGTGATCGACCATCGGCCTGTTTCTGGCGCCGACATATTGAGCGACCAGCGTGGAGCCGGCGATGGTGAATCCCATGCCGACCGACATCATCAGGAACATCAGCGGCATCGAGACCGACACCGACGCGACCGCTGCCGCGCCGAGCCGGCCGACCCAGAATGCATCGACCAGCTGATAGGCGATCTGCAGGATGTTGCCGCCCATGATCGGGAACGCGAGCAGGAACAGCGAACGCGGAATCGGTCCTTCGAGCAGTCTGGGGTCGAATGCGCGCCCGCCGAAACCTGAGCGCGGCGTAAAGGCCGCCGGGCGTCCCATCTCGGCTGCCGGCTGGTCCTTGTCGGGTGTCATATGTGGATTTTCCGTAATTGCCGAGGCTTTGGCAAATGGCGGGCTGTGATGTAATTCATCGCCCCTACGAACCCTTCAGAGTGCCGCCATGCGCCGTGCATCCGTGCTTTGTTTCGCTCTTGTCATCGCCGCTGCCGGCGCCCGCGCCGAGACCTGGGTCCATACGCGCGACAATGGCGGCGGCCTTCCAATGTGCTTCGACAAGGACAGCGTGAAGACGAAGGCCGACGGCCTGACCTACTACGCGGTCAAGATGTGCAGCGATACCGCGCCGCAATATTACGCGGTCGACTGCACGAAGAACTTCAAGGTGGAGCTGGTGGTCCGGATCTATGACGTCGGTTCGGCCGACCGCTATCGCGAGATGACGGTGAACGATCCGGATTCCGGCATGGCGGTCGACGCGGCGATGGCCTGCCACAAGTAGAAGCAAATCGGCCGGCGCGTCGCGCCGGCCAATTCAGGCGAAGCGGGCCTATACCGCCTTGAGGTTCACGGCTTTCGCGCCGCGTGCATCTGGTTGCACGTCGAATGAGACTTTCTGCCCTTCGTTCAGACTGCGCAGGCCAGCCGCCTCGACCGCGGTGGCGTGCACGAACACGTCCTTGCCGCCGCCTTCCGGCGCGATGAAGCCAAAGCCCTTGGCGGTGTTGAAGAACTTCACGGTTCCGATCGTCATTCTGTTCGTCCTGGTCACAAGAGTTCCGCGCCGGCGAAATGCAGGCGCGGCACCGGAAACGGACATCGGGGAGAGGAAGGGAGGCTGTCTCGTCCAGGCGCGGATCGCGGTGCGGAAACGGTAACAGTCGAGCGCTTTCTCTGACGGGACGCCGTCCACGTGGATCGAAGGCTAATACCAAAATGGCCACCGATCAAACTCCGCGGACGGACGATCGGTTCGCGCGGCGCGATTGTCAGGAGGTCTTTGCCGTTCTCTTGCGCGGCGGCTTCTGCGCCGGCGCTTCAGCCGCGAGCTTTATGGCAAGCGCCGCGTCGGCCGCTTCCTTGGCGAGCCGCAGCGCGCGAAGTTTCGCGGTCTTTGCCTCGAAAGCATTTCGTTCGGCCTCGAGGGCCTTCTTCACCAGCGCGTCGCGCGCCTCCGAGGCCGTGAAGCTGGCGCCAGCCTTGCGCCGGGCTGTGTCCTTGACGGGATCGACCATGCCGGACTCCTCCATTTCGCGCGGGGTCCGGGTCCGCAAGGAGGCGGGCAGGGGCTCTGCGGTTTCGGCGGGCGCGGCCGCCGGCCGCGCTGTGCCATCGGTTGGATTATAGCCACGAATGCTGCGCCGCGGTGGGATTTTTGCGGCCTTCGCCTGCGGCAGGCTCCGCATTGTCGCAAATCGTGGTGGATTGGGGATTTGCCGCAAAGAAACCGCCGACATGAACCAAAGGCCACCAGGCTCATTGGACCTGCATTCAGGCGCGGGACGCGAAGCTTGGCCCCTCGATGCTTCCCCCAAGGAGAATGACATGTTGTCCAAGTCCAAGCTTTTGAAGACCGCGATCCTTGCCGCTCTCGTCGGCGCTGCCGGCGCCGCGTCGATCGCGCCGGCCAGCGCCCATGACTATGACGGCGGCGGCTATCACCGCGACCGCGATGACGGCTACCGCCACCGCGATCGTGACGATGGCTGGTTCCGCCACGATCGCGACGGCCGCCATCACCGCCATGATCGCGACGATCGCGGTTCGCGTCACAATCGCGGCTGGTACTGAGCCGAAGCTGGAGGAGTCGGACGCGCCACCCGGCGCGTCCGCTTTCCTTTTCGGGGGCGTCGGCTAGGCTTGCGCCGACAATTCCGGGGGAACGCTATGCTTCGTATGCTGATTATCTCTGCCGTCCTGCTTGTCACCGCTCCGGCCGCAGCCTCGGACGCCACCGACATCGCCGCCACGGTCAACGTCTACAACGACACGCTCAACAAGAACAATTTTCCTGGCGCCGCAGCCTACTACGCGCCGGCACCCACGATCATCGACGAGTTCGCGCCGCACATTTGGTCGGGCGCCAACGCATTCGCGCAATGGGGCTCGGACTACGGCGTCTATGCCAAGGACCGCGGCATGACCGAAGCGTCCATGCGGCTGATGAGTCCGCGGCATGTGTCGGTCGAAGGCGATCGCGGCTATGCCGTCGTCCCGGCCATCTTCGACTTCAAGCGCGGCGCCAAGCAGGTGCATGAGGCCGGCACCATGACCTTCGCCATGCAGCGGATCGACGGGGCTTGGAAGATCGCGGGCTGGACCTGGACCATAAAGTGACCCACCAAGTCTAGGCTCCGATAATTTGGCTTTCGGCGAGTTGGATGTCGTAACCCGCGAGCCCGACATAATCGAGCTTGTGCGTGGTCAGAAGCTTGATGGCGGAAAGCCCCAGGTCTTTCAGGATCTGGGCGCCGATGCCGACCTCGCGCCATTGCCGTTCGCGCTTCTTTTCGCTGGCCTGCTCGCCGGCCGGCGCCACGCCTGAGGCGCCCTCGCGCAAATAGACCAGAACGCCGGCGCCTTCCGCTTTCATGATCGCGAGTGAGGCGGCGATCAGATTGGGTTTGCCGCGCTGGCCGAACACGTCGGCCAGAACCTCTTGCCGGTGGATGCGCACCGGCACCGGCTTCTTGCGTGAGATGTCGCCGAACACCAGCGCCAGATGCTGCACCGAATCGAAGCGGGTCGCGTAAGAGACCGCCTTGGCCGGCCCACTCTCGGTTTCGACCGCCATCTCGGAGATACGATTGACGAGCTTCTCGCGCGCTCGACGATAGGCGATGAGGTCGGCGATCGAGATGATCTTCAGCCCGTGCTCCTTCGCGAAGGCGACGAGCTGCGGCAGCCGCTTTACCGTTCCGTCATCGTTGACGAGTTCGCCCAGCACGCCGGCGGCGGGCAGGCCCGCGAGTCTGGCAAGATCGGTTGTCGCTTCGGTATGGCCCGAACGCATCAATACGCCGCCGTCCTCCGAGATCAGCGGAAAGACGTGGCCGGGCCGCACGAAGTCGCCGGCCACGACATTGCGGTTGCCGAGCGCACGCACCGTGTTGGTGCGTTCCTCGGCCGCGATCCCCGTCGTCAGTCCCTCGCGGTAGTCGACCGATACGGTGAAGGCCGTCTTCAGCGGCGCATTATTGTCGCGCACCATCGGCTCGAGCTGAAGCTCCTGCGCGCGCTCGCGCGTCACCGGCGCGCACAGGATGCCACTGGTGTGGCGCACCATGAAAGCGATCTGTTGGACCGTCACTTTCGAGGCGGCGGCGACGAGATCGCCCTCGTTTTCGCGATCTTCGTCGTCGACGACCACGACCATTTCGCCCCGTGCGATCGCCTTGATCGCTTCGTCCACTGTGTCCAGCTGCATGACTTTTCCTGCCTTGCCACCGGGCCGGTCCCGGTAGGCCGTGAGATCGCTCAAATGCACGCGGCGATGCGTGCCGGTCTTGGTGTGGGGGATAGCGCCCGTCTCCAGGAGCTTCACGAGATGCGGCCGCGAAACACCCAGCAGTTCGGCCGCCTGCTGCGTCGTGAGCGTCGCCTCCAGCGGCGTGACGGCCACCACGTTGCCGCGGGCCATCTGGCCCAAGGTCTCGAGCAGGATGCGGAAAGCCGGCTCGGGCAGGAGTTCCCGTGTGAGTGCCGGGCGGGGCTGGCGCACCAGGACCTGTACGGCGGCATGCGCCTTACGGGCGTCGGTCTCGCTAAGGGTTCGCTCCACCACGGCTCGAAGCTTGTTTCTTATATTTCGAATATGGAATTTATTCGAAACTATCGAAACTCGCAAGGAGGGAAAATCCCTTGTTTCCTGCCATTGTCGTGGAGATTGGCCGGGTCAGGAGCGTCCGCCATACGAAACGGGACCTGCGCGTCGAGATCGAATCCAGGCTCGAATTTGAGGGGGTCGAGCCCGGCGCCTCGATCCTGAACGCCGGCTGTTGTCTGACGCTGATCGACAAGGGGCGCGGCTGGTACGCGGTCGAAGCGACCAACGAGACCATGTCCGTATCGACGGAACGGGTGGGGTCATTTCGCTGACGGCGGCTCGAGCCGGGCGCATGCGTGAACATCGAGGTCGACAGCCTGGCCCGCTATCTGGCGCGCTGGGAAGAGACGCGGCCGCCAAGGTCCGCTTGACGATCGATCAGAACGGCAGATGCACCAAGCCGCCGACCAGAATTACGGTCGTGGCGCTGAGCGCAAAGCCGGCCAGCGCGGCGGCGCCGTCGTGCAAGAGCAGCGCGATGCCGAAGGCGGTAAAGGCCGCCGCGGGTATGAAGGCGACAAGCGGAACGAACTCCAGAATCGGCATCACGCCTGCGAGCACCGCGCAGGCGAACGCGATCGCATAGAGAAAGGGGCCCTGCGTGAAGCCGGTCAGCCGGCTGCGCAAATGCCGGTCGGCCCAGTGCGCCACGGGCCCGATCTTGATGATCGCCTTCTTCAGCAAATCGGCGTTCACCGAACGGCGCGCGACGAAGGCGGGCAGCCAGGGGCTGGAAAAGCCGGTCAGCATCTGGCTCATCAAAAGGATGACGATGACGGCCAAGGTGGTCGGCAGGGTGGGAATGGTCGCGGCCGGCGTCAGCGCGATCAGCCCGATGGCCAGGATCACGGGCGCGAAGGAGCGGGTGCCAAGCATCTGCGCGAGATCGCCGATCGAAATCCTGGCGCCGTGCCGGCGGACGCAAAGCAGCTCGAGCGTGTCGAGCATGGCCGACAGGCTGTGCGGATCGTCCTCGGCTTCGGGCCGCGCGACGAAGGCGTTGTCGTTGCCGGCGGACAACTCGGCCGCGGCAACGCCGCGCTCGGTCGTAATGACTTCTATGTCCAGCACGGCACTGCTCGCATCTGATCGGCGTCGCAAGTGTAACGCGCGGGGGATCGGGCGAGATTGACCGGGATCAGTCTTGCAGCCCCGGTACGATTTCGTACGTAGAGCTGCGCAAACGCGCGCTATTTCGCCGCTTTGGCGCGGGTCTTCTTGGCCGGCGCGGCCGGCGCCGGATTGGCCAGGGCTTCGGCGCGGTCGGCTTCTTCCTTGGCCAGGCGCAGCGCGCGCAGCTTGGCGGTCTTGGCGTCGAGGGCGGCGTTCTCGCTCGCCACCAGCTGCTTGACGAGCGTGGTGCGCGCCTCGGCGGCCTCGAAATGGTTCTGCGCCTTGCGGCGCGCCTCGCCGCCGCGCGGCGGCGGATTGAGCGGATCGCTCATGGAGTCTCCTTTTGAAAAGGCGAAGGCCGGCGGCGGTCGCCACCGGCCTTCTGTGTGAAGCGTCAACGACGCATCAGACGGCCTTGAGATTGGCCGCCTTGGAGCCGCGAGCATCCGGCTGGATGTCGAACGAGACCTTCTGGCCTTCGTTCAGCGTCCGCATTCCGGCCGCTTCGACGGCTGTGGCATGGACGAACACGTCCTTGCCGCCGCCTTCCGGCGCGATGAATCCGAAGCCCTTGGAGGTGTTGAAAAACTTCACGGTACCGATCGTCATTGCATTTTCCTTAAGTAGTGACGTGAGTTTCGCGCGCGCGAACATCGCGAGCGCGGCGTGGAAAACGAGACATCAGCTTTTTCAAGAAGTTTTCCGTTCGTCCGGCGCGCCTAAGCGAGTCAGTATCAACAGGAGCGCTTCGTCTGAGGACGCAAGAACCACGTGCGAATAATATAGGCATTCCGTCCGAAATTTACAATCCAGCAACGGAAAATGCCGGAAACCGGCGCAAATCGCCGTCCGGGAAACCGCAACTTCGCTTGGGCGCGGGCGTCAGCCCAGAATGAATTTCTTGCGCGGCTTCTTCGCCTTGGGCGGCGGCGCGGCAGCGGCAATGACCGCGGCGGCTTCGCGGTCGGTCGCTTCCTTCATCAGGCGCAGCGTCCGCAGCTTCGCGGTGTTGGCGTCGGCGGCGATGCGCGCGACCGAAAGTTCGTGCTGGATCTGCGAGCTCGGCTGGCGCGGCACGGCGAACTGGTCCATCGCCCTGCGGCGGACGGACTCGCGGTCGCGCGGCGGCGGCCGCAGCGGATCGTGGAAGGCCATGGGGTATTCCTTTCGTTGCAGCGGCAGAGCGGGCGGCGGAATCGCTCCCGCCGCCTTGCCCACCCTTAAAGCCTTACGCGGCTTTGAGGTTGACGGCTTTGCTGCCCTTGGCATCCGGCTGGGTGTCGAAGGAGATTTTGTCGCCTTCGTTCAGCGAATGCATGCCGGCTGCTTCCAGCGCGGTGGCGTGAACGAACACGTCCTTGCCGCCGCCGTCCGGCGCGATGAATCCGAAGCCTTTTGATGTATTGAAGAACTTGACTGTACCGATTGTCATTTCATTTTCCTGTGGTCGTGATTTTCCGCGCACGCGACAATCGCGCGAACGGACGCGGGAAACGCGACATCAGGTTTTGTAAGGGAAGGGGTCCGTGTCTGCGGCGCGCTTGCTGGGCGGGACGTTTTCGACAAGAGCGCTTCGTCTGACGGGACGTAAGAACCACGTAGGCTTTATATGGGCCTTTGCGCGGCCGATTACAAGGCGCCGGGGTTTGAGCGCCCGCCAGGCCTGCGTTTAAGATGAACGGCGTCGATCCCTGGGGAGACGCCCATGTGCCGCAACATCAAGACGTTGCACAACTTCAAGCCGCCGGCGACGGATGAGGAGATCCACGCTTCAGCGCTCCAATTTGTGCGCAAGCTCTCCGGCACGACGCGGCCGAGCAAGGTGAACGAGAAGGTATTCGACCGCGCGGTGCACGACATCGCGCATATCGCGCAGCACCTGCTCGAAGATCTGGTGACCACGGCGCCGCCGCGCGACCGCGAGACCGAGGCCGCGAAGGCCAGGGCGCGCTCGGCGAAGCGCTTCGCGACCGCCGGACGCTAGAGCGGAACACTCGCAAATCGAAACACATCCACCGCCGTCATTGCCCGGCCTGTCCGGGCAACCCATTTTGCTTGCGAGGATCATGAAGATGGGTCACCCGGATCGCGTGAAGAGCGCGACCGGGTGATGACGGAAGTTGGGTTGGCGCCATCCGCCGGCAAGTTAAAATACACCGCAGTTTGTCTCGGAAATGCGGTTCTCGTATGAGCTACGTCATCAAGGCGGCGGTGAAGAACCCGAGGGCGCGGACATTCGAGTTCGCGAAGGCGAGGACGATGTATGGCGGCCGCAAGATCGCGAAAGGCGACGAGATCTTCGTCTTCGCGAGCGAGACCGACGGCGGGAAGGGCCTGATCGCCCGCGGCGTGGTGACGAAGGCGGTGGCGCACGCGAAGCCCAAAGGCGTCGAGCGCTGGACGCCGCGCGTCAGCATCGAGGTCCGCGTCACCGCGCGCGCCAGGCGCAAGCTCGGCCGCGCCGAGCTCCGGCCGTTCCGCGGCACGGACGGGCCGCAAGGCGAGCTCGACTTCAAGTTCTACCGCCAGGCGACGAACAAGATCGGCGGGATTTCGGAGAAGGCGGCGCGGTTCTTGCGGCGGCTCTTCTGAAGCTCAGAGCAGCGCGGTGAACTCGTCGACCGATAGTCCGGACTGGCGGATGATCGAGCGGAGCGTGCCGCGCTTGAGATCGGTGTTGCCGTGGACCGGGACGATGACCGTGCGTGCCGGATTGCCCGGTCACGACAGAAGGTGATGGCTGCCCGAGACGCGGGCGAGCATGAATCCCGCCCGCAATAGCGCCTCGACCACACGTTTTCCCGAAACGACGGGCAGTGGCGGCATTCAGGCGGCAACCGTTACGCGGCGAATTTCGGGCTTGGCGTCTGACGGGATAGCGATGCCGTTGTCGCGGCGGTAGGACAGTGCGAGGCCGATGGCTTCTTCGGCGTTGGCGAGCGCCTCGGTTTCGGAATCACCTTCGGTGACGACCTCGGGCAGCGCAGGCACGAGCACAGTAAAGCCACCCTCTTCCTGTGGTTCGAGAATGATCGAGAAGCTGTGCGAGGCCATACCCGTATCTCCGTTCACGACAGTCTAGCAGAACTGGCCACGAATGGCAGGTGGTCCGGTTAGCGCGCTGCGTTCAGCCAATTTCACTTGACCGACGTGTCGAAACGCTTCAAGCGCGTGCTGTCGTCGGCACGCATGCGGAATATGACAGGATCGACGCAGGGACTGTGTGATGAGCAGGAAGACGAACAGTGCGGCGCCGATCACGCCGATCCGCAACGAGCGCGACTACAGCCGGGCGCTGAAGGAAATCGCGGTCTATTTCGAGCACGAGCCGCGGCGCGGCTCGGCAGAGGCCGACCGCTTCGATGTGCTGGCGGCGCTGATCGAGGCCTATGAGGCGAAACGCTGGCCGATCGATCCGCCGGATGCGGTGGAAGCCATCCGCTTCCGCATGGAGCAGTCCGGCCTGGGGCAGAGCGACCTGGCGCGGCTTCTCGGCTCGCGCTCGCGCGCCTCGGAAATCATGCGCCGCAAGCGGCCGCTGACGCTGGAACAGGCGTGGAAGCTCCACCACGAATGGCACATCCCGGCGGAGGCGTTGTTGAGGCAGGGGGTGGGGTGAGCGGACTTACTCTGCTGACTACTTGTTGGGATCCTTTGCCACAGTCCGTTCGCCGCGCTTGGCAAGCTTGCACAGCCCACTCAGTCGTAGGCTTCTCGCGTAGGAGAGGTGCCTCTTGCAGTTCGTCAACTACTATCGTTGCCCTCGATGCGAGGAGGACTGGACCGACGAGTGGGACTGCATGTGCGACGATGATTGTCCGCACTGCGGTTGCCGCCATATATCGCCGTATCGCAGCGAAGACGCGGATAGTGGAGAGGAGCCCGAAGACGTAGAACCACTACCGGGAAGAGAGACGGTAATTTCCGCGCGAGACAAACTCCAAGTATCCATTGTCACGAAGAACCTGAAGCTGCTGGCGGATTTTGGGCCGGACATTGTGGTTGTCCGGATAGATTTGACTTAAGCGCTTTTCATACGCGTACACGTCGTCGAGATTGAATTCGGCTTTGCCGATCAGCTCGACGCATTTCATAACTTCAATGAGCCATCCGCGCGCCTCCGCACTTTCGTCGCGAAGAAAGAGCGTCTGACGCCATTTGTCCAAGACCAGCTCTTTTTTGAGCGCCTCTCCGTTCCGGACGAAGAATATCTTGCCCGACTCCGGAATCTGATTGAGCAAGATGTTGCAGCCGACCCAACCTGCACGCCGCGCTGTGGCAGCCAACGGCTTGCGCTCCTCGATAATTTCCCGAACGAAAAATTGTTTCGGCACAACGCAGAGATTTTTTACGCTAAGCGTCTTGAGATCGTAGTTCATCAGCATGAGGTTAGGATTATCGCTCGCTGCCAACCGATCGCACATTGTCCGGAACGCGCCGTCAACTACCCGAGTGCCGAATGCAGACTTCTGGCTCTTTAGCTCGTAGTCATCGCGACACGTCGCACAATAGAAGTCGGCGACAGGTCTATTGTTTTGATATTTGGTGATGCTGATCGCGCCGCAGTTTGGGCAGAACACTTGGTTCTTGACCCAAGCCTCTGTCCAAAATCGCGCCTTTTGTGTCGGCCCCTCAAAGGGGACCGGCTCATCTTCGAAGCCGAGCTTCATCTGCTTCCTTGGTCATCAATTCTGCGCCGAGTTCGGCCATCGCTAGCCGAGTCAGCGATCAGAATTCCCCGTCCTCGTCGTCTGAAATCTCTTCCTCGTCCTCGTAGCCGAAGCTGGCGCTAGGGATCGCCGTTTCCTCGTCGTCGTAGTAGTGCTCTTGTTCCGAAGGACTTTTCTGTTCGTAGAACGAGACGTTGGCAGCTTTCAAATCGGCAAATATCGTCCCTTTCAGCGATGCATTGTTTAGATTAGTTTTCAGCCAGCCCCACAAGCTACATTCATAAGCAAACATCCACCACTCTTCGTTGAGTTGCTGTGGGTTTATGCAGCTCTCCCATGCACCCAAATCAACCTTGTCGCTAATCAGCTTTTTGCTTAGGGCGTGCGCGCCCATTAGCGCGACCAGCGGATTTGCGTAGCCGACAAGCTTAGTCGCCACAGCGTCGGTAAGAGTGTAACCAAGAGAGGTTGAGGCCCACAAAAGCCAACAAATCTCATGGTCGTGCCCCATATCGACATGATGGACAAGTCTATTGTTTATGACCCGGGTCCATTTTTCCTTTGTTAAGTCCGAGAACTTGATGTCTCTCCAGATCAGGATGCGAGCGACGTGATCCATCGTGTGCGGGAAATCGTATGCACACTTGACCAAGAAGTTTTCTGCAACACTCCAGTGATTATCGTCAAAAATGTTCTGCTTATCTGCCCGTCGCAATAGGTAGCGAACGGGCGCCTCACTCTTGGTGCGATGCGCAATATCGAAAGCCTCTTCGAACAGCGCGAATAGATCGTCTTTTGTTTTCTTGTAGGCATCCAGCCTTCTAGAAAGAGTCCTCGGCCAACGATCCTCCCTCAGCTCACTTGCACGATAGATTTCTGTCTTGGTCTCGTTAATTTCCAAGCCAAACTCTCGAAGCGCCGATCGCAGCGTTGCGATGCACGCTTCGGCCTCCTCGTGGCTGTCCGCTCCAAAATAGATGTCATCTACGTGCCGGATGTAGTCGAAAAACTTTTTCGGTGTCGCGGTGTCTATATGCTTGTCGAGAGCGCAACCAACGAGTTCTCCGATTACGCGCGACGTATCCGGGCCGATCGGAATGCCGATGGTTTGGCCGTCTTGGCCGCGCCTTACGTACTGGTCTAGCTTGTTGAAGATAACGGCAGCGGAGTCGGCGTTGCCGTCTTTCTTTGCAGCCGCTTTTCCATGAACGGCCCACGGGATCGAGTGCGTGTAAATCGAGGGGTAAAATCGCTGTATGTCGCTCTTCGCGACATACCCGTACTGTCCAAGTCGCTCGTGCATGAGCCTGTGAAGTTCGGGAAACGGTGTGATTTCGACAGCCCGCACGGCATCTGCGCACTTTGCCGGCGCGGACAGACTTGATTTCGATACCTTGAAGTGCGCTTCAATTACCGCCCAATTGTCGGACACGAATTTCGCAACAAAAAATTGCGAGACAGGATGGGTAACGACGAATGACCGTCGCCTGAACCCAGCCTTGCTTGCACTATAGTCGATGCCCTTGAGTCGGCTGGGTTTAGAGGAAAATGCGTCAAACGCTTTGGGGTTGTTGAAAGCAAATGCGCCGAACGACTTACTGGTGAAAGCCGGTGGGAGTTCTTCTGGTAAGTACCCCCGCCCCAAGAGCGCTTGTAAGAAGTCTTCCGCCATGCGTGTTTCGGAGCACACGCAACGGTTGCGCGCTGCCAAAATTCATAGCAGTTCTCAACTAAGCAGGCACAAGCCTACCTGCTCCTGCTCCCAAACGTCTTCGGCACGTTCGGTCTTCCCGCCCGCTTCATGCGCGGTCCGCGGCTGGTTTTCTGGTGCTTCGGCCCGCGCTCGTCCCCCGCCCCGTCCCGCACCGCCTTGAGGAACGCGTCGTCGACCGCGCGGTCGACCTCGCTCTGGCGCGCGAACGGATCGTCGGCGACCGCGAGCTCCACCGTCGAAAGCCGCTTGAGCTCGTCGCGCAGCCGCGCGGCCTCCTCGAATTCGAGGTCGGCGGCCGCCTCCTTCATGCGCTTCTCGATGTCGGCGATGGTGGCCTTGATGTTGTGGCCGACATAGGCCGCGCCGTCCTCCGCCAGGCCGGTGTCGACCATCACATGGTCGCGCTCGTACATCGAACCCATGATGTCGGCGATGTTCTTCTTCACGCTGGCCGGCGTGATGCCGTGCGCGCTGTTGTAGGCGCGCTGCTTCTCGCGGCGGCGCGCGGTCTCGGCCATCGCGCGCTCCATCGAGCCGGTGACATGATCGGCATAGAGGATCACCTTGCCGTCCACGTTGCGCGCGGCGCGGCCGATGGTCTGGATCAGGCTGGTTTCCAGCGCAGGAAGCCTTCCTTGTCGGCGTCGAGGATCGCGACCAGGGCGCATTCGGGGATGTCGAGGCCTTCGCGCAGCAGATTGATGCCGATCAGCACGTCGAATGCGCCGAGCCGCAGATCGCGAATGATCTCGATGCGCTCCAGGGTTTCGACGTCGCTGTGCATGTAGCGCACGCGGATGCCCTGCTCGTGCATATATTCGGTCAGGTCCTCCGCCATCTTCTTGGTCAGCGTGGTGACCAGGGCGCGGAAGCCCTTCTTGGCGATGTCGCGGCATTCGGCGATCAGGTCGTCGACCTGGGTTTCGATCGAGCGGATTTCCACCGGCGGATCGATCAGTCCGGTCGGGCGGATCACCTGCTCGGTGAAGACGCCGCCGGTGCGCTCCATCTCCCACGGGCCGGGCGTGGCCGAGACATAGACGGTGGCGGGGCGCATCGCGTCCCACTCCTCGAATTTCAGCGGCCGGTTGTCGATGCAGCTGGGCAGGCGGAAGCCATATTCGGCGAGTACCGATTTGCGGCGGTAGTCGCCTTTGTACATCGCGCCGATCTGCGGCACGGTGACGTGGCTCTCGTCGACGAACACCAGCGCCTCGTCCGGCAGATATTCGAACAGGGTCGGCGGCGGCTCGCCGGGCTTGCGGCCCGTCAGCCAGCGCGAATAGTTCTCGATGCCGGCGCAGCTGCCGGTCGCCTCGATCATCTCGACGTCGAAATTGGTGCGCTGTTCCAGGCGCTGGGCTTCCAGCAGCTTGCCGTTAGTGCGGAAATCCTCGAGCCGCAGGATCAGCTCGGCCTTGATGCCCTTCAACGCCTGCTGCAGCGTCGGCCGCGGCGTGACGTAGTGCGAATTGGCGTAGATCTTGATCTGGTCGAGCGTGCCGGCGGGGCGGCCCGTCAGCGGATCGAACTCGGTGATGCTGTCGACCACGTCGCCGAACAGCTCGACGCGCCAGGCGCGGTCTTCCAGATGCGCCGGGAAGATGTCGACCGTGTCGCCGCGCACGCGAAACGCACCGCGCACGAAATTATTGTCGTTGCGCCGGTATTGCAGGGCGGAAAGCTGCGCCTGCATCTCCATGCGGTCGAGTTTCTTGTTCTTCGTGATCGTGACCGCGGTGCCGGAATAGGTTTCCACCGCGCCGATGCCGTAGATGCACGACACCGACGCCACGATGATCACATCGTCGCGCTCCAGAATCGCCCGCGTCGCCGAATGGCGCATGCGGTCGATCTCCTCGTTCACCGAGGAATCCTTCTCGATATAGGTGTCGGTGCGCGGGATATAGGCTTCGGGCTGGTAGTAGTCGTAATAGGAGACGAAATACTCGACCGCGTTCTCCGGGAAGAAGCTTTTGAACTCGCTGTAGAGCTGCGCGGCCAGCGTCTTGTTGGGCGCCAGGATCAGCGCGGGCCGCTGCACCGCCTCGATCACCTTGGCCATGGTGAAGGTCTTGCCCGAGCCGGTGACGCCGAGCAGCACCTGGTCGCGCTCGCCGATCGTGCCGTGATGGATGATGCTTTGCGCGCTCTCACCTTGCGCCCGCGCGCCTTCGCCGGTGCCCAGCCCTTCTCCTCTCAGCCCGCCGACCAGATCATGGATCGCGGTCGGCTGGTCGCCGGCCGGCTGATACTCGCTGACCAGCTTGAACTTGATGCCGCCTTCGGATTTTTCCGGCCGCGCCGGGCGGTGCGGCACGAATCCGGCGAGCTCCGCGCCCGTGCCGCCATGCAGCGGCAGATTTCCGATCGGGCGGCGGCGCGGATCGTAGGCGTCACCGGCCGGCGCCACGGCTTCGACCGCATTATTCCATTTGTCGGCTTCGCCGACGGGGCGGAACTTCGCCGCGGCTTCGCTCATCCCCTTCGGGGAACGAGCCGCTTTGCCGCCCTTTCGCGGAATCATGCCGTTATTGTGCGCCATGGCGACAATATAGGACGCGTTCGCCCTTTGCGCGAGGCGCGCTGCTGACAATCCTGTCAGGAGCGTGGCGGCAGCAGGCGGCGGGCCTGCATCGCGGCAAACGCGTTCCTCAGCATCTGCTCGCTGTCCAGCATCTCGGTGAATCCGGCGCGGCGCAGCTTGACGGTCGAAACCAGGATCGGCAGGCGGACCTGATCGCTGGCCATCAGCAGATCGACATAATCGAGGGACTTGCCGGCGAACGCCGCGAGGTCCGGCGCGGCGAGGTTGTGCTTGCGCCGTATGGCGTCCCATTCCGCCGCCCGCGCCGGCATCTCGCGCGCCAGCGGCATCGGCCGGTCCTCGCCCACCGCCATGCCGAGCGCATCGGCGATCGCCGGCCACACGCCGCGCCACGTCATCACGTCGCCATTGGTGATGTTGAAGGCCTGGTTCTTCGCCGCGTCCGCTTCGCCTGCCCAGCGGATGGCGCGACCGACCAGATCGGCGTCGACGCCTTCGAACACATTGGCGACGCCGCCGGGAAAGTGCAGCTTCTCGCCCTCGGCCTTCAGCAGCGCGCCATACAAGCCAAACGCGGCAACCGGATTCATCGCCGCCCCGATCGCATCGCCGAAGATGATCTGCGGCCGCAGGATCGTCCACGACCAGCCGGCGCCGCGCTGCTTGCCGCGAAGATAGTCTTCCTGGTTCCAGTAGAAGTTCGGCTGCGATTTCAATTCGTCGCGATCCTCGCGCGCCGGCACAGGAATCTGGCGCACATGCGCGCCATAGGCCTTGGTGCCCTGGAGCAAGGTGACATGGCGCAGGCCCTTGGCCGCCGCCGACAGCGGCTCGAACAGATTGCGCAGCATCGCCGCGTTGCCTTCGATCTGTTCGGGATCGAGCCAGCTGGCCAGCAACCCGCCTTCCTTTTCGTAAAGCGCGGTGAAGACCAGATGCGTGACGCCGGTCAGTTTGGAGAAGATCTCGTGGCAGGCGCGCGCATCGAACAGGTCGGCGGCGATGAAGCGCACGCCGTCGATCCCTTCCGGCGGCCGCCGCGACACCGCGATCGTCTCGCACTCTTCGGCAAAGGCCCGGAGCGCACCGCGCCCGACCAGCCCCGATGCGCCGGCAACCAGAACCTGCTTCATGTCGTCCTCCGCCGCCTGAGATGCTCCAACATTAGACCCGAGCGGCACAAGGCGCCGAATTGTGCGCGGCCTTCGTCCTGACTAGTGTTGCCGCCGACAATCACCGACAAGGGCTTCATCCATGCACGCACGCAACTCGATCGAAAAGGCGCTGGAAAGCCTGCTGTTCAGCTCGCGCTGGCTGCTCGCGCCGGTCTATGTCGGGCTCGTCGTGTCGCTCGTCATGCTGCTGGTGTCCTTCATCAGCGAGATCGTCCGGGCCGTGCCGCACGTCATCGGCATGAAGACGGACGACGCGATCCTCACCGCGCTGTCGCTGATCGACCTGTCGCTGGCGCTCAATCTCGTGCTGATCGTCATCTTTTCCGGTTACGAGAATTTCGTCTCCAAGATCGATACCGGCGACAGCGAGGACCGGCCGCACTGGATGGGCACGCTCGATTTCTCCGGCCTCAAGATGAAGCTCATCGGCTCCATCGTCGCGATCTCGGCGATCTCGCTGCTGCGCGCCTTCATGGAGCTGGTCGAACTCGACAAGCCGTTCAACGAGCCGCATCTGCTGTGGATGGTGATCCTGCATGTCACCTTCCTGGCGTCCGGCGTGTTCTTCGCGCTGATGGACTGGATCGCATCGCTGACCGACCTGAACGAGCACCAGATCAGCGCCGAGCCGCAGGACCATGCGCCGTGATCGAGGCCGCCTGTCATTGCGGCGCCGTGCGTGCGCCTTACGATCGACACGGCGCCCGCCAGCCTGACCGACTGCAACTGCTCCATCTGCCGCCGGATGGGAACGCTGTGGGCCTATTACCGGCCCGATCAGGTGCGCGTTAGCGGTGCCACGACATCTATATGTGGGGCGACCGTCATCGAATTCGACGGCGCCAGCATGTGACGTCACTGCAACTGCTGGCTGGCCGTCTCCTCCTGCGCGTCCTCGGGGACGAAGATGAGGAGCGTTCTCATGCCGCCCGTTGCGCCGCGAAGCCAGGATAGAACCCATCCATCATACGCTCGCTATAGGCAACGAGATTGCGATGGCCGAGCGCCGCGTCGCGCAGCTCGCCCTCGAAGTGCGGCGTCAGGATGCCGGCGATCATCGCGAACAATGTCGCGTCGGCGCCACAGACCTTGTCTCCCGTCAGATAGGGTTTTCCGCCGAGAATGGCGGAAAGGCTGGCGAGGCTCTTGTCCGCGAGCCAGACGATCTCGCCATTCGAATGGCGGCCAAGGCCATGGCCGTGCAGATAGCCGCGCGTACGTTCGCGCGCGCCGTCGCGCACGCTGTCCGGCGCGCCGTCGAAGAAATGCGCCGGTCCCCTGGCGAAATTCTCGTCGTCCATCCAGCGCGCATGCAGCAGCGCGAAATAGAGATGGTCCTCCAGCACGCGCTCCACTGCCCAGGCGGTCGCCTTCTGTTCGGCGGTGAGGCCGGCGTCGAAGTCGACGTTGTGCCGGTCTTCCAGATAGCGGCGGATGAATGTCGAGTCGGCGATGCGCACGCCGTCATCGTCGATGAACGGGATCTTGCCTTTGGGCGATTGCGGCGGCGCGGCGCGCTCGCGCCGGTAGGGAAGTCCCGACATCTTCAGCTGGACCTCGGTCTTCATCACGAAGGGGCTGGGGTCGGGCAGTCCGAAGGCAGGTCCAAAGCCGAAAAGGGTGATCATGGTCGCCGCTCCTTGAGGTTTACGGGCTTTTCTTAGGCGCAGGCTCCTGACAACATGTTGTCAGTAGTCTGGCAGCAGGATCCCGCTCCAGATGGAGGATCTCGTCATGATCGCAAGTGTGTTCGACAAATACCCGATGCCGCCCTGCGCGCGTCATCTGGGCTGGACGCTCGTCGACTACGACGCGGAGGCGCGTTGGGCAAAGCTCGCCTTCGAGGCGCGCCCCGAATTCCTCAATCCGGCCGGCTTCGTTCAGGGCGGCTTCGTCACTGCGATGCTCGACGACACGATGGGCCCGACGGTGATGCTCGCGACCGGTGGCCGCTCCTACACGGTGACCATCAATCTCAATGTGAATTTCGTCGCGCCGGCCCGGCAGGGAAAATTCTTCGGCGAGGGTCGCATCGTCAATCTCGGCAAGACGATCGCGTTCCTCGACGCATCGCTCACCGACGCCGACGGCAATCTCGTCGCCACCGCGACGTCGAGCGCAAGGCTGGTACCGATCGAACGGATCGCTGCGTGAGAGGCAAGCCATGAGACGCGCGGAACGGCTCTTTCAGATCATTCAGATTCTCCGGCGTAGTAAGCGCCGCCCGATCACGGCCAACGACATCGCATCCGAGCTCGAGACGTCGCTGCGCACGATCTATCGCGACATCTCGCAGCTGCTGGCGGAGCGCGTGCCGATCCGCGGCGAGGCCGGCATCGGCTACATCCTCGAAGACGGCTTCGACATGCCGCCGCTGATGCTGACGGCCGACGAGATCGAAGCGGCGATGCTCGGCGCGCAGTGGGTGATGGGCCGCGGCGACGAGGCGCTGACGCGTGCGGCGCGCGACCTGGTGGCCAAGATCGGCGCGGTGGTGCCGGCGCATCTGAAACCGCTCGCGCTCAACTCCACGCTCGTCTCGCCGAACTGGAAGCGGATCGAACTGGACTCCGTCGACATGGCGCGGGTGCGCTCCGCCGTCCATGCCCAGACCAAGATCGCGATCGCCTATGCCGACGAGAAGGGCCGTGAGACCGAGCGCACCATCTGGCCGATTGCGGTGTCCTATTGGGATACGGTTCGCGTCGTGGTCGCATGGTGCGAGCTGCGCAGGGATTTCCGCAGCTTCCGCACCGATCGCGTGCGGGCCGCCGACTTCCTTCCCGACCGCTATCCGGTTCCGCGCACCCGGCTCACGGCGCAATGGCGCAAGCAGATCACCGACGCCATCGAACGCGGCGGCTACAAGCGGGAGCAGGAAGCGCAACGCCGCGTCTGATCGCGCGCCGGACCGAGTGACCGGCGAAATGCTCATCGCCTTGTGAAACGCGAGATTATCCGTACGCAGAAGTTCCCTGCTTCGCGCCATCAAACAATGGCACTGGCGTCACGATTTACGCGCGAATACCCGTATTGGGTAAGCCGAACACAGTATTGATACCGTTTGCATTATCATCGTGCGAATAGGAACTTGCACTCTATTGCAGCTTGCGGGATTTCTTCTGCCGCCAGTTCGCAGGGCATCCATGGCGGTGCGGGGCCTGCAGCGCGCGCGAGGGGGATGGCGTAATGAAGCAAAGCGTTGACGCCCGCGTGGCGGGCCGTCTGACGATCACCTACCTCGCATCGATCATCGGCGAGGCGCTTCGGACCATACCCCTGGATATACTCGACCTCCTGCTGGTCGCGACCATCGCCAATTTCAACTATCTGCATCGAAAGGATCCGCCCGGCGCGGCGCGCCGTCAGGGCGGGACCCGTCACGGCATCAGCCGCAATGCCGTGAGCCGCATTCTCAACGTGCCGCTCGAGACCGTGCGCCGCCGGGCCGGTGTGCTCATCGCTCAGCAAATTCTCATGGAACAGTCCGATGGGCTTGTATTCGTAACCAAAAATCCGATGGGCCTGGGCGAAGATGACGCGCTCTATGCGCGCAACGTGGAACTCCTGCGGGATCTATTTCGTGGACTGAAAGCTGCGGGAGTTGATTTGGATTAAGGTTTTGCGACAGAGCCCGCGTATCCTTGCGGCAGTTACTTCCGCAAGGAGAACGGAGGATGTCTCTATTGCCGACAAGTCCCATCACAAGCGCCGATCGCGACCCGTTGCTGCCTCGGGAGCCGCTCCCGGAGCCGGGCCCCTCGGTGCGCGATCATCCCCATTCGAGAATGATCGCCCACTTCGTGACCGAGTTCATTCTGCGCTCGACCGAAAGCGTGGCTCAGGTCTTCGATCACGATCTGGAGTCCGCGATGCTGTTCCTGTCGATCTCCATCCGCAATTCGGAAAAGGTGATGTCCGATCCGAAACTGCGCGAGAAATATGGCAGCTACAAAGTTCCAATCCCGGACGAAGATGTTCTGCTGATCAGCCGCATGGCGCTGGCGCGCGCAACCGGCCTGCCGCGCGAAACGGTGCGCCGCAAGGTCGCCAAGCTGATCGCCAAGGGCTGGGTTATCGAATGCGACGGCGGACTGCGGGCGCGGCCCGATCTCAACCGCGATCCCCGCTACATTGCCGCACTCGAGCCGCAGGCGCAGAACTTGCGCCGCCTGTTCACCGTGCTCGTGAGCACCGGCGCGCTGAGCCCGTTCAATCCGTCCTGACTATTTGATCGCCTTCAGCGCGGTCGCGGTCTCGCTCGCCGACTTCTGCGCGATCGTCAGATCGCTGGATGCGATGCCGGCGCGCGCGATGTTGGCCGCTGCTTCGAGCGCCGCCTTCTTCGCCGCATCGCTCGTATCGGGGATCGCGCCGTTGCCGGAATTGGCGCACGGATTGATGTTCTTCGGATCGAAGCCGGTGCCGCCGGGGCCGACCAGGCAGTTCAGCGCGTGATGCAGATGCATCTGCGTGCCGGCGAGATCTCCCGCCTTGGCCGCGAGATCGGCATGCGTCGCGGCCGTGGCGATTTCGCCCGCGGCGTCGGCGGCCAGCGCCGGCAGCGGTCCCAGAAGCAGCGCCGCGGTGGCGGCGCCTAAAAGAAGATCGGAGAATTTCATCGTTCCCTCACCACACGGTTGCGAGGTTGCGCTGTAGATCGCGCGTCCCTCTGTTCTTGAATCGGTTCGCCAGAATGCCCGTGACCGTGGCGCCGCGGCCGTAGAAGGATTCATTCTCATCGTCGTTCGCCTTCACGATCGAGCCGTTGAAGGTGAGACC
Source organism: uncultured Alphaproteobacteria bacterium (assembly GCA_963741735.1). GTDB lineage: Bacteria > Pseudomonadota > Alphaproteobacteria > Micropepsales > Micropepsaceae > Rhizomicrobium. The sequence continues at coordinate 1,035,740 of CAVUJB010000002.1, forward strand.
GCCATAGGCGCCGGTGCCCGAGCTCCACACCACGATGTCGCCGCCGCGCACGGTGGTCGCGCCTTCCGCGGCAGAGCTTAGCGTGACGACGGTGAGACCTGCGCCGGCGCCGAGCTTGGATTCGCCCTGCTCGATGCCGCGTAGCGCGCGATCGCTCATGATGATGAAGACGAGCTCAGCCTTCTCGAGGCCGATCTGCAATCCGAACGACGCCGAAGCGAGGGTGAAGAAGGCGGGCGAGCTCCAGCTGCGGCCATTGCGCTTCAACAGCACGCCGTCGCCGCCTTCGGCGCCGAAGATGAAGCCGCCCTTGACCAGCGCCGGCACAATCAGCACGGCGCGGGCGCGGTGGATCATGCGTGCGGCCTCGCTGAAGGCCGGATCGCTTTTGAAATGGTCGACCGTACGGTCGGCATGCCGGATCAGTTCGTCCGCATCGGCCGCCTGGGCGGCATTGGCGCCAAACAGCGTGACCGCAAACGCGGCGGCAGCGGCAATCTTCACGAAATTCATCCTGGTCTCCTCTCCATTTCTCCGCGGATCCCGCGGGTAGCCTAGACCAGCACTCAACGCGCCGGAACGCCAAAAAGTTCCCGAATTCCACAGTAATCTTGTGGTCTTGTACCTTGACGCGTTGCCGCTCCCCTCCCACATGATGGGGCGACCTCGAGGAGGGACCGATGTCCGACACGGCACCCCAGCCGCCAATACCCGCGCCGCCCGTTTCGACCACGCCGGAAGCGATCGATACGCGCACGCTCGCGATCATCGTCTACGGACTCTATCTCGGCGCGCTGTTCTGCGGCGGCCTCTCGGGCATCGCCGGCGTGATCCTCGCCTATATCAAGCGCGACGAGTCGCGCGGCACGATCTGGGAAAGCCATTTCGAGAATGCGATCCAGGCCTTCTGGATCTGGCTTGGGCTGTTTGTGCTCGGAATCCTGACCGTCTGGTTCCTGATCGGTCTCTTCGTGATCGCCGCGGCGTTCATCTATTTCCTCTATCGCACCATCAAGGGCCTGATCGCGGCGATCGATTCCAAGCCTTATGTCTGACGCTTCACCGGACGACGCAGGTCTGCGCGCGACATTGTTGATCGCCTACGGTCTCTTCGTGCTGGCCATCTTTAACGGCGCGACGGCGATCGCGGGCGTCATCCTCGCCTATGTGCGGCGCGGCGACGCGCGCGGCACGATCTGGGAGGGCCACTTCCGCAATCTGATCCACGTCTTCTGGATCGCCGTGGTGTTCGCCGCGATCTTCCTGGCCGTCGTGCTGCAAGGCGTTGGCGGGCTCGCCTATTCGATGTTCTCGACCAACGGCAATCCGCCGCCCGCGCTGGTGGGTGGGCTGTTGGCGCTGTTGCCGCTGCTCTACATCGCGGCCGTCGTCTTCATCGTCTGGTATCTCTACCGCACGGTGCGCGGCTTCGTTCGTGTGCTGGACTCCAAGCCTTATTAGAAGCCGGCGTCAGCGATCGCGCTGCGTGAAGCGATCGTCGGCAAAGCTGCGCGGCGCGCTGGCCGTCGCGTGGCCCTTCGGCCGGGCGTGGACCAGAAACCAGCCGACAGCGCCCAGCATCAAGGCGAGCGAGAAGGAGTAGGGCGCAAAGCCGTAGATCGTCCATGGCACACTGGCGGCGAAGTGAAAGCTCATCCCCATCTGCGCGCCCCACAGCTTGCAGTCGCCGATGCCCGCGTCGCTCACCGCGCAGCCGTCATAGGTCGCGCTGTAGACCGCCATCATCGGCAGGATGAGCGCCGCGAGCGGCAGCAGGAGCAGCGACGATGCGGCCAGCATCGGATGGCGCGCGACGAGACCGGCGATCGCGGCGGTGAGTGCGAGCCCGAACAGCGCCAGCATGTTCGTTCCAAGCGACCAGGCAAGCGACAACGCATCGCGCAAGCCGCCGCCCAGCATCATGCCCTGACAAAGATCGGGACCGGGCGCGCATTGCGCGCCGAGCGCGACGCCGCGCACGATCCACACCAGCAGCGAAGGACCAAGCAGGATGGCGATGCATGCCATCCAGATCTTGAACGCTCTGCCAGAATACGCCGGATCACCCATCGGGCAATATTAAGCATGTGCGCCCACGCGAAGCGCGAGATTTCTGCGACGATGCTTAATTCGAATGAAGCCCTATGCCGTCACGCGCAGTGCGGGAACTCGCGGCGCGTTACGCCTTGGCGGAGGGTCGTTCCTTCACGCGATTGAACCAGGCCTGGAGGTTCTTGAACTCAGGGTTGAGCGGCTGGCCGACCGCTCCGCCGAATTCGATGAAGCAATAGAGCAACACGTCGGCGAGCGTGAACCGCTTGCCGCAGACGAACTCCTTGCCTGCCATCTGTCCGTCGAGCCACTTGATGCGGTCCTGCGCGATCTTCTTCAGGCCGTCGGCGGCTTCCGGCACCGTCACGATGCGGCTCTGGAACAGCGGCAGACCTTGACTGAAGCGGAAGCCGTTCGCCATCGGCTCGCAGATGTTGAGATCGATTCGCCGCGTCCACATCCGCGTCTCGGCCTTCTCTTCGGCATTGCTACCGATCAGCGCCGGCTTGGGGTTCTTGTCCTCGAGATATTCGCAGATCGGAATGATCTCGGAGAGGAAGTGGCCGTTGTCGAGTTCCAGGCAAGGCATCTGGCCGTGCGGGTTGCGCTTCAGGTGCGCGTCCTGCCGGTTCTCGCCCGCCATCAGGTTCACGGTCTCGGTCGGTATGGCGATGCCCTTCTCCGCCATGAACATGCGCACGACGTGCGGGTTGGGACCGACCGAATTGTAAAGCTTCATGGCGTTTTCCTCTCGAATTTTGCCGGACGTTAAGCAGCGATCCGGCGCCGGTCAAACGCGCCGAATGTGCCTTTACGGAAGCAAGGCCGGGACTTGCGTCCCGGCCCCGGCAGATCTTCCGTCGCGCGTCTCTAGTCGAGATGCATCGTGAGGGTCACGCCATAGGTCGCCGGATCGCCCGGGAACACGCTGATCGCGGAATTGACCGAATTCGCACCCGAGGCCTGCTCCGCCGGCGTGTTGAAGGCGACGACGTTGTAATGGACGTTGAAGATGTTGCGTCCGTACAGCGCCAGTTCCCACATGTCGTTGGAGGAACGGACACCGATCTGTCCGTTCACCGTGACGAAGCCGGGCTGCAGCTTGTTGATGTTGAGGTCCGAGCCCGTGTTGTACTTCGAGCGATAGTTCGCGCTGAGCGAGAACAGACCCGTCAGGTCCCAGATGTCGAGACGCGGCGTGTAGTTCAGTCCGCTGTTGAGCGTCCACAGCGGCGCCTGGGTCAGCGTCGCGCCGGCCAGGATCGTCGGCGCGCCGGTCGGGAAGCCCAGCGTCGGAACGTCGTGGCCATAGCGGGAATCGGCATAGGTCGCCGAATAGTTGAGCGTCAGGTCGTCTTGCGGCTGGAACGTCGTCTCCAACTCGAAGCCGTCGGCATAGGCATGACGGAAGTTCGCGACGGCGAAGTTCAGGCCGTTGAACGTGTTGATCTGGAAGTTCATGAACTTCTCGTGGAACAGCGTCAGGTTGACGATCGCCGTGCCGTCGAGCAGCACCGACTTGCCGCCGACTTCGTAGCTGTCGTCATATTCCGGCTTGGCGTTGGGCGTCGACCCGGCGAGGTTCGCCCAGCTCGGATCGAGATTGATCGGGCCGGCTTTGTAGCCGCGGCTGTAGCTCGCATAGAACATCAGGTTGGTGGTCGGCTTCCAGCTGATGTTGCCCGTGCCGGTGACCGAGTCCTCCGACGTGACGAGATTGTAGGGCTGGCGGTGGCAGAAGATGGCGAAGGCACCGACGAGCGCGTTGGAAACTGCCGGCGGGTCGGTGGTGCCGCAGGCCACGATCTCGGCCAGCGGATCGTGCCAGGTCACCACGCCGCCGTCGAAGATGCCGTGCTTGTTCTCGTGATTGTAGCGTAGGCCGACCGTCACCGACCACTGATCGGTGAAATGCCAGGTGTCGTGCGTGAAGAACGACAGGCTGTTGCCGTGCGTCGAGAAATGATCGGCGACGCCGTCACCCAGCTGGAAGATCGGCGCATGGACGCCGCCGAAACCGTTGGCGACGCACACTGGAATCACGTTGGGCAGACCGAGGATGCAATTGTTGACCTGGCCCAGCACGCCTGGTCCGGGAGCTCCAACCGCGCCTGTGGGGTTCAGGATGTGCGCCCAGAACAGGCCGGCATCGGTGCCGAACGTGCCGGGTGTTAGCTGGTGCACGGTCTCGTCGGAATAGAAGCCGCCGACCAGCCAGTCGATGGAGTTCCACGTCCCCTTGAGCTGGATTTCCTGCGTGATGTTCTTCAACTCGCCGCGCCCGCCCACCGCGCGGATGAAGTCCGCCGGCGAATAGTCGGTGTCGGTCGAGTCGAGCGACTTGAAATCGCGATAGGAGCTGATCGAGGTCAGCGAGGTGTTGTCGTCGATGGCCCAATCGATCTGGCCCGAAATGCCCCAGTCATTCACGTCCGACGTGCGCGGGAAGTTGGTCGCGATCCTGTAGGCCTTGAAGTCCGCGAACTGGTTCGCCGGCCCGGCTTGCGGAATCGTCACCGGCGTCGCGAACGCCTTGCCGAAGTTCAGCGACAGCGGCGACTGCACGACATCCTGCAAGAGCCGGGTGCGGGTCGAGTACACCGCATAGGTGGCATCGCTCGAGCTGTCCGCCTTCTGGGTATAGTCGGCGATGATCCGGACCTCGATGTCGGAAGTCGGCTCCCACAGGGCCTGGCCCTTCAGCGAGTAGTGGTTCCTCGCATTGGAGCGATGACCGTCATTGACGTCGACCAGGAATCCATCACGCCTGTAGAAGACACCCGCGGCGCTGAGAGCGAGCGTGTCGGTCACCCCGCCATTGATCTCGCCGGAAACCCGATAGGTTCCGAGCGTGCCGATCGACGCCGACAGATTGGCGTAGAAATCCTGTGTCGGCTTGGTGCTGATGATCGAGATGGCGCCGGCCGTTGTGTTCTTGCCGAACAGCGTTCCCTGCGGGCCGCGCAGCACTTCGACGCGGTCGACCGCCAGCAGATCCTCGAGCACCGCAGCCGAGCGGCTGCGATAGACGCCGTCGACGAACACGCCGACCGAAGCTTCGAGGCCGGCATTGTTGCCGGTGGTGCCGACGCCGCGGATGCGCACCAGTCCGCCGGTCGTGTCGCCCGATCCGGTCGAGACCAGAAGGCTGGGTGCGATCTGCTGCAGGTCGTTGAAGTCGTGGATCTGCGCCTGGCGGAGCTGTTCGCCCGAAACGGCCGTGATCGCGATCGGAACGGTCTGAATATTCTCGGACCGTTTTTCCGCGGTGACCACGACGGTCTCGATTTCTGCGAAGGCCGCGCTCGTGAACAGAGCGAGCGAAGCGCCCGCCAACAGGGCGGTGCGCACTATCCGTAACGTCATGTTCTCTCCCCGTATGTCCCGGTTTTTCCGGCTCTTGGCGCCGGCGCCGCCCGCCGGTACTCCGGGCGACGCATTAAGATAGTTCAATGTTTGCACCGACCAGGAGTGCAGGATTGCAACAGTGGGATACATTCATGATCTGATGAGCAATTTTATTACGCCGTAAGATTGTGGTATAGCTTAGTGATATCAGTGAGTTGCTGGTTGCAATCTCGAACAAGATCTCCGCGATACGGAATCGACGCAGTTTAATTACGAAGTTCCCTTACGTCGGCTTTCGCTGAGCGTTTCATCGTCACTTCGCCAATCCGTCACACGAACGGGATGTTGCGGCGGACACGGTGCTCGCCCATGTATGGGGCAGGGTCGTCAGCAGCGAACACGAGTTGCGCAAATATCTCATTTTGGCGGCGGGTTGGCTGCTGACGATCGTCGGCATCGTTCTGACGCCTATGCCGATTCCGATCCCGCTGATCGGCGTTTTGCCGTTGATGGCGGGGCTCGCCATCCTGATCAACAATTCGCGCGCCATGCGCCGCGCCATCCAGCGCGTGCGCCATCGCGTGCGCTGGTTCTCCTTTATGATCGAACACGCGGCGCACCGGTTGCCCAGGAAGATCGGACAGATTCTGCATCGCAGCCATCCCGCGCCGATCGCGCGCAAGGAGCGCATCATGACGCGCCCGCCCGAAGAGCTCGAAAGTAAGCCTTGATGGCCATTCCCTTCATCCGCACCTTCGAGCCGCACTATGGCGATGAGGTGCGCGTCACCCCGCTGATCAGCCGCGTGGTCGCCGACAATCCCGGTCCTTTCACCTTCATGGGCACCGGCGTCTACATCGTCGGCGGCGACGAGGTCGCGGTGATCGATCCGGGTCCCGACATGGCTGAGCATGTCGAAGCCTTGAAGCGCGCGCTCACCGGCAAGCGCCTCACCCATATTCTCGTCACGCATACCCATGCCGATCATTCGCCGGCGGCGAAACCGCTCAAGGAATGGTCGGGCGCGAAGACTTACGCGTTCGGGCCGCACGGTTCGGGCCGCGATGATGGCCCCAAGGTCGAGGCCGGTGGCGACATGGATTTCTTGCCCGATGTGCGCGTGAAGGACGGCGATGTCGTCGCGGGCAACGGTTTCACCTTCGAATGCGTCCATACGCCGGGCCACACGTCGAACCATATGTGCTTCGCGCTGAAGGAAGAGAAGGCGTTGTTCACCGGCGATCACATCATGGGCTGGTCGACGACGGTGGTGACGCCGCCAGACGGCGACATGACGCAATATATCCGCAGCGTCGAGAAGCTTCAGGCGCGCGACGACCGGACGCTTTATCCGACGCATGGCGCGCCGGTGACCGAACCCAAGCCGTTCCTCGCCGCCTATCGCGAGCATCGCCTGGATCGCGAGCGCCAGGTGCTGGCCTGCATCACGGACGGCCTCGACACGATCCCGCAAATGGTCGAGCGCATGTACGCCGACGTCGACAAGCGTCTGCATCCCGCGGCGTCGCGCTCGGTGCTGGCGCATCTGATCAAGCTGGAGCACGAGGGCCGGGTGACGAATCAAGGCGGGCACTACCGCCTCGCTTGACAAAGTAGCTACCGGTAGCTACTTTTTTCCGATGACCGTTGTATCAATCAAAGATGCCAAGAACCGTCTGACCGAACTCGCGCGCGCCGTCGAGAAGGGCGAAACGATCACGGTCACGCGCAACGGCAAGCCCGTGTTCGACATTGTGCCGCACAAGAAGAAGGGCGGCACGAACTGGGCGGCCGGCGAGCGCTATCTGCGCGAGCATGGAATTGAGCGGAAGGAAGGCTGGATCGCGCCGGACTTCGACGATCCCCTGCCAGAGGATTTTCTGATCACGCCCTTGCCGGCGGATTTCGACAAGCCGAAGCCGCGCCGCAGGAAATGAGGCTCCTACTGGATAGTCATATTGCGCTGGCAGTAATCAACGAGGAGCTCGCGCGATTTGGCCCCTCCATCGGTCGGCTCGTGCAATCGACCGAAAACGACAATTACGTCAGCGCGGCCAGTCTGTGGGAGATCGCGATCAAGCATCGGATAGGCAAGCTGGCTTTGCGACTGCCGCTTGAACGGCTGCCCGAGTACTTCACGGCGCTGGACTACGAGCTGCTCGATATCGGCTATCGCCACGCCATAGAAGAGATTCGGGATCCGCCTGCTACGCGTGATCCGTTCGACCGTCTTCTGCTCGCACAATGCCAGGTCGAAGGCTTCAGGCTCGTGACGGTCGATCGCGTCCTGGCCGCCCATCCACTTGCGTGGCGCGCGCCGTGATCGTGCTTCATCCCGCGCGCATCTGGAGCGCCGATGACGGCGTGCGCGAAGGCTTGTCGGTCCTGATCGACGGCAATCGGATCGCCAGGATCGCGCCGCGCGATGAGATCGGCGCGTCGGATGAGATCATTGAGCTTGCCGGATGCACGCTGCTGCCCGGGTTGATGGATCTGCACAGCCATCTCTTCCTGCATCCCTACAACGAGGCTCCGTGGGACGATCAGGTTCTCAAGGAGAGCGAATCTTATCGCACCGCGCGCGCGGTGAACCATGCGCGCGCCACATTGGCCGCGGGCTTCACGACCTTGCGCGATCTGGGCACCGAGGGCGCCGGCTATGCCGATGTCGGGCTGAAGCGCGCGATCGCCGAAGGGCTCGTGCCGGGACCGCGCCTGTTCGTCGCTGGTCCGGCGATCGTCGCCGCCGGTTCCTATGGGCCGCAGCGCAAGAACTTCCGCCCCGATTGCTGCTTCCCGCAAGGCGCGGAAGAGGTCAGCGGCATCGATGAGATGGTGCGCGCGGTGCGGCATCAGGCGGCGCACGGCGCGGACTGGATCAAGCTTTATGCCGACTATCGCGCGGGGCCGAACGGCGAGACGGTGCCGACGCTGTCGATCGACGAGATGCGCGCCGCCTGCGATCTGGCGCATTCGCTGCGCCGTCCGGTTGCGAGCCACGCGACGAGCGACGAAGGCATGCGCCGCTCGATCCTGGCCGGTGTCGATACGATCGAGCACGGCTATGGCGGCTCGCCCGCCACCTTCGCGCTGATGCAGCTGAAGGGTATCGCGTACCTGCCGACCCTGATGGCGGCGAAGTCGATCAGCCTCTATCGCGGCGAATATAAGACAGGCGGCGGCGCGTCGCAGCGCATGGCCGAAGCCGCCAACGCATTTCGCCTGGCGCGCGAAGCCGGTGTCGTGATCGGCTGCGGCAGCGACGTCGGCGTTTTCGCGCACGGCACCAATCTCGACGAGCTGGTGTCGATGGCGAAGCTCGGCATGACGAACGAGGAGGCGCTCGGTGCCGCGACCGCGGTCGACGCGAGCATCCTGCGCCGCCAGAACGATCTTGGCCGCATCGCCGAAGGCTTTCTCGCCGACCTCATCGCCGTCGACGGCGATCCGCTGCACGACCTAACTGCTCTGGCGAGCCCGAAATTCGTCATGGCAGACGGGCGAGTGCTCGGCGTCTGATTGGAGCTCAGCCGGGCTCATGCACGGACCGCGAATCCGCCGGCGCCTGGCCGCGATCGTGCATGCCATAGTCGCGGATAACCTTGGCGATGCGCAGGCGATAGTCGCGAAAGATCCCGCTGCGACCCTTCGCCTGCGCCGCGCGGTGAGCCTCCACATTGCGCCACGTCGCGACCGCCTCGTCGTCGCGCCAGAACGACAGCGAGAGAATTTTCCCCGGCATCGACAGGCTTTCAAACCGTTCGATGGAAAGAAATCCGTCGATGCCGTCGAGCAAGGGGCGCAGATTGGCGGCGATGCGCAGATAGGCGTCGCGGTCGCGCGGTTCGACCTCGAAGATCACCGCGATCACGGCTCGACCTTGCGCAGGAAAGTGCGTTCCTCGGAAAGGATGAATTTCTGTTCTTGCGCCAGGCGGAAATTGGCCACGGCCTCGTCGTCGGCACGCAGCCTTGCGCGGTATTGCTCATAGGCCGCCAGACTCGGAAATGAGATCAGCGCCTGGGCGATATTGTCGGTGCCCTCGTGTGGCATCCAGTAGCCGACCAGATCGCCGCCACAGGCCGGGATGATTCTGAGCCACGCCTTCGCATAGTCCTCGAACGCAGCGCGCCGATAGGGATCGAGCACATAACGGATGAAGCAAGTTACGGTCATCGGCGGTCTCCGCTGGAAAGCGCCACCGTAGGTCATACAAATGCGCGGTTGCTTCGTTCGCGGCCGAAGCGTCAGCGAAGTGAAATCCCTTCGAGCTTTCCGGTCCCGCGCCACGCATCCAGCACTTCGAAGAACTTCAGCGGGCCCGCGCCGTACATGTCGGAGAAGAAACCGTTGCGGTTCCCTTCGGCGCCTTCGCTGTTGTAGTAGCCGGGCGTGCACTCCCGGTAGAAGCGCGTGCCGAGCCGCGCCAGGCTTCGCACTTCGTCGACATAGGACTTCTCGGCATCCGCCGTCGGCTCCAGCACTTCGGCGCCGCGCGCCTTCGCCTCCGTCACCATATGCACGACGTGGCGCGCCTGTTCGCCTAGCGCCTGCGGCACGCTGATCGTTACCGCGCCTTGCGTGAAGCCGAGGAAGAAGCAGTTGGGGAAGCCGTTCGTGGTCAGGCCGTGAAGGGTGCGCAAGCCGTTCGCCCAATGCTCCGACAGCGTATTCCCGCCGCGCCCGACGATGTCGTAGCCGGCGCGGCGCGTGAACGCGGTGCCGACCTCGAAGCCGGTGGCGAAGATCAGGCAATCCACCTCGAACTCCTTGCCGTTCGCGACGACGCCATGCTCGGTCAAACGCTCGACGCCTTTGCCCTGCGTGTCGACCAAGGTGACGTTCGGCCGGTTGTAGGTGGCAAGATATTCGTCATGGAAACAGGGCCGCTTGCAGAACTGCCGGTACCAGGGCTTGAGCGCCGCGGCAGTCGCCGGATCCTTCACGATTGCGTCCACCCGGGCGCGGATCTGATTCATCTTGCGATAGTCGGCGAGCTCCATGAGCTGCGCGCGCTCCGCGCCGGTGAGGCGGCGGCCAAGCTTGCGCGAGGCTTCCTTGACCGCAGTGCCCGTCACGCTGCGGAAGATGTCGGTCCAGCCGTCCTTCACCAGGTCTTCCTCGGCGTCGCCGCCGCTGACCAGCGTGTTGAAATTGTCCATCCGCCGCTTCTGCCAGCCGGGCGTCAGCGACGCGGCCCATTTCGGATCGGTCGGCGCGTTGTTGCGCACGTCGATCGACGACGGCGTGCGCTGGAAGACGTAGAGCTGCTTGGCCGATGCACCCAGATGCGGGATGCATTGCACGGCGGTGGCGCCGGTGCCGATGATGCCGACGCGCTTGTCGCGCAGATTTTCGAGATCGCCGCTGCTGTCGCCGCCCGTATAGCCGTAATCCCAGCGACTGGTGTGAAAAGTATAGCCCTTGAAAGCGTTGATGCCTGGAATGCCGGGCAGCTTTGGCCGGCTGAGCGGGCCGTTCGCCATCGCGATGAATTGCGCGGTGAACTTGTCGCCGCGATCCGTGCTGACGATCCAGCGCGCCTTCGCCTCGTCCCAGCGCAGCTCCGTCACGCCGGTCTGCAGCAGCGCGTCCTTGTAGAGGTCGAAGTGCCTGGCGATGTGCCGGCTGTGCTCGAGGATCTCCGGCGCGAAGGAATATTTGTGCTTGGGGATGTAGTCGAGCTCTTCGAGCAGCGGCAGATAGCAATAGGATTCCACGTCGCACATCGCGCCAGGGATAGCGGTTCCAATACCAGGTGCCGCCGAAATCGCCGGCGTTCTCGACCATGCGGATGCTTTTGAATCCCGCCTCGCGCAGCCGCGCGCCCATCAGAAGGCCGCCGAAGCCGCCGCCGATGATCGCGAACTCGACATCGTCGAACACCGGCGCGCGCGTGAAGCCCGGCTCGACATAGGGGTCCTCGACATAGCGCGAGAATTCGGCCTTGACCTCGATGTACTGCGCGGTGCCGTCTGGCCTGACGCGCTTGTCGCGCTCGGCGAGATATTTGGCCTTCAGCGCATCCGGATCGAAATCGAGCGGGCCGGCGATGGCAGCAATCTCGGGACTCAAATCCATGGCGATCCTCCGGCGTATGGCGCGATTGTACGAGGGACGCGGCGCGGCACAACCGGGCGATGTTGCCCCAGCGGCGACGCCTTATTTCAATTCCTTCAGATAGTCGCGCACCAGCTGGGCGGTCGAACCCATGTCGTTGTCGCCGGTGCGGCTTTCGGCGCGGATGTCGAGCCGGGCGCCGATCGTGCCGGCCGGCTTCACGCGGATGGAGATGTCGGTCACCAGCCCGAACCAGAAGCTGGTCTCGGTGGCCTCGATGCGGCCGTCCTTTTCGCTGAAAAAGACGATGTTCCAGCCCATGCGCTTGGCCGCCTCGAAGCCGCGCCAGAACACCACGTCCGGCCTGCTGAGCAGCGCCGCCGACTTGATGTCGGGATAGGTCTTCTTCTGCGCATAAGCGACCGTCATCTTCTTGCCGCCATAGGTGATGACCTTGGCGCCGTCATAGTCCGGCCCGTTTTGCGCGCCGCTGCGCAGCGGCAGGAGCGCAACGAATTTCGGCGCATATTCAATGTCGGTCGAGACGTCGTGGATCGGCGGCGAGATCAGATAAAGGCGCAGCTGGTTGAGCGGGATGCCGAAGAGCAGCAGCGAACCAGCCACGCCGATCACGCCGAACTTCCAGCCCGCGCTGTTGTTGAGGTTCAGCGCGCGGGCGAGCCACAAACCGCCCGCCGCGGAGCCGACAAGGCCGAGTGCCGCGCCGGGCACGAGGATCTTCAGCCCCGTCTCGTAATCCCACCAGCCCGCTTGCGTCCCATGCGAAGCGGCGAGCGCGATGGCCGCGCCGATGACGAATGCGACGAGCGAAACGGCGGCCGCGACGATCTGTGATCGCATGAAGCTGGGCTACTCCGCCGCGGTGGGCAGGCGATAGGCGTTGAACTGCTCCCGGAGCGCCGTCTTCTGGATCTTGCCGGTGGCGGTGTGCGGAATTTCGCCGACGAACTGCACGTCGTCTGGCATCCACCATTTGGCGATCTTACCCTTCAGATAGTCGAGCATCTCCTCGCGCGTCACCGTCTCGCCGGGCTTCTGCACCACGATCAGCAGCGGACGCTCGTCCCATTTGGGATGGCGCACGCCGATCACGGCCGCTTCGGCCACCGCCGGATGGCCGACCGCGATGTTCTCGATCTCGATGGAGGAAATCCATTCGCCGCCGGACTTGATTACATCCTTCGAGCGGTCGGTGATCGTCATATAGCCTTCCGAATCGATGGTGGCGACGTCGCCCGTATCGAACCAGCCGTCGGCGTCGAACGCATCGGCGCCTTCGCCGCGGAAATAGCCGTCGACGATCGCGGGGCCGCGCACCTTCAGTCGGCCGAATGCCTTGCCGTCGCGCGGCAGCTCCTTGTCCGCGTCGTCGGTGATCTTCATCTCGACGCCGAAGATCGGATGGCCCTGTTTCACCTTGTAGTCGAGCTGCTTCTCGAACGGCATCTCGGCCACGTGATGCTTGAGCGTGCCGATGGTGCCGAGCGGGCTCATCTCGGTCATGCCCCACGCGTGGATCACCTGCACATGATATTTCTTCTCGAAGGTCTCGATCATCGAGCGCGGGCAGGCCGAACCGCCGATCATCACGCGGTTCAGATCGGGAAGCTTCGTCCCGGTCTGCTCCAGATATTGCAGCGCCGTCAGCCACACGGTCGGCACCGCCGCCGTCATCGTGACCTTCTCGGTGGTGAGCAGTTCGCACACCGACGGGCCGTCGAGCTTGGGTCCGGGCAGCACCAGCTTGGCGCCGACCATCGGAGCTGAGAAGGCGAGGCCCCAGGCATTGGCGTGGAACATCGGCACGACTGGCAGGATGGAATCGCGGCTGGTCACGCCTTGCGCGTCGACCTGGGCGCACATCATGGCGTGCAGCACGTTGGAGCGGTGGGAATAGAGCACGCCCTTGGGATTGCCGGTCGTTCCGCTGGTGTAGCAAAGCCCGCAGGCCGACTTCTCGTCGATCTCCTTCCAGGCATATTCGCCGCTGCAGCCGGCGATGAACTCCTCATAGGCGACGAGGTTTGGAATGTTCGCCTTGGGAAGATGCGCCGCGTCGGTCATCGCGACATAGAGCTCGATGTTCGGCAGCTTCGGCGCGATCTGCGCCACCAGATCGGCGAAGGTGATGTCGAAGAACAGCACTTTGTCTTCGGCATGATTGGCGATGTAGACGATCTGGTCGGGAAACAGCCGCGGGTTCAGCGTGTGATAGACCGCGGCGACGCCGGCGATGCCATACCAGGTCTCGATATGCCGCCAGGTGTTCCAGGCGAGCGTCGCCACTCTGTCGCCCGGCTGGATGCCGAGTCTGTCCAGCGCCTCGGCGACCTTGCGCGCGCGCACCGCGATCTCGCGATAGTTGGTGCGGTGGATCGGACCCTCCACGCTGCGGCTCACGATCTCGCGCTCGCCGTGATAGAGCTCGGCGTGGTCGATGATCTTGTGGACCAGCAGCGGCCAGTCCTGCATGTGCCCAAGCATGTCGTAACCCCCTGAACTTTGGCCGCATCATAGGAACGCGGGGGCGCGGCGGCAACGCGGCCCGGCGCGGCTGATACGCCCGCAGCGCCGCCTGGATCAGCCGGCCACGCTCCAAAGCGGATTTCCCTATAGCGCCTGGGCCCTGGCCTCGAACACCAGATTGGTCCGGGTTTCGGTTGCGCGGCGAAAATGCTTGAAGCCGGCCTTGCTCGCGACCTCGCGCAGCCGCTTCTCGCCCGCCTGGGCGCCCAGCCCCAAACCCACATCCTGCGCCCGCGAGGCCGGCGTGCAGATCATGGTCGACGCCGCGTAGAAGATGCGGCCGACCGGCGTGAGATTGTCCTCGAGCGCGTCGTTGGCGAAGGGCTCGACCAGCATGAAGGTGCCGTCCTTTGCCAGCGCCGTCTTCACATGGCGCATGGCGCCGACCGGATCGCCCATGTCGTGCAGGCAGTCGAACATCGTCACCAGGTCGTATTTCTTCTGCGGAAAATCCTTGGCGCTGGCGCGCTGGAAAGTGATGCGGTCCGCAACGCCGGCCCGTTTCGCCGCTTCCTTCGCGTGTTTGATCGATGGCGCGTGATAGTCGAAACCGAAGAAGCGCGACTTGGGATAGGCCTTGGCCATCAGGATCGTCGAAGCGCCATGGCCGCAGCCGACATCGGTGACCAGCGCGCCCTTCTTCAGCTTCGCCTCCACGCCGTCGAGCGCGGGGATCCACGATCCGATCAGGTGCAAATTGTAGCTTGGACGGAAGAAGCGCTCGGTGCCTCGGAACAGACAGGCGGAATGTTCGTGCCAGCCGACGCCCTTGCCGGACCTGAACGCCGCGGCCACTCTCGGTTCGTCGACCCACATCGCCTGCATCAGCTGAAATCCGCCGGCGAAGAAGGCGGGATGGCCCTCCTGCGCCAGCGTCGTTGCCTGTACGGGATTGAGGCTGAATGCGCCCGTCTTCGCATCGTAATCGACGAAGCCCGCCGCGGCCTGTGCCGACAGCCATTCGCGCAGATAGCGCTCGTTGAGCTTCATCTTCCTGGCGAGCAGCTTCGGCGTCACCGGCGCCCCGTCCGCCATCGCCTTGTAGATGCCGAGCCGGTCGCCCAGCGCCACCAGCGCACCGGTCGCGATTGCGCCGATGTCGCCGGCCAGCTTGCTGACCATCGCGTCGAGTTTCTTTGGATCGGGTGTTCTGTTCACGGCGTACTCCCCCACGCAAGTTTTGCCGGCATTATAGACGGGATTGCCCGAAATATGGGCTCCCTTTCCGTACAAATTGCCCCTGGACCGCTCAAGCGCGAGCGTCGTCGAACGCTGTGCGCTTCGGCGATGCCACATTCGAACGAATTGTTCAGTTGCATGCGCCGGGCCGGAAGGCTTTGCTGCCAGCCGTCGCGGGCGCGTTCCGCCTGTGCGGCGTTTGGCGGGCGAGGGAGTACAGCATGGCCGATGTCGCACAGGGTCCTGCCGCATCGCGATCGCTGAGCGGGCGCGCGATCGCCGCCGCCACCGTCGGCAATGCGCTGGAATTCTACGACTTCATTACCTACGCCTTCTTCGCCATCCAGATCGGACACGCCTTCTTTCCCCGGACCAGCGAGTACGGAAGCCTGATGCTGTCGCTGGCGACGTTCGGCGCCGGCTTCATCACGCGCCCGATCGGCGGCATCGTGCTGGGAAGCTTCGCCGATCGTGCCGGACGGCGCGCGGCGATGATGTTGAGCTTCACCATGATGGGCTGCGCCATCGTGGCTATCGCAATCATCCCGCCCTATTCGATGATCGGGATCGCCGCGCCGATCCTGGCCGTAATCGCGCGCATGGTGCAGGGCTTCTCGCTCGGCGGCGAAGTCGGGCCGACCACCGCCTATCTGCTGGAGGCGGCGCCGTTGAAGTCCCGCGGCCTTGCCGTGTCCTGGCAGGGCGCGAGCCAGGGGATCGCGGCGACGATCGGCGCCGGTGTCGGCGTGGGTCTCTCGGCGCTATTGCCGCTCGACGCGCTCGATGCCTATGGCTGGCGCATCGCATTCCTGCTCGGCGCGGTGACGCTTCCGTTCGGCCTTTGGATTCGCAAGCGCATGCCCGAGACGCTGCACGACGAGGAACCGCACGCGATATCGCACTCGCAGGAAGGCGGACTGCGCGCCATTCGCGAGAATTGGCGCATCATCACGCTGGCGCTGATCACGCTCGCCGGCGGCACGATCTCGACCTACGTCTTCGACTATATGACGACCTATGCGCAGAACACGCTGCATCTGAGCGCGACGGTCGGCTTTGCGGCCGGTGCGCTCGGCAATCTCGTTGCCGTCGGCGCGGTCCTATCGGGCGGGGCGCTGTCGGATCGCATCGGGCGGCGGCCGGTGATGGTGTGGCCGACACTTATCTATTTGGCGGCGATCTATCCGATGTTCCTGTGGATCGTCGGTTCGGGCAGCGCGCTGGTGTTCCTCGCCGTCAATATCTTTCTCGGCTTCATCTCGTCCATCAGCACCGGCGCGTTCTATACCCCATTGGCCGAAACGCTCCCCAAGCGCATTCGCGGCGGCGCCTTCGCCACGATCTATGCGACATCGATCGCCACCTTCGGCGGCACGACGCAATTCGTCATTACATGGCTTCTCCACCTGACCGGCAATCCGATGGCGCCGGCCTGGTATCTGCTGGGCGCGACCGCGGCCGCCACGCTCGCCATGTATCTGATCCTGGAAAGCGCACCGGCGCGCGCGACGCCGGCCGCGCTCGAGCCGGTGCCGGAGCCCGTCCTTGTTCATTGAGGTGAACGACCTACGCCCCTTCTTCGATTCATGGGTCGAACCGTGGACAATAGAAACAGCGAGCCGATGGCCGACGCGGTTGGCCTGACGTCGGCCGAGGCCGATACGCGGCGCGCGCAATTCGGTCCGAACGTTATCGCCGAGTCCCAAGTCAATCCGCTGATGCGGCTGTTCGGTTATTTCTGGGGACCCATACCCTGGATGATCGAAGCCGCGGCAGCGCTGTCGGCCGTCGCGCAGCATTGGGCAGATCTCGGCGTCATATGCGGCATGCTTTTCATCAATGCTGCGGTCGGATTCCTCGAAGAGCGCAATGCCGACGCCGCCATCGCCGCACTCAAGAAGAGCCTGGCGCTGACCGCGCGCGTGAAGCGCGACGGCGCCTGGCGCGAGGTCGCCGCCAGCGAGCTGGTGCCCGGCGATCTCATCTATCTGAAGCTCGGCAACGTCGTTCCCGCCGATGCCAAGCTGACCGGAGAGGGCGCGCTCAGCATCGACCAATCGGCGCTGACGGGAGAATCCCTGCCGGTCGACGCGGCGAAAGGCGCGGCCGCCTATTCCGGCGCCATCGTGCGCCAGGGCGAGATGGAGGCGGTGGTCGAGGCCACCGGCATGAAGACCTTCTTCGGCAAGACGGCGAAGCTGGTCGGAACCGCGGCGCCGCGCTCGCACTTCCAGAAAGCCGTCCTGCGCATCGGAAATTTCCTGATCGCGGCGACGCTCTGTCTTGTAGCGGTCATCCTGATCGCCGCTCTTCGCCGCGGCGACTCGCTGATCGAGACGCTTCTGTTCTGTCTGATCCTGACGGTGGCGGCGATCCCGGTCGCGCTGCCGGCGGTTCTGTCGGTGACGATGGCGGTCGGCGCCTCCGTCCTGGCGCGCATGAAGGCGATCGTGTCGCGGCTGGATTCCATCGAGGAACTGGCCGGAATGGACATCCTGTGCACCGACAAGACGGGCACGCTGACGAAGAACGAGCTGGTCCTCGGAACGCCGGTGCTGATCGAGGCGCACGACCTGGCCGAGTTGCAGCAGGCCGCGGCGCTGACCTGCGATGCCGCGTCGCCTGATGCGATCGACCAGGCGATGCTCCGGGAACTGGCGGCGCGGCGCGATGGCATCGCGGTCGTGCGCTTCACGCCGTTCAATCCGGTCGCCAAGCGCGCCGAGGCCGAGGTGGAAGTCGACGGCGCGCGCTATTGCACGGCCAAGGGCGCGCCGCAGGCGATTCTCGATCTGGTCAAGGCGCCCACCCAGCTCAGCGACCGCGTCAACCGGGCGGTCGATGAGCTTGCGGCGCACGGCTATCGCACCCTGGGCGTCGCCAAGACCGATCCGGACGGCTGCTGGCGTTATCTCGGGCTGTTTCCGCTGTTCGATCCGCCGCGCGACGACAGCGCCGCGACCATCGCCGAGGTGCGGTCGATGGGGCTCGACGTCCGCATGGTGACCGGCGACCACACCGCGATTGCCCGCGAGATCGCGGCGAAGCTGGGCCTGGGCTCCAATATCCGCTCGGCGCGCGAGCTGTTCGGCGACGGACCGGTGTCGCGCGCCGCTGTCGAGTCCGTCGACGGCTTCGCGGAAGTCTTCCCCGAGCACAAGTTCGACATCGTGCGAATTCTCCAGGACGCGGGCCACATCGTCGGCATGACCGGCGACGGCGTAAACGATGCGCCGGCGCTCAAGCAGGCCGATGTCGGCATCGCGGTCAGCGGCGCGACGGATGCCGCGCGCGCCGCGGCGGCTCTGGTGCTGACCGCGCCGGGCTTGTCGGTCATTGCGCGCGCTGTGGAGGAGGCGCGGCGCATCTTCGAGCGCATGACCGGCTACGCGATCTTCCGCATTTCCGAGACCGTGCGCGTGCTGCTGTTCATGACGGTCTCGATCCTGATCTTCAACTTCTATCCCGTGACGGCGGTGATGATCGTGCTGCTGGCGGTGCTGAACGACATTCCGATCATGACCATTGCCTATGACAATGTGCCGGTGGCGCCGCGCCCGGTGCGCTGGGATATGCGCCGCGTGCTGGGCATGAGCATCGTGCTTGGCCTGCTGGGCGTGATCTCGACCTTTGCCCTGTTCTGGATCGCGCAGGTCTATCTGAAGCTGCCGCGGCCGCAGATTCAGACGCTGATCTTCCTCAAGCTGCTGGTCGCCGGGCACCTGACAATCTATTTGACGCGCAATCCGAGCTGGTTCTGGGAACCGCCCTGGCCGAACTGGAGGCTGATTGCCGCCTGCGAAACGACGCAAGCCCTCGGCACGCTGGCGGCGGTCTATGGCTGGTTCGTGCCGGCGATCGGCTGGCCGCTGGCATTGCTGGCTTGGGGCTATGCGCTTTGCTGGTTCGTGGTGAACGGCATCGTCAAGGTCTGGGCCTATCGCCTGTTGCTGCGGCTATACCCGCCGGTCGCCAGGTAAGCGGATCGCCGGCACGCGCAATCGGGCTCTTTCTGTCCGTCGCCGAAAAGGCGACACTGCAATGGCTGTTCATGCAAGGACCGTTTCATGTTCGTTACCGTCAACGGCGCGCGGCTGTTCTTCGACGTCGTGGGCTCCGGGCTCGCGATCGAAGGCGAGCGCATGTCCGCAAAGCCGGCGCTCATCGTCATGCATGGCGGACCGGGCTTCGATCACTCGACGATGCGGCCCTATTTCGATCGCTTCGCCGATACGCATCAGGTGATCTACATCGACCATCGCGGCAACGGCCGCTCGGGCGGCGGGCCGGAGACCTGGAACCTCGCGCAATGGGGCGACGACGTGAAAGGCCTGTGCGACGTGCTCGGCATCGAGAAGCCCGTCGTGTTCGGCCAATCCTTCGGCGGCATGGTGGCGATCTCCTATGCCACGCGGCATCCCGATCATCCGTCGAAAGTGGTGTTCTCCTCGACCGCGGCGCGCATCCATCTCGAGGAGACGTTCGCGATCCTTGAATCGCGCGGTGGCAAGGAGGCCCGCGCCATCGCCGAAGCGTTCTGGCTCAAGCCCAGCGACCAGGCGTTCGCCGACTATCAGCGCGTCTGCATGCCGCTCTATAATCCGCCCGGCGGAGGCGGCGGCGAATTCCAGGCGGCGGCCCGGCGCCGCGCCATCATCAAGCCGGAAGTGACGCGGCAGTTCTCGCTCGGCGAGATGCTCACCATGGACGCGCGTGCCGCTCTGTCGAAGGTGGTATGTCCGGCGCTGGTGCTGGGCGGCACCTATGATCCGATCACGCCGACGGTGTGCTCGGAGGAAATCTTCCTCGGCCTGTCCAAGGGTATTGGCCGGCTGGAACTGTTCGAAGGCGCCGGCCACGGCGTCTATCGCGACGAGCCCGACAGGGCCGAGCGCATCTTGCGCGAATTCTTCGAGCCATAGTCGGGCGCGACTGGCGCGTCGTTCCGGCTTTGCCGCCGCGAACTGCCGCTCTAGTGTGGCGGTGTCAGCCGGGAGATTCGATCATGAGCATTCGTATGGCGGCCTTTGCGCTTGCCGCTGTTTGCGTGTCCGGCGCCGCGCGCGCCGACGACTGCACCGCGGCGATGGCGGCGCTACGAGCAGGCGTCCAGAAGCCCTACAGCTCGACCGTCACCATGACCGGCATGGGGAGTATGCCCGACAATATCAGCCACATCGTGATGACGGGCAGCAAGATGTACATGCAGCTCCACGGCAAATGGTCCGTCGTTCCGATGACGACCAAGGAAATGCTCGCCACGATGGACGACCAGGCGAAGACGGCCAAGACGACCTGTGTCCGCAAAGGCGACGATTCCGTCGGTGGGCAGGCAACCGCCGTCTACGCTGTCAATGTCGTCAACAAGGGTGTCACCAGCGACAGCACCATCTGGATTTCCAAGGCAAGTGGGTTGCCGGCGAAGTCGCAAATCCGCATGGCCGGCGGGCAGACGATCACATCGCTGTTCGACTATGAGCATGTGCAGCCGCCGGCCGGCGTCAAATAGTTGACGAGCCGAGCGCGCGTCCGGCACATTCGCGCATGTCGCTCACCATTTACGGCCATCCGGATTCGCGCACCATGCGCGTGCTGTGGGCGGCGAACGAGCTCGGCCTGGACTTCGCGCACGTTCCGATTTCGTGGGACGATCCGGCGCTGAAACAGCCGGCCTATCTGACGATCAACCCGGCCGGCACGATTCCGGCGATCGACGATGACGGGTTCAGGCTTGGCGAGTCGCTCGCGATCATTCTCTATCTCGCCAAGAAGTATGGCCACCCGCCGCTCTATCCGGCGACGCTCCAGGGCGAGGCTGAGCTGTGGCGCTGTGCCTTGTGGGCGCAGGTGCATCTGGAACCGTGGGTGCAGGGCGATGCGCTGTTGCGCGACGTCATCGCCGCGGCGGGCGAGCGCGCCCGTCCCTTCGTCGAGCGCTCCTGCGATCTGCTGGAGACGACGCTGAACGGCCGCGACTGGATCCTGGGCGGCGACTTCACCGCCGCCGATCTTTGCGTCGGCGCGATCCTGTCGCCGTCGCGCGCCGCCAAGCTTCCGCTCGCGCGCTATCGCAACATTTGCGCCTGGCACTTGCGCTGCTATCACCGGCCGGCCGCACGGAAGACGCGCGGTCCCCATCCCGCCGACTCCAATCCCGACTGGCCGGATATGCGGTGATGGTGCAAATTCGTCGATGTCGTAATTTGGATCATCGGGAGAATTCGACGTGCTGAAACGCCTTGCCGCGGCGGCGCCCACTTCGCAGATGCTCGACATTCTGGCCGAGGATGGCGGGCTCATCGTCGAAGGCATGTTCGCCAGATCGACGATCGGGCGGATGTTGGATGCCGTGGAGACCGCGAGCGCGCGTTTCAAACCGGGCGGCGCGACGCAAGGCGTCGGTCTCGACGGCAAGGTCTTCGTCGGAGACAACACGATCCGCTTCTCGGGTCTCGGCAAGCTGTCGCCGGCGTTCATGGAGATGCTCGACAACGAAGTCTACCGGCAGCTGGCCGATGCCGTCTTGCTGCCCAATTGCGGCTCCTATTGGGTGAACAGCGGCCAGGCGATGCTGATCGGCCCCGGATCGTCAGCCCAGCTTCTGCATCGCGACTGCATGAACTGGTCGCAATACTGCATGCCGCTATGGCCGAACTGCCCGGAGGTCACGCTGAGCGCGATGATCGCGCTGGACGATGTGACCGAGGAACTCGGCGCGACGCGCGTCATCCCGGGAAGCCACACCTGGGAAGCCTATGGCGCGCGCTGGGATCAATCCCAGACCGTGCCGGCAGAATTGAAGGTCGGCGATGCGCTGGTCTATTCCGGCAAGGTCGTGCATGGCGGCGGCGCCAATCGGACCACGGACCGCTGGCGCAAGGCGATGCATCTGAGCTTCCTCGCCGGCTGGCTGACGCCCGAAGAATCGAGCCCGCTCGACTACAGCGACGAGGAGCTCGCGGCTTTTTCGCCGAGGGTCCAGCGGCTGCTGGGTCATCGCTCCTACGATCCGCGGCCGCTATTCGGCGGCGGCTTGTGGCTGCGCCATGCCAACAAGATCGAGGATCAGACCGGCGTCAGCTGAATCGGCGCGCGGCCGGCCGGCCATGCAACTCCGGGCTGGCGGGACCAAGGCCCATCTCTGCTATAGAGGGGATAGCGAAGTCCGGAGAACGCCCATGCCGCTTTCCAATGCCCAGATGCGCGACGTCAATTCCGTCCTGCACCCCTACACCAACCTGGTGAAATTCCGCGATTCCGGGCCGCTCGTGATCGAGCGCGGCAAGGGCGTGCGCGTCTATGACGAGAGCGGCAAGGACTATATCGAGGCGATGGCGGGGCTGTGGTGCACGGCGCTCGGCTGGGGCGAGAACGAACTCGCCGAGACCGCCGCCGAGCAGATGAAGAAGCTCGCCTTCGGCCATCTCTTCGGCGGCAAGAGCCACGAGCCGGCCATCGCGCTGGCCGAAAAGCTGAAGGAGGTCGCGCCGTTTCCGGTCGGCAAGGTGTTCTTCGCCAATTCCGGATCGGAAGCCAACGACACGCAGGTCAAGCTCTACTGGTACGCCGCCAACGCACGCGGCCAAAGCAAGAAGAAGAAGATCATCTCGCGCACCAAGGCCTATCACGGCGTGACGCTCGCGAGCGCCTCGCTCACCGGCCTCGCCAACAATCACAAGAGCTTCGATCTGCCGTTCGATTTCGCCAAATATGCCGATTGCCCGCACTATTATCGGGGCGCCGAGCCGGGCGAGACCGAGCAGCAATTCTCCACGCGCATGGGCGCGAACCTGAACGCGCTGATCGAGAAGGAAGGCGCCGACACCATCGCCGCGATGATCGCCGAGCCGGTGATGGGCGCGGGCGGCGTGATCCTGCCGCCGGACGGCTATTTCGACGCGATCACGAAGGTGCTCACCAAGCACGGCATCCCGCTGATCGCCGACGAGGTGATCACCGGCTTCGGCCGCACCGGCAATTGGTTCGGCTGCGCGACCTATGGTTTCGAGCCGGAGAGCATGTCGATCGCCAAGGCACTGTCGTCGGCCTATCTGCCGATCTCCGCCGTGCTGCTGTCGCCGGAACTCAGCGACATCATCGAGCAGGAGTCTGGAAAGATCGGCACCTTCGGCCACGGCTTCACCTATACCGGCCATCCGGTGGCGTCGGCGGTGGCGCTCAAGACCATCGAGATCTATCAGCGCCGCGACATCGTCGGTCATGTCCGGCACGTCGCGCCGATGTTCCAGAAGCGGTTGCGCGCGCTCGTCGAGCATCCCTTGGTTGGCGAAGCGGTCGGCGTCGGGCTGATCGGCGCGGTCGAACTCGTCGCCGACAGAAAGACCAGGCAGAGCTTCGAGGGCGCCAAGCAGGTCGGCGCAACGTGCAGCCGTTTCGCGGAGGAGGAGGGGCTCATCGTGCGCCCGCTGCTCGGCGACCGCATTGCGCTCTGCCCTCCGCTCGTCATCGACGAAGCCGAGATCGGCGAGCTGTTCGACCGCCTCGAGCGCGCCCTCAACAAGACGCTCGACTGGGCGAAGAAGGAAAAGCTGATTGCGGCATGAGGTTCGGGGCGGTAGGATAAAGTAGCAATTCTTCCTACCGGAGCCGCCATGGCCAGCAAGGTCCAGAAAATCTCCATCGCGCTGCCGAAGGAGATGATCGAAGACATCCGCTATGCGGTGGACAGTGGCCAATATGCCTCGACCAGCGAAGTGATCCGCGAGGCAGTGCGTGAATGGAAGGGGCCGAAGCGCCGGGAGCTTCCCGAAAGCGTCCGCGTGCCGCAGACCAGGGAGGAATTCCGCAGGCGAATTCAGAAAGCGATCGATTCACTCGATCGCGGCGAGGGAATTCCGGCCGAGGAGGTCTATGCTGAAATGCGCAAGCGCATCAAAGCAGTGGCGGCAGCGAAGAAGAAGCGCATGTGACGAGCGTTATCTATTCTCCGGACGCAAAGGCCGAATTGGTCGACATCGGCGGCTACATCGCGCTTGATAACGAGAGACGGGCAATCGCTTTTGTCTCGAAGCTCAGAGAAAAAGCCAGGCGAGTTGCCCGGATGCCGCGTGTCTACAGATTGCGGCCCGATCTGGCGCCCGACGTCAGATTGGCGGCGCATGGAAACTATGTGATTCTATTTCGCATTGTCGGCGGCGGGATCGAAGTCTTGCATGTCGTCCATGGCGCGCGATCTGAAGCGATTGTTCGAAGGTTAGGGTTCGACCGCACTTTCGCCAGAATGGGCGGCCAGGCTTCGCGCGACGCTGTCAGGGGATTCCCATCATGCGCGCACCGCTTCTCGTATCGGCGCTTTTGCTCGCCGCGCTTTCGATCCAGCCAGCTTCGGCTGGCGGTCCCAATGCCTGGTTCGATCCTGGCACCGACAAGCCGATGCCCCACAACGGCCGGCCGGCGCACCATGTCCGCATGCCGGCCATCCGCGACTGGTCTTCGCTCAAGATCACGCTGACGCGCTCGGTCTGTTTCGGCTCCTGTCCCGTCTATACGGTCGAGATCGATGGCGACGGCAGCGTGATCTACAATGGCGAGCGCTTCGTCGCCGAGACCGGGCAGCGCACGGCCCGCATCCCGCGCCGCAAGGTGCATCAATTGTACGGCGCGTTCCGCAAGGCGGAATTTTTCTGGCTGTTCGACAAGTACCAGGCGCACATCACCGATTTTCCGAGCTACACGGTCTCGATCGCCTATGACGGGCACCGGAAGAAGGTCCTCGACTATGCCGGTCCGCATATCGGCATGCCGCACGCGGTCGCCGAGCTTGAACATCTGATCGACGTGACGGCGGGCACCGACCGCTGGGTTCGGGCGCCACAGCAATAATCAGCCGGCCAGCGCCATCGTCTCGTCGGCGAGCGCCGCGATCTCGCGCAAGGCCGCCAGCATGCCCTGCGGACCCATCGCGAGCTGCGCGAAGGCGCCCTCCATTTCGAACTGAAGGTCTTTGGGCGCGCGCTCGAACTTCGCCGCCAGCGCCAGCGCGCCCTTCTCGTTGATCAGCCATTGCCGGTTGAGCGCGAACAGAACCTGAAGGAGGCACGATGCGGCACGGAAGACGCAGCCGGTGACGTAGGTCACATCGCCCTTCGCCGCCGCCTTTTGCGCGACCGCGAGAAAGAAGCGCGCCTCGTCGGCGAAGCGCGCGATCGCCGCGGTGCGCAGCGCCTCGGGATAGGGATCGAGCGCCGCCTTGCACGCCGCGACGAAACGGTGCGGATCGTGCAGCGGCCGGCAGGTCGCGATCTCGCCGGCATAGATGGTCGAAACGAAGGCGTGCGGATGGCCATAGTGATAGGCGCATTCGAAGCGGCCTTTGCGGCACTCGGCGATCACGTGCTCCGCGCGCGCCGCGTCGCGATAGAGGATATCGACCGGCTCGCCGTCGATCGTCAGCCAGCCGCCGCCGTTCACCCACGGTCCCCAGCCGCCGATTGTCGTCATCATCGGCGCATCCGGCGCTTCGGCCTTGTAGGAGCGGGACTCTCCGCTCAGCGAGCGTGCGACCTCTTCCAGTGCCGCGATGTCGAGATTGCCCTCGTAATACAGCCCGATATCGTAGTCCGAGGCCGCATGATGGCTGCCGCGCCCGCGCGAGCCGCCGAGCACGATGGCGCGCACGCCGCCCACCGGCGCGAATGCCTGCGCAACCTTCTCAAGCAGGACTTGCGAGATCGAAAGGCTCATGAACGCGCGTTTGCGCCAGGGGGCGCCGCGCGTCAAGACCGTTCTCGGGCCGGCAATAGATCAGCTCCCTGCCGTTCCACACTTCCAGGCGGTGGCAGTCGGCCGGCTTCATCGCATGCGCCAGGATCTTGGCGCGCATCGCATCGTCGAACTGCACCGAGAAGGCACAGGCGAGTGTGCCGTCCATTTCAAGATAGCAAATGTCAAATGCTGGCATCGGGTCCTCCAACGAAGCGGTCCCCGCTCCTTGTGGGTTCTCTACCTCCCGATTGTTCAAGTCGAGTGACAATCTCGTACGGCAGATCACAAAGAGGCAATCCGTCGTGCGCGGAACGAATTGCGTGCAGCCCGCTTACGTCTCATGGACCTTTTTTGCAGGAGACGTCATGACCGGACCCTTCGCGCTTGCACCATTGCCGTGGAATGAATCCGACCTTGAGCCCGTGATCTCGTCGCGCACGATCGGCTTTCATTACCACAAGCATCACAAAAGCTACGTCGATACGCTGAACAAGCTCGTCGCGGATACGCCCTACGCGGAGATGCCGCTGGAGCAGATCGTGCGCAAGACGCACGCCGCGCGCGAAGGTTCCGCGGAGGTGAAGATCTTCAACAATGCGGGACAGGTGTGGAATCACGATTTCTACTGGCATTCGCTGGCGCCGAAGCCGAAAAAGCCGTCCGGTGCGCTTCTCAAGGCGATCGAGCGTGACTTCGGTACGACCGGCGATCTGATCGAGAAACTCGCGGCCGAAGGCAAGGAACATTTCGGGTCCGGCTGGGTGTGGCTGGTGTCGAAGGGCGGCAAGCTCTTGATCGAAAGGACCGCCAATGCGGTCGATCCGATGGCGAAAGGCATCAACTGCCTGCTCGCAATCGACGTGTGGGAACACGCCTATTATCTCGACTACCAGAACGAGCGGCCGAAATATCTCCAAGCCGTGCTGCAAAAGCTCCTCAACTGGGATTTCGCGGCGGAGAATCTGGGCAAGGAGGATCACGCGGTCCGCGCCGCGGCGGAGTAGGAACGGCGGCAAATTCTTTACGGCCGTTCACCCTGTTTCTTCATCGTCCGAAAATGTTGCGGCCATAGAATCCTCCCGTTGGCGGGGGACACATGGCAGCCTTCGGAAAACGCAATGTCGCAGCGTTCGCGCCGCGCGGCGCGGTGCAGTCCGCCGCGCCGGCCGTTCATGCATTTTCGCAAGCCGCGCCCGTCACGCGGGCACCTTCATCCGCCGCGGGCTCACCGGCGAGCGCTTTTAATGCTCCCTTCGTCACCATCGGCATCCTCGCGCTGCTCTGCGGCATCTTTTATTTCCAGGTCCATACCGCGCCGGTACTCTTCTCTGGCTATTCGCTGTCGGCGGCGGCTCTGACCGGCGACGGCGCGGTCTCCGGCAAGCTCGTGTTCCAGGACGGCCAGTGGTGGCGGCTGCTCACCGCGCCGCTGCTGCATGCGAGCCGCAGCCATTTGATCGGCAACGCGGTCGTCTTCGCCGTCATCGGTTTCATGCTCGAGCCCAAGATCGGCTGGCGCTGGTTCGCGGGCCTCTTTGTGATGGGTGCAATCGGCGGTTCGTTCTTCTCGGTGCTGCTCAATCCACCCCAGCTCCCCAGCGTCGGCGCCTCGGGCGCGATCGTCGGCGTGCTCGCGGCCGCAGTCCTGTGCGGATCGAGTGCGCGCAGCGGACCCAAAGGCAGGCGCATGCAGGTGTGGGCGCTGCGCCTGGTGCTGCCGGCTCTGATCCCGCTCGCCACCAACTCGCATGTCGATTACGCCTGCCATCTGGGCGGCGTGCTTGCGGGCCTTCTGACCGGCGTGGTCATGCTGATGGGCTGGGAACGCGGCGAGGATCATCCGGCGTTCGGCGAACTCGGCGCCGCCATCGGCGGCATCGGCCTCGCCGCGGGGCTGATCGCGCTCGTGCTCGGCGCGCAGACCGGAAAGGCGGCGGTGGTCTCGGCGACGCCCGCGGGCCTGATGCCGGAGACCGAGGCGCCCGACTTCTACACGGTCGACACCGACAAGGCGCGCGATCTGGTCGCCCGCTATCCGCACGATCCGCGCGCCCATCTGATGCGCGGCTTCACCTTCCTGAAATATGAGCACGACCTCGCCGATGCCGAAGAGCAGTTCCGCGAGGCGCTCGATCCCGAAGACATGGCCGCGGCTCAGACCACCGACGATTTCCGGAAGGAAGTCACCGTCCTGCTCGCGCTCACCATATCCTACGAGAACCGGCCGGATGAGGCGCGTGCGATGGGAGCGCCGCTTTGCGGCTTCGCGGCCGACGCGATGGGCAATCTGATGCAGAATCTCCGTGATCGCGGTATCTGCTCGTGAATTGAAATAAAATTACACGTTGCGACTCCCTGACTCTACGAAATGTTCGCGAACCTCTTGACGTTGACGTAAGCGTCAGAGATATTGACCAGACTGAGAAATTGTCAGGGAGGACGGGCGACGAGGCGGCAAGCCGAGCGTCCCGCAGACACGTATGAACCGCACCTACACCATCCGTCAGCTCACCAAGGAGTTCGACGTCACAGCACGCACCTTGCGCTTCTATGAAGACGAGGGGCTGATCGCGCCGGAGCGGCGCGGCCAGACGCGCATCTATTCCAGCCGCGACCGCGCCCGCATCATCCTGATCCTGCGCGGCCGGCGCGTCGGCTTCTCGCTCAGCGAGATTCGCGAGATTCTCGATCTCTACGACACGCACCATGATGGCGGCGTGACGCAGACGCTGCATGCGCGCAAGAAGTTCGAGGAGCAGCTGCACAAGCTCGAGCGCCAGAAGGTCGACATCGAGGACTCGCTGATCGAACTCAAGCGCGCGATCGGCGCGATCGACGATGCGATCTCCAAGGGCCAACTCACGCCGCAGCCGGTTCAGCGCCACGCGGCGGAATAGTTCGGTACATTGACATTAAGGCGAGGGCACGTAACCGCGCCCTCGCAACTTTGCGCACGCGTCATGCGGTTGCGGATTCCTGCCCATGCGGCAACCGCGCCTTCCGCTATGCTCGGTGTGCAAGCAAGGGAAACGCGCGCATGTCCTACAAGGAAATCCTCACCGAGATCTCCGATCACATTCTCACCATCACGCTGAACCGGCCGGAGAAGCTAAACGCTTTCACCGGCACGATGATGAGCGAGATGATCGATGCCTTCCAGAAGGCGAACACGAACGACGACGTGCGCTGCATCATCGTCACGGGCGCAGGCCGAGCCTTCTGCGCTGGCGCCGATCTTTCGGCCGGCGCCGCCACGTTCGATGCGACGCAGCGCGCCGACCGTCCCGAGCGCAATGCCGGCTCGGCCGACAGCAAGGACTTCAACTGGGGCGACGAGCGCGTGCGCGACGGCGGCGGCCGGCTGACGCTCGAGATCTTCGAATGCCTGAAGCCGGTGATCGCCGCGGTCAACGGACCGGCGGTCGGCATCGGCGTCACCATGCAGCTCGCCATGGACGTCCGCATCGCGTCGGACACGGCCCGCTTCGGCTTCGTATTCTCGCGCCGCGGCATCGTGCCGGAAGCAGCCTCGAGCTGGTTCCTGCCGCGCATCGTCGGCATCTCCCAGGCGCTCGCCTGGTGCTATTCGGGAAAAGTGTTCGATGCCAAGGAAGCGCTCGCCGGACGCCTGGTGCAGGAAGTCGTGCCGCCGGACCAGTTGCTGCCCCGTGCCCGCGCCATCGCCAAGGAGATCGCCGAGAACACTGCGCCGGTCTCCGTCGCCCTCATCCGTCAGATGATGTGGAAGGGGCTCGGCATGGATCACCCGATGGAGGCGCACAAGGTGGACAGCCGCGGCATCTATTCCCGCGGCGCCTCGGCCGACGTGAAGGAGGGCGTCGTCGCCTTCCTGGAGAAGCGTCCCGCCCGGTTCCCGCAGGTCGTGTCGAAGGACATGCCGCCCTATTTCCCGTGGTGGAAGCCTCGCACCTATTCCTGACGGTTATGCGCCGGCCATGATAAGGCTGATGGCCGGCTCGCGTGCACAGGACATCGGACATGCAGCGCAGGACATGGGCCTTCCTTCTTGTGTCGGTCGTCGCCGTCTTCGCGGTGGGATTTGCGCTGGCAGAGGGCGGCATGATGGGGCGCGGCGGGATGATGGGCGGCGGCATGATGGGCGGCCGCACCGAACGGCACTTCTACTATATGCACACCGGTTTGCCGGCGGCCTATGAGGGCAAGACCGACCCGCTTCAACCAGGCGCCGCGATGCTGGCGCGGGGAAGACGGCTCTACCAGGAAAACTGCGCCGCCTGCCACGGCGCGGCGGGCCGCGGCGATGGACCGGCCGGGGTGAAGCTCGATCCTCCGCCTGCCGATTTGGCCTGGTCGCTCGGCATGCCGGTTGCGCGGGACGATTTCCTCTACTGGACGATCTCCGAGGGCGGCGCCCAATTTCATTCCGCAATGCCGGCCTACAAGTCGGCGCTGAAGCCGGACGAAATCTGGGCTATCGTCGGCGCATTGCGCAGCGGGTCGCTACAGGCCGGTCACTAGCCGGGCGCCCGTCTGCAGGAAAAATAGTTCGCGCCGCACTCTGCGCGCATCTGGGAGAGTTCAATGAAGCGATTTGTTCGTGCCGCCTCTGCTTGCGTGGTTTTTGCCTTCGCCGCGCCGGCACTCGCCGACGACAGTTCGGCGATGCTGGGCGCCGGCGGCGTCGTGTTGACCAAGAACGCCGACATCCGCATGGCGACGGAGGATCTCACCATCAGCCCGGCGTCGGTCAAGGTGCACTACACCTTCGTCAACGACAGCGGAAAGGATATCGACACGGTCGTCGCCTTCCCGCTGCCCGATATCGACAATTACGAATATTCGGAATCGCCGCTCGGCACGACCAAGAGCACGACGCCGAACTTCGTCGGCTTCGAACTCAAGGTCGACGGCAAGCCGGTCAAGCCCACCGCCGAGGAACGCGCCATCTACAAGGGCAAGGACGTCACCGCCGAGGTGCGCGCCGCGGGCCTGCCGGTCAATATCGTGATTGGCGGCGGCTACGACATGCTGCAGAAGCTGCCCAAGGCCGTGCACGACAAGCTGCTCAAGGACGATCTGATCGAAGGCGCCGGCGGCGACGACACGGTGCACGCCAAATGGATGGCCCAGACGAAGTTCTGGTGGAACATGCATTTCCCCGCCGGCAAGACGGTGAGCGTCGATCACGCCTATCAGCCGGTGACGGGCCAGACTTTTTTCACGCCCTCTGTGTTCACGGACAAGGACGAACTCGGCGGCTACACGAAGGACTACTGCCTCGATGCCGCGACCACGGCCACCATCAAGGCCCGGCTCGATGCGCTCAAGAAGAAGGGCGTGCAGGACGTGCTGCTCAACCAGTCGACCACCGACTTCGTCATCGTCACCGCCAACAACTGGAAGGGCCCGATCGGCAAATTCCATCTGACGATCGACAAGCTCAAGCCCGACAACATCCTGTCGATGTGCTGGGCCGGCGATCTGAAGAAGACGGGGGCGACGACCTTCGAGTCGACGCTGACCGCCTTCGCGCCCAAGAAGGACATTCAGTTCCTGGTGCTGTCGAACCCGCCACCCAGCCAGGGCGGCGGCGACTAGCCTCTCGCCAACCCGCCAAATCCGCCCCGTCCCATCCAGCGATGAGGCGGGGTTTTTTGTTGAAGCGGAAACGGCCGGATATCGAACTCCTTGTTGACTAAGATCAATATATTGATAACAATCATATTATGTATAAATATATTGAATCGCGCCTAGAATGCGGGAATTCCTTGGTGATCTCGGCATGGTGCTGACCGATGAGCGTGAAGATCGCGGTCTCGACCGGCTGCTCAGGCGCGCCGAACAGGCGATGCTGCGCGCCAAGCTTGCGGCGCTCAAACCGCTCGGACTGACGCTCGCCCAGCTCACAGCGCTCGGCGAACTCGGGAGCCGGAGCGGCATCACGGCCGCCAATCTGGCGCGCGCCTGCTTCGTCACCCCTCAGGCGATGATGATCCTGCTCAAGACGATGGAGCGGCAGGGCCTGATCGTGCGCAGCATCCATCCGCGCCACCCGAACGTGCTGGAAGTGCACCTGACCGACGCCGGCCGCGAGGCGCTTGGCGCCGGACGCAGGCGTCTGGAACCGGTCGAGCGCCGCATCGCCGCCGCGTTTTCGGCGTTCGAACTGGGCGAATTGGGAAAGCTCCTGTCGCGGCTGGTCGACGCGCTGGACGGCGCGCGCTAGTCGATCGATTTTGCTGTGGCGCGCGCTAGTGGCGGCGGAACATCGCCGCGATCGCGCGACGGATGAATTGCGGCAGGATCGGCGTCAGCGGCTCGCGCCGCTCGCTCAGATCTCGCTGATACACCAGGTGACCCAACATCGTGATACCGCTCCTTGCCGAGCTATAACGACGTACACGGAATATGCGACAGTTTGCCCATCGGGTGTGGCTGTCAAGCGTTCATTCTCGCTAACAAAGGTTAATTCGCGATTAAGGCCGTCTTACGACAGGTCGGGCGTGAGACGTTCGCCCCAGGAGTCGAGCAGGCCGCTGGCGCAAGCGCCCATCGACATCTGGCTCGTCGCGACACGCGTCCACGGTTCGACCGCAAGACCCACGGCAGAGCGGCGCGCGCGTTCGGTGGCGAGCGCGCGGCACGGATCGGCCTGACCGTAGGCGGCGTAGCGCGAACCGAAAGCAAGCACCGGAACGGCGAACAAACCGAGCAGGACCGCGCGCAATCGTGGTGAACGCAGCGCGCTCACGGATGCGGCGCCTCGCCGGGCATGCTGGCGGGATTGGAATTGTACTGGTTGTTGCAGGTGCTGTAGCCCGCCGCCCAGCCCGAGCGGTACGGCTTGCTCGCCTCATAGGCGGCGTCGTCGCGCACCGTGTCGCCGCGATAATTCGTGCCGCGTGCGCTGGCGCTGGCGCAGCCGTCGGAATAGCCGGCCTTGAAGTTGGGGTCGTTGCGCATCGCCCGTTCTGCTGGGCCCTCGAAGAAGATGCAGCCGGACAGCGTTAACGCGAGCGCCAGGGCGCCAAAGACATGGAGATTTCTCATCGGCGCCAATGTATCAGGTCGGCAGTCCGGGCCCAATCGGGGCGCGGCCGCCGAAACGATTAACCGCTGTTTAAATCCACACGGCTAAACTGGCTTTCGGGTGGTTGGTGGCATGTTCCAGTCGGATCTTCCGAACCTGCACATATTGCTGGTGGGCGGACGCCCGACCAGTCTCCAGGTCCTGCGCACGGCGTTCGGGCTGCTCGGGATCAAGCATGTGCGCGTCATCTCCGAATCCGCGCGCGCCATCGAGGCGCTGCGCGCGCATACCTTCAACGCGATCTTCTGCGATGCCTCGGCCGAGGCTTACAAGGGCATGGCGTTTCCGATCGCAGCGCGCCGCGCCAAAGGCATCGTCAATCCGATGACGCCGCTCTTCATCATCTACAGCCAGGCACGGCGCCGTCAGGTCGAGCGCGCGCGCGATCTCGGCGTCACCGACGTGCTCACCCATCCGCTGAGCGCGGCGACGATCGCGCGCAAGCTGGAAGCCGCCATCATCTCGCCGCGGCCCTTCATCGCCGCGTCGAGTTTCTTCGGCCCCGACCGCCGCGGACAGCGTGAGACGCCCTACAACGGCAAGGAGCGCCGCACGCGCGTCGCGAAGAAGCGGCGCGTATCCCTGCCCGAAGCACCGACGGGCGACCTCACCTACATCTGAGTCTCATGCATTTGCATGAGCCGTGCTGGGACTTTCATCCCACAACTTTTGTGCCGGCCCGAGCCGCATTTTAAGCGCTGGTTAACCATGTTCGACGCCCGCGGGTGCCAGGCGCTTTTGTCAAACACCGGCAATCAGGGGCGTGGATAGACAGGGGTGGAATCTACAGCTTTTCGCCGGTTTTCTTACCTCTGGTTGTATTCTTATCCAACACCCGCAAAAGTAGGATAACATTCCTCCGAGATGGGGAACAGCAGCCCTGTCATCGGCAACAAGGGTGTTTTCATGGACAACAGCACGCATTCGAATCCCGACGCGCTCGTGCCACTGCGCGCCGGCATGACGCAGATCGTTGTGGCACACGCTTATGGCGTCACGCTCGATGAATTGCGGGCGCGAAAACGCGGCGCGCGCCGCGCGGCGCTCGCCCGCCAGGTCGCGATGTATCTCGCCCATGTCGTGTTCTCGATGAACATGGCATCGGTGGCGCGCGGCTTCGGCCGCGACCGCTCCACCGCGTTTCACGCGATCCAGCGTGTGGAAGAGATGCGCGAGGATCCCGAACTCAACCGCACGCTCGGCTGGCTCGAAGCCACCTTGCGCGGCGTCGCGGAGCCTTGCGCATGAACACGCTTAGCGAGGGCGAAATCGCGCGCGAGGCGCGGCGGATATTGCGCAGGCTGGCGATGCCCGGCGCGCATCTGCGCCCCGATGGGCCGCAGACGTTCCGCATCCTCAGCCGCGAGGATTCCGACAAGTACCGCAATGCCGAGGTGTCCACCGCGCTGGTCGAGGCATTCGCGCGGCGCGGCTGGATCGTTCGCGCCGGCTCGGCCAGTACATATGTCTTGAGCGATGCGGGCCAGGGCTGGTTCGAGCGCGCCACTGCCGAGGCCGATCCCTTCGCCGCCCAGCATCAGTTGCGGCGACCGAAGATCCTGAAGGACGCACGCGGCCGCGAACGGCGCGTTGTGCTGGACGAGGGCGAGTCGCCGCTCGCGCGGCTGAAGAGCCGCGGCCTGATCGATGCGTCGCAATTCGAGGCCGGCGAGAAGCTGCGGCGCGATTTCACGCTGGCCCAGCTCATGCCCCGGCTCGGCGTCGATCTGACCGCGCCCATCGTGCTGGGCACGCGCGGCAAGAAGCCCGATCGGTTGCTGACCGACATGGTGATTGCCGCCAAGCAGCGCTTCGCGAACGCGATGCGCGCCGTGGGGCCGGGACTCGGCGATCTTCTGTTCGATGTGTGCTGTCACTTGCGCGGGCTCGAGGAGGCCGAACGCGCCTTCGGCTGGCCGAACCGCGCCGGCCGCGTGGTGCTGGCGATCGGCCTCGATCGCCTCGCCGAGCATTACGGCCTGCACATCACCGGCCGCGCCAGGATGCGGGCGTGGCAGATGGAGGAGGAAAGCTGAATTCAGAGTCGCATCAGATAGCGGTGCACGCCGTCGAGCACCAGTTCGCGCTTCTGATTGTGCACCGTGGCGCGCATCGCGACGACGCCGGTCGTCTTCTGGCGCACCAGTTCGGAAATCGTCAGCGCCGGATAGAGCGTGTCGCCGGGAAAGACGCCTTTGAGGAACTTGGCGCTCACATCGATGAAGCCGATCAGCTTCTCGCCGATGACGTGCGGGAAGAGGCCGGCGCCGGCCGCGGTGAAGGCGAGCACCTGCAGTCCATGCGCCAGCGGCGCCGGATAGCCCAGCTTCTTGCAATATTCGACGTCGTAATGGATCGGATGATTGTCGAGGCTCACGGTCTGGAAGGCCGCGAAGTTCGCCTCGTTGATGGTGCGGGAGGGGAGGGCGAAGACCTCGCCCAGCTTCAGCTCGTCGAAGCCGCGCAGCGGCACCAGGCGATGTTCGTTCGGTTCCATGGGCGCATTGGTGCGCCGGAGAACTCTGCTGTCAAATCCCGTGGAACTTGGTGCGATGGGCGGCGAGATCGGCGCGGACCTCGTCGATGCTGCGGATCCCCAGCGTATGCACGCCGTAAAGAAGGTTCCCGGCGCCCGACGGCATCACCGACGCAAGGCCGGCCGCCCCCGGCGATGCCACGCCTGGCCGGCCGAAGCCGAGATCCGGTTCGTGCGGCATCAAAAGCGAAACCAGGCCGATCCAGAAAACTGCGCGGAAAATCATTTTCAGACACCCTTGCCGTTCTTATGACGGTCGCTATGCAGCGATCATGCTCGCCCCCCTTTGCTGTGAACTGAAACCAATCGGTAAAGTTCAATGCAATCTGGTTAATTGTGTAGATTGCGACTATTCGGGATAACGCGTAGCTGCGCGATTTGAGTGTCTTTGAATTGAGATTGGCTCGTATTCGACACGAACTCTCTTCATTCTTGATTCAAATTTGAATCGAATTGTGCCGATCCGAGACAGTCGTTAATTCCGACTACGCAGAAGTCAGTAGGTAGGGCGGAGCTCGATGCGGCGGTTGAAGGCGCGGCCCGCCGCCGTGTCGCGCGGCACCAGGTGATGATAGTTCCCGAGCGTGTAGCCCGTCAGGATCCGCTCGGGTGCGATGCCCGTTTGGCGCAGATGGGCTGCCGCGCCGGCCATGCGCGCGGCGCAGAGCTTTACGCTGTCGTCGTAATCGCAGGGATCGTCGCCGAAGCCGTCGATGACGACATTGAGATCCGGCCGCGTCGCGAGCAGCTGCGCCAGCGCGTCGAGCTGTCCGATCGATTCCGCCGTCAGCGCCGCGTCGTTCTCGCCGAAATGCAGGCGCCAGATGATCTTCTCGCCGTTGGAGACGTGCAGGCGCAGTTGCCGCTCATAGACCGGGAACATGCCGTCCCAGCCTTCCTGCGCCCAACGGTCCGTTTCGTCTTGCGGCGTCTTGGCGATCAGCCGCGTGAGCCTTCCGATCCAGGCCTGGAAGCCGGCAAGCGCGATCGGGCTCCAGCCGGTCGGCGGCCGCGTCAGGGTAAGGATCAGCCGGCAGCCTTCGTTGTGATCGAACAGTTCGAACCTTATGCGTCCGCCGAGATCGAGCAGGTGCGGTGGTTCGAACGCCTTGATGCGGCCTTCCCAGATCTGGCCGCTGATGTCGAAACAGAAGGCGCCGCCCGCCTTTGCCTCGAACCTGGTGCATTGCCACAGCCAGATGCTGTACTGCGCGCCGTCGCTCAGCGTTTCCCAGATGATCTTGGGCGGATGCGGGAAGTCGCGAACGAAACGCAGCGTCTTACGATCGGTGAACTCGCCGAGGATCAGGTCATTGTCGGGTCCGCGCGGAGTGGTGACCATCGGTTCGTCCTCCCAGTCAGGGCTTGCGCCCAGTCTTCTTCGTCCTCGCCTTGCGCGCCGCGACCTCGTCGAGGTGCCGGCCCAACGCATCGAGCCGCGCGTTCCAGACCTTGCGACATTTGGCGACCCAGGCGTCGACCTCGTTGAGGCCCTCGGGGTTGAGGCTGTAGACGCGCATCTGTGCCTGCTCGCGTGCGCTGACCAGCTTCGCCCGAAGCAGCACGGAAAGGTGCCGCGACACGGCGGGCCTGGAGATCGTGAAGTGCGAGGCAATGTCGCCGGCCGGCATGTCGCGGGCGGCCAGCATGGCGACGATCTGGTTGCGCACGGGGTCGGCCAGGGCCGCGAAAGCTGTCATGCCCGGTATGTAACCTCTGTATTACGTAACTGTCAAGTTACATAATAAGCCGCCGATGATCGCGCAGCCACAACGCGGCACGACGCTCAGACAGCCGGAAGTTCGATGGTCGCGGTGAAGCCCTGGCCGGGCACGCTTGCGACGGACAGCGATCCGCCATGGACCTCGGCGAAGGCCTTGGCGAGCGTGAGGCCGAGGCCCGCGCCCTGCGCATGATCGGTGGTGGTGCGTCCCACCTGCTCGAACGGCTCCAGGATGCGCCCGATGTCCTCCGGCTCGACGCCGGGGCCATTGTCGGCGACGACGAGCAGCACGCGTCCGTCCCTCAGTTCTGCGCTCAGCGTGATGCTGCCGCCGTTCTGCGTGAACGACACCGCATTGTCGATCAGCTGCGACACCATCTGGCCGAAGGCGTTCTCGTCGACTTCGGCGAACAGCCCGACCGGACAGCCATCGGCATCGAGCGCGATGTTCTTCGCCGCGGCGCGCTCGCCGAAGGCATCCTTGGCGACCCACAATGCGCCGCTGACGTCGATGCGCACCGGCCGGGGCTCGAACTTGCCGCCCGCGAGCTTGGTGAGGTCGAGAATCTGGTTGATCAGGCGCAGCAGGTTCTGGCCGCCGGCATGGATCAGCGAGGCATATTCGCGAACCTGTGCCACGTCGAAGCGCTCGGCCATCTGGTTCAGCAGATCGGAGAAGCCGATGATCGCATTCAGCGGCGTCTTGAGCTCATGGCTCATGGTGCGCAGCAGCGTCTTCTTGGTCGTATCTGCCGAGGCCGACGCCTTGTCGAGGCGCTGCGTCAGATCGGCGAGATAGGAGGCCTGCTGCTTGGCCTCGTTCTGCGAGCGGACGAGCGCCTCGCGCGTACGTTCCAGCGCGCTCGATTGTTCGTCGAGCGCGTTCTTCACGCGGCGTTCGTCGGTGACGTCGGTCAGCACGGTGACGCGGCCGTCGCGCGTGCGGCGGTCGCGCACCAGATAGGCCTTGCCCGACTTCATCTCCACCGTCATCGCGCCGGCCGGCGAATTGTGCAGATCCAGGCGCCTGGCGATCCAGGCATCGCCGTCGCCGTCGACGCGCACCCGCTTGACCGCATCGCCGATCAGCGTGCGGAACTCGATGCCGCGCAGCGAGTCGGCGGAGCGGCCATAGAGCGCCGCGAAATCCTGGTTGCACACCACAAGCTGGTCCTGGTGGTCGAAGAAGGCGAACGCATCGGCCGACAATCCGATCGCGCTCTGCAACCTTCCCATCGACTGGCGCGCTGTTGTCACGTCGCTCCACAGCGCGATCCAGCCGGTGTCGCCGCTCGGCCGCGACTTGATCTCGACGATGCGGCCGTCGGCGAGCATCAGGTCGAACGGGCGGAATTCGCCGTCCGTGAGCTGGGCGCGTCGCCGGGCGACGAATTCGTCGATGTCGCCGCCCAGCGCCTCGGCCGCGATCTCGCCGCCCAGCGCTTCCAGCCGCACGATCTCGCCATAGGTCGCGCCGATCAGCGCGCTGCGCTTTGGCAGGTTCGTGAACAGATAGTCGAAATGCTGGTTGGCGTAGACGAGGCGCTCGTCGCGGTCGTACATGGTGATGGCGATGCGCAGGCAGTCGAGCGCCGCGCCGAGTTCTGGCGGCGCGTCGGCGTTCGGCGCCGCCTCGACCGGCGCGCGCACATTCTGTGCCTTCGCAAACCCCACGCGCGAAACTTCCCTTCGCCAGCGCGGGAGTTTTCGACCGAACCTGTTGCCGATTGGTTAGGCAATACCGGACTCGGCCCGAATCGCTCCATCATCCCTAACAAACGGTGAATAACTCTCGCCACAGGTCTTTCCGATTAACGAACGAAGTGGTGCCGCGTTCAACCTTCGTTAAGTTTGGCGACCCAGGATGGAACCGGGGAATGGTTCCGAGTCGCGAAGAGCCTAATGGCCGTTAACACACAATATCCGCCTACGGACGGTCGCGCGATGCGACGGCTGTTCGTGTCGGTGCAGGCATCGAAGGCGGCGGTCGGCGCGGTGCTGGGCCTTGCCTTCGTGTTCTTCGTCGGCCGGCCGGATTTCGCGGAAAGTCTTGCCATCGCGGGCCTGCTGGCGCCCGCCGCGCTCGCCCTTCTCGCCTTCACTCCCATTCCGCTCGGCTTCCTCGAACAGGCGGCGCTCGCGATCTTCGCCGTGCTGATCGGCTATCTTGCCGCGCTGACCGGCGGCGTGCTGTCGCCGCTGGTGGTGTGGTTCGCGCTCGTTCCCGCCGAGGCGGCGCTGGCCGGCGGCCGTCCCGCCGTGCTGCGCGCGGCCTTCGCCGCGGTCGCGGCGCTCGTTGCCGTCGCGGTGGTCGGCGCGTTCGGCCGCCTGCCGGCTTCGCACCTGCCGGTTCCGGTGTGGGAGATCTACACGATCTCGATTCTGGCGGCCGTGGTCCAGGCGGCGCTCGTCGCCGCCGCCGCGCAGGACCGCCAGCGCGCCGCCGACGCGGCCGCCGCCGAAGGCGCCGCGATGTACCGCTTCCTTGCCGACAATGCGATGGACCTGATCACCCGGCATTCCTCCGACGGTCGCATCCGCTTCGCCAGCCCCGCGGCGCAGACCATCCTCGACATGCCGCCGCAGAATCTGATCGGCGTGGCGCCGGGGGCACTCGTGCATCCCGACGATTTGAAGCAGATGCAGTCGGCCTTCATGGCGGCGGCCTATTATGCGCGGCCGGCGACCGCCGAGGTGCGGATGCGGCGGCGCGACGGCACATATGTGTGGGCGGAGATCCGCTGCCGCCCGGCGCCGGCCACCGACGGCGAGGCCTCCGACATCGTCGCCGTCACCCGCGACATCACCGAGCGCAAGGCGCAGGAGCGCGCGCTGATCGAGGCGCGCGACCAGGCCGAAGGCGCCAACCGCGCCAAATCGAGTTTCCTCGCCAATATGAGCCACGAGTTGCGCACGCCGCTGAACGCCATCATCGGATTTTCCGAAGTGATGACGCATGAGATGTTCGGGCCGGTCGGGGCGCCGCGCTATCTGGAATATTCGCGGCTGATCCATGAATCGGGCGGCCATCTGCTGGAGCTCATCAACTCCATCCTCGACATGTCGAAGATCGAGGCCGGCAAGCTCGAACTGTTCGAGGAAGTGTTCGATCTCGCCGATACCGCCGAGGCCGCGGTGCGCTTCGTCAAGCTGCAGGCCGAGCGTGCCGGCGTCGCGCTCAAGGTCCAGGTCGAACCCGCGGCCGCCACGATTTTTGCCGACAAGCGCGCCATCAAGCAGATGCTGATCAACCTGCTCACCAACGGCGTCAAGTTCACCCCGCGCGGCGGCGAGGTGAAGCTCAAAGCGGCGCGCGATGCGCGCGGCATCGAGATCGTGGTCGCCGATACCGGCGTCGGCATCTCGGCCAAGGATCTGGAGCGCCTCGGAAAGCCGTTCGAGCAGGTCGAAGGCGAGCATGTGCGCTCCAAGGAAGGCACCGGGCTCGGGCTCGCGCTCGTCAAGGCGCTGTCGACGATGCATGGCGGCGAGGCGGCAATCGAATCGGTGCTTGGCGAAGGCACCACGGTGCGCATCCGGCTGCCGTTCGCCGCCGTCGGCGAAAACGGCAAGGCGCTGCGCCCGCGCGAAGCCACGGTGATCCCGTTCAAGGGCGCGGCCTAGAAACGTCGCTGCGCAGCCGGTCGTTGCAATCCTGCGGCCTGGGTAGGTTGCAGGGGCCGCCGCCATTCACTCTGGGTAGATTCACGGCGGCAATTCCGCGCCATGGCGCTGCCGTTTAACCGCGTGTTGACGCTCGCCGCGCGATCCTTAGAGCATGAACCTTCATGTGGATTCCGCGTCGGATTTCAACACGCGGGCTCTGGCCGCGGGTTGGCCGATCGTCTGCGACTCGGCGCTCGCCCTTGAGCACGAGCCGCTGCGCCGCCTGCACGCCATATGGCTCGCCGCCGCCGCCGGCCGCCCGGTTCCTGCGAAGAAGGACCTCACCCCGCGCGTGCTCGCGCCGTTTCTGCGCATCGTGGCGTTCGTCGAGCGCGAGCCGTTCGGCAAAACGCGGCGCTACCGCTTCGGCTATTTCGGCAGCGGACTTTCGGAGTTCGGACCCGACATGACGCGCCAGTTCTTCGACGAGCTGATGGAGGCACGCCAGGCCGAGGGCTGGAACCAGGCCTGCGATCTGGTGCTCGAGCGCCGCCGGCCGTTTCTCTTCCACTCGCACTACACGACCGTCCAATACATCAGGGGCAACTGCTACGTCGCGCCGCTCGCCGGCGACGATGGCGAAGTCTCGACCATCCTCACCGGCACGATCTTCGCGGCGCGTTGACCGCCGCGCCGCGTGGGCGCATATCGCCGCCATGACCCCGCGCCTCAAAGCCGGCATTTTCGTCCGCGCCGTCATCCGCCGCGCCGAAGTCGAAGGCGCCCAGGCCTTCGTCGTGCGCAAGGGCTCGGAAGAGGCCGGCGCGATCATCCTGAAAATCTCCCGTCTCGACGGCACCTCGACCGTGCTCAACCAGGCACGCAACGGCGAAGGCGATCTGGTGTGGGCGCGGCCGCTCGGGGACAATGTCACCGATGAAAAGGCGAGCGCCTGGTTCGAACGCCAGATCAAATTCGATCCCGATTTGTGGATCGTCGAGATCGAAGATCGCGCGGGCAGGGCGTTCGTCGACGAACCGATCGTGTGACGCGCAGTCAGCAATTCGCATTCGGCCATAATTGAGTTGCATGGATGTGCGAGTGTTGACGTGAGCATCATCGAATTGCACCGCGAAACTTCGCGAAAAATTCGTTTGACACTGATTCCATGCGGGTTTCGCGCAACCGATTTCGGTTGCCCGCGCGCGATGCGGCGTCTATAGCCTACCTACGATCTCAATCCCGGGAGGAATATGGCGCGCGCGAGCGCCACGCATTTTCAAGCGAGGTTAAAATGAATCTGGAAGCCACTGCATTTCGTCATATCAATCGTGCCAAGGCGAATTTCGACACGATCTACACCGACCCCGATCCCAGGGAATATTTCCGGGTGCTGTACGGTCTGGATTATGTCATCCCCGATCTTGCCAAGCCGGTCATCCGTACACTGATCGCAGCGCTGCGCTACGATGTCGGCCGGCCCGTCCGGGTTCTCGACATCGGCTGCTCCTACGGAATCAACGCCGCGCTGGCGCGCTATCCGCTCGACATGCGACGGCTCGCTCAGCGCTACGCCTCCGCCGAGATGCGCGCATTGTCCAGCGACACGCTGGTCCAGCTCGACCGCCACTATTTCCGCTCCTGGCCGAGTCATTCCGA
This sequence comes from uncultured Alphaproteobacteria bacterium, assembly GCA_963741735.1. GTDB lineage: Bacteria > Pseudomonadota > Alphaproteobacteria > Micropepsales > Micropepsaceae > Rhizomicrobium. The sequence continues at coordinate 1,078,247 of CAVUJB010000002.1, forward strand.
CGCGCGGTTCATCGGGCTCGATTCGTCCGAGCCCGCCGTCCGCTACGCGCTGAATGCCGGGCTTTTGGACGCGGCCGTCAGCACCAATCTGGAGCGCGAGGATCCCAGCGCGCGCGATCGCGGCGTGCTCGGCGATCTCGATCTGATCGTCTCCACTGGCTGCGTCGGCTATGTGACGGAGCGCAGCTTCCGCCGCATTCTTGCGGCGCAAAGCGGCGGCCGCACCCCCTGGGTGGTCAATTTCGTCCTGCGGATGTTCCCCTACGACGCGATCGCATGCGAGCTGGAGCAATACGGTCTCGTCACCGAGAAGCTCAAGGGCGTCACCTTCGTGCAGCGCCGCTTCCACTCCGAGGAGGAGGCCGCCGGCACGCTGGAAATGCTCGAGCAAAAGGGCGTCGACGTGACGGGCAAGGAGGCGGAGGGCCTGCTCCAGGCCGAACTGTTCGTTTCGCGCCCGGCCTATTGGGTGGAACGCGCGCCGCTCGGCGAACTTGTGTCGGTGACCAGCGGCGCCGGCCGCCGCTACGGCCGGCGCTTCACGCGCGGCAAGCAGCTCGACATCAGCCTTGTGCATTGAATGCGTTGGGGGTGGGTCCGCGCATCGCCGCGGGCCCCCGCGCCGCGCCGAGACCCCCTGCCGACGAGCGGCCCTCCCGACTGATTTCGATCAAGATGCCGCGACCATCGTTCTGGGAAGAATGGCCTTGTCTCCGGGCCGCCAGACGAGAGGAAGTCATGCACGACGACAGCAAGCCGTTCACGGAAGTCGAGATTCAGCGGATGGCGGACGAGCTGGAAACGATGTCGCGGTCGATCCGCGCGCGGCCCGAGATGAACCATCATTTCGCCGAGCGCCTCGCGCTGCTCGCCAAGCAGATGCGCGAGGATTCGCTGCATCCGCAAAGGGCGCCGTCCGCGGACTGAGCCTCGCACTTGCCCCATCGGCAAACGCTTGCTACGCCCGCCTTCGGCATGACCAAACTCTACAATCTCATTGCGGGGCAAAATCGCGAGCGGCTGGCGGCGCTGTCCGACGGCGTATTCGCCTTCGCGATGACGGTTCTGGTGCTCGATATCCGCCCGCCGCCGCTCGACGACATCCACAGCGAGGCCGCGCTCCTGCACGCGCTGTGGCTGCTCAGCCCCCGGCTCGTCACGTTCCTGATGAGCTTCATGACGCTCGGCATCTTCTGGGTCGGCCAGCAGACGCAGCACGATGCGCTGTCGCACACCGACCGCGCCTACACCTGGTTCCATCTGGGATTTCTGATGGCGGTGTGCCTTCTGCCGTTCTCGACCAACCTGCTTGCGGAATTCATCGCCTTTCGCGCCGCGTTGATCGTCTACTGGTTCAACATCTTCCTGCTCGGCGTGCTGCTGCTGGCCAGCTGGTATCGCGCCAAGCAATTCGGGCTCGTCAGCCCCGATGCGCCGCCAGACGTCGATGCGGCCTTCGTCCGCCGCATCGTCGTCGCCCAGGCGCTCTATTCGATCGGCGCCGCGCTTTGCGTCTTCTCGACCTGGCTGAGCATCGGCGTGATCATCGCCGTGCAGATCAACTATGTGATCGCGCCGCGCATCTGGCCGTTCGACAGGGTGTAAGGTTCAACGCATCGTCGCGCTGAAGCTGCCTTCGATTTCCGCCTTCTGGCCCGGTACGCAGAAATGGATCTTGCCCGGCAGCACATTGCCTTGACGGTTTCCCCACTCCACCCGGATCGATGCGATCTCCTGCGTGAAGCTGGTGTCGACTCCGGCGGCCTCGAGCTGCAAGTCCCAGCCCTGCACCTCCGGCACGCCTTTCACCGCCGCCGGCTGGTCGCCGATCTCGTCGGTCGGCAGCACGCGGAAGGTGCGCCCGTCGGGCGCTTTGCCCAGCGGCACCAGCATGGAGACCGTCAGTTCGTTGAAGATGCCGTCGGTCATGATCGACAGCGTGTATTTGTCGAACTTGGCCGCGTCGACCTCCATGCCGTCCTTGGTGAGATCGAGCGTGATCTGTTTTGCCACGAACGGCTTTCCGGCAACCGTGCCCGCGACCGGCTTACCGGCGATCGGGCCCGCGCTGCAATCGGCCGGCGCGGCAAAAGCCGGCGTGACCGCCAGCGCGGCGAGCATGGCGGCCAGTGCACTGCGGGTCAGGAACGTCATGGCGTTTTCCAATCCTTCGAATTGCCGGCCACTCTAGCATGCATGACAAGCGCCGCCGCCGCTGCTACGCAACCCGAATGAGCGAGTCCGCGCGCCGCCTGGCCGAAGTCTTTCTCGTCTTCCTGCGCCTGGGCATGACGAGCTTCGGCGGGCCGGTCGCGCATCTGGGCTATTTCCGCAAGGAATTCGTCGAGCGCCGGCGATGGCTCGACGAGAACGCCTATGCCGGCATCGTCGCGCTGTGCCAGTTCCTGCCCGGCCCGGCCTCCAGCCAGGTCGGCATGATCCTCGGCCTGATGCGTGCGGGCATCGCGGGCGCGTTCGCGGCCTTCATCGGCTTCACCGCGCCGTCGGCCGCACTGATGATCGCGTTCGCCGTTCTGATGGCCAGGTTCGGCGACCTCTCTCATGCACCGTGGATTCACGGTCTCAAGATCGCCGCCGTCGCGGTGGTGGCGCAGGCGGTGTGGACGATGGGCCGAAGTCTGACGCCGGACGCGACGCGTCTCGCCTTCGCGGCCGCCGCCGCGGCGATCGCTTTGCTTCTGCCGTCGGCCTATGGCCAGGTTGCGGCGATCGCGCTGGGCGCGGCGGTGGGCTCGCTCTTCTTGCGCGGCGATGCGGCCGGGCCGCGGCTCGCCCTTCCGATCAATCGCATCTTTTCGGTTCTCTGCCTGCTGTTGTTCTTCGTCCTGCTGATCGGCCTGCCGCTCGCGGGGACGCAGATTCGCATCCTCGCCGTGATCGACGGCTTCTATCGTTCCGGCGCGCTGGTGTTCGGCGGCGGCCATGTGGTGCTGCCGCTGCTGCAGAAGGCGATCGTGACGCCGGGCTGGGTCGACAATGCGACGTTCCTCGCCGGCTATGGCGCGGCGCAGGCGGTGCCCGGGCCGCTGTTCTCCTTCGCCGCCTTTCTCGGCGCCGCGATGAAGACGGCGCCGAACGGCTGGGCGGGCGCGCTCATCGCGCTCGCCGCGATCTATCTGCCGTCGTTTCTCCTGGTGTTCGGCGCTCTTCCGGCGTGGAACGCGGTACAGAACCATCCGCGCATGCGCGCCGCCCTCAAGGGCATCAACGCCATGGTGGTGGGATTGTTGTTCGCGGCGCTGTGCACGCCGGTCATCACCAGCGCGATCTTCTCGGCTGCCGACATCGCCATCGCGCTCGCCGCTCTGGCGCTTTTGATGTGGGCGAGGCTACCGTCCTTTGCCGTCGTCGCCTTTGCGGCGCTCGCTGCCGTGGCAGCAGCGATGCTTTGAGCGGCCGCGAATATTCTATTGCGTGATCGTCGCGCTGAAGGCGCCGAGAAACGTCGCCTTTTGGGCCGGGATGCACAATGCCAGCTTGCCGGGAAGCTTGCCGTCCTTGCGCATACCGAAGGCGACGGTGAGAGTTGCCAGGTCGTGGAATTGCGCGGTGTCGATGCGCGCGGCAGGCACCTCGAACGTCCAGCTCTGGATCTCGGTCGCGTCCTTGCCGACGCTCGGCTGTTTGGCGGGATCGAAGGACGGCAGCATGCGGAACGTCCGTCCATCCGGCAGCTGTTTTTTCTTCACCAGCACCTGCACCTGGAGCATCGCATCGCCGGGCTTGTCCTGGAACGTCAGATAATAGGTGACGTAATGGCCAAGCCAGGGCGACACCGGATAGATCGTGGCGGGTCCGAGCGGCAGCGGCTTGCCAGCCACCGTGGCGGCGAACGGAGTATCGGGAATGGCGGCGGCGCAGGGATCGGCCGGCACGGCAAGAGCCGGAACCGCGGGCAGCAGGAACAAGGCAAGGAAAAGCGCGAGGCGGTTCAAATTCGTCTCCGATAGATCGCTTCGAAAAATCCGGCGGACTATTTCAGCGGCACTGTGAAGCTGCCGCCGATGTCGGTCTTCTTCGATGCGATGCAGAAATGAATCTGCGCCGGCAGCGCCTTGCCGGCCCGCTTGCCGAAGCCGAGCTGCAGCGAGGCGTCGTTCACCTCGAAGAAATTGATCTCGAGCTTGGTGTCTTCGTTGTTGATCGACCAACCCTGGATCTCGTGCGAACCCGCGCCGGCTTCCGGTCCGTCGCCATTGATGTCGGAATGGAAGGCGTAGCCGTCGGGAAGCTTGCCGGCGGGGCGGATCGCCGTGACGTCGAACACGGTTCCGTCCTTGCCCTTCAGGTAGATGTGATATTCGTCGAACTTCACGCCGCCCTGGTCGCGCGTGTTGTTGGGATCGAGCGTCACGCTCTGCAGCACGAACGCGGCGCCGTTGACGGTGCCCTTCAGCGGGCCGGCCGGCATGGCGCCCTTGCTGCAATCGACGGGACCGGCCGCGAGCGCGGGCGTCGCGAGTGCGGCGAAGGCGGTGACGCAAAGTGCGCGGTGAAGGTGCGTGGACATCGGTATCTCCTCAAACCGTTCGTCGGCCAAAAGGATACCACAAGGCCGCGGCCACCACGAGTTTGGGATGACAGGCGCAGCCAACCCTGCTACTCCCCCGCCGCCATGGAACTCATCCACGAAGCCGCCCGGCGCCGCACCTTCGCGATCATCTCGCATCCCGACGCCGGCAAGACGACGCTGACCGAGCATCTGCTGTTGCTCGGTGGCGCGATCCACGCCGCCGGCCGCGTCAAGGCGCGCGGCGAGGCGCGCCGCGCCAAGTCCGACTGGATGAAGATCGAACAGGAACGCGGCATCTCGGTGACCAGCGCCGTGATGACCTTCGAGTTCGAGAACGCGGTGTTCAACCTGCTCGACACGCCGGGCCATGAGGATTTCTCGGAAGACACCTATCGCACGCTGACCGCCGCCGACTCGGCGGTGATGGTGATCGACGCCGCCAAGGGCATCGAGGCGCAAACGCGCAAGCTGTTCGAGGTCTGCCGGCTGCGCGACATCCCGATCATGACCTTCGTCAACAAGATGGACCGCGAGGCGCGCGACCCGATCGAGCTGCTCGACGAGATTTCCGACCAGCTCCAGCTGGAATGCGCGCCGATGGTGTGGCCGGTCGGCATGGGGCTCAACTTCCGCGGCACCATCGATCTTTACACGGAGGAGTTCTCCCGCTTCGGCACGGGCGAAAAGCTCGGCGGCAATGCCTATGCCGCACTCCTGTCGGCCGAGGAGAAGACCAAACTCGACGAGGATGTCGAGCTGGTGCGCGCCGGCATGCCGCGCTTCGATCACGGCACGTATACCGAGGGCCATCAGACGCCGGTCTATTTCGGCTCGGCGCTCAAGAATTTCGGCGTGCGCGATCTGCTCTCGGCGCTGGCGAAGAACGCGCCGCCGCCGGGGCCCGCCGCCACCAAGGGCCACATGGTCGAGCCCGCCGATACGCAGGTGACCGGCTTCGTGTTCAAGGTCCAGGCCAACATGGACCCCAACCATCGCGACCGCGTCGCGTTCCTGCGGCTGTGTTCGGGCCGCTTCCGGCGCGGGATGAAGCTTGTCCAGTCCGGCACCAAGAAGACCATCGGCGTGCACAACCCGATCCTGTTCTTCGCCCAGGAGCGCGAGACGGTGGACGAGGCGTTTCCCGGCGACATCATCGGCATTCCGAACCACGGCGTGCTGCGGGTCGGCGACTCCCTGTCGGAGACGGGCGAGATCGTGTTCACCGGCATTCCGAATTTCGCCCCGGAAATCCTCTCCCGCGTGCGGCTCTCCGATCCGATGAAGCAGAAGCATCTGACGCGCGCGCTCGAAAGCCTCGCCGAGGAAGGCGTCACCCAGGTATTCAAGCCGCAGATCGGCGCCAACTGGATCGTCGGCGTGGTGGGGCCGCTGCAGCTCGACGTGCTCAAGTCGCGGCTGGTCGCCGAATACGGGCTCGAAGCCGCGCTCGAGCCCGCGCCCTACGAGACCGCGCGCTGGCTGTCGGGCCCCGACGCCGATCTCGAGAAATTCGCCGCCGCCAACCGGGGCGGCATGGCGGCCGACCGCGACGGCGCGCCGGTGTTCCTCGCCAAAAGCAACTGGGAGCTCGGCTACGTCTCGGACAAATTCCCGGGCCTCAAATTCGCCAAGACCCGCGAACGGCATGACGTGAACGCGGAGAGTTAAGCGCGATTGTCATCCCCGGCGAGCTTCGCGCACTTGGTGCGCGAAGCGAGGGAAGGGGACCCAGGCGAATGGACCTAATCTGAACCTCCACCCTTTCCCTCGCATTGCCGTCGCAATGTCCGGCCGGGGATGACAGGGGCGGTTCATTTCTCCAGAAACGCCAGCACCATCGCCACCGTCGCGTCCGGGTTCTCTTCCATGATCCAGTGACCGGAGTTCGGAATCACGCCGCCGGTGACGTTGCTTGCGACGAAATCGAGTTCCGTCTTCATCCCGGCGCCATAGGATTTCTCGCCGCCGAGCGCCAGCACCGGCATCGGCAATTTCCCGCCGGCCGCCAGGAGCGCCCGGTTGTCGATGCCGTCCTGGTGGAACGCCTTGAACTGCTCCATCGCGTCGTGCATCGCGTGTGGCCTGGCATAGAGCGCGGCGTAGTGCCGGCGCGTCTGCTCGTCGATGTGGCGCGGGTCGGCGCCGAGCTCGTCCCAGAAGCGGTCGAGGAAGATGCGCTCGCGCCCCGCGACCAGCCGCTCTTCGTCCGGGCCATAGAAATTGAAATGCCAGGTCTTCGGGTTGGACAGCTGCGCCGCCCAGTTGCCGAGCCCCGGCAGCGGCGCGTCGATCGCCACCCACTTTGTGATGCGCGCCGGAAATTGCGCCGCGAGCGCATAGCCCACCATGTTGCCGATGTCGTGCGTCACCAGATGGGCCTTGTCGACGTGCAGCGCGTCCATCACGCCGGCGATGTCCAGGGCCTCGTTCTTCTTGGTGTAGCCGGTGTCGGGATGCGCCGAGAGTCCCATGCCGCGCAGGTCGGGCACGATCACCATGTGATCGGCGATGAGCTTCACCGCCAGCGGCTGCCACATGTCGCCCGAGTCGCCGAAGCCGTGCAGCAGGACGACCGCCGGGCCATGGCCGCCGACCCGGACATACAGATGCGTGCCGTTGGCCGCGATCATCCGCATCGTGAAACTCTTGGGATAGGGCAGCACCCGCGCCGCGGCGGGCGAAGCGAGCGCAAGCGCGATCAGTGCGCCGAGAAGCAGGCGAAGCATGGATATCTCCCTCCAGAACCGGCCGCATGGTCGCGCGGATCGCCGCGGCAGGGAAGATCGATAGTTTCGATTATTTGAAGATGCGGCGCGGCGGCGACTATTCCGCGGCCGCCGCCAGCGCATGCGCGCCGTCCGAACGCGAGCGCCAATAGGCGAGAAGATGCATCGCGCCGTTCTCCGGCACCCGGTCATAGACCGCGAGCAACTCGAAATTGTCGTGCACGCTGCGCGCCGGCCCGGCCAGGATCGCGATCGCCGAATAGGTCGCGCGGTTGATTCCGGCACCCTTGCAGGCGGCGGCGAGGGCGCGGCCCGAACCGTCCGCCAGGATAGCGGCCGCGACCGTCTCGGGAATGGCGGAAAGGTGCGCCAACGCGGAGGCGAAGTCCCGCCGCGCCCGCGCCTCGCGCAAAAGCGTGTCGGCGTCGACGCCGCGAATGGCGATCGCGCCTTCGCCGTCGCTGCGCGCTAGGATCATGTCCTTCATCGAGGGCTGGGCGACCAGGAAGAAGGCGTTCAACAGCGCGGCGGAGAAGTCGTTGCGGCCGTCGAAGCGCGCCGCCAGATCGGCGCACGCGGCATCGTCCATCTCGCGCGCGATCTTCTCGAGCAGCGCCTCGAAGGTGGCGCGCATCGCCGGCGGATATTGCGCCGGCCAGTCGAGCAGCAGGTCGGCGACTTCGCCGGCCAGCGCCGCGCGCTCGCTCTGGCCTTGCGCGGCCAGTTCGAGCAGATGGCTCAGACGTTCTTTCGGTGTCGGCATCGCGCGCTGGACGCTAGTCGAAAGACGTTAACGTTTTGTTGGCCCTGTCTTGGGGTGCCGCGCCGCGGTTATTTCGGAACCCGCAACGTCGCGGCGATGTTGCCGAGCATCTCGAACAGCGCCTTGCGGTCGAATTGCGCCGGCGGGTGCGGATCGCCCGGCTGCGGCCGGGCATAGGCGACATAGTAATGCACCGCGATGCAGGGCGTCTTGAACGCCATGAGCACGACCTGTTCCAGGCCGTAACGGTCGCCCGGTTCGGCGACGGTGCGCACCACCTCCGGCTTGTCGACCGTGGTGTCGGTGACGTAATCCGGCGAGGGATCGACCAGGAACGATTTGGCGGTGCAAAGGTCGCCCGGCCGCGCGGTCTGCACCACCAGCGCGAGCTGGTCGCTTTCCAGATTGGTTCCCGGCGCAAGATCGGCTGGCGCCTTGAGCGCGACGCCGCGGCGCACATCTTCGCTATCGCCCTTGTAGAAGCCGTAGCCGCGATCGACGAAATCCGGGTTCACCGTCCAGCCTTCGGGATAGCTGATCGAAAAGCCGCCCTTGGCGTCGGTATAGGTGTGCCAGGCCGGCTGGCCGGCCGCGGAGCCGAAGGCGGCGATGACGATGGCCGCAGCAGCGGCAAGACTTCGCATGGGCGGACTTCCGTGGCGGTTCGGCCGCAATCGATAGTGGCAGCGGCCCGGGATTGATAGCGCGAATTACCCGGTTTGGGGCCAGGCGGCGGCCCGTCCAGGATTTGCCTGGCATCTCGCGCCTGGCGTGCAGCCCGACGGCGATAGTTGCAACGAATTTTCATGATCGGCTAACGAAGAATTTTACGGGTTAGGGGTGAATATCGGCCGTCGCATGCTGCAAGTCGCGTAGGGAAAAGTGGCGTCACGCGTAAAACCATTCGCCCGCAGGACAGCGGCCGAGCGCCTGGCCGAAGAGGTGACGGCTGCCATCGGCCAGGCCAAAGCCGCAAGGTCGCCGCGGCCCGAACCGCTGCCGCCCGTGCCGAACGTGCCGCCCAAGCGCGTGATGCTTCGGCTCGTGCCGCTCGTCGCGCCGCATCGCGGCAAGGGCCGCTTGCTCATCCGCGTCGAAGGCTTGCCGCAGCGCGCGACGCTGTCGCAAGGGCGCAACAACGGCAACGGTTCCTGGTCGCTCGCGCAGGACGAAATCGACGGCGTCGAATTCATCGCGCCGCACGACGCACGCCCGACGCCATCGCTGGTGGTCAGGATCATCGGTCTGGAGCAGGACGGCGCGACGCTTGCCGTGCTCGATCTCCCGGTCACGGCCGATGCGGCGCCGGCCGCGAGCGAGGCGCCGAATGACGGCGCGTTGCGCGGGCTTCGCGAAGATCTCGAATTCCGCGCGCGCGCTGCTCAAAGAGCGCGAGCGTGAGATCGCCGATCTGCGCCGCGAGATCGCGCAAGCTTCCGAGCGCGACGCGTCATCGGCATCCTTGGAATCCGAACTCGCGCAAAAGCTCGAAGCCGCGGCAGTCGACGCCGCGTATGCGCTCGATCGCGCGCGAAAATCCTGGCAGGCGGAGGAAGCCGATCGAATCGCCGCGCGCGAGGCGCAATGGCGCGAAACCTCTGCGAAGGCGGAGACTGCGGCGCGCGCTGAAATAGGAACTCAGATCGCTGCCGAACTCGAACGCGCCAAACGCGAATGGAGCGCCGGAGAAGCGGATCGCCTGGCCGCCGCGGAAAGAAGCTGGCGTGATGGTGCGGCCAAGACGTCGGACGCCGCGCTGAGCCGTGCCGAGGCGTCGCTCGGCGAACGCGAACGCGAGCTTGCGCGGGCGCGGCAGCTCCTGGCCGAGGAACAGCAGCGCCATAGCCGCGAAATCGCGGATTCCGTGGCGCGGGCGCAGGAGGAATGGAAATCCGCCGAAGCCCGCCGGCTTGCCGCTGAGCAAGCACAGTGGCGGACGAAGTCCTCAGGCGACATTGCGAGCCTCACCGCGCGCGCCGAGAAGGCCGAAGCCGCGCTGGCTGCCGCCGAACGCGATGCGAAAGCGCGCGAGCAGGGCGGCGATGCCGAGCTTGCACGGCTGCGTGACGACCGTGCGGCGCTTCAGGCCCGCTGCGACAAGGCCGAAACTGCGCTGGCTGCTGCCGAACGCGATGCGAAAGCGCGCGCCCAGGGCGGCGATGTCGAGCTTGCACGGCTGCGCGAAGATCGGGCCGCGCTACAGGCGCGCTGCGACAAGGCCGAAACTGCGCTGGCTGCTGCCGAATGCGATGCGAAAGCGCGCGAGCAGGGCGGCGATGCCGAGCTTGCACGGCTGCGCGAGGACCGTGCGGCGCTTCAGGCCCGCTGCGACAAGGCCGAAACTGCGCTCGCTGCGGCCGGGCGCGACTTGGCCGCGCGGACGAAAGACTCGGACAATGATGCGGAGCTTGCGCGTCTGCGTTCGGAACGCGCGGCCCTGGCAGCGAAGTACAAATCGCTCGAAGCGGATCGCGCCGCCGACGCCGGAAAGGCCGAAGCGGCGCTTGCGGCGGCTCGGGCCGCGTGGAAATCGGAGGAAGACGGCCGCCTTGCGCTCGCCGAAGAGCGGTGGCGCCAGAGGATGGACGCGAAACTCGCCGAGATGTCCCGCAAACCGGCGGCGAGCTATGACGATGCACTGATCGCCGAACTGCGAGGCGAGATCTCGGTGTTGCAGCAATCGCTCGCCGATCGCGAGGTCGAACTGGCCCAGGCGCATCTGACGATGGAAGCGCGGCACATTCCGCACCAGCCGCGGACGCACATCACGCTCGAAAAATCGCGTCCGCCGCGCGAGCGGCCCGAACGCAACGCGCGCCCGTTCGTTCGCGACGTGGTGCTGGTGTCGGTCTGCGTCATGGTGATCGTGCTGGCGTTGCCCTTCGTCACCGCCTATCTGCCCTATACCTGGCAGTACCAGATTGCCGAGACGACCGCGTCGATCCAATCTCTGTTCGGTTCGGAACCCGACGCCGCGCCGCTGCCCGCGAAGAAAGCGGCCGCGCCGGCCGTCGTCACTGCGAGCGCTGTCGCGCGCCGAGCCGCCAACATGCGCGGCGCGCCTTCGACATTCGGCGCCGTGGTCGGGCGCCTGAAGGCCGGCGAAACCGTCGAGACCCATGAATCGAAAGACGGCTGGACCTTCGTGAAGGCGGACGGCGTCGAAGGCTGGGTGTTCGGCACGCTGCTGGAGAAGCCGGCGCACTAGATCGCAGGCTCCTGGGCGTGGAGCGGGCCGGATTAAAGCGAGTTGGACCGTGGCGGGACGCCGGCTTGTCGTAGCGGGTGGCGAAACCCAAGAAGGGCTTCAGCTTTGCCGCATGACCGGCGGAAAGCGGTCGCTATGTGCGCTCCGTTTTCTTATCGCTCTTTCGCTCCCAAGCCCGCGCACCAGCCCGAGCACCATGCCGACGACCGCGAATGTTCCCGTCGCTAGGAGCGCGGCCATCAACAGTTCAGGGTGTCCGGTGCGGGCGAAGACGGCGCCGGCGAGCGGGAGCAACACGATTAGCAAGAGTGCGATGGCGAACATGATCGTTACGGCCGGGTCGCGAAATAGGATCGCTGCGAATTTGTTGCGATTTGCGGGCTCGACCATGACGGTTCTCCTGGCGACCCAGCTTCTCATCGAAGGCGAATATCGGCAAGTCGATCCGGCGCGTCAGTTCCCGACGATGGCCCAGCTGTCGGGATAAAAGCCGTTGAACGTGGTGCGCACCGCCACCGAATAGGCGCCCATATAGTCGAACACGATGTAGTCGTTCGGCCCGATATTGGCCGGCAGCATCAAGGGACGCGGCAGAACGTCGAGCGTATCGCAAGTCGGACCATAGACGCGGAACGGCAGCGTCGCGCCGGGCAGCGGCAGGGCGCGGCCCTTGGCATCGAGCGTGAAGACGCGCACCGGATAGTCCGCGTTCCATCCCGGCAAAGTCAGTTCGTCGAACGAGCCATAGACGCCGTCATTGATATAGAGCCGGTCGCCCTTGCGCAGGATCACTTGGGTGACGAGCGACAGGCCTTCGGCGATCAGCGCGCGGCCGGGCTCGCAGATCAGCGGGACCTTCGGATCGGGCAGCGTTTCGAGCGCTTCCTTGATGGTGTCGAAATACCAGTGATAGGGCGGCACGTCGTCGCCCTGGTACGGCCCCGGAAAGCCGCCGCCGATGTCGAGCGCCGCGATCTCCACCTTGGCGAGCGCGGCGGTGCGCCGCGCCATCTCGATCGCCTGCGCATAGGAGAACGGCGACAGGCATTGCGAACCGACATGGAAGGTGATGCACGGCGCGGCGCCCGAATCCGCGACGCGCTTGAGCAGCTTTGCGGCCTCCACCGGCGTGGTGCCGAACTTGCTCGACAATTCCAGCACCGCGCCGCCGAGCGGCGTGGCGACGCGCACGAAGATCCGCAGCTTCTTGGGTGCCTTGGTCTCGGCCAGGAGTTTCTCGAGCTCATAGTCGCAATCGACGACGTAATCGGTCACGCCGTACTGCTCGAACGCCTTCTTGGCCGCGCCGTTGGCGCGCACCGGCGACATGAAGTGGCAATAGGCGTCGGGAAACCGGTTCTTGACGATCTCGATCTCAGGCACCGATGCGGTGTCGAAATGGCGGATGCCCGCCGCCCATACCTGGTCGAGCACGTGCGGTGCCGGATTGGCCTTGATCGCGTATAGCGGATCGCCCGGAAAGCCGTCGAGGAATCGCTTCGCCGCGTCGGCGAATTTCTGCGGGAAGATGCAATAGAGCGGCTCGCCCGGCTTCAGCGTGGCGATGGCTTTCTCGATCGTGCCGAAGCGCGGCAGCGCGTCAATGCGCGTGGGTGCGTTCATCGCGAACGACCTCGAAACGGTTCCGCGGCCTCTTTGCGGCAAAGGGGGCAGGGGGTCAAGGAGATTAGTGTGACACTGCTATTGATGCTTCGCTTCGAGCTTGTGGCCGTCGGGATCGACGACGAAGGCGGCGTAATAGGTGGCGCCGTATTGAGGACGAAGCCCCGGTGCGCCGGCGTCGGTTCCGCCGGCGGCAAGCGCTGCGGCGTGGAAAGCATCGACCGCGGCAGGGTCCTTCGCCTCGAAGCACAGATGAAATCCGGCGCCCGGCGCGCGTGCCTCGCCCGGCCGCTGCGCGAACAGTGCAAGCTTGTCCTCGCCGCCAGGCGCGCCGAAACCGCTGGCACGCTCGTTCCGCCACACGCAGACATAGCCGAGCGGCGCCAGCGCGGCCTCGTAGAACGCGGTGGACCGCTCGAGATTGCGAACACCGAAGGAGAGATGAGAGAGCATGCTATCGCCGCGTTCCGGATCAAAAACAATTTGTCATCGCCCGCTTTATGCGGGCGACCCATGTTCATGCGGAACAAAGAAATTGTCACGCGGAGTCGCGGAGAACGCGGAGGTTTGCCCGAACTCCGCGCCTCCGCGTCTCCGCGTGAACTAGAACCGGTACACCACCATTGCCATCAGCGCGGTGTTCGCGGCGAGCAGAACCAGTGCGGTGGGAACCTGCACCCGGATCACGCCGTTGCGGTCGGGCAGTTCGAGCAGGGCGGCCGGCACGATGTTGAAGTTCGCCGCCATCGGCGTCATCAACGTGCCGCAGAACCCGGCCAGCATCCCGACCGCGCCCATGATCACCGGATCGCCATGGAAACGGTGCACGATCAGCGGCCAGCCGATCGCTGCCGTCATCACCGGGAACGCGGCGAAGGCATTTCCCATCACCACCGTGAACGCCGCCATGCCGAGGCAATAGGCGACGACGGCGACGACCGGCGTGTCGAGCGGCAGATAGGCGGTCGCCAGATGGCCGACCGCGCCTCCGACGCCGGCGATCGCGAACACCGCGCCGAGCGAAGCCAGCATCTGCGGCAGCACCGCCGCCCAGCCGATCGTGTCGATCAGTCGGCGCCCTTCCTCGATCGGCGCCAGCGGCGGCGGCCTGAGCCACACATGGCAGACGGCGAGTGCGCTCACCGCCCCGATCGCGAGGAACACGAGCGTCGCCTGTTTGGGATCGACCAGGCCGGAAGTCTTCAGCAGCAGGGTGCCGGCGAGCGCCACCGCCGGCACGATCAGCGCCGGCAGGAACAGCGCATTGCCGCGGCGCGCCGCGCTCGCTTGTCGTTCTTGTGGTGTAGTCGTCGCGGCGGCGCCCTTGTGCATCAGGTTGAAGCCGCCGACCGCAATCAGCGCCAGCGCGAGCAATCCGTTGGCGAAGTCCGACAATTGCGAGCCGAACAGAAAGCTCGCCGACAGCAGGCCCCAGAACGCCGCATTGCCGAAGCGTTTGGGATTGCTCGTGTCGCGCGCGCTCAGCAGCGCGAATGCCGTGCCCATCAGCCCGGTCAGGATGTAGACGTGCTCGAGGGTGATCATGATCCTTTACCTCCCCTGAAAGGGGAGGTCGAAAAGTCGCCTCGCGATTTTTCGGGCGGGCGCGCCAGCTTTCGATCGATCGCCAATATCCGCGCGCCATGGACGATCGCCGCCAGGATCGCGCTCGGGATCGCCCACACCGACAGCGCGAACGGCTCTGCCACCACGCCATAGGTGTCGAGAAATCCCTTGATCAGCAGGATCGATCCGATGGCGACGAAAATGTCCTCGCCGAAGAACAGCCCGATATTTTCCGCCGCCGCCGCGTGCGCGCGCAGCCAGAATCGCTGCTTATCGCCGAGCGCGCCGGTGCGCGCTTCCGCCGCCGCCTCCATCATCGGCGCCAGCAGCGGACGCACGATCTGCGCCTGGCCGCCGAACGGAATGCCAAGCGCGGCCGCGATCTGCCGCAGCAGGAAATAGGCAAGCAGCAATCGCCCCGCCGTCGCGCCTTTGAGCCGCTCGATCAAGGTCCGCGCCCGTTCCTGCAAACCGTAACGCTCGAGAATCCCGATCACCGGCAGCACCAGGAACACCACGCTCACGAAGCGGTTGGTGGCGAACGCGTGGCCAAAAGATGAGATAATCCGAATGGGGGATAACCCCGCCGCGGCGCCCGTCACGCCTGCCGCGGCGGCAATCACGATGAGCGGATTGGCTCGCGCCGCGAAGCCCAAAACCACGACGCCGATGCCGAGCAGAGTCCACATGCTTTACTATTTGCGGCGAACGCAACTCTTGGTTCAAGCCGCCGATTTGGCCGCGCCGCCTTTTTGGCCTAGCCTCGCTTCCGCGTCCAAGTGCTTGGGGGACGCGGATTGGGGCTTTCGTGAATATGGCAGCGAATGGGCCGAAGCGCGGAGCCGACCTCCGTCGCACGGCAACGCATCCCGACTATTGGTATCCGCTTGCCTGGTCGGAAGACGTCAAGCCGGGCAAGACCTTGGCGCGCCGCTTCGCCGGCGATCCGATCGTGCTGTTTCGCGGCAAGAGCGGTCAGGTCTTCGCGCTCGAGGATCGCTGCGCCCATCGCCAGGTGCCGCTGTCGCTCGGCGTGGTGCAGGGCGAGACACTGAAGTGCGGTTATCACGGCTGGGCCTATGACTGCTCGGGCAAATGCGTCGACGTGCCCTATCTGGGGCGCGAGCGGCTGCCCAACGGCGTGCGCTCCTATCCGGCGCGCGAGGTCGACGGCCTGATCTTCGTGTTTCCGGGCAATGCCGCGCTCGCCGAGTCGCGCGCGCCGACCGCGCTCGGGTCGAAGGCGAATGCGCTCTACAAGACACGCCAGCTCAATCGCGAAGTGGCGTGCCACTATTCGTTCATGCACGAGAACCTGTTCGACATGAACCATCAGTTCCTGCACCGCAGCCTGATGGGCACGATCAAGGCGACCTGCCTCGGCCGCCGCAACGGCGAGGATTGGTGCGAGGTCGACTACACCTTCACGCGCACCGCCGGCAGCCAGTCGCTCGGCGAGGCCGCGATCCTCAACGTCATGCGCAAGCCGGACGAGGGCGTCGACGCCGACCTGATGACGATCCGCACCGGCTATCCGTATCAGAATCTCAGAGTGTGGGTGAACGGCGGCGACCCGGTGCTCGACGTCTGGCTCGGCTACACCCCGCTCGATGCCGAGCAGAAGACCAACCGCACCTTCGGCTATCTGTCGGTGAAGAAGCCGAAGATCCCCGGTTTGATCCAGGCCGCCTGGCCGTTCATCACCTGGTTCACCGAGGGCATCTTCACCCAGGACAAGCACATCGTGGAACAGGAGCAGAGGGCGCACGACATGCAGGGCGCCGACTGGAACAATGAAGTGTTTCCGCCGGTACGCGATCTGCGCGCGGTTCTCCTGCGCTGCGGCGTGGCGATGGATCAGCCGGCGATCTCGCCGGTCGAAGGAATCGCCGCGGCGGAGTAAGAACCACCTCCCCCTTGTGGGGAGGTCGAAACGCGTCAGCGTTTCGGGTGGGGGGCGGCCTTCACCGGCGCGCTTTCCTTCACCAGCGCCATCGCCGTCAGGCCGATCACCAGCGCCGCGATCCAGTAATAGGCTGGCGCCAGCGGATTGCCGCTCCACGCCAAAATCCAGGTCAGCATGAACTGGGTCGAACCGCCGAAGGTCGCGATCGCAAAAGCATAGACCACGGCCACCACGCCGGATCGCACGCGCTTGGGAAGTTGCTCGGTCAGCACCACGATCACCGGCGGCGTGGAGAGCGCCTGCAGGATCGTCACCAGTGCGATCATCGCATAGAAGGTGAGCGTGGTGCGGTAGTGTGCGATCACCCAGAAGGCCGGCAATATGCACAACAGCTGGATAACGCCGGGAATGATCATCACCGGCTTGCGTCCGAAGCGGTCCGACAGCCAGCCGCTCACCGGCTCGAACAGCACGTTGAACAGCCCGTTCACGATGATGACGCCGAACGCCACCGTCTGCGCCATGTGCAAGGTGGTGAGCGCATAGGTCGTCATGTAGCTGGAGACATAGGAGCCGATCGTGCCCGACATCAGCATCATCAGCCCCAGAACGATGAGGAGCAGATAGGGCCGCAGCGGCGTCTTCGCCGTCAGATCGCCCGTCGTCGCATCCGGCGCGAGTGCGGCATCGTCGGCCGCGTGCAAGGTTTCGGGCAGGCTGCTTCTGAGCCAAAGACCGAACGGCACGATCGAGGCGCCGATCAGCATGGCGACGCGCCAGCCCCAATCTTGCAATTGCTGCGCATCGAGTTGGCTCGCCAGCGCCGTCGAGATCAACCCAGCCACCAGCACGCCGGCATCCTGCGTCGCATATTGTCCGGAGGCGTAAAGTCCGCGGCGCAGCGGCGGCGCCGCTTCCACCAGATAGGCGGTGGTGGGCCCGACTTCGCCGCCCAGCGCGAAGCCCTGCACCAGCCGGAACACCACGACCAGGATCGGCGCCGCGATTCCGAT
Organism: uncultured Alphaproteobacteria bacterium; assembly: GCA_963741735.1. Lineage (GTDB taxonomy): Bacteria > Pseudomonadota > Alphaproteobacteria > Micropepsales > Micropepsaceae > Rhizomicrobium. Next base: position 1,095,586 of record CAVUJB010000002.1, read on the forward strand.
TTGCGCATAGGATGGCATCAGCGCCACGCCGATGACGCCGATGCCCATCAGGATGAAGGACAGCATCATCGCCGCGCGCCGGCCGATGCGATCGCCCATCGGTCCGATGATCATGGCGCCCACCGGGCGCGCCACGAAACCGATGAAGGACGCGCCGTACGTGACGAGCAAGCTCGCGGTCTCGTTGCCGGCCGGAAAGAACGCGCGGCCGATATAGACGGCGAAATAGACGTAGATCAGAAAGTCGTAGAAGCCCAGCGCATTGCCCAGCGACACCGCCGCGACATGGCGCAAGGGGATGGATCGCGGCGGGGCTTTCACTGAAACGTCGGCAGCGCGAGCTTGCACGTCTGGCATCACCTCCCCCTTGTGGGGAGGTCCAAAAATCGCGGAGCGATTTTTGGCGTGGGGGGACGAGGCTCGGAAATTGTCCTCACGACCGCGTCCACGACTCGGTCGAGCCCGTCGAACACTTCTCGGTTCGAGAAACGCAGAACGAGATAGCCCTCGCGTGCCAGCACGCCATCGCGAACCGCGTCGTGCCGGCGACGTTCCCCAAAGCCGTGCTGGCTGCCGTCAAGTTCGGCGACGACCTTCCCACCGTGATCGATGAAATCCAGGAAATAGCCGCGAAACGGCGCCTGCCGCCGAAAGCGAAAGCCTCGTCTGTTCAGATCGCGAAGCTTCCACCACAGCAGGCCCTCCGCGTCGGTCGGCTTGGCCCTGTGCTCGCGCGCTCGGGCAATCGCCTGCGAAGGTAATCGCATCCGCATCGTCCCCCACCCGAAGCGCTTCGCGCTTCGACCTCCCCACAAGGGGGAGGTGATTTCGCGCCGCCACCATGCGCGACTTTCGCCGCGCTGTCACACTGCCTAGGGCGCGATCACATCGACGGTCGGAAAATAGGCACGGATGCGCGTCGCATCGCGCGTCAAAAGTCTGGCGTCTTCCACCGCCGCGTGCGCGCCGATGAGAAAGTCGGGAAGCACATTCGTCTTCGTACCTCTTTGGCGGCGATATTGCCTAAAGGCATGGCCTGCGAGGAAGAGGGCAGCCTTCGGCGCCGCAACCGTCGACAGACCGAGCAAGCCGAGGGCGGCATCCAGGTGCTCCATCCGCTCGAAGCCGGGCGCAATTTCTGCGTACACGATATCGCTGATCGCGACTCGGTCGCGCGCCATGGCAAGGCGAAAGGCCGCCGTCGAGCGCGGTCCCCAGACTGCGTCATCTTCAAGCATGTCCAGCAGGACGCTGCTATCGACGAAGATCAATCTTTTCGATTCCGCGTGAGATCGAGGTATTTGTCCGTCGTCATGCCCAGCTTGAACTTGCCGCGCGCCTTCGCCAGGCGCTTCTCGAAATCATCCTTCTTCGGTTTGCTCTCGGGCCGCACAAAGGCGCGGCCGGGGTCTTCCATGCCGAACTCGACCCTGCTGCCCGGCTTCAGGCCGAGCGCGTCGCGCACCCGCTTGGGAATGGTCACCTGACCCTTGCTGGTCAGCTTGGTCATCAAAGTATTACCTGCATTCTTCGCGGTAATACTAGCATCAAAAACGGGTTTGCAGCAACACCGACCAGGTGGTCCTATTTGTGTGCCCTGAGCTCGCGGATCGTCTTTCGTCCATCGGCCGACGGCTGGTAGACATTGGTCATCTCGGTCAGCGCGCGGCCGAACGTCTCGACCGTGAATCCCTCCGGCAGCTCCCAGGCATCGAAGCCGACGCGGCGCTGATAGGCGATCTGGTCGTAGAGGAAAGCGCCCACCGCGCGCACCTCGCCGGCGAATTTCAGCCGCGTGCGCAATATCCGCGCCCAGGAGAAACCGCGTCCATCGCGAAAGGCCGGAAATTCGATCGCCACCACCGACAGGCGATGCACGTCGTCGCCGAGCTGCTCGGGCAACTCGTCCGATTTGAGCCGCACGCCGATCGGCGCGTTGCGCGCGAGCAGCGTGTCGCGGTCCTTGCGAAAGCGCGTCAGCGAGACGATTGCGCCGCCGGCGTCCGGCAGCGCCGCATCGTCGGCAATCGTCGCGAACGGGTCGGCCGCCAGCGTCGCCTGATCGCCCTCAACCCGTATGAGCGGCATACATCTGTTCCTGATAGGCGACGTTCTTGAACGGCTCCATGCCGACGCGGCGATAGGTGTCGAGGAAACGTTCGCCGTCCTTGCGCACCGTCAGATAGTGATCGACGACGCGCTCGACCGCCGCCCCGATCTCGTTGATCCCGAATCCCGGGCCCATGATGTCGCCGATCGAGGCATCCTCCGCGCCCGAGCCGCCGAGCACCAGCTGGTAGAATTCCACGCCTTTCTTGTCGACGCCGAGAATGCCGATGTGCCCGGCATGGTGATGGCCGCAGGCATTGATGCAGCCGGAGATCTTGATCTTGAGCTCGCCGATTCTGTGCTGGCGGCCCAGATCGGCGAAGCGCCGGGCGATGTCCTGCGCCACCGGGATCGAGCGCGCATTGGCGAGATCGCAATAGTCGAGGCCGGGACAGGCGATGATGTCGGTGATGAGGCCCGCGTTCGGCGCGGCAAGATCGAGCGCACTGAGCTTGGCGAAGATCGCCGGCAGATCGCGCTTCCTTACATGCGGCAGCACCAGGTTCTGCTCATGGCTGACGCGGATCTCGCCCACGCTATAGGCGTCCATCAGATCGGCGATGGCGTCCATCTGATCGGCGCTCGCATCGCCCGGGATCTGGCCGACCGTCTTGAGCGAGATCGTCGCGATGGCATAGCCCGGCGCGCGATGGGCATGCACATTGGTCTTCGCCCAGTTCTCGAACGCCGCATCGCCTTTCGGCATCTCATCGGGAAGATCGTCGAACGTCGGCGGCGCGAAATAGGCTTCGATGCGCTTCAGCTCCTCGGCCGGCAGCTGCAGCGTGCCGTGCGCCTTGATCTCCTCGAACTCGCGCTCCACGCGGGCGCGCATTTCCTCCACGCCGATCGCGTTGACCAGGATCTTGATGCGCTGCTTGTGGATGTTGTCGCGCCGGCTGTCCTGGTTGTAGACGCGCAGCACCGCTTCGAGATAGGCGAGGATATCCTCGCGCTCGACGAATTCGCGCATCACCTGCGCGATGTAAGGCGTGCGGCCCATGCCGCCGCCGGCCAGCACCTTGTAGCCGGTGCGCCCCTGCGCGTTCTTCACGATCTCGACCGCCATGTCGTGATATTGCAGCGCCGCGCGGTCGTGCACGCTGGCGCCCACCGCGATCTTGAACTTGCGCGCCAGGAACACGAATTCCGGATGCAGGCTCGACCATTGCCGGATGATCTCGGCAAGCGGCCTGGGATCCTCGATCTCGTCCGGCGTCGCGCCGGCGAACTGGTCGGCGGTGACGTTGCGGATGCAGTTGCCGCTCGTCTGGATGCAGTGCATCTCCACGCTCGCCAGCTCCGCCAGGATGTCTGGCACGTCGACCAGCTTGATCCAGTTGAACTGAAGATTGGTGCGCGTGGTGAAATGGCCGAAGCCCTTGTCGTAGCGTCGCGCGATGTGCGCGAGCTTGCGCAGCTGGCGCGACGATAGCGTGCCGTAGGGAACGGCGATGCGCAGCATGTAGGCGTGCAGCTGCAGATAAAGCCCGTTCATCAGGCGCAGCGGCTTGAACTGGTCCTCGTTCAATTCGCCGGACAGACGCCGCGCCACCTGGCCGCGGAACTGCTCCACGCGCTCGGCCACGAACTTGGCGTCGAATTCGTCATATCGATACATCGTCGTCCCTTGCCTCCACCGGTGTGGAGCGCTCGGCGGTGTGTTTTGGCCGGAGCGCGGCATCCGCCGCCTGTTTGCCTTCGCCGCGCACGGTGGGGCCGGCGGCGCGGATGATCTCGCGTTCCTTCGCCGGGCGGATTCCCGCGCCGTCGATCTTCACGTCGAACAGATAGGGGTTCACCACGGCATTTCCGCTGACGTATTTCTGCGCTTCCGCCAGCGCCATGTCGGCCTGCCTGGGATCGCTGAAGACCTCGGCATCCTTCAGGGCTTCGACCCAATGGCCGCCCTTCCAATAAAGAACGTCGCCGTCCTTCAGACGGTTCGCCGTCAGCATCTGTGGGTCCTGAACCTTTGCCATAAGGGCTAAATCACATGCTCGCGGGCGGAATTCAAGACTTCACACAAAGTTTGTGTAATTGATCAAAAATAACGTGTCGTCCGTGTGAAAACGGAACCCATTGCGATGGCTGGCCGATCCGGCCTATCCCGGGCTCGCCACGGAGGAACCATGACGACAGGACTGGCGCGCGCGCCGACCCGCGAATACCGCACGCTGGTGATGAATAGCCGGCGCTGGGACCGCTATGTGCCGCGCGACAGCGACATCGTCATCGCGACCTACCCCAAATGCGGCACGACCTGGACGCAGCGCATCGTCGATCTGCTGGTGTTTCAGTCGCCGGATGTGCGCCCGATCATGGAGATCTCGCCATGGCTCGACGCTACATTCTTCACGACGCTCGACGAGACGATCGCCACCATCGACGGCCAGACGCATCGCCGCTTCGTCAAATCGCACCTGCCGTTCGACGCGCTGCCCATCTATGACGGCGTCAAGTACATCCATGTCGTGCGCGACGGACGCGATTCCTGCTGGTCGTTCCACAATCATCAGCTCGGCCAGAAACCCGAATTCCTGATCGGCAATTTCGCGCGCTTCTATCCGGGCAGGGTCGTGCCGCCGGCGCGTCGCATTCCGGAGGATCCGCATGAATATTTCCTCGCCTGGATCGCGATGGCGGAAATGAACCCCGCGCAGCGGCCCATGCCCGACATCTCCTTCTTCGAGTTCGAGAACACCTATTGGTGCGAGCGCGGCCGCGACAATCTGCTGTTCGTGCACTACAATGACCTCAAATCCGATCTCGCAGGCGAGATGCAACGGATCTCGGACTTTCTCGGCATCGCGACGCCGCAGAGCCTGATGCCGGACCTGGTCAAGGCCGCGCAGTTCGAGACCATGAGGGCGCAGGGCAATGCGCTCCTGCCGAAAATCGGTGGCAGTTTCGATCATGGCGCCGAGCGCTTCATCAACAAGGGCACGAACGGGCGCTGGAAGGACGTGCTGACGAAGGACGATCTCGCGCGTTACGACGCGCTGGTGCGCAAGAACTTCACCCCATCGCAGGCGCTCTGGATCGAGCATGGGCGCCACGTCGCCGGCGACCCCAGGAGCCTCGCGGACTAGGGTCTGCACGCGATCGTCACTTTCCCTTCTTCGACAATTGCGTTCGGACCCTACTGATCGGCCCGGCTTCCCGATCGAGCGAATGGTGCGGACTTTCCGCCGCCGGCCCCTTGCGCACGGGACGGACCGCATTGACTGTCGAGAGCCCGTGGGCCGCATTGTACCTTGGCCCGGCGAAGGGGGATTTCGACATGACGCGCGCCGCGCAGCTCCGCTGCTACTTCTACGCCGCCATCGCGCTCGCCGCGCTCTACGGCACCTGGTCCAACAATCTTGCCTATTTCAAACCGGGCGGACATTCGGCCGGCGCCTCGTTCCTCGCCGATCTCGCGGTCAATCACGCGAGCCGCTCCTTCGCCATCGATCTCGGATTTCTGCTGCTCGCGGCCGCGGTGCTGATGGTGGTGGAAGCGCGCCGGCTCGGCGTGCGCCTGCCGTGGCTCTACATCCTGATGGGTTTTCTGGTCGCGATCAGCGTGTCGTTCCCGCTGTTCCTGATCGCGCGCGAGCGCCGCATGGCCTCGCCGGCGCCGGCCGTGCCAGCGTCCCGGACGGTGGTGACGCTCGACACTGTCGGCCTCGCCGCCGTTACGGGCGTGGCGCTCTATTTTCTCGTCTGGCTGCGCTGAAGGTCCCGGCGTGAACCCGTGGACTTGGGGGCCCAGGGCCGTGCAAGCTTGCCTGCGATGACGACACGGACGGCTCCTTGAGCGACGAGACCGCACTGCTGGTCCAGGAAGAGATCATGCGGGTGAGCACGGCGGCTGATGCGCCCGCGCTCGCCACGCCGGCGCGCCTGCGCATTCTGATTTATGCCGGGGTGTGGATCGTCATTCTCAATCTCGTCTCGCCGGCGTCGGGTTTCCAGGTCATACCGTTCTCCTTCATCCTCAAGAACAAGCTGCATCTTTCCGCCAACGAGCTCGCCACCTTCTCGCTGTGGGCCGGCATTCCCGGCTATCTGTCTTTCGCATTTGGAGTCGTGCGCGATTATTGGAGCCCGCTGCGCCTGGGCGACCGCGGCTATTTCATCCTGTTCGGCGCGCTCGCGGCCGCGACCTGGGCGGTCTTCGCCTTCGTTCCCGTCTCGCTTGCCATGATGCTGGCGGCCTCGGTCCTCGCCACGGTCTGCTTTCTCTTCATGTGGGGCGGCTGGAACGGACTCGGCTCGGTGATCGGCCAGCGCTACGCCATGTCGGGCCAGATCAGCGCGCTGTGGAATTTCGCCGGCACGCTGACGATCTTCTCCGGCCTGCTGTTCGGAGGATTTCTCAGCGACCGCCTCGAGCTGCAAGGCACCGGCAGCGCGGTGCGCACGCTGTTCCTGCTGATGGCTGTCGCATTGGGGGCGATCGCATTGACCGGTCTGTGGAAGCCGTCCGCCGTCTATGCCCATCTCGACGGGGAGCGCGCCGACCGCCGCGATTTCCTCGCCGATCTGAAGCGGCTGTTCCTGCACCGGCCGATCTATCCGGCGCTCGCGATCTGGCTTGCGTGGAATTTCTCGCCTGGCGGCTCCACCGTGCTGCAATACTATTTGTCGAACACCTTGCACGCGAGCGACGCGCAATGGGGCGCCTATAACGCCATCGCTTCGGTCGCTGCGGTGCCGGCCTTCATCCTGTTCGGTTTCCTCAGCCCGCGCTTCTCGCTGGCCAAGCTTCTGCTGTGGGGCACGCTGGCGGCGGTGCCGCAGATGACGCCGCTGCTCCTCGTTCATTCGGTCGGCGGCGTTCTGCTGGCGGCCGTCGTCATCGGACTGCTCGGCGGCGTCGCCACCGCGGCCTATATGGACCTTCTGATCCGTTCCTGTCCCAAGGGGCTCGAAGGCACGATGATGATGATGTCGTGGAGCCTGTTCGCGCTCTCGACCAATGTCGGAAATTATCTGGGCACCTGGCTGTACGAGGCCGGCGGCTTCGTCGTCTGCATCGCCGCCACGACGGCGGTCTATGCGCTGATCCTGCCGCTGCTGCTTGTGATCCCGCGACGGCTGATCGCCAGCGCCGACGGCGAGGCGATCGCGGAATAATCTGCCCCATGGACTTGTGGCCGGTCCGTCGTGCAATGCTGGCACGCCGTCTGGGGGGACCTGCTTGAGCGACATCGCAACGCCGCCGCCGCAAGGTGTCGAAGCCTTCGGCTACAAGCAGGAGCTGAAGCGTTCGCTCTCCCTGTTCGATCTTCTGGTCTATGGCCTGGTCTTTATCGTTCCGGGCGCGCCGGTTGCGGTGTTCGGAATCGTCTTCAACGCGAGCCACGGCATGGTGCCGCTGGTCTATGCCATCGGCCTCGTCGCGATGGTGTTCACCGCGCTGTCCTACATGGCGATGTCGCGCGCCATTCCGGTGGCGGGCTCGGTCTATGCCTATGCGGCGCATGCGCTGGGACCGGGCGCCGGCTTCTTCGCTGGCTGGGCGATCCTGCTCGACTATCTGCTCCTGCCGACGCTCAACTATGTCGCCTGCGCGATCGCGATCCACGCGGCGCTGCCGGCGGTCCCGCCCTGGACCTGCGTCGTGGCACTGCTCGGTTTCGCGACCGTCGTGAACTATTTCGGGATCGAGACCACGGCGCGGATGAATGTCTATCTGCTGGTCTTCCAGCTTGTCGTCCTTGTACTTTTCGCCGTCGTGGCGTTCGTCGCGCTTCGCCACGGTGTCGCCGGCGCGCACGTCTCGCTGCTGCCGCTCTACAATCCGCACGAAGCAAGCTTCGGCCTTCTGTTCGGCGCGCTGTCGCTCGCGGTGCTCAGCTTTCTCGGCTTCGACGCGATCTCGACGCTGTCGGAGGAATCGCGCGGCGGCGCGCATGCCATCGCGCGCGCCACCATGCTGTCGCTTATCGTCTCGGCGATCCTGTTCGTGGCGCAGACCTGGCTCGCCTCGCTCTTCGTGCTCGGCCGCACGAGTTTCCCGATCGGCGACCACACCAACGCCGCCTTCTACGACATCGCCTCGGCGATCGGCGGCTATTGGCTCAAATTCCTGTTCGCCGTTCCCTGCGTCACGGTGGCCGGCGTCGCCGGCGCGCTCACCGCGCAAGCCGCGACCGCGCGGCTGCTCTACAGCATGGCGCGCGACGGCAAGCTGCCGCACATTCTCGCCCATGTGAATCCGCAGCGCGCCGTGCCGACCAACGCGATCTTCACGGTCGCCGCCGTGACGCTGGTGCTCGGCATCTTCCTGGTCGACAAGCTGGAGCTCCTGACCTCGATGGTCAGCTTCGGCGCGCTGGTCGGCTTTCTCATCCTGCATGTCTCGGTGATGGTGTGGTTCCTGTGGCGCAAGCAGAGCCGCGACTGGCTGCGCCACCTGATCGTCCCGCTGATCGGACTGGCGGTGATCGCCACGGTGCTGGTCAATGCCGAAATCAACGCCAAGATCGCCGGTGTGTGCTGGATGATCGGCGGCGTCGTGCTGTTTGCGACCCTGCGCATGCTCGGCCGCTCGACCGCGTTGCCGGAGGCCTGACCGGGTAGACTTCGCCCCATGTGATCGTGCAAAAGCAGAAGATCGCAATTGGAGCATCCGTGTCCGACATCGCTGCCGCAGAACAGCCACCCATCAAGCGCCGCCACGTCACCGCGGCGGTGATCGGCAACGCGCTGGAGTTCTACGACTTTACGACCTACACGATCTTCGCCGTCGCCATCGGCCATGCCTTCTTCCCCTTCGGCAAGGGCGGCCTGCTCGACACCGAGTTCGGCAGCCTGATGTCGTCGCTGTTCACCTTCGGCGCCGGATTCGCGCTGCGCCCGATCGGCGGCATCGTGCTGGGCCATTATGCCGACCGCGTCGGCCGCCGGCCCGCCATGCTGATCAGCTTCATGATGATGGGCCTGGCCATCCTCGCGCTGGCGCTCATTCCGCCCTATTCGGCGCTCGGGCTGGCGGCCCCGATCCTTGCCGTGCTCGCGCGGCTGACGCAGGGATTCGCGCTCGGCGGCGAAGTCGGTCCCAGCACCGCCTATCTCGTCGAGGCGGCGCCGCCGCTGCGCCGCGGGCTTTACGCGTCCTGGCAGAGCGCGAGCCAAAGCGTCTCCAGCATGTTCGGCGGCGGCGTCGGCTTCTTCCTGACGCAGGTCATGCCACCGGCCGCGCTCGATGCCTATGGCTGGCGCATCGCCTTCCTGCTCGGCGCGCTGACTTTGCCCTTCGGTCTGTATATCCGCCGCTCGCTGCCCGAGACGCTGCATCATGCCGACCATCTTCCGGACTACGCGCTGGAACAATCCAGCGCCTGGCGCATCGCGCGCGATCATTCGCGGCCGATCGTGCTTGCGCTCTTCATCCTGATGGGCGGCACGGTGGCGACCTATGTGTTGAACTACATGACGACCTTCGCGCGCACCTCGCTGCACATGAGCGACGCCCAGGCCTTCTCCGCCTCGCTGGTCAACGGCCTGGTCGGTCTGCTCGCATCGCTCGCCGGCGGCATCCTGTCCGACCGCCATGGCCGCAGGCTCCTGATGATCGGTTCGAGGGGCCTGTTTCTGGTCCTGGCCTATCCGGTCTTCATGCTGATCGTGGGCATGCCGTCGACCTTCACGCTGCTGTTCGGCACCGCGGTGCTCTCGATCCTGCTGAACCTCAGTTCGGGACCGTTCTATGCCGCCTTCATCGAAGTGTTGCCCAAGCGCGTGCGCGGTGGAATTTTCGCGACCGTCTATGCGACCTCGATCGCGCTGTTCGGCGGCACGACCCAGCCGGTGATCGCCTGGCTGATCCATGTCACCGGCAATCCGATGGCGCCGTCCTGGTATCTGTTCGTGGCGAGTTTCCTCAGTCTCATCGCGATGTACCTGATGGCCGAGACCGCGCCGGTGCGGCTTGCCCAGGGCGATGCCGTCGCCGAGCCCGGCCTGCCGCCCACCGCCTGAGATCCGACATGAGCGACGCAACCATGGAACATGACGCAAAACCGCATGCGCTCTCCGCGCTGCTCGGCCTGGAGAAGGTCGTCGATCACGGCGAGGGCGGCCGCGCCGTGCTGCATTATCGCGCGCGGATGGAGCAATGCCATTCCGGCGGCATCGTGCAGGGCGGCTTCGTCACCGGCTGGATCGACGCGGCGATGGCGCATCTCGTCATGGCGAAGACGAACTACGAATTCTCGCCGCTGACCCTCGAGATCAAGGTGAGCTTTCTCGCCTCCGCCGCGCCCGGTCTCATCGTCGCCGAAGCCTGGATCGAGCGCATGGGCAAGGCCACCGCCTTCCTCGAAGGCCGCATCACGAACGAACAGGGCGACGTCCTCGCCAAGGCCTCTTCCACCGTCCGCCTGGTGCCGATGAAGCGAGCGGGTTAGCGGCAGCGCTGCTTCTTCAGCCAGGCAATCGCAGCGTCCAGTGTCGGTTGACCTTCTCCGGTCTGTTCATCCGGCACGATTGCCACGCGATAGGGCCGTTTCAGCCGGTCGGTACCCCAGCCTTCCGAGACGGCGAGGTGCGCGCCATCTGGCAGCGTGAAAGCAACGTTTGCGGTAACAAGACCTCCGCTGGGCTCTCCGAAGACACGCGTATTCGCGCGACCCTCGAATGTCATCGCGGTGAACTCGCCCGCACTGTGCGTGAAGTCGCTGATCAGCACGGCCACAGCGGAGTGCGAAAGATCGATTGTGTTGTGACCGGCCCATGTCACGATCCAGGGCTGATAGGCTCCATCACCGTTGTCCCAATATCCATAGGGCGGACTTCCCAGGAACGGCAGCAGGCCGGCGATCATTGGAAACATGTTGCCGCCACCGTCGCGCCTCAGGTCAACGATGAACCTGCAGGTATGGGACCGCGCAAACCTTCTCAGCCCGTCATAAAGGGCGCTGGCATATGCAATATCGTGTGCCGCGCTGCCCTCATGTTGCGGCACCGACAAATAACCGATGCCACCGGCGAGCGGCAGTACCTCCGGAAGCTGGTTCGACAATTTGGCCGCGTAAGTCTCGGGCCTGTCGGCCATGATGGCCTTCACATAGTCGGCCGGTTCGAGAAACGTGTGTTTCTCGTGCAGTTGCGCGATCACATAGCGAATCGCTGGATAGGCGTCCGCTGCCGTCTTCGCCCCAACCGCACGTCGCCAAGCCTCCGCCTCGACGGCGGGCCACTCGACGGTGGCGCGGTTCATGTGGTGTGTCTTGAGGTCGTCGATTGCGGCCGCGAGCTCAGTGCGCGCCTCGGGAGACATGTCCGCTTGATCGTCCGCGCGTGCAGAAGCCATGACGAACGCGATCACCGCGAGTCCGATTGTCCACCGCATCTAGCCTCCTTGCTTCTCCATCGCGCCCAGAGACCGCATCGCCAACGAACAGGGCGACGTCTTCGTCACGGCGAACTCCGCCGTCCGCCTGGTGCGGATGAAGCGCGCCGGTTAAGGCGCCAGCCAGAGCACCTGGCCGCCCAGCAGATCGGTCTTCGTCACGTCGGTATCGGAGTCGTGCGCGAAATCGATGTGCTGGATCAGCTGATAGCCGCGATGCGGGATGTCTGGCACCGTGCTGCCCGACTTCCAATAATGTTTGGTTTTCAGCTTCAGGAACAGCTCGTCGCCGGTCAGGATCGCGTTGGCGCCGACATAGATGCCGCTGACATAGCCGGCGCCATCGACCTGGTCGAACCAGTTGTTGCAATAGGCGATCACGTCCTGGTGCGAGGACGTGTTGCTCACCCCTTCAAGATCCACCCAGATGTTCATGCCGCCGGGCAATCCCACGGCGGCGGCGTTGGCCGCCGCGTTCCTGCCATTGGTCGTGCCCAGCGCCGCGTTCGCCACCCAGCCTTCCGGCGCCACGTGCTGCACGGCGCCGAGCGCCAGCCCGGCATCGAGGATCACCGCGGCCTCCGCAGCCGACAGATCGTTCGACCCCTGCTTCGCCGCGCGCGACAGATAGCGGAAGCAGAATTTGAATCCCTTTGCGGCCTGCGCCTTCGCAACCGCCTTGGTGACCTTGGTGTTGGTGTCCCAGCCGATCAGTCCGGGCGCCGCCGGCTTCACGGTCGCGTTCAAGGGCATGGCGTGTCTCCGTCATGACAAACGTCGAGGAACGCCGACAGGGCAATTTAAGTACAGCCGCGCGTCACGCGCAATCGCAGTTCAATCCTGCTTCTTCACCGCGCTTTCGTGCCAGCGGTGCAGCAGCGCCCATTCCAGCGCGGTCAGCGCGAACAGGATGACGATGCCCAGGATCGACAGCAGCGCCAGCGCCGCGAAGGCCTGCGCCGTGTCCAGGCTCCGCGTCGACAGCGTGATCACCCAGCCGAGCCCTAGATCGTTGCCCGATCCGGCAACGAACTCCGCCGTCACCGCGCCGATCAGCGCCAGCCCGCCGCTGATCTTCATCCCCGTCAGGATGTAGGGCAGGGCGCCGGGCAATTGCAGCCGCCACAGGATCTGCCAGCGCGATGCGCCATACAACTTCATCAGATCGACAAGGTTGTGGTCCGCCGACTTCAGGCCCGTCACCGTGTTCGACAGCACCGTGAAGAACGCGATGACCCAGGCCAGCACCACCAGCACTTCGTTGACATTGTCGTAGCCGATCCAGATCAGCAGCAGCGGCGCGATCGCCACCACCGGCGTCACCTGCAACACGACCGCGAAGGGATAGAGCGCCCATTCGACGATGCGGCTCTGGCTGAACAGCACCGCCAGCGCCACGCCGGCAAACGTCGCGAGCGCGAATGCTTCCGCCGTGATCGTCACGGTGAACCACAAGGCTGGCAGCAGCACGTCGGTATGCGCGAAGAACGCCGTCCAGATCTCGCTCGGCGTCGCCAGCACCAGCGGCGAAATCCCCGCCGCATGTACGCGCCACTCCCACAACGCAAGCGCCGCGCCGAACACGGTTACGGGAATGAGGTAGCGCAGGAATCCGAGATCGCGGTTCATGCGGCGACCATCGCCTGCTTCAGCGCCGCCGACACACGCCCCGCATCGCGCGAGAATTCCGGCGTCAACCGGTAGCTCTCGTCGCGCGTGCGCGGCGGCGACAGATGCAGATCGGCGGCGACCCGGCCTGGCCTCGGCGTCATCACCACCACGCGCGACGAAAGGTATGTGCTCTCGAACACCGAATGGGTGACGAAGATCACCGTCAGGTGATCCTCGGCCCACAATTTCAACAGATCGTCGTTCAGCGCCTGGCGCGTCAGCTCGTCCAGTGCCGCGAACGGCTCGTCCATCAAGAGCAGCTTGGGCTCGGCGGCCATGGCGCGCGCGATGGAGACGCGCATCTTCATGCCGCCGGAAAGCTCGCGGGGATAGGCCTTCTCGAAGCCGTTCAAACCGACACGCGCCAGCGCCCGCGCCGCGCGCTCGTTCGCTTCGCCGCGGTTCATGTGCTCGAGATCGAGCGGCAGGCGCACATTGCCGAGCGCGCTCGCCCACGGCATCAAGGTCGGCTCCTGAAACACGAAACCGACCTCCGGTTTTTGGTCCGGGAACGTCACCGTGCCGCTGTCGGGGTGCAGCAGGCCCGCGATGACGCGCAGCGCGGTCGACTTGCCGCAGCCCGACGGCCCCACCAGCGAGACGAACTCGCCGTCTTCCACATTCATGTCGAGGCGGCCGATCGCCTGCGTGCCGCTGTCGAATTTCTTCGAGATGCCGGAGAGGGAGAGGAGGGACATGCCGGAGGCCGGGAGAATCGCCGCTAGTGTCGTGGTTCCGAAGTTCGCCGTCTCTCGATATCAGGCTGATTACGAATTTCGGAATCGGGACACCAGTTAAAACACAATTGTCCCGGCGCGCCAAAGCCCTACAGTCCGTGCCGCCACGCCGCGCGGGAGCCGCCCATGACCTATGACGATTTCCAATTCCTCCTGTTCGACAGGAAGCCCAACGGCGTTCTCGTCGTCACGCTCAACCGGCCCGACGCGATGAACGCGACCAATGCGCGGCTGCACTGGGAATTGACCAGGATCTGGCAGGTGATCGACGAGGACAGCCAGGTCCGCGTCGCGCTGGTCACCGGCGCGGGCACGCGCGCCTTTTCCGCCGGCGGCGATCTGGAATGGATCGCCGAGATGGCCGGCAATCCGGACAAGGTCGCCGTCACCATGAAGGAGGCCGGCGACATCGTCTTCAACATGCTGGCCTGCGAGAAGCCGATCGTCTCGGCGATCAACGGTGTCGCGGTCGGCGCCGGGCTGGCGGTGGCGCTGATGGCCGACATCTCGATCATGGCGGAAGAGGCGCGCCTCACCGACGGCCATGTCCGGCTCGGCGTCAGCGCCGGCGACCATGCGGTCATCCTGTGGCCGCTGCTCTGCGGCATGGCGAAGGCGAAATATTATCTGATGACCGCCGATTTCGTGGACGGCAAGGAAGCCGAACGCATCGGCCTCGTCAGCCTCGCCGTGCCGCGCGCCGAACTGATGGCCAAGGCGCTCGCCACCGCCGACAAGCTGGCCACGGGCAGCCAGCAGGCGATCCGCTTCACCAAGCGCTCGCTCAACAACTGGCTGCGCCATTTCCAGCCGGCGTTCGACGCGTCGCTCGCGATGGAGATGCTGTGCTTCCTGGGCGGCGACGTGAAGGAAGGCGTCGCGGCCATCCGCGAAAAGCGCGAGCCGCGCTTTCCGTCGGCGCAATAGAGCGACCTCGGTCCGATCCGTCATGGCCGGGCCTGTCCCGGCCACCCATGAACACGAAACTATGACAGGGGTGTCCATGGGTCGCCGGCATGAAGCCGGCGATGACGACTGCATCTCCACGTCACGGTAATGCGCGAAAGAGACCGCTACTGGAAATTCTGCGGCGTGCCGCGCAGGAAGCGCAGGTCGTAGGCCTTCCTGTAATCCAGCGTCTTGGGATAAAGCCCGTCGGCCACCATCGTGTCGAAGAACCTCTTCCACGCCGCGTCCGTCATCGCGCCAAGGCCGAGCGTCGCCGCATCGCCCGACAGCACGATGCCATAGGCCTTGAGCTTGGCGATCGCCTGTTTGATCAGCGCGTCGCTCATCTCCGGGTTGTCGCGCTTGATGAGCGCATTGGCCGGCGCCGGATTGCCGTTGAGATAATCGAGCCAGCCGTTGCGCGTCGCCGTCACGAAGGCCTGCACGGCTTTGGGATTGGTGTCGATCCACTTTTGCGACACGAACACCATGTTGGCGTAGCCGGGATATCCATTGTCGGCGAGCAGGAACACCTGCGGCTTGAAATGCGCCTTGGTCTCGATCGTGTAGGGCTCGCTCGAGAGATACCCTTCCTGGATCGCGTTCGGATCGGCGACGAACGGCGCCAGGTTGAAGGTGTATTTGCGGATCTGCGAATTGCTGAAGCCGTATTTCGCCCTCAGCCACGGCCACCACGCCACCGTCGCGGCGTCGCTGATCATGATCGGCTTGCCCTTCATGTCGGCGAGCTTCTTGATGTCGGGACGCGGATGGGTGATCAGCACCTGCGGGTTCTTCTGGAAGATCGCCATCACCGCCTTGATCGGCGCGTTCTGCTTGACGAGGTTGAGCGCGATGAAGCTGTCCGAGCCGATGCCGAAATCCGCCGCGCCGCCCGCCAGCATCTGCGGCACGTTCACGGTCGGCCCGCCCTCGATGATCTGCACGTCGAGTTCCGGCCTTCTTGTAAAGCCCTTCGGCCAGCGCCTCATAGAAGCCGCCATGCTCGGCCTGCGCCTTCCAGTCGGTGACGAAACGGATCTTGGTCAGTGGCGCGGCCATGGCGGGCGCGGCAACAAAGGTCGCGAACAGGAGGGCCAGCACGAGTTGACGCATGAACGGCTCCGAAAATTTCGACGCGTGGACCATAGCCACAACCGTCATGGCCCGCAAAAGCGGGCCGGTTCATTTCTCGTACAGGTAGAAGCAGCCGACCAGTGTCTGGTTCGGCACAGCGTCCGCCGTCATCAGCATGAAGCTGCGCTGCGGCGCGAGGTCGAGTTCGCAGTCGCGCGAGCCCTCGCTCGCCTCGCACTTGGCGATCTTCTTGCCCAGCACGCCTTCGAACGTCTTCCTGGCCGTGTCGAACGTCGCATCGACCAGCACCGAAAGGCCCACGCCCATCCCCACGCTCTGCGGATAAACCTGAATGACCTTCAGCCCTGCGATCGTCGCCGGTGCCTTGGGCAGGAAGTAAGGATCGTTGCCGTGCGGCGCGTAAGCCGCGCGGAAATGATCGCCGAGCGCCGTCAGCTTGTCCGGCGCCGTCTTGCTCCAGTCGAGCCAGGAATCCTGGCACGCCGCCATGCGCGCGATCCCTGCATCCTCGGCGGCCTGGGCCGGGCCGACCGACAGGGCGGCGAGTGCGAGGAGGGCGGCAAGACGTTTCATGAGAGCTCCGTGGAATTGCAGGAACGCAGGAGGATGGGCGGCGATCGCGTCAAAGATGCGGCAACAGCTCGGCGGCCCTGCCCCGGAAAATCGCCGCGAGGTTGCCTCCCGGCCATGCGAAATTCAACTCGGCGCACACCCTCGGAGCTGCGAAAGCTGGCATAGTGAAGCGATGGGAGATCAGCCGCCACAAGTGACGCGCCCGCGCGCCCGTGCCGTCCTGCTCGGCGACCGGCTGGCGGTCGACCGGTCGCGCTATGACCGTGTCGTTTCGACGGCGCCGTTCTGCTACCAGCTGGGCGACGGCTATGTCGTCGTGTTCCGCTATGGCGCGGTGGTGTTGGTCGGTCTTCGTCCGGAAGAAGAGGAGGCCGTCCTCGCGCGGCTCTCGGGCGAAGTGACGGGCGCCGGCCCGGTCGAGGAAGAACGCATCGACATCGAATTCTCCGCCGACGAGGAAGGCCCGGCACCCGGCGGCATCCTGCGCTTGAAGGCGCTGACCTTGGCCCATGTGCTGGTGGTCGCCAACATCTTGGGAAAGAGCGTGGCGCTGGCGCGCTACGAACGGGAGATTGCGCTCGTCTTCGACACGATCGAGAACGCCGCCAACACGCTTTCGACCAGCGGGCGGGTGCCGAGCGCGCGCAAGCCGCTGCTGCGGCTGATCGGTTCGGCGTTGCTCACACAGCACCGCGTCTCCGGCCGTATCGCCTTCGCCGAGAAGCCCGACATCCTGTGGGAGCATCCCGAGCTGGAGCGGTTCTATGGGCGGCTCGAGGATGAATATGAGATCGTCGAACGCGGCACGCTCTTGAACGGCAAGGTCGCCGTGATCGGCTCGTCGGCGGAGACCTTCACCGACCTGATCGATACCGCCCGTTCCACCCGGCTCGAAATATTGATCGTGCTGCTCATCCTCGCCGAGCTCATCATCGCCGCCTTCACCCTGTTCCGCGGCTAGGTCGGGAGCCGCACCACTTTCGTCCCGCTCGCCCAGTCGTGCACGCAGCGGCGGTCCTTGCGGAAGATCAGCGCCTGGTCGATCAGCGGGATTAGCGCGATGTACGGCACGATTGCGTATGCCGAACCCACCCTCGGCTGCAAAGTGTGGAGGTCCCTCAGCTTTGACAAGCCTTCACCAGCGCCGCTGCGCGGCAGCAGCGGAGGAACCGTCCGTCATTTTCCATACGGCGCGCAACTTGCGTTGCGCCGGGCCGCGTCGATCTCGGCGACGTGGGTTTCGTCGTTGATGAGCGTGCGGAACAGCACGATGCCGCGATTGGTCGGCGCCACCACCACCGGCAGATGGGTGCCGTCGACGAAGGCGCCCCTGGCGATGATCAGGAAGTCGACCGAATCGCTGCCCTGCTTGCGATCGTTGGTGACGAAGAAATTGTCGCTGTTCGATGCGAACGCCGACACCGACCAGTAGGTCCTGGGCATGCCGCGCGCGCGCACGCGGACCGCGCCGCCCGCCTGATCGAGATCGAACACGCAGCTCGAATAGAACAGGTCCGGCGACGGGCGCACCACGCCGCGGCTATCCGCGCTCGGCCGCCTGCCATGACGCATCTGATTGACGCCGCGCCCGCGCTCGATCCCCGCCATCGTGCGCGCCATGATCAACCGCGGCAGAAGATAGAGACTCGCGGCATGCACGATCCCTGCGACGGCAAGCGCTGCGACGAACCATCGCCAGTTGCGTGCGATCGCGCTCATTCGCAGCTCACCTTGAGAATCTGCGGCAGCGCGACATGGGCAGGATCGGCGGCGACCGCGGCGCCCGGATTGTAGAGCCTGAGCGACAGGGTGAAGCGGCCGTCGCTCACCGGGATCCAGTTCGATGCCGCCTCGCCTTTCGACACGGTGATCGCGAAGCGCCCGTCGGCGCGCCGCGCCACCGAATTGACCGACACCGAATAGAGCCCGGCGGCGTTGGGGATGAGATAGTCGTCGGCGCCATAGGCGGTGATGCTCCACCAGCGCGCCGGCGGATCGCGGCCGACGAGCTGATAGAGGCAATGGCCGTCGAGCGCATCGCCCGCGCTGTCGCGCGCCGCGGTGTAGTAGATCGCCTCGTCGCGGCCGAGCGCGAGAAGCCCGTGCACCGCCACATTGGCGCGCCGGTAGGGGCCGGCATCGCTGCCGCCGGTGGCAAGGCTGGTACGCCAGGGACCGTTCGCAACGTCGCCGCCCCACGAGCCGCGCACCACCGTCGCCCAGGTGACCGCCAGACCCAGCAGGGTGCCGAGCAGCAGCACGGCCAACGCTTTCAGCACAATCCGCATGATCGAGCGCGTTCTCCCCCGGTAACTATAGCAGATGGGAATGCGCAATCCGTCTATCGCGCGGCGGGGCCGAAATTCAATTTCCGATATTCGCCTTCAGAAACGCCTCCAGCGCCGTCAACATCTGAATGCGGGTTTCCGCCAGGCTCAGATAGTGGTCGTCATTGGCGAAGGTCACCAGGTCGACCTTCTTGCCGGCGCGTTGCAGGGCATTCTGTTCTTCTTCGCTCTGCGAGAACGGCACCGTCGTGTCCAGCTTGCCATGCATCAGGAGTATTGGAATGCGAACCTGATCGGCATGCAGCGCCGGCGACGTCGCGTCGAGGCGCGCGGAATCTTCGGACCTCGAGCCGATGCGCGATTCCCAGAACGACATGGCTCCCGAATTCGGCCCATAGATGCGCCGTTCGTCGGCGAGCATCTCGCTCAGATTCGATACGCCGGCGATGCTGACGGCGCAGGAATAAATGTCGGGCGTGAATGTCGCCCCCGCCAGTGCCGCATAGCCGCCATAGCTCGCGCCGACAATGCAGATCCGCTTCGGATCGGCGATACCGTCCGAGATCAGTTTCTTCACGCCGTCAGTGATGTCGTCCTGCATTTTCAGGCCCCATTGGTGGTGGCCGGCCTCGTTGAATGCCTTTCCGTAGCCCTTGGAGCCGCGATAGTTCGGCTGGAACACGGCATAGCCGCGATTGGCCAGGAACTGCGCCCACCAGTCGAAATGGATCATGTCGCGCGCGTCTGGCCCGCCATGCGGCATGACGACGAGCGGCAAGTTCTTTGGCGCACGGCCGGGCGGTATGGTCAGGTAGGCCGGGATGGCCAGACCGTCGCGCGCCGTATAGGGGTAGGGCCTCATCTGTCCCAGATCGCCGGGTCGAAGCGAGGGATATTCCGACACGATCTTCGTCGCGACATGGGTGTCGCGGTCGAGGAAGTAATAGGTGCGCGGCTGATCGGGTGACTCGACTGCGACGATCGCCTTGTCGCCGGCCTGCGTCACAGAAACGGCGTGCGCGTCCTGTCCCGGAAACACTTTCTCGATACCCGCTTGCAGCGCCTGCCGCGCCGGATCGAAATAGACATATTCCATCTTGTCGTCGGCATAGGCGGCGCCGATGACGCGTCCCGTCCAATCGTCGCCGATGGCATATGCGAGGTCGTAGCGGGCATCGCTGAACAACGCGGCGCCCGTTGCTCCGCTATTGCGGTCGAGCCGCATCAACGCGTCGTGACCCGTCTCGTTGACTGCGGCAATCGCCAGCGATTTGGAGTCAAAGGTCAGGCCGAAGACATTGGCGCCCTTGTCGGCGCGCGCGTCGAAGTCGCGCACGGCGCGCCAGCTGCCGTCGTACAGCGACAGGTGATCGGTGAGCGGCGATCTGGTCTGGTCGACGCGCCCGACCACATTGCCTTCACCGTCGGTGAGCCAATAGCCCGGAAGCATGGAGCCGTCCTGCATCACGCTCGCATGTCCGGTGTGAACGTTCACCTTGTAGAGACTGAGGCGATAGTCCCTGTAACCGCCTTCGTGCTTCGAAGTCGGATCGTTGTCGGTGCGGTCGTTCGCTGGCCGCGTCCACAGCGGCATCAGGATCGTGTCGGGGTCGCTCAGATTCTTGTCGACGACGACGGCAGTGGAGGAATTCGCAGCTTCGGAATCGCTGTTGGTGCCGAAGAGCTGGACCCAGTTCGCCCCGCCCACTTCCAGCGACAGCGCCCGGTACCATGTGTAAAGTTCGGGATCGAAGCCGAATGGAATGGGCTTGCTGGTCTTGGTGAACATCACGACACGATCGTTCTTCGCCCAGGTGACGCTCGCCACGATCCAGTTCGACGAACCGAACACTTGCGGCGGATCGGAGCTGTTTACCGTGTAGATGACGGCCGCCGGCTTGCCGTCGAGCGACTGGATGCCGGCGAAGTGCTTGCCGTCGGGCGACAATTGCGGCTGGCTGATGAAAGGCAGCGCGCCGAACGCCTCCACCGGCGGAAGTGTCTGTGCCGCCACATGCGTCGCAAGAAAGACGAATGCCGCCGCGAAGGCGGCTCCATATGTCTTCATGATCCCCCCAACCCGTTGGCGAAAGTCTAGCGCAAGACAAAAGGTGGTCTACCGCCAAATCGGTGGCTGTCATTGCGGGGAAAGACTGGAAATGACGCGTTCTGGCGGCCGGGCAGGACCGCAACGTTCACCAGGCATTAGCCCTCGATGGCCAGAATTGCAGGATGTACACGGCTCTGTTCTTTCCGCTTGTGCTCGGAATCGTCGGCTTGTTCACCAAGGCCTGGCTGCTCCGCCAGGACATCCATGGCCGCGCCATGGTCTCGCTCGGCCTGCTCAGCATCTCGATGTACATCTACGGCTATGCGCTCTACGGCGCTTGCCATGGCGAAGTGAATTTCCTGCGCAATCCGTTCGCCTGCACGCGCGAGCACCCGATCGCGTACAATCCCGGCGCCTACCGGATCAGCCGCGCGCGCTGACCGCGCCGCGGCTGCGCCAGCACGGCCGAAATGCGCAGCGCCGCGTCCACCACCGTCTTCACCGGGCGCGCGAAACCGCCTGCGATCCAGTCGCGCGCGATGTGCACGATCGCACCGGCGACACCCATGCGCAGCACCGGATCGAGTCGTACCGGCGCGCCGTTCCAGGCCTGCGCCAGAAGATCGGTGATGCGCTCGAAGGTGAGCCGTGCGATCTCGTGCGCCGCGGGGCTGACGTCGGCCGCTTCGACGACGAACACCCGCGCCGGCGCGGGCTCGGCCTGCAAGCCGCGGTAATAGGCCAAAAGGATCGCGCGCGCCTTCTGCTCGGGCGTGCCGCGCACCGCATCGCCGGCGGCGCGCACCGCGTCCAGCATCTCGGCGGTAACTTTCTTGAACAGTGCCAGGAACAGCGCCTCGTTGTTCGCGAAGCTCTCGTAGAAATAACGCTCGGTCAGGCCCGCCTGCTCGCAAACCGCCTTGACCGTCGCATTGCGATAGCCGCGCTGGGCATAGACGTCGCAGCCCGCCTTGATGAGAGTCTCGCGGCGCGCCAGCCGGCGTTCCTCCGGCGTCGAGCCGAGATAGTTGCGGGTGGTCGCGGTGGCGGGCATACTCCGAAAATATCGACAATGGTCGTTGTCATCAATGGGGCCTGGTGCGATTTTCCGCCGATTTTACTATTCCCGTCACGCGCCGTGTAGTTGACAACAGATATTGTCAACAATAGATACCAAGCCAGCCCAGCCATCGGAGACGCGCATGTCCACCGCCAAACTGTTCGAACCGCTGTCCTTCGCGCACGGTCCGGCGATGAAGAACCGCTTCATGCTGGCACCGCTTACCAACTGCCAGAGCCATCCCGACGGCCGTCTCTCCGACGAGGAATTCCACTGGCTCACCATGCGTGCCGAAGGCGGCTTCGGGCTCACCATGACCTGCGCCGCGCATGTCCAGGCGCGCGGGCAGGGTTTTCCCGGCCAGCTCGGCATCTTCGGCGACCAGCACATCGAAGGCCTCGCGCGCCTTGCCGCAACCATCAAGGCGAACGGCTCGCTCGCGGCGGTGCAGCTGCATCACGCCGGCAACCGCTCGCCCAAGGATCTCGTGGGCGAGGCTGTCTGCCCGTCGGACGATCCGGACACCGGCGCCCGCGGTCTCACGCTCGCCGAAGTCGAACAGCTGCGCGATGACTTCATCGCCGCTGCGAAGCGCGCCGAACGTGCCGGCTTCGACGGGGTCGAGCTCCACGGCGCGCACGGCTACATTTTGCTCGAATTCATTTCGCCGAAGCTCAACCGGCGCGAAGACCGCTATGGCGGCAGTCTGGAGAACCGCGCCCGCATCCTGTTCGAGATCATCGACGGCATCCGCGCCCAGTGCCGTCCGGATTTCCAGCTCGGCCTGCGCCTGTCGCCCGAGCGCTTCGGCGTCAAGCTGCCGGAGATGCGCGACGTCGCCGCCCAGGTTCTGCAGGGCGGCAAGATCGACTATCTCGACATGTCGCTGTGGGACTACACGATCGAGCCCGCCGACGAGGCGTTCAAGGGCCGCTCGCTGATGAGCGTCTTCACCGAACTGGCGCGCGGCAATGTCCGCCTCGGGGTCGCCGGCAAGATCAGGAACGCCGAAGACGCGGCCAAGGTGATCGAAGGCGGCTGCGACTTTGCCCTGATCGGCCGCGCCGCGATCCTGCGCCACGATTTTCCCGAACGCGTCCGCCGCGATCCCGACTACCGATCGCCGCCGCTGCCCGTGTCGCCGGATTTCCTGCACCATGAGGGCATCAGCCCGAAATTCGTGACCTATCTGCGCAGCTTCCCCGGCTTCGTCAGCGACGACGCCCCCACGATGTCGCATTACGAGGCGATGGGCATGTGGATGAAGACCGACGGCTGACGGCAGCGGCCGCGCGGCGTGAGAATCAGCGCGTCTTTCTTCCGCGGATCTTGTCGAAGCCTTGCTTGATCGCCGCGAACCGCGCCTCGATCGCCGGCTCGAACTCGTTGTCGGTGAAGATGTAGGGCCAGTCGTTCTCGATGCCCTCGCGCACCAGTTCGCCGACATAGAGCGGGTCTATGCCGTGCGCCACGCGCTCGGTGATCATCTTGCCGAACTCCGCCGTCGGACCGTCCAGCGGTGGCGCTTCGGATGCGCCGCCGAACCTGGCCGGGCGGTTGCGGCCGGAGGTCACGATGTTGGTGCGGATGAAGCCGGGGCACAGCACCGACACGCCGATGCCGCGCGGCGCCAGCGTCGCGCGCAATCCTTCCGACAGCGCCACCACGCCGTACTTCGATACATTGTAGGCGTTGGCGCCGCCGACCAGGCCCGCGATCGACGCGGTGGAGACGATCTGGCCGCCTTCGCCTTGCTTCTCGATCAGGGGTCCGAAAATCTCGATCCCCCACACCACCGCCATCAGATTGACGCCGAGCGTCCAGTTCCAGCCCGCGTCGTTCCAGGTGCCGTAGGTGCCGCCGCCGCCGACTCCGGCATTGTTGACGAGGATGTTGACCTTGCCGAAGCGCTTGATGGTCGCGTCCGCCGCGGCCTGAAGTTCGCCCTTCAACGAGACGTCCGCCTTCACGCTGTCGATCTCGGCATTGGTGGAGCGCTTCAGGTTCTCCACCGCCTTGTCGAGCGCGCCTTGTTCGATATCGCACAGCATCACCTTCACGCCGGCCTTCGCCAGCGCGGTCGCGATGCCGAGCCCGATGCCCGATGCGGCGCCCGTCACGAACGCAACCTTGCCTGCCAGATCCTTCATGGAACTCCTCCCCGTGCGATCTTCCCGCAGCGTCGTCCGCGGGCGGCGGCGGAGTCGAATCAGTTCGTGTTGTCGTCGTCGCCCTGCGCGCCGTCCTGCGGCTGCTCGGCCGGGCTTCCGTCGCTGTTGCGGCCGCGGCGGTTGAACAGCCAGTCCCAGAAGTTCTTATGGTCGCCGTCGCTCTGCGGCGCGCCGCCGCCCGAATAGGTGCCGCTCGACGAGCCCGCCTCGTCGTCGCCGGTCGACGGCGTATAGGTGTCCGTGCTGTCGCCGAAGATCACCGACTGGTCGGCCGGCGGCTGCGGCGCGGACTTGTCGAGCGGCGTCGCGGGCAGGCCTTTCTCGGCCACCGTCATCGTGGCGTGCCAGATCTCGGCCGGCAGCGAGCCGCCGGTCACCGATTTCATCGGCGAGGAATCGTCGTTGCCGACCCACACGCTCGTCACATAGTCGGCGGTGAAGCCGGCGAACCAGGCATCGTGGAAATCCTGCGTCGTGCCGGTCTTGCCGCCGGCCTCGTGTCCGGCGACCGCCGCCGACATGCCGGTGCCGTGCATCACCACGCCGTAGAACATCGCCACAAGGTCGCGGTTGACATGGCTCGCCACGATGCGCTCGCGCTCATCGGGCGGCTTCCTGCGATAGAGCAGGTGGCCGGCCTCGTCGTCGACCTCGGTCACGAAATAGGGATAGACGGCATAGCCGCCGCTCGCGAACACCGCATAGGCGCGCGTCAGTTCCAGCGGCGTCACCTCCGAGGTGCCCAGCGCGAGCGAGGCGTTCTCGGCGAGCGGCGAGGTGATGCCGCAGCGCTGCGCCGCCTGCACCACATTGCTCACGCCGATTTCCTGCGCGAGGTTCGCGGTGATCGTATTGACCGAGTGCGCCATCGCGTCGGCGAGCGTCATGGTGCCATAGGTGCGGCCGCCGAAATTGGTCGGCGTCCAGCCGTTGATGTCCACCGGTTCGTCGGCGCGCACGTCCCACGGCGTCAGCCCGCTCTCCAGCGCGGCGAGATAGACGAACGGCTTGAAGGCCGAGCCTGGCTGGCGATGCGCCTGGGTGGCGCGGTTGAAAGTGCTCTCGGCATAGTCGGTGCCGCCGACCAGCGCCACCACCGCGCCGTCCGGCTTCATCACGACGACGGCCGCCTCGCTGGCATGCACCTTGGGGCCCTTTTTGTGGATCACGCGCACCGCGGAGTTGCGCGCCGCTTCCTGGATCTTCGGCTCGAGGTTGGTGTGCACGACGAGATCGACGGTCGGCGCCACGCCGTCGCGCGTCGCATCTCTCAGCGCTTCGTCGGCGGCGGTGTCCAGATAATAGTTGCGCCCTTCGGATTCGGTGCGGTCGCTGATCACCGCCGGATTTCGCTTCGCCGCATCGGCCTCGGCTTGCGTGATCGCGCCGGTCTCCACCATGGCGCGCAGCACGATCGCGGCACGCGCCTGGGCCCGCGGCAGGTCGCGGCGCGGCGAGAAAGCCGACGGCGCGCGCGTCAGGGTCGCCAGCATCGCGGCCTCGGGCAGGGTCAGGTCCTTCGCGGACTTGTTGAAATAGACATGCGCCGCGCCGTCGACGCCATAGGCGCCGGAGCCCAGATAGATGCGGTTGAGATAGAGTTCGAGGATCTGCTTCTTGGAAAGCGCCTTTTCCAGCGCCGCGGCCTCGAGCAGTTCCTCGATCTTGCGGCTCAGCGTGCGCTCCTGGGACAGGAACACGATCTTCACGGTCTGCTGGGTGATGGTGGAGCCGCCCTGCACCAGATGGCCGGCGCGGTAATTGGTCCACATCGCGCGCGCCAGGCCGCGCGGATCGAAGCCGCCATGCGAATAGAAGTTGCGATCCTCCATCGCGATGAAGGCGGCGGGCAGATAGGCCGGCATCTGGTCGAGCGTCAGCCGCTCGCCGATGATCGCGCCGCGATGGCCGACCTCATTGCCGTCGGCGTCGAGGAAGGTGAATGCGATCGGACGGTTGACCGCGTAAAGGTCCCTGCTCATGTCGAGCGGCGGCGCGAACCAGGACAGGATGGTCGGCAGCATGAACAGCAGCGCGGTGGGAACCGCGACGGCCGCGGCTGCGATTCCAAGGAGCCAGCCGAACAACCGCTTCCTTGCGGCAAAAAAATCGAGAAACGCCTGCAAGAATGCCCCGGCCCGGTTCAGGAAGTCGTCCATGCGCGGCCTAACTCGCCCAGATTTGCGGCGGATTCAAGACGTTAGGTCTGAACGGCGCGTAATGTGCCGCGATTGGTCCTCTCCTCCCCCGTCATTACGGGGGTGGTGCGGCGCGCGAGCGAAGCGGAGGGGCACGCGCGGAGCCGTCGCCCCCTCCGTCTCGATTTCGCTTCGCTCGATCTCGACACCTCCCCCGTAACGACGGGGGAGGAAAATCTCGCCTCCGATTTTCGCTCCGGACACCGCTTCAAACTTTTTTCGCGTTGAAAGAAAATATCGTTCGCCGCGTTGCACAATTTTCCTTATCCACGCCGCGCGAAGAATTTTTCCGCGCAAAGTGCGAAACGCAAATCGCGCGCGCGTGGATAGAGCCCGCAAAAATCTCTTTGAAAAAATTTTCGCCGACCCCTTGAACCGAGTCGGTCCAAACACCAATTCACCCATATCCCCACAAGTGTGAGCTAACGTGAACCAGACCTCTTCGCCGCTGGCGGATGGGGCGCTGTCGCTTGCCGATCTGCGTGCCCTCGGCGTCAAACCGCAAGACATCGACTCCAACTGGATGGATGACATGGCCAATCGACTCTTCATCGAACTGAAGCGCGAGCTGTCGCAGCTCGAGAATTCGAAACCAAAGACCGAGCACGAAAAGCAGGACGCGGCGACGCGCGCTGTTCCGCATGGCGCGAAGCGGCCCCGCCAAGCATTGCGGCATCGTCGCGGAGCGAAGCGATCGCGCAGTTGAGAATCCTCCCCCTGAAAGGGGGAGGTCGATCCGCGATAGCGGATCGGGTGGGGGTCTCACCCTCATCCACGCTCGCCAGAACCACCGCGTCTCGGAAGAACCGCTCACGCCCGCCTGGCGGCGAAAACTGGCATACGCATTCTGGCTTTGAACCGCATCTCGTCCGCACTACGCTCGGACCCAGAGGAAGTCATGCTCAGACGCATCGCGATATCGCTCGTCCTGCTTGCGCTCGCATCATGCTCGCCGCCGACTCTCGAGCAGACCTGCGAAAAGGGTGCCGGCCAGGCGCGCGTCGACGCCTGCACGAAGATGATTGCCGGGGGCGGCGGCGCACAGGGCCTCGCCTGGTCGCATTTCAAGCTGGGCCAGGCCTATTGGGGCGTCGGAAAGTTCTCGCGCGCGCTGGCCGAATTCGACGCCGCGATCAGGCTCAAGCCAAACTACGAGGAGGTCTATGCCATCCGGGGCGGGCTGTATTTCGACGAGAAGAAGCGCGCTCTCGCGCGCCGCGACTACGACAAGGCGATCGCGCTCGATCCTGACGACGCCCTCACGCTCAAGTCGCGCGCCCTTTTGGATTTATCGGAGGCAAGATATTCCGACGGCCTTTCGGACATCGACCGGTCGATTAGGCTTCGCCCTGACGATCCGGACTCGTTCATCCTGCGCGCCAGCATCCAAGAACAACTTAAGCAGTTCGATCTGGCTCTGAAGGACGCAAACCGAGCCATCATGGCGCGGCCGGACCGGGCTCTCGGATACGTCTATCGCGGCTCTCTACACGCCAAACACGGCCAGCACGAAGAAGCAGTCCAGGACTTTGACAAGGCGCTCGCGACAGGACCAGCTGAGCCCTTGCTGCTGCTCGAACGCGGCGAATCCTATATTGCGCTGCGACGCTTCGCGGACGCCATCGCCGACTTCGACAAGGCGATCGCCGCCCGCCCAGGCATTCCGGCCGTGTTCAACGACCGGTGTTGGGCGCGCGCATTGTGGGGCCGGCAGCTCGAAGCGGCGGAGGCGGACTGCGACGAAGCGCTCGTGCTGAAGCCGGGTTTTCAAGCCGCGCAGGATTCGCTCGGCCTCGTCCACTTCAGGATGGGAGACTATGCCAAGGCGATCTCGGACTATGACGGTGCACTGAAGTCCGCTCCCGCCTCGGCCTCGTCGCTCTACATGCGCGGCGTGGCGAAGCTGCGAGCGCATGATCCCGCCGGCGGCAAGACCGACATCGATGCCGCGCTGGCCATCAATCCGAAGGTCGCGGGCTTCTACGCAAAGATCGGCTTGAAGCCTTAGCGCGCATCGCGCCAACTGCTCGCCGTCGCTCTCCGGCTGTACGGATGATGGGCCTGCAACTATCCTGCAACAAGAATGGGGGACGATGGATGAAGCGCATTCTGGTCGTTCTGAGCTTTGCGTCGATCATTTTGGCCCTGCCAGCGCACGCCTCTGGTCCGGAGTATGAGCATGTCTCGGACTTCACGCGCTGCACCGACCAGAGCCTCAATCCCGATCGGCGCATTGAGGCTTGTCGCGCCGCTCTGGCCGCGCAAATTGCCGATAAGGACGTCGCGTTCGCGCAATTCATGCTCGGCAATGCATATTTGGCAAAGGGCGACTACAACACAGCCATCTCGTGCTACGACGCAGCCCTGAAGTATGATCCCAACGACTGGGCGTCTCTCATAAACCGCGCCGCCGCCTATCAGTCCCTGAAGAAGCTCGAGTTGGCGCGCGATGATCTGGACCGGGCCATCGCGGCCAATAATGTATCGGCCTTGGCTTTGCGCTCGCGGGCACTCGTCAATGCAGAGCTCGGTCACATGGACCTTGCATTTGGCGATCTCGAAAAGGCGATCGCATTGGAGCCACGCAATGTGCGGGCTTACGACTTGCGTGGGAAGTTCCATGATTTCATGGGCCAGAGGGACAGAGCAATCGCGGACTATAGTCAGGCGCTTCAGCTCGATCCGGACAATTCGGAGATTTTAGGACTCCGCTGTTACGATCGCGCGGCTTTGGGACAGCAGCTTGAAGATGCGCTCGACGATTGCAACAAGGCGCTGGCGATCCAATCGGATGCTAGGATGCTGGATGCGCGCTGCTTCGTGCAGTTCCGGCTGGGGAGTTATCCCGACGCCATTGCCGATTGCGATGCCGCGCTGAAACTGAATCCGAAAATGCCGACTTCACTCTATGTCCGCGGCTTGGCGAAATTGAAGTCGGGCGATGCGGCGAATGGCAATGCCGATATCGCGGCCGCGGAAGCGCTTGATCCCAAGGTAGCCGATACCTTTGCCGGCTTTGGCGTCAAACCTTAGAGCTTTTCACGTCCGAATTGCTCAACGGCGGCCGCTTGGCCGCCGTTTTCGTTTTGAAGGCACTTCCCCATGGCCTCACTCGTTCTCGGCGTCGTCGGCGCCGGACTGGGCACGTCCCTGTTCGGCACCGGCGCGTTCCTCGGCATCACCGGCGCGCAGCTGGGCGGTGCGCTCGGCGCCTTTCTCGGCAGCGAGATCGATGCCGCCATTTCTCCGCGCCGCCACACCATCGGGCCGCGCCTTTCCGACACCAACATCCAGGCCTCGACCGAAGGCGCCGACATCCCGCGCCTCTATGGCCGCGTGCGCATCGCCGGCCAGCTGATCTGGGCGAGCCGCTTCAAGGAGACGGTCGTCACCCAGGGCGGCGGCAAGGGCATCGCGCAACCGGGCACGACGACGACCGATTATCTCTATTCCATTTCCTTCGCGGTCGGGCTCTGCGCCTCGGCCACGCGCATCGGCCGCATCTGGGCCGACGGCAATCTGCTGGACCTCACGAACATCACCTTGCGCTTCTATCCCGGCAGCGAAACGCAAACGTCCGATCCGCTGATCGCGTCGATCGAAGGCGCGGACAGTGCGCCGGCCTTTCGCGGGCTTTCCTATATCGTGTTCGAGGATCTGGCGCTCGCAGCATTCAGCAACCACATCCCGCAACTCCAGATCGAGATCTTCCACACCCTGTCCGCCGCCGATCCGGACGCGCTGGAGAACCGGCTCGCCGCCGTGGCGCTGATCCCCGGCGCCGGCGAGTTCGTCTACGACGCAACGGTGATCCATGAAGACGACGGCGAAGGCACCACCGTCGTGCAGAACGCGCACAATGCGAACGGCGTCGCCGACATCGACTCCTCGCTCGACGAGCTGCAGGCGCTCGCGCCCAATCTCGGCGCGGTCTCGCTGGTCGCCGGCTGGTTCGGCAGCGATCTCGACGCCGCCAATTGTGCGATCAGGCCCGGTGTCGAAACCCTGGCGAAGTCCACCTATCCGCAAACCTGGAGCGTCGACGGCGTGGCGCGCGCCGATGCGCATCTCGTCACCCTGATCGACGGACGTCCTGCCTATGGCGGCACACCGTCGGACGCCTCGATCGTCGGCGCGATCCAGGATCTCAAGAACCGCGGCCTCGATGTCACCTTCTGCCCGTTCCTGTTCATGGACATCGGCCCCGGCAACACGCTGACCGATCCGTACACCGGCGCCAGCGGCCAGCCGGTGTTTCCCTGGCGCGGCCGCATCACCTGTTCGCCGGCACCCGGTGTCGCCGGTTCGCCCGACCGGACCTCGGCCGCGGCGACGCAGATCACAGCGTTCTTCGGAAGCGCCTCGCCCTCCGACTTCGCGGTCGACGGCACGACGGTGACATGGACCGGCGGCACAGACTGGGGCTATCGCCGCATGGTGTTGCACTACGCGCATCTGTGCGCCGCGGCGGGCGGCGTCGATGCCTTCCTGATCGGCTCGGAGCTCGTCGGTCTCACCCGCGTGCGCGACAGCGCGACGACCTATCCGGCGGTCGCGGCGCTCAGGTCGCTCGCCGCCGACGTGCGCGTCATCCTTGGCGCCGGCAGCAAGATCGGCTATGGCGCGGACTGGAGCGAATACGCCAACCATCAGACCGGCGACGCGCCCGGCGCGCTTTTGTTCAACCTCGATCCCTTGTGGTCGGACGCGAATATCGACTTCATCGGCATCGACAATTACCTGCCGCTCGCCGACTGGCGCGACGGTATCGCCCATCTCGATTACGACGCGAATGGCCCGACTTCGACCTACGATCGCGCCTATCTCACCGCGAACATTCAGGGCGGCGAGGATTACGACTGGTACTACGCCACAGACGCCGACCGCGACGCGCAAATCCGCACCGCGATCACCGATGGCCTCGGCAAGCCCTGGGTGTTCCGCGCCAAGGATTTGTGGAACTGGTGGGCCAACGCGCATTACGACCGCGCCGACGGCAGCGAGAGCGCGTCGCCCACGGCCTGGGTGGCGCAAGGAAAACCGATCCGCTTTACCGAGCTCGGCTGTCCCGCGGTCGACAAGGGCGCCAACCAGCCCAACGTCTTCGTGGATCCCAAATCGTCGGAAAGCGCCGTGCCCTACTACTCCAACGGCGAGCGCGACGACCTCATCCAGCGCCGCTTCCTCGAGGCCCATCTCGCCTTCTGGGCCGATCCCGCCAACAACCCGGTTTCCAGCGTCTACAGCGCCCCGATGCTCGACACCGCACATATATATGTGTGGTGCTGGGACGCGCGGCCGTACCCCTTCTTCCCGGCGCGCGACGATGTGTGGGGCGACGCCGCCAACTGGCGGCTCGGCCACTGGCTGAATGGCCGGCTCGGCACGGTCGAGCTACCCGATCTGGTCAGCGCGGTCTGCGCCGATTCGAACTTCGCCGACGACGATACCGGTGGCCTGCTCGGCCTCGTCACCGGCTTCGCGGTGACTTCGACGATGAGCGCGCGCGACGCGCTCGATCCGCTCTCGGTCGCCTTCCACTTCGACGCGGCAGAGAGCGAAGGGCTGATCCGCTTCGTGATGCGCGGCCGGCCCATCGCGCCGGCGCTCGGCGAAGCGGACCTTGTGCTGGCGCAGACCGGCGATCCCTCCTTCGGTTTCACGCTCACGCGCGCGCAGGAAACCGATCTGCCGAACGTCTCGCGCATCACCTATATCGACATCGACGCCGACTACCGCCAGGCGAGCGCCGAAGCGCGCCGCCTCACCACCTTGTCCGATCGCGTCGCCTCTTCGTCGCTGCCGCTCGTGATGGATCAGGGTCAGGCGATCGGCATCGGTACCCGGCTGCTGCAGGATGCCTGGGTGATGCGCGAGAGCGCGAAGTTCGCGCTGCCGCCGTCGCAGCTCGCGCTCGACGTCACCGACGACGTGACGCTGACCGCCGGCGGGCGCAGCCATCGCCTGCGGCTCACCGGAATCGACGATGCCGGCGCCCGCACGATGGAAGCCGTCGCCACCGACCCGTCGATCTACGATCCGATCGGCGCCCCGTCGCGCGCCGCCGGGCAGGCGCAATCGGTGATCGTGCCGGGCAGGGCGCTCCTCGTCTTCCTCGATCTGCCGCTCGTCACCGGCGGCGAGGTACCGTGGGCGCCGCACGCCGCCGCCTTCGCCTCGCCCTGGCCGGGGAGCGAGTTGGTGTTCAGGAGCGCGAGCGATGCCAACTATGCGCTCGACACCGCGCTCGCCAGGCCCGCCACGCTCGGCCGCACGACGGCGGATTTCTATTCCGGCCCGCTGTGGCGCTGGGACGAGGTGAACGAACTGCGCATCAAGCTCGCCAACGGAACGCTCGCCTCGCAGGACGATCTCGCCGTGCTCGGCGGCGCCAACGCGATCGCGGTCCAGAATGCCGATGGCGAGTGGGAAGTCTCGCAATTCGCCACGGCCACGCTCACCGCGCCGAACGAGTGGACGCTCACGCGGCTGTTGCGCGGTCAGGCCGGCACGGAAGGCGCGATGCGCGCGCCGGTCGCCGCCGGTGCGCGCGTGGTGCTGCTCGACGGCGCGGTCGACCAGCTCGATTTGAGGCAAGACGAAGCGACCTTGCCGTTCAACTATCTGTGGGGTCCGCCGGGCAAGCCGCTGTCCGATCCGTCCTATCAGGGTGCGAGCGAGCAGTTCGCCGCCATCGGCCTCAGACCGCTGTCGCCGGTCCGACTTTCCGCCGTCTATGACGACAGCGGCGATCTCGTTCTCTCCTGGATCCGCCGCACTCGCGTCGGCGGCGACAATTGGGACCAGACCGAGGTGCCGCTCGGCGAGGAGAGCGAAACCTACGACGTCGAAATCCTGAACGCCTCCGGCGATGTCGTGCGCACGCTCTCCTCGCTCACCAGCGCGGCGGCCACCTACACGGCCGCGCAGATCGCGAGCGACTTTCCGTCCGGCCTGCCGACCCCGTTCCGCTTCACCGTCTATCAGCTCTCCGCCGCCTTCGGGCGGGGTTCTCCGACAACAGGATCGACCAATTTCACCTAAGCACCATTGTCATCCCCGGCGAGCACCGCGCGCGCCACTCGGCCGGGGATGACAGCAGTGTTTCTTCGCAAGGAATATTGAAATGACCTCCACCACACCCCGCACGTCCCTGCCGCTGCTCGCCGCGGCGCAGGCGCAAAAGCACGTCACCCACAATGAAGCGCTGCTCGAACTCGACACGCTGCTCTATGCCCGCATCCTCGACCGCGATCTTGCTGCCCCGCCGCCGACGCCGGCCGACGGCGACACCTATCTGGTCGCGGCGACCGCGACCGGCGCCTGGACCGGCCAGGACGGCACCCTCGCTTCCGCGCTCGACGGCGCCTGGCGCTTCTATCCGCCGTTCACCGGCCTCACGCTCTATGTGGTCGACGAGACCGCGCTCATCGTGTTCGACGGCACGGCCTGGGTCGATTATGCCAGCATCCTCGCGCTTCAGAACGTGCCGCTGATCGGCGTCAACACCACGGCGGACGCCACGAACAAGCTCGCGGTGAAATCCTCGGCCCTCCTGTTCGACAACATCGGCAATGGCGTGCAGTTCAAGATCAACAAGCACGCCGCGGCCGACACCGCCTCGCTGCTCTACCAGACGAACTATTCCGGCCGCGCCGAACTTGGCCTTACCGGCGACGACGATTTCCATTTCAAGGTCTCGCCCGACGGTTCCAGCTGGACCGAGGCGCTGAAGATCGCGGCCGCGACCGGCGGCGTGACATTGCCCAAGGGCCAGCTCGCCTTTCCCGCGACGCAGAACCCGTCAGCCGACGCCAACACGCTCGACGATTATGAGGAGGGCACGTTCACGCCCACGCTCATCGGCTCGAGCGGCGGCGTGGCGACGACGTCGCAGGCGCAAGGCATGTATGTGAAGATCGGCACGCTCGTCTGGTTCAATCTGCGCATCGTCGCGAGTAGCGTCGCCGGCCTCAGCGGCAACATCCGCATCGCGGGCCTGCCGTTCACCGCGGCGAGCTTTTTCGGCCGCAACCTGGCGCAGATCGGCGGCGTCGCCAATCTGACGGGATATACGGTGTCGACGGTCGCCTCCTTCGTTTCGAGCGCGACCGCGGTCATCGTCATCACGGACTCATCGGGTATCGCGCTGCCGACGACGGCGCTCACCAGCACGACGCAGTTCGACGCCAACGGCGTCTACATGGCGGCGAGTTGATCGCGTGCGCGTGCGTCCTCCGCGCGGTCGCCAACTTCCGGCCGATCGATCCGCGTGATCGGCAGCGTCGCCACCAGCCGACTATCCTGTGCCATCAGCCAGGATTTGCGGCCGAGCGCATATTTCTCGATCACATGCCACGACACATAGGCGAAGATCAGGGCGACCGGCGCCGAGAGAATGAGATTTCCGTACCAGCTGCGGGCAAAGGGAACGAACAGCCATAGCACCTGTTGCAGCTGGCGATGGTAAAGGAATGTCCCGTAAGAGTAGTCGCCGCTCGAGATCATCCAGACACGCTTGGGATTATACAGCCCGAGGAAGACCGTCACGTAGATGATGGGAAGCGTCAGAAACAGAATCGATCTCGGTTCGATCAGTTGCAGGATGATGATGGTGGCAAGCGATGCCAGGAACGAAGCGTAGTTCCACCGGATGCGGTCGCGAAAGACGTGAAAGGCCACGCCCGTCAAGAAGCACGGAACGACGATCACGCGCTGCGGGACGAGGTGGTGGTGAAGAACAAGGATCAGCCCGGCATAGATCACCGGAAATCCGATCTGCGCCAGCAGTGACAATAGGGCGGTGTTCCGGCGGTTGCGATACAAACCGAACAGAACGAAGACGCTGAGCGCGATAT
This sequence comes from uncultured Alphaproteobacteria bacterium, assembly GCA_963741735.1. Lineage (GTDB taxonomy): Bacteria > Pseudomonadota > Alphaproteobacteria > Micropepsales > Micropepsaceae > Rhizomicrobium. Next base: position 1,130,693 of record CAVUJB010000002.1, read on the forward strand.
ACGATCCGAGGTCCCACGGAACGGTCCAAAGTTGCCCGTTCACGCTGGGGCTCGGATTGTGTTCGAATACGCCCGGCAGCAAGTAGTGGATCTCGCCGATGAGATTCAGGAAATAGATCCAGAACTTCTGCGCCGAAAAATACTCTGGCAGCGGCAGCGTCGTGACGAGCGGCCCGACCACAAGGGCCGAAAACAGGATATCCACCCACAGGGCGGGGAATATTCGCAGCGAGCGGAGCCCCAGATAGGTCACGAGCGACTTTGTACGGTCCAGGCTTGCCGCGACCAGAAAGCCGCCGAGCCCGAAGAACATTGGCACGATGATGTTGTGCAGAAACTGCCCCGAGCCGCGAAGGAAAAAATCCGGCACCGTGCCGCTTGCCGTGCCCAGCGAGTGCGACGCCACCACCAGAAGTGCCAAGGCAAGGCGAAGATAGTCAAACCCTGAACTACGGCCTCGTGCTTCCTCCATGCGCCGCTCGATCGTCGGTCCGGTTGAGAAGGGAGCAAGCATGGCGCTGAACCGGCCGGACGCGGATTGCCGCATTTGGAAGAACCGTGAGCTGCGAAGGTACGGTATCGGACGGCCGGCACCCAGCCAAGGCGCAGATCAGCGCCAGACACGCAACAGTACGCACAGAAGCAGCAGCGCAGAACCGTCCCGGCGACGGTTCCGCGCTGCCGCGCCTTCGCGTCAGCGCAACTCGAAAGGAACCATCATGCTTTCCGGATACAAGACCTACATCGTGGGCACGCTGGCCGTGCTTGGCGCGATCGGCGGCTGCCTCGATGGCGACATGACGATCGTCGCGGCCCTCAACATCGCCATCCCGGCGCTGCTCGCGATGACCGTGCGCCATGGCATCGCCACGACGGGTGCCTGACCATGACGAGACGCATCCTCGCACTTTGCGCGGCGCTCGCCGCAGCGCCGCTCGGCGCCTGCTCCAGCTTGCCGTTCGTGCTCGGTGGGCAAAGCCTTGCCCAATCGGCGCCGCAGACCACCGCCGACGCGGAGAAGGCACTGACGCTCGCGCACTTCGCCTATGACGGCGCCGGCATCGCGCTCAGGAACGCGGCGCTGAGCGGCGCGCTGAAAGGCGCGGACGCGGCGAACGCCAAGGCGCTCTACGACAGGGCGGGCACCGCCCTCGATGCGGCGGATCAGGCGGACGCCGCCGCCAATGCGCCGGGCGTGCTGGCCGCCGTCGCCGATACCGGAGCGCTGCTCACCCAGATCCACGCTCTCATCGCGAACAAATAGGAGAAAGCGATGCCCATCACCCTCATCATCCAGCTGCTCGAAGCGCTCGCCGGCACGGTCGCGCAGATCGCGCCTCTGTTCGCGCAAGGCAAAGCCGTGCTCAGCCAGAGCGACGCCGCGCAAATCCATCTGGCGCTCCAGAAGGCAGAAGCGTCCACCGCCGCCCTGCGTCCGCAGGTCGACGCCGCGCTCGACGCGGCGGCGCAAGGTTAAGGCGGCGCAATTGCAATCATTCTCGTAAGGATTGCCTCACCATACCGTAAACGCGGTATTGCGGCCCGTGCCGAATTGCGGGCCAGATGGCACCTTGGGTGACGCGGGGGCGGCACGCTGAGCGGGAATTGGATCGCGGTTGATCTGGATCAGCGTCCGGACCGCGAGATCGGCAAAACTTCAATCACGTTCTTGGCGCGATAGGGTCCCCCTCCCGATGCGCCAGTCCTGGCCCGGAATCGACGCTTTCTCCCGCGCGATCCGGGCCTCTTCTTTTTCGGCCTTGACCAGAATCAATCGCGCGCCGCACAAATTGCGCGAAAGATAAGCGTTGTTTATCAGGTCCTTGTCATGAGTCCTTCGTCGAACGCACCGCTATCGTGGGAACTGGATGTCCCGCTCGTCACCCATCCCTTGATGCTCGCCAATTTCGCGCGGCTGTTCGCGCTGACGGCGCTGATCATGGGCGGGCTGCTCTCGCTGCTTCTGGCGGTGACGGGCCAGCTCGCCACCATCGTCCCGATGCTCGTCTTCACCGCGGCCGTGGTCGGATTCGTCGCGCTGCTCGTGCTTCTCGTCTCGCTGCTGTTCTTCCACAATCGCATGCATATGCGCTTTCGTGTCGACGCGAAGGGCGTTTCGTCAGACGTCGCCGATCCGCGCGCGCACAAGGCGAACAGGCTGGCGACGATCATCGGCCTGCTGTCGGGCCGCCCCGGCGTCGCCGGCGCCGGATTGATGGCGGCGGCCAATTCGCATCGCGAGCTCGCCTGGCCCCGGATCGCCCGCGCCCATTATCATCGGCACTGGCACACGATCACGCTGGCGAATGGCTGGCGCACCGTGATGACTTTGTTCTGCAACGCGGACAATTACGACGCGGTCCAGGCGGCGGTGCGCGCGGCGCTTGCGGCGCGGCCCGCCAAGGCGCATCACAATCCGCTGCCGCGCTTGCTTCTGCACACCTTCCTCGTCGTGCTCGCCTGCATGCCGCTGTTCAATCTGCCGTTCGTCGGCGAGAATGGCGTGCTGCCCGCGCTTCTCATCATGTGCTTTGCGCTGGCCGCGGTCTGGCTCGTGCCGATGCTCGCCTGGGTCGTGCCGCTCGGCCTCGCCTGGATGACGCTGCTGGAAGTCACCGCCTGCAGCGCGACGCGGGAGTCGCTGTTCGGCGGCACCTATGTCGCCTATCAAGTGCTCGACGGCGGCGATCTGATCACGCTGGGATTGGCCGTCGCCGGCGCCGCCTATCTGCTGTGGCTCTCGATCGGATTGATCCGCGGCCATATCCGTTCGGGCCTCGCCGGCGATCTCGCGGAGGCCGAACCCGATCCTGCGTAAACTTGCGCATCGCGTCGCGCGCTGCGCATCATGGCGGCGCAGCCGGAGGTTCTCATGCTCGTTTCCGAAGCGCTCGCCACGCGCAAGTCGATCCGCGCCTTCAAGCCGGACGCGGTGCCGCGTCGTCTCGTCGAGGAGATCCTGCTGAAGGCCGCGCGCGCGCCGTCGGGCGGAAACCTGCAGCCGTGGAAGGTTCATGTCCTGATCGGGCCCGCGAAGGACGAACTCGTCCGCCGCGCCAAGGCGCGCATGCTGGAGAACCCGCGCGGCGGCGTGCCGGAATATCATATCTATCCGCCCGATCTGACCGAGCCTTACAGGACGCGCCGCTACCGCGTCGGCGAGCAGATGTACGCGACGATGGGCATCGGCCGTGAGGACAAGGCGGGCCGCCTCACGCAATTCGTCAAGAACTGGGAATTCTTCGGCGCGCCGGTCGGCCTCATCTTCTCCATCGACCGCCAGATGCAGCAGGGCCAATGGTCCGATCTTGGCGGCTTCCTGCAATCGATCATGCTTCTGGCGCGCGAATACGGCCTTCACACCTGCGCCCAGGAAGCCTGGGCGCCGTTCCACGAAGTGATCCGCGCCTATCTGAACGTGCCGCAGGAGGAGATGATCTTTTGCGGCATGGCGCTCGGCTATGGCGTCGAGACGGCCCCGATCAACAGCCTCGTCTCGGAGCGCGCACCGCTCGAAGAGTGGGCGGTGTTTCGCGAAGAGGCTTGAACTCCTCTAGATCGCCTTGTTGCGGATATCCGATGGCGATGCGCCGAAGCGCCTGCGGAACATGCGATTGAAATAGGACACGTCGGAAAATCCGCTTTCGAATGCGATCGCGCTGATGTTGCGGTCGCCAAAGCGGTCGTCGGACAGGATGCGATAGGCGCGCGTCAGGCGCTGTTCCAGCACGAAGGCCGAGAGCGTCGTGCCTTCGGTTTCGAACAGGCGCTGCACCGCGCGCGGGCTCATATAGTGCGAAGCCGCAAGCCGGCTCACGCTCAAGTCGCTTCGTTGCAGGTTCCGGACGATGTCGGCCTTGATTACGCGCAGGCGGGCCGAGTGGCGTCCGCGGCCGACTGCGATCGCGGCCGACCCGCTCGACGCGCCGAGGCTGAGCGCCACCAGATCGCAAATGTGATTGACGACGATGCGGCTCGCGCCGGGAGTCATGGCGAAGTCCTGATCGGCGAACAGGGTGGCGATGTAGTTGCTCAGCAATCTGAGCATGTCGGTCTCGCTCGGGATCAGCCGGCCGGTGACTGTGTCGAGGTCGGGCACCAGGGGCTCGATCGCCGCGCGCGGCAAGCGCAACAACGTGACGTTCGCCGTGTCGCGCCAGCCATACTCGCCCGCCTCCCAGCAGTTGAACAGCAGGGCGTCGTTCTCGCGCAGCACATACTCGCGCGCATGATGGGAGGCGACGATTTCGCCCTTGAGGTTGATCAGAAGCGCCATCTCGCCGCGATCCTGCGCGGTCATGCTGCGCCTGAGCCTGTTATGCGATGGCCCGATGGCGCCGCCGCCGATGCGCAGACCGTGCTGCGAACGCATCACGACGTCGGCATGGAACGGCCCGTCCGAAAGCGGCTCCACGCCCACATTGATGAGCTTGCGGGCGAGCACGTCGCGCCAGGCGTGCAGCCGCTCGCGCTCCGGATATTCGGCGCTCGAGAAGCGCTGGAGGCGGAAATCCGGCGGCGGGGGATCCATGCGCATGGCTTGTCCTTCTACGACACGAACGTTCACTTTGTTTGGTCCCGCTTTCAAGCGGAGTGGCGCGCAGGTCCAAGGAATTGTCGCGGGAGTCCAAGAGAGTTCGCCGCTTTCGCCGCAAAGTACTTGGACTATCGCGCCACAAATTGACTGTCGGCGCGAGCACTCCAGCAGGGGACATCATGGTACGGAACGCCAAACGCCGAGCCGTCGCGGCACTCGGAAATCGCCTCCTTGCGGCCACCGCCCTCAGCCTCACGGCGGGCTTTTTGCTGACACCGGCCGAAGCCGCCGGCTATTCGGCCGGCAACGGCGTGGCCTCTGGCAACACCTCGATCGCGATCAGCGATCCGGCCGGCAATCCGGCAACCGCCAGTGGCGCGGTCTCGGTCGCGATCGGCGACGGTGCCCTGGCACAGGGGAACGGCGATACGGCCTACGGACTCAATGCCAAGGCGACAGGCGGATTGTCTACCGCGGTGGGTGAGGCATCGACTGCCAGCGGCTCTGCTGCGCTCGCTATCGGCGGCAGTACGCAGGCGACCGGCGATCAGAGCGTGGCCATCGGTCTCATAACTCAGGCGAGCGGAACTTCGTCCATCGGCATCGGCATGGATGTCGAAGCCACCGGCGACGCGAGCACGGCGATCGGCTTCTCGTCTACGGCCAGCGCCACGAATGCGACGGCGTACGGCGTGAACGCGACGGCCAGCGGGGTCTCCTCGGTTGCAATCGGCGATACTTCGACCGCTGGAGGAAAGAACGCCATCGCGCTAGGCGGCATCGCCAACGCGTCCGGCGACAATTCGATGGCGCTCGGCATCGATACGATTGCCAGCAAGCAGGGAGCCAACGCTTTCGGCGAAGGCGCGCATGCCACCGCCCAGTTCGCCTACGCCGTCGGCAATGGATCCGTCGCCTCGGGCAATTCCGCGATGGTGTTCGGCGACGACGCGACGGCGACGATGCTGAACGGAATTGCCGTCGGCAGCAACGCAACGTCGACTGGCAACGCCGCTATCGCCATCGGATCGAGCACGGTCGCGAGCGGCAATGAGAGCGTCACGGTCGGTCTCGAGTCGGTGGCCTCGGGCCAGTCGAGCGCCTCCTTTGGCGAATTCGCCACCGCCTCCGGTGCCAACAGCCTCGCGCTCGGTCTGCACACTGTCGCCAGCAAGCAGGGCGCCACTGCCATCGGCGTGAGCGCGCAAGCCACGGGCGATTTTGCGTTTGCGATCGGCAATTCCTCCGTCGCTTCGGGCGCCAATTCGCTGGCATATGGCAGTGCTGCAACCGCCACGAACAATAATGCGATTGCCGTCGGCGTTCGCGCCGATGCCAGCGGCGACACTTCCGCCGCGTTCGGCGCCGAGGCTTCGGCGACCGGCGCCTCCTCATTGGCGGTGGGCTCGGCGGCGCTCGCCAGCGGCCTTTCGAGTACCTCGTTGGGCGATCACGCCACGGCGAGCGGCGACAACAGCTCGGCATTCGGCGAACTCTCCCTGGCCTCCGGTCTCAACAGCACGGCGATCGGCACCAATGCTCTTGCGGGCGATGCCAGCGCCGTCGCGCTGGGCGACACGGCGAACGCCTTGGGCATCGCGTCGACCGCCCTTGGCGGCGGCTCCACGGCGTCCGGCAATGCGTCGACCTCGATCGGCGCGAGTTCCCAGGCCGACGGCGGCGGCGCCAATGCGCTCGGTGCCGCCTCCATCGCGCACGGTCTGCAATCCTCGGCGACCGGCAACAATGCGGACGCCAATGGCGACTTCTCGGTGGCGGAAGGTTCGGACGCCTTCGCCGAAGGCACCAATTCCGTCGCAATTGGCGGCGGCGACGTCAGCCTGAAGGCCGGCGCGCATTCGGCCGGCGACCGGTCCGTGGCGATCGGCGTCGACAGCCTGTCCGGCGGCACCTCGTCCGTTGCCTTCGGCGACAGCGCGCAGGCGACGATGGCCGGCGCGGTCGCGGTCGGCGAAGGCGCGGCGGCGACGGGCACCGATGCCATCGCCATCGGTCACGGCGCAACCGCGACCGGTTCGGTCGCGATCGGCCTTGCGGCCAGCGCGGCGAACGGCGGCGCGGCCTATGGCGACAACTCCGTCGCCACCGCGACGCTCGCGACCGCGATCGGTCCGGGCGCTTCGGCAACCGGCGCGAATTCCACGGCACTGGGCAACGGCGCAACCGTTACGGGCGCCAATTCCATCGCCATCGGCAGGGGCGCATCGGCAACCGGGGTGAGCGCGGTTGCGATCGGCGACGGCTCGGTTGCCGTCGACGACAACACCGTGTCGTTCGGCGCGTCGGGCAATACGCGCAAGCTGACGAACGTCTCGGCGGGCACGGTCGCGCTGGCGAGCACGGACGCGGTGAACGGCGGCCAACTCTTCGCCACCAATACAAACGTCACCACGGCGCAGAACACCGCCAATGCGGCGCTCGCGCTCGGCAACAATTCGGTGCAGTACGACGATCCCACCCACACGTCCATCACGCTCAACCCCGGCGGCAGCGCGGCGGTCCTGCACAATGTCGCGCCCGGCGTCGCGCCGACCGATGCGGTCAACTTTGGTCAGCTCACCAGCTTCGGCGCGACGCTCCGGTCGGCCGCCTTCAGCGGTATCGCGGCCTCGACCGCGATGGGTTCGGCGCCGACGCCGTCGGCACCGGGCAAGACCACGTTGGCGCTGCAGTCCGGCTTCTTCGAGAACTATGCCGGAATTGGCCTGTCCTTCGCGCACCGGCTTGACACCGACACGCCGGTCAGTATCGAAGGAGGCTTCGCGCATGCCGGCGGCGAGAATGTCGGCCGTGTCGGAGTCGCCATCGAGTTCTAAAGGGTTTCCATGAAGATCAACTGGCCGTCGGTGGCGATTGCGGTTGTCGCCGCGATCTTGGGCGCGGCCGTCGTTTTTCTGGGGCTGAAGTTCGCCGGTGGACCGGCGCAACCGCCGGCACCGGCCGCCGCGCCGGAGACGCCGCCGCCACCGCCGCACGCGGCCCTGCCGCACATGCAGGTGCAGGCGCAGTATGGCGGACCCCTGCAGGACACGCTGATCCAGCGGCTGCGCGATCCGATCGACGGCACGATCTGCTATCTCTATCTGCCGATCGCGGTGCATCACACGCAACCGGGCAAGGACACCGGCTATGTCGAATATGGCGCCAACAGCGTGGGATCGATCAGCTGCTATTTGCCGCTCGCCCTGGTGCACACGCCGCCGGCGCAGCGTCCGGCTCCCTGACGCAAATTGAGAAGCCCGCGCTGGATTTCTCCAACGCGGGCTCTCGCTTGAATGTGAGGTTCCTACAGGGAGGGGCTTACTGCGGAACCACACGCCTCAAGTTCTTCGGGCCGGACCATTGCGATGGAGCGTCCGCGCCTTGGATGGCCGCAAAATCTGTCTGCAATGTCATGTCCGTTCACCAAACGCATCTCGGTTGGACCTGCAATCCATGACGCGTAAGATGCGCCGCCGTGCCTGAACGCGTTCTGGACGCGGTGTTCATGCAGGGTTCATTTCCACAGCACTAGATACGGCCATGCGTTCCGGGCTTTTTTTCGCGTCTTTCGCGGTGCTTTTGGCACTGACCGCGCCTTCATGCGCGCAGGCCGAAACCCTCGACCGCATCCTGCCGCAGATCCGCGCCGACCATCCCGGCAGCCTTTCGGACGCCGAGCCCTGGACCGATTCGGACGGCCGCATGCACTACCGCATCAAATGGATGACGCCCGAAGGCCGCATCATCTTCTTCGACGCCGATTCACGAACCGGCCGCTATTCGAGGTCCGGCCGTGACGGCTGGCACAGCAGCCATGACGGCGACGAAGGTGCGGACGGCGGCCAGCGCCGGAACAACTGGAACGGCGAAGACGGCGGCGATCGTCGTCGCGGCAACTTCGACGGCGACGGTGGCGGCGACTGGCGTGGCGACGGCGGCGGCGACCGGCATGGCGGCGGCGACTGGCATGGCGGCGGAGATTGGCACCGCGGCGGCGGCGATTGGCATGGCGATGGCGGCTGGCGCGGCGGCCATGGCGGAGGCGATAATGGCGGCGGTCATCATCATGGCGGATAATTGACGATGCGTATTCTGCTGGTCGAGGACGACAAGGATCTGCAGCGCCTGCTGAAGAAGGCGCTCAACGATTCCGGCTATGTGGTGGACACCGCGAGCGACGGCGAGGAAGGCCACTATCTGGGCGACACCGAACCCTATGACGCGGTGATCCTCGATCTGGGCCTGCCCAAGCTGGACGGCGTGCGCGTGCTCGAGAAGTGGCGCAAGGACGGCCGCACCATGCCGGTCCTGATCCTGACCGCGCGCGACCGCTGGAGCGACAAGGTCCAGGGCTTCGATGCCGGCGCCGACGACTATCTTGCCAAGCCTTTCATCACCGAAGAGCTGCTCGCCCGCGTGCGCGCGCTTCTGCGCCGCGCCGCCGGCCTTGCGTCCTCGGAGATCGAGATCGGGCCCTTGCGCGTCGACACGCGCTCCAGCCGCGTCACGGTCAACGGCAATCCGGTGAAGCTGACCAGCCTGGAATACCGGCTGTTGTCCTATCTCGCCCATCACAAGGGCAAGGTGGTGAGCCGCACGGAGCTCGTCGAGCATCTCTACGACCAGGATTTCGATCGCGACTCCAACACGATCGAAGTGTTCGTCGGCCGCCTGCGCAAGAAGCTCGATACCGATCTCATCGCGACCGTGCGCGGCCTCGGCTATTGCCTCGACGAAAAGCCCGCGGCGTAGTCCCATTCGAACTCTCGCCCTCATCGGGGAAGAGGAAGTGATTGCAGATTCAACTCCTCAGATGTCGCTTGTCAGCCGCCTTCGCCTCAACTCTCTCGCCGGACGGCTGATCGCCGCCGCCGCGGTGTGGACGCTGCTCGCGCTCCTGGGCGGCGGGCTCACGCTCTCCAATGCGTTCCGCACGTCGGTGCAGGAGGATTTCGATTCCGAATTGCAGGCCAGCCTCGACAGCCTCATCGCCGCCGCCGGCCATGACGCCAACGGCGCCTTGCAGCTTGATCCGCGCTATCTCTCGGCCCGCTTCGCGCGCGCCTATTCGGGCGACTATTGGCAGATCGCGCCGCTGCAGAAGGGCCCGACCCTGATCTCCCATTCGCTGCTCGATCGCACGATCGGCTTTACCGATTCGGAACGTTCGAACACCGGCCTCGTCTGGGGCCATGCGGCCGGTCCCGACAATCAGCATCTGCGCGTGCTCGCGCGTCGCATCGAATTTCCCATCACCGCCACCGCCAAGCCGGACGACAGCCGCGCCTACATCTTCTACGTCGCCGCCGACATGGGTGAACTCGACCGCCGCGTCAGCGAGTTCAACGGCATCTTGATCTGGTCCTTCGTGGTGCTGGGCCTGAGCCTGATCGCGGCCGTCTTCATCCAGGTGCGCGTCGGCCTTCAGCCGCTGCGCCGCGTGACGCTGGCGCTGCATCGCATTCGCTCAGGCACGGCGAGGCGCCTGGAAGGCCAGTTCCCCGCCGAGATCGAACCGCTCGTCCAGGAACTCAACAGCCTGATCGAGCATTCGGCCGAAGTGGTCGGCCGCGCGCGTTCCTATGTCTCCAACCTCGCGCATTTCCTGAAGACGCCGCTCACCGTCCTGTCGAGCGAGGCCGCCGCCCAGCCCGGGCCGCTGGCCGATCAGGTGACGCGGCAGGTGACGGCGATGCGGCGCCAGGTCGACCACTATCTCGCGCGGGCGCGCGCTGCCGGCGCGCTCGACGTGCTCGGCAATCGCACACCGGTCGCCGGCGTGATCGACGATCTCGCGCGCACACTGCGGCGCATCCACAAGGAACGCGCAGTCGCCATCGACTTCGCCTCTTCGCCGGGCGTCGCCTTTCGCGGCGAGCGGCAGGACCTTGAGGAAATGGCCGGCAACCTGATGGACAACGCCTGCAAGTGGGCCGAGTCGCGGGTTCGCGTCTCGGTTGTGCCGCTGGGCGCCACACTGCGCCTGTCCGTCGAGGATGACGGCCCCGGCCTGACGCCTGAAGAGAGGGATCAGGTCGGCGAAAGGGGCGAAAGGCTTGACGAAAGCATGCCCGGCTCCGGCCTCGGCCTCGCCATCGTGCGCGACATCGCCAAGCTCTACGGGGGGGCGCTAACGCTCGATTCTTCCGAGCTTGGCGGCCTCAAGGCGTGCCTGACACTGCCGTCAATAAACTGACGGCAGAAACATCGCATTAACCTTGTATCGACTATATGTGACAGGTCTCGCCGAGGCCCGAGCGGGCGTAGCGTTTTCGGAGACCGAATGATCTCGCCGGAGCGTACCGGACTTCTGAAGAGTTTCTTGGGCGGCTTGCCCGAGCAGATCGCCGCGCGTCTCGCGCAGGCGGTCGAAGTCGATCGCCTGGTCGACGGCAAGCTCCTGCCGCACGAAATGATTCTGGAGAGCCTGAGGCCGGCGCTTCGCCGCGCCGTCGGTTCGGATCGCACGCCGACGCCGCTGCGCGCCTTCTGTTTGCCGTTCGAGGATCTCTTCACGCTCGTGCCGCGCAAGACCAAGCAGAAGGGTCTGATCGCGCGCGGCAGCGTTACGCAGATCTGGTCCTGGATCAGCCAGACGCTGCTTGCCGAACAGACCAAGGATTATATCCGCGACTTCAAGGCTCTCATACTCGCCGGCCATCACGCCGAAGCGATCGAACGTGCCGCCGCGTTCTGGCCGATCGCCTCGGCGGCGATGTTCGCCAAGCTCGATGGCGACGACAAGAATTTGGCTGCGGTCCTCGGCTCCGACCTCGTCGTCGCCGATGCACGCGAGATGGCGCTGCTGCTCTCCGCCGGCCCCATCATCGCCGAGATTCAGAAATTGCTCGTGAAGCCGGTGCCGACGCTGACCGATGATCAGCTGCGCCAGCTGCGCGAAATCTACGACCGCCTGATCGCGACCGTGCCCGATGCGGCACCCTATGTCGCGGTGCTCGCGATGCACCGGCTGGCCCGGCCGTGGGAGGCGCTCAAGCTGCCGCTCCTGATCTCGCGGCAGACTCAGGACACGCTGATCAGCTCCACCGACATGGGCCTGGTCGGCGAGATCATCTTCGGCGACATCGAGATGTTCGAGAAGGCTGTGCGCGAGGCACGCCATCCTGTGTTCGACGCCGACGCGCTCGTCGAAAATCTCGCGCACTTCACTTCGCTCTCCAGCGGCATCGTCAAGGGCATCGACATGCGCCGCGACGGCAAATGGGGTCAGCGTCTGATGAAGGATCGCACCGCGCTCGCCGAGGTGATGGACGGCTTCATGGAGCGTGCGCCGAAGGAGCTTTCCGCCGCGCTCCCGGTGCAGAAAAGCGGCAGCTTCGGCGGCGGCCCGAAATGTCCCGACTTCAGCCGCGCCATCGACGTCGACAGGATCGAACGGGCGCTGCGCTATGCCAAGCTCGTCGCAGGTTCCCGCACGCTGGCGGTCGCCGCTTCGTTCGGCGCCACGCAGAAGAAGGCCGACGAGGAGATGTGTCAGTTTCTGCGCGGCTACAATGAGGATGTCGTCAAGGAACTGCGCAGCGCGGAAGGCGCCCGGCGCGTGGTCGTCGAAAGCCAGTTCGCGCTGGTGTGCAGTCTCACGTCTCTTCTCTTCAGCGAAGAGGAAGCCGAACTTCTGCGCCGCCGTGGCCGCGCCGCGCAACAGGCTTCTGCCGCGGCCTGACGCTGCCGCTTTACGCCGCCGCGATCCACGTCCGCGCCTCGGCTTCCTGCGCGATCGGGAAGAACTTCACCGGACCCGGAATCAGGAATGCGAACGCCCGGATCGCGAGGCGGATCCATTCGACGTCGGTGACGACGGCAATGCGCTCCCAGCGCGAAAGATGGGACATTCCCACGCCGATATCTTCGAGCACCGCGCCCGGATCGATCTGCGCGAACTGCGGCCCGATGCGATAGAACAGCCTGACCTTCTCGTGACTTTTGAGCGCCTTCTCGACCGCTGGGATCAAGACCTGTTGATAATCGGCCCGAGTCACATGGTCCTCGCAACTGACGGCCACCACGTTCGGCGGAAGTCCTGTAACGAGTTCGATCATGTCCTGCTCCTTTCGAACCTTCATAACGAGGAGACCACCCGTTTCGCTCCAATGCCATGACCCCAATCAAGGTGTTGCGCGCCTGCGCGATGCTCTAAGATGCCTGCTGTCATTGGCCACATGCGCGGGCGGACTGGCTGCATGAGTTCCGGACCGGCGATTGCCATGCGACGCGGACGCGCCCAACTGGTGCGGGCGCTTGCGCGCGCCGGCGCGATTCTGGCCCAGCCCGGACGCAGTGTCGATCATGCCCGCGTCATCGGCCAGCTGTCGCAGGACGGCCACCTCTCGGTCCGCTACGGCATCATGACGGCGCTCTCCTGCGCCATCGCGGTGCTGGGCCTGTTGCTCTCCTCGCCCGCTGTGATCATCGGCGCGATGCTGATTTCTCCGCTGATGGGTCCGACGATCTCGTTCGGATTCTCGCTCGCGATCCTGGACTATCGTCTGGTGCTTCGCAGCCTGATTTCCATCATGGTCGGCACGGCATTGGCGATCGGCCAGTCCGCGCTGATCGTGTGGCTGTCGCCGCTGCAATCGGTGACGCCGGAGATTCTTTCGCGCATCCATCCGAATTTCTTCGATCTGCTGGTCGCCGTGTTCGCCGGCGTCGCGGGCGCGCTCGCCGTCGCGCAGCACAAGGGCGAGATGCTGGTCGGCGTGGCAATCGCCACCGCCCTGATGCCGCCGCTCGCGGTCGTGGGCTTTGGTCTTGCGACGTGGAACTGGGCGATCCTCAGCGGTGCCGCCGGTCTTTATATGACGAACCTCCTTGCCATCGGCCTGACCGCGAGCCTGGTGGCGCGGCTATTCGGATTCGGCTCGCACGCGTCCGCCCACGCCACCTTCTGGCAGGCCGTCGGCATCGTCGCGGTGTTCGTCGTGCTGTCCATTCCGCTGGGATTTTCGCTGAAGCGGATCGCAAGCGAGGCGGTGCGCACCTCCATCGTTCGCACGACGCTCGAGGAATATTTCGCCTCCGAGCAGGGACATATCTATGCCGTCGACATCACCTATCCCAGACTGCGGCCGATACAGATCGACTCGCTGGTGCTGGTGCAGAAGTCCGATCGCGCCGCAGAGGCTACACTTCAGCGCATGATCGCCGACAAGCTGGGCACACCCGTTCATCTCACCTTGTCGCAGGTGCCCGTGCGGGCGCGGGAGTCGCTGGACGAACGGGCCGTGGCCACTCTCGTACGCAGCCTCGAGCCCACGCCGCCGCCGCCGCCCAAGCCTGCGCCCGACATGGTAGCCATCGCGGCGCACGCGACCAGCCTGTCGCCGCTCGACATCTCGGTCGATCCGCGATCGAAACATCTCGTCCTGCGCAGCGGGCCGCTGACGTCCGAGCGCCTGACGATGCTTGCCGCCGGCGGGGCGGATCTCGGCAAGCGCTTTCCGAAATGGCAGTTCGATTTCCGCCTGCCGTTGAATGCGTTGCCGTCGCTGTCCTTTGCCGAGCAAAGTTCGGCGCTCGATGCGCACGCCACCGCGAGCTTGCAAGCCATCGCGTGGGCGTTGGCAACTTCCAAAGTCACGCAGATCCGGGTGCTGGGCTATTCGGATAGTGGCGGCCGCGCTTCCGCCAATCGCCGGATGGCTCTTGCCCGCGCCCAGGCCGTCGCGGACTGGTTCACGGCGAACGGCATTACGGCAAAGGCCGAATCCGCCTATCCAGCGCCCGATCAGCTGCGGCTGGAGCGGGAGAATGGCCGCGCCGCCTTTCGCAGGGTCGAAGTACTGCCGGCGACCGACTGACGATCGCCGGCCGCATATGGCAAGCCTCGGCGAACATTAACAATTCAAACATTGATCGAAATCACGGACCGAATTCAGTTCGGTGAAAGACTGTTCCAGTGTGTTAATTCGCAATTGCGGATTCGTAGCGAGCGGAGGGCAATATGAAGACGATTGAGACAAGTTCGATCGGGGTCGCATGGGTCCGGCGGCTGGCGGCGGCGGTCGTGCTTCTGACTGCGTCGGCGGGTGCCGCCATGGCGGTCCCCAGTTTCGCCGAACAAACCGGCCAGCCCTGCAGCGCCTGCCATGTCGGCAGCTTTGGCCCGCAGCTCACCCCCTTCGGCCGCCAGTTCAAGCTGGAAGGCTACACGATGCGCGCCGGCGAGAGTTTCACCAATCCCGTTTCGGCCATGGCGATCGCCTCGTTCGTGAATTCAGCGCAGGATCAGGCTGGACCGCCGGCGCCGCACTATGGCGTCAACAACAACGCCACCATCGACCAGATCAGCGTTTTCGTCGCCGGCGGCATCGGCGATCATTTCGGCGGCTTCACGCAATGGACCTATGACGGCGTCGGCCGCGCGGTCGGCTGGGACAATCTCGATCTGCGCGCCACCACGCACGAGACGGTGTTCGGCTCCGACGTGCTGGCGGGCGTGAGCTTCAACAATGCGCCGGGCGTGCAGGACGTGTGGAACACGCTGCCGGCCTGGGGCTTTCCCTACACCGGCAGCGATCTATCGCCGGCGCCCGAGACCGGAACGCTCCTGGACGGCGCGTTGGCGCAGACGGTCGTGGGCGTCAGCGCCTTCGCCTATTGGGATTCGACGGTCTATACCGAAGCCGCGGTCTATTGGACCCCATCCAACAATTTCCTGAGCGCGATGGGCGCGTTGCCCGATGGCGTGGTCAGCGGCGCGGCGCCCTATTTCCGTCTGGCCTACCAGAAGGATTATGGCGACCAGAACTTCGAGGTCGGCGCCTTCGCGCTGATCGCGAACATCTTTCCGGGCGGCGATGAATCGACCGGCACGTCGGATCACTACACCGATTTCGGAATCGACGGTTCGTATCAATTCATGGGCGACAATTCGAACATCTACACCGTCAATGCGCGTTACACCCATGAAAGCCAGCATCTTGCGGCATCGCAGCTCCTGATGGGCTCGGCGAACCTCTCCAACTCGCTCGACGATTTCCGCGTCGATGCCGCCTACTACTGGCAGAACATGATCGGCGGCACGATCGGCTTCTTCAACACGTCCGGCTCGACCGATCCGCTGCTCTATGCCGACAATGCGACATTCAAGCCCGACAGCACGGGCCTGACGTTCCAGGTCGACGGCACGCTGTTCGGGCAGGACATGGACGTGTTGGGCGGGCGCTTCAATGTTCGCGCCGGCCTGCAATACACCCTCTATACAAAATTCGACGGAGCGAGCACAAACTATGATGGCACCGGGCGCAACGCGTCGGATAACAACACGCTGAGGATCTTCCTATGGACCGCACTTTGAG
Organism: uncultured Alphaproteobacteria bacterium; assembly: GCA_963741735.1. Taxonomy (GTDB): domain Bacteria; phylum Pseudomonadota; class Alphaproteobacteria; order Micropepsales; family Micropepsaceae; genus Rhizomicrobium. The sequence continues at coordinate 1,146,554 of CAVUJB010000002.1, forward strand.
TCGCATGACGCTCGGCCTGGCGCTCGCGCTGACGATTCCGTTTGCCACAAGCGCCGCGCAGGCGGCGGGCGACCCGGCGAACGGCAAAACGCTGTTCGTGCGCTGCGCCATCTGCCACAAGACCGCGAAGGACGCGGGCAACGGGCTCGGGCCCAACCTGTTCGGCGTCGGCGGCCGCAAGGCCGGAACGGCCGCGGGCTTTGCCTACTCCGACGCGATGAAGAACTCCGGCATCGTGTGGACCGAGGAAAAGCTCGAAGCCTATATCGCCGATCCCAAGGGTGTCGTTCCGAACAACCGCATGGCGTTCGCAGGTCTCTCCAACCACCAGCAGGCCGAAGACGTCGCGGCCTACCTGATGACGCTGAAATAGCGAAGCCCTGCCGGCGCTACTTCACCGTGACGGTCATCTTCATCGTCGGGTGGATCCGGCAATGCACCTGATAGACGCCGGGCTTGGCGAACGGCACGACGATGTCTTCCTTGTAGCGGTCCATGCCCTTGTCCTCGGACGTGCCGTCGGGATTGGTGATCGTGATGTTGTGCGTGATGTGATCGCTGTCGGTAAAGCGGACCGTGTCTCCGGCCGCGATGGTCACGGCGTCCGGAACGAATTTCAGATCGTGCTGATCGACGACGGTTTCGGCCGCAAATGCCGGCGTTGCCATGCCAAACAGGGCTATGGCGGCCAGGGCTCCCATATGTCGTGCAATGCGAGACATTCCATTCCTCCCGTTTGATTGCGCTTCACGCCGGTCTTCCGGTCGCCGCGCCGAGAGGAATCTACTCCCGAACGGAGCGCCGTACGTGACATTTCCCCAATGTCGTGCGCTGCGGTTCAGACTGCGCCTTCCTGACGCAGCGCCGCGATCTCCATCGCGCTGAACCCCAGTTCGCGCAGCACCTCGTCGGTGTGTTCGCCCAACATGGGTGGCCGCGTTCGCACCGATCCGGGCGTGCCGTGCAGCTTGACCGGCGTCGCCGCCACTTTCGCCTTGCCGATGCCCGGAAAATCGACCTCCGCGAAGAAGTCGCCGGCCCTCACGTGCGGGTCGTCCAGCGTCTGCCGCGGCCGGTACACCGGTCCCGCCGGCACGCGCGCCCCTTCGAAGGCGGCGATCGCCTCGGCGCTGCTGCGCTGCGCAACCCAGTCCTGCACGCGCTGGGAGATGATCTCGCCGTGATCGCCGCGCGCCTTGTCGGAGGAAAAGCGGGGATCTTCCAGCCACTCGGGTGCGCCGATCAGTCGTGCGGCGCGGCGAAACAAGGGATCGCCGTTAACCGCCACGGTGATCCAGCCATCCTTGGCCTTGAAGATGTCGGACGGCCCCGCGGTCTGGCTGCGGTTCAGGCTCGGCACGCGGCCGATTGTCAGAGCGTCTTCCTCGATCAGGGTTGGCGCGAAGAAGGTCAGTGCGGTGCGCAGCAGCGCGCCCTCGACCATCTGTCCCTTGCCCGTCTGCTCGCGCACCCGCAAGGCCGCCGCGACGCCGAGCGCCAGCAGCGAGGCGGTTCCGAAATCGACGTAGGGCGCGCTGCAACGCACCGGCTGCTCCTCGGTGCCGGAGAACCAGGTGGCGCCCGACATCGCCTGCGCCACACCGTCGAACCCGACGCGGCCCGCGTAAGGTCCTTCGAGACCGAAGGCAGTACCGACTGCGAGGATGGCGCGCGGATTGATCGCGCTCACGCTCGCCCAGTCGAGGCCCATCGCTTTGAGCGTCTCGGCCGGCAGGTTCGCCACCACGACGTCGGCACTCCTCACCAGCCGCCGCACCACTTCGCGGCCGGCCTCGTTCATCGGATCGCAGGTGAGGCTGCGCTTGTTGCGGTTCATCTGGAGGAACATGGCGCCTTCGCGCGGCGTGCCGTCCGCGTTCTCCGCCAGCGGCACCAGGGTGCGGTCCTCGCGTCCCTCGCGCTTCTCCACCCGGATCACGTCGGCGCCGAGATCGCCGAGCAGCGCCGCGCAATAAGGTCCGGCGATATAGCGGCCGAAGTCGGCGACGCGAAGGCCCGCAAAGGGTCCGGCGATATGGTCTGCCACGGTATGGCCCCGTCAGATATCCGCCCCGACTATAGCGGCCTCGCGCGAAATTGCATGGCGCGCCAAGGCATGCCAAAGGGAAGTCCCGCCATCTTTCGGAAGACCGCCATGCCGCCGAAACACAATCCGCAGAAGCTCAACACCCTTCAGCTCAAGACGCTGACCCTGCTCCAGGCCATCGCCCGCATCCCGGGCGCCGCGGCGCAGACGCCGGACGGCGAGGTCGTGATCTCCCAATTCCCCAACGCCCATGGCGACCACTTCCATCTCGGCGATGCGGTGGTGGCGGGCAAGGACGCGACGGGACTCTTCAACGAAGCGGTGTGGAATGCGCTGACCCGCAAGGGCGTGGCGCGCGCGCAGTGGCCGCGCCAGATCGCGCTGACCGCCGAAGGCCTAGTCTACGAAACCGGCCTTGCCGACGAAATCCTGCACAAGGGCGGGCATTAGGAATTGCTCTCCCTCCCTCAAGGGGAGGTGGGTTCCATTTTCACCCCGTGCAGTACGATGAAGGGCTCGAACAGGCGCGGCGCGCGCGGCGATGCCGAAGCGCAGGATATTCATCGCCGCCGTCAGTTGATCTGTTTCATCAGGCCGAACGGCTTCTTGTAGAGCGCAAGGCCCGCCGGGCTCTGGAAGAACGTATCCAGCGCAGGTCCATCGGCCGTGATCGTGACGTCGCCGAATTGTCCCTTGCCGATCGTACCCTTGATCTTACCGCTCTTCACCGCATCCTTCGACCGCCGATTTCATCCGCCAGCGACAGCGTCAGAACGCCTTTGGCGTCAATGCGATAGAGGATCGGCACGGTGGCATTGGATGGCGCGCCGGCTTCCGGCTCGCCGTCCTCGGACAGCACGCGCGCATTCATGAGCCCGGCTTTGCCGAACCGCGCGGTCGTCAACGACACGAGCATCCAGCCATTGTTCTTCGGGTCGGATGTGTTCACCAGCAGTGCGGTGATCGACTTGCCGTCCTTGCTCGCGATGAAATGGTAATAGCCGACACTCGGCTGGTCCTTGTTCGGTATCGACTTCCATGTTCCCAGCAGGGCGGGATCGTTCTTGATGCCCGACCGTGGTGCCGATCGGATTGGTGGTCGTGGCCGGGAAGCAGCCCGCAACCGCGAGCGCGACAAGCGCGAGGGCCGCGATACTCCAACGTCTCATTCTATTCACTCCATCTTCGTCAGGATGACGAACGGCTTCTTGAACAGCGCGAGCCCCGCCGGGCTTTGCAGGAACTTGTCGAGCGCAGCCGGATCGGCGGTGATCGTCGCATCGCCATATTCGCCCTTCTCGATCGTGCCCTTGATCTTGCCGGCGGTGATCGCGTCCTTCGCCGCCTTTTCGTCCATCAGGGAGATCGTCATCGCGCCCTTGGCGTCGATCTTGTAGAGCACCGGCACGGTCCCGGCCGGCGAGGCGTCCACGGGTTTGCCTTCGCTCGTCACCAGCCGGGCATTCATGAAGCGGTACTGGCCGAGCCTTGTCGTCGTCATCGAGACGAGAATCACATCGGCGTCGGGCTGGTCGCCGGTCTGCACGATCACGACCCGAGTCGAGCCGTCGAGTTGCGGCAGGAAATGATAATAGGCGCCGCGCTCGTCTTTGTTGGCCGGCGCGCCCTTCCACAGCCCGACGAGCACCGGATCGGGCTTCTGCCCGGTCGTGGAGCCGACCGGATGAGTCGTGGTCGGCGGATAGCACGCGGCAAGCGCGAGCAGGGCCAGCGCGGCCAGGGCGGCAGGAAACTTCTTCATCGGATATTCCCCTCGGACGGCCGTCATCTTCTGCGGCAATTTGGGCGGAAGCGAGGCCTTTGTGCCTTGGACCGGAAGGGGCCCGCTCACTATAGTCCCGGCGCGTCATCGCTGCTGTGAAATGACACCGAAAAAACGCCGCCGCCTCGCTTTTGCCACGGCCCTGCTACTGGCGGGCGCCGGTGCGGCCGCGCTCGTCCTTTTCGCGCTCAAGGACAATGTCCTCTACTTCTACAGTCCGAGCGACGTCTTCGCGAAACATGTCGCGCCGGGCGTCGCCTTCAGGATCGGCGGCCTGGTCGCCGCGCACAGCGTCACGCACGGCACCGGCGCCGACGTTCGTTTTATCGTCACGGACGGGAAGTCGAGCGTGAAGGTCGACTATCGCGGTGTCCTGCCGGCGCTGTTCCGCGAAGGGCAGGGCGTGGTCGCACTCGGCGCGCTCGAAGGCAATGGCGTGTTTTCGGCTTCCGAAGTGCTCGCCAAGCATGACGAGCGCTACATGCCCCCCGAAGTGGTCGACGCGCTGAAGCGCTCGGGCCGCTGGAAGGAAGGCGAATGAGGATTGTAGTGAGATGACCGGCGAGATCGGCCAGCTCGCGCTTTGCCTCGCGCTCGCCCTCGCCCTCGTCGAGGCGATCTCCGGCCTGGCCGGCGCGCGGGTGCAGAACGAGCTCGCGCGCAGCGTCGCGTCGGCCAGCGCCACCGGACTTCTCGTCTTTGTGGTCCTTGCCTTCGGCGCTTTGACCTACGCCTCGATCGTTTCGGATTTCTCGATCCTGAATGTGGCGGAGAATTCGCACACGCTCAAACCGCTGATCTACAAGATCTCCGGCGTGTGGGGGAACCATGAAGGCTCGATGCTGCTGTGGGTGCTGGTGCTCGCGGTCTACACCGCGGCGATCGCATTCTCGCGGCGCGGCAGCGAGCGGCTGACGAGCGCGGCGCTCGGCGTGCAGGGCCTGCTCGCGGCGGCGTTCCTTCTCTTCATTCTGTTCACCTCCAATCCGTTCCTGCGCCTCGATCCGCCGCCGTTCGAAGGCAACGGCCTCAATCCGCTGCTCCAGGATTTCGGCCTCGCCGTGCATCCGCCCATGCTCTACACCGGCTATGTCGGGCTCTCGGCCGCTTTTGCCTACGCCGCCGCGGCGCTGATCACCGGCGAACGCGACTGGGCGCGCGCCGCGCGGCCCTTCATGCTCGCAGCCTGGATCGCGCTGACGCTCGGCATCGCGCTCGGTTCCTGGTGGGCCTACTACGAACTCGGCTGGGGCGGCTTCTGGTTCTGGGATCCTGTTGAGAATGCTTCGCTGATGCCCTGGCTGGTGGCCACCGCGCTGCTTCATTCCGCGCTCGCCACCGAACGCACAGGCGCCTTTCGCAGCTGGACCTTGCTGCTCGCCATCGGCGGCTTTTCCTTGAGCCTGATCGGCACCTTCCTGGTGCGCTCCGGCGTGCTCTCCTCGGTGCACGCGTTCGCCAACGATCCGACGCGCGGGCTTTACATATTGATCATGATCGCGACGGCGATCGGCGGCGCGCTGGCGCTGTTCGCCTGGCGCGCGCCGAGCCTCGAAAGCGGCACCGCGTTTGCGCCGGCGAGCCGCGAGACGGCGCTCCTGCTCAACAATGTGTTTCTCACCGCGGCGGCGGCGACGGTGTTCGTCGGCACCATCTATCCGCTTGCGCTCGATTCGCTGACCGGCACCAAGATCTCGGTCGGTCCGCCTTACTTCGCGCTGACCTTCGCGCCGATCTTCTTTGCGCTCCTCATCCTCGTTCCGTTCGGGCCGCGGCTGTTGTGGAAGCGCGGCGATCTGAAAGACGCGGCGCGCACGCTTTTGCCTGCGCTCGGAATCGCGGTGGTCGCCGGCGTTGCGATCTTCGCCTTTACCACGCCGCGCACGCTGGCCGGTGCCGGTGCCTTCGCGGTCGCCGGCTGGCTCGCCGCCGCCAGCGTCATCGACATCTTCAAGCGTCGCGGGCTCACGGTAGGCGGGCTCGCGTCGGCGCTCGCCCATGCCGGACTTGCCGTTACCCTGATCGGCGTCGCCGGTACCACTCTGTGGCGCAGCGAAGCGCTCGAAGTGCTCGGCCCCGGCGATACCATGATGGTCGGCGGCTATACGCTTCGCCTCGACGGCGTCGTCGGCGCACAAGGCCCGAACTATCAGGCGGCGCGCGCCAACATCAGCGTGTTCGATGGCGGCGAAACGCTCGCCGTCATGCATCCCGAAAAGCGACTCTATCCGGTCGAGGGCCAGGAGACGGTGGAGACCGCGATCCGCACCACCATCTTCACCGATCTCTATCTCGCGCTCGGCGATCAGCGTGAGCATGGCCGCTGGACGGTGCGCGCTTACGTCAATCCGCTCGCGCCGTTCATCTGGCTCGGCGCCTTGGTCATGTCGCTCGGCGGTTTTGCTTCGCTGTGGAACCGGCTTGGCCGGCGCAGCGCGGTTCCCGATGCCGTCACGGCGCCGGCGGAATGATGCGCGCGGTCGCAGCCCTGCTGTTTCTTCTCTGCGCGCTTCCCGCCTACGCCGCGCCGGTTCCCGGCACGCTGGCGGACCCTGCGCAGGAAGCGCGCGCCCGCGCGCTCCAAAAGGAATTGCGCTGCATGGTTTGCCAGGGCGAGTTGATCGACGAGTCGAACGCGCCGCTCGCCGCAGATCTGCGCGCATTGATCCGCGCTCACATCAAGGCCGGCGAGAGCAACGATCAGATCAAACAATTTCTCGTCGCCCGTTACGGCGATTTCATTCTGATGAAGCCGCCATTCGATCCGAACACCTACGCCTTATGGCTGACACCTTTTGGTGTGTTGATCCTGGCGGCAGGCGTAGCTATCTGGGCTGTGATCCGGGCCGCCAAAGCGCCGCAAGGCGAGGCCTGAAACCGGGAAATCCCGTATGTCTGTCGTGCCCTCGCGAAGGGCGCAAAAGGATTACAGACGTTTAATGATCCGGAATTGTTTGAGCAACTATTAGGGAATATACGGCAGGACCAACCGGTCGCCGCAGATGCTGGAGAGCCTTGATGTCAGAGCAAAAGCCTAATCCGATCAAGCGTCACCGCCGTGCGATCGCGATGGGAAGCGCCGCCGCTGTCGTGCTGATCGGTCTCAGCGCCTTTGCCTTTGTTCCTGGCGTCCGGCAGGCCAGCCCGGCCCAGCCGGTCAGCATGGTCGAGCCGGCGCCGCGCCTGATGGCGGCCGCCGACCCGGCCCCGCGCAGCACGCCGCCGCGCATGCTGGAGAACGGCGCGCCGTTCAGCTTCGCCGACCTGGTGGAGCGCGTCAGCCCCGCCGTCGTCACCATCACGGCAGAGACCACCGAGACCACCGAGATCAATGCCGAGCAATTGCCGGCGCCGTTCCGCGACTTCTTCAACCAGTTCGGCCAGGGCGGCGGCCAGCCGCCCGTGCCGCGCAAGGCGATCTCGGCCGGCTCGGGCTTCATCATCGACAAGGCCGGACTGGTGGTGACGAACAACCATGTCATCGAGAATGCGCACAAGATCACGGTGAAGCTCCCCGATGGGCGCAGCTTCGATGCCAAGCTGATCGGCACAGATCCGCTGACCGATGTCGCGCTGCTCAGGATCAAGAGCGAAAAGCCGCTGCCCACCGTTGAGTTCGGAGACGACCGCCAGGTGCGCGTCGGCGACTGGGTCGTGGCGGTCGGCAATCCGTTCGGCCTGTCCAATTCGGTCACGGCCGGCATCGTTTCGTCGCTCGGCCGCGAGATCGGAAGCGGTCCGTACACGGATTACATCCAGATCGACGCGCCGATCAACCGCGGCAACTCGGGCGGCCCGACCTTCGATCTGCGCGGCCAGGTCATCGGCATGAATTCGATGATCTATTCGCCATCGGGCGGCAGCGTCGGCATCGGCTTCGCGATCCCGTCCTCGATCATCCACGACGTCGTCGCCCAGCTTCAGGCGCACGGCCATGTCGATCGCGGCTATCTCGGCGTGAACATCCAGAGCATCACGCCCGACATCGCGGCGACCTTGAACATCACCTCGCCCAAGGGCGCCATCGTGGCCGAGGTCGTGCCCGGCGGACCGGCGGCTTCCGCGGGCTTCCAGCAGGGCGATGTCATCACCGCGCTCGACGGCCGCACGGTCGAAGATTCGCGCGATCTGACGCGCCACATCGCGTCTCTGCCGGCGGGCGCCACGGCGACGTTCGCCGTCGTGCGCAACGGCTCGCAAAAGACGATCACCGCCAAGATCGGCAGCCGCCCCGACCAGCGCATCGCCTCCAACGATCCGGACAGCCGCGACAGCGCACAGGGTGGCGGTGAAGGCCAGGCGAATATGCAGGCCATGGGTCTGGGTCTTTCTGCGGTCACGCCGGAGGCGCGCCGCAACTTCAATATCGACCAGGGCATCGACGGCGTGCTGGTCACGCGGGTCGATCCGGAGAGCGATGCCGGCGACAAGGGAATCCAGCCGGGCGACGTCGTTCTCAGTGTGGCCAACAAGCCGGTGCATACGCCGCGCGATGTGCTGGCGCAGGTGAACGCCGCACGCACCGCGGGCCATCACAGCGTATTGCTACTCGTTGCAACACAGGGCGGCACGCGTTTCGTCGCCGTGAATATCGGACAAGCATAAGAGGCGCAGGCAGACGCCTGCATTCATTGCTCGGCGGCCATGTCGAGCGTCAAGCGTACCGGGGAGCGTTGCGCAAGTTGCGCGCCCCGGCCCCCGCGCCGGTGGTGGCGGCCCCATCCCCCCGTTGCTGCCGCCGGCGCGGACCCATTTTAAAGGCGTAATAGCGAAGGAGGGCCGATGCGGATTCTCGTGGTCGAAGATGATCTGGAAGCGCAACGTTATCTGGTCAACGGCCTCAAGGAAGCGGGCCATGTCGTGGACGACGCGGCCGACGGCGAAACCGGGCTGACGCTCGCACTGTCGCGGCCCTACGACGTCGCGATCATCGATCGCATGCTTCCCAAGATGGATGGCCTCAAGGTGGTCGCCGACATGCGCGAGCATTCCAACGTCATCCCTGTGCTGTTCCTGAGCGCACTGTCGGAGGTCGACGACCGCGTGAAGGGTCTGAAGGCCGGCGGCGACGACTATCTGACCAAGCCCTATGCCTTCGTCGAGTTGCTCGCCCGCATCGACGCATTGATGCGCCGCCGCTCGCCGCAGGCGGTGAAGACCAGGCTGCAGGTCGGCGATCTCGAGCTCGATCTTTTGACCCGCACCGCGCAGCGCGCGGGCGCCGCGATCGATCTGCAGCCGCGCGAGTTCCGCCTGCTCGAATATCTCATGCGCCATGCGAGCCAGGTCGTCACCCGCACCATGCTGCTCGAAAGCGTGTGGGAATATCATTTCGATCCCCAGACCAACGTGATCGACGTCCACATCTCCCGCCTGCGCGCCAAGATCGACAAGGGATTCGACACGGCGCTGCTGCACACGGTGCGCGGCGCGGGCTACATGATCCGTGCTCGCGCCTAAGGCGCGCCTTGCGGACGAGCGCGCTGCGTCGCGCCGGCGGGCGGACGATTCGCCGCTGCGTCCGCGCATCTTAAGGACCCAGGCCTATCGCATCGTTCTGGTCTATGTCGCGGTGTTCGCCGTCTCGGTAACGGCGCTCATCGCCTTCACCTACTGGAACACCAAGCGCGCGCTCGACGCCCAAACCGACCAGATCATCGAGGCCGAGATCACCGGCCTGTCCGAACAGTATCAGCAGCTGGGCCTGCGTGGCCTCGCCGAAGTCGTGGAAAGCCGCTCGGCGCATGGCGGGCAGGGGCTTTATCTTCTGGCGAACAGCCTCAAGCGGCCCATCGTCGGCAATCTCGATGCCTGGCCGGCGAACATGGAGCATCCCGACAATTTCGTGGAATTCGACTATCAGCGCCGGGTCGAGAACGAGCTCGAAACGCGCCGCGCCCGCGGCCGCGTGTTCCAGCTGGCCGGCGGTTTCAACCTGCTCGTCGCCCAGGACGTTCATGAGCGCTATCTGACGGAGCGGCTGTTCACCACCACGCTGCCCTGGACGGTCGCGCTGGTCCTGATCCTGGGCCTTGTCGGCGGCGCGGTGATGAGCCGCAACATCCTGGCGCGTCTGGACTCCATCAATCGCACCAGCGCGGAGATCATCGCCGGCGATCTGTCGCGCCGCGTCACCGTGAGCAAGGCGCATGACGAATTCGACGTGCTGGCGCAAAACCTCAACGCCATGCTCGACCGCATCGAACGCCTGATGAAGGGCGTGCGCGAGGTCACCGATTCGGTGGCGCACGATCTGCGCACGCCGCTCAACCGGCTGCGCAACCGGCTGGAGGCGACCTTGCGCCATCTCGATCCGGCGAGCGTGGAGAACGCGGAGATCGAATCGGCGGTGGCCGAAACGGACCAGCTGATCGCCACCTTCAACGCCATCCTGATGATCGCCGAGGCCGATGCCGGCGTGGCGCGCGGCGAGATGAGCCCGATCGACCTCGCGCCGATCGCCGAGGACATGGCCGAACTTTATGCGCCGCTCGCCGAGGAGAAGGGCATCGATTTCAAGATCGCGCCGGCAGGCGCCACGATGATCGACGGCAATCGCAGCCTGATCTCGCAGGCGCTCGCCAATCTCGTCGACAACGCGATCAAATATACGCCCGCCGGCGGCCGCGTCACGGTGACCGCGCTCGAGACGCCGCAGGGCGTCGAACTGCGTGTCGCCGACACCGGCCCGGGAATCCCGCCCGGGGAACGGGCACGGGTGGTCGAGCGCTTCGTCCGCCTCGATGCCAGCCGCAACGCGCCGGGCACCGGCCTGGGACTGAGCCTGGTCGCGGCCATCGCCAGCCTGCACGATGCGCGGCTGCTGCTCGAGGACAATAATCCGGGGCTCCGCGCCATCATCCGATTCCCGCGCCCACAACCGAGAGCGCGGTAGAGCCTCTCCCCTCCCTCAAGGGGAGGGTAGGTCCTACACTCCGTCCATGCCCGCGTTCAATTCCGCAGCACCGCCTCAGCCGTTCGACCCCGCGCGCGCCGCACGCACGCTCGAGACGCTGGCGGAGCACGGCTTCGTGCCGCACGGCATCGCCCGCACGGTCCTGGAATCGGTTTTCGGCAACAGCCCGTTCCTGGCGCGGCTGGCGGTGCGCGAACATGCGATTTTGCCGTCCCTGTTCGCTGACGGCGCGGAGACGATCGTCGCGGCGGCGACGCAACTTGCGCTTTCGTCGGCCGAGGCCGAGACCCAGGCCGACGCGATGGCCCGCCTGCGCATTGCAAAGCGCCGCGCCGCGCTTGCCATCGCCGCAGCCGACATCGCCGGGATCTGGCCGCTCGACGCCGTGACGCGCGCCTTGACCGACTTCGCCGATGCCTGCGTGAAGGGCGCGCTGCGCCTTGTGCTTCGCGAGGCCGCGGAGAAGGCCGGCATGGCCGAGCGCGACGGCGCCGCGCTCGAAGCCGCCACCGGCCTCACGGTGCTGGCGATGGGCAAGTACGGCGCCTTCGAACTCAACTATTCGAGCGACATCGACCTTGTGGTGTTCTACGACCCCCGCCGCTTCCCGTTCAGGAAGCGCGACGATGCGCGTGGCGCCGCCGTCGATCTTGTGCGCGGCATCGTCAAGCTGCTGACCGAGCAGACCTATGACGGTTACGTCTTTCGCGTCGATCTGCGCCTTCGGCCCGACGCCGGCGCAACCCAGGTCGCGATCTCGACCGACGCGGCGGAGTCCTACTACGAAGGCATGGGGCAGAATTGGGAGCGCGCCGCCTTCATCAAGGCCCGCGCCTGCGCCGGCGATCCCGAGACCGGCGCGCGCTTCCTCAAAGCGATCGAGCCATTCATCTGGCGGCGTCATCTGGATTTCGCCGCGATCGAGGACATCCATTCGATCAAGCGGCAGATTCACGCCCATGAGGGTCACGGCACGATCGCGGTCGCCGGGCACAACATCAAGCTCGGGCGCGGCGGTATCCGCGAGATCGAATTCTTCGCGCAGACCCAGCAGCTCATCCTCGGCGGCCGCATCCCGCAATTGCGCAAGTCCGCCACGCTGGAGGCGGTCGAGGCGTTGCGCGCCCGCGGCCTGGTGTCGGACGAAACGGCCGCCGATCTCGCCGCCGCCTATCGCTTCCTGCGCACGCTCGAACACCGCCTCCAGATGATCGAGGACGAGCAGACCCACTCCATTCCGAAATCGGACGAAGGCGTCGCGCACATCGCCTGCTTCATGGGCTATCGCGATGCGGCCGCGTTCGGTGCGGCGCTCACCGCCCAGCTCGAGACCGTGCAATCCCATTATGGCCGCCTGTTCGAGCGCGAAAAGGAACTCACGGCGTCGGAGGGCAATCTCGTCTTCACCGGCGTGGAGGAAGATCCCGGCACGCTGGAAACGCTGCGTGCCATGGGCTTCCGCAACGCGGCGCACGTTTCCGGCGCCATCCGCGGCTGGCATCATGGCCGCATCCGCGCCACGCGCAGTGCACGCGCCCGCGAGCTGTTGACCAAGCTCGTGCCGGCGTTGCTGCCGGCGCTTGCGGCGACGGCGGATCCCGACACGGCCTTCATGCAGTTCGATCGCTTCCTCACCAATTTGCCGGCCGGCGTCCAGCTGTTCTCGCAATTCCTGGCGCGGCCGGAATTTCTCAACCTCGTCGCGACCATCGTCGGCTCCGCGCCCCGGCTGGCCGAACATCTCAGCCGCGCACCGGCGACTCTCGATGCGCTGATCGACGCCGATTTCCTGCACAAGCTTCCCACGCGCACCGCACTCGACGCGCAATTGCGCGACGCGCTCGCGCGAACGCAGGATTACGAACAGGCGCTCGACGCGGCGCGCCGCTTCGTCAAGGAACAGATTTTCCGCGTCGGCGTGCAGGTTATCCGGGGCACCGCCGATGCCGACGCGGCGGGCCCGGCTTACGCGAACATCGCGGAGTGTGCGATCTGCGCCCTGTTGCCGGTCGTCGAGCGCGAGCTCGCCGAAACCGCCGGCCAGATGCCGGGCGGCCGCTTCGCCGTCGTCGCCATGGGCAAGCTCGGCGGCCGCGAGATGACCGCCGGCTCCGACCTCGATCTCATCTTCGTCTACGATGTGCCGTCCTCGGTCGAAGCCAGCGACGGCCCAAAGCCGCTGCCCGTCATCGTCAATTACGCGCGTCTGGCGCAGCGCTTCATCGCGGCGCTGACCGTCCACACTGCCGCCGGTGGGCTCTACGAGGTCGACATGCGGCTTCGGCCGACCGGCAACAAGGGACCGGCTGCGGTCAGCCTCCACTCCTTCGCCCGCTATCACGCGGACGAGTCCTGGACATGGGAGCGCCTGGCACTGACCCGCGCCCGGGTCATCGCCGCTCCGGGCACGCTGGCCGGCGAAATCGAGACGGTGATCGGTGCCACGCTCGCGGCCCGCGCCGAGCGCGCCAAGATCGTCGCCGACGCGCGCGACATGCGCGGCAAGCTCGAAGCGCAATTCCCCGGCCGCAATCGCTGGGACTTGAAATTCGCCGCCGGCGGGCTGGTCGACATCGAGTTCATCGCCCAGACGCTGCAGCTTTGCGCCGCGCAGGATGGCCGCGACGTGCTGGACACCAACACGATCGCGGCCCTCAGGAAGCTCGCCGCCGCCGGCGCTCTCGATTCCGCCGACGCGCAAAAGCTCATTGCCGCCGCATCCCTGGAGCACGCGCTCACGCAGGTCCTGCGCATCGCGCTCGACGGCACGCTCGAGCCGGAGCAGGCGACACCAGGCCTCAAGGCGCTCCTGGTGCGCGCCGCCCGCGTAGCGGAATTTGCCGAGCTCGAGGACCGGCTGACCTCCGCGCAGGCATCGGTGCGCAAGACGCTCGAACGCGTGTTGCACTAATCGCCGGGCAGCGCGATCACCGCATCGGGCGACCAGGCGAGATGTACCTTGTCGCCCGGCGCCTTGCCGATCGACGCGCCGGCATTCTGCGCCGAAACAGAAATCGGCTCGGCGTGTCCTTCGACCGCGACATTGTAATGGCTGCGCTCGCCGAGATAGGCGCAGGTGAGAATCGTGCCGGCCACGCCGGTGTCGGCAAAGACGATCTTCTCGGGCCGTATGGCGAGCAGCACCGCATCGCCCGCCGCTCCTGGTGCGGCAACCGAAACGGTGCCCAGGCGCTCCGCTTCGGCGAGCAGCCGGTCATCCATCCGCTGCGTTACGCGCGCACGGAAGAAATTGATGGTGCCGATAAAGTCCGCCACCTCGCGGCAATTGGGCGCCTCGTACAATTCGCGCGGGCTCGCCACCTGGAGCACCTTGCCGCCTGACATCACCGCGACGCGGTCGGACATCGACAGCGCCTCTTCCTGGTCATGGGTCACGAACACGAAAGTGATGCCGACGCTTTTCTGCAACTGGCGCAGCTCGATCTGCATGGATTCGCGCAGGCGCTTGTCGAGCGCGCCGAGCGGTTCGTCGAGCAGGAGCACCTTGGGCCGGCAGACCAGCGCGCGCGCAAGCGCGACGCGCTGGCGCTGCCCGCCGGAGAGTTCGTCGGCGCGGCGCTCGCCAAATCCGTCGAGCTTTATCATCGCGAGCGCCTCGTCGACCCGCCTTGTCAGCTCGGCGCGCGGCAGGCGCGCCTTGCGCAGGCCATAGGCGATATTGTCGAACACATCGAGGTGCGGAAAGATCGCGTAGGACTGGAACACCATGTTCGAGGGCCGCATATGCGGCGGCGCGTCGGTGATTCGCGCGCCTTCGATGTAGATCTCGCCTTCGCTCGGGAATTCGAAACCCGCGATCATGCGCAGCAAGGTGGTCTTGCCGCAGCCGGACGGACCCAGCAGCGAAAAGAATTCGCCGCGGCGGATCGCGAGCTCGGTGTCGTCCACCGCCACGACGCTGCCGAAACGCTTGGTGACGTGATCGATATGGATGAAGGCGTCGCCCGCTTGTCGGGCGCGAGAATCGGAATCGCTCATGCGCCCACCATCGTGTGCGCGCGGTGGCGCAGGCCGTGGCTGCGGACCCGTTCGGCGATGACGACAAGGATGGTCGAGGCCACCAGGATCAGTGCGCCAAGCGCCAGCACGGTCGGCAGTTTGTAGGGAAAGCGCAGCTGGCCCCAGATATAGATCGGCAAGGTCACGTCCGATCCGGCGAGGAAATAGGCGATCAGGAAATCGTCGAACGACACCATGAAGCTGAGCAGCAGCGCCGAGACGATGCCCGGCAAGGTGAGCGGGAAGGTGACGCGCCAGAACGTCATCCAGCCGCTTTCACCCAGATCGAGCGATGCTTCTTCCAGGCTCTTGTCGAAGCCTTCCATGCGCGACATCAGCACGGTGATCGCGAACGGCACGCAGATCACGATATGGCCCAGGATCACGGTCATCAGCGACAAGGGAATGTCCACCGCGTTCAACAGGATCAGGAGCGAGATGCCGAGCACGATCTCCGGGATGAACAGCGACAGGTTGACGAAGCCCAGCATCGCCGCGCCACCCGGCACGCGGTAGCGCGTCAGCGCCTTGGCCGCGGGAAGGCCGAGGATGGTGGCGGCGAGCGATGCGATTGCGCCGACCTTCAGGCTGTTGAACAGCGCCTGCTGCACGGCGCCGTCGGCGAACATCTGCGCATACCATTGGGTGGTGAAACCGGAGAGCGGAAAGGCGATGAACATCGAATTGTTGAACGAGAACAGCGGCAGGAACAGCACCGGCAGATAAAGGAACGCAAGATAGAGGATCGCGTAAACGAATAGTCCGATTCCGCCGCCGCCCGCCCTGCTGCGCATCAGCGTATCCTCGCCGCCGCGGCGCGCATCGCGCCGACGAACAGCAGCGTCACCACGCCGACTGCCGCCATGCTCGCCATGGCGAGCGCGGCACCGAGCGGCCAGTTCCCGACCTTGTCGAACTGCACCTCGATGACGTTGGCGATCATCACGCCGTCGGAGCCGCCGACCAAGGTCGGCGTGACATAATCGCCGGTGGTCGGCACGAAGATGAGCACGGCCGCGCCGATCACGCCGGGCAGGGACAGCGGCAAGGTGATGCGCAAGAAGCGCCGGATCGGTCCGTCGCCAAGATCGGCGGCGGCTTCGAGCAGCGAACGGTCGATCTTCTCGAGGCTCACATAGATCGGCAGGATCGCGAACGCCGCCCAGGCATGCGCCAGCGTCACGATCACCGCGGTCGGATTGTAGAGCAGAAATTCGAGCGGCTGGCGGATGAGGCCAAGGCTCATCAGGCCCGAATTGATCACGCCATTGTAGCCGAGGATCAGTTTCCAGGCGAACACGCGCAGCAGATAGCTCGTCCAGAACGGAATGGTCAGCAGGATCAGCCAGACGAATTTCGTCTTCTCCACCCGGAAGGCGACGAAATAGGCCATCGGATAGGCAAGCAGCACGGTGATCAGCGTCACCAGCGAGGATATCCCGAGCGAACGATAGAACAGTTCGCGATAGGTCTCGCGGCTGAAGCTCGCCTCATATTGCGCGAGCGTCGCGTGCGTGTTCAGGACATAGCCGTCCTGCGTCCAGAAACTGTAGAGCGCGAGCAACGCCATCGGAGCGGCCAGCGCGGCCAGCATGATGAGCATGGTCGGCGAGAGCAGGGCGAGCCCGCGCGCCCCTTCGGAGCGGCGATAGAAATGAACGAGACGCGCTGCAACGCCGCCGTCCGCCGTCATTTTCGCCTCCCTGGTGTCGTTTCGGTTTCGAAGTTCGCGCAGTGGATGATATCTATAGGATGGCGGACTTCGAAACCACGACCCTGGGCCCGCCTCCATTCGCTTCTCGCAGAGCCGGCCTGCGCCGAATGCGCGCGCCTTGCGGGCGCGAAGCCCCTTAAGTAAGCCGCATGACCACGCGATCGCTCCCGCCCGCGCATGTCCTGCTCGCCATAGCCGTCGCGGCGGTGTGGGGAACGAACTTCGTCGTCATCAAGGTGGCGCTCGCCCATCTGCCGCCGCTGCTGTTCGCCACGCTGCGCTTCACGCTCGCCTTCTTACCCGCCGCCTTCTTCCTCAAGCGGCCGGCGGTGCCGTGGCGCCATCTCGCCGCCTATGGCGTGCTGATCGGCGCGGGCCAGTTCGGCCTGCTCTACATCGCGATGAAGCATTCGATCTCGCCGGGACTCGCCTCGCTCGTGATCCAGACCCAGGTGTTCTTCACCATCGGCCTTTCGATGTGGTTTGCCTCCGAGCATGTCCGCACCTTCCAGTGGCTGGCGCTCGCAATGGCCGCCGGCGGTCTGGGGATCATCATGGCGCATGGCGGCCGCGATGCGACACCGCTCGGCCTCGCCCTCGTGCTCGCTGCCGCGGCGAGCTGGGCCGGCGGCAATATGGTGGCGCGGGCCGGCGGCACCATGAACATGCTCGCCTACGTCGTGTGGGCGAGCCTCTTCGCCGTGCCGCCCTTGCTGCTCTTCTCGCTGCTGTTCGAAGGCTGGCCCGCGATCGCAAGCGGATTGCGCGACGCCGACGCGCTGACCTGGGCCGCGGTGCTCTACCAGTCGCTTGGCAACACCATGTTCGGCTATGCGAGCTGGGGCTGGCTTCTCGCGCGCCACCCTGCCGCAACCGTGTCGCCCTTCGCGCTGCTCGTTCCGGTGTTCGGCATGGCGGCTTCGGCGCTCCTGATCCATGAGCCGTTGCAGCCGTGGAAGCTTCTGGCCGCCGGTCTGGTGCTGAGCGGGCTCGCGCTCAATCTTGCCTGGCCGAGGCTGCAGGCCGCCTTCGCGCGCTGACGATATACCGCATACGGACCAATTGCGGTGCCCGGCTAGGTAGTTGTGCTGAGACAATATTGCCGGACGGCCCGGCCGCTGCGGCAACGGCGAAACAATCGCGTACTGCACACACGCGAATCTGCTTACGCAGACTCACGGACTATTGAGTCGACGAAAACTTAACGATGGTTTCCGGGGCGGTGCTGCTGAAAGCGTCGCATTGCAGTCGGGGACAAATTGATGCCTGCGCTACTGAACGTTGCGATTCGCGAGGCCAATCCCCCGCAAGATCTGATACGCACGAACCAGCCGCATGGTTCCGCTTTGAATTCGCGCCTGGTCGCGTCCATGGGCGCCGCCACGCACTTCGCCCGAAACGACGTGATCTTCGATCGGGACGATACCGCCGACCGGTTCTTCAAGGTGATCGACGGCACGGTCCGGCTGTGCCGGCACCTGGCCTGCGGCCGGCGCCACATCGTCGAATTCGCGATGCCTGGCGATCTGATCGGCCTTGCCGACGGCCTGCGCCAGCCGCTCGCTGCCGAAGCGGTGACGGACGCGATCGTGATCGGCTTCAGCCGGGCCAACCTCGAACGCCACGCCGGCGCCGAACCCAGCGTCCAGGCCGACCTGCGCGCCTTGATGTCGACCAAGCTGCACAACGCGCAGCAGCAGCTCTGCCAGCTCGGCCACACCACCGCCAGACAGCGCATGGCCAGCCTATTGCTGCGCATGGCGGCCCGGCTGGACGTGGCCCCGGGCGCCATGTTCGCGCTCCCGATGGGCCGCCTGGACATCGCCGACCATCTGGGACTCACGGTGGAGACGGTTTGCCGCGCGCTCACGCGATTGAAGAGCGACGGCCTCGTGCGAATGCCGTCGGCGCACCAATTTGTCCTGAGCGACGTCGCCGCATTATGCGCGCTCGCCGGCAACGATTGAGGCGGGGATACCATGCACGGTCTCGCGCAATTCGTTCAATTCGCCGCTGCCCCCTTGCTCTGGCTGGCCGATCAGCTGGTGCCGGCTCTTGCGGTGACGGCGCATCGCGATCCGGCGGGTTCGGATTTCACCGTCGCGGCCTTCGCGGTGACCACCGGAATGATCGGTCTCGTCTGTGCCGTTTGGGCGGTGCGAGCGCATTTGCAGCTCGTCGCCGTCCGCCTTGCGACGGCGCGGGAGCATGCCAGTGCCGACACCGCCATCCGGCTTCGCGATGCGGTCATCGGCAATGGCCGCCACTCCGTCCTTCTGCTCGGCGCCGACCTGAAGTCGCCGATCAGCTATGGCAAGGGCAGCGCGCTGCTCGAAGCCGCGCTCGCCGGCCGTTCCGCCGCCACTCTGGCATCCGCGCTGGAGTCGCTGCTCAGCGACGGCACGCCTTTCGCGCTCTCGGTTCCGGCTGCCGGCGAGAAGATGATCAACGTGCGCGCCATGCCGGTCGGTGGCCGTGCCGTGGTGTTCCTCGAGGAGTATGACTCGGTCGATACCGGCGTCGATTATCGCGCGGTGCTGGAATCTTCGCGCATTCCGGTCTGGGTGCGCGATCAGGATCTGGAACTGCGCTGGGCCAATCCGGCTTTTCTCGCGGCGACGGGGGCGGGAAGCCTTCAACAAGCCCAGGCGGCCAATGCGCTGTGGAGCCGCTCGGAACGCCTGCATGCGCTTGCCGCACGCGATGGGCGCGAGCCGGTGCAGGCGCGGCGCCAGGTCAATCTCGGCGGCAAGCAGCGCGCCTTCGCGACCAATCTGTGGCGCATCCCTGATGCCGGTGTCGCGGGCCTGGCGCTCGATGTCACCGAACAGGTGAAAGCGGAAGCCCGGCTTCAGATGGAAGCCGACGCCAGCGCCGACATGCTCGACAAGCTCTCGCTCGCCATCGCCGTGTTCGGCGCCGACCACCGGCTGATCAGCCACAACGCGACGTTCTCGCAGCTGTGGCGATTCCCGGAAGACTGGCTCGTCGGCCGCCCGTCGCTGGACGAGATGCTCGACCGCCTGCGCGAGCAGCGCCTGCTGCCGGAACAGCGCGACTTCGCCGTGTGGAAGCGCGACCTGCTCGCGAACTTCGACGAGGGCGCCGGCAAAGTGGAATATTTCTGGCACCGCCCCGACGGCCTCAGTCTGCACGTCGTCGCCGAGCCGCACCTGCAAGGCGGATTGTTCTTCACCTTCGAGGACATCACCGATTCCATCCAGCTGAAGGCCTCGCTCACCATGCTGCAGGGCGTGCAGAAGGCGACGCTCGACACGTTCGACGACGCCATGGCGATCTTTGCACCCGACGGACGGCTCGTCCTGAACAACGCGCTGTTCGCCAGACTCTGGCAACTGGAAGACGGCGAAATGTCGGGTGAGCCGCACTTCACGCGGCTCGCAGGTTACGCGGCGGCGCGCATCGGCCGCGACGCCAGCTGGGACATTGTATCGGCGGCGGTCGTGTCCGCCGATCCGGAACGCTACAACGAATGGGGCAAGGTCACACGCGCCGACGGACGGACCATCGCCCTTGATCTTTCGAGATTGCCGAACGGCGCCACCCTGGTCGCCTATCATGACGTCACCGAGATCGAACGTTTCCAGGCCGCGCTGCGCGACACCAAGGATCGCAAAGACCATGCTGCCTGAACCGCTTTCGATGCTACGCCGTACGTCCTTTCATCCGGCGTCTGTCATCGAGGCCGGCGGCCGCTGGCTTTCGCATCTGGGACGGCCGGTCAAGGACGTCTTCGTTATCAATGGCCATCCCGATCCCAGTCCCGGGCGGTTCTGTGCCGCGCTGTGCAGCGCTTATGAACGCGGCGCCCGCAAGCGCGTGACGCACAGGCTGAACGTCGGCGCGGTCGTAGCGGACAATCCGCAAACGGATTGGGACGAGGCGTTGGAGCTGATCCGCTGGTCCGGAACCGTGGTCATTGTCTATCCGCTCTGGCTCGACCGGCCGCCCTCCGCCCTGAATGGATTGATCGCCAAGACCTTGGAGGCGGGCCTGCTCGGCGGCGGGCGCGACTGTCCGTTCGTGCGCAAGATCGTGACGATGGACATGCCGGCCTTCGCGCATCGCGCGCTGGGCCGCAAGCCGGGCCGCACGACGCTCAACGGCGATGCGCTTCCCGGCATCGCCGCACCGACCTATATCGGCTGCGTCGACCGGCTCAGCGAGGGCCAGCGGCTCGAATGGCTGGACAAGGTGCGCGCGCTGGGCGAGTCCGACGCCTGACGCGCCTTCACCCGGCCGGTCCGGCCGCCGGCGGCATCGTGTTCCAGAAATTGCGCATCTCGCCGCGCGGATCGTTCTCCACCCGCATGGCGGTGTCGAAGATCATGGTCGAGCGGTTCGCCGTGTCATAGGCCGGCCAGTGCGGAATCTCGGCATTGTTCGGATCGCCCGTCGCCGCAAAGCTGCACCAGGTCGTCGCCAGCCGCTTGCACATCAGGCTGCCTTCGGTCGAGCCGACACCGACGATCGGATCGCGCACATTATAGAACGAGCCTGACACGTCGATGCCGTGCACCGCGCCGAACTTGCCGTTGAAGCCCGGACTCGGCCATTCCCACAGATACATGTAGGCCGGCGCCTTGCCGAGCGCGGATTTGCGTTCGCCCTGCGCATAGGCCGAGCGGCGGAAGCCGGAGTCGGTGAAGATCTGCGCCTGGATCAGATAGGGCGTCTTGTTCGGCCACGCCTTGCGGTACATCGCGATGATCGCGTCCGCCTTGTCGCCATAGCGGCCCGCGACGACCTTGTGCAGGCCCGCGTCGTCGAGATCGAAATTGGTCAGCCTGAGCGCCGCGTCTTCCATCATGGTGGAGATGATCACCGGCACGTCGGCGGACTCGGGCGGCGCTGCCGGATCGAACGGGTGATGCGGGAAGTAGGTGCCGTCGAGCACCGGGCCGAATTGCCCACCCATCTCCATCGAAACCGCGGTCTGCGCCACCAGGATGTCCTGCCACGCCACGTTCTGGATCGCCGCGGCATTGGTCTTGGCGATGTTGAGCTTGGCGAGCAGGGCGGCCGCCAGCTTCGCCGAGTCCTCGCGTGTGGCGAGTCTGAGCGCCGAACCCGACTGCACCGCGGCGCGATGGAACAGGCCTTTCGCCGCGGGATTGCCGAGCATGACGCTCGTCTTTGCGCCGCCGCCCGATTGTCCGAAAATCATCACGCGCGACGGATCGCCGCCGAAATTCCCGATATTGTCGCGCACCCATTCCAGCGACGCGACGAGATCCATGATCCCGCACACGCCGGCAAAGGCGAAGTCCTTCGGCGCGCCGGCATCGGCGAGATTGAGATAGCCGTAGGACGCGAGGCGGTGCGTCACCGTCACCACCACGACATTGCCGAACCGCGCCATCTGGGCGCCGTCATAGCCGGGAAAATTTCCCGAGCCCGTCGTGTAGCCGCCGCCATGAAACGAGACCAGCACCGGCCGCTTGCCATTGTCATTCACCTGCGGCGTCCAGACGTTCAGGTGCAGCACATCCTCGTCCATCCCGCCGGGCCCGACATGCCGGTCCCATTGGATCATCATGCCGTAGTCGCTGCGCAAATCGGCCGGCGTCTGCGGACAGATCGGGCCATAGCCGATGCAGTTGCGCACGCCCTTCCACGGCGCCGGCTTCTTCGGCGGCATGTAGCGGTTCTTGCCCCCGGTCGGCGCGCCGTACGGGATGTACTTGAACTCCTTGATGCCGGCATTGGTGATGCCTTGCACCTTGCCGCTGGTCGTTTCGACGATAGCGAAGATGTTGCCCGCTGCGCCGCCGCCGAGCGCCGGCGCCGGCCGCGCAGGCGTCGTCGCGGGCACTTCAGCGGCGCTTGCGAGGCTTCCGGCTGCGATGATTGCCGTTCCCGCGCCGAGCACCGCGCGCCGATCGATTCCGGATGTGCGTGAATTGGACATCGTGACCTCCCCGTCATGCCGTCTGATGCGGCTCAGGCGAGTCTAGTCTTGCGCCCTGCTACCCGGCAGCGGGGTGCGACAACCCATGTGGATGGTCGCACAAGCGCAAGGCTGCGATCGCAGACCGCGCACGACGTCTCGCATATGTCCGATTTGGCGAGGGAATCCGGCTTACAGGCCGCCGGGTAGTCCGCGCAATTGCGGTGCGCTGGCGAACTGCTCGCCCAGACGGCGCACCACGTCGCGCATTGCGCCCTGCACCGCTGTCCCGATGGCGTCGCCATTCTTCTCGCAGATGATGCCGGAGTCGCTCACGCCGCGCCCCGCGCCGGTCGCCTGTTCGGCGACGAGTTCGCCATGCGCGCCGGCGACCTCGAGACGCGCGTCGATTTCCGCCGTCGCGAACGCGGTCGACGAGATCAGATCGTTCTCGGTCGTGGTGCCGATGCGGAAATCGTCGCCGCGAATGCTGATGACGCCCGCCAGTCCGGATGCCCTCAGGCTCTGCGCCGTCGGCATCTGGTCGACGAGCACGACGCTGTCGGCGAGCCTGCCGAACGCGCTGGCGATCGACTGCCGCATCGGCCGGTCGAGCGCGACCGTCCAGGTGTAGGTCGGGCAGAACGTCTCGTCCTCGTCATGGTCCTTGGCGAGGTTGGAATTGTCGATGTAGAGCGCCCATCTGCCCGGCACGCGCGAGGCATAGGCGCCGGTGATCTCGATGTCGGCTTCCTTGACGACCGGCACATCTTCCGCGCAGCTCGCGAGCGTGGCGCCGACGATCGCGGCAAGCAGCACAAAACCGGGCTTCATGGCGCACTCCGATCCCTTGGTCACGGGCGGCATGGCCGCACAATGATTGCCCGGTATTGTTGTGCAAAACTGGCTAATAAGTGGTTTCCGCGCGGCGGCGGATGCGGCCCGAAGGAGTCGTGTTCCCGCGCAAGTTCTGCGACGTGCGGGGCTTTGCACGGCATGGCCTTTGGCTGGCCCGATCAATGGCACGCCGCCACCCGGCGACTTCCGACAAGTCATTGTTTATCTGGGAAAACCTGGAGCGGGCGAGGCGAATCGAACGCCCGACCCTAACCTTGGCAAGGTTATGCTCTACCCCTGAGCTACGCCCGCGTTCCAAGTTGGGGGGCGGTTATCGCCCAGCCCGGCCTCCGATTCAAGCGGGGCGTCGGGCGGTTCATCCTCTTACTCGGCGGACCGGCGTCCGGAACCTTCGGCTCGATTCCGGTGCGGCTCAGGGCATCTGCGCACCGGGTCTCAGTCCCGGGTGTCCGCGGCGCCGGGATGCGCAGCGCTCGCGGTCTGGCCCTTCATAGTGCGCCAGCGGATCACCGCGCCCATTTCGCGAGCCAGTCGGCCACGGCCTGGGGCTGCAGGTCGCGCGCATCGTCGAGCGCGAAGACGTCGCCGCGATTGACCAGACGTCCGTCCGGCGTCGCGATCAGCACGGTCGGCACGCCGGTCAGCCGTTCCGTGAACCCGAAGCGCGCGGCGATCTGCAGATTGGTGTCGAACCGGCCGACATTCACCAGCACGATCTCATAGTGCCGTGCGAGGAACGCGCGCATCTGCGGCAACGCCATCAAGCCAGACAGCACGCGGCAATCGCCGCACCAATTGCCGCCCAGATCGAGCAGCACGCGCTTGTGACTTTTGCGCGCCCGTGCGAACGCGGCGTCGACGGCTGCATTGGCGTTCGCGGCCGCGTCATAAGGCGCATCGGGCGGCGAGAGTTCGGCAAAGGACGTGATCGACAATCGCGGTGCCGGCAACGCGGTAGCCGGCGTGGCTGCCGTCAGCGCGACGGCCAGGAGCAAGACACCCCGCCTCATGCCGCGAGCCCGCGTCCCTCCAGCAGCGCGTCGATCTTGGGATCGCGGCCGCGGAACAGCCGGTAGGCTTGCGCATAGTCGCGCGTCCCTCCCGCCGAATAGACGAAGTCGTATAGCCGCTTCGCCGTCGCCGGATCGAACGCGTCCTTCTTCTCCTCGAATGCCTGGAAGCCGTCGGCGTCGAGCACCTCCGACCACATATAAGAGTAGTAGCCGGCCGAATAGCCGTCGC
The DNA here is from genome assembly GCA_963741735.1 of uncultured Alphaproteobacteria bacterium. GTDB lineage: Bacteria > Pseudomonadota > Alphaproteobacteria > Micropepsales > Micropepsaceae > Rhizomicrobium. Next base: position 1,171,045 of record CAVUJB010000002.1, read on the forward strand.
CGCCGAAGACATGCAGGAAATGCGGGCTCGCATGCCGCATCGCGATCTCCTTCGGCATGCCGATCTTGTCGAGCGCGCGCGCCTGGAACGACGCGGCATCGAGGCCGGCGGCATCGCCCTGCGCGTGATAGTCGAGATCGACGAAGGCCGACGCCAGGAACTCCACGGTCGCGAAGCCCTGGTTGAAATTCTTGGCCGCGGTGATCTTGGCGAGCAGCGCCTTGGGAATCGGCTCGCCGGTCTCGGCATGCACCGCGAAACGCTCCAGCGTCTGCGGCACCTCCAGCCAATGTTCGAAGATCTGCGACGGCAGCTCGACGAAATCCGTCGCCACATTGGTGCCGGCAAGGCGCGGAAACCGCACCTGGCTCAGAAGGCCGTGCAGCGCATGGCCGAATTCGTGGAACAGGGTCTTGGCCTCGTCGAACGACAGCAGCGCCGGCTCGCTCTTTGGGAAATTGCAATTGTTGACGATCAAGCGGCGTCACCGGCCGCTTCAGATTCTCCTGCTCGCGGAACGAGCTCATCCAGGCGCCGCCGCGCTTGGAGCTGCGCGCGAAATAGTCGCCATAGAACAGCCCGACATGCGCGCCGCCGCGGCTCACCTCCCATACCCGCACATCGGGGTGATAGACCGGCACGTCCCTGCGCTCGGCGAAATCGAGCCCGAACAGCCGGTGCGCCGTGTCGAACGCCGCGGCGATCATCTTGTCGAGCTGGAAATAGGGCATCACCTCGGCTTCGTCGAAGTCGTAGCGTTCCTTGCGCAGCTTCTCGGCATAGTAGCGCCAGTCCCAGGCGGCGAGCTCGAAATTGCCGCCTTCCTTCTGCGATCATCGCCTGCAGCGCATCGCGCTCTTCCAGCGCGCGGCGCCGCGCGGGAAGCCACACCTGATCCAGCAGATGGCGCGCCGCATCCGGCGTCTTCGCCATCGTGTCGGCGAGCTTGTAGTGCGCAAAGGTCGGATAGCCGAGCAGCTTCGCGCGCTCGGCGCGCAGCGCCACGATCTCGCCGATCAGCTTCAGATTATTGTGTTCGTTTAAATTGGCGCCGCGCGCCGTCCACGCCTTGAACAGTTTCTCGCGCAGCTCGCGATTGTCGGCGAAAGAGAGAATCGGCTCGACGCTGGACCGCGAGGTGGTCGCGGCATAGGGCGCGTCGAGGCCTCGTTCCTTCGCGGTTTCCGCCGCCGCCTCGCGCGCGAAATCCGGCACGCCCGCCATATCTGCTTCGCTCAGCGGCAGGATATAGGCCTGCTCGTCGGCGAGTACATTCTGCCCGAACGATGTGCCGAGGCTGGCCAGTTCTTCGACGACCGAAGCCAGCCGCTCCTTGTTCCGGCCTTGCAGCTTCGCGCCGGCGCGCACGAAATCCAGATGATAGCGTTCCAGCACGCGCAGGCTCTCGGCATCGAGGCCGAGCGTGGCGCGGCTCTCGGCCAACGCATCGATCCGCGCGAACAGCTTGGCGTTCAGATAGATCTCGTTCCAGTGCTTGGCCAGCACCGGCGCCATGTCGCGCTCGACCTGCTGAAGCGCGTCGTTGGTGTGCGAGGAGGCGAGGTTGTGGAACACCGCCTCGACTTTGCGCAGCAGCTGGCCGCTATCCTCCAGCGCCACGATCGTGTTCTCGAAATCGGGCGGTGCCGCGCTGTCCGCGATGGCCGCGATCTCTGCCGCATGTTCCTTCAGCGCGCGGTCATAGGCGGGGCGGAAATGTTCCGGCCCGATGCGGTCGAACGGCGGCGCTTCGAACGGCGTGGTCCAGGGTTCGAAGAAAGGATTGTCGGTCATGTAAAGTGTGCTTTTTGGAGGCGGCCGCCATCCTAACAAGCAAGTCCGCTGCGGCAACCATCACGCGTACGTGTGCCGCGCTGAATATGCCCACACAATGTGGTAGGGAACGGTATCGTTCGAGGGGAGGGGAACCATGAAAACGACGGTGATCGCGGCGCTGGCATTATCGTGCATGGCGGGCACATTGGCCGTTGCAAAGCCTGCGGCCAAACCGGTGACGCCGCCGGCCGCGGCCGCGCCGGTCGATCCTGCTTATATGTGGGATCTCTCCGACCTCTATGCGTCGCCGCAGGCCTGGACGGCCGAGCATGACCGGCTGAAGATCCAGACCGAAGGCTTCGACAAATACAAGGGAACGCTCGGCAAGAGCGCCAAGGACATGCTGGCCGCGCTTGTCGCCTTCAGCGATGCGCAGCGTGCCGGCGCCCGCCTCTATGCCTATGCCGGCCTCAAAGCCGACGAAGATGTGCGCATCGCCGCCAACCAGGAACGCCAGCAACTCGCCGCATCGCTGCAGACCCTGTTCAACGAGAAGACCTCCTGGGTGACGCCCGAACTGCTCGCGGTCGGCGCCGACAAGGTGCACAAATTCGAGAGCCAAGAACCCGAGCTCGCCCGCCGCTTCGGCTTCTATCTCGACAATGTCCTGCGCCAGGCGCCGCACACCCTGTCGGATGAATCCGAAGGCGTGCTGGCATCGGCGGGCGACGTGCTCGGCCAGCCTGACGCGATCTACAGCGTGCTCGCCAACGGCGAGGTGCCCTTCCCAAGCGTGACGCTGTCGGACGGCACCACGGTCACCATCGACCAGGCGAGCTATACCAAGTACCGCCAGTCGCCGGTGCGTGCCGACCGCAAGAAGGTGTTCGACGCCTTCTGGGGCATGTGGAAGAAGTATGAGGGAACGCTCGGCGCCACGCTCACGACCCAGGTGATGGGCGAGGTGTTCAATGCCAAGGTCCGCCACTATCCCAATTCGCTCGCCGCCGCGGTCTTCGCCGACAACATGCCGGAAGCCGTCTACCGCCAGCTCGTGACGCAGGCCAATGCCGGCCTGCCCACCTTCTACCGCTATCTGAAACTTCGGAAGAAGCTGCTCGGCATCAAGGACAATCTCGCCTATTACGACATCTATCCCACGATGTTTAAGCTCGACCATCCGCTCAAATTCACGGTCGCGGACGCCGAGCGCATCGGGCTCGACGTCACCGCCGAGTACGGTCCCGAATATGTCGCCAAGTTGAAGCAGGGCTTCGCCGGCCGCTGGATGGATGTGCTGCCGCGCACCGGCAAGGCCGGCGGCGCCTATATGCAGGGCGCGGCCTACGACGTGCATCCTTATCTGCACCTCAATCACAATTACGACTACGAGTCGCTGTCGACCTTCGTGCACGAGTGGGGCCATGCGGTGCACACGCTTCTGACGCACGATGCGCAGCCCTACGAGAACTCCAACTACTCCACCTTCACCGCCGAAACCGCCTCCATCACCAACGAGATGCTGCTCAGCGATTACATGGTCGCGCATGCGCAGAACGACCAGGAGAAGCTGTTTTATCTCGGCGAGGCGCTGGAATTGATGCGCGCCACCTTCTTCCGCCAGACCATGTTCGCCGAATTCCAGCTCGCGCTGCACGAGGAGCTCGAGGCCGGTCACGCACTGTCGGGCAAGCGCATGACCGAGATCTATTGCGGCCTGCTCAAGAAATATCACGGCGAGGCGCAAGGCGTGATGACGATCGATCCCGCCTATTGCACCGAGTGGGAGTTCATCCCGCACTTCTATTACGGCTTCTATGTGTGGCAGTACGCCACTTCGATGGCCGGCGCGGCGATCTTCGCCGACGCGATCGAGCATGAGGGCAAGCCGGCGCAGGACCGCTTCATCGCGCTGCTCAAGGCCGGTGGCTCCGACTATCCCTACAACATCTACAAGAAGGCCGGTCTCGATATGGCCTCGCCCGATCCCTACAAGGCGCTGGTCGCGCGCATGGACCGGACGATGGATCAGATCGACGCGATCGAGGCGAAGGCGCACTAGTGTCGTGGTTGCGAAGTTCGCCGCCATCGATGTCGAGCCAGTTGCGAACTTCGGAACCAGAACGGCACTGGGGTTCGAAAGTTTGCCAGCGTCCTGCGATTCGGAAATTCGCGAAGAGCTCGATTTCAGAATGAAGCGAATTTCGGAATCGGGACACTAGAACGCCGGACCCAGTTTGAGTAGTTGCGTCGCACCGCAAAGTGCCGATGATGATCGCCTGGGTTCCGCTCCGCGGGACCGGTAATGGGGGGTTGAGTCCAATGAAAGTTTTCTCGTTTCTGGCGATCGCGCTCGCGATCGGCGCCGCGGCGGCCGTCTATGCCGGCTTGCCGGACATCGCGCTTGCAGGCAATGCGATGCACGGCACACTGACGCACGGCGCCTTCGATGCGACCATGGTCGGAGAAAAGGGCGGCTCGCTTCTCGACCTGATCCGGTGGATTCTCTGCCACTTCTTCGGCATCTGCCGTAACGTTTAGTCGGGCGGCCGCTCAGTTGATCCGCTTCTCCTTGCCCTCCCAATAGGGCTCGCGAAGCTTGCGTTTGAAGATCTTGCCGGAATCCTCGCGCGGCAGAACGTGCGCGAAATCCACGCGCTTGGGCACCTTGTAGCCGGCGACCTTGCCGCGCAGATAGGTCTTCACGTCGATCTCGCTCAGCGTGTGGCCGGGCTGCGGCAGAACGACGGCGCAGATCGCCTCGCCATACTCCTCGTCGGGAATGCCGAAGATCGCGCAATCGGCGACGCCGGGCATCTTGTGCAGCTCGGCCTCGATCTCGGCCGGATAGATGTTCACGCCGCCGGAGATCACCATGTCCTTGGCGCGGTCGCACAGATAGAGAAATCCGTCGGCGTCGAGATAGCCGATGTCGCCCGGCGCGATGAGGCCGGCCTTCTCGCTGTCGCGGCGCTTCTGGTCGTCGCCGTGATAGGTGAAGTCGGCGATGGTCTTCACCCGCGCCACCACTTCGCCGATCTCGCCGGTCGGCAGGCTGTTGCCGTTCGTGTCGATCACGCGCACATCGGCTTCCGGGATCGCCTTGCCGACGGTGCCCGGATGGGCGAGCCACTCCTTGGAATCGCAGAACACCACCATGCCGGTCTCGGTCGCGCCGTAATATTCGTTGATGATCGGGCCCCACCACTCGATCATCGCGCGCTTGATCGGCGGGGACACCGGCGCCGCGGCGTGGATGATGAATTTCAGCGACGACAGATCGTATTTGTGCCGGACCTCTTCGGGCAGCTTCAAAAGCCGGTTGAACATGATCGGCACCATGTGAACATGCGTGATGCGCTCCTTCTGGACCAGCGCGAGGAATCCTTCCGGATCGAAGCGCGGCTCGAGCACGACGTTCGCGCCCATGCGCGCCGCCGACAGGCCATAGGCATTGGGCGCCGAGTGATACATCGGCCCGACCACGGCGACGACGAGATCGCCCGGCCTGGTGGCTGCATCGATGCCGAAGCCGCGCGCCAGGATCTTCGCCGATGTCGCAAGCTGCTCGGCCGTCGGCGGCGTGCGGCGCACACCCTTGGGCCGCCCCGTGGTGCCCGAGGTATAGATGATCGTCCCCGGCGGATTGGCGGCGCCCTGCGCCAGCGGCGCAAATTTCGCCAGCCAGCTGTCCCATGCGAGCGCGCCGGCCGGCACCGCGCAATGCTCCTTGGCGATGCCATAAGCCGTCTGGATCTCGGGCGGCGTCGGCACGACGAGAACCGCGACGCCGGCCGGAATCGCGGCGCGGATCGGCTCCAGCAGATCGGCGTGAATGACCACCGCCTTGGCGCCGGAATTCTCGAACAGATAGCGCGCCTCGTCCTCGGTGTAGTGCCAGTTCACCGGCACCGGATAGGCGCCGACCAGGCCGGCCGCGAAACTCGCCTCGAGAAACGCAAAATCGTTGCGCAGATAGAGCGCGACCGTGTCGCCGCGCCCGATGCCGAGGCTGGCAAAGCCGGCCGCGGCGCGCGCCGCATGGTCGTTCATCGTTTCCGTGCTGATCGTGCGATCGCCGCTGCGAATGGTCGCCATGTCCGTTCCCTGGGTGTTGTTTTGCACAAAACTAGACAACACGCGCGGTGTCGGGGCAAGCCGCTGCTATTGCGGTTTCGCGGTCATCTCGATCTTGACGATGATCGCCGCGCCGGCGACCGGCGCCGCGTCGGCGGACCACAGGTTCATCTTCATCACCGACGCCAGCGTGACCGCGGCCTGCGAAAACCCCAAACCCTCCGGCGCGCCGGTGTCCGGCGTGCAATGCGTCAGCACCCCATTGTCCCCGACCGTGCAGCGCGCGGCGCCGACACCGCTCGTCAGTCCCCTGGCCGCCGCTTGCGGCGGAAACACGCTGGCCGCCATCTGGGGATCGTAGCCGGCCAGCCAGACCGGCGCGTTCACCGTGTGCTGCGACGCGCCGCCCGGCGCCGGAAAGCGGATCGCCAGATCGACCCACAGCGGCGACGGCGTCTTGGTGCGCGCAAGCTCGGGAAGAATGCGGAACTTGGGCGCAAGGCCGAGCGCCGCCGCGGCGAATCCGCTCTTCTTGGGAGTCTCCTTGATGATCTGGCACTGCTCGATCTCGCCCGAAGGCAGCACATGGCAATGCAGCACGGCATAGCCGTCGACCGAACCGGCCCCGGCCGGATAGGCTCTGGCGATGTCGTCGAAGGTGGCCGCCGCAACCCAGACCGGATGGTTCATCATCGTGACGTCGCGCATCACGATCGGGTTGCCCGTCACCTGCACGCCGAGCGAGCCGCTCGGGCCGTCCGCGCCGGGCATGGAGAACACGCCGCCGCCGCCATCGCCGCCGGCTTCGGTCCGCGGCGCCTTGAAGCGCAAGGCGATCGTCATGGTCGATGTGATGGGCCCGTTCGGCCCCATCGCCGGCGTCAGCTTCAAGGTCGGACGCAGTTCCAGCGCCGCCTGTCCGAAGCCCACATTCGGCGGATCTTCGAAGACCACGGTGCAGGATTCCGCAAGCCCGAACCTGTCGACCACGCAGCTCAGCTTCACCGCGCCGTCGCGGCGCACCTGAAAGGCGGTCTTGGGCCACACCGAGACATAGTCGCCGAGCCCGCCGCTGTCGTCGCCATGCATGTCGATGGTCGCATCGGCCGGCTTGTTGGCGGGGGCGACGACGATGACGGTTTCGGTCTTGCCGGTGGGCGGCGCGTCGGCGGCGAGCGCCACCGGTGCGGCGCCCAGCGCGAGCGCAACGATGCCGGCGCGCGATATTCGAGCAAGATGTGCCGTCATCCCGGCCGTCCCGATCCACCCGAAAAACTATAGCCGCACACCCGTCGCCCGGTAAACGCGATGCGTTTCCGCACCGCCCGGCGGCACTTCTTCGGACGGCGTCGCGCCGTTAAATCGATAGCGTGGCGTCGCCTTCGAGAACAGTCTGCTCCAGAACCGGCCGTTCGCCTTTGCCCCACAGCTTCGCGGAATGCACGACGCGATAGCGCAGCGGGCCGCCGTCTTCGGTCGTGGCCCGCTCGATCGGCCGCGGGATGCAGACGAACTCGGTATCCATGCGGTCCACGCTTGCGCGCACCACGCCATAGCCGTGCCCGCCCATATCGACGAACGATACATGCGGCGCGCTGTCGGGATTGCGCAGCGCGCGTGCCTTCGCGATGTCGCCGCTTTGGGCATATTCGAGCGCCGTGCGCACGCCATGATGCAGCGTCAGGTTCACCGTGGTTTCGAATTTTCCGCCCCCGCGATCCACATTGTATAGCGGGCGCAACGGATCGTCTTTCCAATGCTGGTGCTCTTGCCCCTCGGCCATGCCCGGCGCCGAGATCGAGCCGGTGACGAAGGCAATGCCGACCGGCTCGAAGCCGCGCGGCGGCAGCGATTTCGTCGCCACGCCGGCCCAGAAGCTGTGACGATCGCCGGCGACGGTGGCAAAGCCGGTAATGCCTTCACGCGCGATCACGTCGTAGATTTCGCTGCGCTCGACATAGGCGGCGCTGGGATCGCCGCCGCCTTCGCCGCCATAGCTTTCGTCCGGCCATTTCTTGCCCATGCCGTCCGGCAGATTGTGCGGATCGTAGCGAATATCGAGGGTGGGCTGCGTGTTGCCCCAGACTTTCCACGTCGCTTGCGACGTTTTCAGCTTGTCGATGAACCATGCCTTCTGCGTGGCGCCCAATATGGTCTGCGGCGGCTGGTCTTTGCGGTAGTTGGCGAACTCGACCGTGTCGAATTTGATCGTCGCCGGGGGGTTGCCGCCATTCGCTTCGCGGCCGGCATCGAGGACGATCTGAATGTCCTCCGAAACGAATGGATAATCGTTCAGCGGGTCCGTCGCCGGATCGTCCAGGGGATTTATCGAGCGGTAGGAGCGCTGGTCGGTCAGGATGACTTCGACATTCTTTCCGAACCGCAACGCGCGATAGCCGATAAGACTGTTCACCGCGGCGATATTGTTGGGCTCGGCGCCCAATCCGTTGTCGTCGAATGCCGTGATCGGCGCATCCACGACGACCGGCGGATCGAATCTCTCCAGCGACGGATTTTTCTTCGTCACGCGCGCCGGGTGAATCTCGAACCAGGCCTGCATCGCGATGACCTTGCGCGTCTGCGCCGGGTATGCGCCCTTCCCATAATTTATCATCGACTGCCAGCCCTGCCAGGAGAATTCGTGATTGTCCCATATCGTCACGAAGGGGAAGGTGGCGCGCGCATCCTGGATGTCGGGATCGTGCAGATAGGCTTTATAGATGGCGCGATAGTCCGAAACCGTCGTGGGCACGTGAAAGTCCGCGTGCTTTTCGCCATGTTCATAGCGCACGATTTCGACGATCTTGCGATCGTAATATGTGGCCCGATCTTCCGGATACCAGACCATTTCGTAGATGAAATCGCCCAGATGCATCACGAAGGCGAGCTTGTCTTCCGGCGCGGCGCGCTGGTCTTCATAGATCATCCGGCGATAGGCGTTTTGCGCGCCGCAATTCGCGTCCTGGCAGGAAACGAAGGCGAAATTCACGCGGCGCGGATCGTCGTCGGCGGGCGCCGTGATCGTGCGGCCGATGCGGCTGCCGTTTCCGTCGGCATCGGTGAAGCGATACCAATATTCCGTCGCGGGCTTCAGGCCGCCGGCCAGCACGCGGGCCGTCCAATCCGATTCCTCCAGCACATTCGTTTTGGTATTGACGACGACATGGCGGAAGTCGCGATCCTCCGCGACTTCGACGATCAGGCGGGCAACCTTTTGCCCGGCATCGAACGGCCGCCGTGTCCACAGGATCACGCTGCTGCTGTCCGGATCGCCGGACGCCACACCTTCGGGGAAAAGCTGCCGCGCTTCGCGCCAGCGGCTTCGCGAGGCGGAGGGCGCCTTCGCGAAGGCCGCGGTCGCGCCAAGAGCGGCGGCTGTCGCCAACAATGCTCTGCGGGAAATTTTCGTCATGGGATGCCTCGCGCGGAAAGTCGGCAAAGAGTGTCGGCGCCGACATTCTGGTTCTGACAGCTGAGGAATGCGTAATGCACGGCCCGATCGACATCGTCCGCGTTGCGTCCGATGCGGCTGCCCCCCGGGGCGTGCGTCAGTTCCTCATATTTCTTGGAAGAAAAACAGAGTTGCGGTGCGGCCAACACGACAAGTTGATTGCGGCCTCACTTCTTCGTGAGGAGAGCGGCTGCCCGATCGGCTCCCTGCTCCTCGAAGCCCGCCACAAGGCATCTGCGATCGCGGGCGTCCTCCGTTGTTGCGGGCTTCGTAAGGACAGCGGGGCGTTTGCGATGGCAGCCCGGTCGCTTTCGAACCAATCCCAACTGTCATCCCCGGCGAGCTTTGCGCACGCAAAGCGAGGGACCCGTGGCGACAGCGTGCGGGGACCCAGGCGGTTGCGCGATGTCGTTCGAACCAAACTCGTCTGTCATCCCCGGCGAGCTTTGCGCACGCAAAGCGAGGGACCCGTAGCGACAGCGTGCGGGGACCCAGGCGGTTGCGCGATGTCGTTCGAACCAAACTCGTCTGTCATCCCCGGCGAGCTTTGCGCAGGCAAAGCGAGGTACCCGTGGCGACAGCGTGCGGGGACCCAGGCGGTTGCGTGATGTCGTTCGAACCAAACTCGTCTGTCATCCCCGGCGAGCTTTGCGTGCACGCGCAAAGCGAGGTCAAGGAGACCCAGGCGGTGGCGCGATCGCGATCTCGAAATCGCGGCGTCGGAGTTGCCGTTTCAGGACGCGTCTTTCGAATCTCGCTGGTTGAACATTTTGCTGTATTTTGTTCACGGCTTGTGGAGCGGAAATAAGCGTTTAGATGCAGTTAGGGAAAGAGTTCCCGAACGCGAACAAACGCGATACCGGTCTCGGCAGCTCTACGGATCTTTCTATCCAATACGTGATCCAAGGGCAGATGGCGTTCCAACATCTCATAGAGATCGAGACCGTCCATACAGATCACGCGCTTTCCCCGCCCCCAAGCGGCCAGGCCATCCTCCGTGAACCCGGCGTGGCTTAGGAATAAGCCTCTCGCCCATGCCGCCTTTTGCTCCAGCTTGCCGTGGAAGGTGTGAAGGTCGGCGACGCCCGTAAGGGCGCTTTCCCATTTTGCCTCCAGAAGGTACGTCTCGTTGGCCAAGACGAAGCTACCGTCGATCTGTTCGCCGCGAATTCGAAAGGCCTCGCGCGGCTTCAGGCCATACACCTCGAACAGCTCCTTTAGGAACTTCTCAAAAGCATAGCCACGATCCTGTGGAGGAAGCGTCGACAACTTCACTACATCGTCCCTTAAAGCCGCGATGCGAAGTTGGTCAAATGCAGGCTTCGGGGCCTCTTGTGGACCTTGGGCCGCATCTGGGCTGCCACCCAGCCGATTAACCACGGCGAGATAACGAGCTTCCGCGTTCTTTACCGGATCATCGCCGCCAGTTGTAGGAAGTACGCCGCCCGGACCTCCCATAACGCTTTCATTGTACGCAACGCTGTGCGGTCATCGACCTTCTGCAGAAAGCACTTTAGCCGCTTGCCCTTCGACCCACCGTTCACCGAATAAGCAGGGTCGTCGATATCTACGTCGAGCTCGGTGGCAAAGAATTGCGAAAAGCTATGATCCGAAAAGTCCAGCACGTAACCGCGACCTCGGATGAAATCGACAAGGTCGTCCACAACGATCAGGTCGATCGTTCGGAGGCTACTCATGTCTTTGGCTTTGACGCCGACCGAGTGAGACGGTCGGGCCGAGGCGCAGGGCCGATCATACTGCGGGCTACCGCCGAGACGAGGCCCTGTTCCGGAAAAAAACCAAGGCGATGAAGGGTATCAAGTATCCCTTCAAATTTCGCATACGCCGCATTTCCTTCTAGCGCCGACGACGCCAGCCCATTGAGCTCGTCGGCGAGCATATTGATGCTCGCGGTGCGGCGCTTTGCTTCTGCTACGCTTGGGATAACGGGCCCCTCACGAAGGAAAATCGCCGCATTTTGACGCGTGTAGTCCGCGATTTCGACCAGAGCCTTATTGGCGGCACGTGCACGGGCAATCGCTTGCGCGATGCAGTAGCAGGCGTCCTGAATCTCGCGTCGATCATCGTCCGTCGGTGCTCGGTCAACGCGGCGATACGTAGACGGCGAAAATCCGCCTTGCTGAAGCATGTGGAAACTGACTTCCGCAGGTCCCAAGGTGGCGCGATGCTTGGCAAGATCAACTGCCCAATAGTCTGTCGGCCCGCCTCGGGCCTCAACCTCGCGCATTATTGTATCGAGCAGTTGGTCGTGTTCTCGGATGCGGCGAATCTGGTCCTGATCGTTCTTGAATACAGAAATTAAATCGGGCTTCCAAGGGAGGCATTGCGCATCGAGCCGACGCCACGCTCGCAGCGCCGCCTCGACCGGCCCGGGAACTGATTCTCCCTCTGTCCAGCGGCGTGCTGTTCGTTCTGAAACGCCGAGAAGCTGCGCCGCTTCTGTAAAGCTCAACTTCAATGCTGATATGTGTTCCGCGAACTCTTGACGTTGACATCATGACAACAGAATATTGTCATTATGTCATTTCGTCAAGGGCAATTTGTGCGGGGGGCCATCCGGGATTGCCAATTCCAATGAACTCCATGCCCGGCGCGCGAGGTTGCGCTCTTCATCCCCGATCGTGTTTGCATAGATCGCCGTCGTCTCGATCCGCGTATGGCCAAGCCAGCGTCGAACGATGTTCAATGGCACGCTGTTCTGCCTTGCATTGACGGCATAGCCAAGTCGGAGCGCCCTCGGTCTGCATTGAGCATCAGCGTGCTTGCAATTCTCATCACTCGCATGTCCGCCTCTGCCGCATGGCCGACGCGCCACGTTCCATGCAGCGCCTGGCCGACGAACAAGATGGGGCCGTCGTTCCGCGCGGCTGCTTGTTGGATAGCCTTCGCCCTTTCGCGCCTCTCCACCCCCATTTTTCCAGCCTTTCCGCCCTGATTTTCTGTCAGAAATAAAGCCTATCCACAGGGTTGAAGTCCTATCGGCGCTCCCCATCTCCCTATGCGTGAACGCAACGAGGAGCATCCAGCCCAGCCCGCCGGCCGCGGCGCCGGGCGAAGTCCGAACATCGAAGAGGCGCGACACGTCATACAGGGCCAGGGTGCGCTGATCGCGCGCGCCCGCGCGAACGAGGAGAACCGGATCGCCGCACGAGCGCGAAAGGCGCTGGGCGGGAACGGCTCGGATGTCGCAAACGTCCGTGAGAGGAGAAGCGACCGTGCCTGTTGGCCGGCCTCGATGGAGGCGGCCGCCTGCCGCCATGCCGCTTGGGACCAGGGCGGAAGACCATGCGCCGGCGCGATAGCGGCCGGGGCGCGGCTTCCGCCCTTTTTGTTGGGGCATCCGTGTACGGAGGATCACTTGATGTCGAAGATCACCGTGACGTTCGCGCTCACGCTCTCCTCGCCGGCCGCGGTCGGCGTCGGTGCCGCCTCGGCCATCATGGCGATGCCGCGCATCCGCGGGATCGGCATGGCGGCGCCGATCTCCTGGATCGACACCACGCCGCCGAGCGTCACGCCCGCCGCATGGGCATAGGTCTCAGCCCGCGTCGTCGCGTCGGCGATCGCCGCCTGCCGCGCCTTTTCGAGCAGCGCCTCATTGTCCTTGATCGCGAAGCTCACCGAACTGATCTGGTTGGCGCCCGCCGCGACCAGCGTATCGAGCGCCGGGCCGAGCTTCCTGACGTCGTCGAGCGTGACATTGACCTGGTTGGAGACCTGGTAGCCGACGATGTGCTGCACGCCGGTATTGTTCGCATTGTAGGGCGGATATTGCGGCGAGACCGAGAAGTTGGAGGTCTGGATCGCGCGCTCCGGCACGCCCATCTTCTTCAGCGCGTCGAACACCGCCGTCATCTTGCGCGCGTTCTCGGCCAGCGCGGCGTCGGCGGTGGCGGCGACCGTCGTGACGCCGGCGGAAAGCTGCGCCTGGTCCGGCACGGCCCTGGCCTCGCCCTCGCCGGAGACGCTTATAATGTGCGGCACATCGGCGGCGTGCGCGATCGGGGCGGCAAGGAGGAGGGCGCCGAACAGGGCGGCGAGGGCGGCGGTGAATCTCATGGCGATATCCCTTCGAATGGCAGAAGCGACGCTGCGGGCTTCGCGTGGCGAAACTTGGGCGGGCCGATCATAGGCTTTTCGCACACGATGCCGCGAGGTTTCGGCGTCTCCCCAAATCCTGCTATGGGACTGCCCGGGGCCTGTAGCTCAGGTGGTTAGAGCTGACCGCTCATAACGGTCTGGTCGCAGGTTCGAGTCCTGCCGGGCCCACCAGCCATAAGTATTTGTTTTGGCTTGACAAAAAACATTCCGTACACAGACCGAATAACGCCCAATAACGGCGCTATTTGAGGCTACAATTTGTCTCCGGAACCCTACCGGAAGCAGATGAAAGGCCGTAGCCCAGACAATTGCCCCCGTTGTCTCTGCCTGCGCCAAACCGTTTCCAGCTATCGGTGACGCGGTGTCGTGGAGATTCGGTTCGCACTGGACAGAGACTGGTTCGATCCTCGGATGGTCCTGGCGGCGATTCCCATGGGTCGCGTTGCGGTCGGGAGGGTCGACACGGCGGAGACAAGTTCGCGCATTGGGAGGGGTGGCTTTGCGGGGTGATCAGAACCTTGCCGGCAGGCCCAAGGCTGTCTTTCTGTTCAGCCCAACTCAGCGGCAGGTCGACGAGCCGGGTAATTCCGATCCCGCGCGGTAGACGCCCAGCGACGGCGGCCTCGATGATGTCCGGCGCGACGAACGCGAGCGAGATCATCATGTTCACCGATCGGGCGCTGCGGCCTTCGCGCGCCGCGATTGTTTCCACATCTGCTGCCTTGCCACTGATGAGATCTTGAAGCCACTTGCGACCCAGAGCGATAGCACGCAGGTGCTTGGCGCGCCGCTCGGCGTGCATCGGACGGGGATTTGGGCTGTTGGTCTTGATCGGCAGGACGAGATCGCGCTTCGGCTTGCCAGGCTTGGGTGTCCACGGAACTGGAGCGTCGATCGGCCGAGAGTTTCGCTCGCAGCGTCGCTGAGTTCGATCGTCAGTTGGTCTTTCTTGACGACCACGCGAGCGACTGTCGTCTGAATCATTGCGCGCCCGGCGTTGGTCGTCTGCATTTTGCTTCACGTCCGAGCCGCTCGCCCTACAAGTGCCTCTACCACCTTTGTCTCGATGTCATCGGCCGAGACCCGCGCGATCGTTCCAGCCTCCGACTTGCGGCCTTCGGTAAGGGCTCGGCTGGTGTAGTAGCGATAGCGAAGCCCCTTCTTGCGCGAGTGGGTGGGCTCATCAGGTTGCCGGCATCATCGAAGAACTTGCCGAGGAGCAGTGCGTTGGAGGCGGCCCGCTTTGATCGATGCTGGACGAGATTCTGGGCGCGCAGCGCCTGGACCGCCTCGAACAAGTCCCGATCGAGAATGGCCTCATGTTCGCCGGGATAGCTCTGACCCTGATGGACGATCTCGCCGAGATAGATGCGGTTTCCCAGGAAATAGGCCAGGGGCCCCTGCGTGAACGGGACGCCGCCGATGGTCCGGCCGGTGGCCAGGGGCCGCGCTTAGTGGCGATCCCCTTGGCCCGGAGTTCTTCGAGAAGCTTGAGCATCGATCCCAGCGCCAGATAGCGCTCGAAGATCATTCTGAACCGTGGCGGCTTCCTCGGGGACGATCAGCAGCTTGCGATCCTGGACCCGGTAGCCGAGCGGGACGCTGCCGCCCATCCAGATGCCCTTCTTCTTGGAGGCGGCGACCTTGTCCCGGATGCGCTCGCCGGTGACCTCGCGCTCGAACTGGGCAAACGACAACAGGACATTGAGGGTGAGCCGGCCCATGCTGGTCGTGGTGTTGAACGACTGGGTGACCGAAACGAAGGACACGCTATGGGCATCGAACAGCTCGACCAGCTTGGCAAAGTCGGCGAGCGAACGGGTCAGCCGGTCGACCTTGTAGACCACGATGACATCGACCAGGCTCGGCTTCGACGTCTTCCAGCAGCTTCTGCAGGGCGGGGCGCTCCAGCGATCCACCCGAGAACCCGCCATCGTCATAGGCGGTCCGGACGAGCCTCCAGCCCTCATGGGACTGGCTCTTGATGTAGGCCTCAGAGGCCTCGCGCTGGGCGTCCAGCGAATTGAAATCCTGCTCCAGCCCGGCATCGGTTGAGACGCGGGTATAGATAGCGCAGCGAAAGGTCTTCTTCGAAACCACCTTGCTCATGGCGTAACTGCCTTTTCCCGTAGGCCAAAGAACCGAGGGCCGTTCCACTTTGTGCCGGTGATGGCGAACGCGACCTTGCTTAGGCTTTGATAGGTCGTGCCGTTCCAGTACGAAGCCACTCTCCGCCACCATGACATGATGCTGCTGGCCTTCATGCTCGCGGATCAGCACCGTCCCCGGCATCAACTGGCCTTGACCGGGAAGGGGCACGGCTGCATTGCCATCACTGCCCGAAGCGTCAGCTGCGAGCCCGTCGAGCAGCTTACGGGTCACTGGCGACAGATCGCCGAACGCCTGCGCCTGCAGGCGATATGCCAGCAGGCGCAGGAGCAAGGTCTTGGAAAGATGTGCTGGCGCCGCGCGGCCGAAAACGGCGCGCCAGCGCAGCTGCAGGGCGGCGAGATCGAGGCCGCGCAAGCGCTCGATCTCGGCTTCGACGTCGTCCGCATTCTCCATGGACGTTGGCTCAACGTGCAATCGCGTAGCGGCGCTCGCCGTCCTTAGCCTTGGACGATTGCAGCTTCAGACCCAAGCGCTTCTTCACCGTGCCCGACAGGAAGCCGCGCACGCTGTGCGGCTGCCAGCCCGTTGCGGACTGCATCTCCTCAAGCGATGCCCCATGTTTGCGCCGCAGCAGACGCCAGGATCTGGTCGTGCTTCGAACCTGGCAACGATACGGACTTATTGGGGGTTTTCTTGCTCATTTGTTGCTGTGCGGTGAGCTTTTTTGCGAAACTCTTTGGCGCGACCCTCTTTATGATCTTGGACATGTTCATCTCCGTGACGTTCGCACCGGCCAATCCGGCGCTGCCACTGAGAAAAGCCCAGGTCGCTATCTGGGCATGATCGGGAAGCCATTTTGTGGCCCCCTTTCACGCAGCATGCACGCTCCGTTGGTGGCGGAAGTCGAGCGCAAAGTGAGCAACAATTTGGCGAAGAACTAGCCGCAAGAGCAATCGTGTGATCACGATTGACCGGCCGGATCTAATCAATATCGTAGTCCATATCTTGGATGTCATATTTGCCGCGGTCGATTGAGCCGTCCGCCTGGAAAATCAAGCCGGAGTAGACGTCCCATTCGATCTTCGGATTGCGATGAGCCGGACGACAGCCTCAGCCACGTGAACAACTTGCTGTATTCTGTTCATCGGCCGCCCCATTAGTGCTGATGTATTGGAGGCAAGGCACAACTGATTGCGAAGCAAGATCCGCACCGAAAAAATTGCAGCGTGTCGAAAAGTTCGAAACGAAATTGGGCAAGAAAACAGCTTTGCGCCTATTGCCCGGCCCAGGCCGAAACCATCGACCACGTATTCGCACGGTCGTTCTTTCCACAGGTCGATTGGCCCGGCTTACCGGAAGTGCCGGCGTGCAAACGCTGTAACAACGACAAGTCAAAGCTAGAACACTATCTGGCGACAGTGATGCTGTTCGGCAGTCACCATCAGGAGTCGCTGTCCAGATTGAAAGAAATGGGCGAGCGTCGTCTTAGCAAGAACGAAAAGCTCCGCCGGACATTGCGATCGGGTACGTCGACGACATGGACGACCACACCAACCGGCATCCACGTTCCGACCATGACGGTCCCGTTTGACAATTCCCAGTTCGAACCATTGCTTGGATACGTTGTGAAAGGGCTTGCGCTGGTTGATTTCGGCGTGCGTCTAGACGAAGGCGACTTCGTCAACGTCATCACCGCGACGGAAGATGCTGGCGTTCCGCTATTCCGGGACATGCTTTCGAAAAATAGCGCGGCAAAAGTGCAACGCACGCTTGGCCGCGGCGCGATTACGTATGAAGGCGCACAAGGAATTGACAATCCGCACATTCGGGTATGCCGCCGAGAAACATGCCGACGAGTGGCGCCGCGGCCAGCTGACTGGTGCGCATATGGCGATTTTATGCTTTTCGGCTGCATTCCTGCTCGAATTCTTACGCCAGCATCGACATCTTGCAGGATGGAAGCTGCCTTTAGGCTCGTTGGTAGAGTCAGAGGAGCAGGAGCAAAATGCGCGGCCACGGATTTGTTTTCGACCCCAGCTTGCATATGTCGACGAGCGCAAATGTTCGATCGGCCATCAAGCGTGTTTCGATGACACCTGAGCAATTCTCCCCTGAAGGTGCCGCCAACAGGGGATTCTTGCCGGCCATCGCACTGGCCATTGCGCTCGCGATCCACGTCGCGCTGAGCTTTCACGCATTCACAACAGATGGAGAAACTCATGCCTCCTGGCATACACCCTATCGTTGACAGTTATTTCTGGGCGCACCGCGCGCAGGTCGTCAAGCGAGACGATCCCGCTCCGGTCAACCGGCCGAACGACCGTCTCGTACTTAGAGTCGCCTTGGCGACCCTTCCATTTATCGGCCTCGTCCTGGGGGTAGTGGGATTTGCGTTCATGATGGCCCACTAGCCAAGCTGCCAAGCGCATCATTCCGGCCTCCCCCAGGACACTGCTGACGCATGGCTTGCAATTCATCGGACTGTTGGTCGGTACATCGGTGACTGTCGGTGGTTTGACGTTCTGTTCCGCGCCCGCGCTCGGCCCATCGCCGAGGCATTTGTCGAGTAAACGGAATTTCCAGCCAGCGAGCTATACTTCATAGCTGGCTGCGGATTTGATTGCCTTGGAGACGAAGCCGTGACGAGATGCTCCGGGGAACGGCTCCCGCCAGATGTCGTGACACCATTTGAGCTTGTCGCCTCTCTGATGACGATCGTCGCACTGACCGGCCGCCGCACGAAATTGGGCCGCCCTTTTCAATCCACCCCGAATTGTACGATGTTGCAATTCGCGCTTGGTGAAGGCACTGCCTGCAAGCGTATCTGCGCTTACCTCGCCTACGCTTTCGTACCCGAGCTTTGGGTCGTTTGTTCGATTTTGTGCGCATACACTACATCGCCGACGGAGCGCACATTCAGCTTCTTGGCGGTGACCAGCTCACGCTCACGCCTGCCTGATTGATCGCAACTATCGCGGCCATGACGGTTAGCTCTGTTATCGCCAGCCCGGTGCGACCGCATTGGACTGCGGGCTAGGTGCGCCTCTGCCCGAACCCAGCGCTGATCAGTCATGTGCCGCCTCGCAAGAAGGAGGTTTGTATGCATCGCATGACTTTCCGTCGCTCGCATAGTCTGACTCCACACCCGCAAATGGCAAAGGAGATCGTGCTCCTGCCGAGCGCAAAGTTAAGGCCGTTTCCCGGCAACCCGCGCAAGCACCCGCAATCTCAGATTTCAAATTTGATGCGGGCCATCGCGAATGGCTGGACCAACCCAATCCTGATCGACGAGGCCAATATCCGAGGTACTCGCGCTTACGGCCACACGTGTCGACGCTTCCGATGAAGCGATCATATTCGAAACATTAAAGCAGCGAAGGAAGCGGGTGTTTCGCGCTGTGCCCGTACCCCGGGGGCTCATTCCGCTTTTGACGACCTATGGCGGCGGCAAGGAAGGCCGGCTTTGGCCTTGGGGCCGCACGACGGCATGGAAAATCGTAAAATCCGTCATGCGCCAAGCAGGAATTGCCGAATGTCTCTGCAAGCCGAAAGCTCTCAGGCATGCGTTCGCCGTTGAGGCCGGACAGAAGGGAATTCCTCTCAACATTGTCCAGCGTTGGCTGGGCCACGCACGTATAGAAACAACAGCAATCTACGCCAGCGCTATTGGCGACGAGGAGCGCAATCTCGCTCGCCGGGCGTGGAGTTCGTTGGAACTTGCGATACCGGACCGAACAAGTGCGTCCAGCAGATAGCTAGAATTTTTCACGCACCACACGAATTAGGCCCTGGTCGATCCTGTCCCAACCTTGGCCGGCAACCGCGCCAGTGTTTTTCTCTTTGTCCATCTGCCAAGAAGTGATGCCCCAAAGCCGCTTTTCAGTGATCTCGAATTTGCCGTCTCCGTGATCGAGATAATGAATGCGCCAAAGGCCGCTGCCGCTTAGCCCACCAAAATCTTTCGGCAATTTCTCAGGACTGTCATGGGCTGTTTGAAATCGTAGCAGTCCGTTCTTGTCACTCTGCAAACTGCCCCGATAGATGACGGCTCGCATAGGACTGACGAACTCGCCTCCCTCCTTGACGGGTGCTGCTGAATACTCGGCAACCAAACCAAACATGACATCGATACAGGGACCCTTCGGTTCGCCAGCCTCGATCTTTATTCGGTTCTTTTCGATGTTGAGGAAAAGGCTTTGAGCTCCGATAGAATTGGCGACATCGGGAGCAAGGTAGGTGAACGCTAGATCAAGGCCTGATTCTGTCCACTCGTCGCTACTTTCCAAAATTAAATGCCGTGCACCTTCGAATTTCACGACCCGCCTTTGCTGCGTACCGGCAATGAAGCGCACCAATCCTACGTCTGATCGCTTTTCGTATTTTTCCGCAACGTGTCCGGCCGTGAGTATTCCGCGGCGGCCTTCTATACTGACAAGCACACCGGAACCCCGCACCTTGCTTCCGGCTCCATCAACACGTTCCGCCAAGCCTATCGCAAAATTTGCGAGTTGGTCGCGGACGGTATCTAATAAGTCTTCAGCCATAACATCCTCTCACAACTTCAACCGCCGCGACCTTCGAGCCATTTATGTCGAAGTTCCGCGCGCTCCTGTGCACGGCGCGGCCCCGTCAATGCACCAATCTTTGTGCGGTACTCTTGGCCGTCCTCGTCGAACCTGAGTCCCCCATCAGTTCGATAAGCCAAACGGTAAGCCGCCGCCAGCGCGGCGATGCTGCGCAAGGCAAACTACCGGCCCAGCATGATCTTCCTGCTTTGGTCGACCGTCATGCTTGCCGGCGTGATCGCGGCGGTCGCCGGCAAGCTTCTGCTTGGCGGAAGTGATTCCCTTCTTGGCATTTTTGTCCAGGCGATCGCAGGCGGCGCGGTGCTTGCTCTGATTGTGCATGCGATGATTTCAGAATTGATCGAGGAGGCCGGATCGTTGATAGTGCTGCCGACTGTCGGTGGTTTCCTGTTCGCTTTTTATCTGTCTCTCGGCGATTTGTTTGCTTCTACAATAGGTTAGGCCGAAAAGTAGGCCGATAGTTTTCTTATTGCCGTTGGTTCGTTTCCGTATGGAAATTTTATGAGCACAGCGCCTATTCCATCGTCACGGCGCGCTCGCGAGATAGCGACTGGCGCCAGCCAGTGAGTGCAAGCGATGTCGCAGGTTCTCGACTTCAGAAGTTTAACGAAACCGGAAAACGTACGGCTGGTCGTCGTTCAGCGCGGCGACGAGATGGACGAGTTTTGGCCGGAAGTGTCTCGCCGAGATCCGGCGGAAGAGGTGACCGAAGTCGATTCGAGCAACTCGCCGAAGCAGGTGCTATTGGAAGTGCTCGCCCTGTTTTCGGTCGTGGCCCTGCTGATACTTGCGGTGACGATATTTGTGCCCGGCCCGTAGCTTCACCGAACGATGAACGGTGAAGGCATCCTTTGGACCACGATTTGTCGGCTTATTCGCGAGTGAATTGAGGTCAATCAATCAAGCCCAAGCGACCAAGAGCAACCTTACCTAATCAAGCGGGGATATCCATGCGCCAGAATCAAGACAATCCAGCGTCTCGGTCTTTTGCCGGCGAGCGCCGCAAACGGTTCGGTCAAGTGTCAGCTTGCGCCTTGCTCGCGCTGACGTTTGGCGCTGTGCCGGCGCACGCCGATCCGCTCGGAACGCCCGCGATGAGTGCTTCGCTCTCCGCCAATCAAAATCCCATCGGCTTCGACTTCGATGACGCCGGAAAAATCTATGTCGGCGGCGCGGTCAGCGGACTTGCCTACTATCAGGACAATCCCAATTTCGGCGTTCATTCCCAGCTGGATCTCAGCAATGGCCAGGCCTGGGTCGAAAAGACCGATGGCTGGTGGCAATTCTATGTGCAGGCCGGTATGTATTCGCTGCCGTCGCTGGGCACGGGCTACGTCAAGTCTTCCGTGGCGCCTAACTCTGCTGTTCGGCACTGTGCCGGTGGCCTATGCTAAGACTGGCATTCGACAACTTCTCCATTTCGGCGGGCAAGCTGCCCACGCTGATCGGCGACGAATACACCTTCACCTTCGAGAATATGAACATCCAGCGCGGTCTGCTGTGGAACCAGGAACCCGCGATCAGCGACGGCGTGCAGGCGAACTATTCGGATGGCCCGCTCTCGCTCGCCATTTCAGTGAACGACGGCTTCTACTCGCAGAGCTTGAACTGGATTTCCGGGCTTGCGTCCTATGGCTTCAACGGCGGCGCCGACACGGTCGCCTTCGTCGCTGGCGGCAATCTCGGCCACAATCCCGTCACGCTGCCTTTCGCGACGCCGGTCATCAACAATGGCAGCATCTTCAACCTGATCTATACCCACACCTCGGGTTCCTGGACGATCAGTCCCTATCTGCAATACATCAGCGCGCCCGGCCGATCCGATCCATGGCGTCCTGAAGGGCGCCGACTTCTTCGGTGGCGCGGTGCTCGTCAACTATGCGTTCGACGACGACTGGAAACTTGCCGTGCGCGGCGAATATGTCGGCTCGACCGGCAGCGCAGCCGCTGGGGTCGGCCAATATGCTGATCGCCGGTCCCGGCAGCGACGCCTGGTCGATCACGGTGACGCCGACCTACCAGTACAAGGTATTTTTCGCGCGCTTCGAAGGTTCCTATGTGAGCGCAAGCGGCACGACGCCGGGCTTCGCCTTTGGGCCTGTGGCCAGCAGCAACACGCAGGCAAGCGTCTTCTTCGAAACGGGCATCCTGTTCTGAGCTGTCTTAATCCGGGCAATCCATGACAAATGGATTGTCCACCAGCCTATCCGCCCGGAGTTCGAAGGTCGCCCTGTACACGCTTATGAAATTCTTATGTTTGCGGGCCGGATTTCGCTCTCGATCCTTTACACCAGACGAGGCTACGTGGAGCCGAACCGTTTGCAACCGCAATATTGATTGAGATCACCATGGCGCCTACGCCCATTACTGCAAGTCGGAACCCGAGGCCGTCCGCTAGGCCAGGAGCAACGCAAATGATCGACGCAATTCTCGTCGTGGCCGGCATCGGCTTCTTCCTTGTCGCGATCGCTTATGCGGTCGCGTGCGACCGCCTGTAGGAGCCGGACCATGATTTTCGACTACTGGCTCGGTGCGGCCGTCACGCTCGTCATTCTTGGCTATCTCGTCTACGCCCTGATCCGTCCGGAGAAGTTCTAGAATGACCTGTCAATGGCTGGATTCAGATCGCGGTCTATTGCGCGATCATCATCGCGATCACCAAGCCGCTTGGCGGCTACATGGCGAAGGTTTTCAGCGGCGAGAAGACCTTCCTCTCGCCCGTGCTGCGCCCGCTTGAGCGCGTCTTCTATGCCATCAGCGGCGTCGACGAGAAGGAAGACCAGCATTGGGTCATGTATGGCGTCGCCATGCTGGCTTTCAGCTTGGCCGGCTTCATTTCGCTCTACCTGCTCATGCGGCTGCAGGCGGTTTTGCCGTACAATCCGCAGAAATTTCCGGCCGTCGGCGAGCATCTGGCGTTCAACACCGCCATGAGCTTCGTGACCAACACGAACTGGCAGTCCTACGTGCCCGGAGACGACGATGAGCTATCTCGTCCAGATGGCCGGTCTCACCGTGCACAATTTCGTTTCGGCTGCTACCGGTATCGCACTCGCCGTCGCGCTGGTGCGCGGCTTCGCGCGCCGCTCGGCGCAAGGCTGTCGGCAATTTCTGGGTCGATCTCACGCGCTGCACGCTGTACATCTTGCTGCCGATCTCCATCGTCGTCGGTCTGTTCTTCGTCTGGCAGGGCATGCCGCAAAATCTGGCGGCCTACACCGACACGATCACGCTGGAAGGCGCCAAGCAGGCGATCGCCCAGGGCCCGGTCGCTTCGCAGGAAGTGATCAAGATGATGGGCACCAATGGCGGCGGCTTCTTCAACGCCAACTCGGCGCATCCCTTCGAGAATCCCAACGCCATCACCAACCTGGTCCAGATCGTTCTGATCTTCTCGCTCGGCGCCGCGCTGACCAACATGTTCGGCCGCATGGTCGGCAACCAGCGCCAGGGCTGGGCGATCTTCGCCGTCATGGGCCTGCTGTTCCTTGGCGGCGTCGCGGTCGTCTATCCGGCCGAAGCACCGGGCAACCCGGCCTTCGCCGCCCTGCACGTCGACCAGACGGCAAGCGCGCTGCAGGCCGGCGGCAACATGGAAGGCAAGGAAGTCCGCTTCGGCATCGCCAATTCCGCGCTGTTCACGGTGATCACGACCGACGCCTCCTGCGGCGCCGTCAACACCATGCATGACAGCCTGATGCCGCTGGGTGGCATGATTCCGATGCTCAACATCATGCTGGGCGAGATCATCTTTGGCGGCGTCGGCTCCGGGCTTTACGGCATGCTGCTGTTCGCCGTGATCGCGGTGTTCGTCGCCGGCCTGATGGTCGGGCGCACGCCGGAATATCTCGGGCAAGAAGATCGAGGCCAAGGAAGTGAAGATGGCGATGCTCGCCATCCTCATTCTGCCGCTTTCGATTCTCGGCTTCACGGCGCTGGCCGTTGTGCTGCCGGCCGGCCTCGCCGGTCCGCTCAATGCCGGACCGCACGGTTACAGCGAGATTCTCTATGCCTACACCTCCGGCACCGGCAACAACGGCAGCGCCTTCGCGGGAATCAGCGCCAACACGCTGTTCTTCAACGTGACGATCGGCTTCGCGATGCTGATCGGGCGCTTCCTGATGATCGTGCCGATGCTGGCGGTCGCAGGATCGCTCGCCGCCAAGAAGATCGTGCCGCCCTCCGCGGGCACCTTCCCGACCGATGGTGGGCTGTTTGTTGGCCTTGTCATCGGCGTGATCCTGATCATGGGCGGTCTCACCTATTTCCCGGCGCTCGCGCTCGGCCCGATCGTCGAGCATTTCGCGATGCTTGCCGGCAACATGTTCTAAGGAATTCGCATCATGAGCATGACAGACGACCAGCCTATGGGCATCGAGAAGCTGAACAAGCGCACGCCCGCCGCCACGATGACCGATCCGAAGATCCTCGATCCCGGCGATCGGTGGAGCATTCCGCAAGCTCAATCCGCGCCACATGATCGCCAACCCCGTCATGTTCGTGGTGGAGATCGTCGCCACGTTGACGACGATTCTGTTCTTCCGCGACCTCGTCACGCATGCGCCGCATCTCGGCTTCGCGCTCCAGATCAATCTCTGGCTCTGGTTCACGGTGCTGTTCGCCAACTTCGCCGAAGCCGTGGCTGAAGGGCCGCGGCAAGGCCCAGGCGGCTACGCTGCGCCAGACCAAGACCGATGCCGCCGCCAAACTGCTTGGACAAAGCTAGCGCCAAATGGAGTCTGGTCCCGGCCACGCAGCTCAAAGTCGGCGACGTCGTTCTGGTGGAGGCCGGCGATCTCATTCCGAGCGACGGCGAAGTGATCGAGGGCGTCGCCTCGGTCAACGAAGCGGCCATCACCGGCGAGTCCGCGCCTGTCATCCGCGAGAGCGGCGGCGACCGCTCGGCGGTCACGGGCGGCACGCAAGTCATCTCCGATCAGATCAAGGTGAGGATCACGGCGGCGCAGGGTCATACCTTCCTCGACCGCATGATCGCGCTGGTCGAAGGCGCCGAACGCCAGAAGACGCCAAACGAGATCGCGCTCAACATCCTGCTCGCCGGTATGACGATCATCTTCGTCTTCGCCGTCGCCACGATCCCGAGCTTCGCAACCTATGCCGGCGGCTCGATTAGCGTATTGGTTCTGGTTGCGCTGTTCGTCACGCTGATCCCCACCACCATCGGCGCGCTGCTCTCCGCCATCGGCATCGCCGGCATGGACCGCCTCGTGCGTTTCAACGTGCTCGCCATGTCGGGCCGCGCCGTCGAAGCTGCCGGCGACGTCGACACGCTGTTGCTCGACAAGACCGGGACGATCACGCTCGGCAACCGCCAGGCGACGGAATTCCTGGCGCTGCCTGGCGTCAACGAGCGCGATCTTGCTGACGCGGCACAGATTTCCTCGCTCTCGGACGAGACGCCGGAAGGCCGATCGATCGTCGTGCTGGCGAAGGAGAAATACGGAATCCGCGGCCGAGACATGGCGTCGCTGTCCGCCCACTTCATTCCATTCACTGCACAGACCCGCATCAGCGGCGTGGATGTCGACGGCTCGTCCGTCCGCAAAGGCGCGGTGGATGCGGTCCTGGACTATGTCCGGGCGCAAAAGGGCATTCCGGCGACCGGCGGCAGCGACGGCGCCGTCGCGGCAGCGCTGCAGGCTGTCGGCGCCGAGACGGCGCAGCAGTTGATGACCCTCGCCGAACGCATCGCCAAGTCCGGTGGCACGCCGTCTGGCGGTCGCCAAGGACGGCAAGCTGCTCGGCGTCATTCACCTGAAGGACATCGTCAAAGGCGGTATCCGCGAACGCTTCGCGGCGCTGCGCAAGATGGGTATCCGCACCGTGATGATCACCGGCGACAACCCGCTGACCGCCGCGGCCATCGCCGCGGAGTCGGGCGTCGACGATTTCATGGCGCAGGCCACGCCCGAGACCAAGCTCAAGCTCATCCGCGACGAACAGGCCAAGGGCAAACTCGTCGCGATGTGCGGCGACGGTACCAACGATGCGCCGGCGCTCGCCCAGGCCGATGTCGGCGTGGCGATGAATACGGGCACCATGGCGGCACGCGAAGCCGGCAACATGGTCGATCTCGACAGCGATCCGACCAAGCTCATCGAGATCGTCGAGATCGGCAAGCAGCTGCTCATCACACGCGGCGCGCTCACGACGTTCTCGATTGCCAATGACGTGGCGAAGTATTTCGCGATCATTCCGGCGATGTTCGTCGCCTTCTATCCGCAGCTACAGGCGCTCAATGTCATGGGGCTGCACTCGCCGCAGAGTGCGATCCTGTCCGCCATCATCTTCAATGCGCTCATCATCATCGCGCTCATTCCGCTGGCGCTGCGCGGCGTCGCTTATCGCGCCGTGGGTGCGGCTGCCTTGCTGCGCCGCAATCTTCTGGTCTACGGCCTTGGCGGCATCATCGTGCCGTTCGTGGGCATCAAGCTGATCGACCTCTTCGTCACCGCTACCGGCCTCATCTAAGGAGCGCCTCATGATTCGCCAAATTCGCCCTGCCATTCTGATGATCGTCCTCATGACGATCCTGACCGGCCTTGCCTATCCGCTGGGAATGACGGGATTGTCGCAGCTCCTCTTCCCGCACCAGGCGAATGGCAGCCTCGTTACCGTGGACGGCAAGACGGTTGGTTCGGAATTGTTGGGTCAGGCCTTCACGAGCCCGAAGTATTTCCACGGCCGCCCCTCGGCCGCCGGCAGCGGCTATGACGCCGCCAACTCGTCCGGCTCCAACCTGGGCCCGACGTCGAAAGCCCTGATCAAGCGCGTGACGGCCGATACCGCAACTCTGCAGAAGGAAAACCCTGGCGTTCCGGTGCCTGTCGATCTGGTAACCACCTCTGCCAGCGGCCTCGACCCCGATATCACGCCCGCCGGCGCCTACTTCCAGGTGCCCGCGTGTCGCCAAGGCACGCAAATTGCCGGAAAACGCCGTGCGCACGCTGGTCGCCGATCACATCGAGGGCCGCTATTTCGGCCTGATCGGAGAGCCGCACGTCAACGTACTCAAGCTCAATATGGCACTTGATGCGATGCAAGCCGGCGGGCGCTGAGCTATTCTGGCGCGAATGGCTAGCACCAGGGTTGACGACCGCCCATCTCCAGAAGCGCTTCTCGAGCAGGCGAAGAAGGAAGGCCGCGGCCGGCTCAAGATATTCCTGGGCGCCGCGCCGGGCGTGGGCAAGACCTATGAAATGCTCACCCAGGCACGGCAGCGCCGCCTGGACGGGGTCGATGTCGTCATCGGTGTGGTCGAAACTCATGGCCGCGTCGATACCGACGCCCTGACCAAGGGCTTCGAGGCCATACCGAAGAAGCGCTCCCTTTATAAGGGGCGCGTCATCTTCGAAATGGATCTGGACGCCATCATCCAACGCAAGCCGAAATTGGTGCTGGTCGATGAATTGGCTCACACCAATGCCGAAGGCAGCCGTCACCCCAAACGGTTTCTGGACGTGGCCGAACTCCTCGGCGCCGGCATCGACGTCTACACCACCGTCAACATTCAGCACATCGAGAGCCTGAACGACGTTATCTCTCAGATCACACGCATTCGCGTCCGCGAGACAGTGCCTGACGAGGTACTCGATCAGGCAGACGAAATCGAACTGGTGGACACAACGGCGGATGATCTGCTGAAGCGTCTGAAAGAAGGCAAGGTCTATGTCAAGGCGCAGGCCGAACGCGCGCTCGCCCATTTCTTCTCACCAGGAAATTTGACGGCGCTGCGCGAGCTGGCATTACGGCGGACGGCCCAGCGCGTCGACCGCGACATGACCGACTATATGCAGGCGCACGCCATCGGCGGTCCATGGCCCGCCAGCGAGCATATCCTGGTTTGCGTCAACGAGCATCCCTCGTCCGCGGAACTCATGCGCCGCGCGCGGCGCCTCGCGGACAATCTCAAGGCTACCTGGACCGCGCTCTATATCGAGAGCCCGCGACATCTGAGCTCTCAGTGAAGTCGAAAAGGATCGCGTCGCGGACACGATGCGCCTAGCCCAGCGGCTGGGCGCCGAAGCTGTGACACTGCCGGGACGCGACATCGCGCAGACCGTTCTCGACTACGCGCGCAAGAACAACGTCACCCAAATCCTCATTGGAAAATCGGAACGCTCGCGCTGGTTCGAGATTCTCCATGGCTCTGTGGTCCGCGACCTGATGCGAAAGAGCGGCGCCATCAGCGTGACCGCTGTCCTCGCCGAGGGCGAGACCGTCGTCCCCGAAGTCCGTCAAGACCGGGCAAAGCACTGAGCCTTTGATTTGGCGAGCCTATCTGCTGGAGCGCGTTAGCGACCGTAGCAACGGTTGGCGTCGCATGGCTGTTGAATGCAACGACGTCTCATGCGCTGGGCAGCATCGGAATGCTGTTTCTCGTCCCGGTGCTCTTCAGTGCGGTTTCGTTCGGACTTCGGCCGGCACTGTTCACCGCCTTCGTCAGCGTCATGGCGTACAATTTCTTTTTCTTGCCGCCGCTCTACACGTTTACCATCGCCGATCCCAACAACTTGCTTTCTTTCGCCGTCCTGCTTCTGGTGGCGATCATCGCGGGCAATCTGACGTCGCGCGTTCGCGTTCAGGCGGATCTGGCTTCGGCGCGCGCCGCTGTCGCCAGTGAACTGTACCGTTTTACCGGCAAGCTCGCGGCAATCGCGCGTCTGGACGATCTGCTTTGGGCTGTCGCCTTTCAGATTTCGTCGATGTTGAAAGTCAACGTCGTCGATTCTGTTGCCGAATCCGAAGACCAAGCGCCTGGAAATCCGGGTTGGCTATCCGCCGGAAGACGAGATCGACGACCAGGATCTCGCCGCTGCCACTTGGTGCTGGGATCGCGGCAAGGCGGCTGGGCGCAATGCCGAAACGCTGCCGGGCGCAAAGCGGCTTGTTCCTTCCCATGCGGACCGGCGAAGGCCTGGTTGGCGTCATTGGACTTCAACGATTGGACGAAAAGGCCCTGTTCACGCCGGAAGAACGCCGGCTGCTGGACGCGCTGATCGACCAGACGGCGCTGGCGATCGAGCGGTCCGAACTCGTCGAACGAGTCGACGAAGCCCAGGTGCATCTGGAAGCCGACAAGCTTCGGGTCGCGATGCTGACGTCGCTGTCGCACGACCTGCGGACGCCGCTTGCTTCGATATTGGGCTCCGCCACGACCTTGCTAACCAATCGCGATCTCTACAATGCCGAGCAGACGGGCGAGCTTCTTGGTACCATCCGCGACGAAGCCGAACGTCTCGATCGTTTTGTCGGCAATCTTCTGGATATGTCGCGATTGGAAGCTGGCGCCCTGGGTGTGAAACGCGAGACCGCTGACATCGGCGAACTCGTGGCGATTGCGCGTAAGCGTCTCTCGCGAAGGCTATCTGGTCACGGCATCATCGTCACGATACCGCACGATATTCCTTCGATCTCGGTTGACCCGCTGCTCCTCGAACAGGCGCTCGTCAATCTCTTGGACAACGCCGCCAAATATGCGCCGTTAGGCTCTGTGATTAACATTTTGGTGCGCGCGGCGGCAAACAGAGTTTTGCTCACGGTCAAGGATGAAGGCCCCGGCATTCCGACTGAAGCGCTGCCCAACATCTTCGACAAATTCTACCGTGCAAAGGCTGCGGACAGTCGCGTCGCCGGCACTGGCCTGGGCCTTGCTGTTGCGCGTGGTTTTGTCGAGGCCTTCGGCGGCACCTTGGACGCCACGAACCGAACCGATAGGAGCGGTGCCATGTTGACACTTTCCGTGCCGTCAGCGGCGCCGCAGTGATTCGTCATGGCCAATAAACTGCCTAAAATTCTCGTCGTCGACGACGAGCCCCAAATCCAGCGCTTTTTGCGTGCCGGGTTACCGCCGCACGGCTATGAGTGCATCGAAGCTGCAAACGCTGCCGAAGCTCTAAAATTATTCGCTAAGGAACGGCCAGACGCCGTAATTCTTGATCTGGGCCTGCCGGATCAGGACGGATTTTCGATCATCCAAAGCATCCGCGCTGGCACCTTGACCCCAATCGTCGTGCTGTCGGCACGCAACGATGTCGAGGGGAAGGTTCGAGCACTTGAACTTGGAGCGGACGACTACGTTACTAAGCCGTTCGATATGGCCGAGTTGCTGGCGCGCCTCAAGGCGGCTCTGCGGCATGGGTTGCAGAAGATCGGAGAGGCTCCCATTTTCCGAACCGGACAGTTGACGGTCGATCTCGTCAACCGTCGGGTCAAGCTGGCAGAGGACGAGGTCCATCTGTCGCCCAAAGAGTACAGCCTTTTGCGCTTCCTGGTGGGTCACGCCGGCAAGGTCGTGACCCACCATCAGCTTCTAACGGAAGTCTGGGGACCGGCACATGTCGAGGACGTCCAGTACTTACGCGTGCTGATGCGCCAGCTGCGGCAGAAGCTCGAGCCCGGTTCGGCGTCGCATATCTTGATCACCGAGCCAGGTATCGGTTATCGGCTGCTTCTGCTGCCATGACAGGCCGCAGTTTGACCAGCTTATTTTGATGCAACCTGCATGGATGCCCACGCTTGATCGACTTAACTCGGGATTGAACCTGCGACCCTTGCAGTTGTGATGATCTGATCTCTGAAACCTGGATCGTCTTTGGTTAGAGTTTTCCGCTGGATTCCCGGGCTGGGGAGGAGCGGAAGACGATGAAGGCATCGAAGTTCACGGACGCGCAGAAGGCGTTCATTCTGAAGCAGGGCACCGATGGGATGCCGGTGGCGGACATTTGCCGCAAGGCTGGAATCAGCCAGGCGACGTATTTCAACTGGAAGAGGAAGTACGATGGGCTGCTGCCGACCGAGATGCGGCGGCTGAAGCAGCTCGAAGACGAGGCCACGAAGCTACGGAAGATCGTGGCCGACCTCAGTCTGGACAAGGAGATGCTGCAGGATGCCCTCCGGCGAAAAATCTAAGGCCTGCCCGGAAGCGCAAGCTGGTTGATGCGGTGCGCGGTGAATGGGGAGTGTCGATCCGGCGGACCTGCCGGGTGTTTGAGGTCGATACGTCTACCTATCACTACAAGTCGCGTCGCCCTGGGCAGGCCCACCTCGAACAGCGCATCAAAGAGATCTGTCAGACGCGCGTGCGATATGGCTACCGGCGCGTTCCTGTGCTGTTGCGTCGTGAGGGATTTGGCCTGAATCAGAAGAAGACGCTACCGGTCGCGTCAGACGGTCTTCTCGTCGTGCAATGCGTCCGGCAGTCCCTCGCTGCGAAATATCTCGGGGTGCACGCGAACGATCAGAACTTCCTCGTAGTAGGACTGGTTGAAAATGCCGATGCGCCCGCGCTCGGGCAGATCGCGCGTGGTGCGCCAGAGAAAGTCGTGCTCCAGCTCAGTTGGGCTGGGATGCTTGTAGCTGAAGACCTGGCAACCCTGCGGATTGACGCCGGACATCACATGTTTGATGGCGCCGTCCTTTCCCGCCGCGTCCATCGCCTGAAAAATCAGTAGAAGGGCATATCGATTCGAGGAATAGAGAAGCTGCTGCTGCGCGCTCAGCTTCGCAACGTGCTCTTCCAACAGTTTTTTATATTGCTTTTTCGAATTCGTAGATCGGATCGATGGTCGTGGGCCATTTCTTCAGGTTGACCCGGCGCCCCTCCCGTGCACGAAAATCGTTGGAATCAATTATCATTTTTGTCCTTTCCGCATTGCTGGCGCGGTGGAAACTTTCAGAGCCACAGCGTTTGGAACCCACCATTTGATCAGCGCAACTTTCATGGCGTCGTTAACGACAAGACAGGAGACCAGGGCGTAACCAAATATCGCGAGCGTCTGCCACCAAGGTAAAGGCAGCAGGCCGGGCAAGCCTACGAACGTCAGGACCGTACCGGCGACGGCGTCGGCGGCAATTGCCGACAGAAAGGTCTTGCTCGGCAGCGTCGACCAGAACCAGTGCCGCTCCCGCGCGGACACGACGGAGAGCACGGCAAAGTAGAGGAGCATGAGAAAGCTGAAGGTGTAGAGGGCATTGTTATCGGTTGCCAAACCGAACTTCCACCAGCCCAGCCACAACAGGAGGAGCGTTTCGGCGACCATCGCGACGCCAAGCACCACGGACACGGCTATGAAGCCACCGATATTCCAGGTTTCCGGCATCCTGGACGAGCGGACATTGTCGGTCGCAAGCGAAATCTTTGCGAAGTCCGTCATGAACACCAACAGCAGCATCGCGAAGGCGGAGACGACGAACTTTCCTGTCACGATGAATGCGATGGCCACAAAGGCCGCCTTAAGGATTGTCCGGCTGATCTTGTTGATGATCCAAGTGAGTATGCGCTGATAAATCGTCCGCCCCTGTTCGACCAGAGCCACGATGTTCGTCAGTCCTGGCTCGGTCAAAACGACGCTCGCGGCGCCCTTGGCCACGTCAGTAGCTGTGCTGACGGCGATACCCACTTCGGCCTGGCGAAGAGCGGGCGCATCGTTGACGCCGTCGCCCGTCATGCCGGTGACATGCCCTGCCGCCTGCAGATGCTGCACAACGACATACTTGTCCTCCGGGTACACTTCGGCGAAGCCATCCGCACCCTCGAAGAGATCGGACGCCTTGTCGCCGGCCTTCGCGCTCTCCCGCTTGAGATCGGCCATACGCTTGATGTTGGACAGACCGACTCCCAGGCCGATCTCAATCGCTACCGGCAATGCGTCGCCGGTAAGCATCTTTACGGGAACGCCGAGGCTAAAGAGTGTGGCGATGAGTTGTTTGGCGTCCGGCCTTGGCGGATCGTACAGCGACACCAGACCGAGCAGGACCGGTGTGCCCGTCTCAGGGCCGCGTGCCACCGCAAGCGAGCGATAACCTTTGGCGGCCGCCGCGCTGGCGCGAGCCTCAAGCGCCGTCACCGCGGGCTGCTGGAGTCCACAAGTCTCGGCAATTGTGCGAATGGCCCCCTTCATTACACGGAGCCGCTGCCCGCTCTGCTCGACGACGGCTTCGGTGCGGCGCATTTTTGCATCGAATGGTGCGAACGAAACAGGTGTGACCGCCGGAATGTTGTCGAATGTATGGTGCGCCTTCGCTGCGGCGAGGAACGCCAGGTCGATTGGATCCTGGTTGGCCTCCTGCGACGCTAGTGCGCCGGCGAACAGCACATCGGCTTCTGTTGCATGTTCCAGCGGAGTAACGCCTGTCACGGCGAGTTGGTTCGCCGTAATCGTGCCCGTCTTGTCGACGCAGAGCACGTCCATCGTCGCGGCGTCTTCGGCGGCACTCAGACGGGTCACCAGCACGCCGCGCTTGGCCAGCTCCTTCGATCCGACAGCCATGCTGACCGTGAACATGACGGGCAGGGCGACCGGCACCGCGCTCATAAGCAGGACGAGTATAAGTGGAATCATTTCGATGAGCGGCGTAGCGCGGACGAGCGACAGTACAATCACAACGCCGAGCAGCGCTCCGACGATGACGAAGAGCCAGCGCACGACTTTGGTTACGACTGCTTCGATATGAAGTTTGGGGCGCGCTTCCTGAACAAGCTCTGTGGTACGTCCGAAGTAGGTCTTGGCGCCCGTCAGCATCACCACGCCATTGCCTTCACCCTGCCGGACGATCGATCCCGACGAGAGCACGTCGCCGGGCGCCTTGTCCGCGTCCTTCGATTCGCCGGTGAGCGCGGACTGGTCCACGCTCAACGCCCCGGCGAGGAGTTTCACGTCCGCCGGGACGATGTCGCCGGGCCGCACGCGCACGATGTCGCCGGGGACCAGCTCGCGGGCGGGAACGACCTGCCAGGTTGAATCGCGCAGGACGCGCGCACTGACCTGCAATCGACGGCGAAGCGCTTCGACGACACCGGCCGCACGGCTCTCCTGCATGAAGCTCAACACGGCGTTGATGACGAGCAGCGCGCCCACCACGGCGAGGTCTGCAAAATTCCTGAGCACGGCCGACAAAACCATGATCAGTTCGAGCATCCATGCCGAGATTCCCCAGAATTTTCCGAGGAATTTAAGAACCGGATGACCTTTCTTGACGGCTACTTCGTTGAAGCCGTGCTCCTTTCGGCCAGCATCTACCGCCGCGCGTGAGAGACCCTTATTCGGGTCGACACGCAAGGTTGCGAGCGTCTCGGCGACTGTCGCAGAGCCGATGTCCGTGGGCTTGTCAGCGAAATGTGCCAAGCGATGGCCTTTCGTTCGAACTCTATCTCCAACGCGTCCGCCGGAGCATTAATTCCCTGTCCTGATCGGCGGCAGGAACTCGCTTTTGGTTGGCCCGAACAGCCACGATGTGCCAGTTCTCCGCCGCAATGTTCACAGCGCTTCAGTTTTCTGGCCGAACAAGGAGATCAGCATGTATGCGCGAGAAATATCAGTGAACCAAGCTCGCCGTCGAGATTGCGACACAGCCCATCTCCAACCGCGATCCACGAGTAAAATGGCCTCCAAAATCGATGATGTTCCTGTATGCTAGAACTGCGCAAACGTTCCCTGTTATTTGACTATTTTTCCCTGTTATCGCTCTGCAAATTCCCTGATATCTTTTCGAGGCGAATGATCGTTTATGCGCTGTTCGCTTCCAAGGGCCCTGTACGCGATGGAGGCGAAGGGCTTGGACACTGGGGACAAGGCGCTGGCGAAGGCGGTCACCTACCGGGTGATCCAGACCCTTCGGATGCAGGCCAAGCGCGGCAGGATCGCGGACAACGGAAAGCGGAAGGGCCGGATTATAGGGGCGTTGCCGGCGCTTCCATTGGAACGCTAGGGGCACTTCTATCCTTGGGGTTCATTTGACAACGGAGTAATATTGAACGGTCGCTCATGGAGCGGAGGGGCGATGAATACGCCTCAAAGCCTCGAATGCCCTGTGACCAATGCGCGGTGTACCAAGTCTGAGTGCGCGCGCCCGAAGTGCGTTTTGCAGCTATATGCCGAATTCAAAACCCGGCAACTGGAAGAGCGTGGAGCCGTGGGACGTAAACTCAACAAATTCCTCAAGAGAAAACTCCGCGCAAATCTTACGCCGCCTTTACGTGTCGCTGATAGTAGCCGCTGAAATCTACTGAAGGCCCGCGCTTCAATGCCAGCTCAGTCACGCGGCGGACCTGAGTGCCGTTATCGACGCGGCGCGCATCTTCACGGAACGCGCTCTCTTGTGCGTAGCGCAGAAGGTACAGACCGGCGACATGGTGGAAGTGGCCCATCTCACCGCGACGGATGCGCGAGAAATAGCTTTCGGCCCAGTTAGTGCAGGCTTCGCCGTCGCTGTACGCCTCTTGATGGTTGATCCGCTTCATTTCGAACTTGGAAGCGAGGCCGTCCCAGCCGCTCGCCTCATCGGCGGTCAATACGGTGCCATGCTCAACGCGGCTTTTAATCCATGACAGTGCAGCGCCTTCCGAACGGAACACGGCGGGAAGGCTGTTACCGTTCCGCTCGCGCACGATCACGACCGACTGACGCTTGCCTGACTGGTTCACGGAGAGGCGACGGTCGCGGCGGTTCGAGGCGTGGAATGGCAAGCCCGTCCCAGGAACCGCCGACGCCGCCAAACAGCAAGGCCGCCATGTCGCCGAAACGATTAAAATCCGACTTCGTGGCCACGCTTCACCGCGAACTTTTCGCTATCGGCACGCTGGCAGCCTTGCCACGATCGGAAAGCGCTCTGGGTCAGCGCGATGGGAGCCAGCAGATCGACATCGATCACGCGGCGGTAGACCTCGAATTTCGATTCCACTGCGAGCGAGCGCTGGGAAATGCCCGCATTGTTGACCAGACCGTAAATGCCCCCGCTCCGCGCCTGAGCCCATCGCCAGGCGCCCTCGGCGATTTCGCCGATCCGTTCGAAGTCCGTCGCCTCGAACGGCAGGAGGAGCGCGCGGTCGCCGGCCGCCTTTGAGACGGCAGCAAGCGCAGCCTCGTTGCGTCCTGAAAGTATCACGCGTGCGCCACGCGCAAAAAGATCGCTCGTATGCACGGCGGCTCGTTGGGAAGCGGTCCGGTCATTGCATTGTGCCGTGTGCAATTTTTCTGCCGAACGGAGCGGTGCCGCCCTGGTGCCCGCCGGAGCGGCCGATAGGCAATCGACCTGAACCCTGCGGAGTTTGTCCTTAAAGACGAGGGACTATTTGATGAGCATAACTTAGCCAACCTTTTTCCGAAGTACCGCAACCGATTGGTCAAATTTCTCCAACCCGCGGTCAGTCGGAATGAAAGGCAAATCGCCCGGGAAAATACCTTCAACGTCGAGGCCTAAGTCTTCCGCCATATGCCTTATCGCGCTTGCATCGAAGAACATGTTCAAGTGAAGCAGTCTTTTCTTCTTTGCAGCTTCTGCCGTTCCGCGAAAAATCGCACGATGGGCTGGATTGCCGATGTCAAGAAAGGAAACGATGATTGCACCTCCTGGCTTGGCAACGCGACGCGCCTCCTGCAGATAGATATAGGTCTCGTGCAATTGCAAATGGGTGGCGACTGAGAAAAACGTCACATAATCGGCCGTGTCGTCTCGCTCCGGAATTGTAAGCTCGGTAACGCGCGTATAGCGGAAATGCTTTGGCGATACGCGCTTTGCATTGCGTATAAATTCCCGAACCACGTCTGTGCCGTGATAGCTGACGTCTATGTTGCGTGACGCAATGAAGGACGCCAGTCGTCCGCTGCCGCAACCAATGTCCATGATGAAATCGCCGCTCCTGAGACCGAGAAACTCCAGAAGCAGAAATTCAAGCTCACCGACTTTTGACCACTGTCCCCCCACCCCCAATTCCATCGCCTTGTCGTAACCGTGCTTGTAGATCAGCAGAGCAATCAGAAATTGATAGTCTCGAACCGAATGGCGCTTGGTAGATAATTGGGAGGCTCCAGCTAGAAAAAAGGCAAAGGCCAGTTCTCTTAGGCGCGACCAATTTGCGACGTTCTGATTCATTGGCGACTTGCCTCTCCCTTCACTGGCCTGACGAATACTTGTGCCAGCGCGGTGGAGTCTATTGCATAGCGTCTGTTTCATCTGGGCCCAGAACTTATTGATCGATCCAGAAGATGACGGTAGCTGCAATTCAGATTGCTGAGAAGGAGTTGTATCAATCGATATCGAGACTTTGGAGCCGGATATCCCCGGCCGCGCTTCTCAAAGCGGAATCTACCAGCGCGATCGAAGTGGCAAGATTGATGGTCATACGTCTATTCACGGCCAAGATCGCCAAGAGAAAAGCCCCGCGATCCGTCAGTCAAGAAATTCATCCAAGTTCATGTGGCAACTCAATCACTATCATGATGTGTGTTGGCGTAGGATGCGGCGAAGATAGGACGTGTAGTCGGACGAAGGAGAGTTTCGCACAAGTTTGGAGAAACTCTCTATGTCGATAAAGTCCATATTGAGGGCGACTTCCTCCGGACAAGCGAGCTTCAAACCTTGCCGTTTCTCCAGCGCATGAACGAACTCTGCAGCCTCTAGAAGAGACTCTGGTGTGCCGGTATCAAGCCAAATCGCTCCGCGCCCAATACGCTCGAACTCTGAGCTTACCTCGCGCGAGATACAGCTTGTTTAAGTCGGTAATCTCGAGTTCCCCTCGAGTCGAAGGTTTGAGTCTCTCGGCGAGCGAAACGACTTCATCGTCATACAGATAGAGGCCAGTGATCGCCCAATCAGAGTGCGCAACGTCCGGCTTCTCGGTGAGGGACAAGGCTTGGCCGTCCGCAGAAAATTCGACGACGCCAAACTGCTGTGGATTTGAAACCTGGTGGGCAAAAATCGTTGCGCCTTCGGAGGTCTTCGCCGCCTTACGAAAAATCTCGAAGAGACCGTGGCCGTAGAAGATGTTATCTCCCAAGATGAGCGCAGCCGGGCCGCCGCGCAAAAACTTCTTCGCGACGAGAAATGCGTGTGCAACTCCGGCCGGATAGGTTTGCGCGGCGTAGGAGAGACGAATACCCCATTGCGCGCCGGTTCCGAGCAGTGCTCGAAATTGGGGCAAGTCGCGCGGAGTGGACACTATGAGAATCTCGCGTATGCCGATCATCATGAGTGTGGTCAGCGGATAGAAGATCAACGGCTTGTCATAGACTGGCATCAGCTGTTTGGATGTTACGAGCGTCAGCGGGTGCAGGCGCGTGCCGTTTCCGCCGGCAAGAATGATGCCTCTCATGCTTCAATCCGCTCCAGAATCCACACGGTTTATCGGGCATTCTTTCAGCGCGTGAGTTGCATCAATTGCCATCCGACTTGCGATCTAATTCCTCATGCCCGGCGGGCGAAGTTGATATGCCACCTAAAACAAGTAGCTAGGTGGGCCCAACACTACTTGAATCCCGGCCAGAAGTGCCCGGCTCAATCAATGGGGCCCGGTTACATACGGCGACGAACAATCCCATCGTTCGAATCAAACCACACTTGAACAGTCGATGCCAAATCAGGGTGTATATGCGGACCAAAGGAGAGTAGGTCCAAAGACCCGCAAATGCATCCACGAGTAACTGCTGTCTCGCATTCAGACGCGACGAATAAATCTCGCCGAACCGCCGAGCCTGCTTCGTTAATCGATTCAGACTATTGCGGCTTCGATTGTTCCGCAGCGTGATTGTTTCGATAGCGATTCCGAGTACATACCAGAGGGACCACTGGCTCGCGCCGATAAAATTCGCGTCGTGTTGTCTGTATTAAATCGTTGCACATTGCACCGGCTCAATCTTTCCAAAAGCCGCCGCAACAAGAGCAATCCACCAATCGTGCATAATTGCTTCCTTCGGAATCGGCCAAGCCAATTTGTACAGCGCTCGATTGGTGATCGTCGCACACCCTGTGACCGTATTCTGGAGCAAAAGATGTCGAAGCTCTCGTCGCCATGGACATACGTTTTGAAATTTCCAGAAGGACGCATCCAGCACCTGTAGGTCAGGGCCTACGACGGCAAGATCAGTATGAACCAGCAGAGGCGTCGACGTTCCGTATTTTGACTCAGCCATCGAGATCTGCGAGAGGCTCAAAGCAATCTTGCAAGGAAGCCATACGTCGTCATGGTCGCAAAACATCACATAGTCAGCCTGCGATTGCTTCATGAGACGTGAAAAATTCTCGCTCGGGCCGCCTGCACTTTCCGAGAACGCAAGAACTCGAATCCGATTTGGGAAACGCTGCTGGTAGTCGCGTATGATTTCGAGGCTTTTATCGCTCGAAATCGTCGTCGGCGACCATCACTGTGAAGTCTTGACAGCTCTGTTGGAACAGCGAGTCCAGGAGCGCGGTTAGGTACCTCGCGCTGTTGTGCGTGGCAAGCAAGACGTCTATTGACGGCATCACTATCGGCTCGTTGCGACTATCAAACTTGCCAGGAGAATGGCAGCTCGGGAATACTAAAAGTCAGTTGCCGCAACAAGTCCAATGGGTTTGCAGGTCGATCCGAAACAATTCAGAGGGACCAGATTTCATTCTGCGAAGAGTGCCACGATCGCATCGAGAACTTATGGTCGAATTCGGCGGCCGCGCGGTCCGGCGGAGACGATGAGGAACAGCTAGGATAAAGTAAGCACGTTGATCTCGCAGCGGGACTAAGTGATCAAGATGACCGGAGTCATCGGGAAACTCGAAACATGGCGTCAGCGAGGGCTGCGCGCCCGGCTCGTGCGATTGATTTTGAAGCTTCGCGTTGGCCCGAGCATCTACGACGAGGACGGCTTACTAAGCTTTCACAACCACGACTTCGTCTCCGATCCCGCGTTTCTCAGCGCATACCAACGCGGTGCGCGGGCCGCTAGATCAGACTTTCATTGGCGATGGCGCGTTCACGTCGGATTGTGGGCAGCGCGGTGTGCATCAGAGCTTGACGGAGATTTTGTCGAGTGTGGTGTCGGTCACGGCTTCATGAGCTCGGCAATCATGTCGTACTTGAAGTGGGACGACACTGGCCGCTTCTTCTATCTGCTTGATACGTTTAGCGGCATCGACGAACGCTATATTACAAGCGAAGAACGGGCAAGCGGCGTGATGAGAAGAAATGCCCAACATATCAAGATGGGGCTTTATGCGTTGGACATTGCTGCTGTCCGCAAGAATTTTGAGGAGTGGAAGAACATCAAACTGATTGTTGGCTCCATTCCCGAAACACTTTCTGAGATCAATTCAAGGAAAATCGCATTTCTTCACATCGATCTCAATAATTCTCAGCCGGAAGTGGCGGCGCTCGAATTTCTTTGGGAACGTTTAATCCCAGGAGCATTTGTTTTGCTCGACGACTATGCGAACTTTGGATATCAGCATCAGAAGATCGCTATTGACAGTTTTGCTAACGCAAAGAGGTTGACCGTCTTGTCTCTTCCGACGGGACAGGGTCTGGTCATCAAGCCGTGTAGTTAATCAGAAACCGTTTCGGTGATGCCAGGTCGCCAACCAGATGGTGTCGACCGAATCAAAGTGTCGAATAGCAGCTGCAGCGCTGTGCGCTCGATCCTCTGATCGCCTCGCGCCGGCCTTATTGGTCGGGCATTCGCCTGGGAACTCGTCGACAAATATGCACAAAGGCATACCAGACTTCTTCATCGTTGGCGCCCCCAAGTGCGGGACGTCTGCGCTTTTCACCTACCTCTCTGCTCACCCGTCTGTGTTCGTGCCTCGCATCAAGGAGCCGAGCTTCTTCTGTCCCGAATTTGGCGTGCTGGGTGCGGTCAAAGAGATAAGCGAATATGTTGGGCTTTTCGCCGCGGCTCATCACGGAGCTCTGACAGGCGAGGCATCGGTCCTCTACCTCTTGTCCGAAGTAGCTGTACCACAAATCCTAGCAATGAACCCACGCGCAAAATTTATTGCGATGTTACGGCAGCCAATAGAGGCGGCCCGATCTCTGCACTTGCACAATCTTCACACGCTGATGGAAAATGAAGGCGATTTTCGGGAAGCGTGGATTGCGCAAGCTGACAGAGCGCGAGGTGTCCGCATTCCACCAACTTGCACCGTCCCTGTGCTGTTGCAATACGGTAGATTATATCGCTATGCACAACAGATTGATCGTATCATGACTCTAGTTCCGCCAGCGCAACGTTGTATCCTCATCTATGAGGAGTTCTTCTCCGAACCCGCGAGATATTATCCCTCTTTGCTCGAATTCTTGGGCCTTACGCCAGACAACCGCTCGGAGTTTCCAGTGGTGAATTCCGCCCAGCAGCTTCGGAGCCGAGCGGTCGCGCAATTTATGCAGCGGAGGCCTGCGATTGTTGATCGAGCGTGGCGTCGTGTTAGGGGTGCCGCCAACGCACTAAACCTAAACCCGCGTCGTCTTCTGACGAGGCTGAACGAGCGCCCCGCAAAGAAATTGCCTTTGGGAGACGAATTTTTAAACGAGTTAGTTCGCCACTTTTCCGGAGATATTGCCGCGCTCGAAGGTCTGCTAGGACGTCGAATAGAGTTATGGAACTAATTCATCGGGCTTAACTAACGCACCTGCGGAAGGGCGGTTTGCCAAATGTTGCGCGCAATTCTTGTCGCTTTCATTCGATAAACGAGCCAGCGATAGCGCGCAGTCCTAAAATTTGCATCTTCGATCCGCGGAGCAAGGCTCCCAGTTAACATGTTGAACAGCAGGTGGTCGGCTATATTGTTCTCGACAAAATTTGTCGGCTTGCGAGCCCGCATGAATATCCCCGGCTCGGCAGGGTCCGATTGCAGCTGGTCTATGAGGAAATCGCTGAAAATTGCGGCTAGGTCCGACCGCTCATACCTCCAAAAGTCCTCGGGGTGCGGGTGATAGGGAAAGCCGCGCGACCGCGTTGTGATGATTAGAATCGCGCCGGGCGCTGCAATCGATTTCATGTTGTAAATCGCTGCCCTCCAGTCGCGCACGTGTTCGAGTACTTCCGTCGAAATGACGACATCGAAGTGGCCATGAGGAAAGATGTCGCTCAAGGCTGTTATGTCGGCAACTCTGTCCACACCCTCTCCATCGACTGCGTCGATCCCGATGTATTCAGACGGACCCCAATGCTCAAGAACTGCTCGAACAGACCCGTTTACGTTCAGAGACCCAACTTCGAGCACGCGCTTCCCGACAACTTCAGCCGGAGCGACGTTGCTGAGACAGAAGATCAACGAGCTTGTGCTGCACACACTGGGCTCCAAGTATTCTTAATTGCTGAACGAGGTGATTGCTTGGCTGTCGATCAACGCCGATGAATTTTCATTCACCATTTGTTTGCGGGATTGTTCAACACCCCCAACTCAGGTTCTCAAATGCGACCGAAGTGCACCTTGGCTTCGCTTCCTATCTGATAATGGTGGTTGGGCGACGATCGAACGGCAAATTGACGTCCCGACTTTAGTTGAGACCTCCGGTCTCGTGCTCACCTGCTGAGTCACTTTGAGTGACCTTCCTGATTTCGTCCAGTACGCGAGCCAGCGACTGACGCCAATGAGGTCGCGCAATAGCGAAGACCCGCTCGAACTTTGCACAGTCGAGACGCGAGTCGAGCGGACGCTGTGCAGCGCTTTGATATTGGGCAGCCGCAATGGGAACAGCTTTCGCTTTGAACTCGCCCACGGAGCTGCGTCCTCCAGGATTACTTCGGCAAAGCGCCGCACGGTGGTTTCTCCTTGGTCTGCGTAGTGAAAAGTCCCAAACGGGTCGACCTCGTTGTCATGGGCGACTCGCCCCGCGATAGCTAGAATAGAGGTTGCGAGACTCGCAGCTGACGTCGGTGTCCGGAGTTGGTCGGTGACGACGCGAATTTCATCTTGCTCGGCGCCCAGTCGTAGCACCGTCTTGACGAAATTATCGCGCTGCGCGCTATAGACCTGAGACGTACGGACAATAACGTGTCGCTCGAAGCAATTGCGAATGGCGTTTTCGCCTTCAAGTTTGGTGCGGCCGTAGACGCTAAGCGGCCTTGTCAAATCACTCTCGGTATAAGGCGCTCCTTTGGAGCCGTCGAAGACATAGTCGGTCGAAACGTGAATCAAAGGAATGCTGCGTGCGGCACAGGCCTCTGCCAAAGCGCCGACCGAATCGGTGTTGACCGTCCGCGCTAAGTCTGGTTCCAACTCAGCTTTGTCCACGGCGGTATACGCCGTTGCGTTGATCACAAGATCAATGGCTCCTGATTCCCGCACGGCCCTCCTTACTTGGTCGGGACAGCGGAAGTCAGCTCGGTCTCGTGCGAGAATGTGAAGCGACAGATGAGGCAGATTGCAGGCACCGATCCGAAGAGCATTCGCCAATTGTCCCGTAGCCCCAAATTGCAATACGGAGAAATGCTTTGTCGCGGTCATGTCTTCGACTTCAGCTCTGGCTTAGCGCAGTGCCGCGAATGGACTTTCGAACTGAGCAAAGGTCGGCCACTCGCTGTCCCTCGGTGAAACATTGGCACCAGCAAATTCGGGCCACGCGATGCCGAGCGCCGGATCGTTCCAGCGAAAGCCGCACTCCGCTTCAGGTACATAATAGTTGCTGGCTTTGTAGACCACCTCGGTGCCCGACTCCAATGTGCAAAAACCGTGCGCGAACCCGATCGGGATCAAGACTTGCAGCCAATTATCTGCGCTCAGTTCTATGGCGCAATGCTGACCGTATGTGCGCGCGTTTCGGCGAATGTCGATGAAAACATCCAATATGCGCCCCCGTACCACGCTCACAAGCTTGGCCTGTG
Source organism: uncultured Alphaproteobacteria bacterium (assembly GCA_963741735.1). Taxonomy (GTDB): domain Bacteria; phylum Pseudomonadota; class Alphaproteobacteria; order Micropepsales; family Micropepsaceae; genus Rhizomicrobium. The sequence continues at coordinate 1,214,763 of CAVUJB010000002.1, forward strand.
CATTCGGTGGCGACTGAGCGTGAAATCCCCGAACTGTCCCGCGTTCGATGGACATAGAATAGTTGTCCTGAACAAACGACAGTTCGATACCGACCTCGGCCATTGCTCGCGCATTGTATGTTTCCGAAAAGAAACCGCGCTTATCGCAAAACCTCTCTGGCGCTACCAACAACGGTCCTTCGATGACAAATGGTGTGATACTGAGCGTCACTTACTGGCTCCCGTGGTGAATCGCACCCGGTTGTTGGAGTTATGCCCGCGCGCGCGGACCGTGTTCGTCCACCAGCCGTTTTCCAAATACCAATCGACTGTACGGCGAATTCCCTCCGCCAATTTCACCCTGGGTCGCCATCCTAGTTCGCGCTCGATCTTGGAAATGTCGACTGCATACCGCAGATCGTGTCCTGGGCGGTCGGCAACGAACGTAATGAGATCCTCATGTTGCGCGTGGCCTTCCATGGGGAGTCTGTCATCGAGAATGCGACACAGCTCGCGCACGAGATCAATATTCCGCGTCTGAACTCCGCCGCCAATATTGTAGCTCTCACCAATACTGCCACGTTCGATGATGGCAAGGAGCGCTTCGACGTGATCATCGACGAACAGCCAGTCGCGGACGTTGCCCCCCGAGCCGTACAGTGGAATTGAGCGACCCTCAGCAGCGGCCAGGATTGTCAATGGCACGAGCTTTTCCGGAAATTGAAAAGGCCCGTAGTTGTTCGAGCAATTGCTAACAACTATCGGCAATCCGTAAGTCCGATGCCAGGCGCGAACAAGCATGTCGGACGACGCCTTACTCGCCGAATAAGGTGAACTCGGCGAATAGGCGGCCTCTTCGGTAGCAAAATTGTCAGCGGTCTGTGAGCCGAAGACTTCGTCTGTCGACACGTGATGGAAGCGAAACTTGGATTTGCGGGGCTCCGACATCTGGTCGAAGTGCTTCCATGCGGCCTCCAGCATAACGAACGTGCCAGTAATGTTGGTCTCGATGAAACGTTTCGGCCAGTTTATGGAGTTGTCGACATGCGACTCCGCGGCCAAGTGCATGACCGCATCCGGATCATGGCGTTCGAATACGCCTTGCACTTCTACCGAGTCGCAGACGTCAATCTGCTCAAACGCGTAGCGGTCGTGGGGCACAACCTCACTCAAGCTCTCGGGACACGCAGCGTAGGTGAGCTTGTCCAGATTGATGACGCTATGGCTTGTATTGCGCAGACAGTGGCGGATGACCGCAGAACCAATGAACCCCGCCCCCCCGGTAATCAGCAGCCGCATATGCGTCTTCAAGTCCTTCAAGCTTGGGGGTTCGCGCATCGAACGGCTGGACCAGCTTCGTGCCGAGCTATTTGGGTGCTATCTTGTTTGCATTCCTCTGCGGCGTCCCTGAGTCAGCGAGAGTGTATGACGTCCGCACGATCCTGTGGAGTAGGATGCGACACACACTGACGATTGCAGCGGCGACCTGATGCGCAGATAAGCTTTGCAAATCGAACACATTCCAATCACGTCCCAAATCCGGCAGATCGTACGGCTGACAGTTCGATCCCGGCAAGGTGCCGGCAGGGGTTCTCTTATGAAGCCACACAACCTGCCGCGGCGGCGGCGTGCCGCAAAACTTGGCGCAGTGCGGCCCGGGGCGAAAATTGAATTCCGATATACGATTGGCAAGACGCTGGATGTGCGATGCCGAGGACTGCGGGCTGTTTAGAGACCGCAATTCCCTAGTCGATCCGTGTGCTTGACCAGCCGCTCAGTTCGAATATCTTGTCATTTCCGGCGTAGGACAACCGCAGAGAAAATCGGCATGTTGCCGCGATTGCCCTACGCAACGGCTCAAGCGATCAAAGATCTGCCCGGCGTTCTTGCGTTCCAATACCTTCTAAAGGGGCCGGAAACGCAACATCGGTTGGTGGGCCCCCACACGCGGCTCTGTCTTGAGGGGTTTCCACGTTCTGCAAATACGTTTGCGTCAAGTTGGCTGGTCCAGAGCCTTCAAATCCCGGACCACGCATTCGCACACCACACCCACACGGTCTGCAATATACGCCGCGCTATTCGGGCAAATGTGCCAACTTTCGTTCTTATTCGCGAACCAGCATTATGCTGTTTGAGCCTCGTCGTATGGGGCGCGACAAGTTCGCTCATGGATGCCTTGGGCGCCTATGCCACCTTCTATACGAAGCTGTTACGGCTGCAGCAGCAAGTTAGAATTGTTGAAACAGAAAAGTTTATCGCTGATCCGTTACTGCTCGCTGAGCAAGTCGCGCGCGCGTTGGGCTGCGCTCATTCTCCCATTTTGGCGCCAGAAATTACGGAACTTGTCAAATCGCGGATGGTGGAAGGACAGCGTGACGGTGTTCACCGAATCGGATTGCCGGTTCTGGAAAAAGACTTGATGAAAGAGAAGGTGTGGGCGGAACAAGATTCACCGCGGGTAAGAGCGGCGCTGCAACGTTGTTCGATGATCCGCCAGGAGGTTCTCAGTTGCTCCACCATTTGATTTGAATCCTCTCGTGACGGTGCCGTATCGCGATCTGATCGGCTACACGCGCAAGGTTGTTGATCGGTGTGTTGACGGAATTGAGCACCTTCGATCGATTGTTGGAATCGAAGCCGAGCTCCCAGTGTCGATAACGCCGGATTGAGGGAGAATTGCTACACTAATCGAGCTGAACTTGGGCAACATCAGTGTCTGGACGGCACCCACTCGCCAATTTCCAACGCAGAATAACGATGATCACACGTGTTGGGCCGGTCGGCGCTTCTAGTTTCTCGATCACGGCGAGTCGGACATCGGCACGGTCCCAATGTAGCGTGTCAGGAATGTAAGCCCCCCGCTCCTCAGTAGGCGGTACAAGGTCGCGCCAAAGAGCAGACGTAACGCCGCCACGAGTGTGATGCCGCTGACTATGATCTCAAGGATTAGAAGGCCGATGGCGCTGGTACCTCCGCCAAGCGCACGCGCGCACAGGACGCTGGCGGCTACGAGAGCCGAACTGGCCACCCCCGGCACAAGCCAACGCAACACCCGCAAGAGGTCGCTGTGCAAAATGTACGACGCCAAGGCAAGTTGCCCGACAAAAAGAATGCCCGACGACAAAGCAAATGCAAAAGCAGAACCAATAGGCCCGAAGCGTGACGCTACGGCATAGATGAAAAGGGCCACAACGGTCACCGAAAGCTGCATGATGAATTTCTGCCGAAGCCTGCCCACCGCCTCGGCCATCACCGAGAACAGATGTCCACCCATCATAAAGGATGTTCCGGCGGCGAGCAGCGGAATGAGAGGCTCAACAGCCGGCCAACGCTTTCCAAGCAGAACTCGAACCATTTGCGGCGCGGCCGCTGCCATCCCCATCGTAATCGGAAAGATGATGATGCTGCTGGATTCGACCAATGAACGCATCGCCGTGCGAAGTCGTTCGGAATCCTCTCTTACCAACGCAAAGCCCGTAAAGAAGACCGTGGTCAGCGCGTTCACGAGTATCTGGGTGGGAAGTTGCATTAGGAAATATGCCCGGTTTAGGGCTCCCAGTGCGACTTGACCGGAGAAGTACCAGGTGAAGATAAAGAGAAATTGTCCCTGCACGGTGCTGACGAAGGAAATTCGTGCGACATGATAGGTGAGCCGCGCGACGGCAAAAATGTAGCCGAGGTTCAAGTGCTGCGTGACACGCACTCCGGAGAAGTACCAATAGAGAATGGCTTGAACAGCGCCCTGCGTTAGCATTGCGAATGCAAGACTATATGTTCCCAAACCGTTCCATGCGCATAGGATGCCGACAACGACAGTGCCGGCGATTTGCGCTGCTAGTTCGCAAGCGCCGATTATCCCAAACGCCATGCGGTACCTGAGGCGCGCTCGTGCCGGGGAACAGATGCAGTCGAGGATTATCATACCCGACAGAAGCGCGAGAACGCTCTTGAACGTGCCACTTCCTACCAGAGCGATATCGCAGACAATCACGACCAAGGACAGCAGCAACGAGCCCCCCAAGAGGCCGAAAAAAGCCGACGACATGGCCTCGTCACTCATGTCTTGGTGAAGTAAAATCGCGCGTTCGGCGCTGGACAACAATGTGGTCCGTAATGGCTGAATTATGATAAGCGCCGCTGCCATGACGCCGTATTCGGCTGGCCCCAGGAGCCGAGCCATCACGACGAGCGTACCGGACTGGAGCAGCATGCGAGCGATGCTACTCGCAAGCGTGAATCGCACGCCGCGCAACGTGCGACTCTTCAGCTCCGTTTGGACGGGTTCGGGCACAGCGCCACTTCTCAATATGTGTTTCGAGTGCGCGCCATTGGGCCGTGTTCGCGCTCAATCTTGACATCACCTCGTCTCGCGCTGCTCGGCCCCCCGCTGAGCGCGGCGCAGGGACTACTGGGCACGACGTGAGACTGGCAACGGCGAAGCACTGGGCTGACCGACGGAGAATTGTCCTCCGCAGCATACAGCCCCGAGCGTGGCCGAATTCCCTGTTATTTCCGCAGAATTCCCTGTTATCGCGCAAATAATTCCCTGTTAACTGCGCGAGCCAAAGTGCGACTTAGGCCCGGAACCTAAGCGTTTTCTGCTCAATTTGGGGAGGAGAGGGGGCTGATTTTCAAAAATTCCCTGTATTTTTCCCTGTTATCGGGGACGCGTATGCGGAGACGGCCTCCGACTGGACTGCCTGCACCA
>CAVUJB010000003.1:0-526218 GCA_963741735.1 uncultured Alphaproteobacteria bacterium
CCAGCTTTCTCCCTGGATTTGGACGGTTGCACAAAACCCGCCGCACGCAGGTTCGAATGAAATGATGGATCTCGACTGGAGAGATTCGGGAGTCGCGCTTCTACTGGGGATGCTTCGAATTTCCGGTCTTGGCCGGCATCGGCGTGGCATCCGGGCCTGCAGGCGGCATCATTGACGCCCGGTTTCCACGGCGCGCCGCCTTCGGCGACCGCGCGCTAATAGTTCTGCTTCAAATAGGTGGCGATTGTCTTCGCATCGTCGTCGCCGACCGGAGCGCCAAATGTCTTGATCATCTTTTGAACTTCGGCGTCCCAAAACTTGTCGCCCATGTGCGGCGGCTGGGTGGTGATGTAGTCGAGCGAATGACAGGCCGCGCAAGTATTCATCGTGACGTCGGCGCCTGGCCCCGGCTTGAGCGTGATCTGCGGCTCCGGCAGATCGATAGTGCGAGGCGCGGCGAGCGCGGCGAACGGTGCGCTCAGCGCGGCGGCGGCGAGCGCAAGGATGATGCGTTTCATGACCAAGCCCTCCCTTAAGCTGCCGTCACGGCGACAGTCTCGACGACGTTGCGCATATAGCCGGCCGGATTCCACAGGGGCGTGTCCGGCTGGCTCTGGCCAATTCGGTTGATTGCGCGCACTGCCAGCGCATGCTTGCCGCGCGGCAAGTTCACGGTCGCGGTCCACTCGCGGAAGGCGTATTTGCCCAGATCGGTGCCGAGCGTCGCCTCCATCCAGGTCCGCTTGCCGTCGGTGGAGACGAGCACGTCGGTGATGCCGAAACCGCCGTCGAAGGCAATGCCCTTAAGCGCGAGCTTGCCCGCCTTCATCGTCTCACCATCATGCACGCTGGTAATGAAGGACCGCACGTCGAAGCGCTCGATCGGCACGGTCTTTCCCGGCTTGGTGCCGGGCTCGATCGCATGCGCCGGGTTGTCCGGTACGCGGTAGGCCGGATTCATCCAGAAGCCGTTGAACACGCTGTCGACGACCGTGATCTGGTTCAGGTGCTTGACCCAATAGGTGCCGTAATAGCCCGGCACGATCAGGCGAACGGGATAGCCGTTGAGCATCGGCAGGTCGGCGCCGTTCATCTCGAAAGCGATCATCACCTCGCCATCGAGCGCGTGATCGATGTCGAGCGCTTTCTCAAAGTCTGGCGTCGCGGGCAGCACCGGTCCGTCGAGGCCGTTGAACGTCACCTGCATCGCGCCGGCCGCGACACCGGCCTTGTCGAGCACGGCCTTCAGCGGCACGCCCTTCCACTTGGCGCAGCCCATCGCGCCGTTGGCGAGCTGGCCGCCGCCGACGCGTGGATCGAACAGGCCCCGGCTGTTGCCGGAGCACTGGTTGACCGCCACGAACTCCTGCGGCGTGAACTGGGTCTTGAGATCGTTCAGCGAGATGGTGAGCGGTGTGTTGACCATGCCGCCGACGCTGATCGTGAACGTGTCGGGATCGATCGAGGTCGGGATGCCGGCCAAATGGTAACGCACGAAGAACGCGTCGTTGGGTGTGATCGGGCCTTCGTTGAAAACAGAGAACGGAGTCTCCAACTGCACCGGCCGTGCAGTCAGCCGGATCATTGGTCGCTTGCCCGGATATTTCACCAGCGGCCGCTCGCCGTTGCCGAACGGCAGCGTGACCAATTTGTCCGCTGCCAACGCCTTCGTCGCACCACTACCGGCCAGCGCGACTGCCCCGACGCCGACCAACCATTGCCGCCTGTTCAGCATGGCAAGTTCTCCCTCAGTTCTTCAGAACAACAGCCTCCCGTTCAACGCCGGCTCGCGGGAGCCGCGGCGCCTCTCTCTGACGCGACTTAGAAATCATAGCGGTAGCCGACCGTAAAGTCCCATTGATGCATGGAAAGCTGGATCGAACGGCCGGGATTGGGGCCTGCCGGCGTCACCTCGATCCCGCTGACACTGTTCGTCGGAACATACATTGCGGCGATGTCGATCGACGAGTTTCCGTCGAACTTGTGACTCAGGCCGGCGCTGATGTGATCGGTGACAATCCCCGGCGCTAGAATGTTGAGGGTAACGTCTTCCGGGCCGACCGGATTGGTGTTGTGTGCATAGCCTGCACGCAGTGTCCAGTCGGACGCGGCGCGCCACTCGGCACCGAAGCTGAAGACGTCGACGTCACTCCAGCCGAAGCCGGGTCCACCCTTCGCGCCGAACGGGATTCCCGTGAACATAGTCGAACGGCCGACGGATGGAATGCTGGAATAGAAGATGTGCTTGTAGTCGGCCATCAACGTCCAATCGGGCGACGCGTCCCAGGCTACGCCCGCGGTGAACGACGCGGGAATGTCGAAGGCACCGCCATCGGCGAACAGGCCCTTGTACTTGCTGAAGTCCGACATCCACATCGGCGTCGAACCGGCCACAGCCAGACGCAGAGTAGGAGTGACGCTCCAGATCGCACCGGCACGCACGCCGCCGCCGTACGAATAGGCGATTCCATTGTCTGTCAGATTGGCCGGTGAAGCGGAGATGGCTGTGAATGCGCCCAGGCCATTCGCGCTAAACATTTGCAGCGCGAAGATCGGCGCAATGCCGAGCGAGAGGTCGCCGGATTTCCACGCATAGCCAGCCGAGACGAACAGCTGGTTGAGGTTCACGCCTGCCTTGCCGCCGCAATAAACGCCGCTGAATGGTCCGCAGGCGGGGTTGGGCGTGCTAGCGGGGTAGTCGGTATTCATGCCGCCGTTACCGTACATCGCAATCCCCCATGAGGAATCCGCGTCGATCGGCTGGCTGTAGGCCATGCCCGGGATGAGGAAATTGTCCCATCCGCTTTTGACAGTGCCCGGGGCTACGAATCCGGGACCACCGGTGACGGTGTACTCGCGGCTCGGCGCGAACAGGGAGAAGCCGATCTGTGCCTCCTGGCCGATCGACGCAAGGCCCGCCGGATTGACCGCCAACGTCATCGCATCTTCGGGGTTGGCGACTCCGGTGCCGGCCAACGACTTCTGGATCGCGCTGTAGCCGGGCTGGAAGTAGCCTTCCGTCGCCTGTGCCGGTTCACAGGCGAGAGCTGAAGCAAGAGCTGCTCCGGCTGCAGCGGATAATGCCGCGCGCTTCAGTTCTTGGATCCTCACGTTGTTTTCTCCCTCTGTCTGGGCATTTTGCCCTTGTGTGCAGTCCGGCTCTTGTTTGCGGCCGGATATTTCGAAGCGCGCAACGCGCATTCAACTCATGAGTGCTTGATCACGAAACGGAACACATTGCCGTCTTGGGTCTGCTCGACGAGTTGATTGCCGGTTGTTCTGCAAAAAGCCCCGAAATCGGCGACCGAACCTGGATCGGTCGCGAGTACTTCGAGCGTGCCGCCGGATGGGATGTCCTTCAGCGCTTTCTTTGCCTTGAGAATTGGGAGCGGGCAATTCAGCCCTTTTGCGTCGAGCGTCTTGTCGGCCATGGTGCCCTCAGATGAACAGGTTGATGTCGGCCTTCAGCGCGTTTTCCATGTAGGTCGCGGCTCCACCGACGGTGATGCCCGGGATCATGTCCTCGAGCTTGTATTCGAACAGGTCCATCGTCATCTGACAGGCGACCAGATGGATGTCGGACTCGACGGCGGCATCCCGAAGGTCTTCGATCGAGGCCACGCCCTTCTTTTTGATGAGGTTCTTCATCATCACGCTGGCAGCCGCATCGACGCCGGGAATCATGCTCATGAAATTCGGCATTCCCATATGCATGCCCATCATCGGCATCTTCATCGCAGGATTGCCCAGCGCGGTTACTTGCAGATCGAGTTTCTTCAGCAGCAGCGGAAGTCCGTAGAAGGTGAAGAACATCGTGACATCGACGCCCATCGCCGCCGCGGTGGTACCGAGGATGAAGGGGGGATAGGCCCAATCGAGCGAACCCTTGGTGACGATGATCGACATGCTTTTGGTATTGGCCGATGCTTCGTCTGGCGTTTTCGCGTCCATGTCGGTGTTCTCCTCCTGGAACTCTTGATGCGTGAATGGTCGCGTAAGCACTTCATTTGTCCGCTAATCGCAGCCTCCGAACCATGATGCAGATCAATGAGTTCCACCTCTGCTGAAGGAATCTGCGGGCGCTTGATCTTCGACCGTTCTTCTTGTCCGGATACATGAGATATTCTTCATATTAGAAGAGTTGAATGGAAATTCGTGTCATGTGTCAAGACGCCTCCGCCATGTATGGGAAGCCGCTCTTCGTCTTGAGCGAAGTCTTTAGGCGGGCCGCCTATGGGCGGAATCACCCTCTCTCCATTCCCCGCGTCGAGACGTCGGTCGACCTTTGTCGAATTATGGGCTGGCTGGACGAAGGTGCGATCGAAAGCCCCAGCGCGAGCCTCTCCGAACTCACGCGCTTTCATGCGCCTGACTATGTCGCAGCGCTGCGTGACGCCGATATCGAGGGCTTTGTGAGCCTGCAGGCGCGCGAAAGATACAACATCGGAACGATGGAAAACCCAGTCTTCCCGGGCGTTTTCGAGCGCGCGTCAACCGCCGTCGGCGGCTCGATCCTGGCAGCGCGGCGGGCGCTCGAGGGTCGCATCGCCTATCACCCCGCCGGCGGAACGCATCACGCCGCGCCGGGGAAGGCGAGCGGATTTTGCTATTTGAACGATCCGGTGTTCGCAATTCTCACCCTTCTGGACGCCGGACTGGAGCGCATTCTCTATGTCGACCTCGACGCGCACCATGGCGACGGGGTCGAGAACGCGTTCGCCGCCGATCGGCGTGTGTTCACGATCTCGATCCATGAAGCGGGGCGCTGGCCGGGAACCGGAAAATGTGAAGACCGCCGCTTCGGTCGAGCTCGCAATCTGCCGGTGCCCGAAGGACTCAATGACAGCGAATTCACATTCCTGGTGGATGAGGCTGTGCTTCCGCTTGCGGCGCGCTTTGCTCCGCAGGCCGTTGTGATCACGGCCGGTGCTGATCCGCTGAAAGGCGATCCGCTGTCGAAGATGATGCTGTCGAACGTGGCGGTGTGGGACGCCGTCACGAAGATCGCGAAGATCGCGCCTTCAGCCGTTGTGCTCGGCGGCGGCGGCTATAATCCGTGGACGGTCGGCCGCTTCTGGGCCGGCTTGTGGGCCGTCATCGCCGGGAAGGACATTCCCCGGACCTTGCCCGAGAGGGCGCAACGGTTGTTGACCACTCTGTCCTGCGACCTCGTCGACGAAGAAGACATCGACCCCAATTGGTTGATCTCGCTCAGCGACCCGCCCAATGCCGGAGCGATACGTTCAGCGGTCGTTGCGCTTCGTGATCAAGTGCTTGCGCCTTGACAGGGGGTGCCGCGATTTCCGTTTGAACTGGCACATGCTTTGGCGCATGGTCTATATTAGAAAAGACGAATAAAAGAGGATGCGCATGGGCTGGAGCGAAGGTCTCGCCGCCATCGACGCCTTGGAGGATGCCGTTTTCGACGCGGCGCTGCTGCGCGAATTGGAATCGGCGGCTCCTGCGACGGCGCGCCCGATCCGCTTTTCCACGCCCACGTTCAAGGAGTACGCATCCAGCGAACTCAAGGGCTGCGCCAAGAACAGCTTTCCGGCCTTCTCGATCACGGCCGGCGCTTGTGCGCTCGACTGCAATCACTGCAAGGCGAAGATTCTCGAACCGATGATCGCGGCGACCTCGCCGGAAATGCTGGACCGCAAGGTCCGCGATCTGGTGATGCTCCAGGATCTCCAGGGCTTCTTGCTCTCTGGCGGCTCCAACCGGCGCAATGAGATCAAGTATGAGCGCTTCTATCCTGTCATCGAGCGGCTGAAGCACGACTTCCCCCACCTGAAAATCGCGATCCATTCCGCGTTGATCGACGGACCGCGCGCGAAGCTGATGGAATCCGCCGGCGTCGACACGGCGATGATGGACGTGATCGGCGCGCAGGACACGATCCGCGACGTTTATCACCTTGATCGACCTGTCGAGGATTTCGAGGAGGCGCTCGCCGCCCTCACATCCACACGCATGGAGATCGTGCCGCACATCGTGATCGGCCTGCATTACGGGCGAATCCTGGGCGAGGCCCGTGCGCTCGACATCGTCGGCCGGCATCCGATCCATTCGCTGGTGCTGGTGGTTGTCATGCCGTTCTATGCGGCCCCCGGCATGTTCACGACACCCGATACCGGCGACGTCGGGCGCATCTTCCTGCAAGCGCGGCAGCGTCTTGCCGATTGCGATGTGCTGCTCGGTTGCGCGCGCCCGGCCGGGATGCACAAGCGCGTGACCGACGCCTATGCCGTGATGGCCGGGCTCGACGGAATTGCCTTTCCGGCCGACGGCGCGGTCGCGGTGGCCGAAATGTTGGGCCGGCCGACGTTGCAGCAACATGCCTGCTGTTCGATGAAAGTCGGCGGTCTCAAACCCGCGATGTCCTGCGCGGCCTAGGGGAGCATTCATGACCTGCCTCAAGCCAGAAGGCACCCAGCCCATCCGCACCGCCAAGGGCGCGCCCGATTTCAACGCCTATGACGCGATGCAGCCGCGGACACCCGCGCCGACTCCGAAGGATCTGAAGAACGGCGGACGCGTGAAGGCGCTGAACCAGGCACCCGACGGCGTGTATCTGCCGAACAACAATGTGCTGACTCCGCAAATGCGCTCACCGGACTATGTCCAGATGTCGACAGCGGCCGCGCTTACGCTGGGAATCATGCCCGGAAAGATGCATCGCTGCTCCTGCACGCGTTGTCTCAACCTATTGCTGACCTATCCCGAAGGCTGCCGTGCCAATTGCGCCTATTGCGGGTTGGCGCGTCATCGCGAGGCCGAGAGAGATTACGCCGACCGCAATTTCATCCGCGTCGACTGGCCCGCGGTGCCGATGGCGCAGATTGTGGACATCGTCGCCCGCGACGGCGAGAAGAGTCCGTTTCACCGCATGTGCATCTCCATGATCACCCATCCGCGCTCGGACGCCGATACGGTGAGCGTACTGAAGGCGTGGACATCCAAGATCGATCCATCCGCCATTCCGATCTCGATCCTCTCCAATCCGACGACCATGGAACGCGGCGACGTCGCGAAACTGAGGGATCTGGGCGCCGACATCTTCACCGTTGCGCTGGATGCCGCCACGCCGGAGCTCTTCGACCGCACGCGCGGCAAGGGTGTGGCTTCGCCGCATTCGTGGCGGAAATACTGGGAAATCTTGGAAGATGCGCGCGACATTTTCGGACCTCAGAAATTCGGCGCCCACATCATCGTGGGAATGGGCGAGAGCGAGCGGGACGCGCTGACGCTGGTGCAGCGGCTCGTCGACATGGGCGGGCACAGCCACATGTTCTGCTTCTTCCCGGAAAAAGGCTCGCTGATGGATCACCTGCCGGCGACGCCGCGCGATCAGTGGCGACGCGTGCAGCTCGGCCGTTACCTGATCGACTATCGCGGCGTGCGGGCCGAACATATGCGTTTCGACGAGAATGGGCGTGTCGTCGATTTCGGCCTGCCGCGCGACGAGCTCGACGCCGTCATCGACGCCGGTATCGCATTTCGGACGTCGGGTTGTCCGGGCAGGTTTGCCGACGACATATCGGCCTGCGACCGGCCCTATGGCGACTCGCCGCCCAGCAACATCGCGAGCTATCCCTTCCAGCCAACGAGGAAGGACATCGCGAAGGTCCGCACCCAGCTCGGCATGCGCAAGCCGTATTGAGGCGAACATGACAAGGCCATTCCGCGTCATCGACACCGCGATCCGCGCAGGCGCACGCAACATCGCCTTCGATGCGGCGCTGATCGAATTGCACAGCCGGGGCCTGGTACCCGATACGCTCCGCTTCATCCAGTTTCCGCCCACCGTGCTGATCGGCCGGCATCAGGCCCTGTCCCGCGAGGTGCGCGTCGATCATTGCCGCGCAAACGGCATTGGGCTCGCCCGCCGCATCACCGGTGGCGGCGCCATCTATATGGACGAGGGTCAATTCGGCTTCGAACTTGTGTTCGACAAGAACGCGCTCGGCATCTCCTCGCTGGGCGATCTGACGCGCGAGTTGTGCGAGGGTGTGGCCAATGGGCTCGGCAGACTTGGCGTTGCGGCGAAGTTTCGGCCGCGCAACGACATCGAAGTAGAAGGCCGAAAGATCAGTGGCACGGGCGGCTTCATCGACGGCAATACGGTGATCTTTCAGGGCACGATCCTGGTCGAGATGGACGCGCAACGCATGCTCGGCGCCCTCAATGTGCCGCGGGAAAAGCTCGCCAAGCGTGAACTCGATTCGGCCGCACAGCGTATCGTTACGCTAAACGAGCTTTTGGGCGCAGCCCCGCCCCTCGAGACCGTGAAACAGGCCCTGATCGCCGGCTTTGCCGAACAGCTTGATATCGCCCCGGTGTGGGGTGAGATCGGTGCGGAAGAGGAAGCGTTGGCGGCGCGCTATTTCGACGAAGAGATCGGCACGGAGGACTTTCTGCACTGCATCGACGATCCGCAGTCGGGCAGCGATGTGCGAAGCGGCAGCCATATGGGCGCAGGAGGCACAGTCAGCGCCCATGTGCGGCTCGAGGGTCCAGGTCTGAATCGGGTGCGCGAGATTCTCATCACGGGCGATTTCTTCGTGACGCCGCCACGTGTGATTTTCGATCTCGAATCGCGGCTGCGCGGCACGTCAGTCTCGGAGGTGCGCGAAGCCGTGACGTCCTTCTTCGCGCAGACCGATGTGGGCCTGCTGACCGTGCAGCCCGAGGATTTCGCCATCGCAATCGAAAATGCACTGGGCGCGCCGGCCAGGAACGGGCGTGCAACATCTCCGGCATGAAATTCGTCAGCGTCGTCCAGCACACTTCGGCCGACTATCTCGGGCTGATCGAGGATCATCTGGAAGGGCGCGGCATCCGGTTCAAATATTTTCGTCCCTTCACGGAGGGAACGCCTCTTCCGAGACCGTATGAGGTGGGCGACGCGTTGATCCTGCTCGGAGGCGGCCCTTGGGGAACGGCCGGTGTGCGAAACCTACCGACTCTGGAGGCCGAAACATCCCTCGTGCACGCCTGCATAATGCTGAACAAGCCGATTGTCGGAATCGAATTGGGCGCGCAGCTTCTGGCGATGGGCGCCGGCGGGCGGGCTAGCGCGCATCCGCTCAGCCTCGATGTGGGCTATGCCAGGCGCACGGCGGACGACGCATTGAACGGATATCTTCCGGCTCGCTTTCCATTCGCCTCTTACATGCGCGACCGCGTCGAGGTGCCGGAATATGCGCGCGTCCTGGCGGCGGACGAACACGGCCGGCCGGCCCTGTTCCAGATCGGCGAAAACGCGTTCGGCTTCACCTTCCACCCGGGATTCAAGGTCGCGATCGCGGAAGATCTGCTCATGGAATTCGAAGAGAACCCACCTGACCCGGCGCCGGCACTGGAACGGCTGCGTTCGTTGAAACGCGAAATCGAGGACGCTCTGGTGCCGATCATGACCGGGTTGATTCAGAAGACGGGCCTCATGGGATAGCGTAATAAAATTGCGCCCGGAAGTGGCTGGCCTTGAATTTGCGCGCGAATTTATCCCTTGCGCTTTTAACATTAGTCTTTTCTAATAAAAGCCTGTGCTGCCGATTGCACACTTTGATCCGCCTCAGTGACGAGCGGCCAAATAGGTCGAAAAGAGCTGCGAAAACCTGAAATCCGGGAAGGGACAGATGGCCAAAAAGCTCGTGATCGTGATGGCGAACACCGACCCGCGCAATGGCGAGGAGTTGGGCGCACCCATTTTTCAGGCCTCGGTCGCTGCAGCGATGGAATACGAAGTCCAGGTGATCTGCACCGCCACATCCGGCCGCTTGCTGAAGAAGGGCGTGGCCGAAAAGCTGTTTGTAAAGAAGGGCTCGCCCAAGTCCGTCTACGACTTCATCAAAGATGCGCATGAGGCGGGCGTGAAATTCTACTGCTGCTCGCCCAATCTCGATCTCTTCGACATGACGAAGGACGACCTTATCCCGGAATGCGAAGGCATTGTGGGTGGCGCCTATCTGATCGAAGAGATCATGGAGGACGACAGCTGCAAGGTCCTCACCTATTGAGCACAATGGAACAGACCACACGCGTTCAAACCATCATCGGTGATCCGGTTTCGGAGAAGCCACCGGTCGAACGCGCAAAGCTGGAAGAAATTTTCGCCGACATCCAGGGCGATCTGCGCTTCGATCATGAATTGAACGGTTGCCTGAATTGCGGCATCTGCACCGCCACCTGTCCTGCGGCCCATTATTACGACTTCAGTCCGCGCGAGATCGTCCAGCTTCTGTGGACGGAGAATCTCGAAGGCATCTACGATGCGATGCAGGAAAAGATTTGGTCGTGCGCGCAATGCTATACCTGCGCCGCACGCTGCCCCTTCGGCAATTCGCCCGGCGGGCTCGTCATGCTGATGCGCGAAACGGCGATCAAGCATGGGATGGAATCGGCCAAGAACGTCTTGCGCCCCTTCAGCCGCGTGATGCTCAAGCTGATCTCGACCGGCAATCAGCTGTCGCCGGACATGATCACGAAGGATGCATTCCCCGATTGGGGTCCCAACGTCGCCAAGATCGACGCGCCGCTGAAACTGCTGCGCAAGGCGATTCCAATGGCAACCCTGAACACGACGGAAACCGCCTGGGAGGTAAATCTCAAGACGTCGGTCGAGCTCTACACGATCTGGGAAATGTCGGGCGTCCTGAATCAGCTCGAAACCATCGATCAGAACCTGTTCGACGTCATCACCGACATCATGGACGAGAAGCGCCAGGACTTGCAGGACTGGCAGGACGAACAAGAGGACCAGGACGAATAAAGGTCCGAACCGCCGTGCGGCACGCCGCAGGGCACTTCAGGAGTAGGAAACATGGCCGACAAGATTCCCGCACAGCCGGGCGAACGATTCACCGGTCACGGCTCGGAATGGCGCGATACCAAGCTCAGCCCCACCGAAGCGGCCCGCGCAACGAGTTGGGTCGAACAGCGGATCGACAAGCGTTCGATGCTGACCAACAAGGATCGCGTCGAAGATGTGCGCGATATCATGTGGCAACTCGAGAAGGACGGCGAAATCGTCGTCCATCGCATCAACGACGAGCACG
The DNA here is from genome assembly GCA_963741735.1 of uncultured Alphaproteobacteria bacterium. Classification (GTDB taxonomy): domain Bacteria; phylum Pseudomonadota; class Alphaproteobacteria; order Micropepsales; family Micropepsaceae; genus Rhizomicrobium. The sequence goes on from CAVUJB010000003.1 coordinate 11,061, forward strand.
AGCCGGTTACGGTCAAGACGCTCTACGGCTGGGACAAGCGCGTGCCGACGACACGACTGTGGCATCACAAGTCGTGCGGGCAGTGCGGAAATATCCCCGGCTATCCCGCGTCGCTGCTCTGGCTGATGAACCTGACGGGCAAGGAATACCTCGACGAGACCGACCAGACATCGTGCACCGCCTGGAACTATCACGGCTCGGGCATCGGCAATCTCGAGAGCCTGGCCGCCGTATTCCTGCGCAATTTCCATCAGGCCTATGTTTCGGCGCGCGCCGAAGGCAAGCCGGACGGCTATTACTATCCCCTGGTCCATTGCGGCACGTCGTTCGGAAACTACAAGGAAGTGCGCGGCTATCTGCTGCATTCCGCCGAACTGCGCGAGCGCGTGAAGACAATTCTAGCCAAGCTCGGCCGGCTGGTCGACGGCAAGCTGCTGATCCCCGAAGAGGTCGTGCACTATTCGGAATGGGCGCATGTGATGCGCCACGAAATCGCCAAGCATCAGGTGATCGACGCCTCAAACATTCGCGCAACGATCCATCCAGCCTGCCATGTCTACAAAATGGTCCCGGAGGACGCGATCTACGATGACAATATTCTCGACGGAAATCGTGTCGCCGTTTCGACCGGACTTATGGAGGCGCTCGGCGCGCAGGTGATCGACTACTCGACTTGGTACGATTGCTGCGGTTTCGGCTTCCGCCACATCATCTCGGAGCGCGAGTTCACCCGCTCCTTCGCGATCGACCGCAAGATTCGCGTCGCGGTCGAGGAGGCGCATGCCGACATCATGGTCGGTCACGATACGGGCTGCATCACGACGCTCGACAAGAACCAGTGGATCAGCAAGGCCGTGGGCAAGGAGGTTTCCTTGCCGGTGCTCGCCGATGTGCAGTTCGCTGCGCTCGTCTGCGGCGCTCATCCCTATCGCATCGTACAGTCGCACTGGCATGCCTCGGCGACCGAAACGCTGATGGAAAAGCTCGGCATCGACTGGAAGGCCAAGAAAGCGGAGTTCGTCGAATATCTGGAACAGGTGAAGCTGGGCAAGCAGGACAATCTCTATGATCCGCGCCGGCGGATCACCTCGGGCCCCGGTTTCACGCGGATCGAGATCAACGGAACCGAGAACCGGGCATGAGCGAAGGAATTCTCGTCGTCGGCGGCGGTCCCGCCGGCTTGGCTGCAGCCCATTCTCTTGCCAGCATCGGCCGCAAGGTGACGCTTGTCGAGAAGATGGGTTCGCTCGGCGGCGCGCCCATTCTGTCCCGCTATGCCAAGCTCGTGCCGTCCGGCGAGTGGGCCTCCGACGCGATCGGCGGCATGGTCGCGCGGGTCGTCTCCAATCCGATGATCGACGTCAGGCTGAACGCGATCGTGAAAACGTTCGAAGGTGCGCCAGGCAATTTTCGCGCCGTGTTGTCGGATGGCGGCGAAGTGAAGGCGGGTGCCACGATCCTGGCCACGGGCTTCACCCATTTCGATTCGATCAACAAACCCGAATGGGGATTTGGGATGTTTCCGGACGTGGTCACAACCACGCAGGTCGAGCAGATGATCTCGTCCAAGCAGGGTGTGCGCTGCCCCTCCGATGGCCGTAAGCCCAAGCGCGTGGCGATCCTGCTCTGCGTCGGCTCACGCGACAGGCAGATTGGCCGCGAATGGTGCTCGAAGATCTGCTGCTCGGTGTCGTCGAACCTGGCCATGGAAATCCGCGAGGAGCTGCCGGACTGCCACGTCTACATCTACTACATGGACATTCGCACCTTCGGTCTGCTTGAGACGAAGTACTATTGGCGCAGTCAGGAAGAGTTCAAGGTCAAGTACATCAAAGCCCGCATCGCCGAGGTCACGTCCAACGGTCAACAGCTGATCGTCAAGGGCGAGGACACGCTGGTGAAGCGTCCCATCACGATTCCATTCGATATGGTGGTGCATGCAATCGGCATGGATCCCAATGTCGACAATGTGCTCCTCGCTTCAGTCTTCGGCGTGAAGCTGGAGCCGAACGGCTTCATCGACCGCGCCAATACCTATGGGGTGATGGGCGCGACCAGCCGCCCCGGCGTGTTCGTTGCGGGTGCCGCGACGGGGCCGGAAACGATCGATGATTCCATCGCTCAGGGTCACGCGGCGGCGATGTCGGCGCTTGCGGCGCTGCAAGCCACCGGCGCCCTGGCGGCCGAATAGAGAGGCATTTGAATTGGGCGCGCTCTCCGCTTGGCTGTCGGCATTGGGTGCGCAAGCACCGGAGATCGCTCGTCCGCATCTTGATCTCTGCGGCGACAGGCTCGGCGAAGCCTTGCGCGCGATGGTATCCGGAGCGGAAGAGCAGGGCGGCATCGAACGATATGTCGAAGCCGCGAAGCTGAAATCAGCTCTGTTCAAGGAAGTCCTGGGCGGCGGCGCCGATATGTTGCAGCCGGAGCGCTTTCTCGAGATCTGTGCCTTTATGCCGACCGTACGCCGCCGCATCGCGCCCTATCTGGATGAGAAGGGCTTTGTTCGCATGCGCGAGGCGTTCCGCGGGCTGCTCGACGGCGCGACCGATGTCACGACCTGCGACGCGCGCATGGCCGAATTCTGCGCCCGGTTCCCAAACGACAAGGAACACCGCTTCGTTCGCGATCTGGCGGCGGAGGCGCTGCACCATCTCGATGCCGGGCGCTATCCGCTGATGTCGCGCTGGGTGTGGGATGCCAAGGCCAATACCGGCGTGTTGCGTGAAATCTGGTTCGCCGATGATGTCGACCGTTTCACCATTCCCGTAGCCGACGACTACGCCACCTTCCTGATGCTGCGCGAGGAACTGGCGCAGTATCTGACGGCAAATGGCATCTTTCGCGACGTTCCGCACTATGTCGATCTGCTGTGCGCGCAGATATATGCGCAATACATCTGCACGCAGGGCGGTACCTATCTGCGCACGGAATTCTCCGCGCCGGAAGATCCCATGCAGCACGTGCGGCGCATGCTGGGTCTGGACGGCGTGCGTCCCGGCTCGAACCGCACGCGGCTGAAGGCGATCGACGGCCAGGGTTATGTCATCGAAGACACGAAGCTGATCGGATAGGAACCCCAGAGCGATGCCGATTCACGAGAAGCATCTGATCCGGCCCGAGAATCTGAAGACCCACGATCATCTGGTGATCGACGGAGTGGACGTGTCCGGTCACTGGAGCACGTTCATCGCGCCGCGCGTGGTGACTGACTACAACGAGACGCTGCAGGACGAGATCGCATCGCTCCCCGGCGGCGAGTATATCCACCGCTGCTGGCAGTGCGGTTCGTGCACCAATTCCTGCACCGTCAACGCCGTCAATCCCGATTTCAATCCGCGCTTCTGGATCTATCTGATCCGCACGGGAATGGAATCCGAACTTCTGCGGGACAAGGACATCATCTGGCAGTGCGTGTCCTGCAACAAGTGCACCTATGCCTGTCCACGCGACGTCTTTCCCGAAGGTGTCATGAAGGCGACCGCTCACTGGCTCGAACTGAAAGGGCACACCAGACCTTCGCCGTCGACCCTGTTCGACGAAGCGTTCTCGAACCAAGTGATCGAAACCGGCAAGATCGAGGAGAGCCGGCTCATCCGCCGTTTCTTCATCGGCACCGGGCAGCCGTTGCTGCAAGACTGGATCGTCGAGATGGTCAAGCGGATGATCGCCCATCTGCCGATCGCGTTCCTGATGCGCATGGGTCTGTCGCTCTTGTTCCGCCCACGAACGCGAAACTGGTCGAAGGCGCGCGCAGCGATTGGCGAATATGCGCATGAGCAGGACGCGAAGCACCGCCAGGCGCTCGGTCTCGACCGCCTCGTCGATGCGGCCAGGCGAGAAACCGAACAACTCGTCAACCACGCGGCGGAATAGGCGGAGAACGGCAGGATATGTCCAAAACTGAATTTCGATACAAGAAGGTCGCGTATTACCCCGGTTGCGCGCTCGAGGGGACGGGCCACGCCTACAACAAATCCACCAAGGCTGTGGGCAAGAAGCTCGGACTCGAGCTGGAAGAGGTGAAGAATTGGAACTGCTGCGGCGCGATGGAGGTGAAGAACATCGATCCGAAGATTCAGACTTACTTGTCCTCGCGGGTGATGTCGATCGCCGCCAACGAAATGGGCCACGACGTCGTGATGGCGCCGTGCAACGGCTGCTACCACAATCTGAAGAAGGCGGAATACGACCTTTCGCACGATGAGGGCTCTCGCGAAGTCGTCGACCGGCTTTCGCAGAAAGCCGGGCACCAGACCTATAAGCCTGGGCAAGTAGAGACCATTCATGCGCTGGACTGGATCAAGGACGCCATCGGCGAAGAAGGGCTCGCCGCGCGCGTGAAGAATTCGCTAAAGGGCGTCAAGATCGCGAACTATTACGGCTGCATGTACACACGCCCGCGCCACATCTTTCCGGAAAAGGACAAAGGGGCCGGCACCGAATCGACCTCCAAGCCGCACTTCATGGACGACCTGTTGGCCGCGGCCGGCGCGGTCAATGTCGACTTTCCGCTCAAGACCGCCTGCTGCGGCGGCGCTCATGCATTGTCCGACAGTGACACCTCCACCAGGCTGGTGCTCAATATCATCCAGGCGGCTGAAGCCTCCGGCGCCGATGTGATCGCCACCGAGTGTCCCACCTGCCACACCGGCCTGGAGATGCATCAGATTCGGGCGGAGAAGCGCCTCGGCACGAAGACCAGTGTGAAGATCATGTATTTCACCCAGCTGCTGGGACTTGCGCTCGGACTATCGCCGCGCAAGGTCGGCCTGCATGAAAACGTGTCGGACTCGATGGCCTTTGTGAAGGAGAAGCATCTGGCATGAGATCGCTTGCCGAGATCGGCGTGCTTCTGGAAGCGACTGGCGTGAACGCTTCTGCGGCCGCGCGCGCGCATGAGCTGCTCGCCGCGGGAGAAGACGTCTTGGAGCAATGGATCATTGCCCATGACCAGGAACCGACGCACGGCAAGGTTGAGGGCTTTCGGCTGCTCGCCCTCCAGCGACAGTCGGCGAAAGGCGATCCGAGCTTCAATGCATGTCGCGAGACTTGCCGCGAGCTCGTCTATCATCGCAATCTGATCCTGGCTGAACCTGACGCCGAAGCCGCAATATCGCGTGCGACGATGATGCGGTTTGTGCTCAATCACCTGTTTCTTTTCATCGGTGGTAAGATGGAGGTTGCGGGGCTGGGCGAGTTTTGCTGTTCATCGCGTGCCCTTCGCACCGAATCTGCCTAAGCAAGGAGGCCGACATGCCAGTCGTACGTGGCTGCAATCTTCCCGATGACCTTCTCTACGACGTGGAGAACCACATCTGGTACAAGGAACAGGGCGACGGCACGGTCAAGCTGGGCATGACCATGGTGGCCACCGCGCTTGCCGGCCAGCTCGTCGCCTTCACGCCGAAGAAGGTGGGCCGCAAGGTCGAAGCCGGAAAGTCCTGCGCGACGATCGAATCGGGCAAGTGGGTGGGCCCGGCCAAGACGGCGGCTGCCGGCGAGGTCGCATCGATTAACGATGAGATGGTGGCAAAGCCCAATACGGCGAACGCCGATCCTTATGGCGCCGGCTGGCTCTTGACCTTGAAGCCCGAGAAATGGGAGGAGGCGAAGGGGAAACTCACGCCGGGCACCGCCGTCGCCGCACTCTACGAGGCGAAGATGGTTGCCGATGGCTTTGCTGGGTGCGCTGGTTGATGCTTGCAATTCCGGAAGATCTGGAGGTCGAAGCCCTCGAGGACAATGCGGAACGCGCCGCTGCGCTCCTGCGGTCCATCGGGAGCAAGTGGCGTCTTCTCATTCTATGCCAGCTGGTGAAAGGCGAGAAATCCGTCGGTGAGCTGGAGCGTGTCATTGATCTCAGCCAGTCCGCGCTTTCGCAGCATCTGATGGTCTTGCGCCGTCACGATCTGGTGAAGACGCGGCGCGCCGCCCAGATGATCTTCTATTCGCTGAACGGCCGCGAAGTGGCGGCGATTCTCAACACACTCTATGGCCTCTATTGCGCTGCGGATGACGACGAAAACTGCGGTCTCGCCGGGTCGGGCATCTGACCGCAATCGTTCGATTAAATCGATTGATTATACAAATAGAATAAGTTGGACAGATTATTCGATTTTACAGATCATGCCGGTGAAATGCTGGAATCACCGTCATGGACGACACCGTCGCCACGCACCTCGTCCCGCCTTCGGATGCGGCTTCCGTGCCGCGGCGCGGCCTCGGGGCGGACCTGCTCGGGATTGTTCCCGGACTTGTCCTGACGGGCTCCATCGCGGGCTTGGCATATCTTCTGCGCCGCATCCCCGGCGTTGGGATCTTCAGCCCGATGATCCTCGCTACGCTGATCGGCATGGTGTTTCACAATCTCGTCGGCACTCCGACCTGGGCCAAACCGGGCGTAACCTTCAGCCTCAAGCGGATTCTCCGGCTCGGCATCATCCTGCTCGGTCTGCAGCTCATGGCTTCGCAAGTGGCGCAAGTCGGGCTTGCCGGCGTCGGCGTGATCCTGACGGTGTTGGTCACCACCTTCGTCATCACCAAATGGCTCGGGCGCGTCATCGGCGTCGACCCGAAGATGGCGGAATTGATCGGCGCCGGCACATCGATCTGCGGCGCCTCCGCGGTGATCGCGACCAACACCGTGACGCAGGGCAGCGATGAAGACGTCACCTACGCGGTCGCCTGCGTGACCGTGTTCGGTTCGATGTCGATGCTCATCTATCCGACATTGCCTTCGCTGCTTCATCTCAGTCCGGCGGCGTTCGGGCTATGGAGCGGCGCGTCGATTCATGAAATCGCGCAGGTCGTTGGTGCCGCGTTTCAGGATGGCGCCCGTGCTGGCGAGATAGCCACGGTCGCCAAGCTGACGCGCGTTATGATGCTGGCGCCGCTTGTGATCACGCTGGGCATCATCGCGACGCGACGCGCGCTGCACGCCGCCGACGGTGCCGAGCGCAAGGCGCCGCCGATGCCGTGGTTCGTGCTGGGCTTCATTGCGATGGTTGCCGTCAACAGCCTCGTCTCAATTCCCGCCGCGCCAAAGGGGTGGATCGTGCTTGCCACCACCGTGATGCTGTCGATGGCGCTGGCGGCGATGGGTCTCGAGACCGATTTCCGCAAGCTTAGGGCGGAAGGGCTGCGCCCCCTGGCCTTGGCCGCGACGTCCTGGATATTTATCTCCGCTTTCGCACTCGTTCTGGTGAAGCTGACCGCATATTCTTGAGGCATGACGCTCGAACAGCTTCGCATCTTTGTGGCGGTTGCCGAACGCGAACACGTTACGCGTGCCGCTGAGGCTGTGAATCTGACGCAGTCCGCGGTGAGCGCGGCAATCGCAAATCTCGAATCGCACTACGGCGTCACGCTGTTCCATCGGGTCGGCCGCCGCATCGAGCTGACTGAGGAAGGCCGTCTGTTCTTGGAAGAAGCGCGCGCTGTACTGGCTCGCGCCACGGCCGCCGAGCGCGCCCTCGAGGAACTTAGTGGGTTGAAGCGCGGGAGCCTTTTGGTGCAGGCGAGTCAAACCATCGCCAGTTATTGGTTGCCGGCACGCCTGGTTGCGTTCCGCAAGGCCTACCCACAGATCGATGTGAAGCTCTCGGTCGGCAACACCTTTCAGGTCGCGAAGGCCGTGAGCGACGGCGTCGCTCAGATCGGTTTCGTCGAAGGCAAGATCGACGATCCCGCACTCTCGCTCACGATCGTGGATCACGACAGGCTTGTGATCGTCGCCGCCCCCGATCATCCCTGGGCGCGTATGTCCCAACTCAAGCCCGGCGCATTGCTCGACGCGGAGTGGGTGCTGCGCGAGTCCGGGTCTGGCACGCGCTCGGAGTTCGAAGACACGTTGCGCCAACGGGGGCTTGAGCCCGGCCGGTTGAAGATAGCGCTCGAATTGCCGTCGAACGAGGCGGTGCGCGCGGCCGTCGAGGCCGGCGCCGGGGTGACTGCGATCTCGGAACTGGTTGCCGAGTTCGGGTCTCGGATCCGGGGCGCTCGTTCGGGTTCCTTTCAAGATGCCCGAGCGCACATTCCACGCGCTGCACCATCGCAGCCGCTACCGCTCCCGGGCTGCTCAAGCTCTCATGGCGATTGTGGCCAAGGCTCCGGTCAGTCGCGGCTCTTCCGGCCACCGATGAGCGCGATCAGAAGTCCGGGCGCGAGCAGCGCCGCGCCGATTTCCCAGAACGGCTTCAGATCGAATTCGAACTTGGTCGAGTCGCCGAAATTTATGGATGGCGCGGCGCCCAGCTCCACGCCGGCGACTTGGCTTGCCAGGAAGAACGCGCCGAGCACCACCAAAAGCCATCCGGAAACGCGCGCGATGGCGCGCCCCCGACCCGAAATCAGCCGCATGATCGTCGCAATCACGCCAAGCGCCAGCAGCAAGCCGCCAGCATAGACCAGCGGCATCATCAGCGGCATCATCTTGACCATCAGGTCGAGTATCGTCTGTTTCAAGAATTCTTCTCCAGGCGCGCACTTCGTATCGTCTATTTCTGGCGGACGAAGTCTCCGGTGGCGCAAACGCCCGCGTCGGTGCATCCGTCCATGTGCCAGACGCCGGCAGTCAGTGTCATTTTGGTGTTGTAGGTCTCGCCCGAGGCGGGGTGACCGATCTTGCCGACGAAGCTGCCGTCCGGCTTGTCCTCGAACTTTGAGCGGATCATTTCCATGCCGATGTTCTTCGGTCCGGCGATCACGGTCATGCACAGACCGGCGCCCGAAGGATTGGTCGAACACGGCTTGGCCTGCACCGTGAAGTCGGTCCACTTCCACGTTCCGACGAGAGACTTAAGATCGACGGCGCCCGCCGGTGCGGCCGCAAGAATTCCGGCCAGGACGATCGCGCCAGCCATGATCCTGCCGGTGTGCATTTGGATGTTCCTCCTCGTTGATAGTTTCCCCCGCTCTGCGGCGCTTCTGCGCGAGCACAATCATCCTAGCGAAAATATCAGAGTCTTCTAATGTATTATTCGCGTCAGACGGCTGACCCGATTCCGCTGCGCTGCAACAGAAGACGATGGAGGACCGCCGACGCCAGCCAAAGCGCCGCGAAGGCGGCGATAAGGCTGTAGCCCAGCCCCGATATGGCGTCGCTCATCCTGCCTATAAAACCGCTCAGCGCCGGTGTCAGCCGCGCATGATCGGGGATCATGGCAAGGACCTCGATACCACCCACGACAAATGCGGCGACGACGGAAAGAAAGGTGACGGCAAGATTGTAGTACAGCTTGCGCGCCGGCTGCATGAACGCCCAGCCATAGGCGCCTGTCATCAAGGTGCTGTCGAGCGTATCGACCAGCGACATGCCGGCCGTGAACAGCGCCGGAAACGCCAGGATGCTCCAGATCGGCAGACCATTGCGCGCGGCGGCTGCGGAGATTCCCAAGACGCCGATCTCGCTCGCGGTGTCGAAACCCAGGCCGAACAGAAAGCCGATGAGCAGCATGTGGCGCGGCTTCGACACCATCGCGAATACGGGCTTGAGGAAGCGCGTGTAGAACCCCTGCGGTGCGAGAATGCGATCCAGTTCCTGGGCGTCGGGTGTGTCGCCGCGCCGATGTCGGCGGATTGCACCGGCAATGCTCTTCAGAACGATGATGTTCGCCGCGGCGATAGCGAACAGGAACAGAGCCGACACGACGGTTCCCGCGGTGCCTCCTATATGACGCAGAAAATCCATGCGTGGACCTGCGGTCGCGAGCGCGAGGGCGATTCCAATGGCGGCGAGCCAGACGACCGCAGAATGCCCCAGCGAGAAGTAGAGGCCGGTGCGGATGGGCCGTTCGCCCGACTGCATAAGTTTTCGCGTCACATTGTCGATGGCCGCGATGTGGTCGGCGTCGACGGCATGCCGAAGACCGAGCGCATAAGCGAGGAAGGCGGCACCCAGCAGCGACGCGTTGCCGCGAAACAGCGCCAGCGCCAGCACCCAAGCGAGAAGATTTGCACCGATCAGACCGGCAAACAGCCGTAGGATCCCGGCGTCGACTTTCACGTCTCGCTGCCGGTCGCGGCCGGGACGCCTTCGATCAAATGATCGGCGATGATCTCGACCAGACTCGCGAGACCGCCTTCCCATTTCCAGTGTGCCTTACTCTCGTCCATGGTCAGCCGGCAATTGGAGCAGGACGACACCATCGTCTTGGCGCCGGTCCGTTCGACCTGTTCCATCTTGATTTTGAACACTTTGTGCCGGAGCTCTGCTGCGCGCGCGATGGCCTGGACGCCACCGCCGCCGCCGCAACACCAATTCATGTTGCCGGTCGGCGTCATCTCGCGAAAATCCTGTGCGAAATCTTCGAGCAGATAGCGCGCATCTTGTGTCGCGCCACCGCGCCGCGAGATCTGGCAAGGATCGTGATAGGTGATCGAATCCGCCAGCGGCTTCAACTTCAGCTTACCCTCGCGCTTGAGCTGCGCCATGTATTCGGAAATGTGCATCACGGCATAGGGCAGGGGACGGCCCAGCATGTTTGCGCCCGCCCAGCGCAGGACGCCGAAGGCGTGGCCGCATTCGGGAATGACGACCGTTTTCGCGCCGACGCTCTCGGCGGCGGTCGTGATCCGCTGGACCATCAGCTTGGCGATATCGCCCTTGCCGGAGAGATAGCCGAAATTTGTGGCTTCGTAGCCCTTGCTGCTCAAGGTCCAGTTCACGCCGGCATGGTTGAGGAGCTTTGCCATCGCCACGACCGACTCGGGATATTTCATCAGCTCGATGGAAGACACGGTGAGCAGGATGTCGGCTTTTTCCTTGTCGAGAACGATCGGCACCTCATGCTCGTCCACCATCCACTCGATGCGGTCCTTCAGCTTTTCGGCCGTCACGCCAAGTGGGCTTCCGTGATCGCGTGAATTGTCCGCCGCTTCAAGCAGATCCTTCGGCCCGAGCCCGGCGGCCACGAAGGCCTGCCGCGCGCCGCCGACGATGGACGCAATATCGATCGACATCGGGCACACCTCGGTGCACCGGCCGCACATCGTGCAGGTGTCGAACAGAAGCTCTTCCCACTCCTTCAGGTCGTCCTCGGTCACCCGCGGCGCGAACAATGACCACGGAAATTTCTGCCCGCGATAGGCCTTGGCGATGGGAAACAGCTTGTAGGCAGGGGTATGTCTGGGATCGCCCGACGCCTCGTAGAAGTGACAGGCATCGGCGCATTGCCCGCAATGCACGCAGGCCTCGAGATAGCTGACCAGATGCTCCTCGGTGTGGGCAAGAAACGTCCGCGTGGCCGCTTTGACGTCGATCGCGTCGCTCATGGCATCACCGGACCTTGATCTGCACGAGTTCTTCGCCCTGAGGGTCCACGACGTGAACGGCACAGGCGATGCAGGGATCGTAGCTGTGGATCGTGCGCTGGATTTCGAGCGGCTGCTTGGGATCGAACAGCGTGTGCCGGTCCATCAGCGCCGCCTCATAGGGACCCGGCTGGCCATGCGCATCGCGCGGCCCCGCGTTCCAGGTTGACGGAACGACCGCCTGATAGTTGTCGATCTTGCCGTTCTTGATGACGATCCAATGGGCCAGGGCCCCGCGCGGCGCCTCCATGAAGCCGACACCGCGCGCCTCGCTCGGCCAGGTCGACGGGTCCCATTTCACCGGATTGTGCACGGCCAGGTCGCCGGCCTTGATGTTGGCCAACAGATTGTCGAACCAGTTCAGCATCTGGTCGACGACGATCTTGCTTTCCAGCGTGCGCGCCGCCGTACGGCCCATGGTGGAGAACATCGCGGAGAGCGGCAGATCGAGCTTGGCGAGCGCGTAGTTGGCGAGTTCCTGGGTCGGCTTGTGGCCTTTGGCATATAGCATCAGTACGCGGGCGAGCGGGCCGACCTCCATTGCCTTGCCCTTCCAGCGCGGCGACTTCAGCCAGGAATAGCTGTCCTCGACCTTCAGATGATCGAACGGCGGCTTGGGACCGGTGTAGTTGAGATTGGTTTGGCCGTCATAAGGATGCAGGCCTTCGTTCTTGCCGCCGGAATAGTCGTACCAGGAGTGCGACACAAATTCCTGGATTTCCTGCGGATCGCTCATATCGACGGGGTGGATCGTCGTCATGTCGCGGTTGAGGATCGCGCCGGCCGGGATGAGCCAGCTCGACGGATCGTCCGTGCCCTTCTCTGGAAAATCGCCATAGGTGAGAAAATTCCCGATGCCTTCGCCGCGCGCGAACCAATCCTTGTAGAACGACGCGATCGCCAGCGTGTCGGGCAGATAGACCTGCTCGACGAACTCCTTCATCCGCCCGATGACCGTCTTGACCCGGTTGAGGCCCTCCATGTTCACCGCCGTGGCCGAGGTGCCGCCGGTGCCGGTCATATCGATGCTGATGGGCGAGGGCGAACCGCCGACGAGGAAATTGGGGTGCGGATTCTTGCCGCCGAAGATCGTATGGATCTGGACGACCTCGCGCTGCCAGGCCAGCGCCTCCAGATAATGCGTCACCGCCATGAGGTTGGCTTCAGGGGGCAGTTTGAATCCGGGATTGCCCCAGAAGCCGTTGGCGAAGATGCCGAGCTGTCCGCCTTCCACGAAGGTCTTCAGCTTTTTCTGGGCATCCGCGAAATAGCCGGGACTCGATTTCGCATAGGTCGAAATGGATTGCGCGAGCTGCGAGGTCACGGCGGGGTCCGCCTTGAGGGCGGAGACCACGTCTACCCAATCCAGCGCATGCAGATGATAGAAGTGCATGACGTGATCGTGCACATATTGGGCCGCGATCATCAGGTTGCGGATCAGCTGCGCATTTGGCGGGATCGTGTAACCAAGTGCGTTCTCGACCGCCCGCACGGACGCAATGCCGTGGACCAGCGTGCACACGCCGCAGATGCGTTGTGCGAAGGCCCAGGCTTCGCGGGGATCGCGGCCCTTCAGGATCAGTTCGATGCCGCGCACCATGGTGCCGGAACTGTAGGCGCCGGTGATGTTGTTCGCCGCGTCGATGTCGGCCTCGATCCTGAGATGGCCTTCGATGCGCGTGATGGGATCGACGACGATGCGCTCGTTCATATCGGGGCTCCGCGCCTGCTGTAGAAGATCCCCGTCTCGCTTCGGGTCAGGAAGACGAGGAATGCGTGCATCAACTTGCCGAACGGAAACCAGATCAGCAGCAACGCGACGCTGAGCATGTGGAGCGCCAGAAGCGTTTCATACGGCGCCCAGAGATGGCTGACGGCGATGAGCCCGGTGACGACGGGAAGCGCGGTCACGAACCAGGTGAAATAGTCGTTGAAAGTCGAGACCAGCCTCAGGACCGGGCTCGTCAGCCGGCGCACCAGCGCCGCCACCAGCGAGGCCAGCGTCACGACCGCAACGACGGCGATCACGCCGCTCGGCAGGTTCGGCCAGGATACGCCGAACAGGCCCTGCAGGAAGAGGATGTGCTGCGCCATCCCGAATACGATGATGGCAAGTCCGATGTGGAACACATAGCTGTTTGTTGTTGCGAACAGCGAAGCGCGAACGAACGGCTTCGGTGGCCACAAGTGGCGGGCAAACCCTCGCGTTGCTGCAACCAGCGTCGACGGTACGCCGCGGCGCGGCACGGACTTGTCGTTCGCCCAAGGCAGCAGCAGCAGCGACAACAGCCGCCAGGACACACCCAGGACAAAGACCGCCAGAGCAATCTCCATGGCGGGACCGCGGGCGAAATCCAGCAGCGTCATGGCTGCTTCTCCTTGGCGGCCTGTTTCTTCTTGCGCCGCGCCAGCCAGGCACTCGCGGCACCGGCCGCTGCGCCGACCGCCGCCGCCCCGCCGATGACAGCGGCGCTGTTGGCTGTGCTGGCCGGCAGCGGTTTGTAGAAGCCACCCTTGTCCCAGAAATTCGGCTCGGAACAACCCAGGCAGCCATGGCCGGATTGGATCGGGAAGGACACGCCGCCGTTCCACTTCAGCGTGGCGCAGGCATTGTAGGTGACTGGCCCCTTGCAGCCGACCTCATAGAGGCACCAGCCCTTGCGCGCGCCCTCGTCGTCGAAGCTCTTCGCGAACAAGCCCTTGTCGTAGAACGGACGGCGGTAGCAGCGGTCATGGATCGTGTCGCCGAAAAACGCGCGCGGACGGTTCTTGTCGTCGAGATCGGGTAACTTTCCGAACGTAACCAGGTACGCGACGGTCCCGGCGATCGCTTCGGCGATCGGCGGGCAGCCGGAGATGTTGATGACCGGCTTGTCCTTGATGACGTCGGTGACCGCCACGGCCCCGGTCGGATTGGGATTGGCATGCGGAATACCGCCGAATGCGGCGCACGTGCCGACCGAGATGATGGCGAAGGCATCCCGCGCGGTTTCCTGCAGCACTTCGAGGTTGGTTTTGCCGGAATTGGTCGAGTAGACGCCGCCGTCTTTCGTCGACACCGAACCGTCGACGACGACGACGTATTTGCCCTTGTTCTCCTTCATCGCCGCGAGCCGCGCCTCTTCCGCGGCGGCGCCGGAGACCGCCATCAAGGTCTCGTGATAGTCGAGCGAAATCAGGTCGAAGATCATGTCCTCGACGGTGGGGCTGAACGAGCGTGTCAACGACTCGGTGCAGCCCGTGCATTCCTGGAACGACAGCCAGATAACCGATTGACGGTGCGCTCTGCCCAATGCATCCGCCATCGCCTTCGACGCCATCGGCGGCAATGCCATGATGCTGGCGAGATATGTCGTGTATTTCAGCAGGGCGCGCCGGGAGAGACCGCGCCGGGCCAGCAGATCGCCGATGGTGTCCTGTTCACGCATCTTCGGCACCCTTCGTTGCTTCGGCCTGTACCAAATCCTCGCGCAAGCGAACGGACGCGGCAGCGATGTCTGCGCGGTGCGCGGAAAGAATCTGCGGACACGTTGTGATCTCGATCTGTTCGGCGGCGACCTTGTCGTCTGCGCCGAAATGGCGAATCCACCACACGCCGGCGAAGCGCGTCTCCCAGACTTCGCTCGGACCCGCGACATCGAGCACGGCCTCGACATCGCCGCGGCCGAGACGTTCCTCGAGTTCCACGCGATCGGCCGGCGTCATCGGCAGGCTTCGCAGGTCGATGGCGCTAACCTCTCCGGATTCCACAAGCGCATTCAGGCGTTGCGAAATCTCGTGCATCAGGCTCTGCGCCATGCCGGTGCGAAGTTCGAGCGGTCTTGCGGGTTCAGCGTTCATCGTTCCACTCGCCAAGCAGTGACAGGACGGCCCGGCAAGCCTCGGGAATCGCTGCGAGGACGGCCGGCGTCGGCGACAGCCCCCATTGCGTCGAGAAAGGTTGAATCGCGACCAGCGCGCGTCGCCGCGGCGCGGTGCCTGAGAGTGCTGCCGCTGCCATCAGGTCGGCGAGCGCGACTTCATGTGCGGTATGCTTCTTACCGGTCAGCTGGCGGTCCATGTCGTCGCATTTGAATGTGCGCACGGTACCGGGCTCGGCGTCCAGTTCCATCGCATCGATGGCGATGAGCGCGCCGAACTCCTCGATCTCGGACAGCAACTCCAAACCGATGGTCCCGCCATCGCGCAGCGCGATCACATGCGGGACTTCGCCTTCCTGCTCCAAGGCGTCCAGTGCACGGATGACATGCACACCAACGCCATCATCGCTGAGCAGAATGTTGCCGATACCTAGGACTAGTGTGTGGGTTGCTGCTATCTCAGTGTGCAAAGCAGACCCCTGATTTTCACTCCCGATCACTTCTTTTAGTGCCAAGATTAGCGAAGCTTTGTTGACCCATGTCAATTGGCCATCGGTTCGATGTAGATTAGAAAAGGTACACGGTCGGTGAGGGTGCCATGTGTCTCGCAATACCCATGCGCATCGTTGAATGTGAAGGATTCGTGGCTCGTTGCGAGGCCAAAGGCATCGAGCGTTCCGTCAGCCTCTTCCTGCTTCAGCACGAAAATGTCGCGCCAGGCGATCATGTGATGGTCCATGTCGGCTACGCCATCCAGAAGATGTCGGAAGCTGAGGCGTTGAGCGCTTGGGAGCTGTACGACGAGATGTTGGCAGCGGAAGAAGAGCTGCGCGGCAATGCATGAACTCGCGGTCTGCCAAAGCCTGCTGCGCGAAGTCGAACGCGTCGCGTCAGCCCATGGCAACCTGGACGTGACGGCGATCGTCGTAGCCGTCGGCCCCCTGTCGGGCGTGGAAGCGCCGCTTCTCACGCGCGCCTTCAGCGTCGCGCGCGCGGGCACAATTGCCGAACATGCCGTGCTCGAGATTGAAACGATGCCGGTGACCGTCTGGTGTAAGGACTGTGGCGTGCAGACTGAGGTCCGCCCCAATGCGCTCCTGTGCGGCAATTGCGACGCTTGGCAGGTGGAGTTGCGTTCGGGCGATGAGTTGCTTTTGCGACGGGTGGAGCTTGTCTCGGCGGATACAGCCGCGGCGGCCAGCTGACATAGAGCGAAGGAGACGGCGATGTGCGAGCAATGTGGGTGTTCGGTTACGCCTGACGTCGTGCATGTGACAGATCATATGGGAGTGATCTCGGCCAAGCCGGTCGACGCCGCGTCAATCGAAGTTCTGACCGGCATTCTACAGGAGAACGACCACGAAGCTGCGCATAATCGCGAGCATCTGGAGCGGCACGGTATCTTGGCCATCAACCTGATGTCGTCACCCGGCTCCGGCAAGACGAGCCTGCTCGAGGCCACGATAGACGCACTTGCCAAGCGTTATCGCATCGCCGTCATCGAGGGCGATCTCGAGACCGAAAACGATGCCAATCGAATTCGCGCTAAGGGCGTGCCGGCGATCCAGATCACGACCGGCCAGGCCTGTCATCTTGACGCTCACATGGTGCACGAAGCGCTGCATGGCCTCGACCTCTCGGCCATCGATATCCTGTTCATCGAGAACGTCGGCAATCTGGTCTGTCCGGCGAGCTTCGATCTCGGCCAGCACGCCAATGTCGTTCTGCTCGCGGTCACCGAGGGCGACGACAAGCCGGCGAAATATCCCGTGATGTTCCGCGCCGCCGACCTTGTGCTGCTCTCCAAGTCCGATTTGCTGGCCGTGCTCGACGATTTTTCGCCTGCCAAGGCCGAAGAACGGCTGCGCGCGCTGGCCAACCCGGCCAGGGTGCTTGAGGTCTCGGCCCGCCGCGCCGATACGCTGGCGCCTTGGATTGCATGGCTCGAAGATCGGCTTGCGGCGCGTCGAGCCGGGAATTCCATGCGCCCGCATGTGCCCCATGGGGGCGTGCATCGTCACGCGGCGGAGTGACGACGATGCCTGCCGATCCCAGGGCGATTGCAAGGGAATGGCTTGGGCGCATCCGCGACTTGCCGCTCGACGGGCGCATTCGCGTGATGAATGTGTGCGGCGGGCATGAACGCTCTATTTCCATGGCGGGACTGCGCGGCGCGCTACCACGACAGATCGAGCTTATACCCGGCCCCGGCTGTCCGGTCTGCGTCTGTCCCGAGGAAGACGTACATGCGGCGATCCAACTCGCGCTGCGTAAGGGCGTGACCGTCGTCGCTTTCGGCGACATGCTGCGTGTTCCCGCCAACGTACCCAAGGGCGAGCCACGTTCGCTGGAGCAGGCGCGTGCTGCCGGCGGCGACGTCCGACCTATCGCAAGTCCGCGCGAGGCTGTGAAGATCGCGCGCGACAATCCTACGCGTGACGTGGTCTTCTTTGCGGCCGGCTTCGAGACCACCACGGCGCCGATTGCGGGCCTCGTCGCGGAGGGTTTGCCGCCAAATCTTTCCATCCTGTTGTCGGGGAGATTGACCTGGCCGGCGGTCGCGATGCTGCTCGACAGCGAGGACGCCGGCTTCGATGCGCTGGTCGCGCCGGGCCATGTCTCTACCATCATGGGCCCCGAGGAATGGCGCTTCGTGCCCGACGATCACGGCATTCCCTCTGCGGTTGCCGGCTTCGAGGCAGACAGCTTCCTTGCCGCGCTCTACTCGGTCCTGCGCCAGCATCTGGAAGGCCGCGCCTTTCTCGACAATTGCTATGTCGGGGTGGCCAAGCCGGGCGGTAATCCCACGGCACGGCGTCTGCTTACCGAAACGATGGACGTGGTCGATGCGAACTGGCGCGGCATCGGCCTCATTCCTCGCTCGGGGTTCGCGCTCAAGCCCAGTCTCTCGCACCTCGATGCAGTCAAGCGCTTCGATCTCGATGCTGGTGCCGGGCGCAAACGAGCAGGCGAGATGCCGCCTGGGTGCGATTGCGCGCGCGTGGTGCTGGGGAAGATCTATCCCAATCAATGCGTGCTGTACGGAAAGGCCTGCACCCCCCGCAACCCTATCGGTCCGTGCATGGTGTCCGACGAGGGCGCCTGCCGCATCTGGTGGTCGTCGGGAATTCGGCAGGCGGCGGATGAACACGCACACGCGCGATACTGAGCGCGTCGTCGCGCGCCGCATCGTCGTCGGCGGGCGGGTGCAAGGCGTTGGCTTCCGGCCCTTCGTCTATCGTACCGCCTGCGCGCTCGATCTGAACGGCTGGGTGCGCAACGGCTCCGGACACGTGATCGTCCATGTCGAAGGCCGCACCAAGCGTCTTGACGACTTTTCGGCGGCACTCATTGCGCGGGCGCCGCCGCTGGCGCAGCCGCGCGTCGAGTCGATAATCGATGCCGCGCCGGAAGGCGCGCGCAGGTTTCAAATTCTCGCAAGCGATACCGGCGAAGGCGTCGACCTGCATCTGCCGCCGGATCTGTTTTGCTGCGACGATTGCTTGAACGAACTGCGCGATCCGTCGGCGCGCCGCTTTCGCTATCCCTTCACCAATTGCACGCAATGCGGACCGCGTTACACGATTATCGAAACGCTGCCTTACGACCGTCCGAACACGTCCATGGCTGGCTTCGATCTGTGCCCGGCATGCAGCGACGAATACGACAATCCGCATGACCGCCGCTTCCATGCCCAGCCTCTGGCCTGCCCGGCCTGCGGGCCAAGGATCGTCTTCCATCGCGAGAGCGAAGCGCGGATGGAAGGCGAGGCGGCGCTTGCCGAGACGCTGGCGCTTCTGCGCGACGGCGGCATCGTCGCGGTCAAGGGTGTCGGCGGCTATCATCTGATGTGCGATCCCGCGAACGACGATGCCGTCATGCGCCTGCGCGCCCGCAAGCATCGGCCGCACAAGCCGCTGGCGGTGATGTTTCCGCAAGCCGGCGCTGATCGGCTCGACGCGGTTCGACAATTCGTGGTGTTGAGCGATGAGGAAGCACGCGCCTGTGCCGATCCGATGCGCCCCATCGTGCTCGCGCGCAAACGTCCGGGCAGTCCGCTGAGCGATGCCTTGGCGCCTGGGCTCGCCGAACTCGGCGTGTTCCTGCCTTACAGCCCGCTGCATCATATCCTGACGTCGGAATTCGGCGGTCCTCTGGTCACTACTTCGGGCAACATCAGCGGCGAACCCGTGATCACCGACAATAATGAGGCCGAGGCGCGACTGGCGAAAGTCGCGGACGCCTTCTTGCACCACGACCGGCCGATCGTGCGCCCGGCCGACAATTCCGTCTTTCGTGTCGTTGGCGGCGCGCCGCGCCCGATCCGCGTCGGTCGCGGCACGGCCCCGCTGGAGATCGATGTGGAGCACGCGTTTAGCGAGCCCGTGCTCGCCGCGGGCGGACATATGAAAAGCGCGATTGCGCTCGGCTGGGGCAAGCGTGTGGTGATTTCGCCGCATATCGGCGAACTCGACAGCCCGCGCAGCCTTACCGTGTTTGCGCGCGTCGTACGCGATCTTCAGGCTCTCTACGGCGTCGCCGCGCGCCACATCGTTTGCGACGCTCACCCAGACTACGCCAGTACGCGTTGGGCGCTGTCTCAAGGGTTGCCCATCACGCGTGTCCAACATCATGCGGCGCATGCTTCGGCGCTTGCCGGAGAGCATCCGGACATCGCGCGCTGGTTGGTCTTCACCTGGGACGGCGTCGGACTTGGCGCGGGACATGAATTGTGGGGTGGCGAGACGCTTGCGGGAGAGCCAGGCGATTGGCGCCGGGTGGCAAGCCTGCGCCCATTCCATCTGCTGGGCGGCGACCGCGCCGGGCGCGAGCCGTGGCGTTCGGCGGTCGCACTGATGTGGGAGACGGGACGCAAGAGGCATGCACCCGTCGACGACTCGGAGTTCGCCGAACGGGCTTGGCGCAAGCGCATCGGCACATCGTACACATCATCCGTCGGGCGCCTGTTCGACGCGGCAGCTTCGCTCGTACTCGGTATCGATGTGGTGAGCTTCGAGGGCCAGGGACCGATGATGCTGGAAAGCATCGCCACGCGAACCAACGCCGCGGTCGCGCTGCCGCTCGCGCCTGACGGCGGCGGCATCTTGCGCACCGATTGGGAACCCCTGCTTGCCATGCTCACGGACACGCAACTCGGCACGGACATGCGCGCCGGCATCTTTCACGAAAGCTTGGCGCGCTCTGTGGTCGAACAGGTGACGGCACTTGCAAGAAGCGAGAGGTTCGATGCTGTCGGCCTCACCGGCGGCGTGTTCCAGAGCCGCTTGTTGTCTGAGCGAGCGCTGACGTTGTTGGCGGCGCGCGGAATCCCGGCGTTTCTGCCCAAATCTGTTCCCGCCAACGACGGCGGCCTCGCCTTCGGACAATTGATCGAAGCGCGCGCGCGTCTAGAGCGGGCCCGCACATGATCGAAGACCGGCATATTTCGCTCGCACACGGCAATGGCGGCCGCTACATGCGCGAATTGATCGACGAGATCTTCGCTCGCCATCTTGCCAATCCCGCGCTCGATGTCCGGCTCGATGCCGCACCACTCGAGCTCCCGTCGGGCCTTGTAGCTTTCATTACGACCGATGCCTTCACAGTGCAGCCGCTGGAGTTTCCCGGCGGCGACATCGGCTCGCTCGCGGTCAATGGCACCGTTAACGATCTCGCCGTCAGCGGAGCGGAACCGCGTTTCCTGACTCTCAACGCCATCATCGAGGAGGGTCTCGAAGTCGAAACACTCGACCGCATAGTCAGAAGCCTCGCGGCCGCGGCGCGCGAGGCGCACGTCAGCGTAGTCGCGGGCGACACAAAGGTCGTGCCGCGCGGGCAGGGCGGGGGCCTCTATCTGTCGACGACGGGCGTGGGCTTTCGTGCGCCCGGCGTGCATCTGGGCATGGAGCGGATATGCGACGGCGACGTGCTGCTGGTCAGCGGGCCTGTCGGCGATCACGGCATCGCCGTTCTGCTGGCGAGGCAGGAGTTCGAGCTCCGCGGCAATGTCGCATCGGACTGTGCCGCCGTCACGCCGCTAACCGCGCCGATCGCTGCCTGGGAAGGCGTGCGCTTCATGCGCGATCCGACGCGTGGCGGCCTCGCGACGGTGGCGCATGAGATAGCAGCTGCAACGGCGAAGAATGTGCGTCTTTGCGAAGCGCGTGTCCCGGTGCGCGACCAGGTGCGTTCGGTCTGCAAGATGTTGGGCTACGATCCCTATTATCTCGCCTGCGAAGGGCGCGTCGTCGCCGTGGTCGCGCCCGATGTGGCCGATGACATCTTAAACATATGGCGCACCGTTCCGGGCGCTGAGGACGCGAGCCGCATTGGCACCATTTGCGAGGGCCACGGCCGTGTGATCCTGGAAACGGAGATTGGCGGCGAGCGCTTCCTCGAAGAACTCGAAGACGACCCGCTCCCACGCATCTGCTAATCTGGGCTGATCGACCTCGTCATAAACTCTAGGGAATCGGGCCAAACATTTTCGGAGGCAATCGAGATGAGACGACCAAGCGCCATTCCGATGTTGATCTTCCTAGTGGTCTTCTCGGTGGGATTGGGTTTCGCCTATTCCCTCTATGCAGGGGCCGCCTATGCGGGCAGCTTCGCGGTCGCAATCGGTTCCTTCGTCCTGGCGGTCATCGTCGCATCCGCCACCAAGATCGCGAACCAATGGGAAAAAACAATCGTCCTGCGGCTCGGCCGGTTTCTGGCGATGAAGGGACCGGGCATCTTCTTCATCATTCCGATCGTCGACACCGTGCCCTATTGGATCGACATCCGCGTTATCACGAGCACATTCAAGGCCGAAAAGACCCTCACCAAGGATACGGTTCCCGTCGATGTCGACGCCGTGCTGTTCTGGAAGGTTTTGGACCCCAAGAGAGCCGCGCTGGATGTCGCGGACTATCAGTCCGCCATAAGCTGGGCTGCGCAGACGGCTTTGCGTGACGTTATCGGCAAGACCATGCTCTCGGACATGCTCGAAGGCCGGGAAAGAATCAGCGACGTACTTGGCAAAATCATCGATGAACGCACCGAGCCCTGGGGCATCAACGTGATTTCGGTCGAGGTCAAGGATGTTCTCATCCCGCCGGGTCTTGAGGATGCGATGTCGATGCAGGCCCAGGCCGAACGCGAGCGGCAGGCCAGAGTAATCCTGGGCGACTCGGAACGTCAGATCGCCGAAAAGTTCGATCAGGCCGCCCAGAGCTATATCAATAATCCGGTCGCGCTGCATTTGAGAGCCATGAACATGCTCTATGAGGGATTGAAGCAGAACTCGACCATCGTCCTCGTCCCGAGCACCGCAGTCGATACGATGCAGTTAGGTGGTCTCGCCGGCATTACGGCAATGGCTACCGAGATGAGTCGGAAAACGGCTGGTCAAACGTCCACTTCGTCCGTCGTCGGCGGCCCCACTGCGTGAGCGGCGATTCTGAAAGACGACGGATAGTCGTTTAAGAGGCGCGTCCGCTCAATAGACAATCTTTTGCGCTGAGAGTTCGGCCGATTGTTGACGCCAATCAAGGTAATTGCGCCCAATTCGACCTTTCATGCGTTTAACGTAGGAAGAGCGGAGTTTCATCCGCAGCGACAGAATCGTGCGTGGTGGATCGCTTGTCTGAATGATGCCGGAAATCGGCGTACGCGCTAAAGATAGATATCGGCGTGGCGACCAGTATGGAGCTCGAGAAGGAAGGAATATGTCGGCGCCGCTGACAAGTCCAAGCGACAATCGGGAGGCGCGAGTCCAGAGCATCGTCGCGGACCGGCCTCAGTGTAGGCGCGTGATGGTCGCGGTGGATGAATCTCATCTCTCGCGAACGGCAATTCCGCATGGCGTCGCGATCGCGAGCGCACTCGATGCCGAGCTGACCCTGGTACGGGTCATCGAGTCGCGGCGAAAAGGCGGAAATCCATCCGATCCCGTCGAATGGCATATGCTGCGCGAACAGGCGCGCAGCCAAGTCGAAGATCTCGCACGCGAGCAGGCCGAACGAATCGAACATATTGAAACGAAGGTGGTGGAAGGCCGGCCGGCTGATCAGATTTGCCGTTGGGCGGGCGAAAATCAGGTCGATCTTACGGTGCTCTGCACGCATGGCAGCGGTGGAGCGCTTGAACGCGATTTGGGTCGAACCGCGCGCCGCGTGGTCGATTGCGCGCCCGGCCCGGTCCTGCTCGTACCTTCAGGCACACAAGAACCCCGGCCCGTCCACTACAGGAGAATTCTGGTGCTCCTGGACGGCTCGTCGCGTGCCGAGAGTGCGCTTCCCTTCGCGCTGCGCCTGGCCGAAGCCGAGCATGCGGAATTGGTTCCCGTGCATGCAATTCCCGAGCCCGAGTTTACCGAGATCGGACCGCCCGAGCCCGAAGATTTGGAATTGCGCGCGCAAGTAATGCGCCGGAACGAGCGCGTGGCACAGGACTATTTGGATCGGCTGCGCGCGCACATCGACAGCAAGGATGTAACGGTTCGGATTCTTCTGCTGCGGGGTGGCGACGTTCGCCACACTCTCATGCGCGCCGTCATGGATCAGAAGGCCGACCTCGTCGTCATGGCGTCGCATGGCCAAAGCGGGCATATGGATGTTGCGGCCGGTAGCGTCGCGACGCACTTGATCTCCCATACTCCGGTTCCACTCCTGCTGGTCCGTAGTCCCGCAATCGCTTCAAACGGAGGCAGCAAGCACTTGTCGGTTCGCCATCTCGCTGAAGACGACCGGAACATTTCGCGAGTGGCAGGATGAGCGGCGCGGCTGAGCGGCCGCACCACGACCCTCTGACCGAAGCGGCGAGAGAGCTACAAGCAACGCAGGATGCCACACGCGGGAACTCGCGCGCCGTTCCGGCTTGGGCACGTCTGACTTCGATTTCCGCTGGGCTTGATCGTCTACTTCAGGCCTGCGCCGCAGCCGCGCCGGAAACGACCAAGGCCGCTGAATGGATTTTAGACAATCACTATCAGATCAAGCGCGCGGTGCGGCAAGTCCGTGAAGATCTCCCAGTCGCGTTCTATCGGCGCCTGCCGCGCCTTGCCAACACCGACTTGAAGGGATTTCCACGCGCTTTCGCTGTGGCGCGCGGCTTTCTAGGTACCACTCATCTCCAACTTTCCATGAACGCGTTGATCCAGTTCGTTCAGGCCTATCAGGAGGGAACACCACTCACCATCGGGGAATTGTGGGTGCTGCCAACGATGTTGCGGCTTGTGTGCCTCGAGACCCTCATTATCTCGTCCAGCGAGCTGTTTCCGACGTGGAAATCCCCGCTCGACGATCAGACATGCGGCTGCATTTCGGCGCTGGATGAACCCACGGAATGCATCGCGCGTGCGCTGACAGGGCTTCGCGCAATATCGTCGATACCGTGGAAGGACTTCTTCGATCGCGCAAGCCGTGTGGAATCGATACTTCAGCGCGACCCGGCCATGGTTTATGCGCGCATGGATTTCGACACCCGCGATCGCTATCGCAGAGCCGTGGAAGAACTCGCCGATGGCAGCGGCCGGCCGGAGTGGGAAGTCGCTGAAACAATTCTCTCTCGCGCCGGTTCCGCATCACATACCGGCCGGCAGTCTCATGTGGGCTACTGGCTGCTGGACGGCGGTCGGGCTTCCATCGAGGCGCATCTGAGTTATCGGTCCGCGCTGGGCGCCGGCGCAGTTCGCTGGATATTGCGCCATGCCGGGGCATGCTACTCAGCGGCGCTTGCCGTCGTCGGTGCAGCGGCACTTCTGTTGCCGGCAGCTTATCTTCAGCGGGCGGGCGCCACGCCGATGGCGCTGATCGGCGGCATAGCACTGTGCCTGGTGCCTGCATCCATTCTCAGCATCACGATCATTCAGTGGATCGCGATGCTCATCGTGCCGCCGCGCGTCTTGCCGAAGCTGAACTTCGAAAAGGGCCTTTCGCCCGATTGTCCGACGGCGGTCGTTGTTCCTGTCATCGTGGGTGGACGCGCAGAAGTGCCGGCGCTGATGGAACGGCTGGAGCTGCACTGGCTCGCCAATCCCGATCCGCTTCTACAGATTGCGCTGTTGAGCGATCTCAGAGACGCATCCGCCGAGCGCATGCCAGAAGACGCCATTTTGGAAGAAGCGCTCGTCAATGGCATTCGCCGGCTCAATGCACGATATGCGCCCGACAAGGTAGGTCGGTTCCATTTGCTCCATCGAGCGCGCCAGTTCAATCCGGCCGAGGGCGTCTGGATGGGATGGGAACGGAAGCGTGGAAAACTGGAACAATTCAACCGCCTCGTCCTCGGCGAGAAGATTGGGGCCTTCGCACTTCGGGAAGGCGCCACCGCGGCGCTAAGCCGAAGCCGCTTCGTGGTGACGGTAGATGCGGACACCGCGCTGCCGCCCGGATCGGTTGCACGCCTTGCCGGCACTCTGTCCCATCCTCTCAACGCGCCGGCGTTCGACGAAAAGAGCGGCAAGCTCTGTGCCGGCTATACGGTCATCCAGCCGCGGGTGGAGATGTCGCCGGAGAAGGGAACGCCTACGTTCTTTTCGCACGTCTATGGCGGCGACAGTGCGATCGACATCTATAGCCGAGCCGTATCCGACACCTATCAGGATCTCTTCGGATCGGCCGTTTATACCGGCAAGGGAATTTACGACGTCGCGGCGTTTCACCGTTGCCTCGACAGACGCGTTGCCGAAAATTCGATGCTCAGCCACGACCTGTTCGAGGGTGCACACGGGCGCGCGGGGCTCGCAACAGACATCGTCTTGTACGACAGTTTCCCCGACGGTTATGTCGAATATATCCGGCGCTGGCATCGCTGGATTCGCGGCGACTGGCAACTTCTACCGTGGCTCTCGCCCCGCGTACCCGCCGCGGCCGGTCGGACAATATCGAACGAACTTCCTGCCCTCGAGCGCTGGAAGATTTTCGACAATCTTCGTCGCAGCGTCATTCCTCTCTCGTTGGTCGCGCTCGCCATTGCCGGCTGGCTGGCGTTGCCCGGCAGCGGGTGGGTCTGGACGGCGCTCACCGTAGCCGCGCCGGGGGCCTATCTCTTCACAGATCTATTCTCGCGTCTCGCGCACGGCCATCGACGTGGGGTGATTTGGAGTTCGTTCCAGCAATTTGCTGCTCATACGGCACGATGGGGCTTGGCGGTGACGTTCCTCTTGCACGATGCGATGGTCTCGCTCGATGCGATTGGGCGAACGCTTTGGCGCCTGTTCGTTTCGCGCCGGCATCTGCTCGCTTGGACATCGGCCGCCCACATCGCCGCGCGCATTGCCGGGGGAAGCCCGCGCGAGACTGCGTGGCGCGAGATGTGGCCGACCAGTGCTGTCGCGTTTTTGCTCGCTGCACTGTTGGCTATCGCGCACCCCGTCATTCTTCCGTCCGCAGGCCCTTTGATATTACTTTGGCTCATTTCCCCGGAAATCGCGGCCTGGATCAGTCGGCCGCGCAGACCCTTCGCAGAAGTACTGGGTATCGAGGATCGTGCATTTCTGCGCCGGATCGCCCGCCAAACGTGGCTCTTCTACGAGAATTTTGTCGGACCGGAGGACAACTGGCTCCCGCCGGACAACTTTCAGGAGGATCCGCGGCCCGAAATTGCGCATCGCACGTCGCCCACCAATGTCGCGATGTATCTTCTCTCGACCCTTACGGCCTGGGACATGGGCTATGTGGATTCGTCCGATCTCGCAGTTCGCGTCGAGAACTGCCTGGACACGTTCGCGCGGCTGGAGCGGTATCGCGGCCACTTCCTAAATTGGTACGACACGCAATCGCTTTCGCCGCTGGAGCCCCGTTATGTATCGACGGTCGACAGCGGAAATCTCGCGGTATGCCTGATCACGTTGAAGGAGTGTTGCCGCGCCGCAGCCAGTGCGGCTGCGTTTCGCGCCTGCCAGTGGGATGGTCTCGCGGATTCCTTGATACAGCTCAGGGACGCGCTGGAGAGGGTCCCACACGGCCTGAACCAAGAACTATCTCGCGGCTTCGAAACTATTAAGGGTCGCATCACACAGGCGCGGGACAAGCCCGACGTCTGGTTCGCTGCCCTTGCCGGCATCAGCGGGACGGATTGGCCGGAAATCGCCGCTGCGATAGCGCGCGTGGCATCCACGCCCAACGGGCTTCAACCACCAGTGCTGCGCAGGATTCAGGTATGGCTTGAGCGAAGCCGGCATCACCTGGAGCGTATGCAGCGGAATTTGGAGGGACTATATCCCTGGCTCGCCCATTGCGCGGCGCCGCCGGCAGGGTGCGAAGATCTGGCGGGCCGCATCGCGAGCCTGATTGGCGCAGACACATCTTTGGCATCCATCGCGGAGCGCAAAGCGCAAGCCGTCGACCTGATAAAGAGCTTTGCGGACTCGATGCGCCGCGACGCCGGGACGGCGAAATGGTTCACCGAGCTCTCCGCCGCCATCGACCAGGGCGCGCGCTCGCAGCGGGACCTGCGCCAGCTCCTCCTCGACGTTGCCGCGCGCGCCGAGGCCACGGCCTACGAAATGGATTTCGCTCTGCTTTATGACGCGGAATCGCGCCTCTTTCACATCGGGTACAATGTCAGTTCCGACAGGATCGATCAGCATTTCTATGACTTGCTCGCCACGGAGGCACGGCTCGCAAGTTACTTTGCGATCGCCAAGCGGGATGTGCCGGTGGAGCACTGGTACTTCCTGGGACGGCCGATGACTCAGGTGGGCGGCGAGCCCTCGCTGCTTTCCTGGAACGGCTCGATGTTCGAGTATCTGATGCCAATACTGCTCATGCGGAGTTCTCCGGGAACGCTTCTCGCCCGCAGCGATCGTTCGGCGGTGGATATCCAGCGGCGCTACGCGCACAGGCTCGGCGTACCTTGGGGCGTATCGGAATCCGGTTTCGCGGCGCGCGACTCGGACCATCACTATCAATATCGGGCTTTCGGCGTTCCCGGACTCGGCTTGCGTCGCGGGCTCGCGCTCGATCTGGTCATAGCACCCTACGCGACGGCATTGGCGCTTGCTGTCCTCCCGGTCACGGCGGTGCGAAATTTGCGTGAGCTGGCGAGCCTGGGATTCGGTGGCCTCTATGGCTTCATTGAAGCGGGAGATTTCACGCCGGAGCGCATCCTCCCTGGGAGTTCGTATACGCCCGTGCGCGCCTATATGGCCCATCATCAGGGCATGGTCCTGGCCGCCATCGGCAATGCGCTGAACGACGACCTCCATGTAAAGCGCTTCATGTCGGATATGCGCATGCGCACCGTCGACCTCCTGCTTCAGGAGCGGGTTCCTTCCGTACCGCCCTTGGAAGTCGTGGAAGACGAAGAGCCCGCTCGCATGGACGACCATATCGCGGCAAGGCCCGCGCCGCGCCCCTGGCGTCCGCAATACGGGCAAGAAATCCCGCAGATGCATCTACTTGGAAACGGCCGCTTCGCGACGTGGATATCGGAAGCGGGCGGTGGCGGTCTGTGGTGGAATCGCCAGGCCCTGACACGCTGGTTGCCCGACGCGGCGCGGGACGATCAAGGGCTATGGATTTACATCCAAGATCAGGACAGCGGTGCGCTGTGGTCCGCAGCGCGACAGCCAACGTGCATCGTGTCTGATGACATCCACACCATCTTCCATCCGCACATGGCCGAATTTCATCGCCGCGACAATGGCATCGCGGTTCGAATGGAGGTAGCGGTGGCTCCGGGCGACGATCTCGAGGTGCGCCGCATCATGATTGTAAACGAGAGCGGCCGATCGCGACGGCTGCGCGTCACCAGCTATGGCGAGGTCGTTCTTTCACCCGCGCGCGATGACGAGCGCCATCCGGCGTTCAGCAAATTGTTCGTTTCCAGCGAGTTTGTATTATCGCTCAACGGGGTGCTCTTCTCGCGGCGGCCGCGCAGCGACGGCGAACACCCACCCACGCTTCTGCATCGGGTGATCTTCGACGACGGTGACCCGATGCCGACAAGCTACGAAACCGATCGCGCCGCTTTTTTGGATCGCAATTCTGGACCACGACGTCCGCGCGGCGCCACGCAGACGCTTCGGGGAACCGAGGGCTGGACCCTCGACCCCGTTATGGCGCTTCAGCTCGACGTCAATCTCGAGCCCATGGAAACGCGCCAGTTTGCTTTCGTCACCATCGCGGGAGGTTCACGCGAGTCGGTTGTCGAGTTGGCCGATCGCTATTCCACACTTGCCTCGCTCGATTGGGCGATCAATGACGCGGCACGCAGCTCCATACGCGAAGCTCAGGTGGCCAATCTCGAGCCCGAGCAACTTCAGGAAGTGCAGTTGCTGGCCTCACTCCTCCTTGCGCCGCAGGCGGCGATGCGCGCGCCGGCGGCGGAAATTGCCGCGAACCGACTGGGGCAACCGCGCTTATGGGCGTTCGGATTATCGGGCGACCTGCCAATTCTTCTTCTGCGCGTAAGCGATGCCAGGGACATGCAGCTTCTGCGGCTCCTGCTGCGCGCACACAAATTGTGGCGCAATCGCTCGTTCGCAGTCGATCTGGTGATCCTGCGGTTGGGAATATCGGGTTATGAGGAACCTGCGCGCGAACGGATTCACGCCCTGCTCCGCGAGATGGGTCTCCAGGATATGGCGGGGCGAAACGGCGGGATCCACATCCTCTTCGGCGATCAGATTACGCCCGAGGACCGGCATCTTCTCGAATCCTCCGCGAGCGTCATTCTCGATGAAGCGAATGGCCCTCTCGTGCGACAACTTTCCAAGCCGTTTGAGATGCGTCCCGGTCCGCCCAAATTCGAGGCAACAAGCACGCCTGTGGACTTTCCGATGCGGCCTCTCGCGCGGCCGGAGGGCTTGCAATTCGCAAATGGTCTCGGCGGCTTCTCCGTCGATGGCAAAGAATATGTAATTCATCTCGAAGCGGGCGAATGCACACCCGCGCCATGGTGCAACGTGCTGGCGAACGACGAATTCGGGTGTCTCGTTACGGAGGCGGGAGGCGGCTTCACATGGGCGACAAACAGCGGTGAAAACAGGCTTTCGCCCTGGACCAACGACCCGATCACGGACCCGCCAGGCGAAGTGCTCTACCTCAGAGATGAACAGACTGCCGAGATCTGGACGCCGACGCCGGCGCCTGCCGGCGCAAAGGCCGCATGCCAGGTTCGTCATGGCGCGGGCTACACGACATGGTCGAGCCGCAGTCACGGCCTTGAGCACGAATTGACGATCTTCGTGCCGTCGAAAGATCCGGTAAAGATTATCCGGCTGCGACTGCGTAACGCGATGTCGCAGACGCGGCGCATCACAGCTACCTATTACATCGAGTGGCTGCTCGGTGCGATGCGCAGCACGTCACGCCAGCATGTCGTCAGCCGATACGACGCAGATAGCCGAGCCTTGTTTGCAAGCAACAGCTGGAACCCGGAATTTGCCTCCCCCGTGGCGTTCTTGGCGTCGAGCCGTCCGCCGCATAGCATCACGACGGACCGCAGCGAATTTCTCGGACGCGAGGCCGATCTGAGCAAACCGTCGGGCCTCCTGCATTGGGATCTCGGCGGGCGGGTCGCGCCAGTCGGCGAGCCCTGTGCCGCCTTTCAGGTACATATCGAAATCGCTCCCGACGACAGTGCGGAGGTCGTGTTCGTCCTTGGCGAGGGCCGCGACCAGAATCACGCCGAGGCGCTATTGCTGCGTTGGCGGGATCCCGATGCGGTTTCCTTGGCCTTCGAGGAATTGCATGCACATTGGGACCGGCTGTTGAATGCCGTACAGGTGCGGACTCCCGATCCGGCCTTCGACATCATGGTCAACCGCTGGTACCTCTATCAATCGATCGCTTCGCGAATTCTCGCGCGCGCTGGCTTCTATCAGGCCGGCGGCGCGATCGGATTCCGCGACCAGCTGCAAGATGTCCTCGCGCTTCTACATTGCGATCCGGCGCGCGCGCGGGCGCATATCCTGCATTGCGCAGAACATCAATTCGAGGAAGGCGATGTGCTGCATTGGTGGCATCCCCCTCAGGGCCGCGGTGTGCGTACGCGGTGCTCGGACGATCTTCTGTGGCTGCCCTATGTAACCAGCCGGTATGTCGAAGCGACGGGTGATAAGTCCATTCTGAGCGAGAAGGTGCCATACCTGCGCGCGGCCGAATTGACCGAA
The DNA here is from genome assembly GCA_963741735.1 of uncultured Alphaproteobacteria bacterium. Classification (GTDB taxonomy): domain Bacteria; phylum Pseudomonadota; class Alphaproteobacteria; order Micropepsales; family Micropepsaceae; genus Rhizomicrobium. The sequence continues at coordinate 42,336 of CAVUJB010000003.1, forward strand.
GATGAAGGTGATCGGTTCGCACTTTTTGAGACTAGCCCGGAGCGGCATTCGCTGTTCGAGCATTGCACGCGTGCACTGGAGCGCGGCATCACCCGTGGGGTGCATCAACTGCCTTTGATTGGCTCGGGTGATTGGAATGACGGAATGAACCTGGTTGGCGCTCAGGGGCGGGGCGAAAGCGTTTGGCTTGGCTGGTTTGCCATTTCCGTGATGAAGCGCTTCGCAGACACGGCCAGGGGCGTCGACCGCGGCATACTCGCTGCAAACTGGACTGCGCGCGCGAATGATCTGCGTAAGTCGATCGAGAAGGCCGCGTGGGATGGCGGATGGTATCTGCGCGCGTTCGACGATGAGGGGCATCCCTGGGGTTCGGCCAGCTGCGACGAATGCAAGATCGACTCGATCTCGCAATCCTGGGCAGTGCTTTCTGGCGCCGGCGTGCCCGATCGCGCTGCTGCGGCACTCAATGCTGCCCAGCGCGAGCTCGTTCGTGAAGACGATCGGCTTATCCGGCTTCTTTGGCCCCCATTCCACGACACGCATCGCGATCCGGGATACATCAAATCCTATCCGCCGGGCATCCGCGAGAATGGCGGACAATATTCGCACGCGGCTGCGTGGCTTGGGCTTGCACATGCCGCGCGCGGCGATGGCGATTGCGCATACAGGATATTCTCACTCCTGAACCCAATCCTTCGTACGCTGACGCCGCGCGAGGTGGAGCGCTATCGGGCCGAGCCCTATGTGCTCGCGGCCGACATCTCGAGCGTTCCGCCGCATGTCGGGCGTGGTGGATGGAGCTGGTACACCGGCGCCGCCGCCTGGACATGGCGACTCGGTGTCGAAGGCATTCTCGGTCTGAACCTCAGCAGCGGCGACGTGATCGTCGAGCCCTGCCTGCCCAAGACATGGGGCCACGCCTCCGTGAAGATCGATGGTCCCGCTGGCAGCCTGGCAATATCGATCGATGACCCTGAACATCTGGGCCATGGCATCGCAAACATCTCAGTCGAAGGAAAGTCGATCAAAGGCACAAGGGTCGCGTTCCCTTCAGACGGCATCGTGCGGAACGTCCATGTGCGGTTGACGGGGAAATCGAAGGAACGGACCGAACCTCAAATGGCCGACGACAACCAGCGACCATGATCGGAGCCCGTTGCCTTGAAGCGCACCAGCCTGTTCAACCTCGCTGCGAGTCGAGTTCGGATGGATGATCGCTGCTACCGAATCTTCAGATTCGTGCCGCCGTCGCTGTTCCAAACGCAGTGTGAGCACCGCGCGCCGGTCCATTTTCAGAAAGATCTCTGCATTTTCGCAGTTCTTGGGGACATGCGTGCAAAGACAGGATCGCACTGGCCTGCATGCACCACCGGACAGTCCACGCGACAGTTTCACATCCCACAGTCGGCCGAGCCGCCTTGTGGATCGCATACTCAGAGCCCGCGGCACGCTTAGGGCTGGTCGTGGAGAACTTCGCCCAATTTCTGGAGAAAGTAGTCCACATTGTCCTTGCTGAAGATCAGGGGTGGGCGGATTTTCAACACGTTGGCGCGCGCGCCGGTTGCGCTGAGCAGCACGCGCCGGTCGCGCATGCCGTTGACGATATTCGCCGTCAATTGCGCAGACGTACTGGGATCTGCGGCCTCGATCTCGACGCCGATAAACAGCCCTGCGCCTCGCACGTCGGCGATGGCCGCGTGGCTCGTCGCCAGTTCGCGCAGCCGGTCGCGGAAATAGGCGCCGACGTCGCGGGCCGATTGCTGAATTGAGTTGCGTTCGATCACGTCGAGCACCGCCATGCCCGCGGCGCAGGATACGGGATTGCCGCCGAATGTGTTGAAGTAGCGTGACTGCGAACCGAAGGTCTTCACCACCTCCGGGCGCGTCACCAACGCCGCAATGGGGTGGCCGTTTCCCATGGGCTTTCCGAGTGTGACCATGTCGGGCGAAACCGCGTGTCGTTCGAAGCCCCACAACTTGTCGCCAGTTCGGCCGAAGCCGGATTGGACCTCGTCGGCGATGAACAATCCGCCGGCCTCGTGAATTGCATCGACCGCGCCCTTCAAAAAGCCGGGAGGATCGGAAAAAATGCCGTCGCTGGAGAAGATGGTATCGACCAGAAGCGCCGCCGGCCGGATTCCATGCCGTTGCAGGTCGGCGATCGCGGTACGGACGCCCTCAGCGAACGCGGTATCAAGTTGCTGACCGGCGATCTTGCGGCTGTCGGGCGCCGGAACGGTTCGAGCATGCTCGCCCAAAGGAACAAATTTGCCGAACGAAGGCGACAGTCCGGCCACCGCGTCCGTGCCGCCGTGATAGGCGAGCTCGGTCACGATGAATCCTGTCCCGCCAGTGAAACTCTTGGCGACGCGGATCGCCAGATCGTTCGCCTCGCTGCCGGAGCAGGTGAACATGACGTGCGACAAAGCCGGCGGAAACTTCGCGAGCAGTCGTTCGGCGTAGGTTACGACCGTCTCGTTCAGATAGCGGGTGTGCGTATTGAGCACCGCCGCCTGGCGGGCAATCGCCTCGACCACGTGCGGATTGCAGTGTCCAACCGAAGCGACATTATTGTAGGCGTCCAAATAGGCATTGCCCTGCGGGTCGTAGAGCCACACGCCTTCGCCGCGAACGACATGCACCGGATTTTGGTAGAACAGCCGATAGGCCGGACCCAGGAGTTTCTCGCGCCGCGCGATCAGGGCGCGTTCCGCCGCGTCGAGATCGTTGCTTCTGCCGTCATAGGCATTGATCATCGCCATGTCAGTCGTCCAGTTTGCAGGCGCGCCGCAGCCGCGCCTGTGCATCTTCACGGGCGATCGTCGCCAGTTGCGCCAATCCGGCCGTCGCCGTCGGGTGATTCTTCAGGATGTACTCACGGTTCTGCGGGTTCCGTGTGGCATGCCATTCCGTGATCAGCACGGTGATCGCGAGCCGCACCCCCATCAGATCGTAGATCAGCTCGCACTCTGCGCGCGTGATCGGGTTCCTCGCATGATACGCCGTCACGATTTTCAGGACGGAAGCGAGAGGATCATTGCCGCGTGCAACATGATAGGCGCAGGCGATCGCGAGATCGTCGATCAAAGGTGCGTGGATCATGTCGCCGAAGTCGATCACGCCGGTAATGTCCGCCGGTCCCGACACCAGAATATTGAACGGCGTCAGGTCGTTGTGGATTACCTGCCGGCGCAGTTGTCCGAATATGGGAGCGACGTGCCTCTCGAAACGATCCAGCGCGCGTTCGGCATTATGCCGATTTGCGGGATCCGCCACGGAAGACAGCATCGGCCGCAATGCCGCGGCCTGGGCGATGTCCCAGGCGAGCTCGAACGTGTCGGCGGGGTCGCGAAAACCCTCCAGCGCGCGATCGAAGCGCGCCAGAACGGTGCCGATGGCGCCCCGCAAGGCCGGCGTGATCGCGGGCAGGCGCGCCGCCATGGTTCCGGGCAGGAAGCTCAGCAGACGGGCGATGCGGACCTGACCGTGCGCATCTGCGATCTCGACCTCATTCTCGCCGTTCAGCGACTCGATGATGCGCGGCGTCGGAAGCGAGGGATCGGCCTTCGCCACATGCCGAAGGGCGCGCGTATGAAAGCTGATCGCCGACCGCAGCTCGGCGGGATGAGATATCTTCAGCACGAACTGAGAACCGTCCGCGCGGATCAGGAAATTCTCGTCGCGCTCGCCGCTGAGCAGCGCCGCGTCGCCCCGCAGGCCGAAATGCGTCATGGCCATTTCCGCTGCGTCAGCGGCGGTCATGCGTTGTGCAGCGGTTTCGAGATAGGAGCTGGCCTGCGGACGTTCGCGCATGACGGTCATTTGGGAGCCCCGCGCCAAGCGTCAGCCGGAAAAAGAAAGAGCATGACCCGGTCGGGGAACCGGATCATGCCCCCGCACACAAGGTGCAAGCTAGAGGTGGCCGCGCAGTTCGATGCCGAATGTGCGACCGCTGTTGATGCTGCGCGTGAGGTAGATGCCATTGATGACGTCCACGCCGCCGCCGAGCACCGTCTTGTCTCCGAGGTTGCGGCCCCAGGCGTAGATGCCCCACTTGCCGTCGGCATCTTCCAGGCCGATGCGGCCATTGATGATCATGTAGGACTGGACTTCCTGAAGCACGGTGTTCGCCGGATCGGTGAACTGGCGGTCGCGATAGTCCCAATCGGTCGCGACGTAGAAGTTCACGCCCGACCAGCCGTCGATCGGCGTCACGTACTGCGCGCCCCAGCTCGCCGAGTATGGCGAAGCGCCCGCGAGTTGATGGCCGCTATAGTTGATGCCGACGCCTCCGCCATTGGGGAACTGGTTGTAGTAGGCGTCCTCATAGCCGAAGTTCGCGAAGGCGTTCAGGCCGGGGAACATCGCCGGCGACCATTCCAGTTCCAGCTCCACGCCTTTGCTGGTCGCGCTCGCCGCATTGCTCACGACGAACGACACGCCTGTATTGATCTGCTCCTGCTTGTTCGTGAAGTCGTAGTAGAACGCCGAGATGTTGGCGGACAGGGTGTTGTCGAACAGAACAGATTTGAAGCCGACTTCGTAATCGTCGAGATATTCGGGCTTGAAGGTCAGCCCGCTCACGGCGACGTTGTAGGGCGGCGAGATGATGTCGGACTCGAATCCGCCGGCCTTGAAGCCGTGGGCAAAGCGGAAATAGGCCACTTCCTCGGGCGTAAACGCGTAGGAAACGTTCGCGTCGCCGGTTATCTCATGCGCCGATGTCGCCGCGTGCGTCAGCGGGATGTTTTCGGCAAAGGCGAAGATCACGCCGACTTTGATCGGTTGCGTCGGCGCTTGGACGAATGTCAGGCTCTTGTGATCGTCCGTGTACCGAATGCCGCCGCTGATCTTCAATTGGTCGGTGATGTCGTACTTGCCGGAGAAGAAGACCGACGCACTGTCGTCCTGGATATGCGCATCGGCCGCCGCGGCCTCGGAAAAGCCGGCTGGCAACAGTTTCGGGAAGGGCGCGCCGAACAGGAATGTCGGGAAAGCCTGACCGACATGGATATGATAGAGGTCATGATCGAGCTCGCTGTCGAAATAGACGCCGCCGATCCACGAGAAGCGATCTCCCGCCGGGGATGTTATGCGCAGCTCCTGGCTGAAGCGGCGGAACGTTTCGTTCTGCCCGGTGTCGAACGCGTCGAGGCGGCTGCCGTCCTGGTCGGCCTCGGACAAGCTCGTGAGGTTGCGGTAAGCGGTGATGGAGGTCACCGTGTAGTCGTTGAAGACATATTCTCCCTTGAGCGAAGTGCCCCACATGCCTCTCACCAGCGAGGTCGGGATGTTGTCCTCGATCTTCCTGTCGGTGGGATTCTGCGTCGGGACCGAACTGTAGAACGCCGCATTGCAGCCCAGGAAATTGTAGGGGAAGGACGTGCACGTCGCCGAATCGAGCGTATGGGCTGTCTCCACCATGCCGCTCGAATCGTCTTCGCGCAGGCCGTCGAAGCTAAGCTCGAAATTCAGATCGTCGCGCGGCTTGAACACGAGCATGGCACGACCGCTGAAGTCGTTCTGACTGTTCTCGTGGATGTTCAGGAACGTGTTGTTGAGATAGCCGGCGCGGGATTGATAGGCGCCGGTGACGCGCAACAACAACGTATCGTCGACAATCGGACCGCTGACGGTGGCGCGACCCTGGAAGAAGTTGAGATTGCCGGCGCGGATATCGGCGATGGCTTCGTACTGATCGGTAGGGCGGTTCGTCGTGATGTTTATGACGCCCGCGATCGTATTCTTGCCGTACAATGTGCCCTGCGGACCGCGCAGCAGTTCGACGCTCGAGACATCGGCGAGGACCGAATCGAAGGCGCGATCGCGTCCCATGAATACCTCGTCGATATTCACGCCGACGTCGGGCGGAAAGCCCGAACCCGCCGAGGCCGTCGAGATTCCGCGAATATTGAACGTGCCGATGAATGTGCCGCCGCCGTTCACATTCGGCATTTTCTGGCCGAGCTCGGTCAGGTCGCCGATGTTCTTGTTCGCGATGTCTTCCGCCGTATTGACGGTAATCGACTCCGGCACGTTGATGTTCTGCTCGACGCGTTTTTCCGCGGTCACGGTGACCAGCTCGATCTCTGCAAAAGCCGGCGACACAAGCGCTGTCGTCACCAGCAGTCCCATCGCCAGTGCGCAGCCATTCCCAAGGCCGCGGGCCATACGCGCATACTCGAAAGCCATGTAAATCCCCTTCGTTTCGGCCATCGCCCGTTCCCCAATTTGGACAGGGCCTTAGGCGATAAGACACGCCGCGCGGCGTGACCCGCCAGACGAAGTGCAGCATTTGTGACACACAGCGGTCCCGTTCTTGGCGCCGGAATTCCGCTGACGCGATAGCGGGTCCGCGCCGGAAATCGGGGAAATTAGGGCCGGGCGGCTATTCCGTGGAGCATCATCGCCACCACGGCATCCGACATCTGCTCGAGGGTGCCGCCCCGGTGCGTTTCCAGAAGGAGCGGTAGCGCGCGAAGCCCGTTGATCATGAAATTGTAGACCGTCGCCGGATCGCAAGGCGCGATCGAGCCGTCCGCCAGTCCGGCCCGCAGGATGCGCTCCGCGCAGTCAATGACAGGCTGGCCGATCGCGTCCAACTCGCGGCGCACGTCGGGCGACAACTGACTCGGATATACGATGAAGAGACAGGCTCCGATTTCGTCGCATGTCACCCGGACCGAGCGGCGGATGAAGCGCTCGAACCTTTCGGCACCGGTCAGACCGTCTGCGTCCGGATTGTCGTCGGGGTGATCCTCGACATTCATGAAGTTCGCCATCGCGATCTCCATGAGTTCCCGCACGATCTGTTCCTTGTTGCGGAAGTAATAATAGATCGTGGGCTTGGCAACGTTGAGATCGATCGCGATATCGGCGAGTGAGAGCTTGTCGAATCCCACGCGGCGGATGAAGCGAGCGGCGGACGCCAGCACGGCGCGGCGTTTCAACTCGAACTTTTCCTCGCGGTTCTGGATCTCCGCGCCCCAGGCCCTTTTGGTCACGATATTGGCGTTTCCGGCGGTTTCCGATTCGGACACTAGGGTTACAGTAGTGGAAGCGCGCATCTCAATCCTGCGACGAATTCGCGGCGAAGTAGACACGGAGACACCGCCGACCCGCCATTGGTGGCGGCGGCAACACCGGCTCTGTGGCGGCTAATCGGCCGCCAAGTGTCGCATTTGCTGCCCATCGTGGATCATCTGGATGCAGACAAGTCATACCACGCTCCCCGCTCTGCTCCGTTCGCGCGCTGCCGAGAGTCCCGACAAGCGCTATCTCATCGACATCGAGGACCGCGCCCTCACTTATCGGGGCATCGTGGACCTGATGGACACATGGGCCGCGGCCTATATGCGAATTGGCATCGGCGCGGGCGACATAGTCGTCACCATGCAAACGAACACGATCGAATCCCTTGCCGGTTGGTTGGGGCTTTGCAGTCTTGGCGCCACCGAGGCGCCGATCAACAACGACTATCGCGGCGACCTGCTGGCTCACGCGCTCAACCTGACGCGGGCCACCACCTTTTTGGTGCTCGAGCAATTCGTCGACAGGCTTGCGGAGATAGCGGACCGTCTTCCGCATCTCAGACAGATCATCGTGATCGACGGCCGCGACCGCATCTATGGGCTGCCTTTCGACGTCATGTCCGGACGCGATTTTCTCGATGGCGCCAGCTCGCTGCCCGAGATACGCGACCCCGCGCCTTGGGAGATCGGCGCAATCCTCTTCACGTCTGGTACGACCGGCCCGTCTAAGGCCGTGCGCATGCCGTGGGCCCAGATCCACTCTACCGCCGTCGGTACGCTGCCTCTCAAGGATTTCGGACCGGACGACGTGATCTTCAATCCGGGCCCGACCTATCATGTCGGCGCGAAGGTGTTTCCGTTCATCGCGGCGCTGATCGGCGGCAGCCACGTCATGCGGCCCTTCATAAGCCTGCAACGCATGCCCGAGGAATACCGCAAGTACGGCGTGACCACGGCCTTCTATCCACCGTTCGTGTGGCTCGACGAACCGCCGAGGCCGACGGATAAGGACGTGCCGCTGCGCAATCTTCTCATGCCGGTCCGGTTGCCGCGCATCGAGGAGTTCAAGACGCGGTTCGGCTGCCGAACATTTGCCGCCTACAGCATGACGGAAATGAGTTGTCCGATAGTCGATCCCGACTGGGATTCCGGACGCGTCAGTGCGGAAGGATTCGTCAGCTGCGGCAAACAGCGCGCCGGATATCCGGGCTACGAGATGCGCATCGTCGACGAGAACGACCAGGAGGTGCCGCAGGGTGTCGTCGGCGAACTCATCGTGCGCAGTGCTGCGCCCTGGACCATGAATGCCGGCTATCTGAACAATCCGGAAGCCACGGCAGCGGCGTGGCGCAACGGCTGGTTCCATACGGGCGACGCGTTTCATCGCGACGCGGACGGCTATTTCTATTTTCGCGACCGCATCAAGGACTGCATACGCCGCAGGATGGAGAACATCTCGAGCTTCGAAGTGGAATCCTTTGTCAAGAAACACCCAGCCGTGCTCGACTGCGCCGCAGTCGCCGTAAAGATGCAGGACGGTCAAGGAGCGGATGAGGAGATCCGGCTGGTCGTTGTTTGCAAGTCTGGAGCCAATGTCGATGCGGCAGAGCTTGTGCGCTGGCTGATCCCGCAGATGCCGCGCTTCATGGTACCCCGCTTCGTTGAGTTCATGACGGCTCTGCCCCAGACTCCGACGCTGAAGGTGCAGAAGGTTCAATTGCGCAACCGGCCGATTGCCGGCGTGTGGGATCGCGAAGCTGCCGGAATCGAATTGCCACGTTGAAGGCGTCCATGATTCGCAAACTTCTTATCGCCAACCGCGGCGAGATCGCCGTGCGGATCGCGCGCACCGCCGCCGAACTCGGTATCGCCAGCGTCGCGATCTACTCCGAAGACGATGCCGGCGCGCCGCATGCACGCGCCGCGGACGAATCGACTGCTCTAAAAGGCTCCGGACCAGCGGCCTATCTCGATGCCGCCCAGATTGTCGACGCCGCGAAACGGGCGGGATGCGACGCCGTTCATCCGGGCTACGGTTTTTTGAGCGAGAATGCCGTATTTGGCGAACTTTGTGAGACGTCGGGACTTACGTTTGTTGGACCTTCGCCGGCTCATCTTCGCCTCTTCGGGGACAAGGTGCGGGCGCGCGGGCTGGCGGAGGAATGCGGTGTTCCGATTCTGGCCGGAGCCAAGGTTGAAGGCCGGGACGATGTGCTGCCGCTGTTGAAGCGCGGACCGGTCATGCTGAAGGCGATCGCGGGCGGCGGCGGGCGCGGTGTCCGCAAGATCGCAGACAGCGAAGAAGTCGACCCGGTGCTCGAACAGTGCCGTTCCGAAGCGATGCGCGCGTTCGGGAACGGTGAACTCTACGCCGAACAGTTCCTGCCACGCGCCCGCCATATCGAGGTTCAGATCATCGGCGATGCCGTCGGCGCGATCTCCCACATTTGGGATCGCGAATGCAGCCTGCAACGCCGCCACCAAAAGCTGATCGAGATCGCGCCCGCGCCCGGTCTGGCCGAGCCGACGCGCAGCAGATTGCTCGCCGCTGCCGTCGCGATGGCGAAGAAGGTCAGCTACCGCAACCTCGGCACCTTTGAATTCCTGGTCGACGGCGACGCGTTCTATTTCATCGAAGCAAATCCGCGCCTTCAGGTCGAGCACACGGTCACCGAGGAGGTGACGGGTCTGGATCTCGTGGCGCTGCAGATCGCAGTGGCGAACGGCGAGGGTCTCGCGGCGCTCGGCCTTGGGGACAGCAAGGCGCCGCGCGGTATCGCGGTTCAGGCCCGCATCAACATGGAGAGGATGCAGCCCGACGGCTCCGCGCGTCCCGGCAGCGGTACGATTTCAGTCTATGAGCCGCCTTCGGGTCCGGGCGTTCGCGTCGATGGTTTCGCTACGACCGGTTATCGCGTCAGCGGCCGCTTCAACTCGCTATTGGCCAAGCTGATCGTTCACGTTCACTCCGAAAAGTTGACGGACGCGATGCGCAAGGCGGACCGTGCGCTTCGCGAATTCAAGATAGACGGCGTCCCAACCAACATCGATTATCTTCGCCGCGTTGTCGATTTGCCGGACGTGCAGGCGGGTCTCATTCACACCCAGTTTCTCGAAGAGCACGCCGCTGCCTTGTCGGTGCCGGCCGCAGGCACGCCACACGCGGCCCAGATCGCCGGTTCCCGCATCGACCGCAATGATCCCCTGGCAATCCTGGGCACCGGCTTCGCGCAAGCCGTGCCTCAGGGCGACTATGTCGAGCCGCAAACGCCCGACGGCACGGTGCCGCTACGCGCACCGATCCAGGGTGCCATCGTGAATCTTTCGGCGAAGCCCGGCGATTTCGTGGCCGCAGGTGCCCAGGTGCTCGTCATGGAAGCGATGAAGATGGAGCATGTGGTCGTGGCCGATCAGGCGGGCGTGATCCGCGCGTTCACCGTGCAGCCTGGCGATGCCGTTTACGAAGCATCGATCCTCGCGTTTCTCGAACCTGGAGAATCCAGGAACGCAGGCGCGGCGGAGACAGACAAGGAGAACCTTGACGCGATCCGCTCGGACTTGGCCGAACTCAAGGCGCGCGAGGCTCTTCGCAGCGACGCCGTGCGCACCAAGGCCGTCGAGCGCCGGCACAGTGCCGGCCAGCGCACGGCGCGCGAGAATATCGATGATCTCTGCGATCCAGGATCCTTCGTGGAATATGGTGGCCTCGCGATTGCGGCGCGCCGCACGCGCAATTCGGTGGAAGATCTGCTGCGCACCACGCCGGCCGACGGACTGATCACCGGTACGGCGCGGGTCAACGGCAACTACTTCGCGGACGATCGGGCGCGGTGTGCCGTGTTGTCCTATGACCCGACCGTGTTTGCCGGTACGCAGGGTTTCAAGGGCCATGAGAAGATGGACCGCATGTTGGAGCTGGCGGGCAAGGCGCGGCTTCCGGTCGTGTTCTTCACCGAAGGCGGCGGCGGCCGGCCGGGGGACACCGACAAGCTCGGCGTCGGTTTCAATTTCATCAAATCGTTCAGTTGGCTGGGCGCTCTTAGCGGCCTCGTGCCGGTCGTCGGCGTCAGCAACAGCCGCTGCTTTGCCGGCAATGCCTTCATCCTGGGCTGTTGCGACGTGATCATCGCGACGAAGAACTCGGCCATCGGCATCGGCGGTCCGGCGCTGGTCGAGGGCGCAGGGCTTGGCGCGTTCACCGCAGAAGAGATTGGGCCCGCGAGCGTGCATGGTCCGAACGGCGTGATCGACGTCCTGGTCGACGACGAGGCGGCTGCGGTCGCTGCTGCGAAGAAGTATCTGTCCTATTTTCAGGGACCGCTGACACGATGGAGCGCTGCCGATCAGCGCGGGCTTCGCAGCGTTGTTCCGGAAAACCACCGGCGCGTCTATGACATGCGCAAACTCATCGCTCTGCTGGCGGATGCCGACTCCGTTCTCGAACTGAGGCCACAGTTCGGCGCGGCGATGATCACCGCAATGATCCGCGTCGAAGGGCGGCCGCTCGGTGTGATCGCAAACAATCCCTACCATCTCGGCGGCGCGATCGACTCGCCGGCGTCCGACAAGGCGGCTCGGTTCATGCAGTTGTGCGAGGCGTTCGATATCCCGCTTCTCTCCTTGATCGACACGCCGGGGTACATGGTCGGTCCGCAAGCGGAGAAGACCGCGCTCATTCGCCATTGCGCACGCATGACGGTTATCGGCTCCAACATCACCGTGCCGTGGATCGCGCTTGTCGTCCGCAAGGGCTATGGCATGGGCGGCCTCGCCATGGCGGGCGGAAGCTTCAGCAACTGCCTAATGGCCGCCGCGTGGCCGACCGGCGAGTTCGGCGGCATGGCGATCGAGGGATATGTGAAGCTCGGATTTCGCGACCAGCTGGCCGCCATCGAAAATGTCGAGGCGCGCAAGGCCAAGTACGAGGAGATGGTCGCCAGGATGTACGAGGACGGAAAGGCGGTGAATGCCGCAACCTTCTTCGAATTCGACGACGTGATCGATCCTGCCGACACCCGCCACCGCATCGTCGAGGCGCTTCGCGCCGCGCCTCCACCGCCGCATCGAGAAGGAAAGAAACTCCGCTGGGTCGATAGCTGGTGATGTAGCGGAACCGGCCCTTCCGCGTGTCGTCCTCAGGCTGGCAGTGGAGTGCAATGATGAACGCCGGAACTAGGGGTGACGCGATCAGCAAGGCGATGCGTGCCGTTCCGGATGTGCGCGTCGACTTCGATGTCGATACGCCGATGCGTGACGGTACCATCCTGCGTTGCGACATTTTCCGGCCGGCCGGCGACAAACCCGTTCCCGTCATTTTGCAGCGCACGCCCTACGACAAGCGGATCAATCATGGCTCGCACATGATGCTGGACGTGCGCACCGCGACCGCGGCCGGTTATGCGGTCGTGGTTCAGGATGTGCGCGGCCGATTTGCCTCCGAAGGCAAGTTTCTCATCACGCCGACGCAGGCCGTGGAAGGACCGGACGGTTACGACACAATCGAATGGCTCGCGGCCCAGCCCTGGTGCAGCGGTGCCGTCGGCATGATCGGATCGAGCTATTGCAGCCTGACGCAGTTGATGGCGGCCGTCGAGCGTCCGCCGCATCTGAAGGCCATCGTGCCGGAGAAGACAGGCACGCCGGCGCGCGGTGCGGTGCTGCTGGACTCCATCATGATCTCATGGTGCGCCGGCCAGGCGATGGATTGGCTGCAGAAGGCGATGCTGCGTCAGGAGGCCGGCGAGAAGGAAGCCAACATCATCCAGGACGTGTTGCGCGATCCGCAGGAGGCGGCCAAGTTCCTGCCGCTGAACGACATGCCGCTGCGCAAGATCGGCAGCCTTCCTTCCTGGCAGGAGATGATCGATCTCTTCCAGTCCCAGAACGAGATCGACGTTGCAGCCATCGATGTGCCGGCCCTCGTGGTCAGCGGCTGGTACGACATGGCGACGACCGAAACGGCGCGCATCTACGCCACGCTGCATGCGCGCGACAACAAGAGCGGCAAAGGTGAAGCGAACATCATCTTCGGACCTTGGGAGCACGGCACGGCGGGATCCGCCTTGGGGGAGGTGGCGTTCAGCCCTTTCGCGCACGCGCGCATGGCTGAGGTCCCGCTAAACTACCTCGACTTCTACGACCGGCATCTGAAGGGCGACAAAGCCAAGCCGCCATTGGGTGCGAAATACTTCGTGATGGGCTCGAATATCTGGAAGAGGGCGCCATCCTGGCCTCCGCCCCATCGCCCGACTCCCGTTTATCTCTCGTCCGGCGGCAACGCCAACAGCGCTGACGGCGACGGCCGCCTCGCTGCCGATGCGACGAGTGGAAGTGGCGTGCCCGATACCTACCGCTACGATCCGCTCAATCCCGTTCCGTCGATCGGCGGCCGCTATTTCGAGGCTGGCGGTTCGCGCGCCGGCCCGTTCGACCAGCGCCGCGTCGAACAGCGCAAGGATGTGCTCGTCTACACGGGCGATACGCTCAAGACAGGCGTCGAGATCGCCGGACCGGTCATGCTTCGGATATTCCTGACCTGCAGCACGCCCGACACCGACCTGGTTGTGAAACTGTGCGACGTGCGCCCGGACGGCGTCTCCTACAACATCATCGACGAATATTATCGTTGCCGCTGGCGCGAGGGTTACGACAAGACGCTCCTGTTCGAACCCGAAAAGGTCTACGAATTCGAGATCGACATGGGCCCGGTTGCGCACCGCTTCAAGCCGGGACATCGGATGCGGTTACAGATCACGTCGAGCGCCTTTCCGCATTTCGATCGCAACATGAATACCGGCAATCCGATCGGCACCGACGCGAGGGGCCTGGTGGCAGAGATCACGGTCTTGCACGACGCAGCGCGTCCCAGTGCGGTGATCCTGTCGATCGTCCAGTAAGAGGGGGACAGTGATGGATATGGAGGGTTGGAAGGCGCCGGGCCTTGCGAACTATCGCGAAATCCGCGCGCTTGGTCTCGAGCGTCATGTAGCCGAGCTCGACACTTATGGCTTTACGATCGTCCCGCCAGAAAAGGCGGCGCCAGCAGGTTTCGCGGAAAAATTGCGCGACGCCGTGATCGGCCACACGCGGGCGCAGAATTCGTCTGATGCTCACATCAACGCGATCGATCGCGACAAGCGGCCGGTCGACGGCGAGCACCTGTTCCACACCGTCGCGCGCGATCCGATCTTCCGCGAAGCGACCGTGTCGCCGGCCGGATACGCCCTGGCCGCGCACATCCTCGGTTCGTCCTTGCGGATCTATCAAAGCAGCACGATCCTGAAAGCTGGCACCATCCTGCCCGTGCCGATGCACTGCGATTCCGTTTCCGTGCCGCCGCCGCTGCCGCCCTGGTGCGTAACCTGCAACGTCACGTGGATCCTGTCGGACTACACGCGCGAAAACGGCGCGCTGTTCATGGTTCCGGGCAGTCACCGGCTGTGCCGTCACCCGACAATGGCGGAACAGCCCAAGTCGATCGGCGGTCAGGGCAGCGACGATAACGTCGTTCCCATCATCGCCAAGGCCGGCTCGATCTGCGTGTTTGCCGGCAACACCTGGCATGGCGCCTATGGCAAGTCGAACGACACGACGCGCGTCAGCATGGCCACGATCTATTGCCGCACATTCATGATGCCCGCCGAGGACTTCAGCGACGTCACCGACGAGATGATCGCGCCGCATGGCGAACGCTTCGCCAATCTCGTGTGGCGCAACAAATGGCAAGGATACGGCAAGGAGGGCCCGCGGCATGAACTGCTGGCGCTTTCGCGAAGCTCGACCGCGGATCCTTTCGGCTGAACCTCAGTTGACCTGACGTTCGTGGCCTGCCCAGAACGGCTTGCGCAATTCGCGCTTCAGGACTTTGCCGGTCCCGTTGCGCGGCAGCGCCTCCACGAAGTCGATGGATTTGGGCACCTTGAAGCCCGCAATCCGGGAGCGCGCGAAGTCGAGGATCGCTTGCGAGTCGGGTTTGGCGCCGGGCTTCAGCACAACGATGGCCTTAACCGCCTCGCCCCATTTCTGGTCGGGCACCGCAATCACCGCAACTTCGGCGATGGCGGGATGGCCATACATCGCGCTCTCGACTTCCGCCGGATAGATATTCTCGCCGCCGGATACGATCATGTCCTTCACGCGATCCTGGATGTAGACGTAGCCGTCCTCGTCCATATAACCCGCGTCGCCGGTGCGCACCCACCTGTCGCCCGTCATGGTGCTTTGGGTCGCCTCCGGAAGATTCCAGTAGCCGTTCATGCAGGTGTCGGACTGGATCCAGATCTCGCCTTCCTGTCCGGTGGGAAGCGTGCGGCCCTCCTGGTCGCGAATCTCGATCCTTGAACCGGTTATCGCGCGGCCGGCCGAGCGCATCCGCGTGGTGCCCTTGGGGTCGTGATCTTCCGCCGGCAGGTAGGTGACCGCTCCAGCGGTCTCCGTCATTCCGTAAACCTGGATGAAGCCGCACTTGAACATCTCGATAGCCTCACGCAGCAGATCGAGCGGGATCGGCGAGGCGCCATAGAGCAGGTGCTTGATCGAGGAGAAATCGGTCGTCGGGCATTTGGGATGCTGCAGCAGCATCTGGATCGTTGCCGGCACGAGCACAAGCTTCGACACGCCATCATTGTGGATCGTATCGAGCACAAGTCCGGGCTCGAATTGCGTCAGGATGATGGATTTCGCGCCGTTATAGAGCCCGACAATGCCCCAGCCGGTCCCGCTGATATGGAACCCCGGCATTGCGACCAGGCTCACGTCCTTTTCGTTCCATTCGTTCCATTCGAGTTGCGGGTCGTACTGATCCTTGAGCAGGGCGCGGTTGCGGTCGTGCGCGTAGAGCGAGAAATGCGAGAGCTGAACGCCTTTCGGATTGCCGGTCGTTCCCGACGTGTACATCTGCACGATCGTGTCCTTCGAATCGCCGCGGAACGGCGGGTCGACGTCGCTCTGGCCGGCGAGCCAGCTTTCATAGGAGGGCCAGTCCTCCGCCGTCCCGTCGACAACGATGACGTGCTTCAGATGGGGCAGCTCCTTGAGCAGCGGCTTGATCAACCCGGCAAAGCCCTTGCCGATGAATATGACCTCCGCGCGTGCGTCGTTGAGGATGTAGGCTACCTCCGGCGGCGCGAGGCGCCAGTTCACCGAAACAAGCACGGCGCCGACTTTTGCCGACCCGAACAGGATCTCGAAATAGCGATCGGAATTCTGATCGAGCGCGGCGATGCGTGCGCCCGGTTTGACGTCCAGTCCCAGAAGGCCGTTCGCCACCCGGGCGGTCCGTTCCTGAAAGCGCGCATAGGTCGACACGCGCTCGCCGTCGACCATCGCGATTGCGTTGGGCCTGACGCTCGCGTGGTAGCGCGGCACGTCGGCCATCGTCTTGATCTCCGGAATGTACGTCACTCTCGGTTCCTCGCCTGACTATTGTTGTTTCTAAATCTTACTCCGCGGCGATGCGCAGCGCACGTTGCGCTTCGCGGCGCGCCGCTTGTTGGGGCGGCGGCAGGCGCGAGGCGAGCAGCTCGAGAGAGGGATCGCCGACCGTCGGATTGGCCAGGAGTGCCCGGCATATCTGCTTGCCCTTGCCGATGTGCTTTTCGACGGTGGATACCGAAAGGCGCATGGTTTTCGACATCTGCTTGTAGGAAAGATCGTCCACGACCCGAAGCAGGAAGGCCTCGCGGCATCGCTTTGGCAGTTCGTCCAGCAGACGGCGGCACGCAGCGGCCTCTTCCGATGCGATCATCTGCTCTTCCGCCGTCGGAGTTTGGCGCTGAAGGATTTCGTCGGACGCCGCCCGCGCGGCATCCGAACTGCGCACGCGGCCATTTCGGATGTGGTTGAGCGCCAGGTTTCGGGCCGCCCGAAACAGAAACGCGCGCGGACAGGAAACAATGCCGGCTGCCAATGCAGGCCAGGAGCGCAAGAATGTCTCCTGAACGAGGTCCTCCGCATCGCAGGTGTTTCGCACGATGCGCTTGACGAACAGCCGAATGGCCGGAGCTTCCTCACGGTAGATGGCCTCGACGGAGCGATTGCTCGCGGCCGGTTCCGTGGCAGGCGCCAGCCGTTGGGATGGCGCAAATGCTACGCCAACCGATCCGATGGCTGCTTCGTCGAGTTTCTTCGGCTCAAGCCCCAACGCGTCCTCCCGCCCTGGCCGACCGAGACCCACGGTGTTCGGCCCGCATGGTCTGGCTTCTCTGCGCCAGATTCAGTAGTCTGACCAGTAGGTCAGTTTCCCGTCCGACCAGTCGGTCGTATGGTTATGCCGCGCATGGCGGGAGTCAAGTGAGGTGATTGTCGTTATGAGTGGTTTACCGAGGTCAGCTGCCAGGGGAGGGCGCGATTTAGTGGGGACCAATGTAGGGCCGGCGGCTAAACGCAGGGAGCGCAAGCGGGCCTGGCAAGGTGCGATCCAGGGACACGACGATGCGTTCGAGATGAAGCGCCAGGTCGTGCTGCGGACGGCCGCGCGAACCTTCAGTCAGCGCGGATTTCACCAGACGACGCTTGCCGATATCGCGGACGAGCTGCACATCGCCAAGCCCACGCTCTACCACTACTTCAAGAGCAAGGACGAGATTCTGCTCGAAGTGCAGCAGGCCGCCATCGGCCAGATGCTCGATCAGGTCATCGACCACAAGGCCTGCGCGCTCGACCAGATACGCGCCTTTTTTCGCCGCTATGTCGAGATGATCGTCGATGACTTCGGCACTTGTCTGATCATGACGGGTGTCCTTCCGCTGCTGCCCGAGAACCGGATGCTGGTGCGCAGGGGGAGCAAGAGCATCGAGTTGATTCTGCGCGACATGCTTCGGCGCGGTGTGCACGACAAGTCGATCGCACCATGCGACCCGAAGATCGCCGCGAAATTCATGTTCGGCGCACTCAATTGGATTCCGTACTGGTATCGCGCCGACGGTGGCGATCTGAACGTCCAAAGACTCGCCGACCGCGCCATCGAATTCGTCATGCGCGGACTAGCAAAGTCGGACTATGTGACCGAGACAGGAGAATGGGATGCAGATAGGTGACTGGAAAGCTGTGGCTGGCATGGCGAGCGTTTACAATCAGGCGCGCGAGCTTGGCCTAGAGACCAATATCGCGGAGATCGAGGCATTCGGTTTCACGGTGATTGATCCCGAGCGAACCGGCATGCCCAAGGACTTCGCGCCAAAGCTGCTCGATGCGGCGCTGTCGATCGCCAAGCGCGAAGACGTCAATGTCGTCGATCTCAACAAGCACGCGATACGCCCGGCGCATGGCCGCCAGCTCTTTCATCTCATCAACAAGGATCCGCTCTTCGTCGATGCGCTGATGGCGCCGGCTGCGCAGATCATGGCGAAGTACATGATGGGGTTGAGCTACCGGCTCTACTCCATGGTCGCATTCCTGAAGGAAGGCAGTGCGCAGCCGACCCCGCTTCACTGCGATTCAACCGGCGTCCCGCCGCCAATTCCCTTTTACGGCAATGTTTGCAACATCTCCTGGGTCTTGACAGACTACACCAAGGACAGCGGGACGCTCTGCATGGTGCCGGGAAGTCATCGGCTCTGCCGCCATCCCACCATGAGCGAAGTTCCGAAATTCATGGGCGGCGCCGGCGACGACGACCTCGTCGTCCCGGTTCTGGCCAAGCCCGGTTCGATTGCGGTATTTCACGGCAACACCTGGCACGGCACCTATCCCAAAGTCGACGCGCCCGTCCGGTGCCACGTCGCGATGGCGTTGTGCCGGAATTACGTCAATCCTGCGGAAGACTATTCCGACATGCTCGAGGCGCTTCTCAAGCGTGGCGGAACGGAATTCGCGCGCGCGATGGGTAAGACTGCCTGGCAAGGTTATGGCAGCGAAGGCCCGAAGCTCGATCGCATGGGGCTGGTGCGTCCGGCGCACGCAACCGCCTACGGTTGATTGTCCGTCCATGCATGCAGCCACCGGAGTGGCGGAATCCTGCCGTTCCGGTGTCGTTTCAGCGCACCTGCTCGTGAAGGCCGATGATCCGCTCGCGCCACTACACCGCCGCCCATGAAGACTTCCGCACGAGCGTGCGGCGCTTCATGGAAAGGGAAGTGGCGCCGCATCGCGACGAATGGCAGGCGGCAGGCCGGACCCCGAACGCGTTGTGGCGCAAGGCCGGCGAGGCCGGACTTCTCTGCACCAAGGTCGGTGATACTTTCGGCGGCGGCGGCGGCGATCTCTATCATTGCCTGATCGTCATCGAAGAGCAGACCCGGATCTGCTTCAACGAGCTGACCTTCTATCTGCACAGCGACATCATCGCGCCCTACATCGAGCTCTACGGAACCGACTATCAGAAGGAGCGCTATCTGCCGCGGATGGCGACCGGCGAATTTGTTGCCGCTATCGCGATGACCGAACCCGGCGCCGGCAGCGATCTCCAGGCGATCCGCACGACTGCGCGCGCCGATGGGAACGGCTTTGTGCTGAACGGTCAGAAAGTGTTCATCTCGAACGGCCAGGTCGGCAACCTGATCGTGGTGGCCGCGAAGACCGATGGCGGCAGCGGGGCGAAGGGCATCAGTCTCTTTTTGCTCGAAACCGATAAGGCCGACGGTTTCGCGCGCGGCAAGAATCTCAAAAAGATTGGCTGCAAGGCGCAGGATTCCTCCGAGCTGTTTTTCGACAATGTCCGGCTACCGCCGGAGTCGCTGCTTGGCGGCGTCGAAGGGCAGGGCTTCGCGCAACTGATGCGCCGCCTGCCTGAGGAGCGGCTGATCATGGCGATGTCGGCGGTCGCCAACATGGAGGAGGCCGTGAAGGAAACGGTCTCCTATGTCAACGATCGCAAGGCCTTCGGACAACGTATCGGCGACTTCCAGAATACGCGGTTCAAGCTCGCCGAAGCCAAGACAAAGTGCACGCTGGCGCGCACCTTTCTCGAATACGGTATCGACTCCTTCATCGACGGCACGTTCGATGCGACCCAGGGCGCGATGCTGAAATGGTGGACGACCCAGCGTCAGAACGAGGTGGCCGACGAGTGTCTCCAGCTGCACGGCGGCTACGGCTACATGGTCGAATATGACATCGCCCGGCGATATGCGGATTCGCGGCTCGGACGCATCGCCGGCGGTACCAATGAAATCATGAAAGACATCATCGGACGCACGCTGTGAGCACCCCCCCGGCGCCGGGCGCCTTCACCTCCAGGCTTCCCTTCACGCCGGAGCACGAGATCTTCCGCAACCAGGCGCGGCGCTTCTTCGAGACCGAAGTCGCACCGATGCAGGCCGAGTGGGATAATGCGCGGATCACGCCGCGCAGCATCTGGAAGCGCGCGGGCGAGCTCGGATTTCTTTGCCCGCGCGTGCCGGAAGCCTTTGGCGGCATCGGCGCCGATTTTCTCTTCAGCATGATCCTGTCCGAGGAGCAGGTTCGTGCGGGCGCAATCGCGCCGATGATCTCGCTCCAGAGCGACGTCATCGCGCCATATCTCGTCCTCTACGGCTCCGAGGAACAGAAGGCGCGCTATCTTCCCAAGATGGCGACCGGCGACTGCATCGCCGCGATCGCAATGACCGAGCCGTCTGGCGGCAGCGATCTGCAGGCAATCAAGACCGTCGCTCGCCGTCAGGGCGATCATTATGCGATCAGCGGCCAGAAGACATTCATCAGCAACGGCATTAACGCCGATATGGTGATCGTGGCCTGCAAGACCGACGCATCGGCCGGCGCGCGCGGCGTGAGCCTGATCCTGGTGGACGCCGACTCGAAGGGTTTTAGCCGCGGCCGCAATTTGAAAAAACTCGGCCAACATGGCTGCGACACGGCAGAACTGTTCTTCGACGATGTTCGTGTGCCTCACACCGCACTGTTGGGCGGCACTGAGGGCCGCGGATTCGCGCAACTGATGGATCGTCTGGTCGAGGAACGTCTCATGGCGGCGGTTGCCTCGATCGCCATGATCGATCGTGCTCTTGCAATGACCATTCAGTACGTGAAGGAGCGCAAGGCCTTCGGTCAGCGCGTGCTCGACTTTCAGAACACACGGTTCAAGCTTGCGGAAGGAAAGACCGAGGCGATGGTCGTGCGGGTCTTTCTTGAAAAATGCATCGCGGAGTTCATGGAGGGCCGTCTCGACGCCGCGACCAGCGCGATGTTGAAGTACTGGGCGACCGAGCAGCAATGCGCCATCGTGGACGATTGCGTGCAGCTGCACGGCGGTTACGGCTACATTCTAGACTATCCGATCGCACGCATGTGGCTCGACGGGCGCATCACCAAGATCTACGGCGGCGCCAACGAGATCATGAAGGACATCATCGGGCGTACGCTGGGCGCGAGCAATTCGCGATGACCGGCAAGCACGTGCTTCTCGACATCGCCGGCGGTACGGCGACGATCACGCTCAACCGACCCGCCACGGGCAACGCCATCGACCTTAATTTGGCTCGCGCACTGATGCAGGCCATGCACGCCTGCGAGAAGGACAAGGGCGTGCGCGTCATAATCCTGAAAGGCAGCGGGAAGTTGTTCTGCGCGGGAGGAGATCTTTCGGCCATCTCGGACGCTGGTCCGGACGCGCCGGCCTATGTTCGCGAATTGCTGACCTTCCTGCACGAAGCATTGTCGTCGATGGCGCGTATCAATGTTCCGGTCGTCGCTGCTGTCCATCGCGCCGCCGCCGGCGCCGGATTTTCGCTGGCCTGCGCCGCCGATCTCGCCATCGCGACCAGGTCTGCGCGATTTTCGATGGCCTATTCGCGGGTCGGTCTGACCCCGGACGGCTCATCGAGTTGGTATCTGCCGCGGCTGATCGGCCTGCGCCGGGCACTCCAGCTTGCGATGCTCAACAGCGAGCTCACCGCGGACCAGGCACTCGAGTGGGGCCTGCTCAATGAAGTTGTTGCGGATGATCTTCTCGATGAAGCCCTCGCGCGTATCGTTGTGCAGCTCGCGGCCGGGCCAACAGCTGCGCTCGGCGGGGCCAAGCGACTGATGCGAGGATCGTTGGAGAACGGACTCGAGACCCAGCTCACCTTGGAGATGCAGGCGATCTGCACTTCACTTGAAGGCGGTGACGCCAAGGAAGGAATGGCCGCCTTTCTCGGCAAGCGCGCGCCTTACTTCGGACGATAGATTCGAACAGTCCGCTAAACCTGACCGAGGAAAACGGAGTCGTCCGGCCGGCGATGACCCCAGGGCCGTTCCGCCTCAAGCTGCCCGGCCAGCCGCAACAGCGTCGCTTCGTCGCCATTGCGCGCAACGAACTGGATGCCGATCGGCAGGCCCGACTTGCTCCAGGCCAGCGGAACGCTCATCGCCGGTGCACCGGAGATGTTGAAGGGCTGGGTGTTCGGAATGAACCGGTATAGCGCGTCGGTGTAGCGGTCCTTTTCGATCTTGGTGATGGAGAGATCGCCGACCTCAACCGGAACCTGTCCGAGTGTTGCCATCAGCAGGACGTCGAACTTTTCGAACATCGCGCCGATCGCGCGGTTGAACTGGTAAACGGCGGCGAACGCATCGGCCACGTCGAGGCCGCCAAGCTTCAGACCGTCCTGCGCCACGATCCACACCACACCCTCGACTTCGTCCTCGGTGACGGCCCGTCCGCGCGCTTCTCCGGCGCGCGCCAGCATCAGCGCCATGTTGGTCGAAAGAATGTCGTTCGCTTTCTTTCGCACGCCCATGAAGTCCGCCGGGATCCGCGTCTCCTCGACGTCATGGCCGAGCGAGGCGCAGAATCGCGCCGCTTCCATCACCGCGTCGGCCACTTCGGGATCGAGCGCCGGCGACATCAGTGCTCCTCGCACGAGCCCGATGCGGAGCTTGCCTGGAGCACGGCCTACCTCCTCCGCGAACGGGGTTGCCGGTCGCGGAAGGAAATTGTTGTCGCCGAGCACCGGCCCGCACGACACATCGAGCAGGGTCGCGCTGTCGCGCACGCTCCGCGTCAGGGCGTGATTGATGGAGAAACCGTTCCACGCTTCGCCCAGCGGTGCCGATGAAACCCGGCCTCGCGAGGGTTTGAGCCCGAACAGGCCGCAGCACGAGGACGGGATGCGGATGGAGCCTCCGCCGTCGCTTCCGTGTGCAGCAGGCACCATGCTGGCCGCGACCGCCGCAGCCGAACCGCCGGAGGAGCCGCCGCAGGTGTGAGACGGACTCCACGGATTGCGTGTGATGCCGAACGCGGGCGATTCGGTAACCGCTGCGGCACCGAACTCAGGGGTGTTTGTCTTGCCGAACAGCACCAGGCCGGCGCGGCGATACGCTGCGATGAGTTCGCTGTCCATCGCGGCCGGCGGCGATTTCTTGAACAGGCGCGAGCCGGCTGCGGTCGGATGACCTTTCATCCAGACGCCGATATCCTTGATCAGGAATGGCACGCCGCGCAGCGGACCGTCCGGCAAGCCACTTTTGATCGCCGAGCGAGCTTCATCGTCGAAGCGGTCGATGACCGCGTTCAGCTTGCCGTTGACCTGATCGCAGCGCGCCAGTGCCGCATCGAGCACTTCTTCGGCGCTGACCTCGCGCTTTCTGATCAGCGCTGCCAGACCGACGGCGTCTTCACGCCGATACTCGTCCTGCTTCAAGACGCCTTGGCCTTCTGCCGCCAGGGTTCGTCGCCCTTTGCGAAGTTGGCGGAAACGCCTTTGTGGACGCCGCCGGGGTCGACCGGCAAGCCGAACACTTCCATGGCGTGGCTGTGTGCCAGGTGATGCATTGCGAACGCCGCGGTCTGGGCCGAGTGTCGCCCTGCGGAGTCCTGCACATTGTTGACCGCCTGCTTGGCCAGCTTGAGCGCAAAGGCCGGCCTCAGCGCAATCTGCTGCGCCAGCGCCAGCGCGGCGCCCTCGAGATCGGTGCGCGGCACGACGCGGTTCACCATGCCCATCTCGCGCGCTTCCTCCGCGCCGATATGCGCGCCGGCGAACAGCATTTCCTTCGCCTTGCGCGCGCCCAGTTCGTAGGCGTGCATGAACATCTCGACGCCCGGGATGCCCAGCATGACGGTGACGTCTTCGAACACGGCATCTTCGGAGGCAATGATGATGTCGCTGGGCCAGCACAGCATGAGGCCGCCGGTGCTGCAGCGGCCATGGACCGCCGCGATCGTCGGCTTGGGAATATTCCGCCAACGCTCGCAGAAGCCGGTGTAGATCTCCTCTTCGCGGGCCTGACGGCCCTCGGCGCCGGCGCGGCGATAGCCTGTCGCCGTCGTCACCGGATCATACTTGTCCTGGGTCTCGAGATGATCGCGCTCCCGAAGGTCATGGCCGGAAGAGAAATGCGGTCCGTTCGCCGCGGTGATGATCACCTTTATGTTCTCGTCCTGGGTCGCCCGGTCATAGGCGTCGTTGAGTTCGTAGAGCAGCCGGGTGTCCTGGGCGTTGCGCGTCTCCGGACGGTTCAGGACGATGCGCGCGATGCCCGGTGCGGGCGTTTCGTAAAGGATGGTCTCAGTCATGATCGTCTCCCAGTCGGCCGCTCAGAGCGTGCGAACGGCCAGATCGTTGTGCATGCCGACGAAGCTCGGCGGAACCTTGCTGCGATCGCGCCCTGTCGCCTTGGACTTTCCTTCCGCCGCGCCCTTGGCCATGTAAGCCTCGACTTCCGGCATGGCCTCGGGCGTGTACACCTTCTTGGCGATCGGCAGGACGAAGTTGTAATCGACTTCGGTGCGGACGTCAGCTTCGGGAATGGCCGTCTCCTCGAACGTCACCAGCTTTCCGTTTTTGACGATGCAGTGCCAGGCGATGACGCCGTTGCCGTGCTTGTCGAGATGTTTCGGAACATTGGTGAACACCTCGCAGATGCTGAGGTTCGTGTCGGGTCCGGCTGCCGCGGAATATATGCCGATCAGATCTTTCAGCGCGGCCAGCCAGGCGGGACTGGCGAATTCAAACTTGTCCATGATGTGCTCCAAGACGTGCCGGCGGGACAGCCTTCTGCCCCTTACGAGTTCGCGTCAAGCAGACACGCGGACGGGCCGAACCCGCCATCCTATTGGGGCGAAAAAACCCTGAATTCACAAAGGTGTGGAGGCCCCGACGCGATGTGGAGGCGTGGCGCCTTGGCGTCCAGTTCGAAGATGCAGCAGGCGAGCGTGAAGCCGATATTTTCATCCTCGTCGTTCCTGCCGCCCCCGCGCGATACGGGATAGTCGCGATCGTCGCGGCCGGACAGGACCGACTTGATCAGATCGACGGTCAGCGGACGGTCGAGGCCGCGCAAACGCTCGTCAAGCGCCGCAAATCGCAAATGCGTGCTCCGCGTCGGACGGCCGCTTGGAAGGTTGGCGATGTCTTCGTTGCGAATGGGATGATTGGTGTGCCAGATCGGCCGGGACGGATCGTCCGGCCCGTATTTCACGACGCGGCCGGCGCTGCGTTCGTACATGGCGACGCCATCGGCATCGCCCATCACCCAGTTCAGTCCGGACGCGTGCGGCAAACGCTCGATGATCGCAACCGCCTCGCTCAGCGTGCGCGACTCGAGCAGCAGCCGATAGATCGCAAAGATCGGCACGCCCGCGACGTCGGCCCTGAGCTTGACCAGCGCATTGTCGCACACGGCGAAGCCGTGACTGTTCATGCCGTTGAGGCTGATCATGCCGGGCACCGATGTGGCAAGGATGCGGCCATCGGAACGATCGCACTTGTGACTCAGAAGAATCTGGTAGCCGTCGAGATAGGCATCCAGATCGAGATTCTGTCCGATCAGAGATGGCGAGTTGCTTTGGCGTCCGAGCGCGATGGTGCTGCAGGCCTCACCTTGCGGCGCGGACGGCAATGCAAGCCAGAATTCCTCGTTGATGTGCTGCCAGGCGAGTAGCGTGCGATAGTCGGCGCTTGCGCCATCGGCGATGGCGCGCACTTCCTCCAGGATCGCCGGGGTATGTCTGGCCAGGGCCGGTTCGAACTTCGTCTCGGCGTAGAAGCGCTCGACATAGCGCGTGCGGTCGATGCCATAGACGCGCCGAAGTCCTTCGTCCCAGCGATCCAGAAGCTCGTGGATTTTCGTCCGCAGCATTTCGCCGTGTTGACGGCCGCGAGCGACGGGTCCGCCCTCGAGTTTCACAACCTGCAAGGCGTCGGTCTTCATGCAATCCTTCTCTCGGGGAGGCGGATTAAAACGACACCCGCGCCGCAGTCGATCCGCCACTCCCGCAGCTGCGATTTCTGCTGCATTGTAGCCCGTCGCTTCAGAAAGGTGCCAGGATGACCGAAGACGAAAAGCTCAGCATCGAAGCGGCCTGCATCCGCCTCCAACAGCGCTATGGCACGCTCGCCGACCGGCAGGATCCGAAGTTCGCAGAGCTCTTCATCAAGGACGCCACGATAACGCTGCCGGAATACCCGCCATTTTCTGGTCTCGACGCGATCATGGCCGGCCAAAAGCAGTGGCGCGAAAGCGGCACCTTCATGCGCCACATCTGCACCAACTTCACAATCGACGTGAAAAGCGCGAACCACGCCACCGGCATCTGCTATCTCATGGTCCTGAGCTACGAGGCGACGCCGAAGGAACCGTTGCCGCCGTCCAAAGCGCCATCGTTCGGCGAGTTTCACGACCAGTTTGTAAAAGTCGGCGGCGTTTGGCTCATTCAGAGCCGCACCTTGCATCGCTATTTCAGGGGCATGGCGCAAAACCCGTGAAATGGCGGATTTTCCGCGTTCGGGGGTCTAGTCTTCTCTCATAGATAGGGACTTTTGCGCCATGGAAATCGGCAACTGGAAGAGCACGGCGGAGCTGAATGACATCTATCGCCAGGCTCGCGAGCTGGGTGTTGAGACGAACATCGCCGAGCTCGAGGCTTTCGGCTTTACGATCGTGGAGCCTGAGAAGGTCGCTCCGAAGGGCTTCGCGGATCGCATGCTGTCGGCACTGCTTCGGATCGCCGATGCGGAAGACCCAATGGCGGTCGATCTCGGTACCCGGGCGCAGAAGGATCGTCCGGTCTATGGTCGCAATATCTTCCACCTGCTTGCGAAAGACCCGATCTTCGCTGAAGCGGTGATGAATCCGGTGGCGCTGACGCTCGGCAAGTATCTCATGGGTGCGAGCTGCCGCTTGCTGTCGAATGTCGCCTTCCTCAAGAAGGGCGATGCAGGCTGCACCAAAGTGCACAGCGACTCTGTCGGAATGCCGCCGCCGCTGCCGTCCTTCGGCCACGTCTGCAACGTCAGCTGGATCCTGACCGACTATACCGAGGAGACCGGCACCTTCTTCATCGTACCGGGCAGTCATCGCTATTGCCGTCATCCGACACCGATCGAACAGCCGAAAATGATGGACGGCCCCAACGAAAACGACATCGGCATGCCGATCATTGCCAAGCCGGGATCGCTGTTCATTTTCCACGGCAATACTTGGCACGGCACCTATCCCAAGAAGGACGCGGCCGTGCGCGCGCATGTCGTCACGGCGCTGTGCCGCAACTATGTCGATCCGGCGGAGGACTTCAGCGACGTGCCCGATGCGATCGTGGAACAGTTCGGACCGGAATTCGCGCGCCTGATCGGCCGCACGAAGTGGCAGGGCTATGGCAGCGCCGGTCCGAAATATGATCGCATACTCGCGGTGAACCGCGCCCAGCACTTGCCATCCGCCTGAACGCGAACAAGGGACAAAGACGGTGGCGGCATTCAAGGAATATCAAAACTACGATGCCGTCGGATTGGCGGAGCTGGTTCGCAAACGCGACGTTAAGCCCGACGAACTGCTCGACGCGGCGCTGTCGAGGATCGAAGCAGTCAATCCCCAGATCAACGCCGTGGTTCGCGATCTGGCGGATCAGGCGCGCGCGACAATCAAGAACGGCATGGGAAGTGGCCCCCTGGCCGGTGTGCCGTTCCTGCTGAAGGACATTTCGGCCTATATGAAGGGCGTGCCGACGACCTCCGGCTCGCGCCTCTTCGCCAACACGGTGATGGATCGCGACAGTGCCCTGGTGGCGGCCTATCGAAACGCGGGCCTCGTCATCGCAGGCAAGACCAATACGCCGGAACTCGGCCTTGCCTGCACGACCGAACCGGTGCTGTTCGGCGCCACGCATAATCCGTGGAATCTTGAGCGCACGCCCGGGGGATCGTCTGGCGGCTCGGCCGCGGCGGTTGCCGCCGGCATCGTTCCGGCCGCACACGCCAGCGACGGCGGCGGGTCCATCCGAACGCCTGCCGCCTGCTGCGGAGTATTCGGCATGAAGCCGTCGCGCGGCCGCGTGTCGCTCAGCCCCTTTGCAGGCGAAGGCTGGGGCGGGCTCAGCCAACAGCATGTCGTGACGCGCAGCGTGCGCGACAGCGCACTTCTGCTCGATATCGCGAGCGTACCGCAGCTTGGCGATCCCTATTGGGCACCGCCGCCAACCCGTCCATTCGTGGAAGAAGCTGGCCGCGATCCCGGCAAGTTGCGCATTGGCTTTACGACCAAGGCACTGACCTATGGCACCACCGAACCGCAGATCGTTGCGGCCGTGAAGGACACGGCGAAGCTCTTGGAGTCTCTTGGCCACCGTGTCGACGAATTGCCGACGCTTCCCGGTGATTTCACCGCCATGGCCATGGCGGTGACCACCGGTGTCCAGGGCAGCGTCTGTTCGGCGCTGATGCGCGCCGCCGAGGCGCGCGGCAAGCCCATCACGATCGACGATGTCGAGACATTGACCATGTCGATGTTCGAAGAAGCGCAGAAGAACACCGCGGTCGCGTACTACAACGCGATCCAGACCATCCACGCGGTTGGGCGCCAGATCAGCTCGGTATTCGAGACGTACGATGTTGTGATGCTGTCGACCTTGGGACAACTGCCAGTGCCGCTCGGCTACATGAACACCAATGCCAAGGACTTGTCGGGCTATGGCGAAAAGCTCTACAGCTTCATGCCGAATACCCAGCAGTTCAACGTCAACGGCTCGCCCGCGATGTCCGTGCCGCTGGCGTGGAGCGAAGATGGTCTACCCATCGGAATCATGTTCGCCTCGCGCAACGGCGATGAGGCGACCTTGTTCCGCCTTGCCGGACAACTGGAAAAGGCGCGTCCCTGGGCGCACAAGAGACCGGACGAAAACAAGCTGGTGAAACGCGCCTAGGCGATCGGGGCATCCAATGTCGCTGTCCGAAGTGAGTGCCGCGATCGGCGAGGCCGAGCATGCCGTGGCGGACGCACTTCCGGAGCCCGGGAACGCGCCGGACATCAGCATTGGCAAGCTTGCGGTCTACGCGCTGCCGTCCATTCCTCTGTCGTTCCTGTTCCTTCCCGTCGCGCTGCTGATGCCCGCCTTTTATGCGAGCACGATGCACGTGTCGCTCGCGGAGGTCGGCGGATTCCTGCTGCTCTCCCGCGCGGCCGACGTCGTGCTGGATCCGATGATCGGCAAGTGGTCGGATACTTCGCGCTCTCGCTTCGGGCGGCGCAAATTGTGGATGATGATCGGTTCGCCGATCCTCATGTTCGGCGCCTTCCTGCTGTTCATGCCGCTTGTTCCGGTGAGCGGCTGGTACCTGCTCGTCGCGTCCTTCGTGATCTATGCCGGAGGATCCTGCTACGGCCTGTCCTATTCCGCCTGGGGCACCGAGCTGGTCGAGACCTATCATGGCCGTTCGCGGCTGGCGGCGTTCCGCGAAACTGCAGGCGTCATCGGCGGCGTGCTCGCGGCCTCAATTCCCGCGATCACCGGCCTGTACGGTCACAGCGTCGATCACTTCACCATGGGAATCATGGGAGGCGTGATCATCGTGTTGACGCCGCTCGCCGCCTTTATCGCCATCCGCTATGTGGAGGAACCGGCAGTCACGCGGCGCATCCATGTTCCATGGCTGCCCTCGCTCGCCGCGCTGTTCCGCAACAAGCCGTTTCGCCTGTTCTGCTTCTGTTATGTGATCTTCACTATCGGCGGCAGCGTCGCCAGCGCCACCATGGTCTTCTTCATCAACGACTATCTGGGACAGCCGTCGGTCGTCGGTGCAGGGCTGTTCACGCTTGCGATCACGACCATCGCTGCCGTGCCGTTCTGGCTGTGGGTCAGCAGGAAAGTCGGCAAGCACAAGGCGTGCGGCATTTCCCTGATGATCACGATGGCCCTCTATGGCGGCGTGACGCCGCTCTTTCAGCACGGACAGGGCTGGTACTATGTCGCGTTGCTCGCGATCATGGGCTCGACGAGCTCCGGCTTCATCACCCTTCCGCTCGGCATCATCGGCGACATCATCGACTTCGACACGCTGGTGCATAGCCAGCCGCGCGGCGGCATCTTCTTCGGTGTGTGGTCCTTCGCCCAGAAGGTGGCGCCGGCCGCCGGCATCGGCGTGACGTTGCCGTTCCTGCAATGGCTCGGCTATCACCCTGGTGCGCACAACGGACCCGAGGCGCTGGCAGCTCTGAAATATGTCTATTGCCTCGGTCCCGTGCCGTTCTACGTCATCGGCGGAACCCTGCTGTTCTTCTTCCCCATAGATGCACGGCGGCACGGCATCATCCGGCGCCGTCTGGAACAGCGCGAAATGCGCAGGCGGCTGGCGTCCAACGTCGGTGTCTCGTAGCGGGCGGTGGACAAAATCGTTGTCGACATTCGATCGGAGCACCTGTGACCGTCGTCGAAACTGAATTTGGCAAGGTACGCGGCGCGCACATCGGCGGAGTCACGGTTTTCAAGGGCG
Source organism: uncultured Alphaproteobacteria bacterium (assembly GCA_963741735.1). GTDB lineage: Bacteria > Pseudomonadota > Alphaproteobacteria > Micropepsales > Micropepsaceae > Rhizomicrobium. Next base: position 72,997 of record CAVUJB010000003.1, read on the forward strand.
TGCCCTATGGCGCGCCGACCGGCGGCAGCGCGCGGTTCAAGCCGCCGGGCAAGCCTGCGCCGTGGAGCGGCGTACGGGACGCTGACCTATTTGGGCCCGTCTGTCCGCAGGACGTCAAAGCTTCGCAGCCGGATCCTTCGTCGGTGTTCGGTCAAGTGTTCGACGGCGATCCGTCGATGCAGAACGTCGGCGAAGATTGTCTGGTCTTGAACGTCTGGACGCCTTCGGCCGCGACAGGCAAGCGACCCGTGATGGTGTGGCTCCATGGCGGCGGCTTCGCGCGCGGCTGCGGCTCCACGCCGGCGATCGACGGTACGCGTCTTGCGCTGCGCGGCGACGCCGTCATCGTCACGCTCAATCACCGCCTGAACGTATTCGGTCACCTCGGTCTGCACGAGATAGGTGAGGAATTCGCGCGCTCCGGCAATGTCGGCATGCTCGATCTGGTGCTCGCGCTCGAATGGGTGCGCGAGAACATAGCGGCGTTCGGAGGCGATCCGGGCAACATTGCGATCTTCGGCGAGTCCGGCGGCGGCGGTAAGGTGCTCGCCCTGTTGAGCATGCCGGCTGCGCGCGGTCTGTTTCATCGCGCCATCGTGCAAAGCGGGCCATTCCGGCATGCCAATACGCGCGAACGTTCGGCGGAAGCTGCACACACGCTACTCGCCGAACTCGGTCTGACCAAGTCTACGCTCACGCAGATTTTCGACGTCCCCGCGGAGCGGCTGGTCGCGGCTTCCCTCGCCACCGAGGCGAAGATGCAGGGAGCAAGAGTTCTCGATGGGTCCATGGGCTGCTGGCAGCCGATGCTCGATGACCGGGACTTGCCGCATCATCCGGGCGATGCACGGTCGCATGCCTTGCACGCGGACGTTCCCTTGATGATCGGAACGACAAAGGACGAGCTGGCGATGCACTTCTCGGTCCTTCCGAATTTCAATTCGATGTCGATGGAGGATGCCGGTCAGATCGCAACCCTGGTTACGGGAAGGCCGATGGATGAAGCGCTCGCCTTCTATCGCAAGATTCGTCCGCGCGAGACGCCGAACTATCTCATGACCGATCTTCTCGGCGATCTGGGCGCCTGGTACCCGACCGTTCTGCTGGCCGAGGGAAGGGCGGCGCACGCCCGAGCGGCCGTGTTCCACTATGTCCTGGGCTGGGAAACGCCGGTGATGGGCGGCCGGTTCCGCAGCCCTCACGCGCTCGACATTCCCTTGATGTTCGACAATGTCGACCTGATGCGAAAGTTCGTTGGCAGCGGTCCGGAGCCGCAACGCGTCGCCGATCAAATGAGCGAGTGCTGGCTCGCCTTCGCGCGCGCAGGCAGCCCAGACAACGCTCGCGTTCCGCCGTGGCCCGCCTACCGGGCCACCGACCGGCGCTCGATGATGTTCGGCGCCCGGAGCGAGATTGTCGCTGACTACAATGCGCCGGTTCGAAGCTTCTGGACCTCAAACCACGTCGACGCCTAGTACGCGGCCCGTTCGGGACCGAAATTTGCGTGCGGCGCGTCGGGCCCCGTGATAGGCCTCGCTCGATGAGCCCGTTCGCCTTCGACAATTCCTACGCTCTCCTGCCGGACCGGTTCTATGTGCGGTTGGCGCCAACGCCAGTCAAAGCGCCGAGACTGATCCGGTTGAACAAGCCGCTGGCGCAGGAACTCGGCATCGATATCAAACGACTCGCCGATCCGGACTGCGTCGAGATGCTGGCCGGCAATCGCGTACCCGATGGCGCCGAGCCGCTGGCGATGGCCTATGCCGGCCATCAGTTCGGCAACTGGGTGCCGCAGCTCGGCGACGGCCGCGCGATCCTGCTCGGCGAGGTTCGTGACCGTGACGGGAACCGGCGCGACATCCAGCTCAAAGGCTCCGGTCCGACGCCCTTCTCACGCAACGGCGACGGGCGCGCGGCGCTTGGTCCGGTCCTGCGCGAGTACATCATCAGCGAGGCCATGGCGGCGCTGGGTGTGCCGACGACGCGATCTCTGGCCATGGTCGAGACCGGCGAGCGAATCCTGCGACAGGACGGCCTCCTGCCGGGTGCGGTGCTGACCCGCGTGTCGAAAAGTCATGTGCGCGTCGGCACGTTCGAGTATTTCGCCAATCGCGGCGACCTCGAAGGCGTGCGCACGTTGGCGGACTATGTGATCGCGCGCCTCTATCCGGCCGCCGCGCGAGCGGGCAATGCCTACCGCGCGCTGCTGGACCTGGTAATTGCTCGAACGGCCGGACTTGTCGCGCGGTGGCAACTGATCGGCTTCATCCACGGCGTGATGAACACGGACAATGTCTCTATCGCCGGCGAGACCATCGACTATGGACCGTGCGCGTTCATGGACGGCTACGACCCGCAGACCGTTTTCAGTTCGATCGATCAAGGTGGGCGCTATGCCTATGTCAACCAGCCGCGCATCGCGCATTGGAATCTGGTGCGGCTCGCGCAGGCCCTGCTGCCGCTGCTCGATGAGAACGAAGAGGCGGCGCTGAAATCCGCACAGGACGCGATCAATGCCTATCCGGCGCGTTTCGAGGCCGCTTATTTCACCGGACTTCGCCGGAAATTCGGAATCGTTGAACAGCACGACGATGATCTGGAACTGGCTGGCGCCTTCTTCAAGCTGATGGCGGCCTCGAAATCCGATTTCACGCTGACCTTCCGCCGGCTATGCGATTGTGTTGCCGACCGGCCGGGTGCTGATGCCGTGCTGGGCGATCTGATCGGCGACCGTAGCGCATTCACCGCCTGGGCGATCCGCTGGCGCGAACGGCTGGCGCGCGAGAAAGCATCGGCGACAGAGCAGGCCGCTTGCATGCGTGCGGTCAATCCGGCCGTCATTGCGCGCAATCACCGGGTCGAAGCCGTGATCGTCGCCGCGCAGGAGCGGGACGATTTCGCGCCGCTCGACGAATTGCTCAAGGCGCTGTCCGAGCCTTACGCTGACCGGCCCGAATTCGCACAATTCGAAAGACCGCCGACACCCGAAGAGATCGTGACGCAGACTTTTTGCGGCACCTAGTGTCGTGGTTTCGAAATTCGCCATATCACCGATATCGGGCTGTCTGCGAACACTGGAATCGGAACATTAGCGCGAGGGAACGGCGCCCATCAGGGATTTGCCTTCGCTCTGCGCGCGTTTCATGGCGCGCAGCCAGCCATGCAGCGCTTCGCAGTCCAGCCCATGCATCATCAGGCGGTAGCCGGCCTGCATTGTCGAGAGCTGCACCATCGGATGGTGGTTCTCGACGAAGGCCAGGTGATAGTTCGTGCCCAAGAGTTTGGCGAGATAGATCGCCACGGTTTCGTCGAGCTGCAACGAATTGGCGGCGCGAATGAAATCGGCGCGCGGCAGGAACAACGCGTAGAGCGGGGTGTAGGCCTCGATCGCCGTCTGCACGTCGGCGAAGTTGAGTGCGCCGTCGCCGTCGAGCTCGATATCGAAAGCTCCGTCCGTGATCATCGAGAAGTCGGGCTTCGCAGCCGGCACAAGATCGCGGTTCTGGGCGCGCAGCCCGATATTGAGCTGGATGATGAAGTTGTAGACGTTCAAATCATGCTGCAGGAAGACGTTGGCTTCGAGATCCTTCAGTTTGCGCGGCCGCAGCGGCACGGTCGCGATGTCGGGCACGCCGGCATTGGCCTTGATGAAGGCGAGGATCTCGGTGCCGATATGGAAATGCCGCATGATGAGGAATCGCGCATCGCGGGTCGCGAAGTTCTTCAAGCCCCAATGAATGAGCTTGTGCAACGCGCCGTTCATGTTGGGATGGTGCGGCGAGATCGCGCGCAGGACCTTCACGATCACGAAGAACGCGAAGATCGGTCCGCGCACGATGTTGAACATCCAGCGCCGCGACCAAGACGCGTTGCCGCGCAACAGGGCGGACTTCGCGTCCTCGTCGATCGGCAGCGAGCGGTCGAGATAGAGCGCAAGCCAGGGATCGGGATCCTTCGGATCGAAGCGGGCCGCATCGAATGGTTGCGCCGTCAAGCTTCGATCTCCTCGATCTGCAACGCATAGAGCCGCGCCGTTACCTCCGCGGTGCGCACAATGCGGGCCGCGATGTCGTCGTTCGGCAGGACGAGCGCCAGCATCTCTTCGAATTCGGAAATATGCGAAGCGTCGTTCTCGCCATGATAGAGCAGGAAGCGCATCGCCGTATCCGGCAGTGACAACAGGGCTTGCGCGCGTCGCCCCCATTCGGCCGCCTTGATCGATCCCAAGCCCTCGATGATCCACATCGCCCCCAGCAGGCCGAACGGATTGGGTTTGGAGGCCTCGTGAAACATCCAGGCCGACAATGCCTCTGAGCCGATGTTCTTCCTGGCGTCCGTGATGTCGGCGAGAGCGCCGCCGGTCGCGACATAGTCCGCCTCGAGGAGACGAAAGTCTCGGTGTTCCGTGACCGCGTGGCGCATCAGCCGCGAACGCAATTCGAGATGCGCTTCGTCGATGTTGGAGGCCGCGCGCGACATCCACAGCGCGCCGTCCTTCACCTGCTGGCGAAGCCCGACGAGGAATGCGCGATAGTCGTCGATCCCGAAACGGCCGCGCGACAATTTCCGGATCAGCGGAGTTTGTTCGAGGAGACCCTCGAAGGCCGTGAACACAACGGTGAGCTTGCGCAGGACATCGGCGACGTGGTGCATCACACCGCTTCCAGCATCATGAAACCGATCAGTGCGCGGCCGCTTTCCGGAACAATGCAGAGAACCTTTTCGCCGCGCGCCAGCCGGCCGCTCTTCAGGAATTCGTCGAGCATGATCCAGATCGAGGCCGAGCCGACATTGCCGACGCGCGCCAGGTTGGAAAACCATTTCTGCTGCGGAATCATCGCGTCGGTCTTCTCGAGCAGGGAAACGATCTCTTCGCGCAGCGAACGCGCCGAATAGTGGCACAGCAGCCAGTCGACGCTTTGCGGGAGGATGCGTTTGAGGTCCACTTTCTCCAGATAGACGCCGACCCAGGCGCGGATCACGCGTTTCAGGAGTTCGAAATCCTGCAGCAGCGCGACCGCGCCGGCAGCGTGCGCCGCTACAACGCCGCGCAGTCCCCAGGCAGTCGAAAGATCGCCGCGGGTCTCCACCGGTGCGCCGGCCCACATGCAAGGTTCGAAGCGGTTCGCCAGCGAAACGATATCGATGAATTCCACGCGAAGTGCGATGTCGTCCGGCCGTGGTTGAGACTCCATCACGACGGCGCCCGCGCCGTCGGAAAGAGTGAAGCGCAGAAAATCGGCTTCCGGCCGAACCCTACCTTTCGCGTCCACGAGCGCCGTGCCCTCGTAACTCGCCGGACGGAACCAGGGCGAGGCGAACTCGCTTGCGCAGGCCGCAGCCACCTGGTGCTCGCCGGCCTTCACGTTGAGCCAGGCAGACTTGGCCGCCATCAGCGATGAGCCGCACACCGATTGAAAGCTCGCGATTTCCATCGTGCGCTCGCCGAGTTCGGCGTGCACTGCCGTCGCGTGACCCGGCACCAGAAGGTCGCCTTGCGTCGTGGCTGTCGCCAGGAAGCTCAGATCGCGCACGCCGAGCCCGGAGGATTCGAGCGCATTCCGGACCGCTGTGGCGCACATGCCTGCATTGCTGTGGGTGGCCCGGCCCGAACGGTCGAGCGCGTAGTGACGGGTCTCGATCCCGTTCCACCGCAAGGCACGGCGGCCCAGAAGGCTCGGCCGGCCGTGGATACGGCCGATATGGTCCTCCATCGCCTCGCACGTCACCGGCTCGCCGGGCAGAAAGCTCCCGCAACCTGTGATGAAGACATCCTTTGACATGGACAGACCTTAGCGGCAGTTCGGTACCAACTCGCGGTATTATTTTGTTGCTTTCTAGGCAGCGGCCACGGCGCGCGGCCGCGTTGCCAAGGCAATTGCGGCGAAAAAGGCAATCGCGATGAACGCTGCTCCTGCGTCCGCCAGAAGAAGTCCGTCGGCATGCCAGCTGCCATAGGCCTTGCCGTCGACGATCGTCATGTACGCGATCGGCACATTGGAGAGCGATGCGTAGAGATTGTATTTCGTCGCCGCCGCGCCGCGCCCGATCGCTTCCAACACCACGGCGCAGAACGATGCATAGTTGAAACCTGTGACGAAGGCGTAGACGAGCGTGAAGACGACGAACATAGCCTCGGTCCGCGCCGCCGCCGCCATCAACAGCGCCGCGACCGCGAGGAACACGCCATAGAGCGCGTAGGCGAATTTGCGGTCCATGCGATCGCAGAAATAGCCGCCGATCACGCAGCCGAACGCGGACACGACGCCGCCGAGCACGCCGTTGACCAGCGCGACCGTATCGGCCGTCGCGTGCCAATCGCCGGCTACGGCCGCCCACAGATTGCTCGCGGCACCACAGCCGATCGGCAGGAAGCAGATCAGGAGCGCCAGATAGCCGGAGCGCGATTTTGCCGTATGCCAGACATCGAGTGCGACGCCCCACAATGTCTTCAAATAAGACAGTTGACGGTGTCCGGTCGGCGGTTCGGCGACGAAATACAACGCGCCGCAACAGACAAGGAACAGTGCCGCCATCGCGGTACCGGGGAGCCACAAAACCGGCGAGTGCTCGGCGATCCACAGCGCGGCGCCGCCGCCGATGCCTTGGCCGCCAAGATTGCCCGCCTGGTACCAACCGCCGGCACGGCCCTTCTCTTCGAGACTTGTGGCATGGGCCATCAGGTTCTCGGCCGCCATTGCGAGGAAGCTGACTGCGACGCTGTTGGAGAAGACGAGGATCGTGATCGCCCCGAGACCGGCCTTGGTCGCCGGCACAAGACCGATGGCCGCGAGCGAGACCGATGTGGCCACGGCGGCGGCCAGGTACCAGCGCTTGCTGGTCAGTGTCGTGTCGACGATCGGCGCCCACAAGAATTTCCAGGTCTGCGGTACCAAGCTGACGGCGATCAGCCCCGCAATGGCGCCGACGCTGACCCCGGCCTGGGTCAGGAGGTAGGCAAGGGTCACCGTCACATAGCCGGTGGTGGCGCCGAACGGCACGCAGAGCAGCAGATAGACGATCGGGTGCGTCGCACCTGGCGTTGCTGTGCTCACGTTCGGTTCCGGACGTTGCGACAATTGACCATAACGGCGCCACGGCGCGGCGCAACGGGCCCAATGACGATCATTTCGGTTGCGCCCGCCGCAAAAAAGCTCCTGACTATCGACCAGAGCGTCCGACAGAGGCGCCTTCAGGGAGAGATACGATGAACGCCAAAGCTCCGGAAGCGGGCGCAATTTCGCCGCTCCGTATTGCAGCCTTTTCGGCGGGCGCATTGCCGGTCGGCGCGCTGGTCACCACGCTCGGCGTCTATCTCACCAACTATTACGCGCGCCACGTCGGATTGCCGCTGGCGGTCGTCGGCGTGTCGTTCATGGCCGTGCGGCTGTTCGACATCATCTTCGATCCGTTCCTCGGCATCGCGATGGATCGGGCGCGCCTGAGGCTCGGCAAATTCCGGCCATGGTTGGCCGTCTCCGCGCCCGTCCTCATCGTCGCAAGTGTCGCAATCTATTTTCCGCCGCAAAGCGCGAGCAGCTTCTATCTGATCGGCTGGCTGATCGTTTTGTATGCCGGCTATTCGATGCTCACACTGTCTCAGGCGGGCTGGGGCGCCGCGCTGGTTGAGGAGTATCATCAGCGCAGCCGCGTTTATGGCTGGATCCAGGCGGTCGCCGTGGTCGGCGCCTTGGGCGTCCTCGTGGTGCCGCTTTTGATCCCGGCGATTTGGCCAGCCGTTCCCTTCAGAGGCGTGGCGCTGATGGGATGCTTCGTGCTTGCCTCGATTCTGATCGGCCCGAGCATCACTGTGCTTCTTGCGCATGAGCCGGGTCGCGAAGTCGTCGCGAAGGCGCAGCGTTTTGGCCTCAAGGATTATCTTACGATAGGCAAGCGCCCCGAAATGTTGCGCCTGATGTGCGCCGATCTGTTCTGTACTCTGGGCCCGGCGATCACGGCGCCGCTCTATCTCTTCTTCTTCCAGGAGGCGAGGGGCTACACCGCGCCGCAGACGACCTATCTGCTCTTTATCTATGTCGCTGCGGGCCTGCTCGGCCCGGGCCTGTGGTCGCGGGTTGCGCACCGCTTCGGCAAGCACCACACGATCCGGATCGCCAGCGTTTGCTACGTCATCGCCCAGTCTTCCCTGCTCGCCCTTCCCAAGGCGCATCCGCTGGAAATGTCGTTCGCGATGTTCTCGGTCGGATTTGTCGCGAGTGCTTTCGCGTTCCTGGTCCGCGCCATGATCGCCGATGTGAGCGACGAGGTTCGCCTGGAGACCGGCAAGGACCGCACGGCGATGCTCTATGCGCTTGTCACAAGCACGAACAAGATCGGCGCAACCCTTTCCGTCGGTGTCGCCTATGTGATCCTCCCTCTGTTCGGCTTTGTCGCAAAGGAAGGTGCAGTCAATACGGCAAGCGCGATTTGGGGCTTGCAGGCCTGTTATCTCGTGCCTCCTGTGGCCTGCGTGTTGATCGGCGGTCTGGCGATGTGGGGCTACAAACTCGACGAGAAGCGGCACGCCGAAGTTCGCATCGCGCTTGGCGCCGCCAGCGCGATCGAAGGCGCGAAAGATGCGCTGCAAAGTCTGACGGGCGAACCGCCGGAACCCGAGCAGGGATTGGTGATCGCGGGCGAGTGACGCCGTATTGCCCGATTTGTCGGCATCTTCGGGCGCACCGAATTGACGCCGTACTCGATTTCTGTTGCGCAGGCAGGCGGAATTCGCATGAACTGACCGTCATCTAGGGTCCGAGAGTGGCCCGCCGGGAGAAATAAATGGACTCCAAGAATCCGGAAGTGGCCGCCCCGACGAAACTGCCCGCCCGTATCCTCGCGCCTTTCGCCACCGCGGGCATGCCGGTCGCGGCGCTCGGAATTCCGCTGACGGTGTACCTGCCGAACTATTATGCGAGCCATATCGGACTGTCGCTGGCCGCTGTCGGCGTTGCGTTCAGCATTGTGCGCCTGATCGATATCGGGTTCGATCCGCTGATTGGCATCGCGATCAACGCGACCAGGACGCGTTTTGGCCGCTTTCGCCCGTGGATGGCGGCGGGCGCGCCGCTGCTCATGCTCGCCGCTTACATGCTGTTCATGGCCGAGCCTGGGATTTCGCTCGCCTATCTCGTGATGACTCTGCTCGTACTTTATTCGGGCTTTTCGATGCTGACGCTGTCGCACGCCGCCTGGGCGGCGGCTCTTGTGCCCGAGTATCACCAACGCAGCCGCGTCTATGGCTGGATGCAGGCCGTCGGCGTAATCGCGATCGTGGTCGTATTGGCGATCCCGGTCTTCACCAGCAAGGCTTGGCACTTCACGATTCCGCAAGGCGTGCAGGCGATGGGATGGTTCATCATCGCCATCACGCCGTTCACAATTCTTCTGTGCGCCCTGGTCGTTCGCGAGCCGGTGCAGGTCGAGACGGCGCATCGCATCACCCTGAAGGACTATTGGGTGATGATCGCGCGGCCGTCGCTCCTGCGCATTCTGATCGCCGACCTGTTCCTGGCGCTTGGACCGGCCATCACGGCGGCGCTCTACATCTTCTTCTTCACCCAATATCTTCACTTCAGCCGCAACCAGACCACGGCGCTGCTTCTGATCTACATCGCGGCGGGCCTTGTCGGCGCGCCGAGCTGGGCCCAGCTCGCGAAGCGGATCGGCAAGCACCAGACGGTGATGCTGGGATGCGTGCTCTACGGCTTCGCTCAGGCGGTCGTGTTCGTGGCGCCGAAGGCCAACATGTCCTTCATGGTGCCCGCGATGTTCGCGGCAGGCTTCGTCGTGAGCTGCTTCACCTTCCTGATCCGCGCCATGATGGCCGACATCAGCGATGAGGTACGCCTCGACATCGGCAAGGACCGGGCCGCGCTGCTCTACGGGCTGATCACGGCGACATCGAAGATCGGCTCGACGATTTCGGTCGGCATCACGTTCAGCATCCTCGCGGCGTTCGGGTTCATTGCGAAGGAAGGCTTCTTCAATACGGGCGTCGCACTGGATGCGCTCATCGGCTGCTACGTGATCGTGCCGGTCCTCACCATGTTCGTCGGCGCCGCTGCCTTGTGGGGCTACAAGCTCGATGCGGTTCGGCATGACGGCATCCGTGCCGAACTCGCATCGCGCGACGCTTTGGCGGGCATCTCCGGCGTGGTCGACAGCATTACCGGTTCCGAGCCGCCGCTCGGTACCTAACCATCCGTGCAGCTGACCGCCGGCAAATAAGGCTAGTGATTCTTGGGCCGATAGCCTTCGAACAGAATGCGGAAGGCCTCCCCGCTGATCCGGTCGAAGTCGTATTCCTCGCCGAGTTTGCCGGCGAGTTTGAGAACGACGGCGCCGTGCAACGACGCCCAGAATACGTGGCCGATCAGGTCGGCGTCGCCTTCCAGAATACCCTCTGCAATCAGTGCGCGGACATAGTCCGTCATCGTGGCGCGGGCGCGGGTGGCCGCCGCGACCAGTTCCGGGTATGCGGACTCGTCGGGCTGCGACAGATCGAACATAAGCCGGTACGCGGCAGGTTCCCCGAAGGCGAAGGCGACATAGGCCTGATAGGCGGCCGCCGACTTGTCCGCGGCGCCCACCGCCTTGGTGAATCCGTTTTCGATGGCGTTGGCGAAGCGCGTGAACGCGCGCGCGCGCACCGCCGCCAGGATGTCGTTCTTGTCCTTGAAGTAACGGTAAGGTGTCATCGCGCTGACGCCGAGCTCGCTCGCCAGTTCCCGCATCGTGAAACCTTCGCGGCCCCGGCTGTCGAACAGCCGTGTCGCGGCATCGCAAAGACGCTCGCGGAAGTCGGCGACGTCTGTCTGTGTCAAAACTCGCGGCATTGAGAATCCTTACGAATATTTAGACTTGCCAAACCCCGTTAGTATATGCGATAAATTTACCACGTAAAATATCACTCTCTTAGGAGGCGGCCATGAATGCTCCGGCACGCATCAATCCGTATCTCACTGGCAACTTCGGACCGGTCGCAGATGAGGTCGATCTCCAAAACCTTCGGATCAAAGGCGAAATTCCCAAAGACCTGTGCGGCATATTCTACCGCAATGGCCCCAACCCTCAGTTTGCGCCGCGCGATCCGAACCATCACTGGTTCGCCGGCGATGGCATGCTGCACGCCTTCCATTTGGATCGTGGGCGCGTCTCCTACAAGAACCGCTATGTCCGCACGCCGAAATGGGAACTGGAGCACGCCGCCGGTAAGTCGCTGTTCGGAACCTTCGGCAATCCGATGACAAGCGATCCGTCGGCCGCTGGCAGGGACAGCGGCGTCGCCAATACCAACATCATTTGGCATGCAGGCAAGCTGCTCGCGCTCGAGGAGGGTCATCAGCCTTTCGAAGTCGATCCGGCGACATTGGCGCCGCGCGGTTATGTTCAATACGCCGGCGACGCCCAACGGGTTACAGCCCATCCGAAGATCGACCCCGAGACGGGCGAATTGGTGTTCTTCGGCTACAGCGTCGGGCAACCGTTGTCCGCCGGCATGGCCTATGGCGTCGTCGACGCGGCCGGCACGGTGACGCGGCTGGACCGCTTCGAGGCTCCCTACGCCAGCATGGTCCACGACTTCTGCGTCACCAAAAACCATGTCCTCTTTCCGATCCTTCCACTCTCGGGAAGCCTCGCGCGCGCCATGAGCGGCAAGCCGCCCTTCGGCTGGGAGCCGGAGCTGGGCAGCCGCATCGGCGTGCTGGCGCGCAACGCACCAATCGAAACGATGCGGTGGTTCTCGACCGATCCCTGCTATGTGTTCCATCCCATGAACGCCTGGGAAGAGGGCACCAAGATCTTCGCCGACGTCATGCAGTATCCCAATGCGCCGCTGTTCCCCAATGCCGACGGTTCCCCGGGCAAGCCAGCTTCCGCGAAGCTGGTGCGTTGGACGATCGATCTGGCGGGCAAAACCGACCAGATCAAGCAGACGCCGCTCGACGACATGGCGGGCGAGTTCCCGCGCTTCGACGAACGCTGTGCCGGTCTATCCTATCGCCACGGCTATTTTGCAGCCGACACACGCGACACCGGAAAAGTGATCTTCAACGGCATCGCGCATATCGACTTGAAGACCGGTGAGCGCATCGTCGACGAGTTGGCGCCTGGCGACGTTCCGGGCGAGCCCATCTTCGTGCCGAAGAGCGCAAACGCGCCCGAGGGCGATGGCTGGCTGCTGGCGCTGATCTACCGCGGTGCCGAGGATCGCAGCGATCTTGCCGTCTATGACGCGGGCGCGGTCGGCAAAGGGCCGATCGGCATCGCCGAGCTGCCGCGCCGCGTGCCGTACGGGTTCCACGGCAACTGGCGTCCGCTTTAGTCAGCTTCGCCCACTATGGAAGCAGTGCGATCTGCTCCATAGTTGCCCGATGAAGCGGCAACTCGCTCTCGCGCTTGCAGCAATTCTATCGTCATGGAGCAGCACATCGGCTGCCCCAAGCGTCTGGGTGCAGTTCGTCCCCGGTGGCGCTGTCGAGGCGCGTGCCGTGACCGATGCGAAGACATGCCCGTCGATTGAATTGGATGGAACCTCCGCTCCCATGTCGGTGCGGGCCGCAGCGGACGATCACTTTGGTTTGGTCTGCAGCGCCGCCATTCCGGCCGGGACGAAGCACGCGGCTGTCGAGGGCAACCCGCTTCCTCTGCCGCCGGCCGATCCGCAGCGCATCCTGGTCCTGGGCGACACGGGTTGCCGCATCAAGGGCAGCTATCTTCAGGCCTGCAATGATCCCGTGGCTTGGCCGTTCGCCGGCCTGGCCAAAGCCGCCGCAGCGATGAAGCCCGATCTGGTCCTTCACCTCGGCGATTACCTTTATCGCGAGTCTCCGTGCCCGGAAGGAAACAAGGGCTGCGCCGGCTCTCCCTATGGCGACAATTGGGACAGCTGGAACGCGGACTTCTTCGCACCCGCAGCACCGCTGCTCGCCGCCGCGCCCTGGATCATCGTTCGCGGCAACCACGAGGACTGCAATCGCAGCGGCCCGGGCTTTCTGCGTCTGCTTGGCCCGATCGCGTTCGATCCGGCGGCGCCCTGCATCGCCCATCTCGAACCCTATGCGGTCGAAATCGGACAGCAGACGCTGGCTGTGATGGACAATGCCAGCGCCTCGGACACCAGCGTCGATGCCGATCAGGTCGTTCTATATCGCAAGGACTTCGAGGCGCTTACCGCGCTTGAGAATACCCGTCCCGGCCGCAACATCTGGCTGGCGGCGCATCGGCCGATGTGGGCGGCGATCTCCGGTCCCCTGGGTGTCCCGATCGGCGGCAGCGCCACGCTGATCGAGGCAGCGGGCGATCTGACGGCCTTCGCCGCCATCTCGCTGATGCTGTCCGGCCACATCCATACATTCGAAGCGATAAACTACGAGGCCAAGGTGCCGCCGCAGATCGTCGCCGGCCATGGCGGCGACAATCTCGATCCGACACCGGCCAACCTGCGCGGTACGTTCTTCCAGGGCAGCTCTGGGGTGCATGTGAAGGACGGACTGTCGGTCGGTGGTTTTGGCTTTCTGATGATGACTCGCGAATTGGGGAGCGAGGGCTGGCAAATTCAGCTCTACGATTCGAACGGCGTGCCCGAACGGCAATGCGAATTCGAAGCCGGTCGCGTCTTCTGTCTCGCGCCTCGATAGTGCACGAACATATTTTTTGCTGCAGCGCGATTTCAGCACCGCTTTGACAACATCCCGCCTTTTTCCGGGCCGAACTTGGTTGTGTTGAATTGCTGCGCTTCGCGCGCACCGGTAAGGTCAGGTCATACGGCCTGGGGGGATGAACGTGGGGAATAATCGGCTCTTTCTGATGGTCGGCGGCGGCGTTCTGGCCGTCATCGCGGTCGTGGTCGGCGCGCTGTACTTCATGGGCGGCAGCGGCAATGCCCCGCTCGGCGGCGGCTTCTTCGCCAGGCTGCAGAACGGAATTACCTCAATCACCGGAACCATGACGCCGGCCCAGATGGCCGCGGCGCCCGACTTCGCATTCCGCCGTCTGGAGATCGACACCACGAAACCGCAGGCGGAGGCCTGCCTCGTCTTCACCCGCAGCCTCGATGCTTCCGGCAAGACCCATTACGAGGACTATTTCTCGATCGATCCCGAAACGCGCGTCGCCTCGCACGTGGTCGACGATCGCCTCTGCCTGTCGGGTCTCTCGTTCAACACGACCTATAACGTCACGCTGAAGAGCGGCCTGCCGGCAGCGACGGGCGAGAAACTCATCGCCGATGAGACGGTGCCGGTTGAATTGCGCGACAAGCCGTCTCTGGTCCGTTTCTCCGGCGGCATCATCCTGCCGCGCAACAACGCCGAGGGCGTTCCGGTCACGACGGTCAACATCGCCAAGCTGCGCCTCAAGGTGATCCGCGTCGGCGACCGCCTTCTGACGCAGATCGAGAGCGGCACGGTCGATCAGACCACCCTTTATTCCTGGACCGATTCCGATCTCGAGAACTCGCAGGGAACGCTCGTCTGGTCGGGGACGATGGACGTCGCCAACGTCAAGAACGACAGCGTCGTCACGCTCATTCCCATCCGCGACATCCTCAAGGGCAAGCCGCCGGGCGCTTACGTTCTGATCGCCATGGACGCGTCCAAAGACCAGACGCAAGAGTATTATGACGACGGCACGATCGCCGCGCAGTGGGTGATCGATTCCGACATCGGATTGACGACCTTCCAGGGCACCAGCGGGCTCAGCGTATTCGCGCGTTCCTATGCGAGCGCGAGTCCGATGAGCGGCGTGAAGCTCACGCTCGTCGCCAAGGACAACAACGTCCTTGCCACGGTGACGACCAATGGCGACGGCCGCGCCGACTTCGATGCCGGCCTGTTGCGTGCGAAGGGCGGCGACGCGCCCGTCGCTGTCATGGCCTATGGCGACAGTGGCGATTTCACCTTCCTGGATCTCAGGCGCGCGGCGTTCGATCTGACCGACCGCGGCGTAGGCGGCCGCGAAACGCCCGCCACCAGCACCGACGCCTATCTCTATACCGAGCGCGGCGTTTACCGGCCGGGTGAGACGGTGCAGTCGGTCGCGATGATCCGCGATCGCGACAATCTGAACGCGCTCACCGCGCCACTGACCCTGATCGCGACGCGGCCCGACGGTCTCGAAGTCGCCCGCACCACCGTTCCCGGCGCGTCGCTCGCGGCCGGCACGATGGCCTGGCCGCTGAAGCTCAGCAACCGCGCGCCGCATGGCCGCTGGCAGATCGCGGCCTATATCGATCCCAAGGCCGACCCGGTCGGTCGCGTACAGTTCGATGTCGCCGATTTCGTGCCGCAGCGCCTCAAAGTGACGCTGACGCCCGAGACGAAGGTCGTGCACACCGGCGAAGACATCCGCGTGCGCGTCGAGAGCCGCTTCCTGTACGGCGCGCCGGCATCCGGTCTGAGCGGCGAGGGCACCGCCAAGATCACCATCGACAGCAATCCCTATCCCGAGTTCAGCGACTACCAGTTCGGCCGGATGGACGACACCTTCTCCGATGTCGATGTCCAGATGACGGTGCCGGACACCGACGAGTCCGGCGTCAGCGAAGCCACCGGATCGATCGGCGATCTCGCCGACACGACCTTGCCGCTCAAGGCTTCGGTCACGATCTCGATTCATGAACCGGGCGGCCGTACCACCGACAAGAATGTCGATATTCCGGTGCGAACGCACGACGTGCTGATCGGCATCCGTCCCGAATTCGACGGCGGCTCGGTGGCCGAGAACACGCGCGCCGGTTTCGAAGCGATCGCGGTCAATGGTGACGGAAAGCGCATCGCGCTCAACGGACTCACCTATTCCTGGGTGCGAGAAGACACGACCTACCAGTGGTACCAGGACCAGGGCTCATGGAAGTACCAGGCGGTCACGCGCGACCGGCTGATCACCAGCGGCCAGGTCAGCATCGGCGCCGGCGTGCCGGTGAAGCTCGCGCAGAATTTCGCTTATGGCACCTACCGGCTGACGATCACCGACCCTGCCTCGGGTTCATCGTCGTCCTACCGCTTCTATTCGGGATGGGCGGCGAGTTCCGAGGGTGACCGGCCCGACCGCATCCCGGTCGCCGCCGACAAGCCGTCCTATCGCGCCGGCGAAACCGCCCATGTGCAGATCAAGCCCACGTCGGACGGCAAGGCGCTCGTCGTCGTGGCCGGCAACCGCATCTTCTCCTCGCGACTGATCAATGCGCCGGCGGGCGGGACAAGCATCGACATTCCAATCTCCGCCGACTGGGGCCCGGGCGCCTATGTGCTGGTCACCGACTATCGCCCGCTCAACGAGTCGACCGGGCATGAGCCGGTGCGCGCCATCGGTGTCGCTTGGCTGCAGGTCGACAATTCGCAGCGTACGCTGACCACGCTGATCGGCGGGCCGCAGAAGGTTCTGCCGCGCCAGAAGGTCACCATTCCCGTCACGATCAAGGGACTGGAGGATGGCGAAGAGGCCTATCTCACGCTCGCTGCGGTCGACGAAGGCATTCTTCAGCTCACCGATTTCTCCTCACCCGATCCGAACGACTATTACTTCGGCAAGCGCACGCTCGGCGTCGGCATGCGCGACGATTACGGCCGGCTGATCAAGCCAGAGAAGGGCGCCGTCGGGGCCATGCGCGAAGGCGGCGACAGTTTCGGCGGCCGTCCGCTGGCCGTCGTGCCGACCAGGACAGTCGCGCTGTTCTCCGGTCTCGTCAAAGTCGGACCGGGCGGGCTCGCCAACGTCGTGCTCGACATTCCCGACTTCAACGGCGAGCTGCGGCTGATGGCGGTCGCGGTCACGGCCGGCAAGATCGGCCATGCCGACCGGCCGCTCACCGTGCGCGACCAGGTGGTCGCCGACATCGTGCTGCCGCGCTTCATGGCGCCTGGCGACCATGCGGCCGCCGCGCTCAACATGAACAATGTCGAAGGCAGACCCGGCACATACATCGCGACGATAACGGCGAACGGCCCTGTCGGCCTTCCGAACGGTGCCAAGCAGACTGTCGTGACCCAGGGATTGCGTGTCGGCCAGCGCGTGCTCGTGCCGGTTCAGTTCGAAGGCCGCGGCATCGGCATCGCCAATATCGCGCTGAACGTCAGGGGACCCGGCGGCTTCAACGTCACCCACACCTGGCAGATCGAGTTGCGCGCGCCGCAGCTCGACATCGCACGCGATGAGACCGTTCCGCTCGCGGCAAGCGCGACCTACACGGCGAACGGCCACCTTGTCGCCGATCTGATCCGCGGCACCTCGACGGTCGGTCTCGCGGTCACGTCGGCGCATGGCTATAGCGACGTGCCGGGCCTGCTCAAATGGCTCGACAAATATCCCTATGGCTGCATCGAGCAGACCACCAGCCGCGCCATGCCGCTGCTCGTGTTCAACGATCTGTCCGATCTCGCGGGCTTGCCGCGCGATCAGGAACTGCGCCAGCGCGAGCAGGACGCGATCGATTCGGTGCTCGACATGCAGAACTATGCCGGCAACTTCGGCATGTGGTCGGCGGGATCGGATGCCGATCCGTGGATCAGCGTCTTCGCGCTCGACTTCCTCTACCAGGCAAAGGACAAGGGCTATGTCGTTCCGAACGATGCGCTGAAGCGCGGTTCGGCATGGCTGCGCAACGCGGCGGCGACCGATTCCAATTCGGACAATGCGCGCGCCTATGCCTTCTATCTGCTGGCGCGCACCGGCCAGGTGAACCTCTCCGATCTGCGCTACTTCTCCGACACGCGCGGCCCGGAAATGAACACTGCGATCGGCGAAGCGCTGACGGGCGCTGCGGCCTACGAGGCGGGCGACCGGGCGCGGGCGAGCTACGGCTTCGGCCGGGCACGCGAGATTGCGCTGGCGGGCCAGGAGTTCACCTATCCGGTGGGCGACTATGGCTCGCTGCTGCGCGATCTGGCAGGCACCACCGCGCTCGCATCTGAGAACGGACAGGCCGATCTCATTCCAGCCCTGCTGCAGAAGAGCGCGGACATCGACATGACGCTCAATGCGACAACCACCCAGGAGAAAGCCTGGATGCTGCGCGCGGCCTATGCGCTGACGCGCCAGAAGGTGCCGCTCAACATCGCGGTGAACGGCAAGCCGGCGACGCCGCGCGACGGCGCGATCCGCCTGTCGCCGTCGACGGCACAGCTCAATGCGGGCATCACCTTCCTCAACCGCGGCGATGCATCCGTCTGGCGGACGACGTCGGTCCAGGGCACGCCGGCAGCGCCGCTGCCGGCCGAGCAGAGCGGCCTGACGCTGACCAAGACCTTCTGGACGATGGGCGGCACGCCGGCGAATCTGGCGGACCTGCACCAGAACGACCGCATCATTATCGAGCTGTCGGGCCAGATGCAGCACAACACCTATCGGCAGATGGGCTTGATCGACCTGTTGCCGGCCGGTCTGGAGATCGACATGCCGCTCGGCAGCGAGGACGGCAAGCCCTACGTCTTCCTCGACGGGCTGATGGACACGACGATGACGGACGTGCGCGACGACCGCTTCGTGGCGGCCTTCACCATCGGCTCGCAATATGTCAGCGACGAGGACAAGAAGAAGCCCGAGCCGCAGCCCGTGTTCCATATCGCTTATGTCGTGCGTGCGGTGACGGCAGGTACCTTCGTGATGCCAGCCGGCGCGGTGATGGACATGTATTCGCCGACGATCCATGCGCGCACGACGATGGGATCGGTGACGATCGCGCCATGAACAACGTCCTCCCTCTCCCTCACGGGGGGAGAGGGACATCGAGATTGGTCGTCGCGCTATTCGCGCTGTTCGGCGTCGCCTGCGCCGTCGCGACCGCCGACGTCGCCAATCCGCCGGACATCGCGCGCGCCGTGCATGTCTCGCCCGAGGTCGTCGATCACAAGGGCGTCCTGCTGCGCGCCTACCTGACCGACGACGGTTATTGGCGCATGCGCACGACGCCGCGCGACGTCAGTCCGCGCTATCTCGCCATGCTGAAGGCCTATGAAGACCAGCGTTTCGACGAGCATTGGGGCGTCGATCCGCTCGCCATCCTGCGCGCGGGTGTGCAATTCGCCTCCGCCGGCCACATCGTTTCGGGCGGCTCCACGCTCACCATGCAGGTTGCCCGCCTGCTCGAACCGCCGAAGAGCCGCGGTATCTTCACCAAGCTGTTCCAGATGATGCGCGCGGTGCAGCTCGAGGAGCGCTATTCCAAGGACGAGATTCTCTCCTTCTATCTGACGTTGGCGCCGTTCGGCGGCAATCTCGAAGGCGTGCGCGCCGCATCGCTCTCCTATTTCGGCAAGCCGCCGTCGCAGATCGATCTCGCGGAAGCGGCGCTGCTCGTCGCGCTGCCGCAATCGCCGGTAAAGCAGCGCCCGGACCGTCACGCCATCCGCGCCGCCAAGGGACGCGACAAGGTGCTGGCGCGCATGGTCAGCGAAGGCATCGTCACGCAAGGCGACGCCGACGTGGCCAGGCGAGAAGGCGTGCCCTTCGCGCGCCAGGTCATGCCCATATCGGCGCCGCATCTGGCGACACGGCTCAAGCTGCGCCATCGCCAACAGACGCGCATCGTCACGACGCTCGACGCCGGCATCCAGGGCGCGCTCGAGCGGCTGGCGGCGCAGGAGCAGCCCTATTTCGGCGACGGCACGTCGCTCTCCGTCGTCGTGGTCGAGAACCGCACGCGCAACGTGCTCGCCTATCTGGGCGGCGTGAACTATTGGGGGCCGGCCGGGCAGATCGATCTCGCGCAACGTTCGCGCTCGCCCGGCTCGGCACTGAAGCCGTTCATCTACGGCCTCGCCTTCGACAGTCTGATCCTGCACCCCGCCACCTTGATGACCGACGCGCCCACCATGTTCGGCGACTACGCGCCCAAGGATTTCGCGGGCGCCTTCCAGGGCGCGGTGACGGCGCAGGAGGCGTTGCGCATGTCGCTCAACGTCCCCGCAGTCATGGTACTCGACCGCGTCGGCCCGCTCGCTTTCACCACGACGCTCGAGAACGCCGGCGCCCGGCTCGCCTTCCCGACCGGCGACTCGACGCCGAGCCTGCCGGTGGCGCTGGGCGGGCTGGGCATCAGCCTCGCCGACATCACCATGCTTTATTCCGGCATCGCCAATGGCGGAGAGGCCCGCGCGCTGCGCTATGTCGAAGGCACGCCGGACGCGCCGGACCACCGGCTGTTCGGACCCGTCGCGGCGTTCTATCTGCGGCAGATCCTGCGCGGCGTGAACCTGCCGGACGGCTGGGCCATGGGACAGGGACTGGCGCGCCAGCGCGTCGTCGGCTTCAAGACCGGCACCTCCTACGGTTATCGCGACGCTTGGTCGGTCGGATTCTCGAACGACTACACGGTCGGCGTTTGGGTCGGGCGCGCCGACGGAAGCCCGCGCGCCGGTCACGTCGGGCGCGAATCCGCGGCGCCGATCCTGCTCAAGACCTTCGAACTCCTGCCGCCGGAGAAGCATGTGGACAGTCCGCCGCCGGCCGGCGCGATCGTCACCATGGCGAACGACAAGCTTCCGCCCGGCATGCGCATCTTCCGCCGCGAGAGTGCGCCGGCGCCGCCGAAAGAGACGATCGTGCCGCCGCCGACCATCGCCTTTCCACCGAACGGCACGGTGGTGCCGTTGCCGCCGATGACGGCGAAGGACCGCACCATCATCCTCAAGGCGGAGGGCGGCCGCGCGCCGCTGACCTGGCTGGTGAACGGCCAGCTGCTCGGGAACTATGGCCGCTTCCAGCCAGTGCTCTACACGCCCGACGGCGAGGGTCTCGCCCGTATCACCGTCGTGGACTCGCAGGGGCGCAGCGACACCGCGCAGGTGCTGTTCAAGAAGGCAAAGAGCTAGTGTCCCGATTCCTAAATTCGCTCCATCCGGATTTCGGGCTCAGGGCGAATTTCGGAATCGCAGGTCACTAGCCCTCGACTTCCGTCAAGGACACCGAATTGCCGTCGGGATCGCGATAGCGCGCCGTACGGCCCCATGGTTCGTCGCGCGGCTCCACGTCGACGGGGACATCGGCGGCGACCATCAGCCGGTGCATGGTGTCGAGATCGCCGACCGGGAAACCCAGCTGAACGTCGCGCGTTACCGCGCCCTTGCTCTTGTAGAGCGCGAAGTGGAAGAACGAATCGTGCCAGGAGAGCGCGGCATGTTCGCCGGAAATCCAGCGATCGGTGCCGCCATGATCCAATTCACGCTTGAGCGGAATGCCGAGCAGATCGCGGTAGAAGGCGAGCGAGCGCTCGATGTCGGCGACTTCCAGCACCAGCAGAATGACGCGTCCGACCGGCATGTTTTTCCTCCTGCCGGAGAATAGCGCAATGCGGGCGCGCGCCTAGACCGCCTTGACGCCGCCGCAAGTTTACGGTGGTTAGGCCCGCGATGTCTCCCGACACTTCTTCGAACCGCGGCTCGCAGCACGATGTGCTGCACGTCACCACAAAAGCCGAGCGGCGCCGCGCCTTCGGCATCCTGTTCGTCAGCCTGCTGTGCATGGGCGCCGGCCAGACCGTGCTGTTCAACATCTTGCCGCCTTTGTCGCGCCAGCTCGGTCTTTCCGCCGTCGAGACGACGAGCGTGTTCGCGGTTTCCGCCGCGATCTGGGTCATCACCTCGACCTTCTGGGGCAAGAAGAGCGACCACTGGGGCCGCAAGCCCGTGATGCTGCTCGGCCTCATCTCGTTCGCGGCCTCCTTCGCGCTGTTCGCCAGCGTCATGCTGGGCGGATTGGAACATTGGCTACCGGCCTTCGCGGTCTTCCCGCTGATGATCGTCACGCGTTCGCTTTACGGTCTGCTCGGATCGGGCACCCAGCCGGCGAGCCAGGCTTATGTCGCCGACCGCACCACGGCACAGGAGCGATTGAAAGGTGTCGCCACCGTCGGTTCGGCCTTTGGCCTCGGCACAGTCGCAGGACCGGCAATCGCGAGCCTTCTCACGCCGTTCGGACTTCTGGTCCCGTTCTATTTCATCTCGGCGCTGGCGCTGATCAGCGCCGCGACGATCTGGTTCCTGTTGCCGGAGCGCACGCCACCCAAGGCGCGGCAGCCGGCGAGCGTCGCGCTCAAGTGGCACGACCGGCGCATCATGCCCTTCGTCATCTTCGCCGTCGGCCTTTCGACGGCGAGCACGGTGCCGATCCAGACCATGGGCTTCTTCTTCATGGACGTGCTGCATGTGAAACCCGAAGCTGCGGCGCAGTACAACATGGTCGGACAGCTTGCGACGTCGCTCGCGGCGCTGTTCGCTCAGCTGGTCGTCGTTCAATATGTGCGCCTGTCAGCGCGGGCGCTGACCAATTGGGGCTTAGGCTCTGCCTTCGCCTGCTGTGCGATCTTCCTCCTGTCGGGCAATTTCGCGCTGCTCGCTTTCGGACTCGCCCTGTCCGGCCTCGGCTTCGGCATCGCGCGGCCAGGATTTACCACCGGCGCGTCGCTGTCGGTGGCGCCGCACGAGCAAGGCGCGGTTGCGGGCGTCATCGGCGGCGCCAGCGCGATGGGTTTCATCGCGGGTCCCTTGATCGGCTGGATGTACGAATGGTCGCCCTACGTGCCGTACATTTTCGCCGGCGCGCTGCTGGTGGGGTTGTACGTCTACATGTGGCTGTCGCCGACCTTGCGCAATGCGGGCATCATCGAGCCCGATATCGAGATCGTCGAAGAGGATCTCGAGACGCCGGTGGCAAACGCCTGATTGGAATATTGGCGTGATGTGAACGCTTCTCAGACGTCATGGCCGGCCTTGTGTCGGCCACCCATGAACATCCATGCAGCAATTGAGATCATGAGTCGCCGGGCCTCTTAGCAACCGCGTAAGAGGGCCCGGCGATGACGATTTTGGTTCAGCCGGGACAATTCGAGACTAAAGCTTCCTCAGCTTCACTTCCGTCAGCACAGCGGTCAGCAGCGCGAGCGTCGGAAACCCGTCGGCCGGAAGGCCGTGTGCTTTCTGATAGAGCCGGAGCGCGGCACGCACGCCGCGGCCCAGCACGCCGTCGATCTTGCCCGGATCGAAGCCGAGCTTGAGCAATCCGTTCTGCAGCGCGACGCGCTCGTCATGCGACAGCGGCTGCTCGTCGCGCGGCCAGGCCGCGACAATGCCAGGCCGGCCGGCGATCTGGTCCGCCAGCGTGCAGACCGCCAGCGCGTAGGGCACCGCATTGTTGTATTTCAGCACGACCTGGAAGTTTGCGAAGGTCAGGAAAGCAGGACCGCGCAACCCGGCCGGAATGTAGATCACGCCATTCTCGGCGTTCGGCGGCAGCGCGGTGCCGTCGGCGGCGCGCACGCCAAGCTGGCTCCACTCCTGAATCGATTTCTGCGTCGTGCCGTTCGCCAGCTCGTAGGCGAAGTTTGCCGGCAGCCGCACCTCGTAGCCCCAGATGTGACCGCGTTGCCAGCCTTCGCTGACGAGCTCGGCGGCGGCCGACGCGAGCGCATCGGGCGCAGAGTGCCAAAGGTCGCGCTTGCCGTCGCCGTCGCCATCCACCGCCGTCTTGAGGAAGGTCGTCGGCAGCATCTGCGTCTGTCCGAAGGCGCCGGCCCACGACGCCGGCATCTGCTTGGGATCGAAGCCGTCGTCCTGCACCATGCGCAGGGCGGCGAGCAGTTCGGTGCGGCCGAAATCGGTGCGCGTCCCGTCATAGGCGAGCGTCGCGAGCGCCTCGAACATATTGAAACCGGTATAATCGCCGCCATAGTCGGACTCGTTTCCCCACACCGAGACCAGGATCTCCTTGGGCACGCCGAAGCGCGCTTCTATCGTGGTGAGCGCCGTCAGCTGCTCCAACTCGTGCCGCTGTCCGTCGGCGACGCGGCGCGGCGAGGCGGCGCTGTCGAGATAGGACCAGACGGGCTTGACGAATTCGGGCTGGGCTTCGGTCAGGGCCTCGATCTTGGTATTGCGCTTGATGCCGCCCATCGCCCGGTCATAGGTCGCGGGCGTAATTCCGGCCGCCAGCGCGGTGGCGCGGAAATCCTTCACGAACTGGTTGAACTTGACGTCCTCCGGCGACAGCTTCGCCTTGTGGTGGTGACGGTGCGCCTCGGCCGGTCCGGCCACGGTTAGTGCCAGGCCCAGCGCCGCCGCAACGAGGCCCGCCTTCAAAGAAACTCGCATCGCCCACCCTTCCTCATCGGCCTCTTTATCACGCGCCCGGACGGCCAGAATATGGCGGAATCCTTAGGATTTTCCCTTGGTTGACAGGGCAGGGGTGCCCGCATAGTTTCCGCGCCTCTTTGCGGGGCCTTCCGGCCCAACCAGGGCATTGGAAGACCATGAAAGTTCGCAACTCGCTCCGTTCGCTCAAGAAGCGCGACAAGGATTGCCGCGTCGTTCGCCGCAAGGGCCGCGTCTACGTCATCAACAAGAAGAACCCTCGCTTCAAGGCGCGCCAGGGCTAGTCTTTCCCTGTGCTAGCGTCTGTGCGTTCAAAACAGGCGCACACGTGGAATTGCCGCAACCCGACGCCGATATTCTCGACCATCGCACCGACATCGTCGCCGCGCTGCGCGCGCTCGTGCCCGACGGCGTGGTGGCCGACGAGGCGAGCCTCGCCGCGTTCGACGGCGATGCGCTGACCGCCTACCGCCAGAAGCCGCTCGTCACCGTCCTGCCGCGCGATGCGGCGCAGGTTTCCGCCGTGCTCGCCTTTGCCAGCACGCATGGGGTGCCGATCGTGCCGCGCGGGGCAGGCACTTCGCTGTCGGGCGGTGCGTTGCCGCGCGCCGACGGCATCCTGCTCAGCATGACGCGGATGAGCCGGATCAAGGAGATCGATCTCGACAATCGCTGCGTCGTCGCCGAGCCGGGCGTCACCAATCTCGCCATCACCCGTGCGGTGGAGGCGGCAGGCTTCTACTACGCGCCCGATCCGTCGAGCCAGATCGCCTGCACCATCGGCGGCAATGTGGCGGAGAATTCCGGCGGTCTGCACTGCCTGAAATACGGCCTCACCACCAACAATCTCCTCGGCGTCGAATTCGTTCTGCCGGGCGGCGAGCGGCTGAGATTGGGCGGCAAGGCGCCGGGTGCCGCCGGCTTCGATCTGCTCGGCGTCGTGGCAGGTTCCGAAGGTCTGCTCGGCGTGGTGGTCGAGGCCACCTTGCGCATCCTGCCGAAGCCGCCGGTGACGCGGACACTGCTCGCCGCCTTTGTTTCCGTGCCCGCGGCCGGTCAGTGCGTTGCCGACATCATTGCGGCCGGCATCGTGCCGGCGGCGATGGAGTTCATGGACCGGCGTTGCGTCGCAGCCGTCGAGGCCTATTCGGCGCCGGGCTATCCGCGCGACGCGGAGGGTCTGCTGCTGGTCGACGCCGACGGGATCCAGGGCGAAGTCGATCACGCCATCGCGCGCATCGCCGAGATTGCCCGCGCCAATGGTGCGCAGGTGCGCGAGTGCGGCGACGAGGCCGAGCGCGCCAAGCTGTGGGCCGGACGCAAAGCGGCCTTTCCCGCGATGGGCCGGCTCGCGCCAGATATGCTGTGCATGGACGGCACGATCCCGCGCCGCAAGCTGCCTGAGGTGCTGGCGCGCATGAGCCAGATGGCCGACGAGTTCAAACTTCCTTTTTGCAACGTGTTCCATGCCGGCGACGGCAACCTCCATCCGCTCATCATCTTCGACATGATGAAGCCGGGCGAACTCGATCGCGCCGAGGAATTCGGCGCAGCGATCCTGCAACTCTGCGTCGAGGTCGGCGGCGTGCTCACCGGCGAGCATGGCGTCGGCGTCGAAAAGCGCGACCTGATGCCGGCCATGTTTAGCGAGGCCGATCTTGCCCAACAGCAGCGCCTCAAATGCGCCTTCGACTCCGCCGGCCTGTTCAATCCCGGCAAGGTGTTTCCGACCCTGTCTGCCTGCGTCGAAGGCGGGCACATGCACGTGACGGGCGGCAAGCTGCCCTTCGCCAATCTGCCGCGCTTCTGAGATGTTTGGCGATTCTCCATTCAAAAATGGCTGTCACGGCCCGCGAATGCGGGCCGCCCAGGTGACACCTGCTCCCTATTCTCAAAATTGGCTGCGAATTTCCTTTGAAGGATCGTGCTGGATTTCAACTGGATGGCCCGCAGTTGCGGGCCATGACAGTAAGAGCTGACGATGCCCACACTTGCCGTTGCGTCCGAATCCGAAATCGTCGACGCCGTGATGACGGCGCGCGAATGGAATTCGCCGCTGGAGATCCAGGGTGCCGGCACCAAGCGCGCCTATGGCCGCGCCGTGGTGACGATGGGTTCGGTGCTCGACGTGTCGGGCCTGAGGGGCATCGTCTCCTATGAGCCGGCAGAACTGATCCTGACCGCGGCACCTGGTACGCCGGTCGCCGAAATCGAGGCGGCGCTGGCGCAGAAGGGCCAACGGCTCGGTTTCGATCCGCCGGACTGGGGGCCGCTGCTCGGCGCCGAAGCCGGCCTCGGCACGATCGGCGGCGCAATCTGCGCCAATGCCAGCGGACCGGCGCGCGTGCGCTACGGCGCGGTGCGCGACCATCTGCTCGGCATCCGCGGCGTCAACGGGCTGGGCGAGGCGTTCAAAGCCGGCGGCAAGGTGGTGAAGAACGTCACCGGCTTCGACCTTCCCAAACTCGTGTGCGGCGCGATGGGCACGTTGTGCGTGCTGACCGAGGTGACCTTGCGGGTCTTTCCCAAGCCGCCGCTGTCGATCGTGCTCGCGGTCCACAATCTTTCGCCCGAGGACGGGCTCGCGCTGTTGCGCAAGGTGTGGTCGTCGCCGCTCGATGCCACCGGTCTTGCATTCAGTCGCGGCAACGCCTTCGTGCGGCTCGAAGGCGAGAAGGAACCGCTGGCCGAGAAGTGCAGCCTGTTGCGTGCGCTCGCGCCGCAATATGCCTTCGACGAGATCGAGGCCGGCGAGATCGCCTTCCGCGCCGTCGGCGACGGCGGCGCCTTCATCGACATGCCCTTCGACGTCTGGCGCGCCTTCGTGCCGCCCGCCGCCGCGGCAAAGGTCGCCGCGGAGATCGATCCGCCGCTCTGGCTCGCCGATTGGGCCGGCGGCTTGCTGTGGATCGCAAGTGTTCCCGGCACCGACACGGTGCGCGAGGTTGTGCGCCGCGCCGGCGGCCACGCCATCCTGCTTGCGGCGGACGAAGAGACGCGCGAACGCATTGACGTGTTCGAGCCGGAGGATCCGGTGCGCGCCGGCATCACGCGCGCGGTCAAGGCGGCGTTCGATCCGCTCGGCCTGTTCAATCCAGGCCGGATGTGGGACGGGGTTTGATGCGAACGAACTTCACGCCGACCCAGCTCACCGATCCGCACATCACCGCCGTCGAGAAGAATCTGCGCGCCTGCGTCCATTGCGGCATCTGCACCGCGACGTGCCCGACCTATCAGCTGCTCGGCGACGAGCGCGACGGGCCGCGCGGCCGCATCGTGCTGATGCAGAACATGCTGGAGAAGGGCGGCGCGCCCGATGCGGAGACCGTGCTGCATGTCGATCGCTGTCTTTCCTGTCTTGCCTGTCGCTCCGCCTGTCCGTCGAGCGTCGACTATGCGCGGCTGGTCGACGAGGCGCGCCAGCACATCCAGACCCATTACCGGCGGCCGATGGCCGACAAGCTGCTGCGCTGGCTGATCGCCACCATGATGACAAGGCCGGCGCTCGTTCGGCTCGGCATATTCCTCTCTCATTTCGCCGGACCGTTGACCGCTTTGCTGCCGGGACGCCTTGCCGGCATGGCGCGCATGGGTGCGCAGGCGCCGCTGCAAGGGCCGGCATCGCCGCCACGCGCCATCCTGCCCAACGCGCGGCGCATCGCGCTGATGCCGGGCTGCGTCCAGGCCGCGCTGGCGCCGCAGATCGACGAGGCGGTGGCGCGGGTGCTGGCGCGGCGCGGCTTTGAGCTCGTTCCGCTCGAAGGCGCGGGCTGCTGCGGTTCGCTGGTCCATCATCTGGGCCGCAGCGAAGACGCCAAGGATTGGGCGCGCCGCGCCGTCTCGGCGTTCGAGCATGCCGGCGGCGCCGACTCGTTCGATGGCGTGCTGATCACCGCGACCGGTTGCTCGGCGCATCTGAAAGATCTCGAACATCTCTTTCTCGACGATCCCTTATGGCTACCGCGCGCGAAGGCCCTTGCAGACGCGACGCGCGATTTCCTCGAACTGGCGCAGCCGGGTACGCCTGCCGCACCGCGCGGCGTGCGCATCGCCTGGCATGCGCCCTGTTCCTCGCAGAACGGGCTCAAAGTTGCCGGCCGCGCCGAGGCGCTGCTCGCCGCCGCCGGTTTCGAGGTCGCATCAATCCCCGAAGCGCATCTGTGCTGCGGCTCGGCCGGCAGCTATTCCATCCTGCAGCCCGAGATCGCAGGCGCCTTGCGCGCGCGCAAACTGGCCAACATCGCCTCGGTCCGGCCCGACATCGTCGCAACCAGCAATATTGGATGCCTGACCTATCTCGCCGGCGCCGAGGCGCCGCCGGTGATCCATCTGGCGGAGCTGCTGGACTGGGCGGAGGGCGGGC
Source organism: uncultured Alphaproteobacteria bacterium (assembly GCA_963741735.1). Taxonomy (GTDB): domain Bacteria; phylum Pseudomonadota; class Alphaproteobacteria; order Micropepsales; family Micropepsaceae; genus Rhizomicrobium. The sequence continues at coordinate 101,446 of CAVUJB010000003.1, forward strand.
CCTTGCCAGTGGCGCTCACCGAGCGCGGTGGCTAAAATCCCGCCATGCGCGCACTCGTGTTCGTCTCCGTTCTGCTCCTGCCGCTGGCCGCCCAGGCCGCGGCGCCGCCGCCGCTCGAGGTTCTGTTCAACCAGCTCAAGCATGCCGGCTCGCCGGAAGAGGCCAAGCCGATCGAGGACCGCATCGGCGGCTATTTCCTGCAGTCAGGCAGCGCGACGGTGGAGCTGCTGATGACCCGCGGCGCCGCCGCGCTCGCCGCCGGCAACAACGATGTTGCGAAGAAGCTGTTCGAATCGGTGACCGACATCGCGCCCGACTATGCCGAGGGCTGGCACAGCCGCGCCAACCTGCAGCATGCGACGGGCGACGATTCCGGCGCGATGCTGTCGCTCGAGCACGTCATCCTGCTCAATCCACGCCAGTTCGCCGCCATGTCGGAGCTGGCCGCCATCCTCGAGGACTACGGCAACAAGGCCGGCGCGCTGAAGCTCTACCGCAAGGCGCTCGAGATCGATCCGCAGCTCGACGGCGCGCAACGCCACGTCGATGCCCTCACCCGCGACGTCGAGGGCCAGGGGATCTGACCGCGCAGTTTCCGTCTCGATGCAATTGTGGGGATATGGGTGAATTGGTGTTTCGACCGACTCGGTTCAAGGGGTTGTCGAAAATAAATTCGTACACGGACTATCCAACAGCGCTGTCACGCGGAGCCGCGCAGAGCGCGGAGATTTGCAGGGCGCAGCGTGGATAGACGGCGTTGTGCATTGCGGCGAACGATATTTTCTTTCAACGCGAAAAAATATTCTTGGGTGCTGCAGCGTTCATTTGGAGCCGGTTGTTTTAAGGTTGATGCATTCATACTGGTGTCATGGCCCGCAACAGCGGGCCACCCAGGTGACTTCGCCAAGAGCTTTAAAGGAATTGGCGCACCAACTGGATGGCCCGCATTCGCGGGCCAGGACAATTTGAGTTTTATGATTCAAGAGGATCGAAAACGACTTTAGTCGGTTTCCTTGCCGACGAAGGCGACGCGCAGCATGTTGGTCGAACCCGGCGTGCCGAGCGGCACGCCGGCCGTGACGACGACGCGGTCGCCGGGCTTGGCGAAGCCTTCCTGAAAGGCGATGCGCGCCGCGCGCACCACCACATCGTCGAGATCGTGGGCGTCTTCTGTCGTGACGCAATGCAGCCCCCAGCCGAGCGCCAGGCGCCGAGCGGTCTCGATCAGCGGCGTCAGTACGATGATCGGCGACTCGGGGCGCTCGCGCGCGGCGCGCAGGCCCGTCGAACCGGATTTCGTCCAGCAGATCACCGCCTTGGCGTGGACGGTGTGCGTCACCTGATGCACCGCGGCCATGATGGCATCGGCTGTCGTCTCTTCCGGCGCGTTGCGCTGCGATTCCAGGATCGACGGGAAGAGCGGGTCGCTCTCCACCGACGCGGCGATGCGGTCCATCATCTGCACCGCCTCGACCGGATAGGCGCCCGACGCGGTCTCCGCCGACAGCATCACCGCGTCGGAGCCTTCGAACACCGCGGTCGCGACGTCGCTCACCTCGGCGCGAGTCGGGATCGGCGCCGAGATCATCGACTCCAGCATCTGCGTCGCCACGACCACCGGCTTGCCGGCCTTGCGCGCGGCACGGGTGATCTGCTTCTGGCGGCCGGGCACCGCTTCCAGCGGCAGTTCGACGCCGAGATCGCCGCGCGCCACCATCAGCGCGTCCGCCAACTCCAATATGTCGGAGAGCCATTCGAGCGCCTTGGGCTTCTCGATCTTGGCGAGCACCGCGGCGCGTCCGGCGACGACCTTCTTCAATTCCGCGACGTCGTCTGGCCGCTGCACGAAGGACAGCGCGATCCAGTCGACGCCGAGATTGAGCGCCGCGTCGAGATCGCTGCGATCCTTCGGCGTCAGCGCCGGGATCGGCAGCACCGTGTCGGGCAGGTTGACGCCCTTGCGGTCCTTGATCACGCCGCCCACCACAACGATGGCATCGGCGGAATTGTCCGTCACCGAGAGAAGCCTGAGCCGAACCTTGCCGTCATCGATCAGCAAGCTATGGCGCTTCTTGATCGCGGCAAACACTTCGGCGTGCGGGATGGGGATGTCGTTCGGATCGTCCGCCTGCACCTTGCGCACCAGGCGCACATGCTCGCCTTCGTGCAAGGTGCGCTCGCCGCCGGCAAGCGTGCCGAGCCGGATCTTCGGACCCTGGAGATCGACCAGGATGCCGATCGGCCGGCCGGCCGAGACCTCCTCGGCGCGCACCGCGCGATGCAACTCCGCCAGCGCGCTATGCGACGTGTGGCTCATATTGATGCGGAACACGTCCACGCCCGCGTCGAACAGGGCGTGAATCTGTTGCGGACTCGACGAGGCCGGACCCAGCGTGGCGACGATCTTGGTCTTGCGGCTCCGTCTCATCCATCAATCCGAAAGCGATTGGGTCCAGTCGAGGCGGCTTCTGGTGTCGATCTCGAAGAAGCCGCGGCGGTCGAAACCGTGCGCGGCGCAGCCGCCGCGGCCGGCAATCGTGAACTGGTCGGTCGTTCCGACGCAGAAATTCGTATTGCCCCCCCAGCTGCCCGACGCCGTGTCCGATGCATAGAGATAGTAGTAGCGTGCGACGAGGTTCCCGGCGAGCAGTTCGGTGCATTTGCCGGGCGCGACGTGCCACCAGCCCTGGCTGCTCCAGCGGGTGCCGTCGAACCGGCCGAGCGCCACCTTGGCGGCGTGGGCGGCCTTGTTGCACACGGTCAGGCCCGCGGCGGCGGGTCCGCTGGCGGCTAGGAGAAGGGCAAAAGCGAGCAGGAAACGCATCGTTTGATTTACGCTCCGCTGCTTGAGCCCAGTTCGCTCATCGATTCGCCGTTCGAGCCGGACAGTGACCCGGTGTCGCGCATGACCGGCACGCTGTCAACGCGCTTGCCGCCGCCTTTGCATCCCACAATTATCGCAATTCCATGACCGAACCGCCCTATGAGCTGATCCGGCCGCAGCGCGCCACGGCGCCGCTCTTGTTCCTGTGCGATCACGCCTCGAACGCACTGCCTGAGTCCTACGGCACGCTCGGTCTGGATCCATCGCTGTTTGTCAGGCACATCGCCTCCGACATCGGGGCTGCCGACGTGACGCGGGCGCTTGCAGCGTCGTTCGGCGCGACGGCAATTCTGGCGCGCTGGTCGCGGCTCTTAATCGATCTCAATCGCGGCGAGGACGATCCGACCCTGGTGATGAAGCTGTCCGACGGCAGCCTCATTCCCGGCAATGCACGGATCGACGATTCCGAAACGGCACGGCGCATCGCGAAGTTCCATGCGCCTTATCACACCGCCATCGCGGCGGAGATCGCGGCAATGCGCGCCGGCAGCGCGGTTCCCGTTGTCGTCTCGATGCACAGTTTCACGCCGGTGTGGAAAGGCTGGCAGCGGCCGTGGGAGATCGGCATCCTGTGGGATCGCGACGGCCGGCTGGCGCGGCCGCTGATCGACGAATTCACGCGCGCGGGTTTTCGCGTCGGCGACAACGAGCCCTATTCCGGCGAGCTGGAAAACGACTGTCTTTATCGCCACGGCACGATGCTGGGCCTGCCGCACGTGCTGATCGAGATGCGGCAGGACCTGATCGCGACGCCTCCGATGGCGAGGGATTTCGCGGCGCGCCTGAAACCGGTGCTCGAACGCGCGCTGGCCGCGATGGGCACGCCTCGGCTACACTTCACGCGGCCTTTGCCGAATTCGGGAAACGTGACCATGGGTGAACATACCAGAGAGCAACTCGAAGCCGCCGCCTTCCGGCATCTCGTCGCGCATCTGCGAGAGCGAACCGACGTGCAGAACATCGATCTGATGAATCTCGCCGGCTTCTGCCGCAACTGTCTGGGCGACTGGTATCGCGAGGCGGCGGCGGAAAAGGGCATCACGCTCGACAAGGACCAGGCGCGCGAGATCGTCTATGGCATGCCGCCGGCCGAATGGAAGAAGCGCTACCAGAAGGAAGCGAGCGCCGAACAGCAGGCGAAATTCGAGAAAGCGCACAAAGCTCACAACTAAAGCTTGTCGCGATGTTGCTCAGTTCGGCCCCAAACTTTAAGTGTCATGGCCCGCAACAGCGGGCCATCCAGCTGGGAGCAGAGTCTCTTCGGCGCGTGGACACGCGCCGGATGGATGGCCCGGTCAAGCCGGGCCATGACAGTAATTTGTTGGAGGTTTGAGTGGCCAAGTCCGGTTTCGCGAAAGAACATCTGCGCTCCTTCATCGAGCGCATCGAGCGGTTGGAAGAAGAAAAGAAGGCGCTCGCCGACGACATCCGCGAAGTCTATTCCGAGGCCAAGGGCACCGGTTTCGACACCAAGGTCATGCGCCAGGTCGTGAAGCTCCGGAAGATGGAAAGCGCCGACCGCCAGGAGCAGGAAGCGATGCTCGATCTGTATCTGAGCGCGCTGGGAATGAAGCGCTGATCAGCCCGCGGCGTGGCGGGATTCTTCGTTCTTCGATTCCGTCGCCGCGGCCTCGGGTTCGCCGGGCTCCAGTCCCAGTTCCTTCAGCTTGCGATAGAGCGTCGAACGGCCGATGCCGAGGCGGCGGGCGACTTCGGACATGTGCCCGTCATAGCGACTGATCGCCATGCGGATGATCTCGGACTCGATCTCTTCGAGTTTGCGCATATGGCCGGCCGCGTCGGTGCCGGAGAGCGCATAAGGCGAGGCATGCGCCGCAGCTGGCGCGGGCATGGCGCGGTGCGCGGCAGGCGCTGTGTCGGCCGGTGCGCGCTGGACCTTGGCATCGACGCCCATGGCGGCGGCGATCTGCGGGAAGTCGACGACGTCGAGCATCGTTCCGTCGCACAAAACGACGGCGCGGAAGATCGTGTTCTCGAGCTGGCGCACATTGCCGGGCCAGGTGAACTTCTCGAGCAGCTCGGCGGCATCCGGCGTCAGGCCGACGACCGGCTTGTTCTCTTCCGCCGCAAAACGCATGACGAAGTGGCGGGCGAGGGCGGGGATGTCGTCGCGGCGGTCGCGCAGGGACGGCACGAAGATCGGAAAGACGTTCAGGCGATAGAACAGGTCCTCGCGGAACTGGCCGTCGCGCGCCAGCGCCGCAAGATCGCGGTTGGTGGCGGAGATGATGCGCACGTCGACCTTGACGGGGCGCTTGGAGCCGACCGGATCGACCTCGCCTTCCTGCAAGGCGCGCAGCAGCTTGACCTGCATGTCGAGGCGAAGCTCGCCGATCTCGTCGAGGAACAGCGTTCCGCCATCGGCCTCCTGGAACTTGCCCAGATGCTTGTCGGTGGCGCCGGTGAACGAACCCTTTTCATGTCCGAATAAAATCGATTCGATCAGGTTCTCCGGGATCGCGCCGCAATTGACGGTGACGAAAGGCCGGCCGGCGCGGTCGGACGAGCCCTGGATGGCGCGCGCGATCAATTCCTTGCCGGCGCCGCTCTCGCCCTCGATCAGGATCGGGATGTTGGACTGCGCGGCGCGCTGGCCAAGCCGGAACACCTGGCGCATCTCGGCCGAGGTCGCGACGAGATCGTCGAAGGTGAGTCGGTTCTCGCTCTTCTTCTTGAGCTGCTTCACTTCGCCGGACAGCGTGCCGATCTTGAGCTGGTTGCGGATCGAGATCGCGATTCGTTCGGGACTTGCCGGCTTCACGAGGAAGTCGTTGGCGCCGGCGCGCATCGCCTCGACGGCGGAATCGATGCCGCCCTTGGCGGTCAACACGATGACCGGCAGCTCCGGCCGCGACGGCTTGAGTTTCGCCAGCACGTCGAGCCCGCCCATGTCGGGCATGACGAGATCGAGGAGCACCAGGCTGATCTGCTCGCCCTTGGGACCGTTGACGAGGTCGAGCGCGGGGCCGCCGCCGGGCGCGGTGACGACATGCATGCCCGAACGCGTGATGGCCGCTTCCAGCAGCCGGCGCTGAACCGGATCGTCGTCGACGACAAGAATTGTCTGCGCCATGGCGGTGCCCTGAAAATGGTAATGCGCGGGATCATCGCGCCACACCGGTAAACGCCGCGTTTAACTCTGTCCTTTCGCGGGACAATTGAAATAGGCTTAACGAGTGATAAACGGGCGGTTCCATGGGCGGTTCGGCGGTCGATTACTGGAACTTTTTTGCGCAGGACGCCAAAAGGACCGGCAGCACGCTCTATTCGCGTCTCGCCGCGGCGATCGGGCAGGATGAGGAACTCAAGGCCTTGGCGGCGCGGGCGCGGCGCGGCCAGCCACATGCCAATCTGATCCTGGGCGCGGTGCATTTCCTCCTGCTGCGCGGCGCGGACGCTCCGCTGAAACGTTTCTACCCTTCGGTCGGCGGCACGGTTTCGGCCGATGCCGAGGACCCGTTTGCGGCGTTCCGCGCCTTTGTGTTGGCGCATTTGGACGAGATCGTGCCGCTGATCGAAACGCGGGTGACCAACACCAACGAGGTCGGCCGCAGCGCGCTGCTGCATCCGGGGTTCCGTATCGCTGGCCGCGAGGCGGCGGCGCCGCTTTCGCTGATCGAGATCGGTCCGAGCGCCGGTCTCAATCTCATCTGGGACAAGTATGACGTGCGCTATGCCAGGGACGGCGCGACGGTGGCATCGACGGGCGAGGGCGCGCCGCTCGTCATCGACTGCGAGCTGCGCGGTGAGGACATTCCACCCAGCGGCACTTTGCCTAAAATCGCGAGCCGTGTCGGCCTGGAGCTCAATCCCGTCGATCTCTCAAACGCCGACGACCGCGACTGGCTGCGCGCCCTGATCTGGCCGGACCAGGTGGCGCGGCTCGAGCGCCTCGACCGCGCCATCGAACTTTTCCGCAAGGAGACGCCGCCGATCCTCGCCGGCGACGCGCTGGAGCTGCTGCCCGATGTGCTGGCGCGGGTGCCGCGCGATGCGGTGCCGTGCGTCTATCACACCATCGCCATCTATCAGTTTTCGCGAGACATGAAGGAGGCACTGGAGAGCATTCTGACGATCGCGGGCCTGAGGCGGCCGGTGCTGCGCCTGTCGTTCGAGTATGACGGGTCGCTCTATATACTTTCGCTCATCCGCTACGCCGATGGCGTGCGGCAGGAGACGAGGCTGGCGAGCTGCCACCCTCATGGAACATGGCTTGAGTGGCAGGCCTAAACGGTGACAATGGCACCTATGTCCGACACCCCGACCATGCCGCCGATCCCCGGTGCGCTGCCCGACACCGAAAAGCAGATGTTCAACATCGCCGCGACCCAAGGTCCGCTGGCGCCGTTCGACGGTGCGCCGCCGCCGGCGCCAAAATGGTTCGAGGATACGGTGGCGATTCTGCCGGAGAGCCGCTTCATCGAAGTGTCGGGCGCCAAGATCCATTATCTGCGCTGGGGCGATCGCGCGCGGCCGGGCATCCTTCTGGTGCACGGCAACGCCGCGCACGCCCATTGGTGGGATTTCATCGCGCCGTTTCTGGCGCGCGACTACAACGTCGCCGCGATGGACCTGTCGGGCATGGGCGACAGCGACTGGCGGCCGGACGGCTATGCGATGGACATCTTCGCCCGCGAGGAGATCGCGGTGTGCGAGGACGCGGGGATGTTCAAGCTCGATGAACCCCCGGTGATCGTGGCGCACAGTTTCGGCGGCTTCGTCACCATGCTGACGGGCGGGCTCTATGGCGACCGCCTCGCCGGGGTGGTGATCGTCAATTCGCCGGTCAATCCGCCGGACCGGCCCGGCGGCCCGCCGCATCGCGTGATCAAGCCGCACAATGTCTATTCCTCGCTTGGCGCCGCGATGGCGCGCTTCCGCCTGATGCCGCCGCAAACTTGCGACAATCTCTACATCGTCGATTGGGTGGCGCGCCATTCGCTGAAGGAGGTGCCGGGCAGCGACGGCCAGACGGGCTTCACCTGGAAGTTCGATCCGGCCATCTGGCAGCGATTCTCCATCGGCGACACGGCAGAGCGGCTGAAGGCGACGCGCTGCCGGATCGCGGTGTTCCGCGGCGAGCATTCGGTGCTGCTGCCGCCGCAGATCGGCGAATACATGTTCAATCTCTTGGGACGGGCGGCGCCGGTGGTCGAGATTCCGCAGGCCCAGCACCACATCATGCTCGACCAGCCGCTGGCGCTGGTGGCGGCCCTGCGCGCGCTGCTCGCCGACTGGGAGCACTCCACGGCGACGCGAAAACCGGCCTGACCGGCCGTACGCGAGAGCGTGAGGCCCTGAGAAGAGCCGTACGCGAGAGCGTGAGGCCCTGAGAAGAGCCGTACGCGAGAGCGTGGGGCCGTGAGAAGAGCCGTACGCGAGAGCGTGAGGCCCTTGCAAGAGGCGCCGCATGCGAGCGCGCGAGGCCTTGAAAAGCGGCGTTTTTGCGCGTTGTGCCGGGGGCGTCAGTTGGTATAGTCCGGCCCGCTTGGACTTTTGATTTGCGCGCACCGAGCGCGCTTATGGGGACTGACATGGCCGCGCACGGCGACACTCACGGCGATCAACCGACGGGCTCGATGGACATCAGCGAGCATCTGAAGGCGTGGGCCGGGTTCACCACCTTCGTCAAATGGTCGATCATCGGCATCATCCTGATCATGGGATTCCTGGCGATCTTCCGGACCCATTGAAGCCGGAAACCCCATGAAACTGGCCATACTCAAGGAGCGCCGCGACGGCGAAACCCGTGTCGCTGCTTCGCCGGATACGGTCAAGAAGCTGAAGGGGCTGGGCCTGGAGGTCATGGTCGAGTCCGGGGCCGGAGAGACCGCGCACTTCTTCGACAATGACTATATCGCCTCCGGCGCGATCGTGACGCCGGACAAGGCCACCATGCTCGGCCAGGCCGACATCGTGCTCAAGGTGCGTGCGCCCGATGCGGGCGAGATCGCCCAGATGAAAAAAGGCGCGGTGCTGGCCGCGCTGCTTGCTCCGTACACGGACAAGGACACGCCGGCGGAGCTGGCAGCCCAGGGCGTCGACGCCTTCGCGATGGAATTGCTGCCGCGCATCTCCCGCGCGCAGGCGATGGACGTGCTGTCGTCGCAGGCAAACCTCGCCGGCTACAAGGCGGTGATCGACGCCGCCGCGCAGTTCGGCCGCGCCATGCCGATGATGATGACGGCGGCGGGCACCATCGCGCCGGCCCGCGTGCTGGTGATGGGCGTCGGCGTGGCGGGGCTGCAGGCCATCGCCACCGCGCGGCGGCTCGGCGCCATCGTCTCGGCGACCGACGTGCGGCCCGCCACCAAGGAGCAGGTGGAATCGCTCGGTGCGACCTTCGTCGCGGTGATGGACGAGGAATTCAAGAACGCGCAGACGGCGGCCGGTTACGCCAAGCCGATGTCGCCGGAATATCAAGTCAAACAGGCGGCGCTGATCGCCGAGACCATCAAGAAACAGGACATCGTCATCACCACCGCGCTGATCCCCGGCCGCAAGGCGCCGGTGCTGGTGACGGAGGCGATGGTCGAGACGATGAAGCCGGGCTCGGTGATCGTCGATCTCGCGGCGGAGCAGGGCGGCAATTGCCCGCTGACACGCGCCAACGAAGTCATCGAGGTCCATGGCGTGACCATCATGGGCTACACCAATCTCGCGGGACGGTTGGCGGTCGATGCATCGTCGCTCTATGCGCGCAACCTGTTCAACTTCGTCTCGCTGATCGTCGACAAGAAGACCGGCGCGCTGGCGCTCAACTGGGACGACGAGATCGTCAAGGGCGCCGGGTTGACGCGCGATGGCGCCGTCGTGCATCCGTCGCTGAAGGGATAAGGGCATGGCTGTTTATGCAACATATCCCGTCATGGCCGCCCTTGAGGCGGCCATCCATCCGGCGCGCGTCCGCGCGCCAATGACTTTATCGCTCGCGGACGCTCGCGCGATGGATGGGCGGGTCAAGCCCGCCCATGACGTTTGGCGGGTACTCTCCAAAGCACTCCAACGGAGCGCCTGATGGAAGCCATCGCCGTCGATCCCATCGTCTTTCGCCTCACCATCTTCGTGCTGGCGATCTTCATCGGCTATTTCGTGGTGTGGGCGGTGACGCCCGCGCTGCATACGCCGCTGATGAGCGTGACCAACGCGATCTCCTCGGTGATCGTGGTCGGCGCCCTGATCGCGGTGGCGGTCACGACACAGGTTCCCGACGCCGTGATGACCGTGACGCCCGAGGGGTTGTCCAGTGGGGCGCCCCTGGCGAGCAGCGCCGCGGCCGACACCGCAACCAACCATGCCTGGATATCGAAGGGGCTTGGCTTCGGCGCATTGATCCTCGCCTGCGTGAACATCTTCGGCGGCTTCCTCGTCACCTCGCGCATGCTCGCGATGTACAAGAAGAAGGCGAAGTGATGAGCGGTGAGTGGAAGGCCGACATCGCGGCCATCGCCTATCTGATCTCGGGCGTTCTCTTCATATTGGCGCTGAGGGGGCTGTCGTCGCCGGTGACGTCGCGCGCAGGCAACCGTAACGGCATGATCGGCATGGCGATTGCGGTGGCCACCACGCTGTGGGTCGCCGAAATCGTCGATGTGCTGACCTGGGGCATGATCGTGGCCGGCGTCGCGATCGGCGGCGGCATCGGCGCGGTGATCGCGCGGCGCATCGCGATGACCGCGATGCCGCAACTGGTCGCGGCGTTCCATTCGCTGGTCGGCCTCGCCGCCGTGCTGGTTGCCGCCGCCGCGTTCTATTCGCCGGAGGCCTATGGCATCGGCGCCGAAGGTGCGATCCGCACGCAAAGCCTGATCGAGATGAGCATCGGCACCGCCATCGGCGCCATCACCTTCGCCGGCTCGCTGATCGCATTTGCCAAGCTCAATGGCAATATGTCGGGCGCGCCGATCCTGCTGCCCGCGCGCCATCCGCTGAACATCCTGATCGCGCTGGGCATCGTCGCGCTGATCGTCATGCTGGTGATGCAGCAGCCGGCATGGGCGTTCTGGGCCATCGCCGTGCTGAGCTTCGTGTTCGGCATCACGCTGATCATCCCGATCGGCGGCGCCGACATGCCGGTCGTGGTCTCGATGCTCAACTCCTATTCGGGATGGGCCGCGGCGGCGATGGGCTTCACGCTGGAGAACACCGCGCTCATCATCACCGGCGCGCTGGTCGGATCGTCGGGCGCGATTCTGTCCTACATCATGTGCAAGGGGATGAACCGCAGCTTCATCTCGGTGATTCTCGGCGGCTTCGGCGGCGAGACGGCGGGTCCCGCCGGGCCAGCCGACACGCGGCCCGTCAAGCAGGGCTCCGCCGACGACGCCGCCTTCATCATGAAGAATGCCGGCTCGGTCATCATCGTGCCGGGCTACGGCATGGCGGTGGCGCAGGCACAGCATGCGGTGCGTGAGATGGCGGACATCCTGAAGAAGGAGGGCGTCAAGGTCTCCTATGCCATCCACCCCGTCGCCGGCCGCATGCCGGGGCACATGAACGTGCTGCTCGCCGAGGCGAACGTGCCCTATGACGAGGTGTTCGAACTCGAGGACATCAACAGCCAGTTCGCGCAGGCCGACGTCGCCTACGTGATCGGCGCCAACGACGTGACCAATCCTTCGGCCAAGACCGATCCCAAATCGCCGATCTTCGGCATGCCGATCCTGGACGTGGAAAAGGCCAAGACCGTGCTCTTTGTGAAGCGCGGCATGGGGTCGGGCTATGCCGGCGTGGAGAACGAGCTGTTCTTCCGCGACAATACGATGATGCTGTTCGGCGACGCCAAGAAGATGACGGAAGAGATCGTCAAGGCGCTCGGCTGAACGACGCTTCGCCACAAAGTCGCCGCAATGCCGTTTGCGAAACGCAGGCATCCGCGAAGAGTTCCCGTGCTGCCGCCGTTTACATCGGCTGGCGGGTTGCGTCGGGCGGCGCATTCTTCCTATGACACAGGGGAGCCACGATCGAGAGGATTTCCGATGCGCAAATTCGTGTTCTTTCCCGTCAGCGGCAAGCGCCGCATGGCCGTCGCCGCCGTCGGTTTGGCAGCTGTGATCGCAGCCGCCGGCGCGGGCTGGTATTTCTTCTCCGGCGCAAAGCCGGTGGCGACGCAGACGGCCAGCATCGGCAACGCCGAGGACGCCAATATCTGCAGCGCTGCGATGACCCGAGCGAAGGCCTATGGCGTCCTGCCGCCTGCGTCCGAACTGCTCGACGGCCCGAGCGAGAAACCGGCGAGCGCGCAGAACGCCGTCTGCCATGCGAAATCGGGCGAGAAGCAGTTTGCGATCAAGATCGACTTCGAATGTTCGGGCCAGAACACGCAGAACTGCTTCCGCATCCTGACGGTGACCGACAATGACGGGGCGGCGCTGTTCGAGCGGTCGCTCTGAAGGGCCGAGGCTTGCGCCCATTCGTGCGGCCGGCGCACGCAGCGTGCGCCGGATTGGCCGGATGATCCTCATCTTCCCGCGCGGCATCTGCAGCCGCTCGGGCTATTCCGGCGACGCGCTCCAGCTGCGCAAATATCTGCGATGAACCAGCCTGGCGCCGGTGCTAACCAGACCGGCGCGGAGGCACGCATGGATCACTATCACACCTGGTTCGATCTGAAGCCCGGCACCAAGGACACCGAGTTCGCCCGCGCCATCGCGCGCTATATGGGCCACCTGAAGGAACGCGGCCTGATCGAGGGCTGGCGGCTGACGCGGCGCAAGCTGGGGCTCGGGCCGTCGGACCTTGGCGATTTCCACATCGTGATCGAGACCAGGGACATTGCGCAGCTGGACGCCGCCTTCAACCATGTGGCGTCGCGCCGCGAACCGGTGGAGAGCGTGCATTTCGACGTCAATTCGCACGCCACCAATCTGAAGTTCGCGCTCTACCGCGACTTCCCCGATGCCGTCCGGCACGAGGGCGACGAGAAGTTCTGAAAAGAAGAAGGGCCGCGCCTCGCAGCGCGGCCCTTTTGTTCCTCGACCTGCTTGCCGATCAGAACTTGATCGACAGGCGGCCCGTCCACGCGCCGTAGGTGATATCGCCGCGGGCGATCGTGGCGTCGTAGCGGGCCGACAGCGTCGCCTGGGTGCCCATCACGTCGCCGAGGTTGAAGTCGGTTCCCGCACCGATCTCGCCATAGGAGCTGTTACGCGTCGCCTGGGCGAAGGTCATGATTGCCGTCGGCGCGGCGGCGAAGGCGGCCTGGATCGAGTCATTGGCGCCGTTGAAGATGTTGATCCAGGCGAGGTGCAGGTTCGGCGTCGCATGGACGTCGCCGATGTCGAACGTCATGTGCCCGTCCAGACCGATACGGCCGAGCGTCGTGCCTTCGCCATAGTCCGCGAAGGTCATCGCCGCCGGCCCGCCCGACTCGGTGTAGCCGTCGATGTTCGAGCTGACATATTGCAGGCTGAAGGACGGGATCAGGGTCAATGTCGGCCAGCCGAACGGATTGGTGGTGAACGACTTGCCGAGATAGGCACCGAAGGACGGCACGTCGCCGCCCGTGTGCCCGGAGAGCCCGAATGCCGTGCCGCCGACGACGGCGATGCGGCGGGTCTCGATCGTCTGATGCCCGTACGCAAGGAAGGCTTCGCTGATCCAGTCGCCGTCGAAGTCGTAACGGCCGTAGAGCGCAGCCTGCACCGAGTTGGTCTGCACCATCGCCGGCATCGCCCTCAGCGTCGTCGTCGCGTCCGAATAGGCAAACGACATGCCGACCGTCAGATCCTCGAGGATCGGCGCGTCGAGGCCGCCGCCGACGATGAAGCCGCGCACGTCCGCACGACCGCCGCCGCCGCCGATGGCGACGCTGCCGTCAAGCGAGCTGCCCGACAGGAAGGCGCTGGTGCCCGCGGGCATCATCGCCATCATGCCGGAACTGTCGGCCTGGTTCGGCGCCACAGGAGCGCCGGTCGGGATCGGATCGTTGCCGCCGCCCGGATTGGAAGCGATGCTCTGACCGATCGACAGCAGCTGCTGCGACTGCACCGAGGTGCCCGAGACCGACGAGAGGGCCATCCTCAGGCCGTCCGTGTCGACGTGCAGGCCGGCCTGCATGGAGCCGCCGCCGGGTCCGCCGACGTCGCCCAGATGCTGCCACAGCATGTTGTCGAAGCCGCTGATCTGCATGTCGCCGACCAGCGGTGCCGCACGCTGGGCGTCCGGCGCCAGATTTTCGAGCGCCTGGCCGAGCGGGCCGACCGACAGCGGATCGATCGCCTGGAACAGCGCGAACATGTCGTTGTAGTGAGCGCCGCGTGCCGCATCGAGCCCGGCCGCGACCTGGAGCTGGTCGGCGGTGCCGTTCGGGATCTGGCTCACGAAGGTGTCGGCCACGATCGTGAAGACGGCTTCGCCGCCGGCCGGCGTGTTGATGACCGAAACGGTGGGCCTGAGAACGCCGGGGATGGTGTCCGGTGTCGGGCCGAAGGCCCCGGTGATGGCTGCCGCCTTCGCGAACACGCCGGAGTCGCCCATCTCGGGAACGTATCCGCCAGTGCCCGACAGGACGACCGAGCCGCCGGCATTCAGGATGCCGTTGACGTTCAGAAGGTCGTTGGAGGTCGGGCTCTTGTCGATGAGCAGGCCCGATCCGCTCGAGAGGATTACATTGCCGTTCACCGTGAGCGTTCCGACGGTGCCGACAGTGCCGGGCGCGATGGCGCCGAGAACCGCGGTGACGTCGGTCGTGTACACTTTGCCCGTGCCGCTCAGCACGCCGCCCATCAGTGCGATGTCGCCGACGCTGAGATAGGCGCCGTCGACTTCGAAATTGCCGGACCACACCGTCGTGTCGATCAGCGTCGCCAGGACGCCGTCGGACGCGATGGTCAAGCCGGCCTGCGGCCCGTCGATCGTCAGACGATCGATGACGATCGAAGCGTTCGACAATGTCGTCGTGCCGGCGGCCGCCAGCGTGACGTCATAGTAGCGCGGCGGCGCACCGATGGCGGGATTGCCATCCGTATCGTTCGGAACGAAGTCCGACGATCCGGGCGCGCCCTGGACCAGCTCGCCGCCGACCATGGCGCTGCCTTCCGGCGGGCTCGCGGGAGCCGGCGACATCACGATGCTCGGGTTGGTCTGCGAGCCGCCCTGCACCACGGCCGGATCGCTGACGACACCGGAGGAGAGCGTCGCCGGATCGCTCGAAATGCCGAGCGCGGCGGTCGAAACGACCGCCGGTCCGCCATTGTTGGTCGCGCCGGTCGGGTTCGGCGGCGCCGGCGGTGCCGGATTGGTCTCCACGCCCGTCGTGATGTCCTGGCAATCGCTGAAGAAGCAGACCTGGCCGAAGCCCGGCGGAACGTCGGCGGAGCCTTGCGCCGGCGTCGTCGGCAACGCGTTCACCAGATTGCCGTTTGCATCGATCGTCACGAAGTTGGGATCGAGGTTCATCACCCAATGGGTCGGATCGGTCCAGCTGCCATTGCCGGGCTTGGCGCCGACATATTTGTAGGGGCTGTTGGCGACGATCCAGTCCCAATAGAGGTAGAGCGGCTGATAGAACGAGGTGGTGCCGTAGGAACTCTGCGGCTGCCCGTTGAAAAAGCTGTCGCCGCCCGAAAGCACCGCGGCGATGACCGGGATGTTGAAGGTGGTGTCGACGATCAGCGGGCCGCCGGAATCGCCGGGCGCCGTGATGCCTTCGTTCGGCGTCGCCTGGTCGTGGAAGATGTTGAAGTCGAACTGATTGGCCTGTGCCGTGCCGAACTTCGGATCGTTGAAGTCGAGCATATAGAGGTTGGCGGGAAGGCCGTCCGGCGGCGGGCCGAACAGGAACAAATCCTGGTCGTCGAGCGAACCCAGGAAGCTCACGATGTTCTCCGCGACGCGGCGGCGGAAATCGATGCCCAGATTGTCGCCGTTGGTGCCCGTGCCGGTCCTGCCATAGCCTTCGATCGTGGCGTGGACGGGCGCGCTCAGCGGCGAAAATAGAAGGGTCCAGGTCGGAATGCCGACGGCCGGCGTGTCGAGCGATGCCATCGCGACGTCGGACTGCAGGAAGTTCAGGCCCAGGCCGAGCGAGGTGGCGTCGGGATTGTAGACGACGAAGTTCGCATTGTAGGTGTTGTTCGCCGTGTTCGTCGCATAGCCGTCATGCAGCCATTGGCCGATCGCCGAATTGCCGGCCTGGTTGTTGTTGGAATTGAAGAAGAAGCCGATGGGAATGCCGCCGAACTCCGTGCCATAGGCCGATCCGGAGACGAACGCATCTTCGTTGAAATTCTCGTTCACGCAGTGAGAGGCGAAGATCACCGTGCGCGGATTGATCAGCGACGCGGTGCAAAGCCCGATGAAGCCGTTCTGGAAGTCCACCACCATCTGGCCCACGCCGGTGACGTTGTTCGGATCGACGGCGGAAGCCGGCGTATTGTTGTCGTTGACGACAATGGCCGAGGCCGGAACCGTCGTCGCGGCCCACA
Organism: uncultured Alphaproteobacteria bacterium; assembly: GCA_963741735.1. Classification (GTDB taxonomy): domain Bacteria; phylum Pseudomonadota; class Alphaproteobacteria; order Micropepsales; family Micropepsaceae; genus Rhizomicrobium. Next base: position 117,778 of record CAVUJB010000003.1, read on the forward strand.
GGCCGGCGAGAGCGGTTGCACCGAGAAACGCATTACGCGCACGCGCCAAAAGGCGGTGGTTCTTGTTTGTCATTCTCAATTCCCCTGCAAAGGCGACGACGGCCGCCGAAGGAACAAGGCTAACAAAGCTCACTGTGGCGTGAGTGCCGCATGACAGATTTTTTGCTAAAATGTTGTGGGGCTTCAGGCTGATAGCGGGCGGGGTGGCCGTTTGCCCCGTAATATTCGGATAGTGTTCGAAGGTGCGAAATAAAGATAATTTCGCAGTCGGAATGTTGGCGCCGTCTTCAAATTGGCGGATCGCAAGGCGAGGCAAAAGTGCATGGCAACGAGTTCGGATAGGCGGCAAGATCGAGCACGACCCGAACATGCCCGCGCTTCGGCGCGAATGGCTGGCGGCACGGATCGTCGCGGCGGTTGGCGTGCTGCTTCTTGCCGTTGTCGTCGCTGGAGTCGTCGCGGACCTATGGTTCGCGCAACCAACTGTGGCGCCGGCACCGGCCGCCGCGCGGGCGGCGGCGCCAAATGCGGAAGCCCGGAGGCAGGAAGACATCGCGCTGTGCACGGCGGCGCTCGTGAGCGCCCAAACGCTCGGCATCGTCCCGGGCTTTGCGGTGCGCGACGGCGACGAGACCCGGACCACCAATGTCCAGGGCCGCTATGTGTGCGGTGCCAGGACGGACGCCGCGAAATACACAATCGTGTTCGATCTCGCCTGCAGAAATCTCGGACAGAGCAATTGCATCGTTCCGTTTCAGATCGTGCAGCAGGGCGGCGGCGTGATCTATCAGAGACCCAACTGAACTATTTGAGTCCGCCGAGCTTGCAGATGTGTTTCCACTCCGCGTCGGTGACCGGCTGAACCGAGAGCCGCGAAAACACCACGAGCATCATCTTGGCGAGCTTGGGATCGGCCTTGGCCTGCGCAAGCGTCACGGGCTTGGGAAGATCCGCGACCGCCTTCACGTCGACGAGGCCGAACTTGCCGGTCTCGTCCGTCGGATCGGGACGGTATCCGCCGATCACCTCGACGATGCCGACGATCTCGCGGTCCTTGCCGGAGTGATAGAAGAAGGCCTGCTCGCCCTTCTTCATCGCCATCAGGTTCAGCTTGGCCTGATGGTTGCGCACGCCGCTCCACGGTTCGCCCTTGGCGCCCTTCTTCTTCTGCATCTCCCAGGAGAAGGTTTCCGGCTCGGTCTTGAGCAGCCAATGGGCCATTCGTCGCTCCGTCTCAGAATTTCGCGCCGCAATCGTTGAACGTCATCTTCCAGGGCCGCACCTCGGAGTGTGCGAACAGGCCGGCCTTCACATAGGGATCGTTGGCGTGCCATTTCTTCGCGGCCTCCAGATCGGCCGCCTCGAAGATCATCAGGCTTCCGGCCATCTCCTCCCCGGCGTTGAGGAACGGACCGCCCAACCGGACGACGGCGGTCTCGCGCGCATAGGCGAAGTGGGCCTCGCGCGTCGCCATGCGAAGCGCGAGCGAATTCTCCTTGTCGATGGCGGTGACGACGAACAGCATGGATGCTCCTTGCGACGGATTGGCGATCTTATAGCGCCACGCTGCCGTCCGCTCATTCCGGCCGCAAGGGCCTGGCCATCAATTTCTCGATCGCTTTGCCGGGCGCGAGCGCGCCGGAGAGCAGTGCCGCGATCGTCTCCGCGATCGGCAGTTCGACCCCAAGCTCGCGGGCGCGCGCGACCAGCGCCGGCGCCGTCTCGACGCCTTCGGCGAGCGGCGTGCCGGGCGCCTTGAGCGTGGCCAGCGACGTGCCGCGCCCAAGTTGCTGTCCGAAGGCGAAGTTGCGCGACGACGGGCTTGTCGCCGTGAGCACCAGATCGCCGAGCCCGGACAGTCCCATCAAGGTTTCCACGCGCGCGCCGAGCGCATCGCCGAGCCGCGCCAGCTCCGCAAAGCTGCGGGCCAACAGGGCCGCGCGAGCGCTTTCGCCCAGGCCAAGCCCGTCCGCCGTGCCGCAGCCGATGGCATAGACATTCTTGGCCGCGCCGCCGAGCGCGACGCCGGTGAGATCGTCGCTGGCATAGGGGCGGAAGGCGGGGGTGCCGAGCGTCTCCTGAAGCCGCCGCGCGACCGGACCCTCGGCGGCGACCGTCACCGCCGTCGGCAGGCCGAGCGCCACATCGCGCGCGAAGGACGGACCGGACAGGATCGCCGGAACCGCTGCTGGGATCGTCGCGCGCAGAACTTCCGTCAGCAGCAATCCGGTGCCGCGCTCTATGCCCTTGGCGCAGAGCATCAACGGCGTCGCTGATTTGATCTGGGGCCTCAACGCTGCGAGGACGCTTCGCAGATGCTGGGCCGGCGCCGCGATGAAGAGCGCATCCGCTGCAGCGACTGAGGTCATTGCGGGCGCGGCGTGGATAGGTAGTGGCAGCTCAATCCCGGGAAGGAAGCGGTCATTGCGATGGGCGGCGTTGATCGATTCGACGACATCCGACTCGCGGGCCCACAGCGTTACGTCGGCGCCAGCCTGGGCCGCTACCAGGGCGAGCGCGGTTCCCCAGGCGCCGCCGCCAATAACCCCAACTTTTTTGTAACCTATTGTTCTATTGTTATTTTCTGACATATTGGCCGGCCGTTCCGGGAACAGAAGATTGAACGATTTGTTGATTATTCAGAAATCCTCACTATCTTATCTGTACAAGAAGAAACGCGCTTGGGTAGGGAACGACAAAAATGGCGGAAAAGGACACCGTGAAGGACCAGATCGTGGATGCCGCGAAGAAACGGTTTTCACATTTCGGTTACGCGAAGACGACGATGGCCGAAGTCGCGAGCGACTGTGCGATGTCGCCCGGCAATCTGTATCGCTTCTTCCCCGGCAAGCTCGATATCGCCGAAGCGATCGCGACCGAGGATTACTGCAAGCATCTCGATCATCTGCGCAAGCTCGCGGTTCAGCCGGGCAAAGATGCGCGCCAGCGCCTGCACGATCTGCTGTTCGAGGAGCTGCGTCGCACCTATCACAAGCTCGAAAAGGATCCGCGCGCCTATGAGATGGCGCGCGTCATTTCCGAGGAACGCCCGAAATTCGCCAACTGGATGCTCGAGAACGAGCGCAAGATCCTCATCGAGCTGCTCGAAGAGGCCGAGCGCCGCGGCGAGTTCAAGATGGAGAACAAGGAATTCACCGCCGAGATGGTGCAGTCGGCGACGATGAAGTTCCGCTATCCGCAGCTCTGGTCCAAGCTCACCCTGCCCAAGCTCGAGCGCGAGCTGGAGGGCGTGATGAATCTGCTGATCGACGGCCTGTGCCCCCACAAGCAGCAACACAACGAAGCGGCCTAGCTACCGCCACAAAGGCCGCGTAAGAGACGGGCATGCGCCGCCTCGCACTCGCGATTGCCCTATTGTCCCCCCTGCTGATGGCCGCCGGCCAGCCGGCGCCGCAGCGCCATCTCGACCTGAGCGACGCCGATCGCACCGAACTCGACCAGATCAGCGCCTATCTGAACGGCATGACGACGCTGAAAGGCGGCTTCGTGCAGATCGAGCCGAGCGGCGGCGTCGAGGAGGGGAAGTTCTACATCTCCAAGCCCGGCAAGATGCGCTTCGAATACAATCCGCCGTCACCGACGCTCATCGTATCGGACGGCCGCACGGTGGCCGTGGCCAACAAGCGGCTGAACACGATCGACCGCTATCCGCTGTCGGATACGCCGCTCGGCATCATCCTGAACGACAAGATCGATCTCAGGCACAACCCGGCGCTCGTCAGCGTCGAACATCAACAAGGCACGATCGTGATCGGATTGCGCACGAGCAGCAACCGCACGAATGCGAACATCGCTCTCGTCTTCGCCGAGCCGGAATTCGAATTGCGGCAATGGACGGTGATCGATAATCAGGGGCTTACGACGACGGTCGCGCTGCGCGACATGGAGCCGGGCGCGGCGGTGGCACCGGCGCTGTTCGTGCTGCCCGACAAGAATCCGTTCGCGCACCGGGGCCAGGAGTGATGCGGTGAGCGCGCCGATCGTCGGGGTGCCTTGCGACCGCCGCATGCTCGGCCAGCACCCCTTCCATATCGTCGGCGAGAAATACATTCAGGCGGTGCGCGACGGTTCCGGCGCGGTGCCGTTGCTCATCCCGGTGCTCGAGCCGCCGATCCCGCCGGCCGATCTCCTTGCCGCCGTCGACGGGCTCCTATTCACCGGCTCGCCGTCCAACGTCGCGCCGAAAAATTATGGCGGTCCGGCGCCCAGGCCCGGCGTGCTGCAGGACGAGCATCGCGACGCAACCGCGCTGCCGCTGCTTCGCGCGGCGATCGATGCGGGCAAGCCCGTGCTGTGCATCTGCCGCGGCTTCCAGGAACTCAACGTCGCCTATGGCGGCACGCTGTATCAGCATGTGCAGGAGGTGCCGGGACGCGCCGACCATCGCGAGAACAAGGACGCGCCGCTCGCCGAACAATACGGTCCCGCGCACCCGGTGAAGGTCGAGGAGGGCGGCTTGCTCGCGCGACTGATCCGCGAGCGGGATTTTGCGGTCAATTCGCTGCACAGCCAGGGCATCGACCGGCTGGCGGATGCGCTCAGAGCCGAAGCCGTCGCACCCGACGGCCTGATCGAAGCGGTCTCGATGCCGGCGGCCAAGGGATTCCTGCTCGGCGTGCAATGGCACCCCGAGTGGGCGTGGTCCGAGAACCCGGTTTCGCGCGAGATTTTCGCCGCTTTCGGTGACGCATTGCGCGCCTAAACCAGTGTAAACATTAGGCCTTTTACAAAGTTCTAGGACTTGGCGTGCGAACGTGACGGCGCTGTCACTGTCCCCGAGTTCCATGGTCAATCCTGCGCGCCTGCTGGGCTTCGCCTTCGCCAATGCCGACTACCTGTTCGAGGTGGACGACAAGGGGATGGTCGTGTTCGCGACCGGAGCTTCGAGCGATCTCATCCAGAGCGGCTACGACCCGGTCGGCATGCCGGCGGCGCGGCTCTTCCTGTCCAAGGAGGCGATCAGATTCGCGACCCTGTCTCGCTCGCTTGCGGAAGGAAATCGCGCCGGACCGTTCCAGCTCAAACTCGCCACCGGCACGGACGCGGACCTCTCGCTGTTCCGCCTGCCGATGAACGGCAATCAGATTTCCTGCACGCTTTCGAAGCCCGGACCGCGCGGTATTGCCGCCATCGACGCGTCCACGGGAATTGCCACGCGCGAGGGATTCCTCGAGGCGGCGCAGACGGCCGGCGAGAACGACACGCTCGCGCTCGTCAATCTGCCGGGCCTGCCCACGATGTGCGACGGACTGGGCGAGGAAGAGGCGAACAATCTGCTCGGCCGCATCGGCGAGGCGTTGACCAAGATCGGCGTCAAGGCTGCGGGCCGTCTGTCGAATTCCAGGTTCGGCGTCATTGCCGACGCGGTCGGCGGCTCGGCGAAGCTCGCCCAGAAGATTCGCGATGCGCTCAAGGAGAGCGGCGCCGGCACGCTCGACGTCCAGGAAACGCTCATCGCGCTCAAGGGCAAGGACATCAGCGACGCGCAGCGCAATCTCGTGGTGCATTACGTCGTCGGCAAGTTCGCCAAGGGCGAATGGCGCGGCGAGGCGTCATCGGACGCGGCAGCGCTGTTTGCGCAGATGCTCGAAGAGACGCAGGAGACCCTGCGGCGGCTGACCGAAACCGTCGCAGATGGCGCCTTCGACATCGCCTTCCAGCCGATCGTAAACCTGAGCAGCGGCGAGACTTCGCATTTCGAGGCGCTGGCGCGGTTCTCCGGCAGCCACACCGAGGACACGGTCGGCATGCTCGAAGCGCTCGGCGTCGCCGATGCGTTCGACCTCGCGGTCGCCGCGAAGGTTCTGGCGGTCGTCGAGTCGCCGGCGTCGAACGGGCAGCGGATCGCCTTCAACGTCTCGGGCAAAACGGTCTGCGCACCGTCAAATTTCGGATTGCTGGCCGGGCTGCTGGCGCGCAAGCGCGCGCTGAGCAATCGCGTTCTGATCGAGATCACCGAAAGCGCCGAGATCGATCATCTGGCCGATGCGGCGAAAGCGGTTTCGGCGATGCGAGAACTTGGCTTCAAGGTCGGCATCGACGATTTTGGTGCGGGCGCGGCGTCGCTCTCCTATCTGCACGAACTGCCGGTGGACTTCGTGAAGTTCGACGGCGCCTTGATCGCCAAACTCGGCCAGTCCAAGCGCGACGATGTATTGCTCGCGGGACTGGTGAAGCTCTGCAAGGAGCTCGGCGTGCGAACGGTCGCCGAGAAGATCGAGACCGCCGAGCAGGTCGCCGCCGCGAAGGCGATGGGTTTCGATCTGGGGCAGGGCTACCATTTCGGTGCCGGCACCGCCGAGGTTCCCGCGCCGGCGGTGAAGATCTCGCACAAGCGCAAGGGCGTCCAGGAAAGCTGGGGCTAGGCGCCATCGCGTTCAAGGAACGCTGTGCCGCCCTCCTGCTTCGACGAGTTCAGCATGAAGGCTGTCGCAAACCCCTCATCGCGAGCTTGTCGAAGGATGAAAGCGCCGAACGCATTTGAGCCGATGCCGCTTCGGATGGCGCCGTCCCCCCAATCGAATTGCCGGTACCGAGGTACATCGAGCCGTCGCGATGCCGCTTGACATCGTGTAAGCTATAACTTACGGTAAGTAATGGCTTACGGAAACGCACTCGAAGCGCTGGCCGATCCGACCCGCCGGGAGGTCTTCGAACGGCTGCGCGCCGGACCCTCATCGGTCGGCCGCCTGGCCGCCGGCATGCCGGTCAGCAGGCCGGCCGTGTCGCAGCATCTCAAAGTGCTGAAGGAGGCTGGCCTGGTGAACGATGAACAGGACGGCGCGCGGCGGATCTACCGCATCGATCCGCATGGACTGGGGCGCCTGCGCGCCTGGCTCGATCAATTCTGGGAAAGTGCGCTCGACGCGTTCAAGGCGGAAGCCGAGAAGGACTTCAATAAGGACGGAAAGGACAAGAGATGAGCCAGACGATCATCATCGCGCCGTTGAAGAAGACACTCACCGTGAACGCTACGCAGGCCCATGCCTTCGAGGTGTTCACCAGCGGCATCGATCGCTGGTGGCCGAAGAACCACGGCATCGGCGACTCGCCGGTGGTGAAGTCGGTGATCGAGCCACGCAAGGGCGGACGCTGGTACACGGTGCACGAGAGCGGCAACGAATGCGTCGTCGGGCATATGCGTGTGTGGGAGCCGCCATTTCGCATGGTGTTCAGCTGGGCGATCAACGCGAACTGGAAGCCCGACGCGACCGTCGCCTCCGAAGTGGAAGTGACCTTTACACCGGAAGGCCCGACCGTCACGCGCGTCGAACTCGAGCACCGCAATTTCGAGGTCCTCGGCCAGCAAGGCGGCGAGAAGATGCGCAGCGACGTCAGCGGCGGTTGGCCGACACTTCTGGATTTGTTCAAAAAAGCGGCCGAGGCCTGAGAACCGGCCCGCTCACCGGGCTATCGTATGGAGGGACATGACCATGCAACGCATCGCCGATGCTGCGATTGGCCTGCTGGTCGCATCGCTGATCGTCTGCCCGGCGCGCGCGGCGGTCGTCGACGCAACGGCGAACGGGTTCGCGATCGAGCAGCAGGTCCACATCGCGTCGCCGCCGGACAAAGTCTATGACGCGCTCGTCCATCCGGCGCAGTGGTGGAGCCCGCATCACACCTTCTCCGGCAGCGCAGCGAATCTGTCACTGGAGCCGCGCGCCGGCGGCTGCTTCTGCGAAGCGCTCGCCAATGGCGGGTCGGTCGAACACGCGATCGTGGTCGACGCCGATCCGGGAAGTGTTCTTCGGCTGCGCGGTCCGCTCGGACCGTTCCAGGGTCAGGGTGTCGACAGCGCGCTGACCTTTTCGCTCAAAGCGGGCGGCGACGGCACCGATCTCACGCTCGACAATATCGTCGGCGGCTACATGAAGGGCGGCTTCGCCGACTGGCCCGCCAAGGCCGATGCCATGCTCGCCACCCAGATGACGCGCCTCAAAGCCTATCTCGAGACCGGTTCGCCGGACACCGACAATCTCAAAGGAAGCCAGCCATGACCATGAAGCTGCATGTTTTTCCGCTCAGCCCGCGCGGTTTCAAGGTTCTGTTCGCCGCCGAACAACTCGGCATGCCGTACGAATTCGTGCCCGTCGACCTCACCAAGCAGAGCCAGAAGGGGGCCGCCTTCACCGCCCTCAATCCCAACCAGCGCATGCCGGTGCTCGAAGACGGCGACTTCGTGCTGTGGGAGTCAAACGCCATCGTGCAGTACCTGGCGTCGCTCAAGCCAGAGTCGGGGATGCTGCCTGCCGACCTCAAGGCCCGCATGACGGCGGTCAAGTGGCAGTTCTGGGAGAGCGCCCATTGGGATCCGGTCTGCGCCATTTTCATGTTCGAAAACGTCGTGAAGGCCCTGTTCGGCATCGGCCAACCAGATCCCGCCGAGCTGAAGCGCGGCGCCGATGCGATGGCGCGGCTCGCGCCTGTGCTGGATGGGCAATTGCAGAAGACGCGCTATCTCGCCGGCGAGGCGCTGACCGTCGCCGACATCTCGGTCGGCGCGCTTCTGGCGCGTGCCGAAGACGGCAAGATACCGCTCGAACCCTATCGCGGCATTCAGCGCTGGCTCGCGGAGCTGCGCGCAACGCCAGGCTGGCAGAAGGCCGCGGCGCGGGCGAAATGATTGTCGGCCGCGTGACCCGCTCGGTCGCGCCTGCTACGCTCCCGCCATGACAGCAAAGCGCGCCCTTCTCGTCCTGTGCGCGCGGATCGGATTTAATCCTTAAGATCCGCCGGGCGCGTGCGCGCGTCCGGACTTGCCCGATCCTCTCTTCAGGAGCGCGCGACCATGGCCATGCATGGCAGCAATCAGACCAAACACTGGCAGGCGCTCGACGCCGCCCATCATGTGCATCCCTTTTCCGAGACCGCCGCGCTGAACAAGGAAGGCGTGCGCGTCATCACCCACGCCGACGGCGTCTATCTGTGGGACAGCGAAGGCAACAAGATCATCGACGGCATGTCGGGGCTGTGGTGCGTGCAGGTCGGCTACGGCAACAAGGAACTCGCGGACGCCGGCTGCGAGGCGCTCAACACGCTTCCCTACTACAATCACTTCTTCAAGACCTCGAATCCCTGGACGATCGAACTCGCGGCAAAGCTCGCGACGCTGCTTCCCGAGGGCCATCAGCACATTCTGTTCGCCAATTCGGGATCGGAGGCGAACGATTCCGCGCTGAAGCTCATCCGCTACTACTGGAATCTGAAGAAGCGGCCGGAGAAGAAGATCCATCTGTCGCGCGAATACGCCTATCACGGCGTGACCTTCGCATCCGCGTCGCTCTCGGGCCTCACGCCGATGCATCCGCAATGGGACCTGCCGCTGCCTGGCTTCGAGAAGGTTCCGGCGCCTTATTGGTACGGCGCCAGGGAAGCCGGCTATGGCGACATCGACGCCGGCGAATTCGGGCTGCTGATCGCCAGGAAGCTGGAAGAGAAGATTCTCGAACTTGGCCCCGGCCGCGTCGCGTCGTTCTCGGCAGAACCGGTGCAGGGCGCCGGCGGATTGATCTTTCCGCCCCCCACCTATTGGCACGAGGTGCAGCGGATCTGCGCCCGCTACGATGTGCTGCTGCATCTCGACGAGGTAATCACCGGCTTCGGACGCACCGGCGAATGGTTTGGGGCCCAGACCTACCGGATCGCGCCGGACATCATGACGATGGCCAAGGGGCTATCCTCCGGCTACCAGCCGATTTCCGCGATCTCGCTGGGCGCGCGGATGAGCGACACCATTCTCAGCGCGGGCGAGGAGCTGGTCCACGGCTTCACCTATTCCGGCCATCCGGTGGCGAGCGCGGTGGCGCTGAAGAATCTCGAAGTGATCGAGCGGCTGAAGCTCGTGCCGCGCGTCAGGAACGAAATCGGTCCCTATTTCCAGCGCCGCTTGCGCGAGACCTTTGCCGACCATCCGATCGTTGGCGAGGTGCGCGGCGTCGGATTGCTCACGGCGATCGAACTGGTGCGCGACAAGAAGCAGCGCCGCTTCTTTCCCGATCCGGGAACGATAGGTACGCATTGTCGAAACTATTGTTTCAACGACGGCCTTATCTGCCGCGCGATTCGCGACACGATGGTGCTGGCGCCGCCGCTGATCGTCAGTGAGGCCGAAGTGGAGGAGATTCTCGCTATCCTGAAGTCCGCGATCGATCGCACGGCCAAGGACTGCGCCAAGGCCTGACGATCAAATCCTTGTGCGCAAAAATGCGTAGAGCGGAGCCGTGCTTCCGCTAGCCGTCGAAAATTCGCGGATTTCCGCGGTCCCGGGCGAAAGTTTCGTTGTGGCAGATTTGCCGCTGTCATTAAAAATAATCCAAAATCGACTATTGCGGAAAAAATAGTTGCAAACTGTGGCTTTGGTGCATAAGTTCACTGAGAAGGATGAACATCGTCCGGCAAGCACTGCCCCCCCGCTCGCAAGCCGGGCGACATCCTTCGACGGTGCCGGTCATCCCCTCCCGGCACTAGCGCGTAACGGCGCATACGGCGCCCGGTCGGCCCCCCGACCGGGCGTCAGTTTATCTGGGGCGCACCCTGCGCAGCGTGAGATTGATCCGTCCGCCGCCCGGCACCAGCCGGGAACTTCCGGCGACGATGCGATCGATGCCGTGGAACATTCGCCGCGCCGGGCCACCGAAGGTCAACACGTCGCCCGACGCCAGCATGACGCTCTGGGTCGTGCCGCGGCGGGTCGTGCCGCCGAAGCGGAACAAGGCGTCATCGCCGAGCGAGACCGAGAGCACCGGCGCCTCGAGCGCAGCTTCGTCGCGGTCCTGGTGCAGCCCCATCTTCGCGCCGGCGCGATAAAGATTGACCAGACAGCATTCGGGATGGGCACCGTAACCCGACAATTCGTCCCACAGTGCGAGCAGGGCCGGGGGAATCGCGGGCCAGGGATTGCCGGTCAGCGGGTGCACCGCGCCGTAGCGATAGCCGCCGACATCCGACAGCCAGCCGAGCGTCCCGAAATTCGTCTCCTCGACGGAAAAAGGCGTGCCGGATATCGGCATCGCCGGCCGGTAGAACGGCGCTTCCTCCACACGCGCGAGCACGTCGTCCAGCAACGCCGATCGCGCCGCGCGCGGCAGATATTCGCGCCACAGCGTCACGCCTTCGGCGAGCGCAAGCGGCTTCACCATTGCCGGCGATGGGCCGGCGCGCGCTTCTCGAAAATCGCCCTGAAGCTCCCGCCATGGCCGTTTGCCGCGAGCCAGTCGCGCAGCGCCTCGGGCGAGTAGTCGTCGCGTACCCATTCCGCGAGCGGCCGTCCCTTGGCGCCTTCCTGCGCGAAGGCGACGAACTGCTTGAGCCAGCGCTGCTCCGCCTTGGGCAGATGCAGGAACGGCCAGGATGCGAATTGCGCCTTCGCGTCGTCGAGCGCCGCCCAGCCACGCCGGTGCAGCAGATAGAGCGCCGCCGCGAGGCTGGTGCGGTCCTGGCCGCCCGAACACTTGACCAGAAACGGCTTGCGGGCTGCATCGAAAGCGACCAGCAGCGACGCCAGCATGTCGCGCGTCGGCAGGTGGCGTGAATCGAGCACGACGTCGAAATGAGCGATGCCGCGCGCCGCGGTCACGCGCTTCTCGTTCCGCCACCAGCCATAATTGGGATTGGGACCGCGCAGATTGATCAGCGCCCGGATGCGATGGCGCGCGAGGAATGCGCCGAGAAATCCGGCATAGGCCTGCGCCGCACGCGCCGCCTCGCCCGGCACGATCCAGTGGAAATTGTAGAGAATGTCGCCCGGTCCGCGCATGGCGGATGTGTAGCGGCCAAGGCTATCATCCGCAAATTCCCGAGTGTCGTGGTGCCGGAATCGGAACACCGGGGAGCGAGAGGGCGGGGGCATGCGGCTGAGTTCACTGATACGGCTATGGCTGTGGACGACGGTGATGGCGATTGCCGCCTTCGCGGTGCTGATCGTACTCGACCAGCGCTTGAAGGCGGCGACCGGCTTCGGCACCGCGGACCTGCAAACAGCGCGCACGGCCTACGAGTTCAAGCGCGTATTCGCCGCCTGGATCGCCCGCGAGCATGCCTCCGCCGCCGGCTTCAGCCTCGGCTTCGACTATCTGTTCATGCCGCTCTACGCGATGTCGTTCTATTTCTCGGCCATCCTGGCGCGCGAGGCCTTCACGCCGAAGCGGGGATTGGCGCGGCGCGCGGTCGATTATTTCGGTTTCGTGCCTCTGATCGGCGCCATTGCCGACGCAACGGAAAACGCGCTCGAATTTTCGATGCTGACCGGCGGCGCAACGGACGGCGTGGCGCAGGCCGCCTATATCGCGACCAGCATCAAATGGACGTGCGTCACTGTCGGGCTGGCGCTGCTGATTGCCGGCATCGTCGGCGTGATCCGCCTGCGCATGCCGAAGAAAGAGGAAGAGACATGACCACGCATTTCGGATTGTTCCTGCTGGCCGCCGCGCTGCTGGCCGTCATGCCGGGGCCGGGCATCTTCTACGTCGCGGCGCGCACGATCGGCGGCGGAAGGCGCGACGGACTGCTCTCGATCGGCGGCACGACGGTCGGCGGTCTTGTCCAGGTCGCGGCCTGCGCACTTGGCGTTTCCGCTTTGCTGCTGGCGAGCGCCGAGGCGTTCACCGCGCTGAAGATCGCCGGCGCGCTTTATCTGATTTGGCTGGGGATCGCGAAATTCCGCGAGGCGGGCGCGCCGCTGGACTTGCTGCAAGTCTCCGGAGGCCGCGCCTTTCGCGACGGCGTCCTGGTCGAGGCCCTGAATCCGAAGACGGCGGCGTTCTTTCTCGCCTTCCTGCCGCAATTCATCAATCCGGCGCATGGCGCAGCCTGGCAGTTTGCGTTCTACGGTACGATTAGCGTCTCACTGAACAGCCTCGCCGATCTCGCGGTCGCACTCACTGCGGCGCGCACGCGTGCGAGTGTTCTGGCTCGGCCGCGATTGATGCGCAATCTGCAGCGCGCATCGGGCGCGACTCTGTGCGGGCTCGGCGTGTCGCTGCTCGTCGCGCGGCGCGGCTAACCGATTTTCTTGCCCATGCGGATCAGCGGCACGCGCACGCCCGACGGCGTGTCGCTTTCGAACGCCTCGATATCGCGGTAGCCGCAGGCGCGATAGAGCGGCACGCCCGCCATGGTTGCCGCCAACTCGACACGGCGAAATCCTTCGCGCGCGGCGGCGGCTTCGCACAGATCGAGCACGAGGCGCCCTATGCCGCGGCGGGTGAAATCGGGATGTGTGTACATCGCGCGCACCCGCGCCGCGTCTTTAGCCGGATCCAGCAGCGCAGCATCGCGGCCCGCCGTATGATCGCCGCCGAACAGGGTCGCGCGCCGGCTCCAGCCGCCGCACCCCGCGACGGCGCCGCCGCATTCCACGACGAAATAAGTGCCGTCGTCGATCAGCTGGGTGTCGAGGCCCATGATCGAGAAGGAGGCGGCGACGGCTTCCGGCGGCAGGAAAGGCTTGAGCAATTCGCCGATCGCGCGGTCCATCAGCGGTTTGAGCACCGCCATGTCGTCGCGCCGCGCGGGACGATGGGTAAGGCTGTCACGCATGCCGCCATAGTCGCGCAGGCGCGACGCCCCGTCCAATCCGCGCTAGGCTCCGGCCGGGTGCGGAGGAAGGGCGATGGATCTGGGTTGGTTCGAGGCGGCGCTGAACGTCGCCGATCTCAAGCGCTCGCTGGCGTTTTACGAGGCCCTGGGATTCGAAAAGCACGGCGAGGACGGCGGAGACGGCGTCGCTGCTCTGTACAAGGACGATTGCAGCCTCACGCTCTATCAGGGCCATCTCGATCCGGCGCGGCCGCAGCTGATCTTCTGGCAGGGCGACGTGGCCGCGATCGCCGCCGATCTCTCCGCAAAGGGACTTCAGTTCTTCCGCGGACCCAACAGCGACGCCGCCGGCACGGCCGCCATGCTGATCGATCCGGACGGCCATCCGGTCTTCCTCATCACGATGAAGAAATACGACGGCAATTCGCCTGTCGCGGGGCCGGACGGCAAGCGCGTCAAAGCGCGCCAATATCCGCCGAACAAAATGCGCGGTATCGACCTGGGCTGGTTCGAATTCAGCTTGCCTGTCGCCGATACCAATAAGTCGATCGCTTTCTACGAGAATTTTGGCTTCAGGCGTGTCGGCGAAACCAACACGCTCGTCAACAATGACTGTCGCATCGCGCTCTTCGGCCTCTGGCTGGAGCGGCCTCAACTCATTTTCTGGCAGGGCGACGTCGACGCGATCGAACGCGAACTCACCGCGCGCGGACTCAAGTTTCAACCGCGCTTTAATGACGGCAAAGGCACGGGTGCCATGCTGTTCGATCCGGACGGCCACCCGCTTTACTTCATCAATAAGCCGGGCGAGACGCGCAAGGAGCCCCTCTAGCCGTGGGCATCAAAACAGGCCCACATTCGAAGTGCGGGGACATGCCTTGACCCGCAGGCGCTCCTAAGTATATTGCGCGGCTCCCAAAGGACCTGCGTCCGGCGGGAAAGCGCTATTTTTCAAGGACTTAGGTCATGTTCGCGGTTATCCGCACCGGCGGCAAGCAGTACAAAGTGGTCAAGGACGACGTCCTGACCATCGAGAAGGTCGCTGGCGACGTCGGTTCGACCCTGACGATTGGCGAAGTCCTGATGCTGGGCGGCGACACGCTGAAGCACGGCGCCCCCCTGATTTCCGGCGCCTCGGTTGCCTGCGAGATCGTCGAGCAGGGCAAGGGCCCCAAGGTCATCGCCTTCAAGAAGAAGCGCCGCAAGAACACCCATCGCAAGCGCGGTCACCGCCAGCCCTTCACCAAGGTGAAGGTCACCGGCATTTCCGCCTCCTAACGAATTCGAAGAGCAGAGCAGACGTCATGGCACACAAGAAAGCAGGCGGTTCCTCGCGCAACGGTCGCGACTCGAACCCCAAGATGCTCGGCGTGAAGCTGTTCGGCGGAGAGAAGGTCTCCGGCGGCAACATCATCGTGCGCCAGCGCGGCACCAAGTTCTGGGCCGGTGAAGGCGTCGGTATGGGCAAGGACCATTCGCTCTTTGCGCTTAGCGACGGTCAAGTCGCGTTCCGCCAAGGCTTCAAGCGTCGCACCTACGTATCGGTGATTAACGCGGCGAATCCGGCGACGAAGAACGCAGCGGAATAGGCGGCTGAAGACATAGGCCGCCCGAGTAATCGGCGGCCCAATATCAGGAGGGAGTTGGTCCGCCCAACTCCCTTTTTCGTCCCTCCACGGAGGGACGTGTCATGTCATGCAGACTGGAATCAGAGCGATTGCTGTTACGACCGCCGGGACGGCACGATATCCCCGCGATCGTGCCGCTGGCGAACGACTATGACGTCGCCAAGAATCTTTCGACGCTGCCGCACCCCTACACCGCGCAAGACGGTGAGACGTTCGTGGCGATGTCGGACGAGAAGCGGGCCGCCGGCACGGATTTCAATTTCGCGATCACGCGAAAATCCGACGGCGTTTTTTTGGGCGGTATCGGCCTGCATTTGAAGGATGGCGCGTTCGAGTTCGGCTACTGGCTCGGACAAGTCCATTGGAGACAGGGCTATGCGACCGAGGCCGCGCGCCGCGTGGTGACGTTCGCGTTCGAGGATCTGAAGGCGGACTGTGTCTGGGCCGGCTGGTTCCACGACAATCCGCGTTCCGGCCATGTGCTCGCCAAGCTCGGCTGCGTTCCGAAGGGCTTCGACAAGCGGCATTGCCTGGCGCGCGGCATGGATATCGGTTGCAATCTGGTGACGCTGAGCCGCGAGGCCTTTTTCGAGCGGAGGGCGGCATGAGCTTCCATCCGACGACGCAGCGTCTGGTCCTGCGCGCGCCGACGATGACGGACATGCCGGACTTCGTCCGGATTCTCGGCGATTATGAGGTAGCCAAGAACCTGCGCCTGGTGCCGCATCCGTTCACCGACACGCTGTTCCGCGAGGCTCTCGTCCGCATCGATCAGGAGCGGCGGGATGGGACGGATTTCAGCTTCGCGGTTACCCGCGCGATGGACGGCGCCCTGATCGGAATGTGCGCCGTCAATCGGCTGTCGGGCGGCGCCTGGGAGTTCGGTTATTGGTACGGCAGGCCCTATTGGGGCCAGGGCTACGCCACGGAAGCGGCACGGCCGGTGATGCGCTTCGCCTTCGAGGACAAGGGGGCGGAAAGGCTCACCGCCGGCTGGTTTGACGACAACCCGGCGTCCGGCGCCGTGCTGCACAAGCTGGGCTTCTCCATCACCGGCGTTACACGCGTTCCTTGCGCCGCCCGGGGCTGCGAAGTGCTGTCCAACCGGGTCCAGTTGACGCGCGAACAATTTACGCGAAAGAAGGCGGCATGACGCATCGTTTCAACGGACGGCGCACGGTTAACCTGTCCCGCTTGCGGGAGAGGTCAGGGACGGCGTTGTGAAGTTCCTCGACGTCGCCAAGGTCTATATCCAGTCCGGCAACGGCGGGAACGGCTGCGTTGCGTTCCGCCGCGAGAAGTTCATCGAATATGGCGGTCCGTGGGGCGGCAATGGCGGCAAGGGCGGCGAGGTCTGGGCCGAAGCCGTCGACAATCTCAACACGCTCATCGATTACCGCTACCAGCAGCATGTCCGCGCCAAGAACGGCGAACCTGGCATGGGCAAGGAGATGACGGGCGCCAACGGCAACGACGCGGTGATGAAGGTGCCGCCCGGCACGCAGATCTATGCAGAGGACGGCGAGACGTTGATTGCCGATCTCGCCACCGTCGGCCAGCGCGTGAAGCTCCTGCGCGGCGGCAATGGCGGCTTCGGCAACGCGCATTTCAAGAGCGCGACCAACCAGGCGCCGCGCCACGCCAATCCGGGCCAGCCGGGCGAAGAAAAGATCGTCATCCTCAAGCTCAAGCTGATCGCCGACGCCGGCCTGATCGGCAAGCCGAATGCCGGCAAATCGACCTTCCTTTCTCGCGTGTCGGCGGCGCGGCCGAAGATCGCCGATTATCCGTTCACCACGCTGGAGCCGCAGCTTGGCGTGGTGAAGATCGACACCACCGATTTCGTGCTCGCCGACCTGCCGGGCCTGATCGAAGGCGCGCATGAAGGCGTCGGGCTGGGCGACCGGTTTCTCGGGCACGCCGAGCGCTGCAATGTGATCCTGCATCTGGTCGACGGCACCGAGAGCGAGATCGCCAAGACCTACAAGATCATTCGCGCCGAACTCGATGCCTATGGCAACGGGCTGGCGGACAAGCCGGAGATCGTGGCGCTGAACAAGGCGGACGCGATTCCGAAGGCAGCACTCGCCAAGAAGCGCGCGTCGCTCGAGAAGGCGTGCGGCCACAAGGTGTTCGTCATTTCCGGCGTGAGCGGCGAGGGCGTCGACGACGTGCTGCGCGCACTCGCCAGGGAGATCGTCAAGAAGCGCAAGACCGCGACGGCCCCCAAGCGCGTGCAGAAGGTCTGGTCGCCATGAGCGATCCGTTCAACGGCGCGAAGCTTATCGTCGTCAAGGTCGGCTCGGCGTTGCTGGTCGATGGCGAGACCGGCATGTTGCGGCGCGACTGGCTGAAATCGCTGTGTGCCGACGTCGCCGCGCTGAAGCTTCTGGAGAAGAAGGTTCTGCTCGTCTCGTCCGGCGCCATCGCGCTCGGACGCCGCGCGCTGAAACTGAAGGCGGGGCCGCTCAAGCTCGAAGAGAGCCAGGCCGCCGCCGCCGCCGGCCAGGTCCGCCTCGCCGAGGCCTATGCCGATTTTCTGGCGAACGAGGGCCTCGTCGCCGCCCAGATCCTGCTCACCTTCGGCGACACCGAAGAACGCCGGCGCTATCTCAACGCGCGCGCCACGCTCAAGACGTTGATCGATCTGGGCAGCGTACCGGTGATCAACGAGAACGACACGGTGGCGACCGCCGAGATCCGCTATGGCGACAATGACCGGCTTGCCGCCCGGGTCGCCAGCATGATGGAGGCGGACCGGCTCGTGCTCCTGTCCGACGTCGACGGTCTTTACAGCGCCGATCCGACACGCGTGCACAACGCGCAGCACATTCCCGAAGTCGATGCCATAACGCCACTGGTCGAAAGCATGGCGACGGATTCGGTGTCCGGCGTCGGGCGCGGCGGCATGTCGTCCAAGATCGCCGCGGCCAAGATCGCGACCGCCGCCGGCTGCGAAGTGATCATTGCGATGGGCAAGACCGATCATCCGCTCACCGCGGTGCGCAAGGGCGCGCGCTGCACGCGCTTTATCGCCAGCACCACGCCGGCCGCGGCGCGCAAACGGTGGATCGCCGGCGTCTTGAAGCCGCAAGGCGCGCTGATCATCGATGCCGGCGCGGTGCGCGCGCTGGCCGAAGGCCGCAGCCTGCTGCCGGCCGGAATCCGCCAGATCGACGGCCGCTTCGAACGCGGCGACGCGGTACTGGTGAAGGACCAGCAGGGACTGGAGATCGCGCGCGGGCTGGCCGCCTATGGCGCCGCCGATGCCGAGCGCATCGCGGGCAAGCGCACGGCAGAGATAGAAGCGATCCTCGGCTATCGCGGCCGCGACGAGATGATCCATCGCGACGATCTGGCGCTGACGGTGACGGCGACATGAACGCGCCGGAAAAATCGGCGCTCGCCGCGCAGATGAAGGTGCTCGGGCAGGCTGCCCGCGCCGCCGCGCGCGCCATGCGCGACGCGTCCACCGCGGACAAGAACAAGGCGTTGCTCGCTGCCGCCGCTGCGATCCGTAGGAGGAAGGGCGATATCCTCGCGGCCAACGCCAAGGACATGGAAGCTGGCAAAGCTTCGGGTCTCGCCGCGGCGCTGCTCGACCGGCTGATGCTCGACGACAAGCGCATCGCCGCGATGGCGAAGGGCGTGGAGGATGTCGCGGCACTGCCCGATCCGGTCGGCCGCGAACTGGCGCGCTGGACGGTGCCGAGTGGCCTCGACATCGCCCGCGTCGCAACGCCGATCGGCGTCATCGGCATGATCTATGAGAGCAGGCCCAATGTGACCGCCGACGCGGCGGCGCTGGCGCTGAAGGCGGGCAATGTTTCAATCTTGCGCGGCGGCTCGGAATCGATCCATTCGTCGGGCGCGATCCATGCCGCAATGGTCGAGGGCCTCATCGCCGCCGGACTTCCGGAGGCCGCGGTCAGCCGCGTGCCGACCACCGATCGCGCCGCGGTCGGCATGATGCTCGAGGGCCTCGATGGTTCGATCGACCTCATCATCCCGCGCGGCGGCAAGGGCCTGACGGGCCGCGTGATGGCCGAGGCGCGTGTGCCGGTGCTCGCCCATCTCGAAGGCATCTGCCACATCTATGTCCATGCCGGCGCCGATCTCGCCAAGGCGCGCGCCATCGTACTGAACGCCAAGATGCGCCGGCTCTCAATTTGTGGCACGGCGGAGACGCTGCTGATCGATCGCGCCGTGCTGACATCGCACGGGCTCCCCATTCTTGAAGATCTCGCCAAGGCCGGCTGCGAGATTCGCGGCGATGCGGCGGTGCGCACGGTGTTCCCAGCCGCCAAGCCGGCGACGGAAGCCGACTGGTCGACCGAATATCTCGATGCCATCTTGTCGGTGAAAGTCGTCGACGGCGTGGAAGATGCGATCCGCCACATCGAGACCCACGGCTCGCATCACACCGAATCCATTGTCACCGAGGATGCTTCCGCCGCCGAGCACTTCATGCGCGGCCTGGATTCCGCGATCGTGATGTGGAACGCCTCGACCCAATTCGCCGACGGCGCCGAATTCGGCATGGGCGCGGAGATCGGAATCGGCACCGGCAAGCTGCACGCGCGCGGACCGGTCGGCGTCGAACAGCTCACCACCTTCAAATATGTCGTGCGCGGCACTGGGCAGATCAGGCCATGAAGACCAAGCTCGAGCGGCCGCATGCAAACTGGGTCCGCCCGCCGGGACCGGTGGCGCCGGGCTTGCGGGTCGGGCTGCTCGGCGGCTCGTTCAATCCGGCGCATGAAGGCCATGTGCATGTCAGCGAAGTGGCGCTGAAGCGGCTCGGCCTCGACTATGTGTGGTGGCTGGTTACGCCGCAAAATCCGCTGAAGTCGGTCTCCGGCATGGCGCCGCTGCACGACCGGGTGCGTACGGCGCGCCGCGTCGCGCGCCATCCGCGCATCGTCGTGATGGATATCGAGCACGATTTCCGCACGCATTATTCCTACGACACGCTGTGCGCGTTGCAGAAGCGGTTCCCGCAGCTCGACTTCGTCTGGCTGATGGGCAGCGACAATCTCGACATTTTCCGCCGCTGGCACCGCTGGGCCGAGTTCGCGCACCGCGTTCCGATCGCGGTGATCCAGCGGCCGGGAACGGCGATGGCCGCGCTCAACGCCAAGCCGATTCAGCGTTTTGGCCATTGGCACAAGGGCTGCCGGCTGTGCGGCGCCCCGACGCCGGCCATCGCCATCGTCGACGGCAAGCGCAATGCGCAGAGCGCCACCGCCATCCGCGCATCGCAGCGCTTCGCCGAGGGCTTTGTCGGCGTACTGCCGACATGATAGTTTGGCATCAATCGCGCATGTTCCATCGTATG
Source organism: uncultured Alphaproteobacteria bacterium (assembly GCA_963741735.1). GTDB lineage: Bacteria > Pseudomonadota > Alphaproteobacteria > Micropepsales > Micropepsaceae > Rhizomicrobium. The sequence continues at coordinate 138,304 of CAVUJB010000003.1, forward strand.
TCGTGCAAGGCGCGGCGAAGCGCGACGGAGGAATGACACTGACAGTCAAGACGACCGGCGCCCGGAAGGCGCCAGCCAGGCCGGCGAAGAAAAAGGCGGCCGGCAAGAAGCCCGTTTCCAAGAAAACCGCCATGAAGAAGGCGGCCAACCAGCCGCTCTACGCCGCCGACGATGCGCTGCTCGATCGCATCAAGTCGTCGCTCGAGGACGACAAGGCGGAGGACATCGTCACGATCCCGCTGCACGGCCGCTCGTCGCTTGCCGATGCGATCGTCATCGCCACCGGGCGCTCGTCGCGCCATGTCGCCTCGATCGCAGAGCATCTGGCGCGGCGGTTGAAGGACGCGGGTTACGGCACCCGGCCGGTCAACGGCGCGCAGCAGGGCGACTGGGTGCTGGTCGATGCCGGCGACGTCGTCGTCCACATCTTCCGGGCCGAAGTGCGCGACTACTACAATCTCGAAAGCATGTGGTCGGTCGAAGAGCCGAAGCGGCAGCGCGCTTAGGCGCGTCCTCATGCTTCGACAATCTCAGCATGAGGGAATTGGACTACGGTCCTCGTCCTGAGCCTGTCGAAGGACGAGCAACACGGAAGTTATCGATGCGGCTTACCATCCTCACCGTCGGCTTCGCGCGCGGCACACAGGAAGGCGCGCTGGCGGAAGATTTCGTCGGCCGGGCGGTGGCGATGGGGCGGCGCATGGGCTTTCCGGCGGTCGTCTGTGAAGAGATCGCTGTCTCCAAGGACCGCGACGTCAAAAAGCGCATGGCGGACGAAGCCGAGCGACTGGCGCGGCGCGTGCCGCAAGGCGCGCATATCATCCTGCTCGACGCCAGGGGCAAGGGCATGACGAGCGAGGACTTCGCCGAGATGCTGGGCGCGCTGCGCGACGCCGGGACCAAGGATCTCTGCTTCGTTATCGGGGGGCCGGACGGGCTTGGAACCCTTCCCGGCAAGAAGCCTGGGCGCAGCCTCGCCTTCGGGCCGCAGACCTGGCCGCATCTCATGGTGCGCGCGATGCTGGCCGAGCAGGTCTATCGCGCGCTCACGATCCTCGCCGGCCATCCCTATCACCGCGCGTAGCGTAAACCTGTTAGCCCTTCCTTAACCACGATCGGCGATGCTGATGTGTCGCAATGGGACGAACACCCATGGAGATCAACGGACCCAAACGGATTGAGACCGGCATCGTGCGCCGCGTCGCCAAAGGCGCGACCGGTGCGAGCGCGACCTTCACCGTGTCCGAAACGAGCGATGCGCGCGCCGCAGTGGTCTCCGGCCCCGGCCCGATCAGCGCGCTCGATTCCATCCTGATGCTGCAGGGCCTCGACAATTCCACCGACGGCCGCTCCAAGGGCGTCGCGCACGGCGAAGCCCTTCTCGAAATGCTCGATCAGGTGCGCGACGGTCTTCTGGCCGGCGGCGTGCCGCGCACGACGCTCAACCGGCTCGCCAATGCGGTGACGCGCCGCCACGACCAGTTCAACGATCCCAAGCTGCAAGGCGTGCTCGACGAGATCGAGCTCGGGCCCATGTCGAATTGGCCAAGCTCGAGATGATGGACAAAAGGGTGGCGTAGACCGCCGGTTTGACGCGACGCCTCGGTTCCGCTACTCCCCGCGCCCATTTCGAGGCGTGTTGTGCTTGTCCGTTTTGTCATCGATAGCCTCAACCCCATTCCGGCCGCCGGCAGGGCTTGTTTCACGCCGCCCGCAGCCTGTCGGATAGCGGTCGGCTGTCCCGGTCGAGGAAGACGCGCTTCAAGCCATCCGCGACTGGTTCAATAAGCACTTGGAAAGGCCTGAACGCCTCGCGCCATCGTCCCGGCCACATGCGAAGAACACGGCGTTGAGCTGGTTCCGGGACAGCGCTCGCGAGCATATCGCCAAGATGAGGGCCTTTGCCGAAATTCTCGAACGGCACGGCATGGCGGTGCGCATGATCCATACAGACCGACCCGGTTACGTCCTCTACGAGGATGAATTCCAGATCGCTGCGTATCCGTTCGCGGATACGCCGACCTGAGCCTCAAATATCCAGCAACAGCCGCTGCGGATCTTCCAGGTTTTCCTTCACCCGCACCAGGAACGTCACCGCTTCGCGGCCGTCGACCAGGCGGTGGTCGTAGCTGAGCGCCAGATACATCATCGGGCGGATCTCGACCTTGCCGTCTTCCGCCACCGGGCGCGGCTGGATCTTGTGCATGCCGAGAATGCCGGACTGCGGCGTGTTCAGGATCGGCGTCGACATCAGCGAGCCGAACACCCCGCCATTGGTGATCGTGAAGGTGCCGCCCTGGAGCTCGTCGAGCTTCAGCTTGTTGTCGCGGGCGCGCAGGCCGTAGTCGTGGATCTTCGCCTCGATGCCGGCGAGCGAGAGCAGGTCGGCGTCGCGCACCACCGGCACCACCAGGCCGCGCTCGGTCGAGACCGCCACGCCGATGTCGTAGTAGTTCTTGTAGACGACGTCGTCGCCTTCGATCTCGGCATTGACGTTCGGTAGTTCCTTCAGCGCCGCGATACAGGCCTTCACGAAGAAGCCCATGAAGCCCAGCCGCACGCCGTGCTTCTTCTCGAAACTATCCTTGTACTCGGCGCGCAACGCCATGACGTGGCTCATGTCGACCTCGTTGAAGGTCGTGAGCTGCGCGGCGGTGTTCTGCGATTCCTTGAGGCGCAGCGCGATGGTCTTGCGCAGCCGGCTCATGGTCACGCGTTCTTCGCGATCGGCGCGCGGGCGCGGACCCGCGTGCACCGGCGCAGGCGCCGGACGCGCCGTGCGCTCGGCAGCGCGCGCTTCCAGCGCTTCAAGCATGTCGCCCTTGGTGACGCGGCCGTCCTTGCCGGTGCCCGCGACGGTTGCGACGTCGACGCCGCTCTCCTCCGCGACGCGTCGCGCGGCGGGCATGGCCTGCGCCGCCGCGACAGGTGCCGGCTTCGGTGCTTCTGCTTTGGGCGCCGGCTTTGGAGCGGATTTTGCCGCCGCAACAGGTTTTGCAGCGGCGGCTGGTGCCGCCTTGGCAGGCGCCGAACCCTTGGCGCCTTCGGCAATCGAGCCCAGCAGGGCGCCGACCTGGACCGTGTCGCCTTCCTTCACCGAGATCGATTCGAGCGAACCGTCCGCGGGGGCCGGCACTTCCACCGTCACCTTGTCGGTCTCGAGTTCGAGCAGCGGCTCGTCGCGCGCCACCGCCTCGCCTTCCTTCTTGAACCAGCGCGCCACCGTGGCTTCGGTGACCGACTCGCCCATGGCAGGGACCTTGATTTCGATGCTCATTGCACGAATCTCCGGCGCAGCGCGGTTGCAGTTATAACGTCAAAGCGTCGGCGAGGAACGCTTTCAATTCGGCATTGTGCTGGCTCATCAGACCGGCCGCGGTCGAGGCATATTCCGGCCGCCCAATATAGCGGGGAGAGGCCGTGCCGCCCAATTGCGCAACGGTCTGCTCGATGCGCGGGCGCGCGAATGTCCAGGCGCCCTGATTCTGCGGCTCTTCCTGGCACCAGATGATCTCGGCCTTGGGGAAGCGGTTGAGCTCCATCGCCAGCACATTCTCCGGGAAGGGATAGAGCTGCTCGATGCGGATGATCTGGATGCGGCTTTCGTTGAGCTTGTCGCGCGCCTCCATCAAGTCGAAATAGACCTTTCCGGTGCACAGGATTACGCGCTTGATCTTGTCGTCGTCGGCCAGCTTCGTCGTCCAAGCGCCGGCCACGACTTCGGCCTGGTCGCGCAGTACGCGATGGAACGAGGCGCCGGGCCCGAAGTCGGCAAGGAACGACGTGCAGTGCTTGTTGCGCAGCAGCGACTTCGGCGTCATCAGGATCAGCGGTTTGCGGAACGGCCGGTGCATCTGGCGGCGCAGAACGTGGAAATAGTTCGCCGGCGTCGTGCAATAGGCGACCTGGATATTGTCCTGGGCGCAGAGCTGGAGATAGCGCTCCAGCCGGGCCGAGGAATGCTCCGGTCCCTGACCCTCATAGCCGTGCGGCAGCAGCATCACCAGGCCGCACATGCGCAGCCACTTGGTCTCGCCCGAGGCGATGAACTGATCGATGATGACCTGCGCGCCGTTGGCGAAATCGCCGAACTGCGCTTCCCACAGGACCAGCGCCTTCGGCTCGGCGGAGGAATAGCCATATTCGAAGCCGAGAACGGCCTCTTCCGAGAGCAGCGAGTCGATGATCTCGAACGGCGCCTGGTTGGGGCGGATGTGCTGAAGCGGGTAGTAGCGCTTCTCGGTTTCCTGGTCGACGAAGGAGGCGTGGCGCTGGCTGAACGTTCCTTCCGTGGAGTCCTGGCCTGAAAAGCGCACGGGCATGCCCTCGACGAGCAGCGTGCCGAAAGCGAGCGCCTCGGCGGTGGCCCAGTCGAAGCCCTCGCCCGAGCGGAACATCTCGTCCTTGGCTTCCAGGTTGCGCGCGACCGTCTTGTGCAGGTGGAAGTCTTCCGGCACGCGGGTCAGCGCGGCGCCGACCTCGCGCACCAGATCGAGCGGGGCGGCCGTCTCGCCGCGCCGGTCGCCGGCGGTCGCCGTCGACAGGCCGGACCAGCGGCCGTCGAGCCAGTCGGCGCGATCGGGCTTGTGGGTCTTGGAGGCTGTCAGCTCCTCGTCGAGGCGGGCGAGGAAGGCCTTGCTCATTTCCGCGCCTTCATCCTCGGTGAGCGTGCCTTCGTCGATGAGCTTCTTGAAATAGATCTGCAACGTCGACGGATGGTCCTTGATCGCCTTGTACATCAAGGGCTGGCTGAAGGTCGGCTCCAGCGTCTCGTTGTGACCGAAGCGGCGGTAGCACACCATGTCGATCACAACGTCCTTGTGGAACAGCTGGCGGAATTCGGTCGCGATGCGCGCGCAATGCACCACCGCTTCCGGATCGTCGCCGTTCACATGGAAGATCGGCGCCTGCACCATCAGCGCGATGTCGGTGCAATAGGGCGAGGAGCGCGAATAGGCCGGCGAGGTGGTGAAGCCGATCTGGTTGTTGATCACGAAATGGATCGTGCCGCCGGTGCGGAAGCCCTTGGTGCCGCTCATCGCGAAACATTCCGCGACCACGCCCTGGCCCGCGAAGGCAGCATCGCCATGGAGAAGCAGCGGCATGACGCTCGAACGCTCGGCGATGTCCTCGCGCTGCTGCTGCTTGGCGCGCGCCTTGCCGAGCACGACCGGATCGGACGCCTCCAGATGCGACGGGTTGGCGGTCAGCGAAAGATGGACCTTGTGGTTGTCGAACTCGCGGTCGCTCGAGGCGCCGAGGTGATATTTGACGTCGCCCGATCCCTGCACTTCGGTCGGATTGGCGCTGCCGCCGGAGAATTCGTGGAACAACTGGCGGTAGGGCTTCGCCATCACATTGGCGAGCACGTTGAGCCGGCCCCGATGGGCCATGCCGATGACGATTTCCTGTACGCCGAGCTGGCCGCCGCGCTTGATGATCTGTTCGAGCGCCGGGATCATCGCCTCGCCGCCGTCAAGCCCGAAGCGCTTGGTGCCGAGGAAGCGCATGCTGGCGAACTTCTCGAAGCCTTCCGCTTCGACGAGCTTGTTGAGGATCGCCTTCTTGCCTTCCGGCGTGAAGGAGATCTCCTTGTCGGGTCCTTCGATGCGGCGCTGCAGCCAGTCCTTCTGCTCGGCATCGTTGATGTGCATGAACTCGTAGCCGATGCGGCCGCAATAGGTGCGCTTGAGGATATCGGTCACCTGGCGCGGCGTCGCGGTCTCGAGCCCCATCACGCCGTCCATGAAGATGGGCCGGTCCATGTCCTCGGCGTGGAAGCCGTAGAAGCTGGCATCAAGCTGCGGGTGAGGCTGGCGCGGCGTGATATTCAGGGGATCGAGATTGGCGTCGAAATGGCCGATGACGCGATAGGCGCGCACGAACTGAATCATGCGGATCGAATCCTGCGCCGCCTTGTGCAGATCGGCTTCGCTCGCCTGGCCTTTCTTCGCCGGCCACTGGCCGGTCAACGCGCTGACGAGTTCGCCATTCTCGAATTGGGGTTTCTTGTCGCGACGCCACGCCGGGCCACGGCCGAGCTGCGCCGGAGCGAGTGCGTTCTGGCCGAGGCCTGAAAAATAGGCACGCCAGCTCGGTTCGACGGCATCGGGATTTTCGAGATACTGGGCGTAAAGCGACTCCACGAAGGCGGCATTGGTGCCGGACAGGAAGGAGGTCGCTTCGAGCAGCTCATTGGAGTTGCGCGTCAGGCGAGTCGGCGACGATTGGCTTGTCATTTCAAAGTGTTAGGGCCGGACTTCTTGGGTCATGCCCACTTCCGTTGCGGCTTCTGCCGGGAGGCGTGGCGTGTAGCGCCGATGGGGCGTCAATTCAACGCTTTGCAAGGTTAAATATGGGTTCAATACGTCGGGATTGCGACGCCTTTTGTGGAGCGATTTGCGCCCCATGCCGCCGGCACAGTCCGGCGATATCGACGGTATAGAACGCGGCATGGAACCCAAGCGTCTCACCTCGCTCGACGCCTTGCGCGGCATCGCGGCGCTCGCGATCGTGCTGTGGCATTGGCAGCATTTCTTCGCGCTCAGCGGCGATTGGGAAGACGGCTGGCGGCGCGACGTGCAGCCCTTCTATGCCGTTCTGAAGCCGCTCTATCTGCAGGGCTGGGCGGCGGTCGATCTGTTCTTCGTGCTCTCCGGCTTCGTGTTTTTCTGGCTGTATGGCGAGACGATCCGCGCGCGCACGATGGGTGCATTCCGCTTTGCGCTGCTGCGCTTCTCGCGGCTCTATCCGCTGCATCTGTTGCTGTTGCTCGTCGCGGCCGCATTGCAGGCTCTCTATTTCAGCAAGATCCAGTCATTCTTCATCTACACCGAGAACGACACGAACCACTTCATTGCCAATCTGTTCATGGTGCAGGCCTGGTGGCCGCAGGCGCCGCAGACCTTCGACGGGCCGGCCTGGTCGGTGTCGCTCGAGGTCTTGCTCTACGTCGTGTTCTTCATCGTTTGCCGGCTCGGCTTGCGCGCCGGCTGGATGTCGCTCGGCGTGGCGGCGCTCGGCATCGCGCTTCTGTGGACCGACGAGCATATCGCGCGCGGCGTGATGGGCTTCTTCATGGGCGGCACGATGTTCGCCGTCTGGCGCTGGGCGAAAGACAGGCCGATGGCGCGCAGCATTGCACGCGCACTGGGCGGCATCGCGCTCGTGGCCTGGGCCATTCTTGCCGCGTTGCTCTATGTCGAAAGTCCGCTCGTCGGCGGCGCGGAGACCAATGCCGGCTTCCTGCTGGTGTTCGATCTTGCGGTCTGTCCGCTGACGGTGTTGGCCCTCGCGTTGCACGAGACGACGGCGCACAAGGACTATTCGCGGCTCGCCTTCCTGGGCGACATCAGCTACTCGACCTACCTGCTTCACTTCCCGCTGCAGCTCGCGCTGGTGCTTATCGCAGTTCATGCCGGGCTTGAGCCGGAATTCTTCATGCAGGGCTGGGTGCTCGCCGCCTTCTATGTCGTGCTGATCGCGCTCGGCGCATTGTCGTACCGCTTCTTCGAGCGGCCGTTGCAGGCTTTGCTGCGCGGCAGGTCGAAGGGTGCGGCAGCTGCGGCGCGTTAGACCTTTCGCGGAACGATCCGCAAGGTCGCGGTCGCAGCGGCGACGACATTGCCGTCCATGTCGCTGAGTTCGCCGCGCGCCGTCGCGTGCCGTTCGTCGCGCGTCATGAGCCACGCTTTTGCGAGAAGCCCGGTCAGCGGCGCGGGCCGCAGAAATTCGGTCTCGAGCTTGACCGTCAGCGATGTCCGATCGTCCGGGAGTTGCGCGAGCAGGGCAACGGAGGTCGCCGAGTCCAGCATCGCGGCGACGAAGCCGCCCTGCAGCGTGCCGTGCCGATTGGCGAACTCCGGCCGCGCCTGAAAGCGCAAATGCACCGTGCCGTCTTCTTCGATGCGCAAAATCTCGCGGCCGAGCAGCTTGGCCGCCGGCGGGGTCAGCGCCAGGTGCGCGTTCGTCACTTGCCCTTGAGCAGCTCGACCATGGTGGTGCCGAGCGCCGCGGGATTGGGCGACACGCGGATGCCGGCGGCCTTCATCGCCTCGATCTTGGATTCCGCGCCGCCCTTGCCGCCGGAAATGATCGCGCCGGCATGGCCCATGCGGCGGCCCGGCGGCGCCGTGACGCCCGCGATAAAGCCGACGATCGGCTTCTTGACCTTGTTGTGCTTGATGAAGTCGGCCGCGTCTTCCTCGGCCGAGCCGCCGATCTCGCCGATCATCACGATGCACTCGGTTTCCGGATCCCTGAGGAACATCTCCAGCACTTCGATGTGCTCGGTGCCTTTCACCGGATCGCCGCCGATGCCGACGCAGGTGGATTGGCCCAGACCCACCGCCGTGGTCTGCGCCACGGCTTCGTAAGTGAGCGTGCCGGAACGCGACACGATACCGACCTTGCCGCGGCGGTGGATATGGCCGGGCATGATGCCGATCTTGCACTCGTCCGGCGTGATCACGCCGGGGCAGTTGGGCCCGATCAGCCGTGTCTTGGAGCCTTGCAGCGCGCGCTTCACCTTCACCATGTCGAGCACGGGAATGCCCTCGGTGATGCACACGGCGAGCGGGATGCCCGCGTCGATCGCTTCCAGGATCGCATCGGCCGCAAAGGGAGGCGGCACATAGATTGCGGTCGCGGTGGCGCCGGTCTTCTCGACCGCCTCGCGCACCGTGTCGAACACCGGAAGTCCGAGATGGGTGGAGCCGCCCTTGCCGGGCGAGGTCCCGCCGACCATCTTGGTGCCATAGGCGATGGCCTGCTCGGAGTGAAAGGTGCCCTGGTTGCCGGTGAAGCCCTGGCAGATGACCTTGGTATTCTTGTCGACGAGAATGGACATGGCTGTGCTTTCAGTGAAGTTGGCGCGATTCAAGTCCTCCCCCTGAAAGGGGGAGGTCGCCCGGCGAAGCCGGGCGGGTGGGGGTCCGATCTAGCGCTCGCCGAATTGCTTCGAGGATACCATCAAGGTTCTCCTTCAGTTCGTGATTGCCGAAGCGCAAGACGCGCACGCCCCTCAACGACAGAAATCTCGAGCGCGATTGGTCCCGTGCCATTCCGGCGGGCGTGCCGTGCTGGTCACCGTCGAGCTCGACGCAGAGTTTCGTGGCGGGGCAATAAAAATCGAGAATGTAAGGTCCGATAGGATTCTGGCGGCGAAATGCGTGCCCATCCAGTTGCCCGCCCCGCAGGTGAAACCACAGCTTGTGTTCGGGTTTGGTCGCAGTGCGCCGGAGGACGCGCGCTCGGGACGTCTTTGCGCGCGTTCGGTCGAAGCGGGTCATGCGCTGACCCCCACCCGATCCGCTGCGCGGATCGACCTCCCCCTTTCAGGGGGAGGAATGATCGCGTCGCGCTCCATCACTTGCCCTTCACCGCCTTGACGATCTTCTGCGCCGCGTCGGCGAGATCGGAAGCGGAGAGAATGGGAAGGCCGCTGTCGGCCAGGATCTTCTTGCCGAGATCGACATTGGTGCCTTCGAGGCGCACCACCAGCGGCACCTTCAACGACACTTCCTTCGCGGCGGCGACGATGCCTTCCGCGATGATGTCGCATTTCATGATGCCGCCGAAGATATTGACCAGGATGCCTTTTACGTTCGGATCGCTGACGATGATCTTGAACGCCGCCGTCACTTTCTCCTTGCTGGCGCCGCCCCCGACGTCGAGGAAGTTGGCGGGCTCGCTGCCATAGAGCTTGATGATGTCCATCGTCGCCATGGCGAGGCCGGCGCCGTTCACCATGCAGCCGATCTCGCCGTCGAGCTTGATGTAGGAAAGGTCGAACTTCGACGCCTCCACCTCCATCGGGTCTTCTTCGTCGAGATCGCGCAGCGCCTGGATGTCCTTGTGGCGGTAGAGCGCGTTGTCGTCGAAGTTGATCTTGGCGTCGAGGCAGACGACCTTGCCGTCCTTGGTCACCACCAGCGGATTGATCTCCAGCAGGCTCATATCCTTGGCGATGACGGCATCGTAGAGCGACTTGACGACGGCACCCATCTGCTTGGCCTGGTCGCCCTTGAGTTTCAGCGCGCTGGAAATGTCGAGGCCGACATAGGGCGAATAGCCGACGGCCGGCTCGATCTGGAAGGTCTGGATCTTCTCCGGCGTCTTGTGCGCGACCTCTTCGATGTCCATGCCGCCTTCGGTGGAGGCGATGAAGGCGATGCGGCTGGTGCCGCGGTCGACGAGGGCGGAGAGATACAGCTCGCGTTCGATCGCCGAACCGTCCTCGATGTAGAGGCGCTTCACGACGCGGCCATGCGGTCCGGTCTGATGGGTGACGAGCGTCATGCCGAGCATGCGCTTGGCTTCTTTCTCGACATCCTCGATGGATTTGACGACCTTGACGCCGCCGCCTTTGCCGCGGCCGCCGGCATGGATCTGCGCCTTCACCACCCAGACCGGCCCGCCAAGCTCTTTCGCCGCAGCAACCGCTTCCGCCACCGTGAAGGCGGCCTTGCCGCGCGGCACGGGTGCACCGAAGCCGCGGAGAACCTCCTTGGCCTGATATTCGTGAATGTTCATGGAAATTCCTGGGCTTTTGATGGCGGGATGCGCGGCACAATAGCAGCCGACTCTCACCGTGCAAGCCGGACAGTCAGGCGCGGGCGGGGACTCGCCTGAGAACGAAGGACAGGCCCGTCGCGACCGCCCACACCGCGAGCGGCAAAGCTGTCGTAGCTGCGATGGTTCGCGCTGCGGCTGGGATCAGCCAGAGTGCGGCGATCACGGTCGCCTCATAGGGCGTGCGCTCCTCTGCTTCGGCGGTCATAAGAAGAATGGCGGGTGCGAGCAGCATGAGGTCGTAGTCGAGTGCAAACGGCGTGACGAGCAGCGAGCCCAGGCACAGCCCGGCCCCCTTGATGCGGAGATTGGCCGGCGATCGCCAGAGCCACAGGATCGCGCCGATGACGGCAAGACCCGCAACGAACTGCGCGCCATAGGCAAGAAACGGCGTCAGATGCCAGAGCCTCATCCAGGCGAATACGCTGACCATCTTGTCGTAGCCGACGGCGCCCTGGTCGAGAATCGCCTGCTTTGAGAAAGCGCTAGCGGCGAGGAATTCCCGCCAGGCGTCGATGCCGAACAGCAGGACGCTCACGCAAACGAGCACGAGGACCGTCACCGCCGCGGCGGCGAAACTCTTCCAGCGGCCGCCGCCGGCGAGCGCGAAGGGAACAAGCAAGGCGAGCTGGGGCTTGAAAGCCATCAGGCCGAAGCAGAGCCCGGCTGCCCACGCATCGTCGTCGAGCAGCGATATCGCCCACGCGAACAGCGCGGCCGCGAGAAATCCATTCTGCCCATGTATCAGCGTGATGAAGGTCGCGGTGAACGCGAGCACCAGCGCGAAGAACAGCCCGTTGCCCGCGATTGCCGGTGCGAGTTTCCGCCGGAGCCTCGTCATCGCCGCGAGATAGAGGGCGATGCCCGCTGCCTCCCAAACCAACAAGGCCGCGAGATAGGGCAGGCGCGCCAGCGGCGCCGCGATCAGAAGGAAGATCGGCGGATAGGAAAAGGCATAGTAAGGCGTAGAGGCACCGAAGATCTCCTGCTGCATGCGATGTAGCGCAGCTTGATCGAACGGCGAGCGGTGCTCAAGCGCCAGGCGGCCCGCCGCATAGAAGCTCGAGAAGTCGGTGCCGAGCGGCCGGCCGTCATAGTCGATGTTGCCGTGGGCGGACACGATGACGCCGGCGATCGCGAGCGCGAAACCGATCAGAAACGCCGGCGCCCACAGCCGCGCCCGTTCGCGCGTCAAATAGGAACCGTTCTGCAGGGCGGCCAGGAGTGCGGACAAAGAAACGGACCGTGTGCGGGAGCAACGCGCATGGTCCGATTATTCAACTAACGAAGGATGAACCTAGTAGCCCGAGCTGTCGCCCACGCCGCCGTCCAGTGTCATGCCGCCGACCGTGGCCGACTCGGCTTCGCTGGTGTGGGTCTCGGTCACGCAGACCTGGCTGCGGAACGAGAAGAAGAAGTCGCCCGTGCCCCAGCGGCGCAGATTGGTGCGCTCGGTGCAATCCGGAACCGGAATGGCAGGGGCGCACTTGACCATGCCGTCCTTGAAGTGGCGCAGCGCCTCGTGCTCGCCGCACTCCAGAACCTGGCCGTGATCGTAGGTGCCCGCAAGACCCTGGTCGGACTGCATCACTTCGCCGATTACGATCTTCAGATGCGAGCCGGGAATGCAGCGCGCGATTTCGCCCTCATAGCCGGAGTCGATCCAGGTATCGCCGATCATGTGCGACGCCGGGAACTCGCGGCCCTCATAGGAGACGCAGACCGCATGGATCGACTTGACGACCGTCGCTTCTTGCATGTGGCACTCGCCGCCGGCATGCACAGCCGCGATCGCGATGGCGCCGCCGACGCCGTGGTTGTTGTAATTGACGATCTGATAACTGCCGCTGTAGATCGTGACGTTCGAGGCGGCACCGGCCTGCGCGGCCGCGGCCGCCGTGGCAAAGGCGGACGCTTCGGCCGACGAGAACGCGTTGACCTTGTTGATCACGATGTTCTTGTTGATCACGACATTCTTGTTGATGTTGATGTTCTTGTTGATGTCGATGTTTTTGTTGATCACCACCGGCTTGAAGATGTTGATGTTCTTGTTGATGTTGATCGGCTTGTAGATGTTCACGCTCGAGCCATGGCTCTTGCCGCCCATGTCGGGGCATCCGGGCTGCTGCGAGTGACCCATATTGTTGCCATAACCGCCACCCATATTGCCGGCGATCGCCGGCGACAGGGGCGCGAGCGTCAGGGCGGCGCTGGTAAGCGCTGCGATGAGGCTGTTGGTGTGGCGCGACATGCTATGGCTCCTTCGGTCCGGCTGGCTTAAATCTGTCCAACACCGGAATCGACCGGTCCCTGGACAAAGCCTTAATGACGACCGCCTCCGCTTCACGAACTATGCCAGCGCTTTGGCGGGCCGCGGCGCTCGGGCTGGCCCGAAATGGAACAGCGGACGGCCGATGCCGCCCAGGCATTGGGCGATGATCCCGATCTCGGACGACAACCCGACGCGAACCAGACCGGTCGTGACGATTGCGATCATCGGAGTGTGCGTGCTGGCGTTCCTTTGGGAGCTGACGCTCGACACGCGGATGGACCGCGCGCTGATGGTGCTCGGCTTCACGCCCGGTAACCTTGTCGGGCATCCCGGCATGCCGCGCTTCACCGTGCCGGTGTGGGCGACGATCTTCACCTCGATGTTCCTGCATGCCGGCTGGCTGCATATCGGGGGCAACATGCTTTATCTGTGGATTTTCGGGAACAATATCGAAGACGCGATGGGGCACGCGAAGTTCACGCTGTTTTACCTGGTGTGCGGCGTTGCGGCGGCGTTGACGATGGTGCTTGTCGATCCCTTGTCGGCGACGCCGGTCGTGGGCGCCTCGGGCGCGATCTCCGGCGTGCTTGCCGCCTATATGCTTCTGTATCCGCGCGCCCGCGTTCACGCGATCATCCCGCTGTTCATCATCTTCTATCCCGTCTGGATCCGCGCGGTCTGGGTGGTCGGCATCTGGTTCGCAATGCAGCTCGTCGCCGCCGCGCTGACGCCGCCCTCCGAACCCGGAGTCGCCTGGTGGGCCCATGTCGGCGGATTTCTTACCGGCCTCGCGCTGACGCCGATCCTCAAATCGCCCGCCGTGCCCTATTTCGGGCCGTATGATTTCCGCGGGCCATGGGGTCGCGGCTAGCACGCAAGTTTCCGGTGGCACGGCTTTCGCTCTCCTTCTCGTCCAGCAGCAAAACGGCGTTCCGAAACGGGAACGTCCCGAGCGAATGGGACGATTGGGGTCATGAAGCACAGAAACAGCCATCTGCTGGTCGGCTATTGGAGCCGCTTGCGCCGCGGCCGTGCCGTTCCCGATCAGACCGACATCGATCCGCGCGCCATCAAGCGCATGCTGTCTTCCGTTTTCATCCTCGACGTCGAGAATCCGGCGCGCCCGATTTACCGCCTTGCCGGCACCGCGCTGTGCGAGCGCTTCGGTTTCGAACTCAAGGGCACCGGTTTCCTCGCCCATTGGGAGGCGCAGTCCAGTGCCGCGCTTGCTTCGCTGCTGCGCCAGGCGCTCAAGCTGCGTCAGCCGGTCTGCCTGTCCTCGATCGGCTCCTCGGCGGATTGCGGCATGGTCGAACTCGAAACCGTTCTTGCCCCCATCAGCTTCAACGGCGAAGAACCCACGCGGTTCATCGGCATGATCCAGATCCTGAGCGACCAGACGTTGCTTGCCGGCAAGCCCATCGCATTCCAGCGGCTCGCCGCCTCGCAACTGATCCGCGAAGACGACCCGCTCCCGTCATACGACAATCTTCCTCCGCCGCCCCCGCCGCCGTCCGCCATCGCCTCGCTGCGCAGCCATCCGCGGGCGCCGCATCTGCGCCTTGTGGTGTCGCGTTCCAGGCCCACCACGCTGCATTTCTCCGATGAGGCCGCGCTCGCGTTGATCGCGGCACTGGGCAAGAACGTCGAGCCGGTTCCGGCTTAAGCCGCGACCGCGGCAATCGCTTCGAGCGCTGCGGGCTTTATCGTCATGCCCATGTGGTTGATGCCGGGGAGAATGGTCACCTTGATGTCTGGCCGTACCGGCGTCACAAGGGGCGCGAATTGATCGGCCCGGAAGATCTCGTCCGCGGCGCCGACGAACAGAAAGACGGGCCCCTTCACGCGTTTTAGGTCGCCCAGAAAGTCGGTGCTGGGACCAAAATTCGTCAGCATGCGATAGCTGTACACCGGCGTCTGGCCGGACTCGGCAAGGCGCGCGGGATCGACTGCCATCGCCAGCGCAGGCAGATTGTTGAACGCCGTGATGCCGATGGCATTCAGCATATCCAATCCGATGATGCGCGGGATCGCGACGGACACCCAGCCGCCGCCATTCGCGCGAATCGTCGGCGCGTCGTGCGGGAACTGCGGCGACACCAGGATCAGCCGGTCGAACAGCCCGTTGTTCGTGCCGCCCGCGAAACGCAGTGCAAAGCCGCCGCCCGAGGAGAAGCCCAATAGCGTGCGGGTCTGGCCATGTGCGCGCGGTCCCAACGTCCCCAGAAAGTCGACGACATCGTCATCGAGCTGGCCGATATAGTCGATGTCGCCGCTCCGTCCCGTGCCGTCATGGCCGCGCATCGCGAGCGCGTAGACGGTCGCGCCCCGCGCATGAATGGCGCGTGCAACCAGATGCATGCTGGCTGTCGTTCCCGACGAGCCGTGGATCAGAACGACGATCCGGTTCGGGTCGCCAGGATAGGCGCGATAGGCGAGCTGGGCGCCGTCGCGTGCGGTGTAATGCTGCTTCGGCGGCAGACCGCTCATGTCGGCGCCGTTGAAGGACGTCGAGACGCTCAGCATCGGCGGCGGCGCCTTGGGAACGCTGAAGGCGATGGCGGCGGCAAGCACGCCTGCGGCGAGCACAGCGATAACAACGAGGATCGTCAGCATCGTGCGCATCTCACGCCACCGCCGTCGCGGCGCGCTTTCGCAAAAGGCCGCGGACATGGGTCCGGATCAACAGATATTGCAGGCCGAACAGGACCCAGGGCGATGCAGGCGATATGACGCCCAGGAAGAAGGTCCAAGCGGCCTGGCTCATCTCGAAGCCGATATAGAGGTTGGCGGCCGCGAGGCCGGCCATCATGGTCGGCCACATGGCGCTGTACACGGTGAGCTCGCGCACCGAAAGCGTGTCGGTCACGATCTTTGGCAAATAGCGGCTCATCCAGTTCGGCTTGATCATTACGGCGCCGACCGCCAGATGCGCGATGGTGAACTTGACCATGACGAAGCGCGGATCGTGGAAGTAGAGCGTCAGCGTGCCGAACACGACGACGAGGACAAGACTCATCCACTGCATGGCGGCGACCGGCTTACGACGCAGTTTCTGAACGGCGACCTGCCCGATGCCGAGTGCGATGCCCAGGCCGGTCGCCAGATAGATATTGCCCGTCACTGCAACGAGGATCGCAAAGAGTATCGTCGAGGCGAGATCCGCGAGCAGCGGCTTCAGTGCCGCGGACAGCGACTTCACGGTTTCAAGCAGTCCGTTCATCATGTGCTCCTGTCATTCCGGTGCGGCGTCCAAGATCGCGCGCAGATAGGCGACGTGCTCGGCAAACGCCTTGCGGCCCTTCGGTGTGATGCGGACGCGCGTCTGCGGCCGTTTGCCTTCGAAACGCTTCTCAAGCGCGACATAGTCCGCATTGCTCAGCGTCTCCAGATGGGCGCCGAGATTGCCGTCGGTCGCGCTCACGATGTCCTTGAGCCGCGTGAATTCGATCCAGTCGGCGCGGCCGCACGCATTGAGCGCCGCCATGATCTTCAGCCTGACGGACTGGTGGATGATCTCGTCCGGTGCGGCCATGTCAGCGTCTCAGCCAGAACGCGCCGGCCAGCATCGATCCGCCGCCGGCGACCGCCATCCACAGATGCAGATACGGACCGGCTACGAAATAACCGGTGAGCGAAATCGCGAAGATCGCCAGCGCCGCCAGACTCATCGAGCGCCCGATCCACAGGCTGAAGATGAATAGGATGAAGCTCAGGAACGTGGGCCAGAACGTCACCTCCAGCCGCCACTCCATGTGAGCGAGCTGTATCCAGAGCGTTCCGAAACCTACGATGGCGACGAACATCAGGGCCGCGCGCCACATCATCGCGGTGCTCTTCACGCCGGACTGGCGGCGATGCAGCGCGACGATGGCGACAGTGCCGATCAACCCCACCACTTCCAGAAGGTCCCACAACGGATTGAATTGGGAGCGCAGGAAGTAGCTGCCGGTGTATCCGAGGGTCCAGATCGCGCCCCAGAGGAACAGGAAGTCGCTGACATGGGCATAGATCAGGAGCTGGCGGACACGGGCTTCGATGCCCTCGACGCCCTCCAGCAGCGCGCTCGCTTCGTCCCGATCGACCGTCATGCTCGACTCCACCGAGAACTCTGTCACACAGAGTTATAAGCTCTGCGGGGCAGAGTTCAAGGGGTCGCTTCACCAAACTTCAAATGGGCGCGGCGGAATCAGGGCTTGGGAGGGTTGGACGGCGAGACCGGCTGCTGTTGCACGGCGGACGGATCCTGGTTCACCGGATGATCGACGGGATCGTTGTGCAGGATGGTGCGGTTGAGCTGCGCGCCGTTTTCCTGGCCCTGGAGATAGGGAATCTCGTACTTCTCCACCTTGGCGCGATAATCCTCATAGTCGGCTTCGTCGTTCGGCAGCCGTTTGTCGCAACGGTCGGGCGGCAGGTGCTGCGTCTCCTGGCACCACAGGTCGAAATTGATGGTTTGAACGTCGTAGCGCTTAGGTTGCGCGTCGGCGCCAAGCGTCAGGGCGGCAAGCGATGCCGCCAGGATCAGCGTTCTGTTCATGGTGCTCATGCTCCGACCATACGCCTTCCACCCATGCGGCGGAAGCGCAGCCGGGCTTACATGCGCGCAACCTGTCACCAGTTTATGACGGAGCTATTCCGCGGCCTGGGCGCGATCCTCGGCGATTTTCACATGTTCCGCCGGCAGCGGCACGCGCCCAAGGATCATGTCGGCGGCCTTTTCGGCGATCATGATCGTCGGCGCGTTGGTGTTGCCGCTGACGAGCGTCGGCATTACGGAAGCGTCAACGACGCGTAACCCTTCTACGCCGTAAACCTTGAGTTCGGCGTCGACCACGCTCTCGGAATCCTTGCCCATTTTGGCGCTGCCGACCGGATGATAGATCGTCTCCGCCGTCTTGCGGATCCATGCGTCGATCTGATCGTCGGTGCGCACATGCGCGCCCGGCCACATCTCCGGCCCGCGATAGGGATCGAACGCGGACTGCGCGAAGATATCGCGCGCAATCTTGGTCCCCTCGCGCATCGCGCGGCGGTCTTCCTCGGCCTCCAGATAGTTCGGCTGGATGATCGGCGCGACCAGCGGATCGGCCGACTTGATCGAGATGTAGCCGCGGCTCTGGGGGCGGAGCTGGCAGACATGCGACATGAAGCCGTGGCGGTCCGAGCGCTTGCGCGCATGATCGGTCATCAGCGCCGCGATGAAGTGGAACTGCAGGTCGGGATGCTCGAGATCGGGCCGGCTCTTGAGGAACGCGCCCGACTCCAGGCCCTGGCCGGTCGCCAGCCCCTTCTTGAACAGCATGTAGTTCAGACCGGTCCGCATCGCCGCAAGCGGATTGGACTGGCTGTGCAGGGTGATCGGCTGGGTCAATTCGTACTGGATCGAGGCGTCGAGATGGTCCTGCAAATTCTTGCCAACGCCCTTGAGATTGGCGACGACCGGAATGTCGAAGCGGCTCAGAAGCGCCGGATCGCCGATGCCGGAGAGAAGCAGCGTTTGCGGCGAGTTCACCGCGCCGCCCGACAGCAGGCATTCGCGCGTCACCGTCACACGCACCGGCTGCTTGTTCTGGACGAACTCCACCCCGGTCACGCGCTTGCCGTCGAACAGGATGCGGCTGACATGCGCGTTGGATTCGATGGTCAAGTTCTTGCGGTTGAGGATCGGCGTCAGATAGCCCTTCGCCGCGCTCCAGCGCTGGCCTTCGTGGATCGTCAGCTGATAGGGGCCGAAACCTTCCTGCTGGTCGCCGTTGAAGTCGGGCGTCTGCCGGTAGCCGGCCTCGACGCCGGCGCGCACGAAGGCGCGGAACAGCGGATTGGTCGAGCGGCCGTTGGAGACGCGGAGCGGTCCCTCGCCGCCGTGGAAATCGTCGCCGCCATTCTCGTTGTGCTCGGCGCGCTTGAAATAGGGCAGTACGTCGGCGAACGACCAGCCTTCGAGGCCGAGTTGGCGCCAGCTGTCATAGTCGCGCGCGTGGCCGCGGATGTAGATCATGCCGTTGATCGACGACGAGCCGCCCCAGCCCTTGCCGCGCGGCCAATAGAGGCTGCGGCCGTTCATGTGCTGCTGGCCTTCGGTCTGGTAGTACCAATTGTAGGGATTGGGCTTGGAGATGAGCTGCGCCACGCCGGCCGGCATGTGGATCATCATCGCGTTGTCGCGACGGCCCGCCTCGATCAGCAGAACCTGCACTTTCGGATCGGCCGAGAGTCGATTGGCGAGAACGCAGCCCGCGCTGCCGGCGCCGATGATCACATAGTCGTACGCGTTCATAGTCTGACCCTGACGTTACCCGGGCCGGACAATAGCCAAAGGTGACGCCTGTGTCGCGTTCGCCGGCGTGACAAGGGTTCGCGGCTTTGTTATGAGGCGCGACTGCGCAGGAAATCTGCGCCTTCCTGGGAGTCCTCCGTGTCGATTTGCTGGAATAGCCGCCGGGTCCGCTAGTCCCCGCGCCATAGGTTACGCCACGCAAACCTGAAGAGCCGCGCGTTGCGCGCGGCCACACGGATCATCTCCATGTCTGCCCCAATTCACTCCGCGCCGTCGGGCGCCCGCGGCATCGCCGCGTGCGAGCGCGTCGCCTATCGCGCGCTGCACCGCAAATATGTCGGACCTCCCGTCGCGGCGGAACAGCCTGCGAGTCCTTTACATCAACCCAGCTGGGAGCGTTTCGATGAACATCGTGCGTCAATTCCGTGAGCGTCGGCCGGATTCGGGCCGCCTACGGCCAGAATTTCCTTCGCGAGCCTGCGACGGCACGCGCCATCGTTGCGAGTGCTGAACTTCGCACCGGCGATTGCGTCTACGAGTTCGGCGCGGGCACGGGAATACTCACGCACGCGATCCTGCGTGCGGGCGCAAGGGTCGTGGCCGTCGAGCGCGATCCCAATCTCGTGCGCAAGCTGCGCCGGCGATTTGCGGCCATGCCGGTCGAGATCGTCGAAGCCGATCTGATCGGGATCACGCCGGTCGCGCCCTACAAAGTCGTGGCGAACCTGCCGTTCAACCGGACCGCCGCGGCCATGCGGCTTCTGTTCTTCCGCGAGCCGCATCCCGACGCAGCGCTGCTGCTCCTGCAGCGCGAGGCGGCACACAAATATGCCGGGATCGGCCGCCTGACGGCCGTGTCGCTGATGCTGAAGCCGTGGTTCGACCTCGGCGTCGTGCGGACGCTGCCGCCGTCGGCGTTCGTGCCGCGACCGTCGGTCGATTGCGCGCTTCTGCGCATCGTGCGGAGGACCGAACCGCTCTTGCCGCTGCGTGAGCGCCAGCCCTGGCGGGCCTTCGTCGGCTATGTGCTAAGCCGCTCGAAGCCGGATGCGCGCCGTAGCTTCCGCAGTCTCGTGAGCAATCTGCAATGGCGGCTGCTGTCGCGCGACCTTGCGATCAGTGCGAACGCGCGGCTGGACGAACTCACGCTCGACCAATGGCTCGGCATCTTCCGCTTCGTGCACGCATGCGCACCAAGGCAGAAGATCCAACGTCTTCTAACCTTCGATGCGACCGATCCGTGAAGCTACGGCAACAGCGTGACGACGGCACGGCGGTTCTTCGGCTCGCGCACCCCGTCTGGCGTCGGCACCGCAAGATCGGTCTCGCCGACCCCGGAGATCTGGATCGCCTCGCGCCGAGCGCCCATGTCGACCAGCGTTTCGGCCACCACATTGGCACGCTTGACGGAGAGTGCCTGGTTGTAGCCGGCCGAGCCGGACGTGTCGGTATGGCCGACCACGGTGATGCGCGACTGGCCGCCGTTGCGTGCCGTGAGGATCGCCTGTTGCAGCACCGTCAATTGCTCGCCGGTCAGCGTCCAGGAATCGAAATCGAAATAGACCGTGTAGTTGGCGCTCGGTGCTGCGGTCATCGGCGGCGGCGGTGGAGGCGGCGGCGGACGCAGATCGTTTTCGAACTTCGCGATGGAACCGTCGAACGAGGCACGACATTGGACGGCGGCGTTGCGCTGCGAACCCACCGTCCCGTCCAGCATCCAGCAGTCGAAATCGGTTTGCGCGCGTGCCGCATCGGTCGGATAGCGGTCCTTGCCGTTGATGAGCGCCTGAATCAGCCGGGCCCGGGCCGAAGCGGATTCGCCATCGACGGATGGTTCCGGATCGACCTCGATGCCTTTGGCCGCAATCAAAGCCTTGGTCGCAAAGGCCTCGGCCAGCGTCGACGAGTCGTCGCTGTCGCCGAACAGGTCGACATCCTGGTCGAGCCAGCTGCCGGAGTCGTGGCTGGCGGGACTGGCGACGGAGTTCGCCAGATAGGCGTAATCGCGGAACAGTTGCTGGGTGAAAGGTGAGCCTGTCGGCGTCGTGCCCGCCAGGTCGTCGAGCGAGGATGTGCTGACGCAGGCCGAAAGCGTCAGACCCGTCGCAACCAGGGCCAGAAAGCCCGAGAGACGATGAATGTAGCGATGCACCATGGGTCCCCCCGGACAATACAGTCACGACCGATACGCCTTGCCGTCTCTCCTATAGCGCGCGGGCGGAATAAGGTTAAGCCTCTGTGGGCCCCGCCGCCGCGCCAAATGTTCACCAAGATGGGGTGCTGGTAACGGTCTGTTGACCCTGAACGGGCGAAACTGGAAACGACCAGAAGGCGGAGCAGCCGCGGCGATGCACGGCCGGCCCATAGTAAAAAGGATCGAGGACCCCGTCGTCGCCAAGGCGAAGGCGGAGCGCCGGCGCTATCGCCGCGTGCGGATCGATCAGCCGGGCCGGCTGTTCGTGCCGTCGGATTCGCGCGAGGCGCCGTGCAAAGTCGTCGACCTCTCGCCGGGTGGCGCGTCGGTCGAATCGGAATTTCTTCCCGAGATCGGGACCCAGATTGTTCTCTATGTCGACGCCTTCGGCCGCTTCGAGGGCACGGTCGCGCGCCGCGACGGTTTCGGATTCGGCGTGCGCTTCGCCGGCACGCAGCTCAAGCGCGAAAAGACCGCCGAGCAGCTCACGCTGTTCATGAACAAGGCGCTGGTCGACGAAGCGGACATGCGCCGTCATGACCGGACACCGGCCAAGGGCCTTTCCCAATTCACGCGCAGCGACGGCACCATCACCAAATGCGAAGTCGTCGATCTCTCGCCCAGCGGCGTTTCGCTGCGGACGGCCGTTCACCCGCCGATCGGCGAGTTCGTCCTGATCGGTCAGCTTGCCGGTCGCGTCGCGCGCCATCACGTCGACGGCATCGGCATCGAGTTCGTCGGTCTCGGCGTCGAGAAGCCGACCGCCGACGATCTGCACGCCCGCATTGCGGTGCCGCGCTAATCCGGTTCAGAGTGCCGGCGTCTTATCCGCGATGCCGAGCGCCAAGCGCTTCTTCTTCGGCAGTGCCGCCGCGACGATGGCGTGCGCCCGCTCGAGATAGGCCGCGAGTTCCTTCGGCTTCAGGACCTTCAAGCCTTCCACCGCCACCCATTGCGCGCGCGCGAGGTAAGGGCACGGCCGGATTCCCTTGACGCGAGTGAGGATCGCAAAGCTTGCGGCGCCCGCCTTGAACCAGATCTCCGACGGTTTCGCCCGCTCGTCATAGGCGAGCATAGCGAACATCTTGCCGCCGACCTTGTAAACCCGGCTGTCGCCCCATGGCGTGTCGACGCGCGTTCCGGGAAGCGACAGGCAGAGCTTCTCGACGTCCTTAAAGTTCATGACGGCGCCGGCTCGGAGATCTGCAGCGCGGCGCGCGCGCGCGCCCGATGCTGTTCGGTGATGTTGCCGGCGACGATGCTGATCGCCATGGCGATGACCGCGGCGTCGTCGGTGAAGCCGACGCCTGCGAGGAAATCGGGGATGACGTCGAACGGCAGGACGAAATAGGCCAGGGCGGCGAACAGGATCGCCTTCACCTTGGCCGGCGTTGCCGGATCGACGGCGCAGAAATAGGCCGCGGCGGCGTCTTCGGCGAACGGGATCTTCCCCGCCACCGCGCGCAATTTCTTCCAGAAGTCGCGGTCGACGATCTTCTCGTCGCGCGCCACCGGCACGGGCAGAGGGACGGTGTTGGGCAATTCGCTCGTCATCGCGCTAGTGTCCCGATTGCGAAATTCGCACCATCTCGATATCGGCCCCTTTGCGAATTTCGGAATCAAAGGGACACTGGCAACTTATTGAATCAAGTGTCGCTCCGGTTTCGAAGTTCGCCGAGCGCCTGATATCGACAATATGGCGAACTTCGAAGCCACGACACTGGTATATCGTAACGCAATGATGGCGAAAAAAGGGGAAACCATGGAGATCGGCGAGCGAATTATCGGCAATCAGCCGTTCCCGACCCTGATGGGCGTCAAAATCATCAGCGCCGACAAGGACAGGGTCCGCGCCGAACTCCTCGTGCGCCCCGATCTGTGCACCGCCGGCCACATCATGCATGGCGGCGCGATCATGGCGTTTGCCGATGCGCTGGGCGCAGTCGGCGCGGTGCTCAACATGCCGCGCGAGGCAAACACCACCACGATCGAGAGCAAGACCAACTTCATCGGCGCGGCGCGGGAAGGCTCGACCGTCGTCGCCGAATGCACGCCCGTCCATGTCGGCAAGCGCACCTCGGTGTGGCAGACCCGGATCATGCGCGAGGATGGAAAACTCGTCGCTATCGTGACGCAAACCCAGATGATTTTGCTGCCGTAGCGTACGCTTTGCGCCGGCGCGCGCGGCGGTCTAAGAGTCCGCCCGGCCAATCTGGAAAGGCATCCCCCATGGAACTGAATTCTTCGATTTCGGCAGTGATCACCGGCGGCGCATCCGGCCTCGGCGAGGCCACGGCCCGCGTGTTGCGCGCCAAGGGCGTGAAGGTTGCGCTGCTCGATATGAACAAGGACAAGGGCGAAAAGCTGGCGTCCGAAATCGGCGCCATCTTCTGCGAAGCCAACGTCACCAACGAGGAGAGCGTGCTCGCCGCGTTCGAAAAGGCGCGCGCCGCCAACGGGCAGGAGCGCATCCTCGTCAACTGCGCCGGCACCGGCAACGCGATCAAGACCGCGAGCCGCGACAAGAAGACGGGCGAGACGCGCCGCTTCCCGACCGACGCCTTCAACTTCATCATTCAGATCAATCTCGTCGGCACCTATCGCTGCATCGCGATCAGCGCCCAGGGCATGCTGTCGCTCGAGCCGCTGGCCGGCGGCGAGCGCGGCGCAATCGTCAACACCGCATCCGTGGCGGCGCAGGACGGCCAGATCGGCCAAGCCGCCTATACCGCCTCGAAGGCCGGCATCAATGGATTGACGCTGGTCGTGGCGCGCGATCTCGCGCAGGAAGGCATCCGCTGCAACACGATCATGCCGGGCCTGTTCAACACGCCGCTGCTTGGCGCAGCACCGGAGCAGGTCAAGGCCGCGCTTGGCGCGCAGGTGCCGTTCCCGCCGCGCCTGGGCAATCCGCCGGAATATGCCTCGCTCGCGCTGCAGATGATCGAGAACGGCTACTTCAACGGCGAATGCGTTCGCCTCGACGGCGCAATCAGAATGGCGCCGCGCTAGCGCCCGCATCGCTCCGTCCGTCGACGGAGCATAGACTCGAGTCGAAGAGGCCGCTGCGCGATCGCGCGGCGGCCTTTTTTCATCGTTGCTCCCGGCGTCGGCGTTCAGGTCCGTGCGGGTTGCGATCCGGCGTCCGCTGGGCAGAATAGGCCTGTCATGAGTGCAGGCCCGTCTTCATTGCGCCGACGATTTGGGTTCCACAGGGCGGCGCTGGTTTGCGGTGCGCTCCTGCTGGCTTGCGCGACCGCCGTCGCCGCGCCGGCGGCGCGCGACCTGCCGACGCAGGTGTCGGGCTGGACCGTCGATCTGGCCCACCTCGAACAGACGGTCGAGTCGGATACGGCGAGCGACGACCGCCTGTCGCAGGCGCGCGACGCGCTCGAGCAGTTTCTCCAGGATGCGCAGGCGACGCAGCAGGAAGAGGCGCCGATCCTGGCGGCGCATCGCGAGGATCTCGCCACACTGGGTCCGCCGCCGGCAGCAGGTCAGCCTCCCGAATCCCCGAACATCACCTATCGCCGCAACCGGCTGAACGCCGCGATCGCCGAGATCGAAGGCCGGCTCAAAGAGATCGATCTGCTCATCGCGCGCGCGCAGCGGCTGCAAAACCGCATCGCCGTGGAGCGGCGCGCGCGGTTCGAGGCGCACCTGCTCAACCAGACACCGTCACCGCTGTCGCCCTTCGTCTGGTCCCGGCTCTGGACCGAAGTGACCTCGACGCATGCCTCGACGCAGACCGCGCTCAGCCGCCTCTTCTCCACCCGGAATTTCGAAGACCAGCTCGGCGAATCCGCGGCCATCATCGCCTCGATCCTCGTGCTTGCGGCAATGTTGATGTGGCCGTTGCGGCGCTGGTTGCTTCGGCGCTACGGCCGCGACGCGACGATCGCAGCACCGACCTATTTGCAGCTCGTGCGCGCCATGCTGGTCGTGACGTTTGCGCGCGCCGTCCTGCCCACACTGACCGCGGGCGTCGTCTATGTGTTCATCCTGAACGAAGGGCTTTTGAGCGAGGCCGGCCGGGCGGTGGCCCAATCGGTGTTTCTGGCCTTCCTGCTCTTCACCTGGTCGCTGACGCTGGTGCTCGCGGCCCTGGCGCCGGCCAATCCGACCTGGCGAATCCTCGCGGTACCGACTCGCTTCGTGCGCGGCTTCCGCACAGTGTCGACGGCCCTGGCATTGGTGTTGTCGTGCGACGTCGTGTCGAGCGCCCTGATCGAGACATTCGACGTCCGTCTCGAGATCACGATCATGCGCGACTTCGTCCTGACCCTCGCTGTCGTGGCGCTGCTCTTGTCGCTATTGCTGCGCCGCGCGCTCTGGATCGGCGACGGGGCGGTGAGCGGTCCGGCGCGGTGGCGCTGGCAGCGCGGCCTGGCGGCGTTCGCACTGGTCGCGACGCTTGGCGTTGCTGTCGCCGGCTATGTTTCGCTCGGGCGCTTCATCGCCTTGCAGATATTCTTCGGCGGCGGCCTGTTGCTGCTGCTCGTCATGGTCCGCAAAGTCGCCTCCGACCTGATGGCCGCGGCGACGTCGTCCCAGTCCTGGATTACCTCGCGCGAGCAAGGCGAGGAGGAGCAGACGGATTGGGCGCGCGGCCGCTTCTGGCTTAGTCTTCTGCTCGACATCGCGTTGATCGCCTTCGGCGCCCTGATCGAGGCGTTCCTGTGGGGCGCCGATTGGCAGGACATTCGGGCAATTCTCGTCCAAGCCGTGACCGGCGTCACGATCGGCGAATTGAAGCTCTCCATCGGCGACATCGCGACGGCCGCCGGCATCCTCTTCCTCGGTGTCGCGGCGACGCGTGGGTTGCAGAGCGCGTTCGCCAAGCAAATTTTGCCTCAGACCCGCCTCGACCAGGGGCTGCAGAATTCGATCCGGATCGGGATCGGCTATCTCGGGATGACGCTGGCGGCGGTGTTCGCGATCTCGGCGCTGGGTCTGAACCTCTCAAATCTGGCGCTGGTCGCCGGCGCGCTTTCGGTCGGCATCGGCTTCGGGCTGCAGAGCGTGGTCAACAACTTCGTCTCGGGCCTGGTCCTCTTGGTCGAGCGGCCGATCAAGATCGGCGACTGGATCTCGGTCGGCGACGTCCAGGGGTTCGTGCGCAGGATCAGCGTACGCGCTACTCAGGTCGAGACCTTCGACAAGGCGACGGTGTTCATCCCAAATTCCGAACTGACCTCGAAGTCGCTGACCAATCTCAGCCATCCCGATACGACCGGACGCGTGGTCATCAATATCGGTGTGGCTTACGGATCCGACCTGGCCGCGGTGCGCGACCTCCTGCTCGACATCGCGCGGAAGAACCAGTCGATTCTGACCTATCCCGCGCCGCTGGCCGTGCTGTCCGGCTTCGGCGACAGCGCGGTCAATTTCCAGTTGATCGGCTACCTCGCCAATGTCGCGAACGTCTATGTCGTCACCAGCGATCTATGCCTGGAGATCGACGCGGCGTTCCGAAAGGCCGGGGTCGAGATACCTTTCCCCCAGCGCGATCTGCACATCCGCTCGTCGCCGGCGAAAATGGAATAGCGCCGCGCCGGCACGCTCCACGCGGGTGGCCCGCATTTGCGAGCCGTGACAATATCAGCGCATGACCCAAGCAGCGCTCGGCCAATGGCATGACTATTTCATCACCGTGGCGCAGGTCAGCGCCACGCTGGCCGGCCTTTTGTTCGTCGGGCTCACCATCTCGCTCAGCCATGTGCTGAGCGGCACCGCCTATATGAACCGCGCCTTCGTCGCGCTGTTCCTGCAATTCGAGATGCTGCTGATCGGCATTTTCGGCGTGGTGCCCGGTCAGCCGGCGTGGGTGGTCGGCGGAGAGTTCGTCGCCACCGGCCTTGCCATCTTCGCCGGCACCTCGATCTTCGTTTACAATTTTCCCGAAGACGCGAACGCCGTGCTCGGCTCGCGCGGCCCGCGCATCGTGCGCACGCTGCTCGCCTGGATCGGCACGCTGTTTCCCGCCGTTGCCGGCATCGGCGTGGCGTTGAACGAACCCGCAGCGCTCTATTTCCTCATCCCGGCGCAGATCGCCTGTCTCTATCTCTCCATCGGCAACGCCTGGGTGTTCGCCGTCGAGATCCCACGGCGCATGCAGCAGGGCGAGAAATAGCCGGCACCGCCTTTCAGGGCTTGGGCGGCAGGGGCGGGCGGCGCACCTGCAGCAGATTCACGAGGTCGGGCAGGAAGCTCAGATTGGCCGGCGTCTTGTTGTTGACGACCAGCGTCGCCGACACGTGACAGCTGATGCACGAGCCGTTGCCGAAGGCGTTGTTCGGATCGGCCATGTTCTGCAGATAGGTCTCGACCACGCTGTTCGACAGGAAGTTCGGCACGCCGCCGATCGGAATTTTCGGGTCGGGCGTCGCGGTGGTGCTGGCACCCCATTGCGTGCCGACCAGCATATAGTTCTGGAACACCGAACCGATGGCATGCAGCTGCGCGCGCCACTGCGTGTTGAGTTCCTGGGTCAGCGCATAGATCTGCCAGCAGCGCGAAATCTGCGTCCCGACTTTCACGCCGCCGCCAGCCGGCGTGAGATAGCTGAAGGCGTAAGGCTCGACCGGATTCCACAGGAAGGCCTTGCCGCCGAGCAGCAGTTTTGGCGGCTGGTTGGTCGCAAGTCCGGGATATTTCGCGTTGTAATAGGAATAGTCCGGAGCACCCAATAGCTGCGCTGCCGGGCAGGAGAGCTTGCCCAGCGTGGTACAGGCCGACGGCGCGGTCGGATCGCATGCCGCGGCGGCCGGCGGCGCGTTGTCGACATGCTCGAAGGTCGACCAGAACCATTGCGGCTTCAGATCGTTCTTGGTCAGCGGGTTCTTCTGGATGATGTGCATTGCGACGAGGCCGAGATCGACCTTGGCGCAGATCGGCGCCGCCGGGTTGGCGCCGCGATAGACGAGATCTGGCGCCACCGCGACGATCGCGCGCACGATATAGAAGCGTTTCACGTTCGCCGCATGCTGCGCCGGATCGAGGATGCGCCACGCCGCCTTGATCTCCATCGCGCCGTTCGGTGCGCCATTGTCGCCCATGGCGGGGAAGTTCACTTCGCTGTTGTTCTGGGCAAACGCGTTCTGGCCGCCCAACGTCGTCAGGTCCCAGCTCTTGTTGCCCTTGGGCGCCTTCAGATAGGCGATCTCGATGCCGTTGACGCGGCGCTCATAGAGCGTCCAGTTGCCGTTAACGTCGATCGCCGGATCGCCGGTCGCGGCCTGGATATATTCTTCATTGCGCGTCGCGGGCTGGCCGTTGCCCTGCGAAGCGATGGAGAACAGTTCGTAGCCCGCCGGCACGGTGCAGTTCGCCTGCACCTTGCTGTTGCCGAACACAGCGGAGACACGCGGCCAGCCTTCCCACACCCGCGCACCGTCGCCGTTGAGGCCCTCCTGCGCCGGGCGGCTCTCCTTGCCCTTGGTCCAATTGAGCGCGACGAAGGTCTGCCAGGACAGATTGTCGAACGGCGTCTGCACGTCGTTGGCGGGAGAGGTCGGCTTGGCGCCGACGATACCGTTGTAGGCGATCTTCGTATCGAGCATCGGATCGGGCCCGATATTGCCCGGCAGCACCGGGCACAGCGGCGAGGCCATCACCGGGCCATGTGTTGTGGGATAGCAGAACTGCGCCTTCGGTACGTAGCTGTTTGGCGGTGCCGCGCCGATCAGCACGGCGCAGACGAGCGCGACGATGACGGGCACGAATTTGGAAAAGTGCTGCATGGCGGGGCTCCTTTGCTCGGCAGAAATCGCAAGGACGCCACGCGGCGATTTGATTCCAGTATAGACAAGTTTATGGCAAGTTGAAATTGGTGCCGAGACTGTCCGACAATTATTTCAATATTGTTGTTTGCCCTCCCATTGGGCGCCGATTATTGGCTCAAACAGCGTCATCGCGACGTCAGTTCGCGGATCTGGCTGTTGGCCAGCGTCAGCTTGGCGATGGAGAGATCGCCGCTCCTCTCGAGCGCATCGAGGAAGCCCTTGGCGCGCTCCAGCGTTTCGGCATGCGCTTCGGCCCAGGCCTTCACCGCCTCCGCGCCGTCGGCACGGTTGCCGTGCGTCTTGCCTGCGTCCAGCGCCGATAGCGCCTCGGCGGTCAGTGCGCGCTGGCCGGCGAACAGATCGTCGGCGATGCGGCGGATGGCGAGCCGGTCCCAATGTTCCTTGGCGCCGATCCGCGCCGCGAGCCCGCGCAGACGGTCGATGCCGATCACGGCGCCCATTGCAAAGTAGGCGCCTGCCACCAGGTCGACGCTCAACGAACGCGTGCGCGCCAAAAGCGCGATCTCCGGTGCACTGCTCATCAGGGGAAGCACCGCGACATCCTCGGCGACATCGTGCGGCACGCCGGCCTGCTGCAGTTCGGCGATGCGGCTCTCGGTGTCCTGCGCCTCATAGGACGACACGAGCGAGCTGAATGTTCCGCGAAGATTTTCGACGCCGGCGCGATAGAGCGCGATGGTCGAGGCGAGATCGGCCTGCGCCGATACATTGGTGATGAACCACAGGCCCAGGCGGCGCAGGATCTCCGCGATGTCGGTGTACACGCCGGTCTGGATCGCGGCATCGACCTTGCCGTCCAGCGCGTCGATGCGCGATTTGAGCGCGTGGAGTCCGAAGGCGCCTTCCGCCACGACGAAGGCGCGCGCCACCCGCGCTCCCTCCGCGCCCGACATCTCCTTCATGCGCGCGACGAACACCGGTCCCGCCAGATTGACGATGCGGTTGGCGAGTACGGTCGAGACGATCTCGCGTTTCAGGCGATGCTGGCCCACGGCCTCGGGGAAGCGCGTCACTGCGGCCGGCGGAAAATAGCCGGCAAGCACGGAGGCGAATGTCGGATCGTCCGGCAGCTCGCTCGCCACAATCTCCGCGTCGAGGTCGAGCTTGGCATAGGCGAGCAGCACGGCAAGCTCGGGCCGAGTCAGGCCCTTGTTTTCGTTCTCCAGCTTCTGCAATTCGCTGTCGGTCGGCAGAAATTCGACCGCGCGGTCGAGCCGGCCGCGACGCTCCAGATCGCGCATGTAGCGGCCATGCGCGTCGAGGTCCTTGAAGGCGCGGCCTTGCGACACGGATAGGGCGAGCGTCTGGTCGTAATTGTCCTTCAGCACATGGTTCGCGACATCGTCGGTCATTGCGTTCAGAAGATCGTCGCGCGCCTCGGCGGTGAGTTCGCCGCGCCGCTGCGGGTAGCCGAGCAGGATCTTGAGATTGACCTCGTGGTCGGACGTGTCGACGCCGGCCGAATTGTCGATCGCGTCGGTGTTGATGCGCCCCCCGCTGCGGGCATATTCGATGCGGCCGAGCTGGGTGGTGCCCAGATTGGCGCCTTCGCCGACCACTTTGGCGCGAACTTCGCCGCCATTGACGCGCACGGCATCGTTGGCGCGGTCGCCGGCTTCGAGATTGCTCTGCGTCGAAGCCTTGATGAAGGTGCCGATGCCGCCGAAGAACAGCAGATCGACCTCGGCCTTCAGCAGCGCTTTGATCAGTTCGCCAGGAGAGAGCTTGTCGGCGGTCACGCCGGCGACCGCCTTGATCTGCGGCGTCAGCACGATCTCCTTCAGGGTGCGCGCGAAGATGCCGCCGCCCTGGCTCACCAGCGTCTTGTCATAGTCCGCCCAGCTCGAGCGCGGCAGGTCGAACAGCCGCTGGCGTTCGGCCCAGCTCTTGGCCGGATCGGGATCGGGATCGAGGAAGATGTGGCGGTGATCGAACGCCGCGAGCAGGCGCGTCTCCTTCGACAGCAGCATGCCGTTGCCGAACACGTCGCCCGACATGTCGCCGACGCCGACGCAGGTGAACGGCTCGGCCTGGATGTCGCGGCCCAGTTCGCGGAAGTGCCGCTTGACCGCTTCCCATGCGCCGCG
This sequence comes from uncultured Alphaproteobacteria bacterium, assembly GCA_963741735.1. Taxonomy (GTDB): domain Bacteria; phylum Pseudomonadota; class Alphaproteobacteria; order Micropepsales; family Micropepsaceae; genus Rhizomicrobium. The sequence goes on from CAVUJB010000003.1 coordinate 169,514, forward strand.
CGCCGTGATGCCCATCTTCTTATGGTCGTAGCCGTGGCTGCCGCCGCTTGCGAAGGCATCGCCCAGCCAGAAATCGCGGCCCTCCGCGATGCCATTGGCGATATCGGAGAACGTCGCGGTACCCTTGTCGGCGGCGACAACGAGATAGGGATCGTCGTCGTCATGGCGCAGCACATCCTTGGGCGGCACGACCGTGCCGTCGGGATGCAGATTGTCCGTCACGTCAAGCAGCGCGTTGATCAGCACCTTGTAGGCCGCGATGCCGACGGCCTGGGACTGGTCGCGCGTCGGATTGGGCGGCATCGCCTTGGGATAGAATCCGCCCTTGGCGCCGACGGGAACGATCACCGCGTTCTTGACCTGCTGCGCCTTGACGAGGCCCAGGATCTCGGTGCGGAAATCCTCGCGCCGGTCGGACCAGCGGATGCCGCCGCGCGCCACCTTGCCGAAGCGAAGATGCACGCCTTCGACGTCCGGTGCATAGACGAAGATCTCGACATAAGGGCGCGGCAAAGGCAATTCGTCGAGGTTCTGCGAATTCAGCTTGATCGCAATGTAGGGCTTCAGCGCGCCCTTCTCGTCGCGCTGGTAGAAGTTCGTGCGCAGCACATTGTCCACGACATTGCGCATGCGGCGGATGATGCGGTCGTCGTCCAGGCTTTGCACGTCGTTGAGCGCGCCGTCGATGCGTTTGGCGATCGTCTCGGCATCGTGTTCGAGATGCGTGGCGCCGGCCGGATCGTTGCGCGCGTGGAATAGCTCGACCAGCAACGTCGCGAGATCGGGATTGCGTGCGAGCGCCTGCTCCACATAATCCTGGCTGAACGCGAATCCCGCCTGGCGCAGGAACTTGGCGATGGTGCGCAGAATGGCCACGTCGCGCCAGGCAAGACCGGCGCGCAGCACAAGCCGGTTGAAGCCGTCGCTCTCCGAGTTGCCGTGGATGACGGCATGGAACGCGTCTTCCAGCGGGGCCTTGATGTCGCCGAGTTCGGCGGCGCCCTCGTCGGCGCGTTCCATCACGAAATCGAGAACGTTCGCCTCGTGCGTCCAGCCGTCGCCGGTCTTGAGCGTCAGCGGGAAGGCGTCTTCGGCGATCACTCTCAGTCCGAGATTTTCGAAGATCGGCAGCGAGGCGGAGAGCGGCATCACTTCGCCCAGGACATAGAGCTTCAGCCTGAGCGCATTGTGTGCATCGGCGTGCTTGCGATAGACGCGGGCGCGCAGCTTGGGGCCCTGTTCGATGGCAGCCAGCGCCACGATCTCGTCCAGATCGTGGATCGCCTCCATCGGCATGAACGTGCCGCGATAGCCCGGTGAAAAATGCGCCTGGCGTTCCTGCAACAGGCGCATGCCCTCGATCTCGCCATGGACCTGCTCCATGGCTTCGGCAAAGCCATCGTCCCAGGTGCGGATCGTGGCGCGGACCTTCTCCTCGAGCTGGTGTGCGCTGACCTGCGGCCGCGTGCCTTCGTTGCGGCCGACGATGAAGTGGACCCGGGCCAGCACCGACTCGTCGATCGTCGGCGTCGCCGACGACATGCGGCCGTTCAGCGCTTCCGCCAGGATGTGATGGATGCGCTCGCGCGCATGGGTGTCGTAACGGTCGCGTGGCACGAAGACGAGCGCCGACACGAAGCGGTCGAAGCGGTCGAAGCGCAGAAAGACGCGCACCGTCGGCCGTTCGCCGAGTCTGAGGATTCCCTGGCTGATCGCGAACAGATCGTCTTCGGAGATCTGGAACATCTCGTCGCGCGGATACGTGTCCAGGATGTGCGCCAGCGCCTTGCCGTCATGGCTCGCGGCGGGAAGACCGGCGCGCGCCAGCACATTGGCGACCTTGCGGCGCAGCAGGGGGATGTCGCTCGGCCGCCGACTGTAGGCGCCGGAGGTGAACAGGCCCACGAAACGCCGCTCGCCGGTGAGCGCGCCGTTCTTGTCGAACGTCTTGACGCCGACATAATCCATGTGCACGCGGCGATGCACGAAGCTGCGCTCGTTCGACTTGGTGATGATGAGCGGCGAAGGCTGGGTGAGGAAGGCACGCACTTCCGGCGTCAGCGCGGCGCGGTCGGGACCTCTGCGGATGACGCGCGCCTCACTGTCGGCAAGCACGCCGAGCCCGCTCGAGAAGTCCGGCTCGAGCGCGCCGTCGCCGCCCGGAACGAAGCGATAGTCGCGCGCGCCAAGGAAGGTGAAGTGATTGTCGCCCAGCCATTCGAGCAGCGCGAGGCTCTCGGCGAGCTCTTCGGCGGCGACCTTGGGCGGATTGTCCTTCAGTCCTTTGATGGCGTCGTTGAGCCGCGCCATCATGGCGCGCCAGTCGCGCACCGCGACCGTCACTTGCGCGAAGGTCGCCTTGGCGCTGTGCAGGATCGCCGCCTGGCGCACCTCGCTCATGATGGGTTCGAGCACGAGCACGATGACGCTGACCGGCTTTGCCTCCAGCTTCACGATCGGGTGGAACACCGCTCTCAGCCGGCCGCCGCTGGCGGTCACGTCGGCGATCAGCGAATCGACCAGAAACGGCTTGTCGTCGTTGACTGCGACCAGCACGTTGTCGTTCTGCGAATAGCGCGTGTCCTCGTCGCGCGGTGTGAACAGCGAGACCTCGCCGGCGCCGGACTTGTGCGCCAGAAGCCGCCGATGAACGAGGCCGGCGAGCGCCACGAGTGATTCGGGTGTGTAGCGGTTCACGTCGTCGGGCGCGGCGTTGCGATAGAGCGCCTCGAAGAAAGCGAGAAGTCCGGGCTCCGTTGCGAACTTTTCCGCCGCCGCGAGCCGCTGGCCGGCCTCGATCTCATTGCGGCGAGTCACCTGGGCGGCGTCGTCGGCTTGAGCAAGCGGCATGGAGTCCTCGCGCATAGGCTGGCCCAATGCGGATCACTCTGGGCCGAAGTCCGAACCGGTCGCGAGATTAATCCCGCACCGTGATGCGTAAAACCCTTATACGCGAAAGATTTAGGAAGTACTCAGGCCCGCGGGAAAGGGTACGTCCTGCCGCGCGGCGCGCCAGCGGTCGGCGGCCACAACCGCGCCCGCAACCACCGCGCAAACTATCAGCACCAGTGCCGCGCCGAGCGCACCGGCGGCGAAAGGCCTGAGCACGCAAGCGAATGCGGTGAGCGCCGCAACCGGCGCAAGAAAGAAGAGCGCCGCCTGCTGCTCGCGCAATACAAGTGCGACGACGATCGCGGGTGCGCCTGCGAAGAGAATTGCGGTGCTGGCCGCCGCCGCGCCGCCGATCGCAAGGAACGCTCCGGCGCCCCAGGCGAACCCGGCATAGAGCAGACATGCGCTGAGATCTTCGGCGAAGGCGTGCAGCGACGCGCGCTCGAACGGACGGCCGATCGCGCTGCCATAGGCGCGCGCCACCGAAAGACTTGCGACGCTGAGCAGAACGGCCCAGGCGACCGTCGACGGAACGCCTGCGCCGCCCGCCAGAACGACCGCGAGTATCCCCATGACAGGCAGGGCGATGGCGACGGGCAACGCGCGGCCGAGAAGATTGGCAAGCCGCGCGGTCTCGACCGCCTCGGCATGCATTTGCGCGAGCCTGGCGATAGAGCCTTGCGCCGGTGCGAGATCCGGCACGGAAACGTCCGCGGGAACCTCGAAGAATGGGTTGCTGCGAGCGGCCATTGCGGCCTCCGTCACGTCTGCGAGCCCTACGCTCGGCTGAGGGTCTTAAGAATGTATTAATTATGCCGAATCCTGTGATTCGGGATTCTTCGCATCGGTATTTCCACAGATTCTCGGGTGTCATGCGGCCGGCCATCGTCTACGACCTTGAATTCACCGCCTGGGAGGGCTCGATGAGCCATCGCTGGCTCCGCCCGGGCGAGTTCAAGGAAGTGGTCCAGATCGGGGCGGTGAAGCTCGACGCCAATTCGCTGGCGGTGGTCGACACGCTCGACGTACTCGTCCGTCCACGGATCAATTCGGAACTGTCGCCCTATCTCGAGGAACTGACCGGCATCACGAACGGCGACGTCAAGGCGCGGGGCTGCGATTTTGCCGATGCCTATGATGCGTTCCTCGCCTTTGCCGAGGGCGCGGTTTCGTCCGCGTTCGGCCGCGACGAACTGGTGTTCGAGGAAAACCTGCGTCTCTACGGACTGAGGCCCGAGCGGCCGGCGCCGGAGTTCCGCGACTCGCGGCCCTGGTTTGGCCGGAACGGTTTCGACACGCGCGGTCTGCACTCCTGCGATATCGGGCCGAAGCTCGGCGTGCCGTTCGATGGGCAGAAGCACAATGCACTCGCCGATAGCCTTTCTGTCGTCGCGGGTATGCGCGTTCTGGTTTCGCGCGGCGCGCAGAGTCTGTTCGCCTGAGGCGAGGGCGTGCTAAAGAGCGGGCATGAAATTGCCTGGACCCGATCACCCGATCACGGTCGAGCCTGCAAAGGGCCGCGTGGTCGTGCGCTTTGGCGGCGAAATCGTCGCCGACACGATGCATGCGCTCCAATTGCGCGAATCCACCTACAAGCCGGTGTTCTATATTCCGCGCAGCGATGCAAAGCTCGCGCACTTCCACCGCTCCACGCACAGCACCCATTGTCCCTACAAGGGCGATGCCAGCTATTACGATCTCGCGGCCGGCGATGCGCGGGCGTCCAACGCCGTGTGGAGCTACGAGACGCCGTTCTCCGCCATGGCGGCGATCAAGGACCATCTCGCCTTCTATCCCAATCAAGTCGCCATCGAGCACAGTGCGTGAGCGCCGAAGCCGCCGACCTGATCCGTCTTCTCAATCTGCGTCCGCATCCCGAGGGCGGACACTATCGCGAGGTCTTTCGCGATACCCCGCCGGGCGGCCGCAGCCGGGCGCATTCGACCGGCATCTATTTCCTGCTGCGCAAGGGGGAACGCTCGCGCTGGCACCGCATCGATTCATCCGAGGTCTGGCACTTCTATCGCGGCAGCCCGCTTCAGCTTTCCATCGCGCCGGCTCGCGGTGCGGCGGTGCGCCATGTCCTTGGTATCGGCATCGAAAAAGAAGAACGGCCGCAGATCGCGGTGCCGGCGCGTGCCTGGCAATGCGCCGAGACGCTCGGCGCCTTCACGCTCGTCGGCTGCACCGTTGCGCCCGGCTTCGACTTCACGAAATTCGAGATCGCGCCCGACGGGTTCGAGCCCAAATGATTTGGGGGCGGGCGCTGCTTATCCCGCCGTCGGCACCGAAAGAAGCTGACCCAGCGCGCGCGCAATGCCGTGCGACGAAGCTCGGCCGATAAATCCCTGCGACGGCACGAACGTCACGAACAGCGTTCGGCCGTGGAGCGAGATGGTCGGCCGGCCACCGGTCTCCATCTGCACGCAGTCGAATTTCTTCGTCACCGCGAGGCGCGCCACGGCGCTGGCGGCGAAGCGGTCGATGCCGCGCGCGGTGTTCTGCAACGCATCGAACGCGAGCGCCCGCAAGCTGGGATCGGCCGCGAGTGCCGTCCAATCGGCACTGAAGGTCAGGTGCAGGCCATAGATGTAGGAGAGATGTTCCGCTTCGTCGCCGGCGGCATTCTGCATCGCGGTGATCGACACGGGCGCGAGCACCGGCGGCATGCTGTCGCCGGTACGTTCGGCCGGGAGCCCGCCGGGCTTGGCATCGGTGTAGATCGTCATCGCGCCCCAGCCCGAAACCATCAGCGCCGTGCCGCCGGAATCGTACTTCAGCACGCGTCCGCCGAGCGAGCCGTGATCGACGTACAGCACATAGATCTCCGGCTCGCTGATGAAGCGCAGCAGGTAATTCTGGGAGGCGCGGTTCAGCGTGAAGTTCACGCCGTCGCCGGCGGAAAAGGTGCCGGTCTGAATGTCGCCGAGCCGGTCGGTCGCCAGCCTGGCGCTCAGGCTGTCCTGTGCCTGGCCCGCGCCGATGCTTGCGAGCATCGCGACAAATGCGATCAAGATGCCGAACCTGGGCATTATGCCTTCATGGTTTACGTGCCGCTCCGGTCGCGTCACAAACGCGTCCCCCAATTTCTCTTACCGGGCGAATGGGGCGAATTTGGGACGCGGCCCCTAAAGGTCGTCGAACCGGCCGCCGCGGCCCTTGCCGCTCGCAAAGCGAGCCGCGCCGGCGCGCGATTCGCCGGTCTGCAGCGTGGACGTGCCGATCTTGAATTCGTGGATCATCGCATGGTGATGGTCGTGGTCCCACTGCTCCAGCACCGACTGGCGGTCGCCCTTCATGCAGATCTCGGGGAAACGTGAGATGTCGAGCGCGAGCTCTTCCGCCGCGCGGCGGCTCTCGCCCTTTGGCACGATCCGGTTGGCGAGACCCCAGGCATAGGCTTCGTCGGCGCCGACCGGCCGGCCGGTGAGAATCATGTCCAGGGCACGCGATTGTCCGATCAGGCGCGGCAGCCGCACGGTGCCGCCGTCGATCAAGGGCACGCCCCAGCGGCGGCAGAACACGCCGAACACCGCGTCCTCCTCCGCGACGCGCAGATCGCACCAGCAAGCGAGTTCGAGGCCGCCGGCCACCGCGTGCCCGGCGACCGCCGCGATCACCGGCTTCAACAGCCGCATGCGCGTCGTTCCCATCGGCGCATCGCCGGCGTGCGGATCGTAATGCTGGGCCGGCGCGCTCAGCCGGTTGCCGCGGCCCTCGCTCATGCCCTTGAGATCGGCGCCGGCGCAGAACGTGCCGCCCGCGCCCCACAGCACCGCGACCTTCGCATTGTTGTCGTGCTCGAAGGCGAGAAAGGCCTTCACCAGCGCGTCGGCGGTCGGGCGATCGACCGCGTTGCGTGCCTGCGGCCGATCCAAAATGATGGTCGTGATGCCGCCGTTGCGTTCGCTGCGCACACTCTCCGCGCCCATGGCATTCCCCCCATGTTTTTCGCGAGTTTGTCACGCCGCTGCGAGTGGGGCCACCGTGACGTTGCTGGAGCTTGGAAAATTAGGGAATCGGGACTAAACCGGGCCTCCCTCCCGCTTGAAAAGGCGCGTCCCGTGACCAGTCTCGACACCTTCAAATCCCGCAAGACACTGACGGCGGGCGGCAAGACCTATGCCTATTTCAGCCTCGCCGCCGCCGAGAAGAACGGCCTCAAGGGCATCTCGAAGCTTCCCTATTCGCTGAAGGTGCTGCTCGAAAATCTGCTGCGCTACGAAGACGGCAAGACGGTCACCGCCGACGATATCCGCGCGATCGCGGGCTGGCTCGACAAGAAGAAGTCGGATCGCGAGATCGCCTTCCGCCCCGCACGCGTGCTGATGCAGGACCTGACGGGCGTTCCCGCCGTGGTCGATCTCGCCGCGATGCGCGATGCGATGAAGAATCTCGGCGGCAATCCGGAGAAGATCAATCCGCTCGCCGAAGTCGATCTCGTCATCGACCATTCGGTGATGGTCGACAATTTCGGCCACAGCAATTCCTTCAAGAAGAACGTCGTCATCGAATATGAGCGCAATGCCGAGCGCTACCAGTTCCTGCGCTGGGGTCAGCAGGCCTTCGCGAACTTCCGCGTCGTGCCGCCGGGCACCGGCATCTGCCACCAGGTCAATCTGGAATATCTCGCGCAGACGGTTTGGACCCGCAAGGACGCGGACGGCAAGAAAGAGGTCGAGTACGCGTTCCCCGATACGCTCGTCGGCACCGACAGCCACACGACGATGGTCAACGGCCTATCAGTTCTGGGCTGGGGCGTCGGCGGCATCGAGGCGGAAGCCGCGATGCTTGGCCAGCCGATCTCCATGCTCATCCCCGAAGTCATCGGCTTCAGGCTGACGGGCAAGCTGCGCGAAGGCGTCACCGCCACCGATCTGGTGCTGACCGTCACGCAGATGCTGCGCAAGAAGGGCGTGGTCGGAAAGTTCGTGGAATATTTCGGCCACGGCCTCGACGACATGTCGCTCGAAGATCGCGCCACCATCGCGAATATGGCGCCGGAATATGGCGCGACCTGCGGCTTCTTCCCGGTCGATGCCGAGACGCTGCGTTATCTGAAGGCCACCGCGCGCAAGCCGGCCCGCGTCGCCCTCGTCGAGAAATACGCCAAGGCGCAGGGCCTCTATCGCACGAGGAAGAGCGAAGATCCGGTGTTCACCGATACGCTCGAGCTGGATCTGGGCACGGTGGAGCCGAGCCTTGCCGGCCCGGCGCGGCCGCAGGACCGCGTGCCGCTCGGCAGCGCGTCGCACGAATTCGCGCTCGCGCTGATGAACACCTACAAGAAGGAAGACGACGCCAACCGGAGAGCCAAGCTCGCAGGCACCGAGCATTCCATCGGCCATGGCGACGTCGTGATCGCGGCGATCACATCCTGCACCAACACGTCCAATCCGTCGGTGATGATCGGCGCCGGCCTCGTCGCCAAGAAGGCGGTGGAGCGCGGCATCAAGGTGCGTCCCTGGGTGAAGACCTCGCTCGCCCCGGGCAGCCAGGTCGTGACCGACTATCTGGAGAAGGCGGGTCTGACCAAATATCTCGACAAGCTCGGCTTCCAGCTGGTCGGTTATGGCTGTACCACCTGCATCGGCAATTCCGGTCCGCTGCCGGACAACGTCTCCGAGGCGATCACCTCGGCCGATCTCGTCACCGCCGCGGTGCTCTCCGGCAACCGCAATTTCGAGGGCCGTGTGCATCCTTTGGTGCGCGCCAACTATCTCGCCTCGCCGATGCTGGTCGTGGCCTATGCCCTGGCCGGTTCGATCAACATCGATCTCACCAAAGAGCCGGTCGGCTACGACAAGGACAATGAACCGGTCTATCTCAAGGACATCTGGCCGAGTTCGAAGGAGATCGCGGCGGCGATGCGCAAGGGCATCACGACCGCGAGTTTCAAGTCGCGCTATGGCGACGTGTTCCAGGGCGACGTCAATTGGCGCAAGATCAAGGCGGCCAAGACCCAGACCTACCAATGGCCGATCGGTTCGACCTATGTGAAGAACCCGCCCTATTTCGACGGCATGACGATCGCGCCCAAGCCGGTGAAGGATGTGACCGGCGCGCGCATACTGGCGCTATTCGGCGATTCCATCACCACCGACCATATCTCGCCCGCCGGCAACATCCGCGCCACCTCGCCCGCGGGCGTCTATCTGCAGGACCATCAGGTGCGCCAGCAGGACTTCAATTCCTATGGCGCGCGGCGCGGCAATTTCGAACTGATGGAGCGCGGCACCTTCGCCAATATCCGCATCAGGAACGAGATGATGGGTGGCAAGGAAGGCGGCAACACGCTGTACTTCTCGGCGAGTTCGCCGTCTGGCGAACAGATGTCGATTTTCGACGCGGCGGAACGCTACAAGAAGGACGGCATCGACACCGTCATCGTCGGCGGCAAGGAATACGGTACCGGCTCCTCTCGCGATTGGGCGGCGAAAGGTCCGAAGCTGCTTGGCGTGCGCGCAGTAATCACCGAGAGCTTCGAGCGCATTCATCGTTCGAATCTGATCGGCATGGGCGTCGCACCCTTCGTCTTCGCCGACGGCAAGACGCGCCGCGACTATGCCTTCACCGGACGCGAGACGATCGACATTCCGGGCCTCTCCGGCGAGATCAAGCCGCAGATGAAGGTGACCGCGACCGTGCATTATCCCGACGGCCGCACGGCGGCGATGCCGCTGCACCTGCTGATCCTCACCGCCGACGAGGTCGCCTACTACAAGAACGGCGGCATCCTGCAATATGTGCTGCGGAACCTCCTGGCGGCTTAGCGCGCCTTTGACGTCGCCGCATAGGCCGAAAGGCCATCCGCCAGATGATCGAACAGCACCCGCATGCGCCTGGTGCCGCGCAAATCTTTGTGCGTGACGAGCCACATCTCGATCTCGAATTTGAGTGCGCCCGGCAGCAACTGTACGAGGTCGGGATCGCGGCGGCCGATGCCCAGTTGCGTCACGCCGATGCCGAAGCCGGCGCGCAGGGCCGCGAGCTGTGCGAGATCGGCGTCGGTGCGCAGCGCGAACAGCTCGCGCGTCAGCGGCAGGCCACTTCGGCGCAGCGCCTGGATGAACGGTGTCTCCTTGTCGAAGCCGATGATGGCATGCCCGGCCATCTCGTCGAGCGTGCGCGGCGTACCGTATTTCTCCAGATAATGGCGATGGGCGTAGAAGCCCAGACCGATCCGCCCGATCTTCTTGGCGACCAGCGCTTCCTGGGTCGGCCGCACCATGCGCACCGCGATATCGGCGTCGCGGCGCAACAGATCCTGCCGCGCGTCGGATAACACCAGCTCGATCGCAATGTGCGGATGCGCCTCGCGGAAGCTCGTCAGAATCGGCGGCAGCACCTCGGCACCGACCACCACGCTCGCGGTCAGCCGTACCGTTCCCCGCTCTTCTGCGTCGGCGCCGGAGGAGGCGCGGACGAGGGCCTCGGCCGCACTCGCCATTGCCTGGGCGTGCGGCAGAAGTTCGCGCGCGCCCTGCGTCGGTATGAGGCCGCTCTGCGACCGCGTGAACAGCGGCGTGCCGAGATCGGCTTCGAGCTGGTCGATATGCCGGCCGAGCGTGGGCTGCGTCAGCGACAGCTTGCGCGCCGCGCCCGACAGGCTGCCTTCGGTCATCACCGCCAGAAACGAGCGGTAGGTCTCCCATTTCGGTTCATCGCGTGCCATACACCGATGTATAGCATGCGAGCGCATTACGCGAAGCGCGTAGCGCTAACGGTAAGGTGCGCGGCGAGAAAACCCCTTAGCTTCCCGTAGATGTGTAGTACCCGATTCCGATCCGCCACGCTGTCATCGCTACCGCGAGAAAGGCGAAGCCGGTCACTGGCGCCAGTGCGGCAAGCGCCGCCGGCACGCCGGTGTCATGGCCGAGCACCAGCGCCACGGGCAGATAGAGCGAGCAGCCGATCGGCACGAAGTAGAGAAGGAATTTGCGGAACCAGGCCGAATAGATGTCGAGCGGATATTGCGCCGCCGCTTCGCCGCCATAGGTCAGTGTGTTGGCGACTTCCAGACCTTCCGTGGTCCAGAACGCCAGCACGCCTTCCAGCATCTTGAGCGAGAAGAACAGGCTGATGCCGCCTGCGATTCCCCAGACGAGCAGCAGCCATTGCGCGACGCCCCAGTCCGGCTTCAGCAGATGGATCGAAACGGCCAACGCGACGACGCCCTGCAGCACGCGGCCGGCGGAGCTGATCGCGAAATCTTGTCCGGTGATTTGCAGCGCGCTGGAGCGCGGACGCAGCAGGATGCGATCGAAATTGCCCGTCTTGATGAAGAGCGGGCCCACCGTGTCGAAGCCGCGCGACAGGCCGTCGGCGAAGGCGAATGCGATGCTCGCCACCGCATAGAACAGCGATACCTGCGCGAAGCTCCAGCCGCGCACATGATTGAACCGCGCGAACAGGGCCCACACGCCGGCGAATTCGATGATGGTGACGAAGAACTGGGAGCCGAACCGCATCAGAAAGGCGGTCGGATAGAGCATCTGCCCGCGCAGGCTCACGCCGATGAAGCGTCCGTAGATTGCCAAGCCGTTCATCGTCAGCTCCCCTGCATATCGATGCGCGCGATCACGCGGTCGAGCCACCATCGTCCGGCGAGAGCGAGAAGCACGATCCACAGGATCTGGGCCGCGATGCCTTCGGCCGCATGGGCGCCCGACAGCGCGCCGAAATAGATGCGATAGGGAATGTCGGCCAGGCCCGCAAAGGGCTGCCACAGCAGAAACCCCTGCGCCCATGCCGGGAACAGTGCGAGCGGAATGACGAGACCGGAGAACAGATTGACGAAGCCCATCGCGAAGCTCGCCGCGCGCGCGGTGCGCGCCGCCGTCACGACAATGTTGAGGATCACCGTCATTGCCGACGACAGAATTGCGGTCAGCCCGATCGACACGACAAAGAGGCCCGCTGCGCCGACGCTCGACGGCGCGCGCCACGACCAGTCGTGCATCGCGGTGAGCGGCAGGATGAGGCCGGCCAGCACGAACACCGGCCCGGCGCGCAGGCTGGTATTGGCGACGCGCCAGGCGAGCGCGCGCGCGAACCAGAGGAAATAGGTATCGATGGGGCGCAGGCGCTCATAGCCGACATTGCCGCTCTCGACCGCGGCGCCGACCTCGCCGTCGGCATTCCACGGCAGCATCGCGAGGAAGGCCTGGCCGAGCCAGATATAGGTCACGACCTGGGCGAGGTTGAGCGGCTGCTTGCCGGTGCCGAAATAGAACGCCGCCAGCGTCATCACCCGGATCGCGCCGAACCAGAACTGCGTCGCAACGCCGGCCCAGGCCGCGGTGCGGTATTGCAGCATCAGCGAAAAGCGCGCGCGCAAAATCGAGATGTAGGGCAGGGCGAGCGTGCTCATGCTTCCACCGCGCCGTGCAGCGCGTAGAACCGCGCGATCACTTCCTCGATCTTGGGATCCTCGACGCGGATGTCTTCGACATCGTGCTGCGCGGCGACGCGCGCGATCAGCGTGTGGGCGGCGATCTTCGCGGGATCGAACGCGAACTCGACCGAGCGGCCGTCGCGACTCTTCACCGTCGCACCCTCGACGTCGATGCCGTCGGTGTCCTCGCGGAAGTCGACGATCAGCCGTCGCTCGTGCAGCACCTCGCTGCGCATCGATTCGAAGCTGGAGTCGCGCATCACCTTGCCGTTACCGATGATGATGACGCGTTTCGCCAGCGCCTCGATGTCGTGCATGTCGTGCGTGGTCAGCAGCACGGTGACGCCTTCGTTGCGGTTAAGTTCCTTCACGAAATCGCGCAGCGCGAGCTTGGAGACCGCATCGAGCCCGATGGTCGGTTCGTCCAGGAACAGCAGCGAAGGGGTGTGCAGCAGGGCGGCGGCGATCTCGCAGCGCATTCGCTGGCCGAGCGACAGCTGGCGCAGCGGCGTGTCGAGGATGCTCTCGATCTTCAGCATCGCGACCAGCCGGTCCTTTGTGCGCGCATAGGCTTTCTGGTCGACGCGGTAGATGTCGCGCAGCAGATCGAAACTCTCGACGATCGGAAGGTCCCACCACAATTGCGTGCGCTGGCCGAACACCACGCCGATGCGCGCAACATGGGCGATGCGGTGCTCCCAGGGGACAAGTCCGCCGACTTCGCAGCGGCCCGACGTCGGTCTCAGGATCCCCGAAAGGATCTTGATGGTCGTCGATTTGCCCGCGCCGTTGGGCCCGATGAAGCCGAGTAGCTCGCCCTTCTCGAGCGAGAAGCTCACCTGGTCGAGCGCCGCGATCTCGCGGTGACGCCTGCGGAACAGGCCGCGCACGGCGCCGGCAAAGCCCGGGTCGCGCACCGCCACGCGGTAGATTTTGCTAAGGTTTTCAACGTCGATATGTGCCATCGCTGTGCCCCCTGCCCAAACGCGATTGCGGCGGACGGGATTTCCCGCCACCGTTTGACACGCCAAAAATGGGCGCGGAACCTAGTCGCGGGTGTTGCGCCGGTCAATCGGGAAGCGCGGCTTTCGCCTGCAATCGGTGGCAGAGTGCGGCAGGGGCGACACAAGCAGGGCGGCAGCGAGGATCCGCGATCGCACGGAATCGGCCCCCGCTCGGCCTTTTTTCCGCGGACCTTGCCGGTGTGCACCGCATTCAAGTCGAAGTGACTGGAGGCGGCGCCTTTGTGACCCTAAGGTCGAAGCATGAGAACGCCCGTTCGCCTCTTCGCATTCGCCGCGCTGTTTGCGCTCGGCACCAGCGCGGCCTTGGCGGGCGGCACGGTTCGCCCGGTCGTCGTGGAACTCTTTACGAGCCAGGGCTGCAGCTCCTGTCCGCCGGCCGATGCGCTGCTCGGAAAATTGGCGCGGCGGCCCGACGTGCTCGCGATGAGCCTGCCGATCACCTATTGGGACATGCTGGGCTGGAAGGACACGCTGGCCAGCGAGGCCAACACGCGGCGCCAGAAGGCCTATGCGGCGGCGATGGGCCATGGCGGGGTCTACACGCCGCAGATCATCGTGGACGGCGCGATCGATGTGGTCGGCAGCCGGGCGGCTGCCGTCGAGGCCGCCATCGCCCAGCGCCGCGCTGCCATTATCCGCGCGGCGGCCGAAGCAGCGCAGGCCGAAGCGCTGGCCCGCGCCGATGCAGCACCGGCAGCGATGCCGATTCCCGCCTCGCTGTCGACGCCGCAATCGGGAACCTTGGCGGCCGATGCCGCCGTGCCCGTCGCGGTGACGGAAACGCCCGACGAGATGCACGTCGTCATCGGCGCGGTGCCCGGCGCCTCCACCGCGACGGTGTGGATGTTCCATCTGCGCTCGTCGGTAAGCGTGAACATTCCGAGCGGCGAGAATGAGGGACGCACGGTCACCTATCACAATGTGGTCGGCGACCTTCGCGCGATCGGCGTCTACAAGGGCCACGGCCTGTCGCTGTCATTACCGCGCTCGGCGATGGCGAACCTGCCGCATGACGGCGTCGCGGTGGTGGTGCAACAGGGCGGCTACGGTCATGTGATCGGCGCGGCCTATGTCAGCCATCCCGACTTTTCCGCTGAAAAATAGCGAGCCGCGGCGAAAATCGCGCCGGTTTCGCTCTAAACTCCCGCCCGCATGGCGCTGTTCTTCGATTCGAGCTGGTTTGATGCCCGCCTGGCGGCGGCCGGCCTGAAGCATGCCGATGTCGCCGCCGCGCTCGGCTTGAGCGCGCATCAACTGGCCGAGCTGTGGAAGGACCAGCGCGAACTTTCCGCAAACGATGTGCGCCTGCTCGCGGCGCTGCTGTCGGTTCCGGCGGCCGAGATCGCGACGCGTGCCGGCGTGTCGACGCCGGTACCGAAGGATACAGCGGCCGACGCCGCGGTGCTCGCCGAATTCGGCGAGCGCCTTGGCCGGGTCGAGCGCGCGCTCGCCGAAATCAAGGCGCTCATTCTCGATCTGCGCGCCAAGCCGCCATGATACTCTTCGCCGCGTCGCTTCTTCTGTTTGCCGCGACGATCACGGTGTGGTTCGTCGCGACGGCGGCGCGCGCTCCGGCGCGCGTGCAATTGCGCTTCTCGGCGGTTCTGGTGGCCGCCATCGCCGCCGCGATCCTCGCCCTTCCCGCGATTGCGACCGGCGTCTGCCTGCTGGTGCTGCCGATCGCGTTCGGTACGCTCGCGCTGGCCAGCGCCTTCAGCTACGCGCGCGCGCTGCCGCCGGCATTGGCCGCGCTGGCGCTCGCGCTTGCCAGCCTGTGCGGGCTCGGCGCCGCGGTCAGCGGTGTTGCCGTGCTTTCGTTCGTGCCCGCGGCGCTATCGATTGTGGCGGGTGCAGCGCTCTTTCTCGGCCGTTTTGACATCGACCGCACCGCCTCGGTGCAGGGCATGCTCGGTGGGCTCGCGCTGCTCGGCGCGCTTTCCTGCTTTGCGCTGCAAGGGGCCGGCATGGCGCTGTGCCTGTTCCTGGCGGCCGGTCTGCTGGGTGTGACGCTGGCCTTGTCGCGTTCAGACGTCGGCGTCGAACAGGCGCGCGATCTTCGCGGTCCGCGTGCGGTACGCCTGCGCCGCTAGACTTGCAGCCGGGCGGTCCATCATGACCTGGCCCAGCACCTGTGCGACGAAGGCGGGCCTCAGCGTCGGTCCGTTCCAAAGCGGCGCAACATCCGTCGTGCCATTCCGAGACGCCGGCTGGCGGCGATCGAACGCCGGCATCGTGCGCGGACGCGCATCCTCGCTCGGACGTTCACCATCGAATGCGTGGAAAGTGCTGGCGCCGGAGGTCGCGTGCACGCTTGCCGCGTCGCGCCAAGTGGCGGCACGAACAAGAGCATTCACGGTCGGCAACGGGCTCATAACCTGTTCTTAAGGCAAACCCCGGGCCGCGCGCCGCGTTCCCCTCATTGCCTAAAGAATTACGAGTTTTTTAAGCCCCATCGCCGCATGCTCTCAAGCATAAGGCCGGAAAACGGCCAGGGATGGTGGATGTGAGTCAGCCGCTTCAATGGAAGCCTGCCGACGGCTTGGGTGCGTTGTCCGCGAGCGGACACACCGAAAGGCTGCGTCATGCCGTGCTGGCCTCCGGCGTCGCGGCATTCGACTGGGCCATTGCCGACGACCACATCACGTGGGACGGCGCCATCGACATCATTCCCTTCCATGGCGATGTACAGCGCCTGTCGCGCGGCGCCGCCTTCAACAACTGGCTGAGCCCGGAATCGCGTGCCCGGCTCGCCCAACTGATCGACGCGCGCTCCATGCAGGAGGGGTCCTTCGACATCTCCCTCGAAGCGACGTCGGCGATGGGCTCGCTGTGGATCACCATGGTCGGCATGCGCATGGCGCGCGCCGACGGCCGCGCCGAGCGCCTGTCCGGCCTGATCCGCGTCACCACCGAAAAACAGCGCGAGATGCAGCGGCTCACCTATCTCGCCACGCGCGACGAGCTGACCGGGCACCTCAACCGCAACTCGCTGCGCGCCGAACTCACCCAGGCGATCGACTGTGCGCGGGCGGAGGACCGCCATTGCGCCTTTCTCGTCGCTTCCATCGACCGGCTGGCGATGATCAATGACGGCTACGGCTTCGATGCCGGCGACGAGGTGATCGTCGCCGTGGGCGAACGTCTCGCGCGGACGTTGCGTGCCAGCGACATCATCGGCCGCACTGCCGGCAACAAGTTCGGCGTCATTCTCAAAAACTGCAAAGAGCGCGAGATCGCGATCGTGGCCGAGCGTTTGCGCGGCGCGGTGCGCTCCAGCGTCATCGACACGCGCTGCGGCCAGGTCTCGGCAACGAGCTCGGTCGGCGCGGTGTGGCTGCCGAGCGGCGCCGCCAGCAGCCAGGAGGCGATGCTGCGCGCCGAGGAGTCGCTCGAGCGCGCGCGCAGCGCCGGCCGCGACGGGTTCTTCACCTATGAGAAGTCGCCGCAGCGCGAAGGCGCCAGGCTCCGGCTGATGGCGATCGCCGACGAAGTCGTCGCGGCCCTCAACGACAACCGCCTGAAGCTCGCCTATCAGCCGATCATCCACGCCAAGGATCGCACGGTTTTCAAATATGAGAGCCTGCTGCGCATGCAGCGGCCCGACGGCACGATCGCGACAGCCGGACAGTTCGTGCCGGCCGCCGAGCAACTCGGCATCGTCGGGCTGATCGATCGCCGCGCGCTCGAGATCGCCATCTCGGTGCTCAAGGCCCATCCGAGCGTCAATCTCGGCGTCAACGTGTCGGGCACCGCGGCGGGCAATCCGTCCTGGCTGCACAGCTTCGTTGACTATGTCCGATCCAACAAGGATGTCGCGCCGCGCCTCAACGTCGAACTCACCGAGACGGCGGCGTTGCATCACTTCGAGGAGAACGCACAGTTCGTCAGCCAGCTGCGCGATCTGGGATCGACCGTCGCGATCGACGATTTCGGCGCCGGCTACACCTCGTTCCGCAATCTGCAGATGCTGCACATCGACATGGTCAAGATCGACGGCGCCTATGTGAAGGGCCTGTCGGCCTCGCCGGAGAACCAGGTCTTCGTGCGCACGCTCGTCGGTCTCGCCAAGAACTTCAACCTCAAGGTCGTCGCCGAATGGGTCGAGTCCGAGGCGGATGCCCAGCTGCTCGAGGCGATGGGTGTCGACTATTTCCAGGGCTTCTTCTTCGGAGAGCCGCTGCTCGATCCGGACTGGCTCAAGCGCTGAGCGTGCCTGGACCGCAATCGCCGTAAGTAGAATCTTGCTCCCTCAACTTGTCATTCCCGCGCAAGCGGGAATCCAGAGCCGTCTCGCACGGACTCGTGGGCGCCTGGATGCCCGCCTGCGCGGGCATGACAGTCGCGCGTTCTCAATCAAACGTGACCTAGAACGACGGGAATATCCCGTCGTCGCGGCCCGATGCGATCAGCTGTTCGATCTGGCTGCGATGATCGTCGTCGTGCGCCGCCATCCGTTTCACCAGTTCGGCCAGCGAAATTCCATCGGGCTGGCCGAACGTGCCGCGCCGTTCGAAGTCGGCCGGACCCGCCTCGCGCAGCATGACGATGCTGAGGCCGCGGAAGGTGCGGAACGCGGCCAGCGCGCGTTCGGGACTTTGGTTGTCGTAATTGCGTTCCGCGGCGAGCCTGCTGCCGTCGACGCCGACCAGCAGCGGCATCTCTTCTTCCAGCATGCGCGCAATGCGCACGACGTGCCCCTCGCGCTCCACGTCGCGCAGATGGCAAAGCTGGGCCGTCCACGTAAATTCCGCGAGCTCGGGCTTCCAGCGCGTCTGATCTTGCGGGATGTCGCGCGCCCTTTCCGACAGCCAGTCGGGAAAGCCGGCGAGCCGGTCGATCAAAACGGTAAGGGTCTGCGGCATGCGGTCTCCCGTCGGAGCCCTATTTGCGCTGGCTGAGCTCCGCGAGCTGCTTGCGCATCGCTTCGATTTCGCTCTTGAGTTCGGTGATCTCTTCGGACGGCTTCGGCTTGGGCTCGGCCGCGCCGTTGGCCTTGGCTTCCTCTTCGCTGCCGGCGCGCCGCGCCACGAAGGGCGAGAACATCGACATGGCACGCTCGAACATCGCCATGTTCTGCCGCGTCAGATTTTCGATGACCTGGCCCGAGCCGCCGAACGCCTCGGCCAGGCGGGTGCGCATCGCTTCCTGGTTCTTGGCGAAGCCCTCCATGCTCATGTCGAGATAACCCGGCACGAAACTCTGCAAGCTGTCGCCGTAGAAACGGATCAGCTGACGCAGGAACTTGATGGGCAGAAGGCTTTGGCCCTTGGCCTCTTCCTCGAAGATGATCTGGGTGAGGACCGAGCGGGTGATGTCCTCGCCGGTGCGGGCGTCGCGGACCTCGAACTCGGTGCCCTCCTTGACCATTTGCGCCAAGTGATCGAGCGTCACATAGCTCGAGGTTTGCGTGTTGTAGAGCCGCCGGTTCGCGTATTTCTTGATGATGACCGGGGCCTCGGCCTTGGGGCTTTCTTCCGACACACTGATATCTCTTTGATTTGCGGGCGTTTCACGCCTCTCACGGGCGTTCGGGAACGTTAAAACAACAACACTGGGTATGCCCTGTCCAGTGCCATTTGAGCATGCGCACAAACCATCTGCTCAATTCGTGCGCACTAAGTTGCTGAAAATACAGCGCGATTTGCCACAGTTTACCGATGCTCGCATTCGCGGCATTTTGGGCCCAGAACGCAAGATTGAAAAAGCTTCGGGAGGTTCTGGTGGAAGAAGTTGTCATCGTATCGGCGGCGCGTACGCCTGTGGGCGCATTCAATGGCGCCTTCGCGAATGTAGCTGCGCACGATCTCGGCAAGACGGCGATCCAGGCGGCGATGAAACGCGCCGATCTCAAGGCCGGCGATGTGAACGAGGTCATCCTCGGTCAGATCCTGACCGCGGCGCAGGGCCAGAACCCGGCGCGCCAGGCTTCGATCAATGCCGGCCTTCCCGTCGAGACCCCAGCTTGGATCGTCAATCAGCTGTGCGGCTCCGGCCTTCGCGCCGTGGCGCTCGGGGCGCAGCAGATCGTCAATGGCGACGCCGCGATCGTCATCGCCGGCGGCCAGGAATCGATGAGCCAGGCGACGCATGCGGCCTATCTGCGCGCCGGCACCAAGATGGGCGACGTCAGTTTCGTCGACACCATGATCAAGGACGGGCTGTGGGACGCATTCAACGGTTACCATATGGGCGTCACTGCCGAGAACGTGGCGCGCGAATGGCAGATCACGCGCGAGCAGCAGGACGCTTTCGCGGTGGCCTCGCAGAACAAGGCCGAAGCCGCGCGCAAGTCCGGACGCTTCAAGGACGAAATCGCGGCGGTCACGATCAAGGAACGCAAGGGCGAGAAGATCGTCGACACCGACGAATATATTCGCGACGGCGTGACGCTCGACAGCGTCTCGGGCCTCAAGCCCGCTTTCCAGAAGGACGGCACAGTGACGGCGGCGAACGCGTCCGGCATCAATGACGGCGCCGCCGCGCTGGTGCTGATGACCGCCAAGGAAGCCAAGGCGCGCGGTCTGACACCGCTGGCCACGATCCGCTCATGGGCGAGCGTCGGCGTCGATCCGAAGGTGATGGGCTCAGGACCGATCCCGGCCTCGCGCAAGGCGCTGCAGAAGGCCGGTTGGAAGGCATCCGATCTCGATCTCGTCGAAGCCAATGAGGCGTTCGCGGCGCAGGCCTGCGCGGTGAACAAGGACATGGGCTGGGACACCGCCAAGGTGAACGTCAACGGCGGCGCCATCGCCATCGGCCATCCGATCGGCGCGTCGGGCGCGCGCGTGCTGACGACCCTGCTGTTCGAGATGGGCAAGCGCGATGCGCACAAGGGCCTCGCCACGCTGTGCATTGGCGGCGGCATGGGCATTGCCATGTGCGTTGAGCGCTAGCCAACGCACCAATGAAATTGTGCGCCGAGCGGTAGCCCACGCACCATTCAGGGTTCGAAAATAACAAGACTTTCTGTCGCGGCGGCAGAATATTGCGCGGTGCCGCGACCTCGCGCTATGTGTGCTAGACAACAAGAAAACACGAACGCTCACGGGGAATTGGACATGGCACGGGTAGCATTGGTGACGGGTGGGACGCGCGGGATCGGCGCCGCGATCTCCGTCGCGCTCAAGAATTGCGGCTACAAGGTCGCTGCGAACTATGGCGGCAATGACGAGGCTGCGGCCAAGTTCAAGGCCGAGACCGGCATTCCGGTGTTCAAGTGGGACGTCGGCAACGCATCCGCCTGCGCCGCCGGCCTCAAGGACGTGGAAGGCGCGCTCGGGCCGATCGACATCGTTGTGAACAATGCCGGCGTCACCAAGGACGCCATGCTGCACAAGATGACCGCCGAGCAGTGGGACGAGGTCGTCCGCATCGACCTGAGTTCGATGTTCTACATGTGCCGTCCGCTCATCGACGGCATGCGCGAGCGCAATTTCGGCCGCATCATCAACATCTCCTCGATCAACGGCCAGAAGGGCCAGATGGGCCAGACCAACTACTCCGCCGCCAAGGCCGGGATCATCGGCTTCACCAAGGCGCTGGCGCAGGAGACCGCCAAGAAGGGCATCACCGTCAACGTGATCTGCCCCGGCTATATCGACACCGAGATGGTGATGGCCGTTCCGCCCAAGGTGCTGGAAGGAATCATCGCCACGATCCCCGTCGGTCGGCTCGGCAAGGCGGACGAGATCGCCAAGATGGCCTGCTTCCTTGCCTCCGATGACGCCGCCTTCATCACCGGCGCCACCATGACGGTCAACGGCGCGCAATATATTGCGGGCTGATCCTTGTCCCACTCTCATGGCCCGCGAATGCGGGCCACCCCGTTGGGCATGTGGCGCAAATCTCGCCGCAGCTTCAGTTGGATGGCCCGCTATTGCGGGCCGTGACTAGCTGTTGTTCTTCTTGCGTGTGATTGAGTCCGTGTGACGAAGGCATACGCTTGGCCGCCATCTCGCTCGAAATCCAGAATCTCACCTGCATCCGCGGGCAGCGGCTGCTGTTCCGCGATCTGAGCTTCGAAGTACGCGGCGGACAGATGCTGAGCCTCGAAGGGCCGAACGGCGCGGGTAAGACCTCGCTGCTCCGTCTGATCACGGGCTTCCTCACGCCGGCCGCCGGCACGATTGCATTCTCCAGTTCGGGACATTCGACTTTTGAAGGCGAGGAGCGCGCGCGCCGGATCGGCTGGCTCGGCCATCACGATGCGGCGAAGCCGCAGCTCACGCCGGGCGAAGTGCTGTCGTTCTTCGCGCAGCTTTACGGCGTGGACGGCGATCGCGCCGCGGCGCTGAAGTCCGTGGGTCTTGCGAGCGTCGCGAACCTGCCATGCCAATATCTGTCCGCCGGGCAGAAGAAGCGTCTCGCGCTCGCCCGTCTCGCGCTGTGCGACCGTCCGCTCTGGCTGCTCGACGAACCGCTGGCGTCTCTCGATGCCGCCGGCAAGGCATTCGCGGCAGAACTCGTCTCCGCGCACATCGCCAAGGGCGGAATCGTCATCGCCGCGACGCACGAGCCGCTGGGCGTCACGGGTGAGCGGCTTGTCTTGGGGGCCGGATGATCGCGAGCCTTCTTTTGCGCGACATGCGGCTCGCGACGCGGGCCGGCGGCAGCGCCGCGCTCGCGCTCGCCTTCTTCGCCGCGGTCGCGACCTTGGTGCCGCTCGGCGTCGGTAACGATCTGAAGCTGCTCGCGCGCGTCGCAGCCGGCGTGTTGTGGGTCGCCGCGGTGCTCGCTGCGCTGCTGTCGCTCGACCGTCTGTTCCAGGCCGACTATGAGGACGGCAGCCTCGATCTCATCGCGCTCTCGCCGCTGCCGCTCGAAACGGTTAGCGCGGTGAAGATCGCGGCGCACTGGTTGACCACAGGTCTGCCGCTGACCCTGTTGTCGCCGCTGCTCGGATTGATGTTCGGCCTACCGCCTCGCGCCATTGCCATCCTTGCTGTCTCGCTTTTGATCGGAACGCCCGCGGTGAGCGCGCTCGGCGCCATCGGCGCGGCCTTGACCTTGTCGGTGCGCCGCGGCGGGCTGATACTGCCGCTGCTGGTGTTGCCGCTGCTCGCGCCGGCGGTGATATTCGGCGCCGGCGCGGTCGAGGCGACACTCGATCAGCTGTCCGGCGGCGCGCTTCTGTTCCTCGCGGCATTTTCCCTGGCGGCCACGCTGCTGTCGCCCTTCGCGGCCGCCGCGGCCGTGCGTCTCAACCTCGCAGGCTGACGGCCATGCTTGCGGCTCACCCGGCAAAGACCTAGATCGCGTCCCATGGCAAGCCTGTTCGCCCTCGCCAATCCCAAGCGCTTCCTGGATTTCAGCTCGTCGCTGCTTCCGTGGCTCATCGGCGCCACCATCCTGTCGCTCGGCACGGGCCTTGTCCTCGGCTTCCTGGCGCCGCCCGACTATCAGCAGGGCGACACGGTCAAGATCATGTTCCTGCATGTCCCGGCGGCGTGGACCGCGATGATGGCTTACGGCCTGTTGGCGGGGTGTTCGATCGTCAGCCTGGTTTGGCGGCATCCGCTCGCCGACGTCGCGGCGAAATCGGCGGCGCCGCTGGGGGCGACCTTCACGCTGCTCGGCCTCATTACCGGCTCGCTGTGGGGCCGGCCGATGTGGGGGGCCTATTGGGTATGGGATGCGCGGCTGACCTCGTTCCTGCTGCTGCTGTTCCTCTATCTGGGCTACATCGCCTTGTGGAACGCGATCGAGGACGAGATCCGCGCTGCGCGCGTGACCGCGATCCTGGCATTGGTCGGCGCCGCGAACCTGCCGATCATCGAATATTCGGTGAACTGGCACACGCTGCACCAGGGCGAGAGCATCATCCGCCAAGGCGGGCCGCTCATCTCGACCGTCTTCCTGTGGCCGCTGGGACTTTCCGCTCTCGGCTACACGCTTCTCTTCTTTACGCTGTGGACGATCCGTATACGAACGGAAATCCTGGAGCGCCGCGCCCGCTCGCTGCTGCTGGCGGGCTCGGCATGAGCGGCGTTCTCGCCATGGGCGGCTATGCCGCCTTCGTCTGGCCGGCCTACGGCGTCACGCTGTTGCTGCTCGGCGCCGCGATCGTGCTCACCTGGCGCGCCTATGCCAGGGCCAAGGCACAGCTCGCGCTGTTGGAGAAGCCGTGAAGCGGCTCATCTACATTCTGCCGGTGCTGGCCTTCGCGGGGCTTGCCATATTCCTGTTCATGAGCCTGCGCGGTCCTCCGCCGGCGGAGATCCCCTCGGTGCTCGTCGACAAGCCGGTGCCCGCGCTCACCTTGCCGCCGCTCGATCCCCGCGCACGGAACCTTGCGCCCGCCGATCTCGCGCGGAAGGGAAAAGTCACGCTCGTCAATGTCTTCGCGTCCTGGTGCGTGCCGTGCCGCGAGGAAGCGCCGCAACTCGCCGAACTCGCGCGTGCCCGCGGCGTACGGCTCATCGGCATCGTCTACAAGGACAAGCCGGATGCGGCGCGCGCCTTCCTCGCCGATGTCGGCGACCCCTATGAGCGGATTGGCTTCGACGCCAGCGGGCGCGCCGGCATCGAATGGGGGATCTCCGGCGTGCCGGAGACCTTCGTCGTCGACGCGCACGGCATCATCCGCGGCCGCTTCGGTCCGCTGACGCCCGACAATCTGGTGAGCGATCTGCTGCCGGCCATCGCGCGCGCCTCGGCAAAGTAATCTTCAGACTTTGGAAACCATGTTTTGCGAAGCTTGCGGGATGCAGCTTAGCGCCGCCAATCTTCTCATCGCCTCGCAGCAGATCGCGCGCGGCCAGCAGAAGGTTGCGCCCGACGCGCGCGCGCAATTCACCGCGGCGCTCGCCAAGGAAAAAGACGTTCAAGCGGCCGCGTTCGAGCCGATGGAATTCAAGCAGACAACAGCCGCACCGGCACAGGCCGCATCGGCCCAGCCGGCGGCCTATAACGCCGCCGCCCGCGTTGGCAGCCAGATCGATATTCGCGTGTAATTTTAGAGAGTTAGGCGCGCTTGCGCCGGCCGCGACCCTTGGGCGCGGAATGTCCGTTCTCGGCATAGGCGTCGCCCGCCACCGCCACTTGCGCCAGCAATTTGACCAACCTTTGCCGTTCGACCGGCGGCAGGGTCTCGAGCAGCGCTTTTTCCGCGCGCTCCGATGCGGTGCGCGCCGTGCGAAGCGCCTTGCGGCCGGTGGGCGAGATGGCGACGGAATTGGCGCGCTGATCTTCCTCGGTGCGTTCGCGCGACAGCAATCCCCGTTCGAGCATGCGGCGAACCATCTCCGCCAATGTCGAACGATCGATGCCGGTGATCTCCACGAGCGCGGTCTGGCTCACGCCGTCATTGTGCTCGAGCGCGGCGAGGAGAGTGAACTGCTGCTTGGTGAGATCCTGCGAACCGGCTTCGTGCGCGTAGAGGTCGCCGAAGAATTGCGAGCATCGGCGCAAGAGGTGAGACGGCGACTCCGATAGTGCGAAGCTCCCATTCATCTTGCGCTGAACTTTAGTCATTCGACACCCCTGCAACACAATTGGCCGACGTTGATCGTCGCTCCCAATTGCCCAGCACCCCCGTACGGGCCGCTCGTTCGCTGAAAAGACTAGACGTCCCCGTGTCCCGTCACAACTGTCTCTATCGCGTTTGCGCGGCCGTTGGCAACGCAAAGATTCTATCCGCACTATCGTTTCGATTGCGTCTGCGTCAGAATTGACTTGCATGCCAGACATGAAACGTTCCATCCCGCCGCCGCCCCATCCACGCTTCGTTCGACGCGTCCCGGATGGAGACACGACGGAACGATATGTGTGCGGCGATTGCGGCCACGTGCACTACACAAATCCGAAAATCGTTGTGGGCTCGGTTGTTACGTGGCGCGAACGCATTCTTCTGTGCCGCCGCGCCATCGAACCGCGCAAGGGATTTTGGACGCTGCCAGCGGGCTATCTCGAAGAACATGAGACCCCGGAGGACGGCGCACGGCGCGAAGCCCGCGAGGAGGCGGAGTGCGACATTGTTCTCGATAGTCTGCTCGCGGTCTATTCCATTCCGCGGCTGAGCCAGGTGCAATTGATGTATCGCGCGCATCTGGAGGCCGAGAAATTTGCTGCAGGTGCGGAAAGCCTTGAAGTGGAATTGTTCTGTTGGGACGATATTCCGTGGACGGAGATTGCATTCCCCAGCGTGCATTGGGCCTTGGAACACTGGCGTCAGACCAAAGATCAGGACGTCTTCCGGCCGTTCGCCAACCCGCCAGGACAGGACGGAAATTTTCCGCGGCCTTGACGGCTCGTCAGTCGCCCTTGTGCTCGGCCGGCATGTGCTTGATCAGCATCGGTGCCTGCAAGGCGCCGAACAGGAAGATCAGGGGAAGGATGATCCAGACCTTGAACGTCACCCAGTTCGCGGTCGAGAAATTTCTCCAGACGATCTCGTTCAATAGAGCCAGACCGGCGAAGAAAAGTCCCCAGCGCCATGTCAAGGTCCGCCACGCGCTCTCGGGCATCTCGAATTCGAACGACAGCGCGTATTTGATGAACAGCCGGTTGAAGGCGAGACCGCCCAGCAGCACCGCGCAGAACGTCGCGTAGATGATCGTCGGCTTGATCTTGAGAAACGTGTCGTTCTTCAGATAGAGCGTGAGCCCGCCGAACACGAGCACGATGGCCGCCGAGAACAGCGCAACCGGCGATACCCGCTTCTCCAGCAGGTAGCCGGCGGCGAGCGAGGCGAACACCAGGACCATGAAGGCCGCCGTCGCGGCATAGATGCCGAAATACTGGAACACCGCGAAGAACACGACCAGCGGTCCCAGATCCAGCAGCAGCCGTCGCAATTGCGCGCTCATCGTGCCCCCGTCAGCGCCTTGGCGAAATTTTCGGCATTGAAGGGCTGCAGATCGTCCGCCCCCTCGCCGACCCCGATATAGTGGACGGGCAGGGCGAATTTCTGGGCCAGCGCCGCCAGGATGCCGCCCTTCGCCGTGCCGTCGAGCTTGGTCATCACCAGTCCGGTCAGCGGCACGGTGGTTCCGAACACCTCGACCTGGTTGATCGCGTTCTGTCCGGTTGTCGCATCAAGCACGAGCAGGGTTGCATGCGGCGCAGTCGCATCCTGCTTTTTGATGACGCGCACGATTTTCTCGAGTTCCGCCATCAGGCCGGCCTTGTTCTGCAACCGACCCGCAGTGTCGATCAGCAGCACATCGGCGCCCTCGGCCTTCGCCTTCTCCAGCGCCTCGAAGGCGAGCCCGGCGGCGTCCGAACCGGTGGCGCGGGCCACGACCTCGGCGCCGACGCGCTTGCCCCACACGGTCAGCTGCTCGATTGCTGCGGCGCGAAACGTGTCGCCGGCCGCGAGGATTACCTTGGCGCCATTGCTAGCGAGCCGCTTGGCGATCTTGCCGATGGTCGTCGTCTTGCCGCCGCCGTTGACGCCGACAACCAGGATGACGAAGGGTTTGTGGTCGTCGGTCACGCGCAGCGGATGCTCGATGGTCTTCAGCACGGCGACCAGTTCGCTGCGCAGGACCTCGCGGATGTCGTAGTCGCTGACGTCGCTGCCGAAGCCCTTGTCGCTGACCGCCTTGGAAAGCCTCGCCGCCAGCTGCGGGCCGAGGTCGGCCTTGATCAGCGCGTCTTCCAGTTCTCCGATGCTCGCCGCATCGAGGGCGCGCTTGGTGATGATGCCGGTGAGATTGTCGCTGAGCCCGGCCGTGGAACGGGACAGGCCCGCCTTCAGCCGCTCGAAGAAGGTCGGCGGCGGCGGCGCTTCGCCGAAATCCCTCATGCCGCCACCTGAAGCAGGCCGCCGGTTGTACCGGTCACGCGTGCCTCGACGATGCTGCCGGGGGCGCCGTCGACCTGTGCGGGCGCAAAACACTCGGTGCGACCGCGGCCTTCCTTTTCGATCAGCAGCCGCTGCGTCGTTCCGATCAGGCCGGCAAGCCGAACCGCCATGACCGCTTCGCCCTTTGCGCGCAGGCGTTGGGCGCGTTCCCTGGCGAGATGCTTGTCGACTTGCGGCATGCGCGCCGCCGGAGTGCCTTTGCGCGCGCTGAAGGGAAAGACATGCAGTGACGTGAGGCCGGCATCGTCGACGAGGCGCAGGGTCTGCTCGAACATCCGATCGGTTTCGGTCGGAAAGCCGGCAATCAGATCGGCGCCGAAGGCCGCATTGGGCCGCAGCCGCCGCACCGCATCGCAAAAGTCGATGGTGTCCTTGCGCGAATGGCGCCGTTTCATGCGCTTGAGGATCATGTCGTCGCCCGATTGCACCGAAAGATGGAAATGCGGCATCAGCCGCTCTTCTTCCGCGATCGCCGCCATCAGGACGGCGTCGGCCTCGATGGAGTCGATCGAGGACAAGCGAAGCCGTTTCAGTTCCGGCACCAGTCTCAATATCTTGCGCACCAGGGCGCCGAGTGTCGGCGTTCCCGGCAGATCTCCGCCATAGGATGTGAGATCGACGCCGGTCAGCACGATCTCGGGAAAGCCCGCAGCCACCAGCCGCCGCGCCTCGTCGATTACCGCGCCCATCGCAACGCTGCGTGAATTGCCCCGTCCGAACGGGATGATGCAGAACGTGCAGCGATGGTCGCAGCCGTTCTGTATCTGCAGGAAGGCCCGCGCCCGGCCGTCGAAACTGTCGACCATCTGGCTCGCGGTTTCCCGCACGCTCATGATGTCGTTGACGCGCACGCGTTCGGTGCCCGCGATGCCGAAATCCGCATAGGAGCGCGCGGCGAGCTTTTCCGCATTGCCGAGGACGCGGTCGACTTCCGCCATCGCGGCATATGTCTCAGGCTCGATCTGCGCTGCGCAGCCGGTGACGATGATCTTCGCATCCGGCCTCTCGCGCCTTGCGCGGCGGATCGCCTGGCGCGACTGGCGAACCGCTTCGGCCGTCACGGCACAGGTGTTGACGATCACCGCATCGGCAAGACCGGCCTCGACGGCGCGCGCGCGGATCGCCTCGGACTCATAGGCATTCAGCCGGCAGCCGAAGGTGAGGATCTGCGTCGTCACGCGATTAGCGCCTCGAGATCGACTTCGCCCTGGAACGCGAGCGTCGCCGGGCCGGTCATCAGCACATGCTCGTCGCCTTCACGCATTTCAATGAACAGCGAGCCGCCGTCGAGCACGACCTCGACCTTGCGTCCGGTCAGTCCACGCCGGTGCGCCGCCACGGCGACCGCGCAGGCGCCGCTGCCGCAGGCTTGCGTGACGCCGACGCCGCGCTCCCACACCCGCATGCGCAGCGCATCAATGCCGGTGAGGCTCACGAACTCGACATTGGTCTTCTGCGGGAACATTGGATGGGTTTCGATCCTGGGCCCCAGCGTTTCCACGGGCGCGGACTCGGCGTCCTCGACGAACAGCACGACATGCGGATTACCGACCGACACCGCGCTCGCGACATGGGTCGCGCCGTCGACGTTCAGCTGGAACATGTTGGTGTCGGCCGGCTGCGCCAGCGGGACTTCGTCCCATTGGTGTCGCGCCTTGCCCCAGTCGACGGTGACGAGACCGCCGCCGGCATCGCTGCATTCCAGCGGCCCGCCCAGGGTGTCGATCCGCACGCGCGGCTTGTCCGCCTCTTCCATGAGCAGCTTCGCCACGCAGCGCGTGCCGTTGCCGCACTGTTCCACTTCGCTGCCGTCGGCATTGTAGATGCGCATCGTCGCGTCGCCGCCCTTGCGGCCCGGACCGATCACAATCACCTGATCGCAGCCAACGCCGCGGCGCCGGTCGGCGATGGCGTGCGCGGTCGCCGCGTCGAGCGCAAGCCCTTGCTTTCGCGCGTCGAAGACGACGAAATCGTTGCCCAGCCCGTGCATTTTCAGGAACGGCGTCATGTGCCCGTATATAGGCGGGAGGCGCCGCCGGGGCCAGTGGCGGATTGACCGCCGCTGCGGCGCTTTTCATAGAGGTCGAAACCGGGCGGAGCGAAGGCATGCCAGGGAACAAACGGTTCGCGATCGCCGCTTTTCTGGTGCTTGCGGCGTCGGCAAAAGGAGCGGACAGCGTGGAAGACCCCTATCTCTGGCTCGAGGACATCCATGGCGCCAAGCCGCTCGCCTGGGTCGCCGAGCAGAACGACCGCACCAAGAACGTGCTCAAGGCCGATCCGCGCTACCAGCCGACCAATGATGCGATCCTGAAAGTGCTCGATGCCACCGACCGCATCCCGATGGGCGGCATCGACAAGAACTTCGTCTTCAACTTCTGGCAGGACGCCGCCAACCCAAAGGGCGTATGGCGGCGCACGACGCTGGCCGACTACGCGACCAAGGATCCGCATTGGGAAACCCTGATCGACGTCGACAAGCTCGCCGCCGGCGAACGCGAGAACTGGATCTGGAAAGGCGCCGGCTGCACCAACTCGCTCAAGCGCTGTCTGGTCTATCTGTCGCGCGACGGCGGCGACGCCCATGTCGTGCGCGAGTTCGACATGGCGACGAAGACGTTTTTGAAGGATGGCTTCCAGCTCGTCCATGCCAAGTCCGGCGCAGACTGGCTCGACGACGACACGGTGCTGTTCGGCACCGACTTCGGGCCGGGCTCGATGACCGCCTCGGGCTATCCGCGCATCGTGAAGATCTGGCATCGCGGCGAACCGGTCGATAGCGCGAAGGTGCTGTACGAAGGCAAGCCGGAGGACATCGCGGTGCAGACCGCGGTGATGTCCGGCCCGCACGGCACCTACGGGCTCGTGGTGCGCGGGTTCACGTTCTACGACAGCGACTATTTCCACATCCGCAAGGACGGAACGCTCGCCAAGCTGCCGCTGCCGTCCTTCGCCAATTTGCAGGGCATGACCGGCGACCGGTTGATCTTCACTTTGCGCAAGGACTGGGCTGTCGACGGTGCGACCTACACCAAGGGTTCGCTGCTCTCGGTGCGGAACCAGGACGCTCGACGATCCTAAGGCGAAGCTCGATCTCGCAACGCTCTATATGCCCGGCCCGCGCAGTTCGGTCGAGGCGGTTTCGGCCGGGCGCGACGCGGTCTACGCCTCCATCTTCGACAATGTCACGGGCAGCATCCACGCCTTCCGTTTCGCCGGCGGCAAATGGAGCGACACGAAACTCGATCTGCCGACTGCCGGTTCGACCGGCATCGTCTCGACCAACGATTGGGGACCGGAAGCAC
This sequence comes from uncultured Alphaproteobacteria bacterium, assembly GCA_963741735.1. GTDB lineage: Bacteria > Pseudomonadota > Alphaproteobacteria > Micropepsales > Micropepsaceae > Rhizomicrobium. Next base: position 199,940 of record CAVUJB010000003.1, read on the forward strand.
TTTTCACCTTCGAGAGCTATCTGAAGCCGACCACGCTTTATCTCGACACGGGCGACGACAGGCCCAAGGAGATCAAGGCGCTGCCTGAACGGTTCGATGCGTCCGGTCTCGTGACCGAGCAATTCGAGGTCGCCTCCGCCGACGGCACGATGATCCCGTATTTCGTGACGCGTCCGAGGAGCCTCAGCGGTCCGGCGCCGACCATCCTGTACGGCTATGGCGGCTTCGAGATTTCGCTGACGCCCGGCTACTCGGCCAATTTCGGCAAGCTGTGGCTGACAAAGGGCGGCATCTATGTCGTCGCCAATATCCGCGGCGGCGGCGAGTTCGGCCCGGCCTGGCACGACGCGGCGCTGAAGGAGAACCGCCAGAAGGCTTATGACGATTTCGCCGCCGTGGCACGCGACCTCGTGCACCGCGGCCTCACCACGCCCCGGCAACTCGGCATCATGGGCGGCTCGAATGGCGGGTTGCTCGTCTCCGCCGCGATGGTCGAGCATCCCGAACTTTACGGAGCAGTGGTGTGCCAGGTGCCGCTGATCGACATGCTGCGCTTTACCCAAATCGGCGCCGGCCAGAGCTGGGCCGATGAGTATGGCGATCCCTCAGATCCCAAAGCGCGCGAATGGATCTTGAAATATTCGCCCTATCAGAACGTGAAGCCTGGCGTGAAATATCCGCCGATCCTCTTCACCACCGCCACCAGCGACGACCGCGTCACGCCGGTGCATGCGCGCAAGATGGCGGCGAAGATGGAAGCGATGGGCGACGAGGTGCTGTTTTTCGAGAACACCGATGGTGGCCATTCCGCAAGCGCAGACCACAAGCAGGCGGCCGAAATGTGGGCACTGTCGTTCATCTATCTGAAGCAGAAGCTGGGATTGGAGTAGTGCGCTTGCGCTATCTCGCATGGGCCGCCGTAGCGCTCACGATTGCCGCGGCCTTCGCAGCGGACAATGATCCCTATCTCTGGCTTTCCGACATCCATGGCGAGAAGGCGCTCACCTGGGTCAAGGAGCAGAACGCGCGCAGCGACGCGGCGCTCAAATCCGATCCGCGCTACGCCGCCGACTACGCCGCGATCCTGAAATCGCTCGACGTCCCCGACCGCATTCCGATCGGCAGCATCGATCACGGCTTCGTCTACAATTTCTGGCAGGGCGCAGACCATGTGCGCGGCGTCTGGCGGCGGACAACCGTTGCGGACTTCGCCAAGCCGCAGCCGACTTGGGAGACATTGCTCGACGTCGATGCGCTCGATGCCGACGAGCATGCGCTATGGGTATTCCAGGGCGCGGACTGCGCGCCCAACAGCGATCTCTGTCTGATCAAGCTGTCGCCGGGCGGCGGCGATGCGGCGACGATCCGCGAGTTCAATCTGAAGACGAAGAGCTTTGTTCCGGATGGCTTCGCGCTGCCGCTGTCGAAGCTCAACGCGGCCTATCTCGATGCCGACACCGTCCTGTTCGACGCCGATTTCGGCCCCGGCACGCTGACGAAGTCGAGCTATCCGCGCATCGTCAAGCTCTGGCACCGCGGCACGCCGATTGCCGACGCGAAGACCGTGTACGAAGCGAGCGCCGACGAGGTCGCCGCCCGCCCCCGCGTGTTTCACGGTCCCTACGGCACCATCGCGCTCATCGTGCATCAGCTGACCTTCTTCACCGCCGACTATTACCTGCTGCTGCCGGATGGCCGCACAACGCACCTGCCCGTGCCGCCATCGGCGGCGCTGCAGGGCGCCACGAATGGCAAGTTGATCTTCACCCTGCGCGACAGCTGGACGCCGCCGACGGCGATCTATCCCAGGACGATTGCGCAAGGTTCGCTGATCGCGCTTCTCCCGCCGGCGCCGGATTTCGTGGTTGAAAGAAATCTCGTCGAGGTTCTGTTCACGCCGGACGCGCACAGCACGGTCGACTCGGTCGCCGCCGGCCGCGACGCGGTCTATGCCTCGATCTATCGCGACGTCACCGGCTCGGTTTTCGCCTTCAAGGAAGATGCGGAAAAAGGCTGGTCGGGCACCAGGCTGGATCTTTCGGCGGGCGGATCGACAGCGGTCGCCGCCACCGACGATTGGGGGCCGGATGCGCAGTTCACCTATGAGAGTTTCCTCGATCCGCCGCGACTCTATGCGACCGATGGTTCGTCGCCGCCCGTCGCGATCAAGTCGCAGGCGCCCTTGTTCGATGCCTCGGGTCTCGTCGCGGAACAATTCTGGGTCGCATCGAAAGACGGCACGCGCGTTCCCTATTTCCTGATCCACGCGAAGGATCAGCGCGGGCCGGTGCCGACCATCCTCTATTCCTATGGCGGGTTCGAGCTGTCGCTGACGCCGTGGTACTGGGACGACGGCCATCGGCCGCTCGACGCCGGCCAGGTGTGGTTCGCGAAAGGCGGCGCGCTCGCGGTCGCCAATATCCGCGGCGGCGGCGAGTTCGGGCCCGCCTGGCATCAAGCGGCGCTCAAGGAACATCGCCAGCGCGCCTTCGACGATTTCGCCGCCGTGGCGCGCGATCTCGAGCGGCGCGGCGTCACCACGCCCAAACAGCTCGGCATCGTCGGCGCCTCGAATGGCGGCGTGCTCACCACTGTGACGATGACGCAGCATCCCGAGCTGCTTGCCGCCGTCGTCAGTCAGCGCCCGCTGGTCGACATGCTGCGCTACACCCATTTCGGCGCCGGCGCGTCGTGGATCGCCGAATATGGCGATCCCGACAAGCCGCAAGACCGCGCCTACATTTCGAAATACTCGGCGTATCAGAACGTGAAGCCGGGGGTGCGATACCCGCCGATCCTCTTCATCACCGAGACGAACGATGATCGCGTCACGCCGGTGTGGGCGCGCATGATGGCGGCAAAGATGCTCGATCAGAAACACGACGTGTTGTTCAACGAAGCGACCGAAGGCGGCCACGGCCCCGGCGCCACCAACGCGGCGCAGGCGCAGATGTGGGCGCTGAGCTACACCTATCTGGCGAGAAGGTTGGGTCTCTAGGCGTCAGGTTCCAACATATCACCATGGCCTGGCCTGACCCGGCCCTGATGAGTTGAGGGCTGTTTGACTTAGCCCACTCCCAGTCCTAAAACCCGCCGCTTCCGGAGAACCTTAGGTCCTCCGGTCCTGGGCCCGGCCCAGGATCGCCCCCAGGCAGCGCAGGTGCGCCCCCTGGGGCTGCAATGCTTTGGGTATTAGTTACCCGTCGTCACCCGCGAATGCGGGTGATCCAATTTCCGGCACTGCCGCTGGAAAATGGGTCGCCCGGACAAGCCGGGCGATGACGGCGGTGGATGATGGATGTTTGACTCACTGCAATCCCGCCTCGGCGGCGTGTTCGACAAGCTGCGTGGCCGCGGCGCGCTCACCGAGCGCGACGTGGACGAGGCGCTCGGCGAAGTCCGCACCGCGCTGGTCGAGGCCGACGTCGCGCTTCCCGTCGTCAAGGAGTTCATCGACAAGGTCCGCCCGCGCGCCATCGGCGAGGATGTCATCCGCTCGGTCACGCCGGGCCAGCAGGTCGTCAAGATCGTGCACGACGTGCTGGTCGAGACGCTCGGCGAAGAGAACGCCTCGCTCAATCTCGGCTCGCCGCCAGCGCCGATCCTGATGGTCGGCCTCAACGGCGCCGGCAAGACCACGACCTCGGCCAAGCTCGGCCTGATGCTCCAGACGCGCGAGAAGAAGCGCGTGCTGATGGCCTCGCTCGACGTGACGCGTCCCGCCGCCATGGAGCAGCTGAAGATCCTCGGCGAGCAGGCCGGCGTGCCGACCTTACCGATCGTCGCGAACCAGTCGCCGCTCGAAATCGCGCGGCGCGCCATGGCGAGCGCGAAGGTCGGCGGCTATGACGTTCTCATCCTCGACACCGCCGGCCGCCAGCATATCGACGAGCAGCTGATGACCGAGGTCGCGCAGATCCGCGACCAGGTGAAGCCGCACGAGACCTTGCTGGTCGCGGATTCACTGACCGGCCAGGATGCGGTCAACATCGCCAAATCCTTCAATGCGCGCGTGCCGCTCTCGGGCATCATCCTGAGCCGTGCCGACGGCGATGCGCGCGGCGGCGCGGCGCTTTCCATGCGCAGCGTCACCGGCGCGCCGATCAAGTTCCTCGCCACCGGCGAAAAGCTCGATGCGCTCGAGCCGTTCCATCCGGCGCGGGTGGCCAACCGCATCCTCGACATGGGCGACGTCGTCTCCCTCGTCGAGAAGGCGGCCGAGACGATCGACAAGGAAAAGGCCGAGAAGCTCGCCCGCAAGATGAAGAAGGGCGAGTTCGACATGAACGATCTCGCCGAACAGCTCAATCAGATGAAGAAGCTTGGCGGCATGCAGGGCGTGCTCGGCATGCTGCCCGGCGTCGGCAAGGTGAAGGATCAGCTCGCGCAGTCCGGCATGGACGACAGTGTTCTCACCCGTCAGGAAGCGATCATCCAGTCGATGACCCGGCAGGAACGCTCCAAGCCCGATGTGATCAACGGCTCGCGCAGGAAGCGCATCGCGATGGGCTCCGGCGTCGAGGTCAGCGAGGTCAACAAGCTCCTTAAGATGCACCGGCAGATGTCGGACATGATGAAGAAGATGGGCAAGGGCGGCCGCGCCATGCAGGGCTTGTCGGCGCTGTTCGGCGGCGGCGGCATGCCGCCAGGTCCGGGCGGAATGGGACGACGATGAACACGACCGGATTCCTCTCCCTGCAAGGGGGAGGTCGATTTGCGCAGCAAATCGGGTGGGGGTCGCCCCCTCCCTGGACCTGCGGTCCGACCCTCCCCTTTCAGGGGAGGGAATTGAAAGCGAACACACTCCCAAACGAAGGAAGATTGAAATGTCACTGAAGATCAGACTGGCCCGCGGCGGCACCAAGAAGCGCCCGCATTACGCCATCGTCATCGCGGATTCGCGCTCGCCGCGCGACGGCCGCTTCATCGAGAAGATCGGCTTCTACAATCCGCTGTTGCCGAAGGACCATGCCGATCGCGTGAAGCTCGACACGGCCAAAGCGTCCGACTGGATGAAGAAGGGCGCCACCGCGTCCGACCGCGTCCATCGCTTCCTCGCCAATGCCGGTCTCGTGCAGCCGCTCAAGAAGAACAACCCCGAGAAGGCCAAGCCCAAGAAGAAGGCGCAGGAACGCGCCGCGGCGAACGCCAAGGCGGCGGAAGCCCCGGCCGCCGAGGCTTGAGGCCATGGCGGGGCAATCCCGCGATGTCCTGCTCGCTGCCGTGATCGGCGCGCAGGGGCTGAAGGGCGAGGTGCGCGTCAAGACGTTCACCGAGCATCCCGAAGCGCTCGCCCGCTATCGCGGTCTGCATACCGAAGACGGACGCCGCTTCACGGTGACGGCGGCGCGTCGGACCAAACCGGACGAGGCGGTTCTCACGCTCGCCGAGATCACGGACCGGAAGGCCGCGGAGAGCCTCAAGGGGACCGAGCTTTACGTTTCGCGTTCCGCCCTGCCGGCCATCGAGGCCGAAGAGTTTTATCACGCCGATCTCATCGGTCTGCGCGCCGAGGATGTGGAGGGCCGCGTCATCGGCCATGTGAAGGCGATTCACAATTACGGCGCCGGCGACGTGATCGAACTCGAACGCACCGATGGCGGCGACATCCTGTTCGCCTTCACGCGCGAGACCGTTCCGAAAATCGAGATCGATCAGGGCCGCATCGTCGTCGCCGTGCCGCGCGACGACGAAGCCGAACGCGAGCACGGCGTGGAATGACCTGGTCGGCCACCATCCTCACGCTGTTTCCGGAAATGTTTCCCGGGCCGCTCGGCGTTTCGCTGCTCGGCAAGGCGCTGGAAAAGAAGCTCTGGTCGCTCGAGGTCCGCGACATCCGCGATCACGGCATCGGCAAGCACCGCACGGTCGATGACAGCCCGGCCGGCGGCGGGCCGGGCATGGTGATGCGGGCCGACGTGGCGCTGGCCGCCATCGACGCGGTCGATCGGCAGAACCGTCCGCTGATCTATCTGTCGCCGCGCGGGGTGCCGCTCACGCAAAGCCGCATCGGCGCGCTTGCCACCGGCCCGGGCGCGATCCTGCTGTGTGGCCGGTTCGAAGGCGTCGACCAGAGGGCCATCGAGGCCCGCGGCGTCGAAGAGATTTCGCTCGGCGATTTCGTCCTGGCGGGCGGGGAACTCGCCGCCATGGCGGTGATCGAGGCTTCGGTCCGCCTGATCCCGGGCGTGCTCGGAGACGCCGCATCGCCGCAGGAAGAAAGCTTCTCGGCCGGCCTTCTCGAATACCCTCAGTTCACCCGTCCCCAGGAGGTCGAGGGCCGGACCATTCCGGACATCCTAAACCAAGGAAATCACAAGGAAATTTCCAAATGGCGCCTGGCGCAGGCGGAAGGCCTGACCAAGGCGCGCCGCCCCGACCTTTGGGCCCTCTATGAAAAGAAAAAGTCATAGGCTATACGCGCGCCTCGCCTTGTGACGTTTTTCGCCCGGAGACTTGCCTATGAACCTGTTGCAGACGCTCGAAGCCGAGCAGATGAAGGCCGTCCGGGCCAAGCCGCACCCCGATTTTCGCGCGGGCGACACGCTGAAGGTCAACGTCAAGGTGGTCGAAGTGACCTATGACGAAAAGGCCAAGGCGGAAAAGCGCCGCGAGCGCCTCCAGGCGTTCGAAGGCGTGTGCATCGCGCGCCAGGGCGCCGGGCTCAACGAGAGCTTCACGGTGCGCAAGATCTCCTATGGCGAGGGTGTGGAACGCGTCTTCCCGATCTATTCGCCGCTGGTCGACAGCGTGACCGTCGTGCGCAAGGGCAAGGTACGCCGCGCGAAGCTTTATTACCTGCGCGGCCGCCGCGGTAAGTCCGCCCGCATCGCCGAACGCCAGGATGCGGAAGCGGCGCCCGGCTCGGACGCCTGATCGGCTTCCTGATTTCGTTGCGTTTGGTCTAGCTTCGCTCCCGGGGTCGGGGGCGTGATGGTTCGCGGACATCGCAACGATATCGATGGGCTGCGCGCCGCAGCGATCCTGCCGGTCCTGTTCTATCACGCCGGCGTCTGGCCCTTCGCCGGCGGCTATATCGGCGTCGATATTTTCTTCGTCATTTCCGGCTATCTGATCACAGGCCTGATCCTGCGCGCGCAGGAGCATGACGGCTTTTCGCTCGTCGATTTCTACGACCGCCGCATCCGCCGCATCCTGCCGGCCCTCGCCGCGACGCTGATTGCTGCCACCGTCGCGGCGCTGTTCATCCTGCTGCCGGACGAACTCGACGATTTCGGCAAGAACCTGGCGGCTTCGGTCCTCTTCGTCGCCAATATTGTCGACTGGCTTCGCGCGGCCACCTATTTCGCGCCCGACGCTGGAGTGAACCCGCTGCTCCACGTCTGGTCGCTGTCGGTGGAGGAGCAATTCTATCTGCTCTGGCCGCTCCTGCTGATCGCGCTGGTTCGCTTGCGCCGTGCGCTTCCGCTCATGATCGGCGGTCTGGCCATCGCGTCGCTGGCGATGGCTCTGTTCTATGCGCGGGCCGATCCCAACGTCGCATTCTATCTGCTGCCCACGCGCGCCTGGCAGCTTCTCGCCGGCGCCGTGCTTGCGACCGGCAGACTGGCGCCGCCGCGCGATCCGATCGTCCGCAATGCAGTGGCGCTCGGCGGCCTCATGTTGATCATCGCAGCGGCGCTGTTGCCGGGCGACGAAGCGCACTATCACCTGCTGAACGCTCTGGGCGCGGTACTCGGCACGGCGGCGATCCTGTATGCAGCCGACGGCGGCGGCAATGTGGTGAGTACAGTCCTCGCCACGCCCGTACCCGTCTTCATCGGCCGCATCTCCTATTCACTCTATCTCTGGCACTGGCCGGCGCTGGTGTTTACCCGACTTTATCTCGATCGGTCTCTGACGGCGTTCGAGACGGGCGCCGTCCTGGTGGCGGTCTTCGCCCTTTCGGTCCTGTCCTGGAAATTCATCGAACAGCCGTTCAGAGCTCGCAAGGCGCTGTGGCGCGGGATGCCGGCAAGCATACCGCTTGCGGCGGCGGCCGGATCTCTGCTCTTGGCGGTCGCGCTCGGCTTTCTTCTCACCGAGGGGCTGCCTGCCCGCGTGCCGCCCGACGTCCGTGCGGTGACCGCCGAGGCCCTTCAGCCGCTTCGCGGCCGCTGGTGCAACCCAGGCGATACGACCGATCCGGCCTGCCTGCGCGGGGACCCCAGCTTTACGGGTACGGCGATCCTCTGGGGCGACTCCCATGCTCGCGCGCTGGCCGCTGGGCTTTCGCCGTTCACCGACCGGCGCAAATTGCGGTTGCGGCTGATGACCATGAGCGCTTGCCCGCCGCTGCCCGGCTTGGACGTCGCGGCGCCCGACGGGGCCCCCCGCCCCAAATGCCGGCTTCACAACCGCGCCGTTCTCGACGCGATCCTGGCGGCCAAAGATGTCCGGCTGGTCATCCTGGAGGCGAGTTGGCAGTACGTGATCACGGCAGGGCGCATTGCGCCGCCGGCGGTGCAGAGGATGGAAGCCGCGCTGGACCTACTGCTTTCTAAGCTCGCCCATCGCGGCATCCCGGTCCTGGTCGTCGGCAATTCCCCGCGGCTTCCTGCCGTTCCGGCGCACTGCTACGGGCGCGAAAAATCTTCGGCCGCGATCCCCGCATCTGTCTTTCGTTGCCGATCGGAGCGGTTGGAGGCGTATCGGGAACCACGGACGCCATGATCGCCCGCTCCGTCGCGAGCCATTCCGGCGCCCGCGCATTCTTTCCGGTCGCCGTGCTGTGCGACAGACGGGTCTGCCATGCGTTCGAAGCGGGACACGTGCTCTATGGCGACCAGCACCACCTCACGATCGCCGGTGCGCTGCGGGTTGGGCGCGCGCTCGATGCTGCGCTGCCCAATTGGCCCGGCTGAGGATGCGAAGCGACTTTCCTGCCACAACGCAAATCATTCTCTTCTGCCCCCTTCCCAAGGCAAGTGGCGCGATTATTCTCCGCGCCCCTTTTGCTGGGCGTGTAAGTCGTGCCGCGTGAAATCGCAACCGATACGGTCGTCAATGCCGCGGAGCCTCTGAACGAGGCGCTGTCGCTGGCGCGCGTGCCGGGCACGCCGTTCGCCTTCATCTGGTTTCTCATCCGCACGCATTTTCCGGTCCGCGTCGCGCAGATGGCGGCCTGCGCGCTCGTCGCGACATCGATCGACGCATTCGGTCCGGTCGCGTTCTCGCACCTCGTCAACGGGATCACCACGGCGGTGAAGACGCATGGCGGCTTCGTCGTGGTGCTGCCCTGGATCATGTGGCTGGCGGCGATCTGGTTCGGCGGCGCGATGATGTATCGCGTCTATGACTATGTGGATCTCAACACCGGTCCGCGCATGCGCGGTCTGGCGCAGAAATATCTCTTCGTCTATCTGCTCGGTCATAGCCCGCGCTATTTCCAGGACAATTTCGCCGGCAAGCTCGGCCAGAAGGTCAAGCAGGCCGGTCAGGCGACCATCGGCATCCTCGGCATCGTCTGCATGGACGTGGTGCGCGTCGCCGGCATGGTCGTGCTCGGCGGCGTCCTGATGGCGCTGCAGGCACCGATCTATGCCGTCATCCTGCTCGCCTGGACCGTGCTCTATCTGAGCGTGGTGTTCGTTCTGGCGCGGCGCTGCGTGGTGCTGTCCAAGGCGCTTTCGGACGAGGTTTCGACCTCGACCGGACGGTTGATCGACGCCGTCACAAATGCCGATCTGGTGCGCGCCTTCGCCAAGGCGGTCTATGAGCGCAAGTTCATCTCCTACTTCCTCGCCGACGAGATGAATGCTTCGCGCCGGCTGCGCTGGTTCCTTTTGCGCATGCGCTTCTTCATGCAGACGGCGACGCTTCTGCTCCTGATCGCGCTCATCTGGGTGACGGCGCGCGACATCCTGGCCGGCGCGATCTCGCTCGGCGCCTTCACCATGATCTATCTGCTCGCCAACCAGGTCGGCCGTGGCGTGCAGGACCTGTCCGGCCGCATGCTCGACTATTTCGAGCAGCTCGGCACGCTTGCCGAAGCGCTCGATCTCGTCAGCGCCCCGCACGAGATCGTCGATTCGCCCGATGCGCGGCCGCTGGTCGTCGACAAAGGACACATCCGGTTCGAGAATGTCTCGTTCCGCCATCCCAACGGCTATCAGGTTTTCGACAATCTCAATCTCGACATCCGCCCCGGCGAGCGGGTCGGCCTGGTCGGGCCTTCCGGCGCGGGCAAGTCGACATTGGTGCGCCTGCTCCGCCGCCAGTTCGAGCCGCAACAGGGACGCGTCCTGATCGACGGCCAGGACATCGCGCACGTCACCTGGGACTCGCTCAACGAGGCGATCGCCGAGGTGCCCCAGATGCCCGGCGTGTTCCACCGCAACGTCCGCGACAATATCCGCTACGCGAAACCGCTGGCGCCGGAGGACGACGTGGTGGTCGCCGCGCGCCAGGCCTTCGCGCACGACTTCATTGCCGAGCGCGACGAGGGCTATGACATGATTGTTGGCGAGCAGGGCATCAAGCTCTCCGGCGGCGAGCGCCAGCGCGTCGCCATCGCGCGCGCGCTCGTCAAGGACGCGCGGATCCTGGTGCTCGACGAGGCGACGTCGTCGCTCGATTCGGAGAGCGAGCATCTGATTCAGTCGGCGTTGTGGACGCTGGTGCAAGGCCGCACAGTGATCGCCATCGCGCACCGGCTCTCCACCATCGCCGGCATGGACCGCGTGGTCTATCTCGACAACGGCAAAATCCTGGAGGACGGGCCGCATCGCGTCCTGCTCGCCAACCAGGGACCTTATTCGCGCCTGTGGAACCGGCAGATGGGCGGCTTCATCGACGCGGCTTGAGGACGGCGATCCTCTCAGCCCTGCTTGACCGCGTTGAGCGATTCATCGAATCCCGGCGCGCTGACGCCGTCGCAAAATTCGGCGAGCGACATCTTGCCGAAAGCGTACGCGACTTCCTGCGAGCCGGACGCCAGCTTGCGGCTTGCGATCGCGGCGCGGAACGATGCCTGCGTGTATTCGGCAAGGTTTTCATCCGGCGCGGCGCGCGGCGCATGCGCAAAATTCTCCAGTACGACGCAACCATAGAAAAGCCGCGTAAGCAGCCGGATGATGCTCAGGCGCGCGCGCAATGCGCGGCCGGCGGGTCTGCCAAACGCAGCCGCCAACAGCGCCTCTTCCAGCTCCGGCGTCTCTGCGAGGTCCAGGGTCAGGATCGCTATGTCCACCAACGGATCGTTGCGAAACGCCAGCTCCCAATCGACCAGCCACAATCGTTCGCCGTCGAACAGGATGTTGCGCGGATTGGGATCGTTGTGACTGGAAAGCAGCCGCGACGCATCCCAGGGCAGCGCATCCGCAATGCGCGCAAGGCCATCCGCGTGTCGGTCGAGGCGGTTCGGCGCGAACAGCCCGGACCTGTTCAACGCCGCCAGCATTGTTTGGATCATCTGCGGAAAGTCGCCTGCCTCGGGAAACGGCTCCGACGCCTGCACGCGCGTAATGAGGGCGCCAAGTCCGCGAACCAGTGCAGCAGGACCACCTGGATATTCGGAAAGCGGACGGCCGGCGATGTAATCCATAATGACCACGCCCGTTTCCGCATGGGCGTAGTGAACCGGCGGTGCTGCGCCGGCCGCTGCCGCGGACGCCATGCAGGTGAAACCGCGCTGGCGATGTTGAAGCGCAATACGTTCCGGTTCGAGTCGCAGCACATATGGCCGGTCGTCGACATCGAAGCGAAGGATCGGCGCGCCTGAGACGCCACCGACGATCGTCGTCATGTCGCCGAAGGGCTTCGAGCCGAAGACGGCCCTGAGGGCGTCGCGAACCGCGTTGTGGCGCGTCTCAGGAATTTGCGTGAGTTCGCCAGCGCGCAGTGCTGGGCTTGCTTTCGATTTGGGCATGGACCGTCCGATTTTCGAGAAGAGGCCGGCGCGAAACGCACCGCCAGCCCGAAGAGGGCTCCACGAAACTGAACCCGAATCTTGGATTCTCAGAGGTGGACGACGAAATCCATGGACGTGACGCCTTCGGATGCGCCGGCACGCTACGCAACCACCCGCGCCGGCGTCAAGCTATGGTCTCGAAGTCAGCCCGGCACGCTGACCCGCGCGATCTCGAGCATTCCAGACACCTCGTTCGTCGCGCCGTGCGATTGCGCGGTGGCGATCACGAGGCTCTTGCCGTCCGCGCCGCCGAGGGCGCAGGCGAACGCGTTCATCGAGGTCTCCACCCGTTCGAGGATTTTGCCGCCTTCGCCGACGCGCACGCATTCTTTGGCGAGCGCATTGGCGACCCAGATCGCGCCTTCGCTGTCGGCACAGATTCCATCGGGTGCGACCGACGGCGGATTCGTCGCCAGCGATGCCCAGACCCGGCGGTTCGACAGCGTACCGTCCTTCGAAAGATCGAACGCGGTGAGGCCGGGAAGAAACGTCTCCGCCGCGATCAGGGTGCGCCCGCCATTGATGATCGCCATCCCGTTGGGAAACTTGTGATCGGCCGAAGCGATGGAGGCTTTGCCGTCGGGCGTCACGCGCATGATCGGCGCCCGGGGCGGCCCCTCCGCCGTCCACAGCGCCGCCGGCCCATGGTCGGCCGTGAACTTTTCGAGATTGAAGCCGAAACAGCCGACAAAGGCGTTGCCGCTCTTATCGACGATCATGTCGTTGGCGTGGAACTGTGCCAGGCCCTTGAGGTCGGCATGCAGCACGATCCGGCCGTCCGCCTCGCGCCGCAGCACCTTCTGGCTCGTCATCGCCACCACCAGGAGCCGGCCGTCGGGCAGCCAGCCCAGTCCGGACGGCTGATCGTCGATCTCCAGTTCGACCCGCGCGCTGCCGTCGGGCGCCGCGCTCCACACCTGATGCTTATAGAAGTCCGAAAACCAGAAGCGGCCGTCGCGCCAGCGCAGGCCCTCGCCAAATTTCAAGTCCCTGACGAACGGCTCCGCCTTCATCCTCGCCTCCCTTATTTGGCCGAAACGCTGGCCGTCCACCGCCCACCTGTCAATCGCGGGTGCCGTCCATCTTGGGCCAAAGCACATCGCCGAGGCCCATCCCACGGGCCTTTCCTGAACCTTCTGTGCGCAAGTCGGCCCGTGGGTCAAAATAATCCTTTATTTATCGCCTTTTTCGGTCGAAGGCCGATGCTTTGCGTCTCGAAAGCGCAGTAAAATTGGGCATTCGTTTGATTCGCAAAGGAGTATCAAAATGGCAATGGCTGGAACTGGCGCCCCGAAGGCCGCCAAGGCGAAGGTCGAGACGGTGAGCACCCGCCAGCTTGGCGCCGCGCTGGCCGAGAAGCATGAGATGTCCCACAAGGCCGCGAATGCGATCCTTGAAGACACGATCGGCCTCATCACCAAGCACCTTAAGAAGGGCGCCCGCATCCGTCTCAACGGATTGGGCATCCTTGTGGTGCGCAAGCGTGCCGCGCGTATGGGCCGCAACCCGGCGACGGGCGAAGCCATCAAGATCAAGGCTTCGAAGAAGGTTGCCTTCCGCGCCGCGAAGGAACTGAAGGAATCGATCTAACCGTCGTTTCTCTTCGCGAAGATCAAGCCGGCCGCGCGCAAGCGCCGCCGGCTTTTTCTTTTGCGCGGGTTTCAGAGCTTCTCGAAACGCAGGCGCAGCGCGTTGGCGATCACCGACACCGAGCTGAAGCTCATCGCCGCCGCCGCGACGACCGGACTGAGGAGAAGCCCGAACGCCGGATACAACGCACCGGCGGCCAGCGGCACGCCCAGCATGTTGTAAACGAAGGCGAGCACGAGATTCTGCCGGATGTTGGCCATCACCGCGCGGCTCAACGCTTGCGCCCGCACGATCCCCATCAGGTCGCCCTTCACCAGCGTGACGCCGGCGCTTTGCATCGCCACATCAGTGCCGGCGCCCATCGCGATGCCGACATCGGCTTCAGCCAGCGCCGGCGCGTCGTTGACGCCGTCGCCTGCCATCGCCACGACGCGGCCCGCCGCGCGCAGCCGCTTGATAACCTGTTGCTTGCCGTCGGGCAGAACCTCGGCTTCGATATCGGTGATGCCGAGCTGCGCGGCAACGGCCTCGGCGGTCGCGCGGTTGTCGCCGGTCAGCATGACGATGCGGATGCCGTCCGTCTTGAGCCGCGCCAGCGCGTGCGGCGTCGTCGGCTTGATCGGATCGGCTATCGCGAGGATGCCGGCCGGACGGCCGTCGACCGCGACGAACATCGCGGTCGCGCTGTCTCGCCGCAACGCATCGGCGCGCGCTTCAAGCGGCGCGATGTCGATTTCGCCTAGTAGCTTGGCCGTACCGACGGCGACGTATTTGCCGTTCACCGTTCCGCGCACGCCCTGTCCCGTCACCGATTGGAAATTCTCGGCTTTGAGTAGCGCTGCGCCGCGCGTCTTCGCTTCGCTCACGATCGCTGCCGCCAGCGGATGCTCGCTCGCCTGTTCCAGGCTCGCGGCAAGCGACAGCAAACCGATTTCGTCGAAGCCCGTTTCCGGCACGATCGCGGTGACGCGCGGCTTTCCCTCGGTCAGCGTTCCCGTCTTGTCGACGACCAAAGTGTCGACCGCCTCGAAACGCTCGAGCGCTTGCGCGCTTTTGAACAGAATGCCGGCCAGCGCACCCCTTCCGACGCCGACCATGATCGACATCGGCGTCGCGAGACCGAGCGCGCAGGGGCACGCAATGATGACGACGGAGACGGCGGCGACCAGCGCGTGCGGCAGAGCGGGCTGCGGTCCGAAGATCATCCACGCGGCGAACGCGATCGCGGCGGACAGCAGGACGGCCGGCACGAACACCGCCGAAACCCGGTCGGCCAGCCGCTGGATTGGCGCGCGGCTTCGCTGCGCCTCCGACACCATCTGCACGATGCGCGCCAGCATCGTCTCGGCACCGATCTTTTCCGCGCGCATCACGAGCGTGCCCGTGCCGTTCACCGTGCCGCCGATCAGCTTGTCGCCTGGGTGTTTTTCCACCGGCATCGCTTCGCCGGTCACCAGCGACTCGTCGACCGCGCTCGCGCCGTCGAGTATCGCGCCATCGACCGGCACCCGCTCGCCAGGCCTGATACGCAAACGGTCGCCGACGATTACCTGTTCGAGCGGTACGTCGTCCTCGCGGCCGTCCTGCGCGATGCGCCGCGCGCGCGCCGGCGCGAGATTGAGCAGTGCGCGGATCGCGCCGCCGGTCTGTTCGCGCGCCCGAAGCTCCAGCACCTGGCCGAGCAATACGAGGACGGTGATGACGGCGGCCGCCTCGAAATAGACCGGCACCGTGCCGTGCATTGCCATGTTCGGCGGGAACAGCCATGGCGCGAAGGTCGCGAGCAGGCTGTAGCCGTACGCCGTCCCTGTGCCGAGCGCGATCAATGTGAACATGTTGAGTGCGCGATTGATCAGCGAGGCCCAGGCCCGGACAAAGAACGGCCAGCCGGCCCACAGCACGACGGGCGTGCTCAGCGCCAATTGAATCCAGGTCGAAAGCTTGGGAGCGATCGCATGTTCGAGGTCGAAGAGATGACCGCCCATCTCCAGCGCGAAGACCGGCGCGGTCAGCGCCAGCCCGATCCAGAACCGTCGCGTCATATCGATCAGCTCGGCATTGGGGCTGGCGTCGGCGGCATTCAGCGGCTCCAGCGCCATGCCGCAGATCGGGCAGGCGCCCGGACCCCTCTGGCGGATCTGCGGATGCATCGGACAGGTGTAGATCGCGTCCGCATTCGCGGGCGGCGGCGTTGCGGGGTGAAGATACTTTCCGGGATCGGCCGCGAACTTGAACCGGCAGCCGGCGCCGCAGAAATAATAGGCCTGCCCGTCATGCTCGAAGCGATGCTTGGCGGTTGCCGGATCGACCGTCATGCCGCAAACCGGGTCGAGAACGGCGTTCTTACTTTCCATAGCGTGTGAACAGCTCGACCAGCTCGGAGAACTTCTTCGTCTGATCCTTGACGTCGCCGCTTTCGATCGCGTGCGCCACGCAATGCGCGGCATGCTCCTTCAGGATCGTCTCCTCGACCTTGCGCAGGGCCGATTGCACCGCCTGCATCTGGTTGAGGATGTCGATGCAGTAGCGCTCTTCTTGGACCATGCGCGCGATACCGCGCACCTGGCCTTCGATGCGTGCCAGCCGCGCCGCGAGTTTCGGATCGTGCTTGGTCTTCCTTACGGCCATCTCGTAACCGCCATCTTGTATACCCTCCACGGGTATAATATACTCCCCTGGAGTATAGGATCAACGCCTGTTTGGCAGGAGCCGGCCATTCATCTTCGCTCGGCCTTTTTGGGAATCGCGGCGTTTAACATCTTGGCGATCCTTGCCGTTTCGGGCGTGATTGTGGCGGGTCTTTACGATGTCGCCGCCGACGCGCCCAACGCCGTCTTGGTCCGCAACCTGATCGCCTACACGCGAGAGCGCTCGATTGACGTCCGCGCCTCCTCGGTGCGGGTTCCGCCGCTCGGCGATGCACAGATGATCGCCGACGGTGCCTCGGACTACAATCAGATGTGCACGGGCTGCCATCTCGCACCCGGCATGGCGGAAAATGAGATGCGGCCGGGACTGAACCCGAAGCCGCCGCAGCTCGCGACATTGCCGCGCGGCGATGCCGCCGAGCAGTTCTGGATCATCAAGCACGGCATCGACATGACCGGCATGCCCGCCTGGGGAAAGACGCACAGTGACGCCGAAATCTGGAACATGGTCGCGTTCCTGCAGAATCTACCGACGTTGACGCCGACGCGATACCGCGCCCTCACGGCGGCGGCTGCGGGCCACCACGCACATGACGGCGGCATGGGCGGAATGGATATGGGCCACTGACATGCGGCTTGCACCCGGGCTTGCGATCATTGCCGCACTGTGCGCACCCGCCTGGGCACAGGAAATGTCCGGCATGCCGGATATGAAAGGCATGCCCGGCATGGAGAACATGCCTGGTATGGAAAGCATGCCGAGCATGGCGTCGACCGGCGCACTGGGCGCCTATCCGATGTCGCGAGATGCTTCTGGCACGAGTTGGCAGCCCGACGCGGCCGAGCATCGCGGCATCCATCTCATGCTCGACGACTGGACGGTCATGCTGCATGCCCGCCTGTTCGCCATCTACGACACGCAAAGCGGTCCGCGGGGCGGCGATCAAACGTTCGCCGCCGGCATGGTCATGGGAATGGCGCGCCGCGCCTTCGCAAACGGCGACACGCTCAGCCTGCGCGCCATGTTGAGCCCCGATCCCTTCATGGGCCGGCGCGGTTATCCGCTTTTGTTGCAGACCGGTGAGACGGCCGATGGCGTGACGCCGCTGATCGACCGCCAGCATCCGCACGATCTCCTGATGGAGTTGTCGGCGTCCTACAGTCACCGCATCGCCGGCGGCAACAGCGTCTTCGTCTATTTCGGCTACCCCGGCGAGCCGGCGCTCGGGCCCACCGCGTTCATGCATCGCGCCTCCGGTGAGGATATTCCGGTGGCGCCGATCACGCATCATTGGATGGATTCGACGCATGTCACTTTCGGCGTCGTAACGGCCGGATTCGTTCACGACGATTGGAAGCTTGAAATCTCGCGCTTCACCGGGCGTGAGCCGGATCAGTTCCGCTTCAACTTCGATCCCGCGCGTTTCGACAGCACATCCGCGCGACTCTCCTGGAATCCCGGTCCGCACTGGTCGCTTGAGGCATCGTGGGGCTTTCTCAAGAGCCCGGAACAGCTGGCGCCGGCGGTCAATGAGACCCGCTACACCGCGAGCGCGACCTATGTGGCCGAGCTTTTCGGAAACGACCGGCTGGCCGCCACGCTGGCCTTCGGCCACAAGCAACTAACCGGCGGCATCGGCGAGAACGGCTTCCTCGCGGAGGCCGAGTACAAGCCGGCCGCAGAATGGACCGTCTTCGCCCGCGCCGAATCCGTCGAGAATGACGAACTGTTCATGGCGCCGTCGCCCAAGACGGTGGTCGAGCTGACGCTGGGCGCGATCCACGATTGGCGGTTCGACGAGCACATCAAGCTCGGGCTCGGCGGACTTTACGCCTTCGACTTCGTGCCGGGTTCGCTGCTTCCTTCGTATGGCGGCGATCCGCATGGCGCGATGGTGTTCCTGCGCCTGGTTGCGGATTAAGCTCGCCGTCCAATCGGGGGACAGAATTCGCTTGCGGTTTCGCGTTCTGGACGGCTGGCGCGGCGCGTGCGCGCTGCTGGTCGCCGCCCACCATCTCGAAGTGCATGGCGGCCTCTATTGGCAGCCGCTGGTGCGCAATGCTTGGCTGTTCGTCGATTTCTTCTTCGTGCTTTCGGGCTTCGTGATCGCGTACGCCTATGGCGAGAGGCTCGCGACGGGCGCGCAGGTCGGATCCTTCGCGCTGCGCCGCTTCGGCCGGCTCTGGCCGCTGCACATCGCGACGCTGGCGATGCTCGTCGCGCTTGAACTCGCCCATCTGGCGATCGATCACTGGCATCCTGTGCCGGGTGCGCGCGCCGCCTTCACTGCCGATCGCTCGGTGACCGCGATGTTCGCCAACATCTTCCTCGTGCAGGCGCTCGGCATCTTCCCATACGAGACCTGGAACGGTCCGGCCTGGTCGATCTCGACCGAGTTCACCACCTACCTCGTCTTCGCCGCGGTCTGCTTTCTGGTCCCGCATCGCCGCTTTCGTCTCGGGCTGGGCGGATTGCTCGCCATCGGGGGTGCGTTCGTCTTGGCGCGCTTCTCGCGCTACGGCATGCGCGAGACCTTCGACTGGGCGTTGGCGCGCTGCCTCTACGGATTCTTCACCGGCGTCTTGGCCTACGAGCTGTGGCGCGTCGCGAAGATGCCGCGCGGCACGCTTGCAGAGGTCGCGATGCTGGCCGCCGTCGCCGCCTTCATCACCTTTGTGCCCGGACATTTCGCGCTCGAATATCTGGCGACGCCGCTATTCGCCTTGGCCGTGCTCGTCTTCGCGGGCGAGGGCGGCCTTGTGTCGCGCGCCATGATGAGCCGTCCGGCCGCGGCGCTCGGGCGCTGGTCCTATTCCATCTATCTGGTCCACACTCCGGTGCTTGCGATTCTGTTTTCCGCGGTTCACGTCGCGGAACTGCGGTTCCAGCGCGCCTGGCTGATCCATCTGCCCGATGGCAACGCGATCCTCGAACTGGGCTCGCGTTTTGCCGACGATCTCGCGCTGCTCGCCTATCTCGCCGTCGTGATCGGATTCGCCGCGCTGACCTATGGCGCCATCGAGCGGCCGGGCCAGCGCCTGTTCAACCGGCTGGCGGCCGCGAAATCGCCTGAAATAGCCGCTCAAACTCCGTGATCGGGGCTTCCTTGCCGGAAAGCCCGCCTCGCGCTACTTAGCCCCTGATTTCTCTCCGAAAGGACGCTTCATGGCCCGCAAGAAGATCGCGCTCATCGGCGGTGGACAGATCGGCGGCACGCTCGCCCATCTCGTCGCCCTCAAGGAGCTTGGCGACGTCGTGATGTTCGACATCATGGAGGGGCTGCCGCAGGGCAAGACGCTGGACCTCTCCCAGGCCGGCCCCGTCGAAGGCTTCGACGTGAAGATGCGCGGCACCAATTCCTATGCCGACATCAAGGGCGCCGATGTGGTGATCGTCACCGCCGGCGTGCCGCGCAAGCCCGGCATGAGCCGCGACGATCTTCTGGGCATCAATCTCAAGGTCATGTCGGCGGTCGGCGACGGCATCAAGGCCAATTGTCCCGAACGCCTTCGTGGTCTGCATCACCAATCCGCTCGACGCCATGGTCTGGGCGCTGCGCCAGTTCTCCGGCCTGCCGCATCACATGGTGGTCGGGATGGCCGGCGTGCTCGACAGCGCGCGCTTCCGTCACTTCCTCGCCGAAGAGATGAACGTCTCGGTGGAGGACGTCACCGCCTTCGTGCTCGGCGGCCATGGCGACACGATGGTGCCGATGCCGCGCTTCTCGACGGTGGCCGGCGTGCCGCTGCCCGAGCTCGTCAAGATGGGCTGGATCAAGCAGGAGCGTCTCGACCAGATCACCCAGCGCACGCGCGACGGCGGTGCCGAGATCGTGGGCCTGCTCAAGACCGGCTCCGCCTATTACGCGCCGGCGACGTCGGCGATCGCGATGGCTGAGAGCTATCTCAAGGACAAGAAGCGCGTTTTGCCTTGCGCCTCCTATGTCAACGGTCCCTACGGCATCAAGGACCTCTATGTCGGCGTTCCCGCCGTGATCGGCGAGAAGGGGATCGAGCGCATCGTCGAGCTCGAACTCACCACGTCCGAAAAAGATCAGCTCGCCAAATCCGCAGACTCGGTGAAGGGCCTCATCGATGCCTGCAAGAAGCTGGACCCCAGGCTCGCTTAAGACAAAGCGCTTTCGGGGGAAGGTAAGGACGGATTGCTGTTTCGCTTTCTCCTCGCGGGCGCACTCGCGCTCGCGGCAACTGTCGCGCATGCCGATCAGCTCGCGACCTTGACGATTCATGTGCTGAAAGTCAGCCCGCGCGGCGGCGACGTGCGCGCCGCGCTTTATACCGAGAAGACTTGGCCGGACGAGAAAGCCGATCCGGTGCTCGACGCCGTGGTGCCGGCGAATCCGGGCGAAACGGTCGTGACGCTGCGCGCGGTCAAGCCCGGAATTTATGGCGTCAAGCTGTTCCAGGATTTCAACCGCAACGGCCAGTTCGACATGACCTGGTTCGGCTATCCGCTGGAGAAGTTCGGCTTTTCCAACGACGCTCGGCCGACCTTCAGCGAGCCGCCTTTCTCGGCCGCCAAATTCGAATTGCGGCCCGGTGCGAACGCGATCACCATCCATCTGCAATAGGGCGCGCCGGGGATGGAATGGATGGCTGAAACCGGGCGTCCCTTCGATCTGGGCGGCTGGCGTATCGATCCCTCGCGCGGCGCGCTCATCCGCGATGGACAGGAAAGGCGGCTGGAGCCGCGGCTGATGGATCTGCTGCTGCTGTTCGCCGGCTCGCCCGGCCGCGTGATCTCCAAGGACGAGATCGTCGCCTCGGTGTGGAGCGGCCGCGCCATCGGCGACGACACGCTGGCCGCCGCGGTCAGCCGTCTGCGCTCCGCGCTCGGCGAAACGAAAGACGAGCGCTTCATCGAGACCTTGCCCAAGCGCGGCTACAGGCTCCTGATTGCGCCGGAAGGTTCAGACATTCCGGTATCGCGCAATGACGGCGGAGACGTCGAATCCCTGCTGCGCAAGGGGCGCGCGGCGCTCGAAGTGCCGCTGCCGCAGAGTCTCGCCCAGGCTCGCGTCTATTTTGAAGCCGCTGTCGCTGCCGATAGCAGATCTGCGCGCGCGCATGCGGGTGTCGCTCAGGCCATGCTGACCCAGCATGCGGTCGGGCAAGGCGCTTCCTTCGCGGCGTCCGCGAAAGCCGCCGCGCAAGCCGCTACCGCGCTCGATCCGGAACTCGCACAAGGCTGGGCGCTCTTGGGCGCCGCGATCCTTCTCGCCGATCGCGATTTTGCCGGCGCCGATGCGGCGCTGCTCAAGGCGCTGGCGCTCGATCCCGATCTGGCAAGCGCCCATCGGGCGCGGGCCTTCGCGCTTGCCGCCATCGGCCGCTTCGTCGAGGCCGAGCGCGAGGCACGGCGAACCGCCGAGCTCGAACCGCTATCGCTCTCGGCCCGCATCGACATCGTCCAGCTCTTGCTTGCCGCGCGGCGCCCGACGCAGGCGCTGGCCGAGGCGAAAAAGGCGATCGGGCTCAGCAATCAGTCTGCCGATGCCTGGGCTGCCCTCGGCTGGGCGCAAGCCTTTCTCGGCAATCATCGCGACGCCGCGGACGCGCTGCTCGAATCGGTGCGCCTGCTCGGCACCGATGCGGCGACCGTCGCGCGTCTCAAGGCGGCGTTCGAGGCCGAAGGCTTCGATGCGTTCTGTGCCGCCGGCGCCGCACTGTTCGAGCAGCAGCGCGTCATGTTCGTCGCGCGGCCGATGGATCTCGCCATGCTCTACGCTAATGCCGGCGATACGGGCCGTGCCTTTGCCTCGCTCGAGGAAGCGATCCGCCGCGACGATCCGGTGACGCTTCTTCTTGCCTATCTGCCGCACCTCGATCGGCTGCGCAACGATCCGCGCTTCCCCTCGCTGCTGATGCGGGCGCGGGCGGTGACATAAGGCCGTCCGCAAGCTTTTCACAAGCCTGAAACAAGCCGCTCCCAAACACTTCCGGGCTCTGCGAACCGATCCTCCATCCGACATTCAAAGGAGGATTTCCCATGTCACTTGCAGGCAGCGTGGCCGCACCGAAGCACGGCGTCATACGCACAGTCGCAACGGCGATCGGCACCGGTGTCGTTCTTATCATCGCCGGAGAAGGAATCTGGACCGGCATGATCGCGACGTACACCAGGCATCCCACGGCCTTTCCCTGGTACGTGCCGGCTATGGGCGCGGTGCTCGCCACCGCCGCCGCCTGGATGAAGTGGGGCCGCTGGCCGCATTGGGGCGCAGTGGCGCGACGCGAGGGCGTTCGGCTCAACGCGGTGCCGCTCAAATCGTTCCTGCTGGCGCTTGCGGCCGGCTGGTCGACCTTCTTCGCCGGCGCCGGTGCCTATGTCGCCTATCGCATGACGAGCGGGCTTGGCGGCGAAGTGCCGATGACGCTGCCGCCGGGATCGCGCGCCTCCCTGGTTGCCGGTCTGGCCATGGCCGCCATTGTGGCGGGCGTGCTCGAAGAGGTCTCGGTGCGCGGCTTCATCCAGGGCCGGCTGGAGAAGGCCTACGGCGTCATGCCCGCGATCCTGGTCAGCGGCCTGGTATGGGCGCTGTTCCACACCAATCATTCCTATTTCGCGACCTCGCCGCTGAACGTCGCGATCTGGTTCGGCATCTTCCTCTTGGTCTCCGCGATGCTGGGCACCATCGCCCATCGCACCGACTCGGTGCTGCCCGGCATCGTCATCCATGCCGGGTTCGACAGCACCTATTTCGTCTCGGCCGGAATTCTTCAACCGAAGATCGCGCCGCTGAGCTATCTCGAAACGCTGGCGTCGCCGCATACCTTCGTGCTGATCGGCGCCGGTCTGGCGATCGTCGCGATCATCTCCTGGACCGCCTTCTTCCGCGCTACCCGTGCGCAATAGCGGTCAAACGAAAACCTCCGCGAGGCCGGCCTCGCGGAGGTCCTTCGTGCGTCATGCATCACCTCTCAGCGGATGTTCCAGAAGCCCTGGACCCACACCCAGTGGCCGCGCGCGAAATTCCACTGGCCCTGATGCCAGTGAAAGCCGCGGTGCGGCATCGGCGGGCGCATCTCGTGGCGCTGCTGCGGGCGATGGCGCGGATCGGCCATGTAATTGGCCGGCATGATGTTGTTGCGCGCATCGCCGCCGCGCGCATCGCTCATCGTGGTGCCGCCATTGTGGAACGGGGCGGCGTCGGCGGGCGAGGCGATGAGCGGCGCGGTCAGCGAAAGTGCGCCAACCAGAAGCGCTGCCAGTTTGGTCGATTTGATCGTCATGTCTGTCTCCTTCGTTTGCGGGTCGGTCGTGAACCCATACGAAGACATCGGGACGGCCCCCCGTCTTTCACAGGGATAGGGCTCGCGAAACGCGGTACTGTTTGCGTGAGCTTTGTCTCGATCTGTCGCCGAGGCGCCTGTCTGCAAATCCGCAGTACCGCGATGAATGGAGGATGAACGCATGATCCCGCAGCTTGAGACCGAACGGCTGTCGATGCGCGCCTTTCGCGCCAGCGATTTCGAGACCTATGCCGGCTTTCTCGCCGATCCCGACGTCGCGCGTTACATCGCGCCGGCGCCGATGACGCGCGACGAATCCTGGCGAAGCCTCGCCGCGTTGATTGGGCACTGGACTCTGCGCGGCTATGGCCGCTGGGCGGTCGAGCGAAAGTCCGACGCAGCGTTCATGGGCATGGTCGGCATGATCAATCCGGAAGGCTGGCCGGGCCTCGAAGTCGGCTGGACGATCGGCAAGGAATATTGGGGCAACGGTTATGCGACCGAGGCGGCATTCGCCGCGCTGCACTACGCCTTCCTGACACAGCCCGTGCCGCGAATCATTTCCTGCATCGATCCGGAGAACGTGGCGTCGCAGGGCGTCGCGCGCCGCATCGGCGAGAGCAAGGGCGAGCGCCGCACGCTGCGAGTCGGCCGCGAGGACTTTCCCGTCGACGTCTGGAGCATCACGCGCGACGAATGGCAGCGGCGTGCTGCGAAGGAGGCCTCATGATCATCGGCGCACACATCATCGTCTACAGTACCGATGCGGAAGCCGACCGCGCCTTCTTCCGGGACGTGTTGCACTTCGACAGCGTCGATGCCGGGCGCGGCTGGCTGATCTTTCGGCTGCCGCCTTCGGAAGTGGCGGTGCATCCCTCGAAGAGCAACGACGTCCATGAATTTCACCTTATGACCGACGACCTGAAGGCGGCGCTGCGCCAGCTTTCCGAAAGCGGCGTTGCATTCAGCGAGGTGAGCGAGGAGTCGTTCGGTTCCATCGTGAGGGTGAACCTGCCTGGCGGTGGACGGATCGGCCTCTATCAGCCGAAGCATCCGACCGCGATCGCGCTCGCTCCTCCGGCGGGAATGTCGCACTGACGGCGATTCGCTTGACGCTCGGCACTCCAGACCGCACTCATGCTGATATGACGGACGCCGCGCCCACGGTCTATCGCGACCGCGATTTTCACTTCTTCGCCGGCGGCCGTTTCTTCGCGACCGTCGCCATGCAGGTGCAGTCGGTCGCCATCGGTTGGCAGATCTACGGCATCACCCATTCCACGCTCGCGCTCGGCCTCGTGGGCCTTTGCCAGTTCGCGCCGATGTTTCTGCTCACCTTGCCGGCGGGCGACATCTCCGACCGGTTCGACCAGCGCCGTATCCTGTCGGCGGCGCAGGCCATGCAGGCGGTCTGCGGCGGCCTGTTCCTTCTCTTGTCGCTGTTTCAGCCGCACAGCGTGTGGCCGTACTACGCCGTGTTGATCCTGTTCGGCGCCGCACGCGGATTTTACGGCCCATCCTCGCAATCGTTGCTGCCCTTTCTGGTGCCGCCGGAGAAGCTGCCGAAGGCGATTGCGCTCAACTCGTCGGTCTTCACCACCGCGGTCATCGCCGGCCCGGCGCTTGGCGGCTTCCTCTACGCGCTGGGACCGGTCGCGACCTACAGCGTCTGTATCGCGGGCTTCCTGTGCTCGTCTTCGTTGATCGCGACGCTTGGCGGGCGGCGGCGCCCCGCCCATGTCGATAGCGGGGCGTCGCGGCTCGAACGCGTCGCCGAAGGCGTCCGCTTCGTGCGTCATCGCCCGGTGGTGCTGGGCGCGATCTCGCTCGATCTGTTCGCCGTGCTGCTCGGCGGCGCCACCGCGCTGCTGCCGGTCTACGCCCGCGACATTCTCCATGTCGGTCCGATCGGGCTCGGCGTGCTGCGCAGCGGCCCGGCGGTCGGCGCGGCGATCATGGCGTTCAGCCTGGCGCGCTGGCCGATCGTGCGCCACACCGGCGTCACCATGTTCCTGGCGGTGGCGGTTTTCGGCATCGCCACCGTCGTGTTCGGCGTCTCGCGCGATTTCACCGTCTCGCTTGTCGCGCTCGCGACGCTCGGCGCCTCCGACATGATCAGCGTGTTCGTGCGCTCGGCGCTCATCCAATATGCGACGCCGGATGCGATGCGCGGCCGGGTCAGCGCGGTCAGCATGCTGTTCATCGGTGCGTCCAACGAGCTGGGCGAATTCGAATCCGGCATCACCGCGGCCTGGTTCGGCACCATTCCGGCGGTCGTTCTCGGCGGCATCGGCACGCTTGCCGTGGTCGCCGGATGGATGTGGTTGTTTCCGCCCTTGCGCACCGTCGACCGGCTCGCCGACGTCGCCGTTCCGGCCGAATAGCTAGTGTCCCGATTCCGAAATTCGCTTTATCCCCATATCGGGCTCATTGCGAATTTCGGAATCGAAGGACACTAGCAATCTATTGAATCCTAGTGTCGTTTTGGTTCCGAAGTTCGCAACCCGCCCGATATCAATGATGGCGAACTTCGGAACCACGACACTAGCGCCGCACCCAGCCGGTGAGCGACGCCTCACCGATCGCGCTTTTCTGAAGCATCGCCGCGACGTCGGTCGCCTTGGCGTTGCCGTCGATCCCGGTGGTCGCCGACGGCATTGCCCAGATCGTGATCTGGTAGTGATGCACACCGGTGCCTTCCGGCGGGCAGGGGCCGCCATAGGCCGCGTCGCCGAAATTCGTCGCCACGTTCTTCGCGCCGCCCGGCAATGTGGCCGTGCCGCGCGCGAGCCCCATCGTGTCGGGCGGCAGATCGACCACGATCCAGTGCGACCACTCGTTCGGCTGCACGTCGGTATCGATCATGGTCAGCACGAAGCTCTTCGTGCCGGCCGGCGCGCCACTCCACGAAAGTTGCGGCGAGACATTGCCGCCGCCGCAGCGCGGATAGATCTGCGCCGCGGCGATCGCTGCACCCGGCGCGATATCGCTGCTCGTGATGCTCATCGCCGAGGCCGCACCGCCCAGCATGAGAAGGCAAGCGGCTGTCATAACCAGGCGTTGCATGATGCGATCCTCCCAGGAGCGGCCAACTATTGTGCCGGCCCGCATCTTGGGGCAAGAGTCGCCGCCTGCGGGAGGATATCACATGAGTTTGAAGGTCATCGGCGCCGGCTTCGGCCGCACGGGCACGCGTTCGCTGAAGGAAGCGCTGGAAATGCTCGGCTTCGGTCCTTGCCATCACATGGTGGAGGTCTTCATGCATCCCGAACAGGTGCCGCTATGGGACAAGGCGGCCGTCGGCGAGATGAAGAATTGGGAAGAGATCTTCGCGACCTACAATTCCGCCTGCGACTGGCCGAGCTGCTCCTTCTACAAGGAGCTCGCCGACTTCTATCCGAACGCAAAGGTCATCCTGTCGCTGCGCAATCCCAAGTCCTGGTACAAAAGCGTCTCCAGCACCATCATGCCGGCGATGAAGAAGCCCGAACCGGGCCAGCAGGCACGGCTTCCCGGCATCTTCGGTCCGCGCATCATCGGCGAAGGCACGTTTCACAACGACTTCAGCGAAGCCAACATGATCGCCGCCTATGAGCGTCACAATGAAGAGGTGAAGCGCACCATCCCGCGCGAGCGTCTTTTGGTGTTCGAGGCGAAGGACGGCTGGGAGCCGCTGTGCAAGTTTCTCGGCGTGCCGGTGCCCGACAAGCCCTATCCGCTGATGAATACCACCGAGGAATTCCAAACTCGCGCCGCGGCAGGGCTGCGTCCGGCGAAATAAGGCCGGCCGCCGTCAGAAATTGTACGTCATCCGCACATAGGCGCCGTCCGGCGTCGCGTAGAGGTTCGACGTCAGGCCATAGGGCCGGTGATATGCCGTCGTGAAGATCTTGCTGTAGCCCCAGGCAAGGCCCGCGCTCGCCACAACGTCGTACCAATGATGCTTTTTCGCATCGACACGGCTGTAGCCGACGAACGCCGCCGCCGCATAGGCCGGCACGCCATACTCCCAGCCATAGCGATCCCACAGGAACGCGGCCGGCGCGAAAGCGAGCGCCGCAGTGTCGGACGGCATCGACTGGAAGTCGGAGTGATCGGGCCGCTGCTCGTGGATCACATGCTTGAGGCCATAGGCCGTGCCGACGGTTGCAATCGTATCGACGCCGAGCTGCGCCACGCCCGTCCAATCCTGATCGTGCGCGAACGCGACGCCGCCCGCCACCAGGGGGAGCGCGATCGCCACCGCGGTTCCCGCGCCTTCGATGCCGGACGCCGCGGCCCTATAGGGCAGAAGAGCGGCAGCCAGCGCGATTGCGACGGTGCAGATGCGGCTTCTGTTCATCGGGACAATAGAGTTGGTGCGCCGGTCAGCGTCAAGCCGCCGGCACGATACCAAACCCCAACATTTTTTCACGAACGCGCGCGCCCGCTTCCTCACATCTGGCGAACGGCGCCAGGGAACCCGAAGCGACGAGCCACATCAGGTTGCGCGCCGCTTCTTCGCTCTCGCCCAGCGCGCGCAGCAGACGACCGAGCGGCTGCGCCCCGCCCGCCATCGAGCGGCGCAACGCAGCGATAAATTCCGGCTGAAACCGGATCCGGCCGCGCGGCACGACGATGGCATCCGGGATGGAATGCGCGTCGCCCGGACAGCCGATCAGAAGACCTGCCAGCGCGTCGCCGTTTGCCGCGCCGGCTCCGCGCGCGAACAGGTCGCGGCGAAAGCTCCGGTTCACCGCGAAATCCATTGCGAGCATCCGCAGCCGCGGCGTCGCCAATTTCGCGATCGCATCGGCCGTCTCGGAGTCCGCCAGAAGCGCGGGGTGATGATCGCGCAACGTCGCGCTGCCGATGTGGCGCAGTCCCATCTTTGCCATCCCGTCGATCACGTCGACCGACCACATCGGCTCCCAGTCCTGCGACAGATACTCGGAAGCCAGATAGCCGGCGGGCCGGGCGGACCAGGACGCAACGGCTCGCCCGGCGTGCGGATGCGCCTTGAAATAGCCGAGCCCCGCCGAGCGAAGCCCATCGATCGTGCGCGCTGCTTCGGTAATCTCTTCGCCGTCGCGCGACAGCTCGCCGAGCAGACGGCGCAGCGGCGCTTCGCCGGCCCAGCCCGGCAGGCAGTTGTAGCTGACATAGGCGAGCCCGCCGGGCACAAGCCGGTCGCGCAACAGGGCGCGAATCTGCGCCCGCTCGGCTGCGCTCACCCAGCTGTAAACTCCATGCAGCACGATGAAGTCGAACGATCCGAGATCGCGCGCGGCGTCGAACGACAGCGAATGGTAGCGCACATTGCTCACATCGCAAGCGCGCGCCCAGTCCGGCGCACCGACAATTGCCGCTGAGTCGCGATCGCAGGCATGGAACGTGCCTTGCGGATGCGATGCGGCATGGACCAGCGCCGAATATCCCCGGCCGCAGCCGAGCTCCAGATAGCGAAACGGCCGGTCGATCTTTGGCGGCGTCACGCCGGCCAGCACGGCGGCATGATGGAGCCAGCTGGGTGAAAGCTCTCGCTGAAAGGTGACGGGGTAAGCGGTCTCGTCGGAACGGGCGTACATCGGATTTCCTCGCGAAAAAGTTCGACAAGAAAATCGGCGCGCCAACCGGCGGATATGAAAAAACCGCCTCGCGGCGGTTCCAGGAACGGCTCGAACCTATGCGAGCGCTCCCGCCCCTGTCAACCGCCGCCCTCGACGGGCAGGCCGGACGTGTTATGGATTGTCCCGCACGGGGGGACGGGATGGCATTCGATTCGTTGAAGGGTTGGAGCTCGGCGCAGAAGCATGTCGTCGCGGCGAGCTATCTCGGCTGGACGCTCGATGCCTTCGACTTCTTCCTCATGGTCTTCGTGATCAAGGACGTCGCGCACGCTTTCGGCGCGGGCAAGGAAGACATCGCCTGGGCGACCACGCTGACGCTCGCGCTGCGCCCGCTTGGCGCTTTCATCTTCGGACGACTGGCCGACCGTTTCGGACGGCGCCCGATCCTGATGGCCGATGTCGCGCTTTATTCCGTGCTCGGTGCCGCCACGGCGTTCTCGCCCAATCTGATCGCCTTTCTGGTGATCCGCGCGCTGTTCGGCGTCGCGATGGGCGGCGAGTGGGGCATCGGCGCCTCGCTGACCATGGAAACGGTGAAGCCGGAAGCGCGCGGACTGGTCTCGGGCCTTCTGCAATCGGGCTATCCGACGGGTTATCTGCTGGCTTCGATCGTCTATCGCAATTTCTACGACCATTTCGGCGCCTGGACCGGGCTCGAAGCATGGCGCTGCATGTTCCTGGTCGGAATCCTGCCGGCGCTGCTCATTCTCTACATCCGCCGCAACGTGCCGGAATCGCCCGGCTGGTCGCGCGAGCATGCGAAGACCGGCACCGTGTTCAACGTGCTCAGCCGGCATTGGAAGCTCGCACTCTATGCGATCGTTCTGATGACCGCGTTCAACTTCTTCAGCCACGGTACGCAGGACGCCTATCCGACCTTCCTGCAGGTCCAGCATCACTTCGATGTGCACACCACGGGCAATATCGCGATTCTCTACAATATCGGCGCGATCCTCGGCGGCTGGACGTTCGGGTTCTGGAGCCAGTCGTTCGGCCGCAGGCGCACGATCGTGCTGGCGTCGCTGCTCGCCATTCCTGTCGCCTATCTGTGGGCCTATTCGGAGACCGCGACGATGCTCGCGGTCGGCGCCTTCCTGATGCAGTTCTTCGTGCAAGGCGCCTGGGGCGTGATCCCCGCCCATCTGAACGAGCTGTCGCCGGCCGATGCGCGCGGCACCTTCCCGGGCACCGTCTATCAGCTCGGAAACTTCATCGCGTCGTACAATCTGGTGCTGCAGACCAAGATCGCGGCCGGCCATGGCGAGAACTATTCGCTGGCGCTGTTCGGCGTCGCGGTGAGCGCGGCGGCGATGATCGCGCTTCTTACCCTGTTCGGACGGGAAGCACGCGAGGCTTCGTTGAACGCTAGCTCCGGGTGAACACGTCGACGCGGTCCGGCGCGCCATTGTCGTCGGCGCCGCCCATCGCGCGCACGTCGATCTTCTCCGACGGCACGCCGTCCTCGATCAGCAGCTCGCGGACCACGAGCGCGCGCTTGAGTGAGAGCCTGCGCGAGTCCGACGACTTGTCGCCGTGCGGTCCGCCAAAGGCGTCGAGCTGCACCCGCGCCGCGCCCGCATTGAGCGCGGCATTGAGCGTGACGGCCAATGCGTGGATGGCATTGACGTCGGCGGAAGCCGGATTGCTCGCGCCTTCGGCGAACGGGATGACGCTCTGCTTGGTGAGCCCCGCCACGACGCCGGCCACCGGTGCCGCTGCGTGCGGCGGCGTCGTGTTGGCCGTGCGCCGGGGCGGCGGTGGCGTGGCCGTCGGCCCCCCGAAGGAGAACGGAATGGCCGTCGTGTCGCCCGCCGCCGGCTTGGGAGCCTTCGGCGTCTTGGGGGGCCTGGGTGGCGGCGCGGCCGCAGCTTCCGGCGCAACCAGGCGGCCGGCGCTGTCTTCCGGCATGGAGGTCACGGTGGTGTCGGGCGGTAGCGTGGCGGCGGGGGCAGTTTCCTGCGGCGGCGCAATGGCCGCAACGTTGGCCGGATGCGGCCGCGCCACATGCCGCACGACGTGGCGCACCGGCATGTGCAGGCGGATCGGCCCGGGCTTTTCACCCGGCTGGAGCAGCTGGCCGACGAAGCGGCCATACTTGCCGCCGGGATAGAGAAGATATCCGTGGCCGAGGGCGCCGGGATTCACCGTCACCTCCTCGCCTGGATAGACTTGGGAAAGCGCCGGCGCGGCGCCGAGTAGCAGAAGGGGCAGGCAGAGCGCGCAAGCCAGTTTCATTCGCCGGTCGTCCATAGGGTTCGGACCTTAATGGTCCTGCCCGCGCGCCTCAACTCTTTGCCGTGCGCGCGGCGTCTTTCAAAAGTTTCAGGATCTGCGGATGCAGATGCTCGTTGCTCGCGAGGATCTGGCCATCCATCGCCTTCGTTCCGCCGTCCAGATCGGTGATCACGCCGCCGGCCTCGCGCACCAAAAGGATGCCGGCCGCGACGTCCCATGGCGACAGATGCCGCTCCCAGTAGCCGTCGAAGCGTCCGGCCGCGACATAGGCGAGGTCGAGGCTCGCCGCGCCGAACCGCCGCACGCCGGCGGTGGTTGCCATCGCGGCCGCCAGTTCGGGCGCAAAGCCGCCCGCATCGCCATGACCGAGGAAGGGAATGCCGGTGGCGAGCAGGCTCTCGTTCAGCTTCTTGCGCGCCGCGACGCGCAGCCGCTTGTCGTTCAGGAACGCGCCGTGGCCCTTTTCGGCGACATACATCTCGTCGGTCACCGGATTGAAGACCACGCCCGAGACGAGCTGGCCGTCGCGCTCGAGCGCGATGGAGATCGCGAAATGCGGAATGCCGTGCAGGAAGTTCGTCGTGCCGTCGATCGGATCGATGATGAAACGGTGTGATTTGTCCGGCCCGTCGATGACGCCGCGCTCTTCGGTCAGGATGACGTAGCCCTGCCGCACCCGCTGAAGCTCCTCGACCAGCATGTCTTCGGTGCGCTTGTCGGCGGAGCTTACAAAATCGGCCGGCCCCTTCATCGAGACCTGGAGATTCTCGATCTCGCCGAAATCGCGGATCAACTTGCGCCCGGCCTTGCGCGCCGCGCCCATCATCACATTCAGGGCAGGGGAGAGATAAGCCATTACTCCGCGCGCCGTACATAGGAACCGTCTTCGGTCGAGACGATGATCTTGGTGCCGGCGTTGATGAACGGCGGCACCTGCACCATCATGCCGTTCTCCAGCTTGGCGCCCTTGTAGGACGGCGCCGCCGTGCCGCCTCTCAGGACCGGATCGGCCTCGACCACTTCGAGCGTCACGTTTTGCGGCAGCCGGATGCTGATCGGCTTGCCCTCATAGAGTTGCAGCATCACCTTCATGCCATCGACGAGGAATTGCGCCTGGTCGCCGACCCAGTCCTTCTGCAATTCGATCTGGTCGTAGGTCTCCGCGTCCATGAACGTCAGCATGTCGTCGCCGGCGTAGAGGAAAGTGAAGTCCTTCTTGTCGAGGTTGATCTCCTCGACCGTCTCGTCGGAGCGGAAGCGCTGGTTGAGCTTGGTGCCCTGGGTGACGTTCTTCAGCTCGACCTGGTTGTAGGCGCCGCCCTTGCCGGGCTTCACCTTCTGCGTCTTGACCGCGACCCACAGTCCGCCGTCGAACTCGATCAGGGTTCCGGGCGAGATTTCGTTGCCGGTGATCTTGGCCATGGTGGGTCTGCGCGTCCTTCGGGCGCGGGATACAGGTTCGAACTGACAAAGAGCGCCGGGGTGATAGCAGCAACAAACCGGATTGTCATCCCGACTGACAGCGGAGTTAACCTCTCCCGCTCGCGGGAGAGGTCGGAAATGCAACGCAGTCCGTAGCGACAGCGTATGGACGGGTGAGGGGACTACGCGAGCGGCTCGACCTGCCACACATAGACCCGACCGCGCGATACCGGATCGAAGCCGCCCGCGATGGCTTGGCGGATCGCGGCTTCGATCGTCTGCGGCAGGATGCGCTCCTTTTCCTGCGGGCGGCCGGGCTTTCGCTCGGGGAATGGAAATTCGAGGATCAGCTCCTTGAAGGTCCGTGCGGTTTCGCTCACCGCGCGCACCGAGAACTCCATCCCCTTATAGCCTTCGGTCGAGGAGAAGTGCGCTTCGCGGATCAGCTTCCATTCCAGATCGACGCCGTCGACGGTGTAGCTGCCGCTCGCCTGCCGCTTGCGCGCCTTCATCGCTCGATGTCCGCGAACAACGCGTTGAACGCCTTCACCGCCGCGGCCGGGCCGTCGGGATAATCCCACACGCCGCTCGACACCGCGAGGAAGTCGGCGCCGGCCTCGATCAGCAGCTTGCAGTTGTCGACCGTGATGCCGCCGATGGCGACGCAGGGCACCACCATCATTTCCGACCACCATTGCAGGATCTCGACGTCGGCGTGCGATTTGGCTTGCTTGGTCGCGGTCGGGAAGAAGGCGCCGAACGCGACATAGTCGGCGCCAGCTTCCGCGGCCTCAATCGCCAGATGCCGCGAGTCGTGGCAGGTCACGCCGACGATGGCGTTGGAGCCCATAGCGACGCGCGCTTCGGCATAGCTCGCGTCCTCCTGGCCGATATGCACGCCGTCGCAGCGCAACTCCGCCGCGAGATCGGGCCGGTCGTTCAGGATGAAGGCGACGCCTGCGCGCTGCGCGATCGGCATCAGGAGTTCCGCGGCGCGGCGGATCTCGTCGTCGCCGGCATCTTTCAGGCGCAATTGCAGCGATGCCACGTCGCCGCTGCCGAGCGCGCGCTTCAGGTCTTCCGCGAACGCCTTCGCCTCCAGCTTCGGCGGAGAAATCAGATAGAGCCGACAGCGCCCGGTCACGCCGCCTTCTTCTCCTCGGCGGTCGACCATTTGCCGAGCGCGGCGAGGTGGTTCATCCGGGCGCGGTGCAGGAACGCTTTCTGTGCCGCCGCCACGTTCTCCGCTTTGCCGCTCCACGCCTTCTGTGGCGCCGCCTGCAAGGCGCGGCCATAGGAGAAGGTAAGCGCCCAGGGCAACGGTCCCATCGCGTTCATCGCGTTCAGATGCGCCGTCGCGTCCTCGTCCGCTTGTCCGCCGGAGAGAAACGCGATGCCCGGCACCGCGCTCGGCACGCAGCGCTTGAGAACCTGGATCGTGCGCTCGGCCACGTCCTCGATGCTCGCCTGCTTGGTGCACTTTATACCCGGCACGATCATGTTCGGCTTCAGCACCATGCCTTCCAGTTGGACGTTTGCGTAATAGAGTTGCTGGAACACCTCCTTCAACACCCACTCGGTGACCGCGGCGCAGGTGTCGATGTCGTTGTCATAGTCCATCAGCACTTCCGGCTCGACGATCGGAACGATGCCGTTCTCCTGCGCCAGCGCGGCATAGCGCGCCAACGCATGGGCATTTGCGTTGATGGAATTGTAGGAGACCTTGGCCGGATTGTAGGTCGCGCGCCACTTGGCGAAGCGGGCGCCCAGCTTGTGATATTCGACGAAGCGTTCGCGCAGCCCGTCCAGACCCTCGGTGATCGTCTGTTCGGGGTCGAGCGCCATGGGCTTGGCGCCGGCATCGACCTTGATGCCGGGCACGGCGCCCGACTTGGCGATCAGCTCGACCAGCGGCATACCGTCTGCGCATTTCTGGCGGATCGTCTCGTCATAGAGAATGACGCCACCGATATAGCTCTTCATCGCCTCGTCGGTGCGGAACAGAAGCTCGCGATAGTCGCGGCGGTTCGTTTCAAGATTTTCGACGCCGATCTTGTCGAAGCGCTTCTTGATCGTGCCCGTCGATTCGTCGGCGGCGAGGATGCCCTTGCCCTTGGCCGTCATCTTGTTCGCGATTTTGTTCAGTTCTGAGATGTCCATCCGCTTCCCCAAGAAAATCGGTCCGCCATTGCCAGCGGTCGCTCATGCAATAAGTACGCAGCGAGTTCAATGGCCAATGCGACCAGACGCGCGGCACCGGAAGGTGCCACGGCATCTTTCGCTAAGATACTGAATTTGAAGCTAGACTTCGAGCGCTGCGACACCGGGCAGTTCTGTGCCTTCGAGCCATTCGAGAAACGCGCCGCCCGCGGTCGAGACATAGGAGAAATCGTCCGCCACGCCCGCCTGGTTCAATGCCGCGACCGTGTCGCCTCCGCCGGCCACCGCGAGCAGATCGCCGGCCTTGGCCGCCGCCGCCACGAGCTTCGCGGCTGCGCTTGTTCCGGCGTCGAACGGCCTGGTCTCGAACGCGCCGAGCGGCCCGTTCCACACCACGGTGCGCGTCGCCACCAGGCGCCGCTGGAATTCCTCGATGGTCTTCGGCCCGACGTCCAGGATCATCTCGCCCTTGTGGACATGGCGGATGTCGGTCACCCGATGCGGCGCGTTGGGCGCGAGCTCCTTCGCCACCACCACGTCGACGGGAAGCAGAATGACGCAACCGCTTTCGGTCGAGAGCGAGATGACCCCGCTTGCCGTTTTCAGATAGTCGGGCTCGTAAAGCGATTTGCCGACCTCGAAGCCTTCGGCGGCGAGGAAGGTGTTCGCCATCGCGCCGCCGATGACGAGAAAGTCGACCTTGTCGACCAGATGCTCCAGCAGCTGGATCTTGGTGGAGACCTTGGCGCCGCCGATCACGGCCATCAGCGGCCGGTCGGGATCGCCGAGCACCTTGTTGAGGTGATTGAGCTCCTGCTCCATCGAGCGCCCTGCCGCGTTGGGCAACAGATGGGCGATCGCCTCGGTCGTCGCGTGCGCGCGATGGGCTGCGGAGAACGCGTCGTTGACGAAGATGTCGCCGAGCTTCGCGATGTCTTTCGCGAACGCGTCATCATTCTTCTCTTCGCCCGCATGAAAGCGGGTATTCTCGAGCAGCAGCACATCGCCGTCCTTCAGCTTGGCCACGGCCTGCTGCGCGACAGGTCCGATGCAGTCGCTGGCGAACGCGACCGGCCTTCCGATCGCCTTGGCGAGCGCCGGCGCAATCGGCGCCAGCGACATGGACGGCACGACCTTGCCTTTCGGCCGGCCGAAGTGGGACAGCACGATGACGCGCGCGCCCTTGTCGGAAAGCTCCTCGATGGTCGGCGCCTGGCGCTCGATGCGCTCCGCGTCGCTTACCTTGCCGTCATGCATCGGCACGTTGAGGTCGGCGCGCACCAGCACGCGCTTGCCCTTCACGTCGAGGTCGTCAAGCGTGTGGAATTTGGTCATGCGCTATACTTTTTCGAAGACGGCCGAAACTAGGTCGGCCGGGGGCGCGCGATATTGTCCTAGATCAACTTGCCGATCGCCACGGCGATGTCGGCCATGCGGTTGGAGAAGCCCCACTCATTGTCGTACCAGCTCATCACCGCGACGAGGTTGCCGTCGAGCACCTTCGTCTCTGGAAGCGCGACGGACGACGATGCCGGATTGTGGTTGAAGTCGGAGGAGACGAGCGGCGCCTCGACGATGTCGAGGATGCCCTTCATCGGCCCGGCCGCGGCGGCCTTCATCGCGGCATTCACCTCGTCGACGCTCGTTGCGCGCTTTGTAACGACCTTGAGATCGACCAGCGAGACGTTCGGCGTCGGCACGCGCACCGATATGCCGTCCAGCTTGCCCTTCAGCTCCGGCAGCACCAGCCCGATGGCCTTGGCCGCGCCGGTCGACGTCGGAATCTGCGACAGCGCCGCGGCGCGGGCGCGGTAGAGATCCTTGTGCAGCGTGTCGAGCGTCGGCTGGTCGCCGGTATAGGAATGGATCGTCGTCATGAATCCTTTTTCGATGCCGACCGCGTCGTTCAGCACCTTGGCCACCGGCGCCAGGCAGTTGGTCGTGCACGAGCCGTTCGAGACGATCACGTGATCCTTGGTCAGCTTGTCATGGTTGACGCCGAACACCACCGTCAGGTCGGCGCCGTCGGCCGGAGCGGAGATCAGCACGCGCTTGGCGCCGGCTTTCAGATGCGCGCTCGCCTTCTCCTTGGAGGTGAATAGGCCGGTGCATTCCAGCGCGATGTCGACGTCGAGTTCCTTGTGCGGCAGATCGGCCGGATCGCGATGCGCGGTGACCTTCAGCTTGTGGCCGGCAGCGATGATGTAATCGCCGTCGACCGTGACCGTCGCCGGAAAGCGGCCATGCACGGAGTTGTAGCGCAGCAGATGCGCATTGGTCTCGACCGGTCCCAGATCGTTGATCGCCACCACTTCGATGTCGCGCCGCCCGCTCTCCACGATGGCGCGCAGCACCAGACGTCCGATGCGGCCGAAGCCGTTAATCGCAACGCGAATAGCCATGTTCCTGCTCCTACCGCTTGTCCTTCAGCGCTGCGCGCGCGGCTTCCGCCACAGCGTCAGGCGTGATCCCGAAATGTTTGTACACGACCTTATAGGGTGCGCTGGCGCCGAAGCCATGCATTCCGACAAAGCGGCCATGCGGCCCGACATAGCGGTCCCAGCCCAGGCGGACGCCGGCCTCCACTGCGACCTTAACCGTTTCGGGGCCCAGCATCGCGCTGCGGTAAGCGTCCGGCTGCGTCTCGAACAGGCTCCAGCACGGCATCGACACCACCCGCGCGCCAATTCCGCCTTCCTTGAGCAGGTCGCGCGCCTTCAGCA
The DNA here is from genome assembly GCA_963741735.1 of uncultured Alphaproteobacteria bacterium. Taxonomy (GTDB): domain Bacteria; phylum Pseudomonadota; class Alphaproteobacteria; order Micropepsales; family Micropepsaceae; genus Rhizomicrobium. The sequence goes on from CAVUJB010000003.1 coordinate 237,492, forward strand.
CGAGGTCGACTTCCGATCCCGTCGCCAGCAGCGTCACTTTCGCGCTCTCCGCGCCCGCAATTTCGTAGGCTCCCTTGGCCGTGCGGTTCTCGTCGCTGTGTTCCGTGCGCACGACCGGCAAGTCCTGGCGTGACAACACCAGAAGGCTCGGACCGTTCCGGTTGGCAAGTGCGAGTTCCCAGGCCTCGGCGGTTTCCACCGCATCGGCGGGACGGATCACCAGCAGATTTGGGATGGCGCGCAGCGCAGCCACCTGCTCGACCGGCTGGTGTGTCGGCCCGTCTTCGCCGACGCCGATGGAATCGTGCGTCATCACGAAGATCACGCGGATGCCCATCAGCGCCGCCAGCCTGATCGCCGGCCGCATATAGTCCGAAAAGACGAGGAAGGTGCCGCCATAGGGAACAATGCCGCCATGCAGCGCCATTCCATTCATCGCCGCCGCCATCCCGTGCTCGCGGATGCCGTAACGGACATAGCGTCCCTTGAAGTCGCCGGGCTTGATGTCGGCGAGATCCTTGGTCTTGGTGTTGTTGGAGCCGGTGAGATCGGCCGAACCGCCCACGGTTATGGCCCACGCCGCGTTGACGACCTCGAGGGCGGCTTCGGAAGCCGCCCGCGTCGCCACCGCCTTGGCCTCGGCACTCGTCTTCTTCTTGAGCGCCGCGATCGCCGGTCCGAGCGCGGCCGGCACGTCGCCGGACATCGCTTCGTCGAACGCCTTGGAGGAAAGCGAAGCATTCTTGCGCGCGTGCCATGCCTTGCTCAGCGCCGCGCCGCGCGCGCCGATGGCACGCCAGCGCTCGATCACATCGTCCGGGATCGCGAAGGCCTCGGCCGGCCAATCGGCGCTCTTCTTGGCTTCCGCGATGTCGGCGGCGTTCAGCGCCGCGCCATGCGCCTTGGCGGTTCCGGCATAATTCGCGCCGAAGCCGATGGTCGTCCTGCAGGCGATCATCACTGGGCGGTCGGCGTTCTGCGCCGCGGTGAGGGCACGGTGCGTGTCGCGTGCGTCCTGGCCGTCGCATTCGTGCGTAATCCAGCCGGCCGCCTCGAAGCGCTTCTTCACATCGGTCGAGTCCGACAGGGAAATCGCGCCATCGATGGAAATCTTGTTGTCGTCCCACAGCACGATGAGGTTCGAAAGCTTCAGATGTCCGGCGAGCGAGATCGCTTCGTGGCTGATGCCCTCCATCAGATCGCCGTCGCTGGCGATGACGTAGGTTTTGTGACCGACAAGGCCGTCGCCGAAGCGCGCGTTCAGGATGCGCTCGGCCATCGCCATGCCGACCGCGTTGGCGATACCCTGGCCGAGCGGGCCAGTCGTGGTCTCGACACCTGGCAGATGGCCATATTCGGGATGTCCGGCGCAGGGGCTGTCGATCTGGCGGAACTTCCTGATGTCGTCGAGCGTCGGCCGCCCATAGCCCGTCAGATAGAGCAGGGAATAGAGCAGCATCGAGCCGTGCCCGCCCGAGAGCACGAAACGGTCGCGATCCGGCCAATGGGGTTCCGCTGGATCGAATTTGAGGAAGTTCGCGTAGAGAACCGTCGCGACGTCGGCCATGCCGAGCGGCAAGCCGCTATGGCCGGACTTGGCGGCGGCCACTGCATCCATAGAGAGGACGCGGATGGCAGTGGCGAGGCGCCTGATCTCCGCCTGCTCCGGCGGAGCGCTCGTCGAATCCATGTTCCACTCCGCGACACTTCGGAAAGGCAGGGAGCGCGCACGCGCCCCGAGCGGGGCTTGGCCTTAGCGAGCGGGCGGCGGACCCGTCAAGTGTGCGCGATGACGCCATCCACTGCCGTGAAAAGTCGTCGCCGATTGCGTACGTGGAATCGGCGGTTTTTATGCGTTGACCCTCTTTCCCTGCGCGGCCTAAGGTCTTGCCGCAACGTCACAATGAGGCGCCGATGAGCAGGCTCGATATCGCGGCGCAGCGCTTCGATGAGGCGCTCGCGAGGCTCGAAGCCGAGACCGCGCCGTTCGTTGGCCTAAAAGCCCTGGCCGACGAATCGAACGCCAGAATCGCCGAACTCAACGAGGAGCGCGAACGGCTGCTTGCGCGCATCGCCGAGCTGGAAGAGGAAAATCGCGCGCTGGCGGGCATCACCGAAGAAGTCGAAGGCCGCCTCGACGGTGCGATCGGCGAAATCCGCGCCGCGCTCGGGCGCTAGGAGACGCACATGCCCCTCGTCAACGTCATGGTCAACAACCGCGCTTACACCATCGCCTGCGACGAGGGCGAGGAAGAACATCTGCGCGAGCTCGCGACCCGCGTCGACGGCAAGGTGAGGGAATTGCTCGCCTCGGTCGGCCAGGTCGGCGACCAGCGCCTGCTGCTGATGGCGGCGCTGCTCATCGCGGACGAGCATCACGATGCCGCGCAACAGCTGCATCTGCGCACGCAGGAGCTGGAAGCGTTGACCGGCGCGCATGAGGACGTCAGTGGCAAGCTGGCGATGAGCGAAGGCAGCGCCGCCGATGCATTCGAGGCGGCGGCCGCGCGGCTCGAGGACATTGCAGGCCGGCTCGCCGAAGCCTAGGTTAGAGGCGGACGGTACTGCCCCGCGCGTCAGGTTAGCGATGCCCAGGGGCCTTAATGGTACTCACCGGGAGCTGTCCCTGGCCGGGATCGTGGTCTCGGTCACATGGCGCCCACCTGCACTTGCAGGCCCGTGAGGATCCAAACACCAACGGCGACGGCGGTCCGTCCACTTTCCCGCAGCAAGAAGCAAATCATGCTCCTTTCCCACCCTCCCCTTGAGGGAGGGTCGAAATCTTCGAGCGGCGCTTAGCGCGCGAGAAGATTTCGGAGAGAGGTGATGAGTGCGACCCCTCCCCGAATTTGTCTTCGCTTCGCGCATCCAAATTCGACCCTCCCTCAAGGGGAGGGTAGGGTTCGGAGATGACCGACAAAGGCACTCTCCGCACAGAAGCCCGCGCCCGTCGCGCCGAATGCGTGCGCTCCGTGCCTGACTTCGCCGCGCGTCTCGCCGCGCACGCCGCAGCGCTCGACATTCCGCGCGGCAGCCTGGTCGGTGCCTATGTCGCGATGGAAGGCGAGGCCGATCCGCGCCTGCTGCTGGAACGGCTCGCGCGCGAAGAATGCACCTTCGCGTTCCCGCGCGTTGCCGCCAAGCGCGCGCCGCTCGAATTCCACCACGCGCAAGGCCGCCGCGAATTCGTGATCAGCGCCTTCGGCGTGCCCGAGCCGGCGCCCGACTGGCCGCTTGCCCACCCGGGAATTCTGCTCGTGCCGCTGCTTGCCTTCGATGCGACCGGCACGCGGCTCGGTTATGGCGGCGGCTTTTACGATCGCACGCTTGCTTCTCTGGCCCGCAATGAGACGCCGCCCGCCAACCCGTCTCATCGCGGGCCAACAAGAGCCATCGGCATTGCCTATGCCGGCCAGGAAGTCGCGTCGCTGCCGCGCGACGCGCACGACCAGCCGCTCGACATGATCGTGACCGAAGACGGCGTGCGCCGCTTCACATGACGCGGATGCCGAATTCCTTGCGCAGGTCGGCGAGCGTACGCGTCTGAAAACTCTGCGGCGGCACCCAGGGCCATTTCTTCGGCATGCGCTTGCGCTCTTGCCAGGCGCGCACGATCCGCGGAATCGAGCGCAGCGTTACGGTGATCGTCCGCCACAGACCCAGTTCCTTGAACACCGCCTTGGCGAGCGGGTCGTTGACGTAACCCGTATAGGTTTTCCAGCCGACGTCGCACGACAGAAGCGTTCTCGTATCGGCCAGAGTTTCATCGGCCAGCGTGGTGTCGAGCCCGAAGATGACATGGCAAATGTCGTGGCTCCTGAACAGCGCGGCGCTTGCCGGCGGCAAGGTGGTGGGTCGCGCCACGATGCCGGCATTGACGCGGTAATACTCGTCAAGTCCCTCGGCGAGCGTCTGCGGCGAATCCTGTTGCTGATAGCGGTGCGGCGTAGCCGCCGTGTCGGTATAGGGCCGGATGACGAGCGCAACCATGGCAAACTCCGTGCGAACGCCCCAAAGTATAGACCTGCATGCCGCCGCTGCCAGCAGATCAGGTAGCCGCTGTCACCATAGATGCGGCACCAGCCGCCAGCGCACCCGCGTCAAATAGTTGTCGTAGCCCGGAAGATCGCGTCGCAGCTTGTTCTCTTCACCCACCGCGCGGAACGAGATGGCGACGATGAACGCCGCCGAACCGATCAATCCGAACCACGATCCCAGCAGCAATGGCAGGCCGAAGAGATAGAGGATCGAGGCCGAATACATCGGATGGCGCACCCAGGCATAGGGCCCGGTTTCGATCACCCGCTGACCGCGTCCCGATTGCACCGCGATGTTCGGCGCCGCGAAGCTGTTGGCGGCGAACACCGGCATGGTCGCGGCGAAGCCCGCCACGATCAAAAGCCCGCCGACCGCCTCCAGCCAGAGCGGGACATGCGACCAGTGCCAGCGCTTCGCGTCCGCCGCCATGAAGGCGAGCCAAACGAACCACAACGCCATGAAGACCGGCAGGAAGATGCGGTCCCACCGGGGTTGATCCGCGCCTGCCGCCATCGGTTTCATCCGCGAGGCGAGCAGGGCCGGGTCGCGCTTGATCAGCCAGGCCACGAACGCGGCCGAACCGAGCGCGAAGATCGCGATGAACGCCCAGCCTTGCGGCCAAGTCCAATCGCCCGCGGCGAGGAACATCGGCACCGCCATGACGGCGAGCCAGACGACGGTTTGCGCGAAGATCCGAATTATCATGGCCCGCGACTTTCTGTGCTATGACGCGATTATGCGTATTCTCTTCCTCGGCGATATTGTCGGCAAGCCGGGCCGCGACGTGGTGGCGGCGGAACTTGCCGGCCTCAAGGACCGGCTCGCCATCGATCTTGTCATCGCCAATGGCGAGAACGCCGCGCACGGCTTCGGCCTGACGCAGGCGATCGCGCGCGAATTCTTCGCCATCGGGATCGACGTCATCACCACCGGCAACCACTGGGCCGATCAGAAGGAAATTCTTTCCTTCATCGGCGACGAGGACCGTATCCTCCGTCCACGGAATTTCCCGCCGGGCACGCCGGGGCGCGGCGCCAATCTTTATCAGACGCGCAAGGGCGAGCGCGTGCTCGTCGTCAACGTCATGGGCCGGGTGTTCATGGATCCGCTGGACGATCCGTTCGCGGCCGTAGAGGCAGAACTCTCCGCCTGTCCGCTCGGCGAGGCGGCGGACGCCATCGTCGTCGACGTCCATGCCGAAGCGACATCCGAGAAGATGGCGATGGCGCACTTCTGCGACGGGCGCGCGAGCTTCGTCGTCGGCACCCACAGCCATATCCCGACCGCCGACGCGCAAATCCTGCCGGGCGGCACCGCCTATCAGTCCGACGCGGGCGCCTGCGCCGATTACGACAGCGTGATCGGCATGGACAAGTTCCAGCCGGTGCAGCGCTTCGTCACCAAGATCAACACCGGCCGCTTCACGCCCGCCACCGGCCCCGCCACCTTGTGCGGCGTGTTCGTCGAGACCAATGCCAAAGGCCTTGCGACCCGCATCGATCCGGTGCGCGCCGGCGGACGGCTTAAGCCGGCGGTGCCGCTACTCTGATCAGCGATCGCCGAAGGATTCGAGCGCGGCGCGCGCGATCGGCGCGCCCCATTCCTGGATGAAGTGTCCGCCTTCGGCGACCACCATCGCGGGCGGGCAGCCTTTGATGTTCGCGCGGAACGCTTCCATGAAGGCGGGCGTGAAGACGGGATCGGCCGCGCCATAGGCCATGAAGCTCTTGCCGGTCCATTCCTTCGCCCAGAAGTCGCGCGCGGCCTTCGACTCCGCGACGCCTTCCATCGACGGATCGGTCATCACCAGCTGCGGGAAGCGGCGCACGCCGGCCTTGTAGCGCGCATCGGGGAACGGCGCGTCATAGGCCGCCGCTTCGGCATCGCTCAGCACCGATGTGCCGCGCTTCATCAGCCGTCCGACGGCGAGATCGGGCTGGCCCGCCATGTAGCTGCGCCAAGCATCGAATCCAGGGCCGGGCGATGTGCCCGCCGCGATCCCGGTGTTCATCACCAGGAGCCGCGCGATCCGCGCCCGCATGCCCGGGTCGACCGGCAAGGTGAGGCCGAGCAGTCCGCCCCAATCCTGCACCACCAGGGTGATGTTCTTGAGATCGAGCCGCTCGATCAGCCGCAGCAGGAAGTTGCGATGAAAATGGAACGTATAGTCTGCATCGTTCACCGGCTTGTCGGAGCGGCCGAAGCCGAAGAAGTCCGGCGCCACCGCGCGCGCGCCGCTCTTCAGGAACAGCGGGATCATCTTGCGATAGAGATAGCTCCAGCTCGGCTCGCCATGCAGACAGAGGAATGTGTGCCGCGCCGTCTTCGGTCCTTCGTCGATGAAGGCGGCGCGCAGGCCCTCGAAGCCGGCAAGGTCGTCGACATAATGCGGCGCGTAAGGAAAGTCCGGCAGCTCTGCGAACTTGGCCTCCGGCGTGCGCAATGCTTCGATCGTCATGCCCGTCTCCCTCGGAAAGCGCGTGCGGCGGCAATAGTCGGGAACCACGGTGGCGTGGTCAACGTATACGATCCTCCGGGCCTCGATGCGATTTTCGCGAGGTGCCGCGTCAAATCCGCGGCGGCGGCGCGGTTGAAACGGGTCGTCGCTGCACCGATGTTGTAAACTCGATATCGTCACGGAAGAGGAATTCATGGCCGCCCCCTTCGCGCTGAGACAGATCGATCACGTCGTGCTGCGGGTGAAGGATCTCGACGACTCGTTGCGCTTCTATCGCGACGTGCTCGGCGCCACGCTGGACAAGGTGCAGGAGAAGATCGGCCTGTGGCAGGTGCGTGCCGGCGCCTCGCTGATCGATCTCATCCCGCTCGATGGCGTGCTGGGCAAGATCGGCGGTGCCGGGCCCGGCCTCGAAGGCCACAATCTCGATCACTTCGCGATCCAGATCGAGCCGTTCGACGAACCCCGCATCCGCGCCCATCTCGAGGCCAACAACGTCAGGATTACCGACTCCGGACAACGCTACGGCGCGCAGGGCACCGGACCGTCGATCTACATCCTCGATCCCGACGGCAACACGGTCGAACTCAAGGGCCCGGCAGCTTAAGCCTTTGGAATGCCATCTCTTTTATTATGGCAGACCGCGTGCTCTTGAATCGGCCTGCCGTGCGCGGCTATCTCACCCGCCGCAAGCGAAAGACGCATCCGCCATGGCCGGACATTCCCAGTTCAAGAACATCATGTTCCGCAAGGGCAAGCAGGATAAGGAGCGCTCCAAGCTCTTCTCCAAGCTCAGCCGCGAGATCACCGTCGCGTCCAAGTCCGGCCTGCCCGACCCGGCGCACAATCCGCGCCTGCGCACCGCGATCATCGCGGCGAAGGCGGAGTCCATGCCCAAGGACAATATCGAGCGCGCCATCAAGAAGGGTCAGGGCGGCGACGCGGAGAACTATGACGAGGTGCGCTACGAAGGCCGCGGCCCCGGAGGCGTGGCGCTGATCGTCGAGGCGCTCACCGACAATCGCAACCGCACGTCGGCCGATGTTCGCTCGACCTTCTCCAAGTTCGGCGGCGAGATGGTGGCGAACAACTCCGTCGCCTTCCTGTTCAACCATGTCGGCCAGATCGTTTACCCGAAGGACAAGGGCAGCGACGATCAGATGCTTGAGCTCGCGATCGAATGCGGCGCCGATGAGTGCGTCTCGACCGGCGACGGCCACGAATTCCTCACCTCGCTCGACGATTTCATCGCGGTGCGCGATGCGCTCGAGGCGAAGATCGGCGCGCCGTCTTCGGCTGGCTTCGTGTGGCGGCCGCAGAACGGCGTTGCCGTGCCCGATGCCGCCGGCGAACAGCTCGTCAGGCTGATCGAAACGCTCGACGATCACGACGACGTCCAGAACGTCTACGGCAATTACGAACTCAGCGACGCGCTGCTGGCGAAGCTCGGCGGCTGACTACTTTTCCACCGTCAGCGTTCCGTTCGCCGTGTTGACGCGGATCTTCGCCGTTCCGCCCTTCTGCGGCCCGCCCTCATTGTTGTAGAGGTGATAGGGAACGCTGATCAGAAGACCCGTCTTCGGATCGTAGGCGGCGGCGAGCTTGTCGAAATCGATGGCGACGAAGCCCATGCCTTCGTGATCGTTGATCAGGTGACAGGCCTGGTATTCCGGCTCGTCCTGGCCGCCGGCCGGACTGAGGATCATCAGATGCATCGAACAGCACACCGGCTCGCCGCCCGTGTCGAGGAGGGCGACCCGCACCTGTCCCTTGTAGAAGGTGCGCGTGTTCTTCTCCCACGGCTCGGCGATATTGACGGCGCTGGCCGTCGCGGCGTCGTCGCCGCAGTCCTTGATCGTCACGGCCGCGACCGGCGCGGCCATGGCCAGGAGTGCGAGAAATGCCAGAACGATCTGTTTCATGCTGTGTCTCCCACTGCGCTGGCCGCACTTTCGCCCGCCCGGCGGCTAGGAAACAGCCGAACATAAAGAGTACAAATTCCCGATGAGCGGTCCGATTCGCATCCTCGGCCTCGATCCGGGCCTGGCCCGGATGGGCTGGGGCGTGATTGCGGTCTCCGGCAGCCGGCTGAATCATGTCGCGCATGGCGTGATCGTCACGCGTACGGCGGAAGGTTTGGGTGCACGCCTGCTGGCGCTGCATCGCGCGGTCGAAGAGGTGATCGCGGCGCAGCGGCCTTCGGCCATTGCGGTCGAGCAGGCCTTTGTCGCCAAGGATCCGTCCGCCGCGCTCAAGATCGGCCATGCCCGCGCGGTCGCGCTGCTGGCCGCGGCGCAAGCCGGTCTCGAGATCGCCGAATACGCGCCCAACCACATCAAGAAGTCGGTGGTCGGGGTCGGCCATGCGCAAAAGGAACAGGTACAGGCGATGGTGCGCCGCCTGCTGCCCGCTTGCCGTGTCGAACAGGCCGATGCCGCCGACGCGCTTGCCGCGGCCATCGCCCATGCCCATCTCGCCGGCACGCGGGCGCGGCTTCTGGTGGCGCTCGCGTCATGATCGGCAAGCTCACCGGCACCGTCGACCTGATCGCCGAAGATCACGCGATACTCGACGTCGGCGGCGTCGGCTATCTCGTGCACTGTCCGTCCTCGACGCTGTCGCGTCTCGCCGCCGGCGCGCATGTCTCGCTGATGATCGAGACCAAGGTCTCCGACGACGCCATCCGGCTCTACGGCTTTCATTCCGCGGAAGAACGCGAATGGTTCCGCCTGTTGCAGACCGTGCAGAATGTCGGCGCGCGCGTCGCGCTCAACGTGCTGTCGGCACTCAGCCCGCGCGAATTGGAACGCGCGTTGGCGCTGTCCGACAAGGCCGCGGTCGGCCGTGCGCAAGGTGTCGGGCCGAAGCTTGCGCTGCGCCTCGTTACCGAACTGAAGGACAAGGCGCCCGCCATGATGCTGCGCGGCCATGGCGAGGATGGCGCGATCGCTGCGGTTGTTGCGCCGCGCGGACCGGAAGCCGATGCGGTCGCGGCCCTCGTCAAGCTCGGCTACAGCCAGGGCCAGGCCGCCGAAATGGTGGCGCGCGCCGCCAACGATCTGGGCGCTGCGGCACCTGTCGACGCGCTGATCCGTGAATCGTTGCGGGCGCAGGGGCGGTAGCGTATTATCTGACTAGTCAGACTAGTCAGGAGGACATGTCGTTGGAAAAGACTTGGGCCTTGCAGGACGCAAAGGCGCGCTTCTCCGAATTTCTTCGGGAAGCGGAGAGAAAGCCGCAGATCATCACCTATCGCGGCAAACCGAAATTCGAGGTGCGACTTATCGAAAATCCGTCGACCAGGTCCAAGCCGAGAACTTTGGTCGATTGGTGGCTTTCGGCGCCCAAGGTGCCTGAATTCAAGCTGCCTCCTCGCAAGCGCGACAGGCCCAGAAAAGTTTTTTGATGCTGCTGCTCGACACCTGTGTCATTTCGGAAGGCATTAGGCCAAAACCGGATCCCGCCGTCGTCCGATGGATGACCTTCCAAAATCCGTCGGAGTTGTTCATCAGCGCGATTACTCTCGGTGAATTGCATTTCGGTGTGGCGCAACTGAGAGATGCCGCGAAGGAGCGAGAGCTGTCCGCGTGGGTCGGAGAGGTAGAACAGCAATTTGCCAACCGGGTTGTCGTGGTGGACGAGACGGTTGCCAGACAATGGGGCTATCTTCGCGCCGCGAATCCGAAGGCGCCGACCGCAGATGCGCAAATCGCGGCGACCGCCGTCGCCTATGATTTCATCTTTGTCACGCGCAATGTGAAGCATTTCCGTTTTGACGGCCTCAAGGTCGTGAATCCCTGGGAGCCGTAATGGCTGCGAAGGCCAAAACCGATATCGACCGCCTCGTTGCGCCGGAGCGCAGCGAAGAGGACTCGCTCGAAGCTTCGCTGCGCCCCAAGCGCCTCGTCGATTTCGTCGGCCAGCAACAGGCGCGCGACAATCTCTCCGTTTTCATCCAGGCCGCGAAGGCGCGCGGCGAAGCGCTCGATCATGTGCTGTTCTCCGGTCCCCCGGGCCTCGGCAAGACCACGCTGGCGCAGATCGTGGCGCGCGAGCTGGGTGTCAATTTCCGTTCCACCTCCGGCCCGGTGCTCGCCAAGGCCGGCGATCTCGCCGCCATTCTCACCAATCTGGAGCCGCGCGACGTGCTCTTCATCGACGAGATCCATCGCCTCAATCCCGCGGTCGAGGAAATTCTCTATCCCGCGATGGAGGATTACGAACTCGATCTGGTGATCGGCGAGGGGCCGTCGGCGCGTTCGGTCAAGATCACGCTCAATCCGTTCACGCTGGTCGGCGCAACCACGCGCTCCGGTCTGATCACCACGCCGCTGCGCGACCGTTTCGGCATTCCGGTGCGGCTCAATTTCTATTCCGCCGATGAATTGCTGGCGATCGTCGAGCGCGGCGCCCGCGTGCTCGGTTTCGATCTCACCGCCGATGGCGCGCGCGAGATTGCCGGCCGCGCCCGCGGCACGCCGCGTATCTCGGGCCGGCTTCTCAAGCGTGTGCGCGACTTCGCCTCCGTCGCCGGCCACAAGCGAGTCGATGCGAAGATCGCCGACGCGGCGCTGACGCGGCTGGAAGTCGACGCCAAGGGCCTCGATGCCTTCGACAAGCGCTATCTGAAGCTGATCGCGGAATCCTTCGGCGGCGGCCCGGTCGGGATCGAGACGATCGCCGCCGCGCTCGGCGAATCCCGCGACGCTATCGAAGATGTGATCGAGCCATTTCTCCTGCAGCAGGGCTTTGTCCAGCGCACGCCGCGCGGCCGCATGCTGACCTCTGCGGCCTATGGCCATCTGGGACTGGCCGCGCCGCCGCGCGATCCTCAACAGATCGCATTGTTCAGCAGTGACGAGCCGCAGACATGAGCCTGCCATTCATCCTTCGACATGCTCAGGATGAGGATTGCGCGTTGGACCTCACCGCGAGCTTGTCGAAAGGCGAGGCCCAATGACCGAATCCATTGGTCTCGGCCGGTTCGACGGCAAGGTTCATATCCTGCCGATCCGCGTCTATTACGAAGACACCGATCTGTCCGGCGTCGTCTATCACGCGAACTATCTTCGCTTCATGGAACGCGGCCGCACCGAATTCTTCCGTCTCGCGGGCATTTCCAGGATGGCGATGATCGACGATGCCGAGCCCACCGCATGGACGCTTCGCCACGCCTCGCTGCAGTTTCTCAAGCCCGCGCGGCTGGAGGATCAGCTCGAAGTGCGTACGAGCTGTCCGCATCTGAGCGGTGCACGCATGCAGGCCGACCAGAAAATTTACTGCGGCGACAGCTTGCTGGTGCACGGCAAGGTCGAGGCATGCATTATGACCCTCGACGGTAAGCCCAGGCGGATTCCGCCGGCCGTCCGCCAGAAGCTGCTTCCTTATCTTTTGGAAACAAGCGGTTAACCATTGGCGCCCAAATTCGGCCACCATTGAGTGACCTTTGCGCGCCGGGCAGACCGAGGGGGCGTGCCGCCAATCCGGGCCTTGCGCCTCGTTGAGAGAGGTTTGTGATGACGTTGTTCCGCTCGCTCGCCTTTGTCGCGCTGCTGACGGTCCTTGGGTCTCCCGCGATGGCCCAGACCGCGCCGTCTGCCGCACCGTCGGGAAGCGGCGCGAGCGAAACCCACGATCTCGATGCGCCGGCGGCGGCTCCGACCACAACGGTGGACGTGACGCCCAGCGGCATGAATTTCGACGCCGGCGGCACCGGCCTTTCGGTGGTCTCGGTGTTCCTGCGCGCCGATCCGATCGTGAAGGCGGTGATGATCATCCTTCTGATCGCATCGCTGTGGTCGTGGACGATCATCATTAACAAATGGCTCGCCTTCGCGATGCTGCGCAGCCGCGCTTCGCGCTTCGAAAAGGTGTTCTGGTCGGGCCAGTCGCTCGACGAGCTCTACCAGCAATTCTCCACCCGCGCCGATCATCCGCTGGCCGCGACCTTCGTGGCGGCGCTGCGCGAATGGCGCCGGGCGTTTGAAGGCGGACCGCCGCGCGAGGCGCTGGTGCCCGGCATCAAGGACCGCATCGAGAAGGCGATGAGCGTCACCATCCTGCGCGAGACCGACGGGCTGGAACGTCAGCTCGGCTTTCTCGCGACGGTCGGCTCGACAGCGCCGTTCGTCGGCCTGTTCGGCACGGTGTGGGGCATCATGAATTCCTTCACCGCGATCGCCGCTCAGCACAACACCACGCTTGCGGTCGTCGCGCCGGGCATCGCCGAAGCGCTGTTCGCCACGGCGATGGGTCTGTTCGCCGCCATTCCGGCCGTTATCTTCTACAACCGCTTCGTCAACGACATTTCGCGCTACACGACGCGGCTCGACGCCTTCGCCGACGAGTTCTCCGCGATCCTGTCGCGCCAGCTCGACGAGAAGGCGCACTGAATGGCCGCCGCGCTGCAAAGTCGCGAACGTGGCCGGCGACGCGCCCGTCGCCGCGCGCTGTCGGAGATCAACGTCACGCCCTTCGTCGACGTGATGCTGGTGCTTCTCATCGTCTTCATGGTGACGGCGCCGCTGCTCACGGTGGGCGTGCCGGTCGACCTTCCCAAGACCCGCGCCCAGACGCTGGGCCAGGACCGCGAGCCGCTCGCCGTCACCGTCAAGCGCGACGGAAGCATCTATCTGCAGAACACGCCGATCGCGCAGGACGAGCTGGTCGCCAAGCTCACCGCCATCGCCGCCAACGGCTACGACCAGCGCATCTTCGTGCGCGGCGACAAGCTGGTCGATTACGGCCGCGTCATGGAAGTGATGGGCCTTCTTTCCGCCGCAGGCTTCACCCACATTGGCCTCGTCACCGATGTCGCAAAGCCTAAACCCGGCGAGAAATAGTTTCAGGCCCACCACCGCGCGCGGTCCGCGCGTGGGGCTGGTGGGCGCTGTGCTGCTGCATGTCGCGATCGTCGCGGCGACCCTGTTCACCTGGCAGCACCGGCTCGAGATCGCCGACGAGACGCCGCCGGTCGTGCCCGTCGATCTGGTGACGATCGGCGCCAAGACGAACATCACGCCGACCATCGAGCGCGCGGTGAAGCCCGTCCCCAAGGACGATATCAAGCCGCCGCCGGTCGCGCAGCCGGTTCCGACGCCGCCACCGCCGCCGCAACCGCAAGCAGCTGAGGCCGCACCCGTGGCGCCGATGGTTACGCCCAAGCCCGCGCCGGCCCCGGCACAGAAGCCGGTGACCGAAACGGCGCCGCGCAAGCCCGCCAAACCGGCGACAGACGATTTCAGCGCCCTGCTCAACAAGCTCACATCGCCGGCGGCGACCCCGCGCAACGCGCGCACGGCAGACCGCACCATCAAGGGCGTCGGCGCGATGAACGCGATGACCGCCGATCTCTCCGATGCGCTGCGCAGTCAGATCGCGCCCTGCTGGAGTCCGCCGGTCGGCGCGCCGCGCCCCGAGGAACTCGTGGTCGACTTCGACCTGTTCCTCAATCCCGACGGCAGTGTCGCACAGCCGCCACAATTGACTGCACAGTCGCAGGCGATGGCGGCGAGCGATCCCTATACGCGCGCCGCCGTCGAAGCGGCGCGTCGCGCGATCTATACCTGCGCGCCGTATAAGCTGCCGGCCGACCGGTACAGCCAGTGGCGCGAGATAAAGCCATTTCACTTTGATCCCCGTCAGATGATGGGGCAGTAGGCGCGGAGAGCGGAATGAAGAAATACCTGATCGTGCTCGCGGCGACGCTGGCGTTCCTCTCGCCCGCATCGGCGGCGCTGCGTGTCGACGTCAACCAGGGCAATGTCCAGCCTCTGCCGATCGCGATACCGGATTTCGCGGCGCCCAATCCCGCCGACACCGCGGTCGGGCAGAACATCGCCAAGGTCGTGCGCGCCGATCTCGATCGTTCTGGCCTGTTCCGCACCCTCGATCCCAAATCCTTCCTCGAGAAGATCGCGAACATCAATGTGCCGCCGCAATTCGCGAACTGGCGCACGATCCAGGCCCAGGCGCTCGTCGCCGGCCAGGTGCAATCGCAGCCCGACGGACGGCTGCGCGTCGATTTCCGTCTGTGGGACGTGTTCGGCGAGAGCCAGATGATCGGCCAGCAATATTTCACCACGCCCGACAATTGGCGCCGCATCGCGCACATCATCTCGGACGCGATCTACGAACGCATCACCGGCGAGAAGGGCTATTTCGACACGCGCATCGTGTTCATTTCGGAATCCGGTCCGCCGCTGGCGCGCAAGAAGCGCCTCGCCGTAATGGATGAAGACGGCGCCAACCCGATCTTCCTGACGCGCGGCGACTATCTCGTCTTGACGCCGCGCTTCAATCCGACGGCGCAGATGATCGCCTACATGTCGTATATCGGCGCCAAGCCGCGCGTCTATCTGTTCGATCTGGAAAGCGGCCGCCAGGAAGTGCTCGGCAATTTCCCGAACATGACGTTTTCGCCACGCTTCTCGCCGGACGGTAACAAGGTGGCCATGTCGCTCGAGTCCGGCGGCAACTCCGACATTTACGTGATGGATTTGCGAACCAGGGCTATGACGAGGTTAACAAGCGACCCCGGAATCGACACATCGCCGTCCTATTCGCCGGACGGAACGCAGATCGCGTTCGAATCCGACCGCGGCGGCAGCCAGCAGATTTATGTCATGAACGCCGACGGCTCCAACCAGCATCGCATCAGCTTCAATCCGGGACGCAACGGCACGCCCGTCTGGAGCCCGCGCGGCGACCTCATCGCATTTACCAATCAAAGCGGCGGTTTCCATGTCGGAGTCATGCATACGGACGGCTCCGGCGCACGCATCATTACAAATGGTTGGGAGGATGAGGGCCCAACCTGGGCGCCGAACGGACGCGTCATCATGTTCGGCCGTTCGTTGCAGGGCGGACGCGGCTCGCAGATCTGGTCGATCGACATCACGGGCCGAAACGAGCGGCGGGTGCCGACGCCCGGCGACGCGTCCGATCCGGCCTGGTCGCCCTTGATCCAGTAGCGATTGTACCTAAACTGACCTTAAGGGAATTGCCTTGGCTCTTTTTGGCCATGAAGGCGTTAGATCGTGAGTTCCAGGGCAATGCACCTGCGGTTGTCGCGTGCATTGCCGGCCGATTTTGATGGAGGAGTTTGAATTCCATGACGAAATTTTCCACCGTGATGAGTCTCGCCGCACTGTCCGCGGCTTTGTTGCTGGCCGGCTGCACCACTCCCAAGCCTGCCGAGCCGACGCCGCCGCCAAGCTATTCGGCGCCGCCGGCACAGACGTCGAGCATCGTGCCGGGCAGCGCCGAAGACCTTCGCGTCAATGTCGGCGATACCGTCCACTTCGCCTACAACGAGTACAACATCGAGGATAACGACCGCGAGACGCTGCAGCGCCAGGCGACATGGCTGCAGAAATATCCGTCGATCCGCGTAACGGTCGAGGGCGATTGCGACGAGCGCGGCACGCGCGAATACAATCTCGCGCTCGGCGCGCGCCGCGCCAATGCGGTCAAGGAGTATCTCGTCAGCCTCGGCGTCTCCGCCGGGCGCATCGACACGATCTCCTACGGCAAGGAGCATCCCGTCTGCTCGGAATCGACCGAGGATTGCTGGGCGCAGAATCGCCGCGGCGTGACCTCGATCAGCAGCGGCGGCGCGTCTTCGTAACGCCTGTCGTTTTACAAATTGGAAAGGGCGCTCGAGCGATCGGGCGCCTTTTCTCTTTTTACTCCCTTGCGGGGAGGTTGAAAGATCGCGAAGCGGCGCGTAGCGCCAGCGATCTTTCGGGCGGGGGCACGATTCCTCCGGGCCTCATTTTCGGCTAAGTGTTCGTGCAGGAAGGCATTTTCCATTTGGAGGCGTGCATGACCAAGGCTGGACTGTTGGGCGTCGTCGCGCTTTGCAGCTTCGCTACTGGGGCCGGCGCTGCAACGGTTACACTGCAAGCGCCGCGCGCCGCCGAACCACCGCGTGCGAGCTATGTCCGCGTCGCCGATCTGTTCGGCGAGAGCGACGAGGAAAAGGCCGCCCGGCTTCAGCACGAGGCCGACCAGGACGGTCAGATCAAACGCCTGAACGACAGAGCGCACGATCTCGAAGATTCCGTGCGCAACCTGACGGGCCAGAACGAGGAGCTGCAGCATCGCATCGGCGAGCTGAACGACAAGATCGATCGGCAGCGCAAGGACTTCGAATATCGCCTGTGCATGCTGGCCGCGCAGCAGCTCGGCTCGTCCACCGGCCAGAACGATCCCAACGCGGTGCCGTGCGCCGGCTCCACCACGCCGCCAGCATCGGGCACCTACGCGCCGCCGTCGGGAAACACATCCGGCGAGCAGGGATCGAACGCACCGGCCGGCGACGGCGCACAGCATCTGGCGCCCGGCCCGGGCGTTCTGGGAACCTTGCCTGCCGGCACGGACAGCCGTGCTGCGCCGCCCTCGGCGCCGGCGCCCGACGACACCCACGTGCAATTCTCCGCCGCGATGAATCTGCTCGCCAAGGCGCGCTACGACGAAGCCAGTGCCGCGTTCCGCAGTTTTGCCGACACCTACCCCAAGGACGATCTCGCCTCGCAGGCGGTCTATTGGGTCGGCGACATCGCCTATGTGCAGAAGGATTATGGCGGCGCGGCGCGCGCCTTCGCCGAGGTCATCAAGAAATATCCCACCTCGGTGCGCGCCCCCGATAGCATGCTCAAGCTTGGCCAGGCGCTGATCGCCGCCGGCCAGAAGAAGGAAGGATGCACTGCTCTTGCCGCGCTCCCGGCGAAATATCCCAAGGCCAGCAAAGCGGTCCTCGGCCAGGGCGCCGACGCGCGCAAAGCCGTCTGCCGCGGCATCTCTTGAGACGCGCTTCGCGCGCGCGATGGATGAACTCCTGGCGCAAGGCGCGCCGTGGCCCGCTGCCGTCGCGGTCTCCGGCGGCGGCGATTCGATTGCGCTGATGCATCTTCTGGCCGGCTGGGCGAAGAAGTCCGGCCGTCCCGCGCCGGTCGTCGTCACGGTCGATCATGGCCTGCGCGACGAGTTCGGCGAAGGAAGCCCGCCAGGTGGCGCGCTGGGCCCGCGCCGCAAAACTCAAGTCGCGCACTTTGCGCTGGCAAGGTCCGCCTCCGGTGTCGGACATCGAGGCTGCGGCACGCGAGGCGCGCTATCGGCTGATGGGTGAATGGGTTAGGGCCGAGAAACTTGCCGCCCTCTATGTCGCCCATACCCGCGACGACCAGGCCGAGACCTTTCTGCTACGCCTGATGCGCGGCAGCGGTCTGGACGGTCTGTCCGCCATGCGCCCGATTGCATCGTTTCCGCTGCCCGAGTTTCGCGATCTCGCGGTCGTTCGGCCGTTGCTCGCGCTCGAGCGCGATGCAGTGCGTGCCCATCTTGCCGCAAACAAGCTCGCCTGGCTGGACGATCCGATGAACCAGGAGGACCGCTTCGCGCGCGTGCGCCTGCGCAAGCTCGTGCCGGCGCTCGAAGCGGCAGGGTTGAGCCGTGCGCGGATCGCCGCAGCGGCCGGCCACATCGCGCGCGCGCGCGACGCCTTGGACACCGTCACCGCCGCGGTGCTCGAACGCGCCGTGCGGCCCGCCGGCGGTTCGTTCCATATCGATTCAAAGGCGCTGGCTGCTGCGCCGCGCGAGATCGGGCTCCGCGCTCTGGCGCGGCTTTTGATGGTTGTGTCGGAAAATACCTATCGCCCGCGATTCGAGCGGCTGGAGCGGCTTTTCGACCTTTTGTGCGACAATCGCATCGGTGGCGGCGCAACCCTGCATGGCTGCCGAATCTACTTAGTCCCCGGCAAGGGTGGGGCCTTTGGCGCGGGAACCGTTGTTATTGCGCGGGAATCGGGCCGCTCGGGCGCAAAAAAGTCCAAGCGCGCCCCTGCGGCGTAGATGCGCCACAATCACACTGCGTTAATCGGCTTTCGGCATTGCGATTGCAGGACAATCGCAAATTTCTTAACGTTTCTCGGGCTGGCAATGCGCTAGAACTGCCCTATCTATTAAGACAGGCGGTTTGATCGCCCGGCCCCCGGCCCCCGCTGAAAGGACGGCCCCTTGAACAATCTTCGCAATCTCGCGCTCTGGATCGTCGTCGCGCTGCTTCTGGTGTTCCTGTTCAATCTGTTCCAGGGAACGGCCCAGCACGCCAGCGCCTCCAACATCATCTACTCGAAATTCCGCCAGGAGGTTCTTTCGGGCGACGTGAAGTCGGTCACCATGCAGGGCGACGCCATCAAGGGCGAACTCGGCAACGGCCAGCCCTTCACCACCGTCATTCCTTCGGGCGACGGCAGCATCATTCCGCTGATGAACCAGCACAATGTGAACATCACGGTGGCGCCGCCGGATGACGGCTTCAACCTGATGGCGGTGCTGCTCAACGCGCTGCCCATGCTGCTGCTGATCGCGGTGTGGATATTCTTCATGCGCCAGCTTCAGGCCGGCGGCGGCAAGGCGATGGGCTTCGGCAAGTCGCGCGCCAAGATGCTGACCGAGCGCACCGGACGCGTGACCTTCGAGGACGTGGCCGGCGTCGACGAGGCCAAGGACGACCTCAAGGAGATCGTCGACTTCCTCAAGGACCCGCAGAAATTCCAGCGCCTTGGCGGCCGCATCCCCAAGGGCGTGCTCTTGGTCGGACCGCCGGGAACCGGCAAGACCTTGCTCGCCCGCGCCATCGCCGGCGAGGCGAACGTTCCCTTCTTCACGATCTCGGGCTCCGACTTCGTCGAAATGTTCGTTGGCGTCGGCGCATCGCGCGTGCGCGACATGTTCGAGCAGGCCAAGAAGAACGCGCCCTGCATCGTGTTCATCGATGAAATCGACGCGGTCGGCCGCCATCGCGGCGCCGGCCTCGGCGGCGGCAATGACGAGCGCGAGCAGACCCTCAACCAGTTGCTGGTCGAGATGGACGGCTTCGAATCCACCGAAGGCGTCATCCTGATCGCCGCCACCAACCGTCCCGACGTGCTCGATCCCGCATTGCTGCGCCCGGGCCGCTTCGACCGCCATGTCGTCGTCGCCAATCCCGATCTGGGCGGCCGCGAAAAAATCCTGCGCGTTCATCTGCGCAAGGTTCCGCTGGCACCCGATGTCGAGCCGCGCACCATCGCGCGCGGCACGCCCGGCTTCTCCGGCGCCGATCTCGCCAACCTCGTCAATGAGGCCGCGCTGCTGGCCGCCCGCCGCGGCAAGCGCGTCGTGACCATGGCCGAGCTCGAAGACGCCAAGGACAAGGTCATGATGGGCGCCGAGCGGCGCTCGATGGTGATGAGCGAGGACGAGAAAAAGCTTACCGCCTACCACGAAGCCGGCCACGCCATCGTCGCCATCGCTGTCGAAGGCTCGGATCCGATCCACAAGGCGACCATTATCCCGCGCGGCCGCGCGCTGGGCATGGTGATGCAATTGCCTGAGCGCGACCGCCTGTCGCTGACGCGCCAGAAGATGCTCGCCGACATCACCATCTTCTTCGGCGGTCGCATCGCTGAGGAAATCACCTTCGGCCACGACATGGTGACGACTGGTGCCTCAAACGATATCGAGGTCGCAACCCGCATGGCGCGCGCCATGGTCACGCGCTACGGCATGTCCGATTCGCTTGGCCCGCTCGCCTATGCCGAGAACCAGGAGGAAGTCTTCCTCGGTCATTCGGTGTCGCGCACGCAAAACATCTCGGAATCCACTGCGCAGAAGATCGATGCCGAAATCCATCGCATCATCGATGAGTGCTATCAGCGCTGCTACAAGATCCTCACGCTGCAGGCAGAAGATCTCAAGACCGTCGCCAAGGGCCTTCTCGAATATGAGACGCTCACGGGCGACGAGATCGTCGGCCTGATGAAGGGCATCAAGCCGATCCGCACGCCGTACGAAGAGCCGGCGCCGGATCGCGGCCCTGGACCGTCGGTACCCGCCGCCGGCCGCCCGCGCGGCATCGGCCCGATCGCCCCGGAACCATCGCCGGGACGGTAGCGTCTAGTTTCGACCCTCCCCTTGAGGGAGGGTCGAAAAATGCGAAGCATTTTTCGGGGAGGGGCCGGGCGCAATCGCGCCCCTTCCCGAAATCTTCTCGCTCCGCTCAAAGATTTCGACCCTCCCTCAAGGGGAGGGTAGGTTTCCGCCCATGACCACTATCCTCGGCATTCTGAACATCACCGACGACTCATTCTTCGACGGCGGAAAATATCTCGAGCCCGAGGCCGCGATCGCGCAGGCAAAAGCGCTGATGGCCGACGGCGCCGACGTGCTCGACATCGGCGCGGCGTCCTCCAATCCGGACTCCGAAGGCGTGGCGCCGGACCTGGAAATCTCGCGGCTCGAATCCGTTCTGCCCGCGCTTGGCGGCATGCCGCTCTCGATCGACACGTTCTCGCCGGCCGTGCAGCGCTGGGCGCTCGACCGCAATGTCGCCTATCTGAACGACATCCAGGGCTTTCCCGATCCCGCGCTCTACCCCGCGCTCGCAGCCTCGCCTGCGAAGCTCATCATCATGCACTCGGTCCAAGAGCGCGGCGCCGCCACACGCGTCCATGTTCCGGCGAACGAAATCATGGACCGCATCACGCGCTTCTTCGATTCGCGGCTCGCCGCGCTGGAGGCGGCCGGCGTCTCGCGCAGCCGGCTCATTCTCGATCCCGGCATGGGCTTCTTCCTCGGCAGCGAGCCGGAAGCCTCGTTCACCGTGCTGCGCCGCCTGCACGAACTGAGGCGTCGCTTCGCCCTGCCGCTGCTGGTCTCGGTCTCGCGCAAATCGTTCCTGCGCCGCCTCACGGGGCGCAGCGCCGAGGCTTCGGGCCCCGTCAGCCTGGCGGCGGAACTCTATGCCGTTCGTCAGGGCGCGGACTATATCCGCACCCATGCGCCGGGCCCGCTCCGTGACGCGCTTTTGCTGGCCAAAACACTGGGCGAAGGCTAAGCCCGGCCCGGTGCACCGTCGCATCCATTAACAATTGTTGCGAAGTTCCCTGCCAGAATGCTGGTAAGGTCTTGCGACCTAGGGAGTTCCTCGCATGAGCCGGAAGTACTTCGGCACCGATGGCATCCGCGGCCGCGCCAACTCAGGCACCATGACGCCGGCTGCCGCCATGCGCGCCGGCATGGCGGCCGGCCGTATCTTCACGCGCGGCGAACATCGCCATCGCGTGGTGATCGGCAAGGACACGCGGCTTTCGGGCTACATGATCGAGAACGCACTGACCGCCGGCTTCACCGCCGTCGGCATGGATGTCTTTCTGTTCGGCCCGCTGCCGACGCCGGCCGTCGCCATGCTGACGCGAAGCCTGCGCGCCGATATGGGCGTGATGATCACCGCTTCGCACAACCAGTACCAGGACAACGGCATCAAGTTCTTCGGCCCCGACGGCCGCAAGCTCTCCGACGAGCATGAAGCGGCGATCGAGGCATTGATGGACATCGAGCCTGGAGTCCGGTCTTGCCACCTCGCCCAAGCTCGGCCGCGCCAAGCGCATCGACGATTCCCAGGCGCGCTACATCGAATTCGCCAAGCGCACCTTCCCCGCGGACCTGACGCTCGAGGGCCTTCGCATCGTCATCGATTGCGCCAACGGCGCGGCTTACAAGGTGGCGCCGGAAGTCCTGTGGGAACTTGGCGCGGAAATCATCCCGATCGGCGTGACGCCCGACGGCTTCAACATCAATTCGGAATGCGGCTCGACGTCCACCGAAACCATGTCGGCCAAGGTGCGCGAGATGCGCGCCAATTTCGGCATCGCGCTCGACGGCGATGCCGACCGCGTCGTGATGTGCGATGAGAAGGGCCGGGTCATCGACGGCGATCAGGTGCTGGCCCTGCTCGCCAAGTCCTGGTCCGCGAAGGGCCGCCTCAAGGGCAACGGTGTCGTCGGCACCGTGATGTCGAACGCGGGACTGGAGCGCTATCTCAAGTCCCTCGATCTCAATCTCGCACGCGCCCAGGTCGGCGACCGCTATGTGATCGAGACGATGGGCAAGGGCGGCTTCAATGTCGGCGGCGAGCAGTCCGGCCACATCATCCTGAGCGATCTGTCGCCGACCGGCGACGGCATGATCGCGGCGCTGCAGGTGCTCGCCGTGCTCGCCGCCGACGGCATGCCGGCGAGCCAGGCGGCCCATCTGTTCGAGCCGATGCCGCAGGTGCTCGAAAGCGTACGCTTCCAGAAGGGCTCGCCGCTCACCAATGCCCGCGTCTCCGAGTGCATCAAGGAGGGCGAGGCCCGCCTCAACGGCTCGGGGCGCCTGTTGGTGCGCAAGTCGGGCACCGAACCCGTCATCCGCGTCATGGCGGAAGGCGACGACGAGACGCTCGTCCGCTCGGTGGTGAACGACATCGTCAGCGCGATCCAGGAGTTCGCGGCGTAACCGTCATGGCCGGGCTTGACCCGGCCACCCATCGCGCCCGCGTCTGCGGGCGCTTATAAAGCGCATCTGCGCGCTTGCGCTTAAGATGGATGGGCGGCTCGAGGCCGCCCATGACGAGTTGGATGTATTGACGCAGATGAGACACATTTCGCGCATCCTCGCCATCGCCGGGTCGGACTCGGCGGCGGCGCCGGAATCCAGGCAGACATCAAGACGGCGAGCGCGCTCGGCGCCTACGCCATGACGGCCATCACCGCGGTCACCGCGCAGGACACGACCGGCGTCGGCGCGATCCATCTTGTTCCGCCCCAGATCGTGCGCGAGCAGATCGAGCGCTGTCTGTCCGACATCGGCGCCGATGCGATCAAGACGGCATGCTGGGCTCCGCCGAAATCGCCCGCGTGGTCGCCGAGACGCTGGCGGCGCGCGCGGCGGGTATTCCGCTCGTCGTCGATCCGGTGATGGTGTCGACCAGCGGCGCCGCGCTCGCCGATGACGGCGCGATCGAAATTCTGAAGTCCGCGCTCATTCCGCTGGCCACGCTCGTCACGCCCAACATTCCCGAAGCCGAGGCGCTGTGCGGTTTCCCATTGAGCGCACCCGACGATCTGATGCGCGCCGGCGAGAGGCTATTGTCCCTCGGCGCGCGCGCGGTGCTGCTCAAGGGCGGCCATGGCGGCGCCGACACGGTGAGCGACTTTCTCTTCACGCCCGGCGAATCTCCGCGCGTTTACATCGCCAAGCGCGTCGCCACGCGCCACACCCACGGCACCGGCTGCACGCTGGCGACCGCGATCGCCTGCGGGCTAGGGCAGGACATGCCGCTCGGCGATGCAATCCAGCGCGCTCATGATTTCGTGCAAGCGGCCATCCGCACCGCGCCGGGCTTCGGCGCGGGGAACGGGCCGATCAATCTGCTGCGTTAGGCCACCATCCGGTCGAGGCGGTTGCGGATGATCGCCTGCGCCTCGCTCATGATTCGATCCATCAGCTCCTTGCAGGTCGGAATGTCGTGGATCAGGCCCTGCGTCTGGCCGGCCGACCAGATGCCGTAGTCGGTATCGCCCGTGTCGTAGACCTTGCCGCCGCGCACGCCGGCGACCAGATCGCGCACATCCTCGAACTTCGCGCCGCCCTTGCGCTCGATCTCGACCACCTGCTGGCTGATCGCATTGCGCGCCACGCGCGAGGAATTGTGCATGGTGCGGAAGATCATGTCGGTCGCCCGCTCGTCGTTGGCGACGAGGGCCTGCTTCACCTTTTCGTGGATCGGCGCTTCCTTGGTCGCCATGAAGCGCGTGCCCATATTGGCGCCTTCGCAGCCGAGCGCCAGTGCCGCGACCAGGCCGCGCGCATCCGCCATGCCGCCCGACGCGATCACCGGGATCTTCAGCTTCTCGGTCGTCACCGGGAACAGGATCAGTCCGCCGATGTCTTCCTCGCCCGGATGGCCGGCGCATTCGAAGCCGTCGATCGAGACGCAGTCCACGCCGATCGATTCCGCCTTCACCGCGTGGCGCGCGGTGACGCATTTGTGGATCACCTTGATGCCGGCGGCCTTGAAGGCCGGCAGGTGCGGCGCGGGATTGTTGCCGGCCGTCTCGACCACCTTACAGCCGCTCTCGACGATCACCTGGCGGTACTCGTCGTAAGGCACCGGATTGATGGTCGGCAGGATCGTCAGGTTGATGCCGAACGGCTTGTTGGTCATCTCCCGCGTCTTCTTGATCTCCTTGACCAGCGCCTCGGGCGAGCCCGGCGTCAGCGCCGTGAGAAAGCCGAGCGCGCCGGCATTGGCCACGGCGGAAATCAGCTCGGCCTTGCCGACGCGGGTCATGCCGCCGCAGGTGATCGGCACTTCGACGCCGAACATTTCGGTGAATCTGGTCTTGATCATAGGCGTCAGCCCCTGGTTGTTATCTCTGGGGCCAAGCCTGCCGCGTTTTTTGCGCGAGCGGAAGGGCCAAGGCGCCGGGGTGGCGTGCCGCTACGGAAATCCGGCGCCGGATGGGCGCGGGCGGCCGCTCAGTCCCCGCACTTCGTCATGCGCTGCTTGTCGGAGTTGAAGGTCTTGCCGTCGACGATCACCTGGTCGGTCCGAAGCGTATTGGCCTCATAGACGAAGACGTCGGTGATGGTCTTGCCGCCCGAGTCGAAGGTCGCCTTGAACGTGTGGCCGTCGAAGCTCGCCTCGGTCAGATCGAAATCCTCCTTGTTGGGATAGAGGATGTGGATCGACGTCTCTTCGATCCGTAATGAGGGCGTGCTGCAATCGGTGCCCCAGCTGCCTTGCAATTCGTCCGGCGTTGAGACGCCGCTTCCGCAGGCGGCGAGCGTTACGCTCAAGACGGCGAATGCCGTCAATTTCCCCTTCATCGTTCCCCCCAAGACTCAACTCGATGTGCCGACGCTAGCCGTAAGCCCCGCCACCGCGCCAGCCCGCATGCTGCGAGGTCGTCCGGGGATTCAACCGACGAAGGGATCGCGCACCATGATCGTGTCGTCGCGGTCGGGGCTGGTGGAGAGCAGCGCCACCGGCGCGCCGATAAGCTCCTCGATGCGGCGGACATATTTGATCGCGTTGGCGGGCAGGTCGGCCCAGCTACGGGCCCCGCGCGTCGAACAGTTCCAACCCTGCATCGTCTCGTAGATCGGCACCAGGCGGGCCTGCTCGTTGGCGTCGGCCGGCAGATAGTCGAGCGTTGCGTCACCAAGCTGGTAGCCGACGCACACTTCGATCGTCTCGAACGCGTCCAGGATGTCGAGCTTGGTGAGCGCGATCCCATCGATCCCGCCGGTGATCGCGGTCTGGCGCACCAGCACGGCATCGAACCAGCCGCAGCGGCGCTTGCGGCCGGTGACCGTGCCGAACTCGGCGCCGCGCGTGCCCAGCAGCTCGCCGACCGCGTTGATCTGCTCGGTGGGGAAGGGGCCCTCGCCGACCCGCGTGGTGTAACTCTTGGTGATGCCGAGCACATAGCCGATCTGCCGGGGTCCGATGCCCGAGCCGGCCGCTGCCTGACCCGCCACCGTGTTCGACGAGGTCACATAGGGATAGGTGCCGTGATCGATGTCGAGCAGCACCGCCTGCGCGCCCTCGAACAGCACGCGCTTGCCGTCGCGATGCGCCTTGTCCAATTCGCGCCAGCTCGATCCGACATAGGGCAGAATGCGGGGCGCGACTGCAGACAGCAGTGCGAGAAGGTCGCCGCCGTCGATCTCCTCGGCGCCGGCGCCGCGGCGCAGCGCATTGTGATGGGCCAGCAGCCGCTCGATTTTCATCGGCAGGCTCGCCAGGTCCTTGAAGTCCACGACGCGAATGGCGCGGCGGCCGACCTTGTCCTCATAGGCGGGACCGATGCCGCGCTTGGTGGTGCCGAGCCGCTGCACGGAATTGGAGGACTCCCGCACCGCGTCCAGCTCGCGATGGATCGGCAGCACCAGCACCGCGTTCTCGGCGAGCACCAGCACGTCGGGCGTGACAGAGAGGCCCGCCGCGTTGACCCGGTCGATCTCGTCCAGCAGCGCCCAGGGATCGACCACCACGCCGTTGCCGATGATCGAGCGCTTGCCCTGGATCACGCCGGACGGCAGCAGCGACAGCTTGTAGGTTTTTTCGCCCACCACGATGGTGTGGCCGGCATTGTTGCCGCCCTGGAAGCGCACCACCATCTCGGCCCGGTTGGCGAGCCAGTCGATGATCTTGCCTTTTCCTTCGTCGCCCCACTGGGCGCCGATCACTGCGACGTTGGACATAATCCGTACCCGGAATTAACGAGTCTCCCGGTGAGGGATTCACCAGGCACGGTGACCACTTATAGCGTGCCGGCCCGCCATTGCGTGAACGGAAATGCTGCGCTGCGACGATCCGGCCTTCCCCGCGGCCGAGGGGCCTTGCTAACCTTCAAATGATTTGAGTCCGAGCGACTTTCGCATGCCGCCGAGGTATCGCCTTCCGGTCCAGCTCACGCCCTACGAGGCCTTCGTGCCGCGCCTTGGCCACAATGGCGGCCCGGCGCTCGACGTCTCCTGGGAAGCCTGGCTATGGCGCAAGGCGCATGCGCAAGCCTGGAAGCCGCCGCGTCGCGATATCGCCCTGCATCGCCTGAAACGCGCCGAGCGCCTCGGTCTCGACTATCGCTCCTATGCCGGCGTGTTGATGAACCGCGGCACCCATCTGGGCGCCGCCATATTCCTGCTCGACGGTCTTGGCGCCGATGATTTGCGCGCCGCCGCGGAGCGCATCGCGGCGATCAGCGATTGTCATGTGCTGCTTGGCGCGGCCGATCCCGACGACATCGATACAGTGCTTGCCAAGCGTGCCGACGCGGTCGTCTCGACCGCCGATCCGCGGGCGCTGCTGCGCGCTATTGATCGCTTTCTGCTCGACCACCAACTGACGCCGGGCAGTACGTTCCTGGTCGGCACCTCGTCGGCGCATCTGCGTGCCGCCGAGGACACCGGCCTCGCGCTGTTCCTCTGGGCGCGCGACTATTTCGGGCGCAAGACGAACTGAGGCGTTATTGGACGCCAAATCCGAGAAATCATTACCCGTCATGCCCGGCCTTGTGCCGGGCACCCATGAACACTGAACCATCATAGGCGTTCATAGGTCGCCGGGAACCTCGCTGCGTGCGGCCCGGCGATGACGTTTAGAACGAAACGCGAGTTTTCTGTTCACCCCTCCGTATCCACCGTCGCCTGCATCTGTGGCGCGTAACGCGGGCCGGTGACCGTCTTGGCGTTCACCAGCGCCTCAAGCTCCTCGACCACGTCGTCTTCCAGTTCGATCTCGGCGGCGAGCGCGTCCTCCGCCATGTGCTCGGGACTCGTCGTGCCTGGAATCGGTACGATGATCTCGTCCTTCTGCAACAGCCAGGCGAGACAGAGCTGCGCCGGCGTGCAGCCCACCGACTCGGCAAGCGCGGTGAACTTGTCGAGCAGCGCGAGATTGGCGGCGAACGCCTCGCCCTGGAAGCGCGGCATGCCGCTGCGAAAATCGCCGGGCTGCAGCGCCGACACGTCGCGCACGCCGCCCGCAAGAAATCCGCGCCCGACCGGGCTGAACGCCACGAACGCGACGCCGAGATCGCGGCAGGCATCGAGCACGGCGATCTCCGGATTGCGTGTCCACGGCGAATATTCGGTCTGCAACGCCGCGATCGGATGCACCGCATGCGCCTTGCGCAAGGTCGGCGCGGACACTTCCGACAGGCCGATGCTCTTGATCTTGCCGGCCTTCACCAGATCGGCCAGCGCGCCGACGCTGTCCTCGATCGGCACGCGCTTGTCCCAGCGATGCAGATAATACAGATCGATCACATCGACTCCCAACCGCTGCAGGCTCTCGTCGCAGGTACGCTTCAGCCGGTCGGGATTGCCATTGAGGTCGCGCTTCTCCCCGTCCGTCATGCCGCATTTCGAGGCGAGCACGATGTCGTCGCGGCGATCCTTCAGCACCTCGCCGACCAGCCGCTCATTGTGGCCGAGGCCATAGACGGCGGCCGTGTCGAAAAAGGTGTAGCCCGCGTCCAGCGCGCCTTTCAGCACGCGTTCGGCCTGCTCGCGCGGCGGCGGCGGGCCATAGGCGTGGGACAGGCTCATGCAACCCAATCCGATCTCGGAAACCTCGAATTCCCCGATGCGGCGCTTTTCCATGATGATGCGGTCCCCAAAAATGTCTCAACGCGGCAGAAACCATCGCCATGCCGTTGCGTCAATTCGACTTCGGCGTGAGATGGAACGGCACGCCGGACTTGACGGCGCGATGCGGATGGCGGCCCGATAGCGGTAGAGTCTCTCGAAAACACGCGACAAGTTTACGAAAGGGAAAACGCCATGACCGACGCCTGGATCATCGACGCCTGCCGCACGCCCCGCGGCATCGGCAAATACCCCAAGGGCGCGCTGTCCCAGATCCATCCGCAGCGCCTGGGTTCGGCCGTGCTGAAGGCGCTGGCCGAGCGCAACAACATCAAGACCAACGAAGTCGACGATGTGATTTGGGGCACGAGTTCCCAGCGCGGTCCGCAAAGCTGCGACCTCGGCCGGATGTCGGCGCTCGACGCCGGCTATGACGTCCGCTCGAGCGGCGTGACGCTCGACCGCTTCTGCGGCTCGGGCATCACCTCTGTGAGCCTTGCAGCCTCGACCATCATGTCGGGCATGGCCGACCTCGTCGTCGCCGGCGGCACCGAGATGATGTCGATGCCCAACCGCCGCAGCGCCGAGGACGGCCCGCCCCTGTTCGACACCGGCAATCTGCATCTGCGCGCCACCCATCCGCAGACCAATCAGGGTGTGTGCGCCGACGCCATCGCCACGATGGAAGGCATCACGCGCGCCGACGTCGATGCACTGGCGCTCGAAAGCCAGAAGCGCGCCGACCACGCGATCAAGAACGGTCACTTCAAGAAAAGCCTGGTGCCCGTGCATGCCGAGGATGGCACGGTCGCGCTCGACCATGAGGAATTCCCGCGGCCGCAGACGACCGCAGAAGGTCTCGCCGCGCTCAAGCCGTCCTTCGAGCAGCTCGCCGACGTGCCGCTCGACGCCAACGGTCTCACTTTCCGCAAGCTGATCCTGCAAAAATATCCGGACGTGGAGATCAAGCACATCCATCACGCCGGAAATTCTTCCGGCGTGGTCGACGGTTCGGCGGCGCTGCTGCTCGCTTCGCCCGACTATGCCAAGTCGCACGGCATGAAGCCCCGGGCGCGCGTGGTGGCGACCGCCAACCAGGGCGATTGCCCGACGCTCATGCTGAATGCGCCGGTGCCGGCGGCCAAGCGCGTCCTCGCGCGGGCCGGCCTCAAGCTCGAGGACATCGATCTGTTCGAGATCAACGAGGCGTTCGCGGTGGTGGCCGAGAAGTTCATCCGCGATCTCAAGCTCGACCGCGCCAAGGTGAACGTGAACGGCGGCGCGATGGCGCTCGGCCATCCGATCGGCGCGACCGGCTCCATGCTGATCGGCACGATGCTCGACGAGCTGGAACGCCGCGGCCTCAAGCGCGGTCTCATCACCATGTGCGCCGGCGGCGGCATGGCACCGGCGATCATCATCGAGCGGATGAACTAGCAACCGGGGCGCGCCGGCCCACGCCGGACGAGGGCATTGCGTATCGCAATTGGGCAGCAGGCGCGTATTCGGCGCCGGCTGCCCAAGGGAGAAGGCGATGGATGACCTGCAGGCGCGGCGCATGAAGACCGTGCGCGATCACATGTATCTCGAAACGGTCCACGACTGGGACGGTGTGATCGCGACGTTCCAGCATCCCCGCTATGAAATGTACGGCGCCGGAACCGTGTTCGACGGCGAAGCGGCCGTGCGGAGATACTTCGCGGCATCGCGCACGCCGTTCCCGGACCAGGGCAATGAGATCATCGCGATCGGCGCCGGCGGCGATACCGTGCTGGTCGAATTCTGGTTGACGGGAACGCATCTTGGTCCGCTACGCCTGGGCGACAAGGTGATCGAGCCCACGGGCCGGACGTTTCGTGTCCGCCTGATGGCGTCGTTCGAGTTTGCACCGGGCTCCGACAAGATCGTTTGCGAGCGCCCTTATTTCGATCAGGGCGCGGTGGCGCGAGCACTCCAGCTCATTTGAGCGCCGCCGCGATTCTCGAACCGCATATCGGCGAACGGTAGGTACAAGGAAAATGGAGCGGGCGAAGGGGTCGCTAGCGACAGCGTAGCGGCGAAACCGAGTTGGCACGCGCGATGACTGGAGCGGGCGAAGGGGTCGCTAGCGTCAGCGTAGCGACGAACCCGAGTTGGCACGCGCGATGACTGGAGCGGGCGAAGGGGTCGCTAGCGTCAGCGTAGCGACGAACCCGAGTTGGCACGCGCGATGACTGGAGCGGGCGAAAGTACTCGAACCCTCGTCAGTTGTTCGGGAAGCTCGGCCTTTTCGCGGAGGGCAGCGGCAACGAAGCCAAGAGCGTGAACCGACGAAAGCAAGCATACCTATGGGGCGAATTTCGGAAAATTCTGCGCCGCGCCTATGGTACGTTCCCCCAGCTTCGCTGCCGGTGCGCCCATGAATTCGCAGCTTCGTCTCTACAAGGTGTCTCCACCGCGCGCTGATATGACCTTTCTCCCCAGCCGGTTTTGGCGGTCGGAGGATTGGGAAAGCAGTTCCTCGCGCGAGAGAGAAGGCTACGTGGAAGACGTTGTCCTCTATGTGGGTGATTTCGATGAGATAACCATTCATCTATTCCCGCGGGTTCGAACTGTAAGAGTGCGCGCCGTCGACGCGGATGGGGCGCGGCTCAATGGACTTGGATTGAATGTCGGCGGGAGTATGACGACGTGCATCTTCGCAGATCGGTCGCGAAGGCAAGAGATCGAGGCCTTCCGTCCGACGGTCTTCACATTCAACCGCTGCGGTTTCACGCGCGTACGGCGAGGAGAGTACGTATCGAGGCAACCTCAGACCGCCATCTCTTGGGAAACCATCGAGATGAGCGATGCCCTCGTTCGGTGGAGCATCGAGGCATGCTATGTTGATAATCTCGATGGCGTCATCGACACGCTGTCGAGGGCCGGAATCTATTTTGATGAGCAGACCTAGTTCTGGCTGTGCGATCGATCGTGCCGGCCTCTCGGCGGGCTCTCTTATTGAACCCGTCAACCCGGAACGCAGCTGAGAACAGATTTTGCAAAACCTGCTGCAAAACCGTCCTCGTCAGCCGAGCTAAGTGTTGGAGCGGGCGAAGGGAATCGAACCCTCGTCAGTAGCTTGGGAAGCTACAGCTCTACCATTGAGCTACGCCCGCGTCGGCGCCTGAATAGCATGGCGCAGCGGCCGACTGAACCCTGGGGCGGCCGGTTGTGGGCGGGCCGCGCGATGCCGCCCTGGGCTGTGGCCTTGCTAATTCGAAATTTACCGCCGCTCGCCCATCCTGCATGGCGCCGAATGGGGAATGGGATGGACGTCGCGCGCCGGAAAAGCTCGCCAGAGCGACTGCGGAAGCTGAACGCCGACATCGCCGAGGTGATCGACTGCCGCGGCGTCTCAGGTCGCGTGTGCAGCCAGTCCTGTATGGTCGTCTGTCCGCAATGCGGTTCGCGCGGCTGCCAATGCGCCTGTTGGCCGGGCTGCCCGCATGCGGCGCGCACCCTGTCGGTCGATCCGGATCTGCATCCCATCGAGCCGGCGATCGTGCCGCTCGTGTTCGAGATGAAGCGCCTCGGCTTCTTCGAATCCTGCTGGTCGTGCGAGGGACATGCGGCGCCCGACGGCAGCATCTGGAAATCGCCGTCGCTCTGGTTCTACAGCCGCTCGCAAACGCATCTGCGCTTGTTGGCGAACGGCCTCGCGGCGCTGCACTTCGCCGGGCGGCTGTCGACGCCCTGGCGCGTGTTCATTACCTTCTCCGATAACGACAACCCCGACGCGACCTTCGCGCTGGAACCGGTTCTCACCGCCAAGGACCGGCCCTCGCTGCAGGCCGTGCAGGCCGATCTGGGCGAAATTGCCCGTTCGCTGCAGTCGATGCTGGCACAGGAGGCGCAACGCCTGCGCCGCGATTTGCTGTCGTCCTGACGCACGCCGCAAACGCCTGCCGGGTTCCGTTGCCTTGAAGCAGGGCTGGCGCAGCCTTATCTTTGCTGTGGCGCCTCCTGCGCTGCCCTTGCAGCGCATTCCCCAATCCAGCCGCGCCCCGATCTGGAACCCATGGCTTCTCTCTTCGTCATCAGCCGTTTGCGGTCCGCCTTGCCCGCGCTGCACTATGTCCTGCTCGCGGCCGTTCTGATCGCAATCGCGCTGATCGCCGGCGACACATTGCCGGTGCAGATCGTCCATCACCGCCCACCCGCGCATCGCGTTGCCGTTCCGCATGTCAGGAAGACGGAAGTCGCCGTGCCGTTACCTGCCGCAAAGCCGGTGGCGATGGGTCCCACGATGTTCGAACAGGAAGAGGCGATGACGCCGACCCAGCGCATGAATCGCTGGAAGCCGTACGTCATCGAAGCGTCGCGACGCTTCGGCGTATCGCAGGGCTGGCTGTGGGCGGTGATGCGCATGGAAAGCGGCGGCCGCACCACGCTCGCCGAAGGCGTTCCGATCACCTCGAGCGCCGGCGCGATGGGTCTGATGCAGCTCATGCCCGACACTTACGCGACGATGCGCGCGATCTATGGCTTGGGCGCCGATCCCTACGATCCGCATGACAATGTCATGGCCGCCGCCGCGTTCCTGCACATCTTGAGCGCCAAGTACAGCTATCCCGCCTTGTTCGCCGCCTACAATGACGGACCCGCGCTGTTCGATAAGCATTTGACGGGCGCGCGTCCCTTGCCCGCCGAGACCAGCAACTATGT
This sequence comes from uncultured Alphaproteobacteria bacterium, assembly GCA_963741735.1. Classification (GTDB taxonomy): domain Bacteria; phylum Pseudomonadota; class Alphaproteobacteria; order Micropepsales; family Micropepsaceae; genus Rhizomicrobium. The sequence continues at coordinate 270,642 of CAVUJB010000003.1, forward strand.
CGCCGGCATCGATCGCTTCTTGAACTCGGGTGCGGCGAGCGGATTGGGCTTGCGCGTTCGTCTCACGCGTCCGGACGGCCAGCCCGTCTGGATCAACAGCGCGGCCGTCGTCTCGATTCGCGCTGCGCTGCCCGGCGAATATGCGCCCACCGTGCGCACCGTCATCGGCATCGGAAAGATGCGCCAGGGCGTGCGCGAAGATGTCGGAACGGCGACGGCACGAATCAGGGGGCACGGCGGACGCCTGTGACCGGCTCGTCCGATCGCACGAAGCGCGGGCCCGATTCGATTCAAACTTTGCCAATTCAATCGGAGCGAGCAGATTTTTTGTCTGCGCCCTCGTGACACCCTCAATTCGCCCCAATGCAGCCCCAAAACGCACCTAGCGTGACGCCCGTTGTTGTTCTAAACTTTTTGTTACCTGCGGGGTCGGCACCCTTGCAGTGCCAACTAGGGGGTTGTCCATGTTATTGAAGTCCAGGATTTATGGCCTCGCTGCAGCGCTCGGCATCGCAGGTTTGGCGGCGCTCGCGACCGCGACGCCGGCTCAGGCGGCACACGTCGTCACGCTGCGCGCCTGCAATCACACCGACGATACGGTGCTGGTTGCGTCGAGCTTTATCCCAATCGGCGGCTCCGATTGGCTGAACAAGGGCTGGACGCGCGTCGCCGCCGGCCGTTGCGAAGATATCTTCAAGACCGAGAACCGCACCTTTTATGCGCGCGCCGAGGTGAAGGGCGACTCCGACCAGTACTGGGGCGCCGACATCAAGCAGTGCGTCGAATATCCCGGACCGTACAATTTCTACACGGCCTCGGAAGATACGACCTGCCCCGAAGGCGAGCCCGCGGAGTTCACGACCTTCCACTCCGACGGACGTCCGGTCTACGTCTGGAACCTCAATCCCTGATCTGAGGGTATGAAATAAGGGACGCGCTCCGGCTGATGGGCCGGGGCGCGTCTTTTTTTGTGCCGGCGACGGTTCAGGTTCGGTTCATATGGCGGTCGCCATGATCCCCCCGAATGGCGCGATGAGGCGCCGCTGCGGATCGCTCCGCTTTGGCTAGGGAATTTGGGATCATGAAACGGATCATTTGCGTGGCCCTTGCGCTGACATTGCTGGGCTCGACCGCGGCCGAGGCGCGCGGCTGGGGTGGCGGCTGGCACGGCGGTTGGCGTGGCGGAGACGGCGTCGCCCTCGGTGTCGGTCTCGGTCTACTCACTCTGGGTGTCATCGCGGCCAGTCACGACCATCACTATCGCGACGGCGACGGCTATGATCGCGAGCGCGACGCCTATGAACGCGGCCGCCGCGATCAGGATCGCGTCGATCATGGCGGCGGTGACGAAGGTGGCGACCAGGATCGTGGCCGCTATGACCGTCACGACGACAATGGCGACAACGGCGACGACAGCGGCGACTGACGGGCGCCGGCGATTTCGCGTAGCGCTGAAAAATCATGAGGCGGCCGGCACTCTCGCGCCGTAGCCGCCTCACGCTGCCCCCTTCAATGCGGACCTCCGCGGTGCTTAGCCCCCAAGCCGTTTCGCAACCGCAGTTTGCTAACTGTGACGGGTCTTCGGCATGACGCAACGGTCATGCATGACTGCGTTGCGCTTTTGAACCGGCCTGTTGATTTACAGCAACACGCTTCGTGACGGGGCCGTCACACTGCCATTTTTTGTGACAGTTTCACGGCAATGCGCCTCGCCATGCCGTCGATCGCACATCAGGGCGCTCGGAAATGTTTGGAAAGTTTGAGGCCCTGTCGCTGATAATTTGAACCAATGTGTTGGCCGTAAACCTCCGGCGGCGGGTCGGTCAACCGCTCGAACACCAGCCGCCCAATGATCTGTCCATGTTCCAGGATGAACGGGACCTCCCGCGAGCGCACCTCGAGCACCGCGCGGGCACTCGGCGGCGCACCCTTCTCGTAACCAAATCCCGGGTCGAAGAAGCCGGCATAATGAACGCGGAACTCGCCGACGAGCGGATTGAACGGCACCATTTCCGCGGCGTAGTCGGTCGGGATCGCGACCGCTTCGCGGCTCACCAGGATGTAGAACTCGTCGGGATCGAGCACCAGGTTCGCGCCCGGACTTGCTTCGATCGAATCCCAATAGTCGTGCGCGTGAAGGCCGCCGCGCTTGTCGACGTCGATCACGCCGGTGTGCCGCTTGGCGCGCCACCCGATGCGTCCGCCGCCCGGTCCTTGCAAGTCGATGCTGAGCGCGAGCCCGTTATCGATGTCGGCAGTGCCGCTCACCAGCGGGCTTTCCGCATGCAGCCGGCGAAGCTGCGTGTCGGTGAATTGCGGCGTACCTTTTCGGATTCGCAGCTGGTTGAGCTTGGATCCCTTGCGCACCAGGACTGGGAAGGTGCGCGGGCTGATCTCGGCGAACAGCGGCCCGCGATAGCCCGGCTCGATGCGGTCGAACGCTTGTGCCCGATCGGTGATCAGCCGCGTGAAAACGTCGATCCGGCCGGTGGAACTCTTGGGGTTCGCGGTGCCCGATACGCGCGCGGAAAAATCGGCGACCTCGAGCAGCGGCACGATATAGACGCAGCCGGTCTCCAGCACCGCGCCGCCCTTCAGGTCGATCTCGTGCATGAAGACCGATGGCAGCTTGTCCTGCACGGTCGCATTCGGACCGGGCAGGAAGCTCGCGCGCACCCGCCACGCCACCGGCCCCAGCCTCAGATCGATGCTCGCCGGCTGGATCTGGTCGTCTTCGATATCCTCGGTTGCCAGGATTTCGTGCCGCGCGCGGATAAGGCGCCGCAGCACATGGCTTGGCAGGATGCCGGTCGAATGGCGCCCATATTCGCCGCTGTCGCTGGCATCGCCGAACAGCGTGTCGTCGGTCTGGCTCATGGGCCCGTTATAGGAGTGTCGGGGGAGGCGGTCACTTCGCCTCGCCCAGAAACGCCCGGATATCCCCAATCGCGTCCGCAGCGGATCAGCCTGTCGAGCGCCTTTCAGCCGCCGGCTTGGCTTTACGGCTGCGCTTGGATGCGATCCGAGGCGCTCCCAGCGCGAGGACGTCCGCAATGCGCCGCTGCCAACCCGAGCCGGTCGCTCGATAGGCGGCGACGACCTTGGGATCCAGTCGCAGCGAAATACGTTCCTTCGGCGCCGCCGAGCGCGGCCGACCGGGACCGCGTTTCAGCGCCTTCACGACCTCGGGCATCGCCTCGAGCAGCGATTTGGCGCGCCCAAAGTCCGACTTCGTCATCTCGGGGATGTCGCCGTCCGGTGTCCCCATCCGTTTCGTCCTACGGGCCATAGCGCTTCATTTCCCTATTGTTCGCCTTGCGGAAACTGATGATGCGCACCTTTCTGCCCCGCAAGCAGAACGCCACCAGATGAAGCCTCTTGCCGTGCATCGCGAATGCCCAGTAGCGCGGCTCGGGATAGTCGCGCCGCTGGTCCTCGACGAAAGTCGCACCGTCCCAGTCGAGCTTTGGAACGTCCGCAAAGTCGAGCCCATGCTTCGCCAGGTTGGCTAGGCGCTTGGGCTCGTCCCACTCCAGCTCCATCGAGGTTATTGTAGGACAAAAAAGACGATCGTCAAGATATTCGTCCTACAATATCATGCGGCTCCAAGAACGCCTTGATCTCCGCGATCGCCTCGGCCAGGCCGCAGCGCTTGACCGGCGCATCGGGCGGGAATGCGGAGAGCAACCGTGTCGGCGTGGCGGGTTCCAGGATCACGAAACAGCCGCGATCGCCTTCGCCGCGGATCAGCCGGCCGAACGCCTGCTTCAACCGCAAACGCGTGAGCAGATCGTCATAGCCTTTGCCGAAGCGGGCGCGCCGGGCCTTGTGCAGGATCGTCGGCTTCGGCCACGGCACCTTGTCGAACACGGCGAGCCTGAGCGAGCGTCCCGGCACGTCGACGCCGTCACGCAATGCATCGGTGCCGAGCAGGCAGGCATTCTCCTCGGCGCGGAACAGATCGACCAGCGCGCCGGTGTCGAGCTTGTCGACATGCTGCGCATAGAGCGTGACGCCGGCCTCGGCGAGCGGCGCCGCAATCCGCTGTTCCACCGCGCGCAAGGTGCGCACCGCCGTGAACAGGCCGAGCGCGCCGCCGCCGCAACTGAGGAACAGTTCGCGGAACGCCGCCGCCACCTGGTCGATATCCTTCCGGTTGACGTCGCGCACCACGAAGATGCGTGCCTGCTCGGAATATTTGAACGGCGAGCCGAAGCTGGCGCGCCGCGCCGGTTCCGGCAGATGGCCGGCGCCGGTGCGCACTTCGGCCGACTGCCAGTCGTCGACCCCTTCTCCGATATCGCGCAAGGTCGCGCTGGTGATCAGCGCGCCGTGGGCCGGCTGCAGAACGTCGCGCGCCAACGGAATGGTCGGATCGATCCAGTGCCGCTCGAGACCGACATCGGCGTCGCGGCCGTCCTCGCGCGCGATCTCGAACCAGTCGACGAATTCCTCGCCGCGCTCGCCCTCCAGGCCGTCGAGCATCGAGATCCAGGTGGGCACGACATACTTGCCGCGCCACACGAGGCCGCGCGCCGCCGCTTCGATCCGCGCCCGGCTATAGGTCTCCAGTTCCTCGCTCTTGGAGTCCATCTGCTTGCGCAACAGTGCGGCGAGCCGGATCAGCGGCGCCGCCAGCCGCTTCAGCCCGCGCGACAGATCGCGCGCCGCCGCGATCAATTCGTCGCCCAGCGCCTGGGTGTCGGCCTCCAGCGTGTAGAAGCTGTCGGCATCCTCGCTGCGCGCCCGCACATGCTGGTAAGCCGCGGCGAGGAACAGCTCGCCCGGTCCGCGCGGTCCGCCGCCATGGATCCGCGACATCCAGCCTTCCGCCGCCAGCACGCCCGATGCATTGAGGCATTCGCCGAGCGCGTCCTCCGCCTCGCGGTCGTCCTGGGTCAGGTCGCGCAGCCGTTCCTGCAACCCCCGCATGCGCGACCGCGCGCGGCCCTCGGGACCTCGGATCCAGCGTCTGAGATCCTGCATCTCCACGCCCGACACCAGCGGCGCGAACCCGCTATCGGCCGCGTCGAACAGGTGATGGCCCTCGTCGAACACATAGCGCACGCGTCGTTCCGGCGGCGCGTCGCTGCTCTCGTCGATCGACAGCCAGTCCTGCGACGCCTGGGCGATGACGAGCGCGTGGTTGGCCACCACGATCGGCGCATGCCGCGCGCGCCGGATCGCGCGCTCGATGAAGCAGGTACGGTAGTGCGGACAGGCGGCATAGACGCACTCGCCACGCCGGTCGGTGACTTCGCTCAAGGGCATCGAGGCACCGAGGAAGGCGGGAAATCCCGCACCCGACACGTCGCCGTCGCTCGTCACGCCGACCCAGCGCGCGATCAGCCCGAGCGCCACGGTGCGCTGCCCCGGCGCCAGTGCGGTGCGCTTCGCCGCCTCCTCGAAATTCAGCAGGCAGAGATAGTTCTCGCGCCCCTTGCGCACCACCGCTTTCTCGGCGCGCTCGTCCGGATCGGGATAGAGATGGGCGATCTCCTGCACGATCTGGCGCTGCAGGTTGCGCGTGTAGGTCGAGATCCAAAGGCCCGGCCCGTTCTTCTCCGCCCAAAGGCTCGCCGGCGCGAGATAGCCGAGTGTCTTGCCGACGCCGGTGCCGGCTTCGACCAGCGCCACTTTCGGCGCGCCTTCGTTCTCGCGCGGCCCGAACGCGTAGGACGCCGCCTCGGCGTAGGATTCCTGCTCGGGCCGCATCTCGCCCATGCGATGGACGAGTTGCGCCAGCCGCGCCCGCGCCTCGTCGGCGGTGACCGGCATCGAGCCCGGCTTGTCCGGCGCCTGGCTGTCCTCCCATTCCGGCAAGCCGCGCCAGGTCTCGAGCCCCGCGAGCGGCGGCGTCTTCGCCTCCGTTGCGCCAAGCACATCGAGAATGGCATCGGCCCAGCGCCAGCCCGCGCGCTTGAGCGTGCCCGCCAGCGCGCGCATGTGCACGCGCGCCGGCTCCGGCGCGTGATGCAACAGATCGATCAGTCCGATCGCACAATCGCGCAGCGCGCTCGCCTGTTGCTCGGCGCTCTGCGGAATGGGAAGTCCCATGGCACGCGCCAATCCCAGCGCGCTCGGAATGCACGGCGCGCCGGGCCGCACAAAGGCGAAGAGTTCGAGGACGTCGAACAAAGCTGCCGCCGGTGGTGCCTTCAGGCGTCCGGACACGAACGCCGCATGCGCGATCAGCACGTCGCCCGAGCGGAACAGGCGCTTTGCAGCGTCCAGGCCGATGCGCTCGCATGCTCCGTCGCGGTCGCACAAGATCGCCCCGCCGGGCGCAGGCACCAGCGCCGGCAATTGGCGAAAGGGAATCGGTTCGGCGGGCATCGAAGTACATTACCTCCCCTGAAGGGGAGGTCGATGGTGGCTCTACTCCGCCGCGGGCTTCAGGCTCATCTGCGCCCGTTCCAGTGCGGCCTCGAGCTCGTCGCCGAGCCCGTCACGTCCCAGATCCGGCCGCACCACCTCGATCGGGTCGCGCAGATCGTCGACATAGCCGAGCGCATAGGCGCCGCGCTGGTAGCCGATCAGCTTGAGCAGCGAGACCGGAAGCGTGCGCGCGATGTCCAGCGGCACCGACAGATACTGGTTCTCTTCCTGCCGGAGCCAGGAGAGATTGTAGGTGATGTTGATGCCGGCGCGCGTCGCGTTCGACTGGTTCGCGCCGCCGCCGTGATAGACGGCGCCGGTATAAAGCAGCACCGAACCTTTTTTCATTTCCGCCGGGACGGAGTCCTCCAGCTTGAACTGCAGCTTGTCCTCCAGCAGATGGCTGCCCGGGATGACGCGCGTGGCGCCGTTCTCCTCGGTGAAGTCGGTCATCGCCCAGATCGTGTTGCACTGGACTTCGTAACCTTTTGGGAACGGGAAGAAGTCGAACGCCCATTGGTCGCGGTGGATCGGTTGCGCCGGCTCGCCGGGCGCGATCGCGATCACCTGCGTCAGGTGCAGCTGGAAGCTCGCGGCATGGCTCAGCAATTCCTCCGCGACGCCGAGAACGAGCTGATTCATCACCAGCTCGCGGCACTTGGGCGAGCGTGCCACCAAGCCTCCGGTGCGCTTGGTGCGGCGGCCGGAGAAGTCGTCGGGGCCGAATTCCGTCGCATCCATCCACGGCTTCAGTTCGGCCGCCACGGCATCCATCTCGCGCGCGGAAAGCACGGAGTCGATGATCACCGCGCCGTCGCGCTTGAGGATGGCGGTCGCCTCCTCCGGCGTCGCGGTTGCAGGCAGATGCTCGACCTTCATGGAATCTCCTTGACGTACATCCGCGCACATCATGCGCGACCGCGCGCCCAAAGAGGAGTCCTACGCGACGAGATCGGGATACAAATTTCCCAGCGCCTGGCGCGTGCGCTTCTGCTCGCCGACCACCAGCTGCGCCGCGCTGAACAGTGCCTGACGGCTCTCGCCGCTGCGTGTCTTCTGCGTGAAGCCGCGCGCCGCTGCCGTCACCGCGATCAGGCCCAGCCCTCCGGCCGCCCCCGCGATGTCCTGCGCCAGCCGGTTGGCGTCGTCCCATTTCTCCTGCGTGCAGGCCTCTTCGAGGCCGGCGCACAGGAGCTCGGCGTTTTCGATATAGGACTCAAGGATGCTGAGCAGCGTTTTCAGACCGACCGACTTCTCGAGCGAAGAGAACGCGTCGGCGTCGATCGGTGCCAGCGTCTGCGGCGCTTGCGGTTTGTCGCCGGCTATTCTGGTCCGCTCGCGCAGCACCGCCAGCACCCGATAGAGCTCGCCCGCCGCGGCCGGCCAGCGCAGCATTTCGTTTGCCGCGATCGGCGAGCGTTCGCCGCGCGCCACCAGCGCGACGACAGGCGCGGTGACGCCGGGCGCCGCTGCCCAATTGTCGCAATCCCTTGCGCTCACGATCACGGCGTCGAACGCGTCGCGTGCGGACGCCGCGATGGCGTCGGGCAGCGTCGCGGCGCAATCGACGCGATTGCCGAACGGCTCCAGCAGGCGCGCGATCTGCGCGTCGGTCCCTGCGTTGCCGGTATAGACCAGGAAGGCGCGGCTCGACGGCGGCACCGTGGCTTGCGTCGATGCGGCATCTGCCGCCTCGATCGGGCGATCGCCGGCGCCGGACAGCGGAACGGTGAACCAGAAGGTGGCGCCTTCGCCGGGCGTACTCTCGAACCCGACATCGCCCTTCGCGGTTTCGACGATGCGCTTGACCACCGCAAGGCCCAGCCCCATGCCCTGCTGGCGCCGCGCATAGGAGGCGTCGCCCGGACTGAACGGCTTGAACAGGTTATCGCCGACCTCGGCGGGCACGCCCTGGCCGGTATCGCTGACCGACAGGCGCACGCGGTCCGCCTCGGCTTCGACGTTGATTTCGATGCCGCCGCGCTCGGTGAACTTCAGCGCATTGTCGCCGAGCTTGAGCAGCGCCTGGCGCAGGCGCCGGCCGTCGATCGCGACATGCGGCAGGTTCGCCGGCGCCGTCACGGTCAATCGCAAGCGCTTTTCCCAGGCGCGCGCCTGCAGCAGCCGGCCGACGGCGCGAGCCGCCTGGCTCGGATCGCTGTCCTCATGCTCGACCTCTTCGCCTTCGTCGCGCGCCAGCGCGATCACGTCGTCGAGCAGCATCTGAAGTCCGCGGCCGGCTTCCAGCATCACCTTCACATGGTCGCGGTGCGGCTTTTCCAGTTCGGCGCGGTCGAGCAATTGCGTCATGCCGAGCAGCGCGTTCAGCGGCGTGCGCAGTTCGTGGCTGATGTTGGCGATGAAGGCGGTCTTCACGCGGCCGCTCGCCTCGGCGGCGTCGCGCGCCGCTTCCGCCTCGTCCTTCTCGCGCGACAGCCGCTGCACCAGTCCGAGATTCTCCAGTCTCAGAAAGATGCTCTCGTCGAGCAGCCGCGCCATGTCGTTGCAATAAGTGTAGAGCACTGCGCCGAACAGCGTCACCAGCACGGCGGAGAGGATCTGATACATGCCGCCGGCCATCAGCAGCACGAAGACGAGCGGCCCGAGCGACAGCAGCGCATGCACGAGATAGGCGGGACGGTATGAGGAGCGCGCGATGAACTCCGTCGCCGTCATGCCGAGGAAGGCGAGCGACAGATAGGCCTCGGCGGGAAACGAATTGGGCACGAACCAGAACAGCACGCCGACGCCCCAGATGGCGCCGGCGAGCGCGGAGACGAAGGTGTAGCGCCACGCCCAGAATTTTGGATCGTCGTCGGGATTGCGGTTCTTGTAGGCGGTGGTGAGCTGCTCGCCGGCGATCACGACAACGAGCTGCAGCACCAGCGGCATTAGCGGCAGCCAGCCGGGTTGGCGCCCCGCGAACATCGTCGCGGGGATGCACAGCGCTGCGAACGGCAGCGACAGATAGTGGCGGCCGAGCGCGAACAGGATATCGATGCGGCCTGCGAAGACCGCGTTCCTGTCACGCACCGGCGCTTGGTCCGCGGTCATTGACGCCTTCCCTGCTCCAGCCTAGCTTCGGCGCCCTTTCCCAACGATTAAGCGTGAGCGATTCCAATGCCTTCCGGCGCTTCCATCCCCTATCGGCCAGAGCTCGGCGCCGCCGCGCGCGCCTGGCCGTTCGAGGAGGCGCGCAAGCTCGTCAAGCGGATCGAGCGGCGCGAAGCGGCCGGCGAAAAGGTCTCGGAAATCCTCTTCGAGACGGGCTACGGCCCGTCCGGCTTGCCTCATATCGGCACGTTCGGCGAAGTCGCGCGCACCACCTGGGTGCGAGATGCCTTCAAATCGATGTCGCATGTTAAGACGCGATTAATCGCGATGTCCGACGACATGGACGGCCTGCGCAAGGTGCCCGACAACCTGCCCAATCCCCAGATGCTGGCCGCCAATCTCGGCAAGCCGCTCACCTCGGTGCCCGATCCCTTCGGCACGCATGAAAGCTTTGGCCATCACATGAACGCGCGGCTGCGCGCCTTCCTCGATCATTTCGATTTCGACTATGAGTTCCGCAGCGCCACCGAGATGTACAAGTCCGGGGTCTACGACAAGGCGCTGCTGCGCATGCTCGCCGACTATGACGAGGTCATGGAGCTGATGCTCCCGACGCTCGGCGACGAGCGGCAACAGACCTATTCGCCATTCCTGCCGGTCAGCCCGCGCTCGGGCAAGGTGCTGCTCGCCAAGGTCGTCGCGCACGATGTGCAGAAGGGTACGATCACCTATATCGAGGAAGACGGCAGCGAACAGACCGTCCCGGTCACCGGCGGCCATTGCAAGCTGCAATGGAAGCCCGACTTCGGCATGCGCTGGGCGGCGCTCGGCATCGACTACGAGATGTTCGGCAAGGAACACCAGCCCAATCAGGGCCTCTACGACAAGATCTGCCGCATCGCAGGCGGCATGCCGCCCGAGCATTTCGTGTTCGAGCTCTTCCTCGACGACAAGGGCCAGAAGATCTCCAAGTCGAAGGGCAATGGTCTTACGATCGACGAGTGGCTCACTTACGCGCCGCGCGAGAGCCTCGCGCTCTACATGTTTCAGAAGCCGCGTGTGGCGAAGCGACTCTATTTCGACGTGATCCCCAAGGCAGTCGACGACTATATCGCGCTGCTCGAGGCCTATCACGCCAACGAAACGAGCGAGGCCGAGCGCATCGAAAATCCCGTCTGGCACATCCATGACGGCCATCCGCCGGCCGAACGCTATCCGGTCAGCTTCGCGCTCCTGCTCAATCTCGTCAGCGCGAGCCACGCGCACAGCCGCGACGTCTTGTGGGGCTTCATCCGCGCCTATGCGCCCAATGCGTCGCCGCAGCACAATCCGGGCCTCGAACAGCTCGTCGGTTTGGCGTTGCGCTATTACGAGGACTTCGTGAAGCCGACGAAGAAGTACCGCGCGCCGAGCGAGAAGGAACGCGCGGCGCTCGCCGATCTCGCGGCGGCGCTCGAAAAGCTCGGCGACGAGCGCGACGCGGAGACGGTGCAGAACGTCGTCTACGAAGTCGGCAAGGCGCACGGCTTCGAGCCGCTGCGCGACTGGTTCAAGGCGCTCTACGAGGTCCTGTTCGGCCAGTCGGCCGGTCCGCGCTTCGGCTCCTTCGCCGCGCTGTTCGGCTGCGCCAAGACGGCCGCGCTGATCCGCCAGGCGCTCGCCGGGGAATTCGCGGCCGCATGAGATTCTCCCGCGCGATCTTGCCGGCGCTGTTGGCGCTGACCGTGCTTGCGCCGCAGGCGCGCGCCACCGCGCCCTTCGATCTCTATGTCTCTGGCCGTTATGCCGATGCGATGACCGCGGGCGCCGCTTCCGGCACGGCACAAGGCTATCTCGTCGCCGCGCGCGCCGCGCTTGCCGACGCGACCACCCGGCCGGAGCCGTGCCTCGAGTGCCTCAGGCGCGCCGAGGACTTCGCGCGCAAGTCGACTGCCGCCGATCCGAAGCTTGCCGATGCGCATGTCTATCTCGCCGTCGCGATGGGCTATGAGGCGCGCGTGGTGGGTCCGGTGTGGGCGCGGGCGCACAACTATCCGGGCCACGCCAAGGAAGAACTCGACGCGGCTCTCGCGCTCGATCCCAGGAGCCCGTGGGCGCTGGGGGCGCTGGGCGGCTGGAATGTGGAGATCGTGCGCACCGGCGGCGACTATCTCGCCGACCTGATCTACGGCGCCTCGGTCGACAAGGGCCTCGCCGCCTTCGCCGCCGCGTTCAAGGCGGCGCCGGACAATCTCGCGGTACGCTACCAGTATGCGCTGTCGCTCTCGGGCTACGATGCGGACCGCTTCAATCGCGAGATCCTGGACGCCTTCGCGCGCATCGCGAAGGAAAAGCCCGCGACGGCCTACGAGACTCTCGCCCGCAATCGCGCCGCCGAGCTCGCCGCGCTGCTCAGAAAAGGCAACCGCGAAGCCTTCGACGCCCGGGTGCATCTGTATCAGGGGTATCCATAGCGTCGCGCGGCGTTGGGTTGGCGGGCGGCAACGCCGCGCGACGCCAAATTACTGACTCGCCCAGATGATCCGGTGCATGAACGCGATCTCGGACAGCGCGAACGCGCGATCCTCGAACGCCGGATTGAACGATTTGAGCTCGATGCGCTGCGCCGTCTGGCGCGCCAGTTGCTTGGCCATCACTTCGCCGCCTTGCGTCTTGACCACGACGCGGTCGCCGCGCCGTACGCTCGCCGACGGCGAAACCACGATGCGGTCGCCGTCGCGATAAACCGGCAGCATCGATTCGCCGGTGATCTCCAGCGCATAGGCATGTTCGTCGGCGAGGTCGGGGAACGGGATCTCGTCCCACCCGGCGCCGGCCGGAAATCCCGCATCGTCGAAATAACCGCTGGCGCCGGCCTGCGCGAGGCCGACGAGCGGCACGCTGCGGCTGAAGGCGCGCATCTGCCCGTTGCCGCGCCCGACCAGTGCGACGAATTCGTCGAGGCTCGCATTGGTGGCGGCGAGCACCTTCGACACGCTTTCGGTCGACGGCCAGCGCAGCTTGCCGTTCGTGCCGCCGCGCTTGCTCTTGTTGAACGTGGTCGGATCCAGGCCCGCGAGCTTGGCCAGTCCCGATGCCGAGAGCCCGTGGCGGGCGGCGAGCGCGTCGATCGCCCCCCAGATTTGGCTATGGGTCAACATTGCGGTATCCGTGAGAAGCGGGTCCGTAAATCGGGGTAATTCTTCCTATTATTCTATTAATGGTAGGAATTAGCACTCCTACGGCTGCCCGGTCTAGAGGGAACGCGATGATTCTGGATGCTGCGACACGGGCCTTGCGGCTGATGCCGGCGGAAGCCGCCCATCGCGCCACGGTCGCGCTTGCCGGCACGTTCGGACCGCTTCTTCCCGGCGCTCCGGCCGACGATCCGAGGCTCGCGATCGCGGTGCTGGGTCTGCGCTTTGCCAATCCCGTCGGGCTTGCGGCCGGCTTCGATAAGGATGCGCAAGTGCCTGACGCGATGCTGAAATTCGGCTTCGGTTTCGTCGAATGCGGCACGGTCACGCCAAAGCCGCAGAGCGGCAATCCGAGGCCGCGCCTGTTCCGCCTGACCGAGGACGGGGCCGTCATCAACCGCATGGGATTCAACAATGGCGGCATGGAGCGCGCAGCCGAACGGCTCGCGCGCCGCCGCCGCCGAGGCATCGTCGGTATCAACATCGGCGCCAACAAGGACTCGGCCGACCGCATCGCCGACTATCGCGCCTGTTTCGCGCGCCTCGCGCCGCTCGCCGACTATGTGACGGTCAACGTCTCCTCGCCGAACACGCCGGGCCTCCGCGGATTACAGAATCGTGACGACCTCACCCGGCTGCTGTCCGCGCTGACGGAAGACCGGCAGCGTCTGTCGCTACGCGTGCCGCTCCTGCTCAAGATCGCGCCCGATCTCGATGGCCACGCGCTCGACGATATCGCCGCTGTGACGGGCGAGGCCGGCATCGAAGGCCTGATCGTCTCCAACACGACGATTGCACGTCCGCCATCGCTGAGGAGCCCGCTGGCGAGGGAGCAAGGCGGCCTTTCGGGCGCGCCGCTGTTCGAACCGTCGACACACGTGCTGCGCGAGATGCGCCGCCGCGTCCGCCTGGCCTTGATCGGCGTCGGTGGAATTTCGAGCGGCGCCGACGCCTATGCAAAAATCCGCGCCGGCGCGAGCCTGGTGCAGCTCTATTCGGCGCTCGCCTTTCGCGGTCCCGGTCTCGTCGCACGCATCAAGCGCGACCTGCTCGCTCTGCTTGCACGCGACGGATTTTCGCGCATCGCCGAAGCTGTCGGCGCCGACGCATCGTGAGGCGGCCGCTGCCTCATCGTTGGGCATAAACCATAATGAATTCAAAAATGTTTCGGCCCTCCGCGCCGCATGGCAGCGGCAATGCAATTCGTGCACTATCCATTCTCGGGGTGGCGTTGGGGCTCGCAGTAATGAACAAGGCCGGATGGTTGGATCTGTGGCATCTGGCGGTCACGATCGTCGCGCGTCAGCCGCCGTTCGTTCAGATCCTGATCGCGATCGGCATCGTCTACGTGCTGGTCATGGCGCTCGAAGGCACGCGCACCAGCCTGCTCGCCATCTGGCACGCGCATCGCACGCCGGTTGTGCTTCCGCCGCCCGCGGCGCAAGCGCGTCCCATCACGCTCGCCGCGCCTGCTCCCGTCGCCGCGCCTTCCTCTAGAAGCTTCTCGGCAAAGTCTGCCGCGCGTCCCGCCGCCGGGCCGGCCCGCCGACCCAAATCATTGGCGTTCGCGCCGCGCCAGTTCCGCGCGCCGCGGCCCAAGATCCGCCGCCAGTCCCTGGGCGATGTCGCATCTGCGAGCGAACCGCCGGAATTGGCGGCAAGCGCGCAACTGACCGAGGCGGTATAGTCCTCCAAATTATTTGGGGGAAATCCGGTGCAGGACGATCTCGGAAAGCTCGCGATGCGCCTTGCCACCGGCGCCCTGTTGCTGTTGCACGGCGTGCACAAGCTGCTGACCGGAATCGCGCCGGTCAAGGCGCTGGTCGCCGCCGCGGGTCTGCCCGATCTCGTCGGCTACGGCGTCTATCTCGGTGAGATCGCCGGACCCGTGCTCATCATTCTGGGTGTCTTCTCGCGCGTCGGGGCAATTCTCGTCGTCGCCGACATGCTGGCGGCGATTCTCCTCGCCGGAATGGTGCACCTTTTCCGGCTCAACGAATTCGGCGGCTACGCGCTCGAACTGGAAACGCTCTATCTCGCCGGCGGCATCGCCGTCGCGCTGCTCGGCGCCGGACGCTTCAGCCTCAACATCGGCGGCCGATGGAATTGAGTCTTACTTCTCCCGCGAGCGGGAGAGGACGCAAAATCCTGCACTTAGCGGAGCGCGTAGCGGAGCTAAGTGCTTGGATTTTGCTAGGTGAGGGGTACAGGTTCGCAAATTGCCCTCACTCGAACGTCGCTTTGCTCCGTTCGACCTCTCCCGCAAGCGGGAGAGGTTGGAATGCGGGCTCGCCCGAATTCACTTCAACAAGAAATGCCCCCTGAGCGCCGCGACCGGCTTGGTCTCGTCCTCTTGCCACATCGTCGCGTGCACGTTGACGACGCGGCGGCCCTGCCGCGCCAGCCTGGCGCTCGCGAAGCTCGTCACCGCGCGGCCGGTGCGCAGATAGTCGATCGTGATGTCGACGGGTTTGGGCAGCGAGGCACTCTTGATCGCCCACACCGTCTGCGCGATCGCCGCCGTTTCCAGCAGCGAGCCGATGACGCCGCCATGGATCGCGGGAATTCCCGGATTGCCGACCAGCTTGGCATCGAACGGCATCTCCAGGATCACGTTTCCGTCCACGATACGCGCCGTCACGCCGAGGAACGCGCAATAGGGGACCGCCGCGACCAGCGCGTCGATATCGGGAGGGACGCCTTCTCGCGCGGCGCGCGCCAGCATTTCCATCTGTCAGGCTTTCACATCTGCGGGGCGCTGCACCGTCATGATGAAGGTGCCGGTCGCGGTTGCGATCGGATCGTCTTGGTTCTCCTGATAGGCGCGGCCGCGCGCGAACACGATCTGTCGGGTGATCTTCACGCACTCGCCGAAGACCAGGATGTCGGCGTCCGGCTTCGCCGCCTTCATGTAATCGATGCGCAGGTCGAGCGTGGCATAGGTGGTGGTGGCGCGCTGCTCGGGATCGGTCACGATCACGCCCAGCGCCGATCCCACCGACATGCCGCAGGCATGGTCCAGAAGTCCGGTAATCACCCCGCCGTGCACCACGCCGTTGTCGGGATTGCCGACCAGCTTGCGGTCATAGGGCAGCCGCATGATCGTGCGCCCTGGCGTCGCGTCGGTGATCTCGGCGCCCAGCGCCATGATGAAGGCGGTGCCGGCGCGCGAGCGCATCAGCGAGGCCAGCGGATTGTCGTCGTCGGTCATATTTTCAGCGTAGCTGGTGCGCCGTTACGGCTGTCAAACTTGACCATTGAACGGCCGCATGCTGATGGCCATGTCTAGGGTTCGGACGGCCCCGTGCGCTCCCTCGGAGCAGTGTGGGCGAGGGGATTCCTCTCATTTTTTCGACGTTCGAATGGGCGAAGGCCTTTCCGGGGCTCTCTGCCCACAACAAACTCAAAAACTCGAAAACAATACGATGTGTTCTAGGTAGCATCGGACACTACATATAGTGGACTGACGGCTTGACGCCGCCGTTAAAAATTGACGACGTGTCACCAATCGCTAAACTCCGTCCCGTCACCGCTCTGAGAGCATCATGGAACCGTCACTGATCAAGCCCATCGCCCGCCCCGAACCCCTGGGCAAGCGCGAGCAGACCAAGGTCCAGAACCGGGAGCTGATCCTGGAGGCGGCCCGTCACGTCTTCGCCGAGCTCGGCTTCGGCGCCACCACCGTGCGCGACATCATCCGCGCCACGCCGCTCGCCTCGGGCACCTTCTACAACTACTTCAAGTCCAAGGAAGAGGTGTTCCAGGCGATCCAGGACGATGTGGCGCTCGCCATTCGCCCGCGCCTGCGCGACGAGCGCCGCAAGGCCAAGACGGTGGAGGAGTTCATCTCCGGCACCTTCCGCACCTTCATGGAATTCATCGCCGAGGATCACGCCACCGTCCGCACCATCCGCCACACCGCCGACACCACGCGGGTGCGCGTCGACACGCCCGAAATCGTCGCCGGCTTCGAGGAGCTGCGCGAGGATATCGAAAAGGCGATCAAGGAAGGTCTCTTTCCGCCGATCGACGCCGATTTCCTGATGGCGGCGATCGTCGGTGTCGCCTTCGAGGTTGGCGAGCGCATGGTCCAGCGGGAAAAGCGCGATCCGGTCGCCGCCGCGAACTTCGCCACCGCTTTATTCCTGGGCGGCATCCGCACCCTGCCCAATGCCGACCGTCCGGGAAGCACGGCCGGAACCGCCTGAACCAATGAGAGCGATCGTCTGCCGCGAGATCGCCGACGACATCGGCACGCTCAAGCTCGAAGACGTCGAACTGCCGCCGCTTGGTGCCGGCCAGGCGCGCGTGCGCATCCGCGCCGCGGCGGTGAACTTCCCCGACATCCTGACCGTACAGGGCAAGTATCAGCACAAGCCGCCGCTGCCCTTCACGCCGGGCACCGAAGGCGCCGGCGACGTCGTCGCGGTGGGCACCGGCGTGACCGATGTGAAGCCCGGCGATCGGGTGATCGTCGGCGGTCTCGGCTGTTATGCGGAAGAGATGCAGGTGCCGGCCCTGTCGCTGCGCACGATCCCGAGCGGTGTCGGCTATGCCGAGGCTGCGGGCTTTACCGTCGCCTATCTCACGGCCTATGTGGCACTCGTTCGCCGCGCGCAGCTCCAGGCCGGCGAGTGGCTTTTGGTGCATGGTGCGGCCGGCGGCGTCGGGCTGGCAGCGGTCGATCTCGGCAAGCATCTCGGCGCCAAGGTCATCGCCACCGCCTCGAGCGAGACCAAGCGCGCCTTCCTCAAGGACTATGGCGCCGATCATGTGTTGCCGTCGGCGGGCTTCCGCGAAGCGGTGAAGGAGATCACCGGCGGCGACGGCGCCAATGTGATCTACGATCCGGTCGGCGGCGATGTGTTCGACGAATCGACCCGCTGCATCGCCTTCGACGGCCGCATCACGATCATCGGATTCACCTCCGGCCGCATCCCGCAGATCGGCGTGAACATGCCGCTGATCAAGGGCTTTTCGATCATGGGCGTGCGCGCCGGCGAGTATGGCCGCAAATTCCCGCAGAAGGGCCGCGAGAACATGTTCGCGATCACCAAGCTGCTCGCCGAGAAGAAAATCCGCCCGCACATCCACGCGCGCTTTCCGCTCGCTCGCGCCGTCGACGCCATGCGCACGCTGGAGCGCCGCGAAGCGATCGGCAAAGTGGTGATCGAACCTTAGCCACAAACACCGCTGTCATCCCCGGCGAGTGCGAACGCGTCAGCGTTCGCACGAGGGAAGGGGACCCAGGCGCCAAAGCTTCCTCGCACACGAAAAATGTGCGGTACTCACGCGCATGAGGCAGCACCTCTGCTACGTCTACATGCTCGCCAGCCGTCGCAACGGCACGCTCTACGTCGGCGTATCGAACGACGTCATTCGCCGCGCCTGGGAGCACAAGAGCGACCTCGTAGAAGGCTTCACGAAAAAGAACGGAGTGCATAGTCTGGTCTGGTACGAGATGCATGAAGACATTCGTGTGGCGATCGAGCGCGAGAGGCGCATATATGATCGCCTCACCGGACAGATCACAGCGATGGCACCGCCTGGGTCCCCTTCCCCTCGCGTCGCTGACGCTCCGCTCGGCCGGGGATGACAGCGGTGGATGTGGCTGAAGTCATCGACGTGGTGCGCAAGTTCGTGGGCAGAAGAGGTGTCATCGACGGCTCGACTCGCATTTATCACGACCTTCACATCGCGGGTGACGATGCTGGTGAACTGCTTGATGAGATCGCGAAACGATTTGGTGTTTCGTTCGAGGGTCTGGACTTTCATCGTTATTTTCCAAACGAGAGCGACGCGTTCTTCTACTTCTTAGCGCGACGATTTCTTGGCTACCGCGACAGACGGCATGCGCCATTGACCGTAGGCCATCTGACTGTCGTCGCCCAACGTGGTGCGTGGTTCGATCCGGTCTAGTTCAGCTTATCCAACGCCTTCAAAATCTGCGCCGTCATCTCGGTCGTCCCGACCTTCGTCATACCCGACTGCATGATGTCCGGCGTGCGATAGCCGTCGGCCAGCGTCCGCTCCACCGCCTTCTCCAGCAGCGTCGCGTCGTCGCCGCGGCCGAGCGAATAGCGCAGGCACATCGCGAACGACAGGATGCAGGCGATCGGATTGGCGACGCCTTTGCCCGCGATGTCCGGCGCCGAGCCATGGATCGGCTCGTACAGCGCCAGCTGCTTGCCGTTTGCATCCTTGGCGCCCAGCGAGGCCGACGGCAGCATGCCGAGCGAGCCGGTGAGCTGCGCCGCTTCGTCCGACAGGATGTCGCCGAACAGATTGTCGGTCACGATGACGTCGAACTGCTTCGGGTTCCGCACCAACTGCATCGCCATCGCGTCCGCCAGCATGTGGCTGAGCTGCACGTCGGGGAATTCCCTGGCGTGCACGCGCGTCACGACCTGCTTCCACAAGACGCCGCTCACCATCACATTGTTCTTCTCGGCGGAGCAGACCTTGTTGCCGCGCAGCCGCGCCAGCTCGAACGCGACGCGCGCGATGCGCTCGATCTCGTGCGTGGTGTAGACCTGCGTGTCCACCGCGCGCTGCTGTCCGTCGGGAAGCGTCGTGATCTCCTTCGGTTCGCCGAAATAGACCCCGCCGGTCAGCTCGCGCACGATGAGGATGTCGAGCCCGGCGACCAGTTCCGGCTTCAGGCTCGACGCATCCTTGAGGGCGTCGAAACAGATCGCCGGACGCAGATTGGCGAACAGGCCGAGGTCCTTGCGCAGGCGCAAGAGGCCGCGCTCCGGCTTCTTGTCGAACGGCAGCGTGTCCCATTTGGGCCCGCCGACCGCGCCGAACAGCACCGCATCGGCCTTCTTGGCTTTGGCGATCGTGATGTCCGGCTCTGACGTGCCCAGCGTCTCATAGGCGATGCCGCCGATCGGCGCTTCCTCGGTCTCGAACGCCATGTTGCGGTTCTGCTGGAACCAGCCGAGCACGCGCCGCGTATCGGCGATCACTTCCGGCCCGATGCCGTCACCGGGGGTAAGCAGAAGTTTGTATGTCATGACCATTCCCTTCGCTGTCATGGCCCGCCGAAGAGCGGGCCACCCAGTTGGGCACAATCGCCGACGGTAAAACTAGATTTGAGACGTGCGGTCGAACAGCTGCGCGTGCGTCACCTGGGTGGCCCGCTTTTGCGGGCCATGACAATCGAGCGTTATTTCCGCATCCGTTCGAGACGCTCTTTCGTCTCCGGCCCCATGCCCTCGCTGCGATGAACCTCGTGCGCCAGGCCCATCTTCAGGCTCATGCCGTCGGTGTCGTCGACCAGCTTCTTGATCGCGCGGCTCGAGCGCCAGGAATTGGCCAGCACGTCCTTGACGAAGCCGCCGACCACCGCGTCGAGCTCGGCGTCCGGTACACAGATGTTGGCAAGGCCCATCTGTTCGGCCTGGCGACCCGAATAAAACCGTCCGCTGAACGACATTTCCAGAGCCTTGGCCCGGCCGACGCGGCGCGGCAGCCGCTGCGACAGGCCCCATACCGGCACCAGATCCCACTTTCCGTGCGTGTCGCCGAACTTCGCGTTCTCGGCGCAGATGATGATGTCGGCGGCGAGCGCCAGTTCGAGGCCGCCGGTCAGGCAATGGCCCTGAACCGCGGCGATCACCGGCATCGGCAGGCTCGCCAGCCGCTCCACCGTCTCGCTGCGGAATCGCGAATTGTCGCCTTCGTTGAACACGCTGCCCAGCCCGCCGAGATCGTTGCCGGCGCAGAAGCTGCGGCCCGCGCCTTTCAGCACAACGCACCCGATTTCCTTCACATGCGCATTGGCATAGTCGACGGCCGCGGCGAACTCCTTGAAGCATTCGAAGCTCAACGCGTTCAATTTGTCGGCGCGGTTGATGGTCAACGTCATCAACCCGTCCTTGACCTCGCGCAGCACGTCGCTCATGTCAGGCCCACGGCATCTCGCGTTTGCGCCTGGTCTCGAAGTCCGAAATCTTCTGCTCGTTGCGCAAGGTGAGGCCGATATCGTCCCAGCCGTTCAGCAGGCATTGCTTGCGGAACGGATCGATGTCGAACTTGATGCAGCCGCCGTCGGGTCCGCGGATCTCCTGCGCTTCGAGGTCGACCGAGATCACGGCGTTCGAACCGCGCTCGGCATCGTCCATCAGCTTGTCGATCATCTCCTGCGGCAGTGCGATCGGCAAGATGCCGTTCTTGAAGCAGTTGTTGTAGAAGATGTCGGCGAAGCTCGGCGCGATCACGCATTTGATCCCGTAATCGAGCAGCGCCCACGGCGCATGCTCGCGGCTCGATCCGCAGCCGAAATTCTCGCCCGTCACCAGGATCTGCGCCTTCTTGTAGGCCGGCTTGTTCAGCACGAAGTCGGGATTTTCCGATCCGTCCTCGCGCGTGCGCATTTCGTGGAACAGCGCGGTGCCGAGGCCGGTGCGCTTGATCGTCTTGAGGAATTGCTTGGGGATGATCATGTCGGTGTCGACATTGATCATGTTGAGCGGGGCCGCGACGGCGGAGAGTTTCTTGAACGGTTCCATGGTGGGCGGACCATACCGGCGCTGGCCCGAAGGCTCAAGGCAGGAAGGGCTCGGTGTCGTGGAAGCGCGTCAAATCGACCAGTCTGCGCCCGTTCGGCGTGATCGACAGCACGTCGACGAAGCGCCGTCCCCACACGATGTCGTCCGCGCCGTAGGAATAGCGGGCATAGATGCGGTCGGCCAGGGTCTCGTCCACGCCGCTCAGCATGGCGATGATTTCGACCTGATTGTCGTAAAGCATCTCGGTCGTGACGCCATAGAGCGGGCTCGACCGGTCGATGCGATGCATGACCGTCCAGGACAGCGAGAACAGCGAGGTGCGCTCGCGCACCGGCCGCAGATCCTCGAAGCGGCGCATGACGAGGCCCTCGCGCGTCGTCTGCTGGCGCGCGATGGCGAGCTTGATCTCGGCGTCGATCACCGAATTGCCGCGCTGGTTGGCGGCGCGGAACATCAAGGTCGGCATGCCGTCGAACGGAATGATCACCGCGTTCTTGGAGAACACGACGCGCGCGAACGGCCGCGAAAAGCGGGCGAAGATGATGCCGGTGAACAGTGCGATGGTGAGGATGCCGAAGAACGCCTCGACGCTCACCACGATGTTGGCGTAGATCGTTTGCGGCGCGAACACGGTGTAGTTGATCGAGCCGATCGTCTCGACGCTGAAGAGATAGGCGTCCCAGAAATTGCCGTGCCGCGCATGCGCGAGCGAGGCGGGGTCGGAAAGATAGAGCACGGCGAAGATCGCGTTGATGATCACGAAGAACGCGACCAGACCTGCGAAGAACAGCCACCAAGGCGCCGTCAGCACCGCATGATAGACGTCGGTCCATTGCGAGCCGTCCTGGCCCTTGATGATCGCCACGCGGCGTCCCGGCGGCGTGTTCACCACGGATGACAGGGTGAACGCCGGCTTGGAGCCGTTTGGATTTTCGCGCTGCCCGCTCACCCTTCGATCCGTTCCTGCTCTAATCTTGAGGGCCTTCCGGAGGAAGAGATATGCGAATTTCCATTGTGGCGGCAATGACCGCGCTTCTGCTGACGGGCAGTGCCGGGGCCGCCGGCCTGTGGGACGTCTATGCGCAGAGCTTTGCCCACGCCCGTTATATCGATCTCACCCACACGATCGCCCCGGGAATTCCGGTATGGCACGGCTTTGCGCCGTCGACCTTCGCGCCAACCGTCAACCCCCAGACCAGGCAGCCATACCGCTACAAAACCGATGGTTTCGAAGCCACCCACTACGATCTTCAGACTGACCAACTCGGCACCCAGCTCGATCCGCCCGCCCATTGGGCGCCGGAATATCCCTCGATCGACGAATTGCCGCCGACCTATTCGCTCCGGCCGCTCGCGGTCATTTCGATCGTGCCGCAGGTGAAGACGAACCCCGGCTATCAGATGCAGGTCTCCGACATCCTCGCCTGGGAAAAGGCCCATGGCCGCATCCCCGCCGGCTCGGTCGTCTTCATCCGCTCGGACTGGTCCAAGCGCTGGCCGGACCCCAAGCTCGCCGGCGAGACGCAATTTCCCGGCGTCACGCTCGCCGCGCTCAAGTTCCTGCATCTGGAGCGCCACATCCTGTTCCACGGCCATGAGCCGCTCGACACCGACACGACACCCACTCTGGAAGGCGAGGCCTGGCTGATGCATCACGGCTACGCCCAGGCCGAGGGCGTCGCGCATCTCGATCAGGTCGCCGAGACGGGCTGCCTCGTTGCGTTCGGCTTTCCGAAGCTGAAGGGCGGCACCGGCGGCTATGCCCGCTATGTCGCGATCTGCCCGCCGGACTGGAAATTTGGTGTCACGCCCGGCGCCGCCGATGCGCCGCTGCCGCGTTCGGAGCATCCACTGCATTGGGACGCGAGGGCCGGTAGTCGAGTGCGGTGAGCGTAACCTCTCCCGCGATGCGGGAGAGGTCGGAAATGCGAAGCATTTCCGGGTGAGGGGAGTGCAATGCGTCATCGCCCCTCATCCGGCTCGCTCCGCTCGCCGACTTCTCCCGCAAGCGGGAGAAGTTAGTCGCGCCGCGCAGCCTTCAGATACGCCGCCCACTTCTCGCGCTGCTCGCGCCCCAGCGCATGCAGATAGTCCCAGCTGAAGAGGCCCGTGTCGTGGCCGTCGTTGAACAGGATGCGGATCGCATAGTTGCCCACCGGCTCGAGCGCGCGGATCGTCACGGCCTCCTTGCCGGTCACGATCTGCTTCTGTCCGGCGCCATGGCCCTGCACTTCGGCGCTCGGCGATTCGACGCGCAGATATTCGGACGGCAGGACGAAGCGCTCGCCTGTGTCGAACTCGACCGTCAGCCGCGTTTTCTCCGGACTGAGGCGCAATTCGGTCGGCCAGGGTTTCTTGGCGGCCTCGGTCATCTGGCGTCCCGTTCCGCGTCGCTCAATTGGCGCGCCTCGCCCGCCAGCATGATGGGAACGCCATTGCGGATCGGATAGGCGAGGCCGGCCTGCTTGCTCACCAGTTCCTGGCGCTCGCGGTCGTAGGACAGCGGCCCCTTGGTCACCGGGCAGACGAGGATTTCCAGCAGCTTGGGATCGGGCTCCATGCCGTTAGTTCACGGTATTCGAGCCGGCCGCCGCGCCGGCCATTTCCAGTAGCGCGAGAAGCGTGCTGACGCGTTCGGTCCAGCCCGGCGCCTCGAGAAGCGCCTGCTTTTCGTTGGGCTCGAACGGGCACAGCATGGCGAGCGCGTTGACCAGCGTCTCGGCCGGCGCGTTCATCACGCTCTTCCAGTCCGCCTTCAGATCGCGCCGCGCCAGATATTCGTTCAGCGCGGCAAGCACGCGCTCGCGCGGAAAGTCGCTGTCGTCGCGCTCGGAAAGATCGTCGGCATAGGGCTGATAGTCGGCCGCGACCTGGCGGAACGGCGTGGTCGAGGCGATCTCCATATCGGCGCGGAAGCGGCAGATCCCGGTCAGCGTGATCAGATAGCGGCCGTCGTCGGTCTCGCGATAGCTGGTGATGCGGCCCGCGCAGCCGACATTGGCGAGTGCCGGGCGAAGGCTCTTTTCCTCGCTCTCCAGCGGCTGGACCATGCCGATCAGGCGGGTGCCGGAGAGCGCCGACTCGACGAGCGCCAGATAGCGCGGCTCGAAGACGTTCAGCGGCAACTGCCCGCGCGGCAGCAGCAGCACACCGGTCAAGGGGAATATCCCAAGTCTCTGGGGAAGGTCTGTGAGGCTGCGATAGCGCCCGGCCATCAGGAGAACAGGATCGAGGAGAGCTTGCGCCGTGCTTCGATGGTGCGCGGATCGGTCGGGCCCATTGCCTCGAACAGGGTGACGAGATGCTTGCGCGCCGCGTCTTCGTTCCACTTGCGGTCGCGCCGGACGATGTCGAGCAGCGTGTCCATCGCCGCTTCCCGGTCGCCCTTCGCGTCGAGCGCGAGCGCCAGATCGAAGCGCGCCTGGTGATTGTTCGGCTCGGCCTGCAGGATCGCCAGCAGCTCGGCGAGCTTTTCGCCGGCGCCGGCGGATTGCTCGCGCAGCTTCAGTTCGGCCTGCACCGCGCGCACGGCCTCGTCGGTCTCGCCGCCGGGCCTGACCAGCTGCAGGGTCTGTTTGGCGCGCTCAACATCGCCGCTCTGCAGATAGCAGCGCGCCAGTCCGGCGACCGCCTTGGGATGGCCGGGCTCGTCCTGGAGCACATGGCCATAGGCCTGCGCCGCCTGTCCGACGTCGCCGGCATTGAAGGCTTCTTCCGCGACCGCCAGCACTTCCTCGGCATGGTCGTGGCCGCCATGTCCCTCGCCTCCCAGCTGAGCGATGAAGGCGCGCACCTGGCTCTCCGGGATCGCACCCATGAAGCCGTCGACCGGCTGGCCGTTCTTGAAGGCGAACACCGCGGGGATCGACTGGATGCGAAGCTGGCGTGCGATCTCCTGGTTCTCGTCGATGTTCACCTTGACGAGCTTCACCGCGCCGTTCGCCTCGGCGACGACTTTTTCCAGAACCGGACCGAGCTGCTTGCACGGCCCGCACCATGGCGCCCAGAAATCGACGATGACGGGAACTTCGCGCGACGCCTCGAGCACGTCGGCCGCGAAGGTCGCAAGTCCGCTATCCTTGATGTGCGGGCTCGTCGTCTCGCTCGCCGCCGGCTTGGCCGTGGTCACGGGTCTTCCGCCCGGTCCGATCAGTGCCATGGGAATGACTTTCTCAATGTCTCCGCGCAAACATGGGCGCAAGCGCCGCGAAAGAAAAGAGCCTGTGGCGGCGCGGCTTGAAGATGCCGCAATCAGGCCTCACGATCGGTGCCGAACCCGGGGTTTTATTTTCATGCTGTCCGACTATCTCCGGAAAGCCTGTTGCGCGCTGATGGTCATGCTGGCGACGGGGCTCGGCGCCGCATCGGCGGGCGGTCTTCCGGTCGCGCAGAAAACGCTCGCCGTCAAGAACAAGGATCTGGATCTGTCGATCCAGTACCCGCAAACCGGCAACAAGGCGATCGACGCGGCGCTGCTGGCCTATGCCCGCCACTCGGCGGAGCTGTTCAAGGGTTATCTCAAGGACCGGCAGGCGGGCGACAATCCCTATGCGCTGGAGACGACATATGACATCGAGCGCAACGATGGAAAAATGTTCGCCGTCGTCTTCACCGAATACAGCGACACCGGCGGCGCCCATCCCAACTCCGATTATCATACGTTCGATTTTCTGTTGCCCGACGGGGCGCAGGTCTTCCTGCCGGAAATCGTCGACGGCGCGCGCGGCATCGCGCGCGTCAGCCGGCTTGCCATCGCCGATCTGATCAAGACCGTCGGCACGGGTCCCGATGCGTTGACCAATGCGGACACGATCACCATGGGCGCCGGACCCTATGCCGACAACTTTCGCAACTTCGTGTGGCTGCCCGACAAGCTCCATCTCTATTTTCCGTCCTATCAGGTCGCGGCCTATGCCGCCGGCCCGCAGGAGGCGTTCATTCCGCTTGTGCAGCTGAAGGACGTGATCCGCGCCGATTGGCGCGCGCCGGCCGCCTCGTTCGACTGCGCCAGGGCAGCGACGCCGATCGAGCGCGCGATCTGCGCCGACGCGGGCCTGGCGCGGCTCGATCGGCAGGTGGCGGAAGTCTATCAACAGAAGCTGCGCGACTCGTATGAGCCCGGTGCCAAGGACAAGCTCAAACAGGGGCAACGCGACTGGCTCGCCACGCGCAACAAGATGTGCGGCGGCCCGGCGCCGGGTGCCTGCCTGACGAAACTCTACGGCGCGCGGCTCGACGTTCTTGGCAAGTCGTGACATGGCTCTGACGCGCAGACACCTTCTCGCCGGCGCTGCGGCGCTCGCCGTCACCGCACGGCTCGCCCGCGCGGCGGCCCCGCCCGATCTCGACGTCGCCATCGTCGGCGGCGGCGTGTCCGGCGTCTATGCCGCGTGGCGCCTGCGCCAGGAGCAGCCGCACTTGCGCGTGCGCCTGTTCGAGGCGAGCGAGCGGATCGGCGGGCGCCTGCACTCCGTCGCCTTCCCGCAGGCCCCGCATCTCGTCGCGGAAGTGGGCGGCATGCGCTTCCTGGAAGCCCATCGTCACGTCTTCGATCTGGTGAAGCATATCAATCTCGCGGTGCGCGATTATCCGATCGATCGCGATTACGACCGCCTGATGTTGCGCGGCAGGAACTATGCGCTGAAGGAAGTCCACGCCGGCACCGCGCGCTACCCGTACCATGTGCCGGACAAGGATCAGACGCCGCAGGCCGACTATTTCGACCGCGCGCTGGCGGGCATCCTGCCTGGCATCGGCAAGATGAAGCCCGCCGACTGGGACAAGATCCGCGCCGCCTACCGCTATCGCGGCAAGCTTCTGCGCGACTGGAAGAACCGCGACATGCTGCTGACCGGGATGACGCAAGAAGAGCTCGCGCTCACCGAGGACGGCTCGGGCTACGACGACTGGATCGAGGGGGAGACCGGCCTCGACGAGATGGACTACGCCTTCCGTCACGACGACGAGTCCAAGCCGTTCTTCACCATCGCCGGCGGCTATCAGCGCCTGCCGCTGACGCTTGCCGAACAGGCCGGCAAGCTCGGCGCCGCGATCGATACACGCACGCTTGTCACCGGCATCCGGCACGCCGGGCACACCGTGCTGACGCTGCGCGATGGTCGCGGCCGTCAGTCCGTCCTTACCGTCGGCAAGGTGATCCTCGCCCTGCCGCGCCGCGGCATCGAACGCATCGAGAATTTCCCCGAGGCACGTGCCGACGCGAATTTCGCGCGCCTGATCGCCTCGGTGACGCCGATCCCCGCCTGCAAGAGTCTTCTGCTCTACAAGCGTCCATGGTGGCGTGATCACGGCATCGTCGAGGGCCGCTCGGTCACCGGCTTGCCGGCGCGCCAATTCTATTGCCTGGGTTCGGAAACCGCGCGCCTACCAAGCGAGGACACCAACGGCTATGGCGTGCTGATGGCCTATTGCGACATGAAATCCGTCGCGACCTGGCAACATCTCGTCGCGAGCCCCGATCCCTCCGGCTTCACCGCTCTTGCCGGCGCTTCGCCGCTCGCCGCCGAAATCCATCGCGAGGCTCAACTCGTGCTGGGTGCCACAGATCTCAAGCCGCTGGCGGCGCGCTTCCAGGACTGGAGCGTCGATCCCTACGGCGGCGGCTGGCATTACTACGCGCTCGGTCATGACGGCCTTGCCGATTCCGCCGCGATGCTCAAGCCGGTCGCCGGCCGCGAGCTCTATGTCTGCGGCGAGGCCTATTCGCTGGCGCAAGGCTGGGCCGAAGGCGCACTCGAAAGGGCAGAGACGATGCTGCAACGTCATTTCGGCTTGTCGGCACCGCCCTGGCTGAGGGCCTGAGCCGCATACCGTGCCCCTCGCACCACAGCGTTCGCAAATGCGAATCGATGCACAGGCTGCTGTGTTGACAAGGATTTGTGCGCTGCGCAACGATTGTGACAACCATATGACTCAGGGGAAGGCGTTCGGACGGGTTCAACGTCGAACGATCGCGCGCGCGGTCGCCATTAGGGGGTATCAATGTCTGCCGCTCATCGAAAAATCGCTCGCCGTGCATTTCTCTCGGCGGCCGCAATAGCGCTCGTCGCATCGACGCCGGCGCTGGCGGCAGAGGTCGAGACGGTCGTCGTCACCGCCGAGCGCCACGCCGAGAACCTTCAGGAAGTCCCCGAGTTGGTGGTGGCCTTCTCGGACGACCAGATCCGCTCCATGTTCCAGTCGGGACAGGACATCCGCGCCGTCGCCGCCCGCGTGCCGAGCCTTTATGCGGAATCGTCGAACGGCCGCGTCGCGCCGCGCTTCTATATCCGCGGCCTCGGCAATGCCGACTTCGACCTTGCGGCCTCCCAGCCGGTCTCGATCATCGAGGACGACATCGTCGAGGAAAACGTCGTGCTGAAAAGCGCGCCGCTCTACGACATCGCCAACATCGAAGTCGACCGCGGCCCGCAAGGTACGCTGTTCGGCCGCAACACCACGGCCGGCATCGTCAAGTTCACCTCCGTGCGGCCGTCCCAGGATCTGGACGGTTATGCCACCATCTCTTATGGCGAGCTCGGCACGGTCAACGCCGAAGCCGCGATCGGCGACGGCCTGACGGACACGTTGTCGATGCGTGTCTCGGGCCTTATCCAGCATCGCGACGACTACATCGACAACGCATATCTCGGCATCAAGAATGCGCTTGGCGGCTATGACGAACGCGCCGGCCGCGTGCAACTCCTGTGGAAGCCGAACGACGATTTCAGCGTCCTGCTGAACGTGCACGCCCGCTCGCTCGACGGTACCGCCGCCATCTTCCGCGCCAACATCCTCACCAAGGGCAGTAACAAGCTCAACGCCAACTACATCGAGGACAAGGTGTTCTTCGATCAGGGCTTCACCGATCCGCAGTCCGAAAATCCGCAGGCCTATGACGGCGTCGGCACCAGTGCGGAGATCGACTACGACTTCTGGCACATACGCCTGACGTCGATCACAGGCTATGAGTCGACGCATGGCTTCAGCCGCGGCGACATCGACGGCGGCTTCGGCGCGTCGTATCTGCCGTTCATGGGCCCCGGATTCATTCCGTTCCAGTCCGACACGCAGGACGGTCTCGACTACCTCCACCAGTTCACCCAGGAAATCCACTTGGCCAGCGACTCGACCACGCCGCTGTTCTGGCAGGTCGGCGCCTTCTACTTCGACACCAAGTATGAGGATCAGACCAATCCGTTCTTCGTGCCGCCGACCTTCGTGCGGCAGTCGAACACCTCCGTCGCGGTGTTCGGCCAGGCGCGATATCAGCTGACCGACAGGTTCGCGCTGACCGCGGGCGTGCGCTGGACGAACGACATCAAAGCGCTGACCGCCAACGGCCCGCTGACCGCGCCGATCGTGACGCCGTTCAAGCTGCGCGGCAGCAATGTGAGCTGGGATGTGAGCGCGGAGTATGCGGTGTCGAACGACATCAATCTCTACGCGCGCGCCGCCTCCGGCTTCCGCGCTCCGTCGATCCAGGGCCGCAACCTGGCCTTCGGCAGCGGCTTCTCGACCGCGCGTTCCGAAACCGTCACGTCCTACGAAGCCGGCATCAAGACGCTGCTCGACGATCACAAGCTGCGCCTGAATCTCGACGGGTTCACTTACTGGGTCGCGCATCCGCAGTTCAGCGCGATCGGCGGCGCCAGCAACTCCGTCATCCTGCTGAACGCTCATGGCGGCCTGGCCTATGGCCTGGAAGCGGATGCCGAATACACGCCGACCGACAATTGGGACTTCACGGCCGGCGGGTCTTGGGACCACACCGAGATTCACGACACGGCGCTTCAGGTCGCGCCTTGCGGTGCGGTTCCCGGCGCTCCGCTAGCCTCGCTGCTTTGCACGCCGACCAATCCCTACACGGCGGCGACGGGCGGCGCGTTCATCAATGGCAATCCGTTCCCCAACGCGCCGGAATACATCCTGAACGCCACCGCGAAATATACCTGGCCGCTTCAGAGTGGTGCGCAGATCTATATCTACACGGACTGGTACGTGCAGGGTTACACCAACTTCTTCCTCTACAAGTCGGCCGAATATCACTCCAACGGCAACTATGAGGGCGGCTTGAAGATCGCGTATGTGTTCCCCGACAAGACGACGGAGATCGCGCTTTACGCCCGCAACCTCACCGACCAGGCCAATCTCCAGGGCGGCATCGACTTCAACAACCTCACGGGCTTCGTCGGCGATCCGCGGGTGATCGGCATCCAGCTCAGCGGCCACCTCTAGACGGACGAGAAGCCGGCGGTCAGGCGCGCTCGGGAATCGCCACGATCGCCGGGTCGTGGCCGGTCGCGCGCACGAATTTGAGCAGGTCCTGAGGCGCGATCGCCGTCGTGCGGTCGTTGCGCAAGGGATGGAAGTTCAGCGGCTCGAGCGCGAGCATGCCGGCGTCCAGCACCAGCCGGACCTCGCCCGCCATGTCGTTCATCACGGCAAACGGCGTCACCGAGCCGGGCTCGAAGCCGAGCGTCTCCTTCAGAAGATTCGCCGAGCCGAACGAGAAGCGGAGACTGCCGAGCGCCTTGGCGAGGCCGTTCAGGTCGACGCGAAGCTCGTCGCGCACCACCACCAGCCACAGCCCGTCCTTCTTGTCCTTCAGGAAGAGATTTTTGGTGTGGCCGCCGGGTTGGCTGTCATAAAGCGCCGCCGCCTCTTCGACGGTGAAAACCGGCGCGTGGCTGTGCGTCGTCCAGGCGATGCCGAGTGCGCCAAGCCGCTCATAAAGGGCCGCCTCGCGCGCTTGGGGCGACGGCAGGCTCAAGGGACAAGCCGCTTGATCCATTCCGGCAGCGCGAACGCCGCCGCATGGATCTCCGCGTTGTAATAGTCCGTCTTGATCCGTGACTTCTTGTATGCGGCGACGGCTTTGCGGACGCCGGCGGGCGTTCCGAGCTTCGCGCCCTTGCCGGCCCAGCTCAGCGCCATGAAGCCGCCGATATAGCTCGGCACCACCGTCAGATAGAGGCCCGATTGCGGGAAGAACTGGGCGAGTTCCTCGAGCGCCTCGGTGATCTCCCAGGGCTGGTAGAACGGTACGCCGGTCTGGAAGGTGGCGAAGCCCTTGGGCTTCAGCGCCGCCTTCACGCGGTCGTAGAACGTTTCGCCGAACAGCGCCTTGCCGGGGCCGACCGGATCGGGTCGATCGGCGACGATCAGGTCGAATCGGCCTTTGTTTTCGGGCCTTCCGAGAAACTCGAACGCGTCGGCGACTTCGATCTTCAGCCGCTTGTCCTTGAACGCCTTGGCGTTGATCTCGGCGAAGTGCTGCCTGCACAGCTCGATCACGCGGCCGTCGATATCGACGAGCACGACCTCCTTCACGCTTCTGTGCTTCAGCGCCTCGTCGGCGATGGAGAGATCGCCGCCGCCCACGATCATCACCCGCGTCGCACGGCCGTGCTCGAACAGCGGCAAATGCGTCAACATTTCGGCATAGGCGCTCTCGTCGCGCGTGGTGATCTGGACGATGTCGTCGAGCACCATGACGCGCCCGTTGGCGACCGTGTCGAAGATCTTGATGCGCTGGAATTGGCTCTTTTCCTCCGCCAGTGGCTTGCCGCTGAGCTCCATCGACTGGGCATAACCCTTGTGGAGACGCTCTTTGAAACTGTTCGGCATGGCGATGGCTCCGGAGCAATTGTGACAGCGGCGAGAGACGGAGAGCGCCTTCTAAGGCGCGTCGAAAACGGAGTCGAGAGCGCGTCGCCGGCGCCTCGCGAGCGGCGGCGAGGACACGCGTGAAGAATTTTTTTACACTTGGGTGACAAAAATAGTTGCATGAGGGGTCAGCGTGCCTATATTCCCCCTCGTTCCCGAGAGGGGACGAAGCGGCGAGGCGGCCTTCCGTCCGCCGCTTTCTTCTTGAGACGCGTCCGGAAGTCCGTAAGGCCAAGGCGCAGGTGTCAACTCTTAACTGGGTAGGTGCCCGAAATGGCTAGACTCGAACTTGTTGCGGCGACCAAAGAAGCAAGGGCGCCTCGCGTCCGCACTTCCGCGAAGACCGTTCGTGCCGTTGTTGATCCCACTCCGGTCAACGACGATCAGCACAAAGACCACTTTATTACCCGCAACGGCCTTACTTACGCGGGAAGCCACCTGATCATCGATCTGTGGGAAGCGGAAGGTTTGAACGACCGCGACCGCATCGAACAGGCGTTGATCGACGCGGTGAAGGAGGCGGGCGCAACCCTGCTTCATATTCACCTGCACACCTTCACCGATGGCGGCGGAATCTCCGGCGTCGCGGTGCTCGCTGAAAGCCACATCTCCGTCCATACCTGGCCGGAGAAGGGTTATGCGGCGTTCGACGTGTTCATGTGCGGCGATGCCGAGCCCCGCAAGGCGATGAACGTCTTCAAGCGGGCATTCAATCC
Source organism: uncultured Alphaproteobacteria bacterium (assembly GCA_963741735.1). Lineage (GTDB taxonomy): Bacteria > Pseudomonadota > Alphaproteobacteria > Micropepsales > Micropepsaceae > Rhizomicrobium. The sequence continues at coordinate 303,150 of CAVUJB010000003.1, forward strand.
GGGCCGCATCGTGATCGGCGAACACAAGCGCGGCGTGCTGTAAGCCGACGCGACCTGCGTTAACCAAAGGGCGGAAATGGCCGGTCGGGCTGTTTCCGCCCTTCCTCTTTGCACCGATACTGTCTCGTTTGTGGATTGGCGTTCGTTCGGCGCGAGCGATCGCGGCGTTGCGGAGTTGGCTGGGTGGCGGAGCGTTTCGACGCAGCGATCGTCGGCGCGGGAGCGGATGGTTTGGCGGCAGCCGCTCTTCTGGCTGGCGCCGGCCTTCGCGTCATCGTGCTCGAGCGCGGTTCCCATCCCGGCGGCCGCCTGGTGACGCGCGAGTTCCACCCCGGTTTCTTCGCATCGCCCTTCGCCGACGACGTCGCGCCGGTTCCCGATGAGCTCTTCTGGTCGCTCGATCTCGCCAGGCATGGCGCGCTCCATGCTGACGCCTCGTTCGAATCGGCGATTTGGCCCGACGGGATCGTCTCGAACCCGCCCGGCGATTTGCGTGCGGAGGCGGGCCGGCGCCGCGCCGCCGCGCTCGCGCATGCGCGCCGTCTCGAAGCACCCAGCCGCGCGCGCTTGCCGTTCCTCGCAAGGGACGAACGGCTGCCCTGGCCGCGAGAGGACTGGACCCATCGCGCGCTCGCCGACATCGCCGCCGAACGGTCGAGCGATCCGCGCGAGGCGGCACTGCTCGCGGCGGGCGCTCTGGCCGGCCGCGCGGCCGACCCGATGGTGCCGGGAAGCGCGCTGCATCTCCTGGCGCCCGGGCAGGGTAGCGGAGGGGTGTGGCGCGGCGGCCTCGGCGGCTTGGGCGATGCGCTTGCTGCCGGCGCGCGCGCGGCGGGTGCCGAACTCGATTGCGGGGTCGAGGTCACAGACATTCGCTGTCGCAGGGGCCGTGCTTCCGCCGTGGTGCTCGCCGACGGGCGCGAGATCGCCGCGCGCGCCGTCATCTCGACGCTCGATCTAAAGCGGACCTTCCTGTCGCTGTTCGCCTGGAGCGATCTGCCGAAGCCGCTCGTCCGGCAGATTGGCGACTTCCGCATCTCGGGCGCGACCGCGCGCCTGCATGTCGCGTTGAGCGCTCCGCCGGAACCTGCGGCGGAGGCGCCGCCAGGGTTCCTGCGCGGGCCGATCCATGTCATGCCCGGCCTCGACCATCTGGTGGAGGCGTACGCGGCGTGGCGCAGCGGCACGATCGCCGATCATCTGCCGATCGCGCTGCGCTTCGCCTCGACCGTCGATCCGGCGCTCGCACCGCTCGGTGCTTGCGTGATGACCGCCACCATCGGCTGCGTGCCGCACACGCTGTTCGACGGCGCCTGGAGCCACGACAAGCGCGACCGGCTTAGCGCGCATGTGCTGGGCGCAATTGCGAAGGTGTTTCCCGGCATCATAGCGACGATCCAGGCGCTCAAACTGCTCGTGCCGCCCGACATGGCCGAAGCCCTCGGCGCGACCGAGGGCGATCTGTGGGGCGGCGAAATTGCGCCCGACCAGATCTTCGGCTTCCGCCCCTGGCAGGTCTGCAAGAGCCCCTACACGCCCGTGGAAGGTCTCTACCTGGCCGGACCGTCGGCGTCGGCCTCGCTGTTCGGAACATGTGCCGCGGGCGCGGCCGCCGCCGACGCCGTCCTCGCCGATCTTCGCGCGGGGCATCTGCCATGAGCGACGCATACGACGCTTTGGTGATCGGCGGCAATGTCGGCGGGCTCGCCGCGACCGCGCTGCTCGCCAGGGCCGGCTTGCGGACGCTACTGCTCGAGCGCGAGGCGGCTTTCTCGCGTCCAGGGGAAAGTCCGGACATCCACGCGCTCGATCCGCAGCTCGTGCGCGAGCTGCGCCTGACGAAGCTCGGCCTGACATTCTCCTCCCGCGATCTGGCGCTTGCCGGCGTCCGGGCCGGCGGCCAGGCCATCGTGCTCGGCCGCGACCGGCATGCGGCGGCACACAGTATCGCGGCGGTGTCTCCCGCCGACGCGCGCGCCTTTTCCGAATTTCGCGCCCAGCAGTACTCGCTCGGCCGCGCGCTCCGTCTGTCCTGGTGGGACGGCCGCCCGGTCGATGAGACGGCCGCGGCGCTCAAATCGAAGCAACGGCAATTGCTGGAACGCCTCTCGGTGACCAGCGCTTCGGCGTGGTTGTCCTCCTGGTTCGAGAGCGACGCGCTCAAGGCGATGCTTGCCTTCGAACCGGCCGAGGCGGGTATTGCGCCCAGCGAGGCAGGCTCCGCGCTCGCGCTCGTTTGGCGCGCGGCCCAGGAGATGTGCGGTCTGCAGGGCGCCGTTGCCGTTCCGAGCGGCGGCACCGACGGCCTCATCCAGTCGCTTGCGGCGGCAGCCAGGGCGGCGGGCGCCGAGCTTCGGACGCAGGCGGTGCTCGCGCGCCTCATCGCGGTGGATGGATGCATCGCCGGCGCCGAGCTTGCCGGCGGCGAAACCTTGCGCGCGCCGCTCGTTCTGTCCGCGCTCGACCGCCGCCGCACGCTCACCGAGTTCCTGCCGCCGGCTGCGATCGGTCTGGGCCGCGCGCGCAGCCTCATGCGCCGGGGCGCCCCGGTCGGCTGCGCGACGCTCTCGTTCGAACTCGACCGCGCGCCGCCGTTCGCCTTGTCGGATAGGCGGATGGTCGTGGCGGAACGTCTGGAGACCTATGCGTCCGCATTGACCGCGGCGCGCCTCGGCCGCGTGCCGGACGAGCCGGTGCTCGAACTCGTCATGCCGCCGTCGCCTGACCGACTTGTTCTCTTCGTAAAAGTTTGGCCTATCCCGGCCGAAACAGTGTTCGATGCCGATGGATTGGCGCGCAAGGTCACGACGATGATCGAAAAACGGTTTCCGGGGTTCGCCGATGGCATCGCGCGCTGCGCCGTGAACCCTCCGGCCGCCCGCCGCGAGGCATCGGTCGAACGGTTGCGGGCAAGCGCGCGCGATCGGATCGAGACGCCGGTTCCGGGGCTGTTGCTGTGCGGCGCGGACGCCGAACCGGTCGACGCCGTGTCCGGACGCGCCGCGCGTCTGGCCGTCAACCTTCACAGAACTGCCCGCAGCACATGAACTCCGTCCGCGCAACGCCGTTCCATGCCCGCTGTGCCGACGCCAATCGCAGCAATTCCTGGCTGACGCGCAACCGCTTCACGCTCTCGGCGCATTTTGGCGGCGTGGCGGAGGAAGCGATGGCGGCGCGGCTGGGCGTCGTGGTGTCCGACATTTCCTGGCGTTGGCGCGTGATGCTGGAGGGCGCGCGTGCCGGCGAGCTGGTGCAGCGCCTGTTCACGCGCGATGCGACTTTGCTTTCGCCTGGACAGTCGCTCAAGACGCTGTGGCTCAGCGATGGCGGCGGCGTGCGCGGCGCCGGCGTCGTGGCCCGCTTCGGCCGGCTGAGTTTCCTTCTCGCGTCCGCCTCCGAAGATCATGATTGGATATCGTCGGCGGCGGAACTGTTCGGCGTCACGGTACGCGACATCACGGAAGAGGAGGGCGGCCTCGCTCTCATTGGACCTCATGCGGGCCGTCTCGTGGCGGCCCTCGGCCTCGACGACAAGATCGCGCCTTTGTCGTTCCGCAAACTCTTCTGGCGCAATCTCGACGTCACCGTGTCGCGCTTCGGCGAACATGGCGGTTACGAGATCTGGTGCAAGGCCGACGATGCGGCCTATGTGTGGGACCGGCTGGCGCGCGCCGGCGAACCGTTCGGTCTGATGCCTGCCGGCATCGAAGCGATCGATACGCTGGATCTGGAAGCGGGCATCCCGCGTCCGGGCCGCGACTATGACGGAGCGCAAAACAGCGACGCAGTTGAGCCGCTCGCCGGCGAACTGCGCCTCGCCGCGCTCATCGATCCCGATTGGAGTGCGTTCAACGGCCGTGCGTCGGCGCTTGTCGCAACACCCAGGCGCCAGCTTGTCGGCGTCATGCTGGACTCGGTGACACCGGCACCGTTCACGCCGGTTTTCGCCGGCAACGCCGTCGTCGGCCGCACCCTCGGCTCGGCCTATTCGCCGACCTTGCGCCGCGCCATTGCGCTGGCGCAGCTCGAGCTTGCACACGCCGCGACCGGCACCCGCTTGATGCTCACCTTGCCGCCGGCCCGCGAAAGGCTGCTGCCAACCACGGCAGCAGCGTGCGTCGTCGACTTGCCATTCCTTCCCGCGCCGGATCAAACTTCGGCATGAAGCATGCGGGTCCCAAGGCACTTGACCGGCTCGAGCCGTTGCTCAAGTCGTTGCGCGCCTTCGACAGCCTCAAGGAGAAATCGCGCGGCTGCTTCTATCTGCGCGGCCGCGGCTTTCTGCATTTCCACGAGCACGCTGCCGGCGAACTATACGCCGACATCGGCCTCGGCAGCGGCTTCGACCGTCTGCCGGCGATGACCGCGGCCCAACAGAAGGCCATTCTGAAACGTACCGCCAAGGCGCTGGCCGACGGAAAGCGCCCGGACAAGCGTTGAAACCGTCGCGCGCGTTGGAGACAGTCGGGCCGGAATGATGATCGATCCGGACGCCGATCTCGTCGCCCGCGTCGGCCGCGGCGACCGCATAGCCGCGGAAATCCTGATGGCGCGCCATTTGCCGAGGCTCCTGGCCCTCGCCCGGCGCATGCTGTCCGATCCCGTCGAAGCCGACGACGCGGTGCAGGACGCTTTCATGCAGCTATGGACCCATGCCGCGCGCTGGGAGCCGGGCCGGGCGAAGTTCGGGACGTGGCTTTATCGCGTCACGCTGAACAAGTGCTATGACCGGTTGCGGCGGCGGCCGGCGGCTCGCCTCGAAGAAGCCGCCGACATCGCGGACCCCGACCCGGGACCCGAGGCGAATCTGCAGAACGCCGCCCTGTCGGCCCAGATCGAGGCGGCGCTGGCGGCGCTGCCGGACCGGCAGCGAGCGGCGATCCAGCTTTGCCACTTTCAAGGATGCGGCAATATAGAAGCGGCGGAGATCCTGGGCATCAGCGTTGAAGCTCTGGAATCGCTGCTGGCGCGGGGGCGCCGGACGCTTCGGACCCGTCTTGGCCATCTGAAGGGCGAATAGGAAGTGTGAAGATGGAGCACGACGACAATATTGGGGACGAACTCGACCGGCTGCTTGCCGCCGCACCGGCTGCGCCGCCGGTTCCGCCCGAACTGGCGCGCCGCATCCTCGCCGATTTCGACTCCGTTCAGCGGCGCTGGTCGTTCGGCAGGCTTGTGCGCCGTGCGGCCGATGCGGTGTGGCCGGGTGCGCCGGTATGGCAGCCGGCCTGCGCCTTCACGCTTTCGCTCCTGATCGGGTTGGGTGTCGCGGCCTTCGCGCCATTCGACATTTCGCGCCAGGACGATTCCGGCAGCAAGGTTTTCGCGCTCGACGGCCCGCCCGACATCGACGCCGGCCAGGGCATCTGACATGAGCGAACCGGTTCAACCCAGACGGCGCAGCTGGCTGCTCATCCTTTCGCTATGTCTCAACATCGCGCTCGTACCGGTGATCGCGGCTGTCGTGATCCGCGCCATGCATGTTAGTACGCAGATCGGATCCGGCGGCGTGCTCGCGCCGCGCTCGCTGATGGCCGCCTTGCCCGATCAGAGCGCAAACATCCAGAAGGTCATCGACGCGCACACCGCGAAGATCCGCGCGCTGCGGCGCGACTCCGTTCGCACGCGCATGGACGCCTTCGCGTTGCTCGGATCGCCCGGCTACACGCCGGACAGAATGTCGACGGCGTTCGCCGCGATCACTGCGGCGGATGGCGCGCTCGAGCGGGAATCCGTCGCCATGCTGAACGATACGCTGGCCGTTCTCACGCCGGCGCAGCGCCAGGCCATCGTCGAACGGGTGCGGCGCCGCAACCGCTCCTGGCTGTTCCGCATGTTCCGGCCGCGCGAACGCTGAGCACCGTCACAATCCGGCGCGGATTTCCGTCCAGTCGTTGACGATCTTTTCCTTGTCCTTCAGGCGGCGCTGGAAGATGCCGCTCTTGAGGAAGGTCTCGACGTCGCGGGTCAGTCCCAGATTCTCGAAGGTCGTGTTGGGCACGTTTTTCAGCGCGCCCTCGTTCGCCGGTTCGTCGCCGATATGCTCGATCGTGTAGGCGGCTGCGCCGTCCGACAGCGAGGAGTCGATCAGCGCCAGTGCCTTGGCTTCGTCCGACGGATCCTTGTGCATGACGAGGCCGCAGACATAGGTGAACATGCCGCCAGGCGGGTTCATGTAGGCGACGGGCTTTCCTTCCTTGTGCAGTGTCGAATAAATGATCCGCCACGACATCGACGCCACGACCTCGCCGGAGGCCAGCCCCTGCGTCAGCGTGGTGTCGTCGCTCGACACGAAGCGCGACTGCTTCACCACCTCGCGCAGCTTGGCCTTCACCAGTTCGTACTGCGCCGGCGTCATGTTGTAGGCATCGACGCCGATCATGTGGGCGATGAAGGGAACGGTGTCGTCGACGCCGTCGAGCACCGAGACGCGGCCCTTATATTTGGGATCGAACAGGATTTCCCAGCTTTGCGACTTCACATATTCCGGCGCCAGGTCGGTGCGGAAGGTGATCGAGGTGTTGCCCCAATAATGCGGCACGAACCACACATGGGTCTTGTCCGCCCAGATGCCGGGCAGGTTGCGCAAGGTCGGCGAGATCTTGTCCCAGTTCTTGAGCTTGGTGACGTCGATCGGCTGGATCAGGCCGGCTTCCTGCCAGCGCGGAAATTCGTAATAGCAGGGACCCATCACGTCGGGCTTGTAGCCCGCGCGCATTTTCGCGAACGCTTCGTCCTCGTCGGCGAAGATCACGATGTTGGGCTTCTCGTTGTACGTCTTCACATAGTCGGCGAGGAACGGAGGATCCATATAGTCCTCCCACTGGAACAGGGAGATCGGCTTGGAGCTTGTCGCCGCCGTCTTGTCGCCGCCCTGTCCGCAGGCTGCGAGCGTTAACGCCGCAGCGAGCGCAGCGAGCTGATAAGGCAATTTCATTGTCCCCTCCGACGAAAAGCCGACATGAAAACTAGGGCCGCGGCGCGGCTTGCGCAATCTGGTGAGGATGCGTCGCGTTGGTTTATCGGCAACCTCATCCGGCCTATGATGTGCCTATGAACAAGGCATCTTCCGCTCCAGGTTTCGCGAGGCCCGCATCCGTGGAAGCGGCACGCGACGAATTCGACTTGGCGCTCGTTGCGAATCCCGATGTCGAATGCGTCGACGCGCTCATCGTGGACATCGCCGGCACGATCCGCGGCAAGCGGTTGCCGGTGGCCGAGGCCGCACGACTGTTCGAGACCGGCATGCAGCTGCCGCGCTCCGTCTATCTGATGGACGTGAAAGGCGAGATGGTGAACCCGTTCGGCCGCGGCTTCGGCGACGGCGATCCGGACGGCACCGCCTGGCCCGTTCCGGGCACGATTTCGCGCGTTTGGGGCGCGCCGCGGCTGCAGCTGCTTGCCACGATGCGCGACGAAGACGGCGTGCCGGTGGCCGGCGAGCCGCGCAGCGCCCTCGAGCAGGTACTGGAGCGCTTCGACGAGTTGCGCCTCACGCCGGTCGTCGCGCTCGAGCTCGAATTCTATCTGATCGATCGCGACCGCGATGCGAACGGCGCGCCGCAGCCGCCGCGCGATCCGCGCAGCGGCCGCCGCGAGCGCGACAACGCCGTCTACAGCATCGACGATCTGGATCGTTACGGCGCGTTCCACGCCGTCCTGCGCGAGGCCGCCGCGCTCCAGAACGTTCCGGTGAGCGGCGCAAGCTCCGAATATGCGCCGGGCCAGTTCGAGATCAATCTGCAGCATCGGAGCGACGCGCTGCGCGCCGCCGATCACGCCGTCCTGCTCAAGCAGATCGTGAAGGCCGCGGCGCGTGCGACGGGCTTCGAAGCCACCTTCATGGCCAAGCCTTACGCCGACCGCATCGGCAGCGGCCTGCACATCCACGCCAGCGTGCTCGACGCGGCGGGGCACAACATCTTCGACGACGGATCGGCGGAAGGCTCGGATGCGCTGCGCCATGCGATCGGCGGGTTGCAGGCGCTGATGCCGGAATCGATGGCGCTGTTCGCGCCTTCGCTCAACTCCTATCGCCGCTTCGAGCCGGACATGTTCGCGCCGGTCAATCGCCGCTGGGGCGTGAACAACCGTTCGGCGGGCTTGCGCATTCCGGTCGGCCCCGGCTCGGCGCGCCGCGTCGAGCATCGCGTCGCCGGCGCCGATGCCAATCCCTACTTTGCCGCCGCTGCGATGCTGGCCGGTCTGCATCATGGCCTGGTGCACAAACTTGAACCAGGGCCCGCGGCCGTCGGCAATGTGTCGCGCGAGCCGGACGAGGCGCTTCCCTTTACCATCGACGACGCGCTGGCGCGGCTGACGCACGCCTCGCATCTGCCCGCCTATCTCGGCGCGGAAACGGTCGCGCTCTACGGTGAGACCAAGCGGCTCGAGGTCCAGCGCTTCCGCAGGATCGTCTCGCCGGCGGAATATGACTGGTATCTATAGATCGTTGAAGATCGGCGCGTCGCCGGCACCCCAGGCATAGATCAGCCTGAGGCTGGCGGTGATCTTGTTCGGCGCGTCGCCTTCCTTGTCCGCCACCGTCGAATAGCGCCCGTTCAGCATGATGTCCCAGCCCGGGGTCAGCGTGATGCGCAGTCCCGCGCCGGCATAGGGTCCGCGATTGGCGTAGCGATCGATCGCATAGCCGCCATAGAGGTCGAACCAGAAATCGGTGCCCCAATTGTTGCTGAACGATCCGCCGAAGGAATGCACTTCACGGTTTCGCAACGACAGCGGCACGAACGGCGTCGGCGGCGCTCCGGCATACTGGTGTGAACCGATCAGATATTCGCCGTCGGCGTCGTACATCAGGCTGAGCGGCATGCCTTCGATGTCGTAACGCAGGCCGGCATGAAACGCGCCGGTGGTCGCGACGTCCTGATCGCCCTTGATGCCGTAACGCGAGCCCCGGATTTCGCCGGCCGCCCACAAGCCGTCGAGGATCTGCCCCGCGGCGAACAGCGCGGAGTAGTCGCGTTCGGCGCGATAGGCGAAGTCCTCCGAGATGTCGATATAGGGCTCGTGATAGGCCGCGCGCATGCCATAGCGCCAGTCGTCGCCGCCGCCGCTCATGCCGATGCGGCCGCCGAAGCCGGAGCGGCCATAGAGCACTTCCGCCGATGCGCCGGAATCGAGCAATGGAAAGCCGAGGCCGAGCGATCCCGACACGTCGTTGGCATTGTACGGCAGGATAACGCCGCCGGGCTGCCGCGCGCCCTGCGAATTGACGATCACGTCATGCGCGTCGGCCAGAAGCCGGACGCCCGACCACATCTCGACGCTCGCATGCGCGTCCGCGCTGTAGAGCGTGCCCGTCTTGGAGTGACGCCAATCGGCATCCAGCACGACGACGCTGGCGCTTCCGTCCCGCATCGAGTCATAGGCGCCGCGGATCGTCGGATCGAATGGCCGCTCGGTCGCGAGGCGCGCATAGACGGACGCGATGTCGTGCCAGTCATGGCTGACAAACGGCTCAGGCTGGCAGCGCGGTGAGCCGCAATCCGGCGGAGCGGCCGCCGGCGCGGTGGCATCGCCGGTGGCCTTGGGCGGCGGCGACGCGGCGGCCTCTTGGCGCGGGACCATGCGCAGCGAGAAGCCGTCGGTTTCGGCGCGCGCCATGAACGTCACGGGCCGCTTGGCGCGGATGACGGCGTTGTCGTAGCCGGCAAAGGCCATGTCGATCCAGTCGGGCAATTCGTCCTGCAACTGGCTGAAGACCTCGTCGCTCACCGGGCCGTTGAAGTCGAACGCAACCTCGTTCTGCGCATCGTCCGAGCGCACCGATTTGAGCGACACGCCGCGAATGCGGATCTCGGCCTCGGGTCCGCGCGATATGATCGTCAGCGGCGATGCGGGCGGCGCGTCCTGTGCCGTCGCCGATTCGCTCGCGCAAAGCAGCAGCAAGGCCGCCAATGCAGCTCGCAATCCCCATCCCTGCGGCGGCGAAGCCACGCACCCCTCACGCGAAGCAGTTGGTGAATCGTCGTTAACCGAGGTTAACAAGAGGTAAATTTTCAGCCCTTGGGCAGCCGAAGTTCCGCGACACTGCCGCCGCCGGGCGTGCCGCCCAGCCGGATCGCGCCGCCCATCCGCCGCGCCAGCGACATGGCGATGGCGAGCCCAAGTCCGGCGCCCGTCATGGCGCCGGGACGGTCGAAGCGGCGGAACGGCGTTCCGGCATTGGCCGCTTCATCGCGCGTGAAGCCGTGGCCGTTGTCGATGACGCGCACCACGACCGCGCCTTCCTCCTCGATCACATCGACCCGCACCAGTCCGCCCTCTTGGGTGTAGCCCAGCGCATTGTCGATCAGGCTGGTGAGGATGCGGTCGACCGCCAGCGCGTCGGCGAGCGCATCGCAGGCCTGTGCGAAGCCGATCTCGAGCGAAATGCGGCGCGAGAAGGCGCGGCCCGCCTGTTCGTCCACGCATTCCGCCGCGATGGCGCAGACGTCCGTCAGCGCCGGCTTGAGCGGATAGCGCCCGGCCTCGACATTGGCGAACTCCAATATGTCGCCGATCTTGTTGTGCAGATTGCGGCCCGCTTCGTTGATGTCGCGGGCGTACTCGACATATTTGGCATGGCCGACCGCGCCGTAGAACCCGCGCTCGATCACTTCCGAAAAGCCGATGATCGCGTTCAGCGGCGTGCGCAATTCGTGGCTCATATGCGAGATGAATTCGGACTTGGCGCGGCTGTCCTCCGCGGCGCGGCGCTCGGCTTCGGCGAGACGCACCAGCAGCTTGGCTTCGACCGGCCGCGTGCTGCGCAAGGTGCGGATCGCGCCCGCGGCGCGCGCGCGGCGCTCGAACTCGCGCACGAAGATCGCTGCGAGGCCCGCGCCGACCAATGAGGGCCCGAGGATCACGAAGAGATAAAGCGGCAGCGCGCCGGTCCAGGCCGAGAGCGCCATGTCGTCGTCGATCGATGTGGCGACCGTCGCCGGCCAGCCCGGAACCGCCGCCGCGATGCCGTGGCCGGTCCAGTTGGCATCCTCGAGCAGGACCGCGCCATCGGTCGCGGACAGCATGGTGCGCGCCAGGAGGCGGTCCGGGATCAGGCTCCGGGGATCGAACGCGATGGCGATGACGCGCGCGCCGTCGGGAACGAGCAGCGTCGAGGGTGCGATTATGGCGGGCGCGCCGGCGGCAAGCGCCGCCTGCGGCACCGCCGCGGCGTCGGCGCTGTTCAACGTCGCGAGCGCGAGGCCGCTTCGGTCGAACACGGTGATGTTCTTTATCCCATTCGCGGCGCCGTCGATCTGCTTGCCGTCTGCAAAGCTGTGCCCGAGCGCCGCCATGCGGTCGAAGTCGGCGGCCGCGATGGCGGCGATGTCGCCCGCGCGTTGCGCCTCGAACACGCGTGCCTGCGCCAGCGCATGGGTGCGGTCGTTGCGCATCTGCAAGGCGGCGGCGGCGGCGAAGCTTCCGCAGATCAGGACGACCGTCACGATCACGGTCAGGCGGATGTTTCGGGATGCCAGCCGCGTCAAACTGCTCGCAAACGGAGTACTCGGAATCGAACTCGCTTGCGCCATTGAATGGCGATCCCCGCGCCCAGCGTGAGGGCGAATCACTTGCCCTCAAGTCATTATGCGAATCGCGGACTCGCTGTCACGAAAGTTAACGAGCGGTTACCCGAGCATTTTGGTGGCGACCTCGAACAGATTCGCCGACAGGCCGTCCAGCTTTGTCAGCCCCTCGAGCACCTTGCGCATCGCGTCCTGGCGCGCCGGATCGTAGCGCCGCCAGGCCTCGAAGGCGCCGGCCATGCGGGCCGCGACCTGCGGATTGATCTTGTCCAGGGTCGCGATGACTCGCCCGACCAGCGCGTAACCGGAACCATCGGCGGCGTGGAAGCGCAGGTGATTGCCGGCGAACGCTCCCACCAGCGAACGCACGCGGTTGGGATTCTTGATGTCGAACTCCGGCGTGTGCATCAGATCGCGCACCGCCGACGCCGTTCCGGGCAGGCAGGAGCCGGCCTGCAGGCTCAGCCACTTGTCCAGCACCAGCGGGTCGCCCTGGAAGCGGTCGTGGAAATGGGCGAACGCGGCTGGGCGCTTGGGCGACTCCATCCGCGTCAGTGCGGCGAGGCCCGCGATCATGTCGGTCATGTTGCTTGCGCCGCGATAATGCGCGTCGGCCAGCGCCGCGGCCGCATCGTCGTCGGCCGCCGTCAGATAACGCAGGCAGGCATTGCGCAGGGATCGCCGTCCCGCCGGCCGCGCGCCCGGATCGAATGCGCCGGGCGTGAGCATCTTGTCGTAGAGCTGGCGGATGCGCGATCCATGCGCCGCCGCGACGGCCCGGATCAGGGCCACGCGCGCGGCGAAGATGCCGTCGGGATCGGGTGTCCGCATCGCCTGCGCCAGTTCGGTGTCGATTGGCGGCAGCATCATGAAGGCGGCATAGGCCGGATCGTCCTCCGCATCTGCCAGCACCGCGCCGATCGCGTCGACATAGGGCTTCTCGCCGGAAAGCTTGCCGCCACTCGCCGCCGCCGCGAGCAGGATCTTGGTCGCCAGCTTCTGCGAGGCTTCCCAGCGATTGAAATCGTCCTGGTCGGCCTTCATCTGGAAGGCGAGTTCGTCGTCCGACAATCCGCCGGCGAAGTTCGCGGGCGCCGAGAAACCGCGCCCCAGCGAGACGAGCGGCTTCTGCGCCACATCGACGAAGTGGAAGGTCTCCTCGGCCTTGGTCAGCTCGAGCACGCGCTCGTCCGGCCCGGCGGTCTTCTCGCCTTGAAGCGTCAGCGGCATCGGATTGCCGTTCTGCCCGATGAAGCCGAGCCGCACCGGGATGTGCATCGGCTGCTTGTCGGGCTGCCCCGGCGTCGGCGCCAGCGCCTGTGTCAGCGTGAGTGCGAACGTCTTCGTCGCCGCGTCGTAAGAGCCCTTCGCGGTAATGGTCGGCGTGCCGGCCTGGGCGTACCAGCGGCGGAACTGCGTCAGGTCGCGGCCGCACGCATCCTCGAAGCACTTCACCCAGTCTTCGACGGTCGCGGCCTGTCCGTCATGGCGCTTGAAATAGAGATCGGTCGCCTTGCGATAGCCGGCCGGCCCGACCAGCGTCTGGAGCATGCGGATGACCTCCGAGCCCTTCTCGTAAACCGTCGCGGTATAGAAATTGTCGATCGTGATGTAGCTCTGCGGCTGCACCGGATGGGCGAGCGGCCCGGCATCCTCCACGAATTGCCGCATGCGCAGCGCTTTGACGTCGTTGATGCGGCACACGCCGTGGGACCGCATGTCGCCGGAGAAACTCTGGTCGCGGAAGACGGTGAGGCCTTCCTTCAGCGACAGCTGGAACCAGTCGCGGCAGGTGATGCGGTCGCCGGTCCAGTTGTGGAAATACTCGTGTGCCACGACGCTCTCGATGCGCGCATAATCGTCGTCGGTCGCGGTCTCGGGGCTCGCCAGCAGCAGCTTGTCGTTGAAGATGTTGAGGCCCTTGTTCTCCATCGCGCCGAAATTGAAGGCGCTGACCGCCACGATCATGAAGATGTCGAGATCGTATTCGCAGCCGTACTTCTCCTCGTCCCAGCGCATCGCGCGCTTGAGCGAGTCCATCGCGTAAGCGACCTTGCTCTCGTTGCCGTGCTCGCAATAGATGCGCAGGTCCACGGGCTTGCCCGAGCCGCGCACATAACCGTCCTTGAGCACGCCGAGATCGCCGGCGACGAGTGCGAACAGATAGCTCGGCTTGGGGAAGGGATCGTTCCACGTCGCGAAATGCCTCCCGCCCGGAAGCTCGCCGTTCGCGATGGGATTGCCGTTCGACAGCAGGATCGGATACTTCGTCTTGTCCGCCTCGATGCGTGTCGTGAAAACGGCCAGATTGTCCGGCCGGTCGAGATAATAGGTGATGCGGCGAAAGCCCTCCGCCTCGCACTGGGTGCAGAACATGCCGTTCGAGGTGTAGAGGCCGTTCAGCGTCGTGTTGCTCTCCGGCGCGATCTCCGTGACGATTTCCAGGGTAAATTTCGCGGGCGGCGCGTGGATCGTCAGTGTGTCGTCGCCGAGCGCGTAGGCACTGTCATCCAGCTTGCGCCCGTCGATCGCGACGGAGATCAGCTTCAATTCCTCGCCGTCCAGCACCAGCGGCACCGCGGCGCCGGTGCGCTTCACCTTCGAGGTGGTTGCAACCCGTGTCGCAGCGGGATCGAGCGTGAAGTCGAGCGCGATCTCCGCGATGTGATAATCCGGCGCGTGATAGTCCTTGAGATGAATGGCGCGCGGCTCTTCGGTTCGCATGGGGTGTCTCCGGCGGAAGGCGGACTGTATAGGCCGCAGGCCCAATCTTGTCACCGCACGGAATCGCGAACCAAAAAATGGACACAAAGTTCGCTATGCTTCGGCATCCGCGCAATTTGATTTGGGGCTTGTCGGGGGACTTGCATGTCGAAGGGTGTTCGCGCTGTCGTCATCGGGCTCGTGGTGGGTTTCGCCGTCGCCTTCGCCCTTTCTCTGGTGGATCGCGCGAACGGCGAATCCCTGACGCTCAGCACCTTGTTCGTCGGCGGCTTCGCCGGTCTGTTCACCGCCTACATTCTCGGCAACCTCTCGGGCAACCGCAGTGTGGCCAATGCGAGCGAAGCGCAACGCAAGCAGGCGCTCGCTGCCGTTCCGCCGCCCGGCAAGATGCTGCTCTACGTGCAGCGCTACGGCTTCGTCGCCAAGCTTGCCGGCCTCAATGTTTCCATCGACGGCCGCGTCGTGGCGCAACTCAAGTCGCCGCGCTTCACGCTTATCACTCTGCCGGCGCGCGCCTTTACCCTGTCGGCGAAGTTCGGCGGACTTGCCGGGCCGCAAAGTCAGGGCGGCGAGATCGTGATCGCGCCGCCGCCGGGCGGCATCGTCGTCGTCAAGGCGTCGACCGAGATCGGACTGGTGCAGGGAAGTATCCGGCTCGTGGTGCAGCCCGATGCGGTCGCCGCGCGCAACGCGCTCGCCTCCGTCACCATGACGCCGGCAGAAGTTCCCGAAATCTGAAGCCCTTCGACTGCGGCAGCGGCCCGCGATCCTCGGCCCGCAGACGCGCCGCGCGGGTCGCGGTGTCGGGATGATCGCCGATCCAGCTCGGCGGACAACTTCCTCGGGCGCAGAGCTTGCGATCGATGCGCTCGAGCAGGTTCGCCATGTGCGACGGCTTCCCGCCCATCTTCCGCAGCACTGCCGCGCCGTCGTCGTCGGCCTGCTGCTCGAAGGAACGCGAATAGGCCGATTGCGCGATGAGGCCCGGCAGGATCGCCGTCATCTGGCTCATCTGCGAGACGTCGCCGGTGAATATCGCAAGCGCCGCCGGGAACAGCGACGCCTCGTAGATCCGCTGCAGGCCGTGCGCGTGATCGACATGGCTCATCTCGTGCGCGAACACGCCTTCGATCTCCTGATCGTCGCGCACCAGCTTCCACAGCGGATCGGTCATCACGATCGTCCCGTCGGGCAGTGCGAAGGCGTTCGGACCGAGTCGCCCGCCGCCGCGGAAAACGAGCCGGTACGATCCTGCGCCGCCGCGCGCATGGACGGCGACCGCGCGAAACAGCCGCGTCGCCTTGTCCCGATCGGCCTGGCTGAGCTTCGTCGGCCTGAGCGCGAAACTGTCCAACGCCCGCAGAGTCTGCTCCGACATGGGATGGGCGACACTCGGCAATGTCTGAAGCGCCAGCCATTCCGCCGCGATGGGGATCGCGCGCGCGACGAACAGATAGCCGGCCGTCAGCGTGACGATCAGCGACAGCGCCGCCACCGGCCAGGCGCGTTCCAGCCGGTCGGTCAGCTTGCCGCGACTGCGCCGGCGCAACTGCCACAGCAGCGCGTCCGCGCCGTCATTGTCCGGCGTCTCGAAACGCGCGCCGTCCGGCAGATCGAAACGGCGCATCAGCGAGGCGAGCCGCGCCGTCACCTTGATGCCCCTGGAAGGCATCTCGGCCAGCACCGCGCCGTTCTCGTCCTCGATGCGCAGGACGCGCCGCGCCGGCGAATGAGCCTGCGCTTCGACGTAGCGTGCGGCGTTCGGATAGAAGTAGCGGCCCGCGAGCGCCATCGCCTACAGCCCGAATCCGAAGTCGAAGAAGCCGGAAATCTCCTGGCCGATCGCGCTCTGCGCCTCGAGCGCCTCCGACGTGAAGTCGTCGAGATCGCCGTTGGCGATCAGCGTGTAGCGTCCCATGCGATAGCGCGCCAGCCGGATGCGGGCGAAGGGATAGTAGATCCCGACCGTGAGCAGCGTGAGCAGTGTGTTGGTCACCACGATCCAGCCGACGCGAAAAGGCGAGGCGCGCGACGACAATTTATGGCCGCCTTCGATCACGGTGTTGCTGATCGACAGATTGGTCACCATCGTCGTCACGAACACCATGACGAAGGTCGCGCAGGCGCCGAACAGCACGATGAAGATGACGGAGAAGTCCACCGGCATCGGGAACTCGATATATTTGACATAGTCGTGCAGGCGCGTCTCGGCGAGGACGACGGCGCCCGCGCCGCCCAGGATGACGACCAGGAACACGACGATCAGGATGAATCCGATCAGATAGATCGTGTAGATCTGGCCGCCGGTGAATGAGGTTTGAAAGCCTCGCCCGCCGAAGCGGTGATGGTTGATGTAGAAATAGTCGTGGACGCGCCGCGTGTAGGGGATGAGGAAGAACAGCGCCAACGCCGCCGCCGACCACACGATATAGGCGATGAACGCCTCGAACAGCGTGGCGTTGAAATTGAACCGCACATTGCGCCACGAGGTGTTGCGGGCGTTGAATCGGATGCTCGAATTGACCAGCCAGGGAAGCGCCGCGGCGAGCACCAGCAGCCATAGACCGAACGTGACGGGCAGGACGATCACGCTCAGCGTGTAGCTGACGATCAGAACCAGGGCGATGGCCCGCCCGACCAGGATGCGCCAGGCGGATGCGTGATATTCGAACGAATGTCCGGCGACGAACGTGTTGCCGTAGAAATAGCGCTGCGTGCGGACCTTGGCCCAGGCGCTGTAGATGCCGAGCGTCAGCACCGACAACGCGACATTGACGATCCAGATGCGGAAATATTCGGCGCCCCGGCCGCGGAATTCGACGGCGTGGGTCGTCGTGGCCGTCTCGAGGACGTCCGGCGCACGCGCATACGCATCCGGCATCGATTGGAGCCCGCTACCCAGTCGCGGACATTATGATCGGCTTGTGAAGCTCCCGCCACAAAGAGGCGAGACAGGGTTAGGGAAGAGGGTTAACCCTCGCCGTCGATCGCGGTCAGCACGTCCTGGGCTTCGTGCGCCAGCTCGACCAGAGAGTTGGGCATTTCCTCGCCCGACTTGCGGGCCCAGTCGATCAGGCCCTGCGCGAAGCCGCACAGCCGCGGCGAGTTGGCGATCATGCGCGCCTGGCGCTCGACCTTATCCGGGTCCAGATCATATTCGGCGCCCGGCACGCGCCAGCCGCCCCATTCCGCCTGGCCGGTGATCACGACCGGATAGGTGCCGGGCACGGGATGCCGCGCGCAGTCCTCGGCCGGCTGCCACTTGTTGCGCGCGCGCACGACGCGCCAGTGATCGGTCTCTCTGTGCGGAGCGTCGCCTTGCGGTTCTTCCGCCTGCAATTCGTCGGCGGTGAACTCGCGGCCGAGCCCGACGTCGTAGTGGACGCGGATCGGTTCATCGAGTCCCTTGGCCCAGTGCGGCACCACATGCTCGATCAGCGCCCATGTGCCGACCGGCTTCACGAAGACGCGTTGGCTTTTGTGGAATTGTGCTTTGGCCATGGTTGAACCCGCCTTTACCCAGGGTAAGGCTAACAAAGTCGAATTAAACCGGCGTTAAAACGCCGGACTCGCTTTGATCCATTTGCGTGTTCTATCGTCCGGTTAACAGCAAGCATAACCAGGCAGGGAGCCGATGAATTTCGATTTTTCCGACGATCAGAAGATGCTCAAGGACCAGGCTCGCAAGTTCCTGACCGAGAAGTGCACGAACAAGGTGGTGCGCGCAGTCTTTGAGGGCGACGCGCATCACGATGCCGCGCTGTGGAAGCAGATCGCCGAAATGGGCTGGACCGGCACCGCCATTCCGGAAAATTACGGCGGCTTGGGGCTGGGCTATCTCGAACTGTGTGTCATCGCCGAGGAGATGGGCCGCGCGCTCGCGCCGGTTCCCTTCTCCTCCACCGTCTATCTCTTCGCCGAGGCGCTGCTGCTGGCCGGCAGCGAGGAACAGAAGAAGCGCCTGCTGCCCAAGATCGCCGCCGGCGAGATCGTCGGCACCGTCGCCCGCGCCGAAGGGCCCGGCGCCGTGCTGCCAAAGAACATCCGCACCACGATCAAGGGCGGCAAGCTCAACGGCAAGAAGATCGCCGTGGTCGACGGACCGATCGCCGATTTCGCCGTCGTGCTTGCGCGCGGCTCCGACGAGCCGGGCGAGCGCGGCCTGCAGCTCGCCCTCGTCGACCTCAAGGGTTCCGGCGTGAAGCGCACCACATGCACCACGCTCGATGCCTCGCGCGGCCATTCCGACATCGCGTTCGACAACGCCAATGCGGAAACGCTCGGCAAGCTCGGCGAAGGCTGGAGCGACATGCAACGCGTGCTCGACCGCGCCGCGATCCTTCTGGCGTTCGAACAGGTCGGCGGTGCCGATGTCTGCCTCGCCATGGCGAAGGACTATGCGCTGAACCGTTACGCCTTCGGCCGTCCGATCGCTTCGTTCCAGGCGATCAAGCACAAGCTCGCCGACATGTATGTGAACAATGAGCTGGCGCGTTCCAACGCCTATTACGGCGCGTGGGCGCTCCATACCGGCGCGCGGGAGCTGCCGCTGGCCGCCGCCGCGGCACGCGTCTCCGCGACGCAAGCCTTCGACTATGCATCCAAGGAGAACATCCAGACGCATGGCGGCATTGGCTTTACCTGGCAGATGGATTGCCACTTCTATTACAAGCGCGCGAAGGAGACGGGCCTGGTGCTCGGTCCGCAGCGCGCCTGGAAGGACAAGCTCGTCAGCGAACTCGAAACCAGCAACGCGTAAGCGGAGCGCGGCCCCGCGAAGTGTGGTCCCGGCAACGGCGTAGGGACGTTCGCGACAGGTCGCGCGACCAATAAAAATCGGAGAAACAAAATGGACTTTGAAGACAGCCCCGAAGAAGCCGCATTCCGCAAGGAAGTCCGCACCTGGCTCGACAGCAACGCCAAGAAGCGCACCGGCAAGCGCGAGATCGATCCGGAAGACATGGAAAACGGCGCCGCCAACCAGATGGCCGCGTCCAGGGCCTGGCAGAAGGTCAAGGCCAAGGCCGGCTACGCTCGCATCACCTGGCCCAAGGGCATGGGCGGCATCGGCGGCACGCCGATGCAGTCGATCATCTTCGGCCAGGAAGAGAGCAAGTACGAAGTCGCGAACGGCGGCCCGTTCGCGATCGGACTGGGCATGTGCATCCCGACCCTGATGGCCTACGGCTCGGACGAAGCGAAGAAGCGCTATGTCTGGCCGGCCGTGCAAGGCGACGAGATCTGGTGCCAGCTGTTCTCCGAACCGGCCGGCGGCTCCGACGTCGCCAATCTGCGCACCAAGGCTGAGAAGGGTGCCGACGGCATCTGGACCATCAACGGTTCGAAGATCTGGACGACCGGCGCGCAGTTCTCCGACTACGGCATCATCCTGACGCGCACCGACCCGAACGTGCCCAAGCACAAGGGTCTGACGATGTTCTACATCAACATGAAGCAGCCGGCGGTCGACATCCGTCCGATCAAGCAGGCGAGCGGCGGCTCGGGCTTCAACGAGATCTTTTTCACCGACGTGAAGGTTCCCGACAGCCAGCGTCTCGGCGAAGTCGGCCAGGGTTGGACGGTTGCGCTCACGACGCTGATGCATGAGCGCCTCGCGGTCGGCGGCGGCACCGGCGGCGGCCTCGATGTGGCGCAGCTCATGATCCTCGCGCGCCAGCTTGAGCTCGAAGACGGCCCCGCGATCAAGAACGCCGCGGTGCGCGAGAAGCTTGCCGACTGGTATGTCCGCTCGGCCGGGCTGCGCTGGACCACCATGCGCACCATGACCGCGCTCAGCCAGGGCAAGCAGCCGGGGCCAGAAGCTTCGATCGCCAAGATCGTCGTCGCGTCGAAGCTGCAGGACCTGTCGGCCTTCGCGATGGACCTCGAGGGCGAGGCCGGCATTCTCACTGGAGACGAAGCCCCGATGGGCGGCGCGTTCCAGGGCGGCTGGCTGTCGTCGCCGGGCCTTCGCATCGCCGGCGGCACGGACGAGATCCTGCGCAACATCATCGCCGAGCGCGTGCTCGGCCTGCCGGGCGACATCCGCGTCGACAAGGATGTTCCCTTCAACAAGATCCCGACGGGGCGGTAGCGCGAAAACCGCCGCTAAGGCGGCAAAAATCTGTCGTTAATGCATTGGTAACTCTTCCGGCAAATTGTTCGCCTGAAGGGACCGGCGTGTCCGTCGCGTTTTGACCGCCGAGGGGGCCAGACACCGCTTAAGGAGCGCGTCGGCCGATGCAAGACGCAGGTCACATTTTCTCCGGGCAACGTCCCGCCGGCCGCCGGCCGGATTTGGCGGCGCTTCGCAGGACAATCGAGGATCTTGGCGGACGGCTGCGCGAGGCCGAGGCCGCGCGCGATCGTGCCGTCGCCGTGGCGACGGCCAGAGGCGCGTTCGTCGCGGCGACGAGCCATGAGCTGCGCACGCCGCTCAATGCGATCATCGGATTTTCCGAAGTGCTGAAGACCGAAATGTTCGGCCCGATCGGGAACGAGCGTTATCGCGAATACGCCGCGATCATCCATCAGAGCGGCACGCGGCTCTTGGGCCTGATCAACGACATTCTGGACATGTCGAAGATGGACGCCGGGAAGTTCGAAATGCACTTCGCGCCCGTCGAGGTGTTGAAGGTCATCGTCGATTGCGTGCGCGGCGTCGAGCAGCTGGCGACCAGGTCGCAGGTCGGGATCTCCGTCTCCGTGTTCGACGGCATCGACCGCTTGAAGGCGGACGATCAGCGTTTGCATCAGATGGTGCTCAATCTTCTGTCGAACGCGGTCAAGTTCACGCCGAAGGGCGGCGAAGTCTGCATCTCCGCCTTCCGCAGCGGCGGCAACGTCGCCATCGCGGTGTCCGACACCGGCATCGGGATGACGGACGACGACATTCCCAAGGCGCTGGAACCGTACGGACAGGTCGAAGGCCGCAAAGGCGAATGGAACGTCGGAACGGGACTGGGATTGCCGTTGACCAAGGAGCTTGCCGAGCGGCACGGCGGCTCGCTCAGCATCGAAAGCACCGTGGGCGTGGGAACGACCATGACGCTGCTGCTGCCCGCCGATCCGGCGCCCGCGCGGGCCGACGCCGCCTAGACCGGAGCGCGCAAGCAGGCCACCCCCGCGCGCGAGGCCGTGAACAAGGTTCACGCCGCTACTCCGCGGCGGCGGCGCGGAACAGAGCCTCGGTCGCGGCATCGGCGGGGAACATCGTCTCGATGCGCATCTCGTCGGCGGTGACGTCCTGTGCCGTGCCAAAGGTCGAGATCACGGTGAACAGCGCGATTCGCACATCGCCCTTCTTTATTTCCAGCGCGAGTACCGGCACCAGCGGCGCTTCCTCCGATGCCCACAGCGTATCGGCGTCCTGATATTGGCTGAGTTCGAGAAGTATTTCTTTCATCTCCTCGCCGCCGAGCGCCTCGGCTTCGCGCTGCGCCCGATGCCACAGCACGGGCGCGACGGTGTCCCAGTTGACGACAAGGGGCCGAATGCCTTCGGGGTGGAAGAACAGCCGCATGAGGTTGCGCTGCGCCCCGCCGATCCGCGACCACAATCCCTCGCCGATCACCCCGCTCAGAAGATCGAAAGCCTTGTTCGCCAGAATGATGTTCCAGGCGCGGTCGACGGCAACGGCGGGAAACGGCTCGTGATTGGCGAGCATCATCCGCACCGCGCCCATAACCTGGCCCATCTGCGGATCGTCGAGCGGGCGGGCCCGGAACAGCGGGGCGAAGCCTGCGGCGGTCAGCCAGTCGTTTCGCTCGCGCAACGGCACCTCCAATGTCTCACTGAGTTGCAGGATCATGCTGCGGCTCGGCTTGGCGCGGCCCTTCTCCAGGAAGCTGACATGGCGCTGTGACACACCGGACGACAATGCGAGCTCCAGCTGCGACAGCCGCCGCTTCTGCCGCCAGCCTCTAAGCAAGGCGGGAAATGCGTCGTCGGTAGCCCGCCGCGCCATGCTCGCGTGCGACATGCCGGTTCCTCCTCTGGTGCCTCGACTATCGCGGCCACCGCGCTGCCGTTCAACGACTTCCAAGGTAATTGAGAAGCCCTCGTGGTGGCGTCACTTTGGGCCGCGAAACAAGAGGAGGTTTACATGTCTGGCCGTTTGATCGCACTTGTCATCGTCATGTTGCTGTTCGGCGTACTCACCACATTCGCCCTGATGGACGTCGGTTATCTCGGAATTCTGCGGCCCCATTTCCAGAGCTGGGGCGGCGCCCAGGTTTTCACCGACCTGGTCATCATGTGCATTCTGGGCTGCATCTGGATGGGCGCTGATTCACGCCACAGTGGCATCAACGTCTGGCCGTTCATCGCAATCACGCTGGTCGCGGGCTCGTTCGGTCCGCTGCTTTACCTTGCGGCACGGGAGTTGCGGTCGACGGCGGCGCGTCCGGCTTCGGCCTAGCGTTCGAAGCGATTATTCCGGGTGGGGGTCATGCGCTGAGATGCGGACTCCCGCCCGGTTTCTTTTGCTAAGCTCGCCGCCAGAACAAGACACGGTGGAGGGACTTTCATGCTCGGTTACGTCACGATTGGCACCAACGATTTCGATAAATCCAGGGCGTTCTACGAAAAGGCGCTCGCGCCGCTCGGCGTGCGCAAGACGTTCGGCAGCGAGCGCATGCAGGGCTATGGCGTGAAGGGCCAACCCGGCTCTCTCGTCGTCTGCAAGCCCTATGATGAAGGCAAGGCAAGCCACGGCAATGGCGAGATGGTCGCGCTCACCGCGCCGTCGCGCGACGCAGTGAATCAGGTTCACGCCGCCGCGCTCGCGGCCGGCGGCAGCGACGAAGGGGCGCCCGGCATCCGCACCGGCACCTTCTACGGCGCCTATTTCCGCGATCCGGACGGCAACAAGATCTGCATCTTCACGATGGGTGCCTGAACCATGTCGATCGGTTATCTGATGCTGGGCTCCAACGACCCGGCGAAAGCAAAAGCGTTCTACCAGCCGCTGCTCGCGCAGCTTGGCTTTTCGGTGAACCCGACCTACAGCTCCGCGGACCGCACCTGGTTCGCGCCGGCATCCGGCATGCCGATGCTGGTCGTCGGCAAGCCGCATGAAGGCAAAGCGAGCTTCGGCAACGGCACGATGGTTGCGCTGATGGCGCCGTCGCGCGAAGTCGTTGCCAAGGTCCATGCCGATGCGCTGAAGGCCGGCGGCAAGGACGAGGGCGCGCCGGGCGAGCGTGGCACGGGATTTTACGGCGCTTACTTCCGCGATCACGACGGCAATAAGTTCTGCGTCTTCAAGATGGGTTGAACCGTGATCGGCTACATCACGCTCGGTACCAACGACTTCGAGCGTTCGAAGACATTCTATGACGCGGTTCTCGCCGGCCTCGGCGGCAAGCGCACCTACACCTGGGAGCGCATGCAGTGTTGGGGCGGCGAGCGCGGACCGATGCTCGCGGTCTGCCTGCCGTTCAATGGCGAGAAGGCCTATCCCGGCAACGGCAACATGGTCGCGCTCGCGGCGCCCTCGCCGGAGGTCATTCACAAGGTTTACAGCGACGCGATCGCCGCAGGCGCGACCGACGACGGCCCGCCGGGCGATCGCGGCGGTGGCTTTTACGGCGCGTACTTCCGCGATCCTGACGGCAACAAGGTCTGCGTCTATAAGATGAGCGCATGAGCACGCCCCTCTCCACGCCCTGCATCAAGGTCTGCGTCGTCGACGGACGGGCCGACATCTGCCTCGGCTGCGGACGGACCTTGCCGGAGATCGCGAGCTGGGGCTCGATGAGCGAGGAGGAACGCCTCTCGATCATGGCGACGCTACCTGCGCGCATGAAGGCCAAGGGCATCGCCCCGCCCGCGCCGGCATCGTGACGCGCGGCCTCGTCCATCACGTCGATCTCACGGTGACGGACCCGCAGGCGTCGCGGCCGTTCTATGAAGCGGTCCTCGGATTCATGGGCTATCGCGTCGTGTCGGAGCACCGGCGCGGCTTCGATCTCGACCTGGTGCTTCGCGGCGGCGGATTCTCCTCCATCGGCGTCATGCGCGCCGAAGGCCCGAACGCGGCGCGTGCGCATGACCGCTATTCGCCCGGCCTGCATCACCTGGCCTTCCGGGCGCAGAGCCGCGCCGACGTCGATGCGATGCACGAACTGCTGAGACGGATCGGCGCGACGATCCTCGACGCGCCGGCTGACTATCCGCGCTATGGCGAAGGCTACTATGCCGTGTTCTTTGCCGATCCCGACGGGTTGAAGCTCGAATATGTTTTCAAGCCGTGAGCGCTCACGCCCCGCCGGTCGCCGCGATCACCTGGCCCTGCACGAACTCGGCTTCCGGGCTGAGCAGGAATTTGACGACCGAGGCGTAATCGCTGTCGCGCGTCGCGCGGCCGGAGGGGTTCGCGCGTGCCGCGCGTTCGACGAGTTTCGCCGAGGCTTCTTCGCTTCCCACCATCGTGGCGACGGACGTGGTGTGTACCAGGCCCGGCGCCACCGCATTGATGCGGACGCCGCGCGGCGCCAGCTCCGGAACGAGATAGCGGATGATGCCTTCGGCCAGCGCCTTTCCGGCGCCAAGCGCGCCATAGGTGTTCGACACAACCGTGCGTGCGCCGTTGCTGGAGATGAACACGATGCTGCTGCCGCGGCTGAGCATCGGCAGCGCCTTTTGCACCAGATAGAGCAGCGACAGCCCGTTGGTCTGGATCGCACGCGTGAACTTCTCCAGATCCGCGCCGAGCAGGGTGGTGGGATAGATGAGAGCAGCGCTGTGTACGATGTGCAGGACGCCGCGGTGCACTTTCGCGGTTTCGGCCATCAGATGGGCGCAGCCTTCGATGGTGCCGATATCGGCACGAACCGTCGTTGCCTGCGCGCCGATCCGCGCTTTGGCGTTCGCCGCCGCCGCATCGTCTCCGTGATAGTTGAGAACCATCGGTTCGCCGTCGCGCTTGAGATAGGCCGCGATGGCCAGCCCGATGCCCTTGGTGCCGCCGGTGACGAGAATCGTCATCTAACCAACGTCGCTTAGTCTGTCGCGCCCGAGCGGATCGGGCTGAAGCACGCGGCCCGCCATCGCGCCCACCCAGTCGAGGCCGTCGCGCAGCCGCACATTCTCGCCGATCACGATGATAGCCGGTGCGCCGGTATCTGGCGCGCCGCCCAGTTCGCCGAGCGTCGTCACGACGACGTTTTGCGTCTCGAAGCTCGCGTCGCTGACGATCGCTGCGGGTTCGTGCGGCGCGCGCCCGGCCGCGATCAGTCTCACCGCAATGTCGCGCGCCTGCTTGCGCGCCATGTAGAGCACCAGCGTCGGCGAGCCCTTGGCGAGCGCTGCCCAATCGTGTTTGGGCAGCCGGCCGTCCGAACCATGACCGGTGATGAAGGTGACCGCGTGATTGGTGTCGCGATGCGTCACGGGAATACCGGCATAGGCGAGCCCGCCGATGCCGGCCGTCACGCCGGGCACGATGCGGAACGGTATGCCGCCGCGCGCCAGAGTCATTGCTTCTTCGCCGCCGCGCCCGAACACGAACGGATCGCCGCCTTTCAACCGCAACACGCGCTTTCCCTTGCGCGCGAGCGAGACCAGCGTGCGCGAGATGTCGGACTGCTTGCACGATTTTACCCCGGCGCGCTTGCCGGCATAGATCAGCTCGCCCCGCGCCAGCTTGAGCAGCTCTTCATTGATCAGTGCGTCGTGCAGGATCGCGTCGGCGCTCTGGATCGCGTGCAAACCGAGCACGGTGATGAGGCCGGGATCGCCCGGACCGGCACCGGCCAGCCATACCCAGCCCTTCTCGAACGGCGGCAGGTTCAACGCCTGCGCCAGGGCATGTGTCTCGTTGTGCAAGGATTTCGGAGCGACCATTCTACACTTCTGATCTTGTAGGAAAAATCATAACACAAACCAGACGTGGAAATAAGAGGCGCGCAATACAAGGGCGGCCGGAACGATTATGTTCCCCGGCAGTTGAACTTCAGCCCTTTGAGCGGACCCCAGAATGACAGAAAAGACCGGCGAAGCTGTCCGCGTCACCGGCGATTATCGCTGCGAGCGCTGTCACAAGACGACGCACTTCGTCATCGATACGCTGTTCACGACCTGCCCGCATTGCGGCTTCGACACCTTCGACATCGCCAATCCGCGGTTCGAGAAGAAAGACGGCACACTCGGCCCGCACGAGCCCGAACCCGACGGCAGCTGAGCGCCGGTTGCGTTCGTGCCGCCGCCGGGTGAGATAGCTGCGCAATAATTTCGAAAAGCGCCATGTCACTTCGAGTCGATCTCACGCCGAACAGCTTCGATTACGAAAATCTGCCGCTCATCACGCCCAACGGCTTTCGCGAATATGACGCGCGCTGGCAGTTCGGCAAGGAGCTGAACCTGCTCGGCGTGCAGGCGCTCGGCGCCGGGCTCGGCACCTATCTGCACGAGATCGGCGTGAAGCCGAGCGTCGCGGTCGGCCACGACTACCGCTCCTACTCGCTTTCGGTGAAGCAGGCGCTGATCCTCGGCCTGATGAGCGCGGGATGCGAGGTGCACGACATCGGCCTCGCGCTGACGCCGATGGCCTATTTTGCGCAGTTCGCGCTCGACTGTCCGGCCGTCGCCATGGTGACGGCGAGTCACAACGAGAATGGCTGGACCGGCGTGAAGATGGGCGCCTCCCCGCCGCTCACCTTCGGGCCGGACGAAATCACGCGGCTGAAGACCATCGTGCTCGGCGGCGAATCCAGGATGCGCAACGGCGGCAGCTACATTTCCGTGCCGAATTTTCGCGCGCTTTATCTCGACGACGTCACGGGGGGGCACAGGCTGTCGCGGCCGATCCGCGTGGTGGCGGCGTGCGGCAACGGCACGGCCGGCGCCTTCGCGCCGGAGGCTTTGCGCAGAATCGGCGCCGACGTCGTACCGATGGACACAGAGCTCGACTACAATTTCCCCAAATACAATCCCAATCCCGAAGACCTCGAAATGCTGCATGCCATGGCCGCTGCCGTGAAGGCGCACAAGGCCGAGATCTGTCTCGGCTTCGACGGCGACGGCGACCGCTGCGGCGTGGTGGACGACAAGGGCGAGGAGATCTTCGCCGATAAGGTCGGCGTGCTGCTCGCGCGCGACATGTCCTCGCGCCACCGCAATGCGAAATTCGTGGTCGACGTGAAGTCCACCGGCATATACGAGATCGATCCGGTCCTGAAGAAGAACGGCGCGACCACGGACTATTGGAAGACCGGTCACTCCTACATGAAGCGTCGCACGCACGAGCTCGGCGCGCTCGCCGGCTTCGAGAAGAGCGGCCACTATTTCCTCAATCCGCCTTATGGCCGCGGCTATGACGATTGCATCGTCGCCGCGATCGCCGTGCTCGAAATGCTCGACCGCGCCGGCGCCAAGAAGATGTCGGCGCTGGTCGCCGAGCTTCCGAAAACCTGGAGTTCGCCGACCATGGCGCCGTTCTGCCCGGACGAGCAAAAATACGGCGTGGTCGACGCGGTGGTGAAGGAATTCGAGGACGCCAAGGCGCGCGGCGACAAGATCCTCGGCCAGAAGATCGCCAGGCTCGTCACCGTCAACGGCGTGCGCGTGACCTTGGAAGACGGCACCTGGGGCCTCGTGCGCGCATCGTCCAACAAGCCCTCGCTCGTCGTCGTGGTGGAGAGCCCGGTCTCGGACGCCGCCATGCGCGCCATGTTCGCCGAGATCGACAAGCGCCTGAAAAAGCACCCGCAAGTCGGCGAATACGACCAGAAGATTTGAGCGCCGGGCAGACAAAGGATTCTCGGCGCAATTGCGCCAGGCTGCACGCACGAACCGGAGGGTGCCTATGTCGGACGAGGTCGAATACAAGGGTGCGAAGCTCACGATCCGCAACGATGCCGCGCGCTGCATCCATTCGCGCTACTGCGTGCTGAACGCACCCAACGTCTTCATCCCCAATGTCGAGGGTCCCTGGATCAAGCCGGATGCTTCCGCTGCCGAACTGATCATCGCGGTGGTCAGCAAGTGTCCGTCCGGCGCGCTGGAATATGAGCCGGCGAACGGCGAGGCGCGCGAACGCCCGCCCGGCGTGAACACGATCCGCGTTTGGGAGGACGGACCGCTTGCGGTGCATGCCGAGCTGAATGTCGGCGGCGACGCGAAGAGTTTCCGTGCCACGCTGTGCCGCTGCGGCCAATCGAAGAACAAGCCCTATTGCGACCACAGCCATGTCGCGGCCAGGTTCAAGGCGACGGGCGAGCCGGATAGTCAGGACTCCCAGCCGCTCGCGGTGCGCAACGGCCCGCTTAAGGTCACGCCGACGCACAACGGTCCCTACAAGGTCGAGGGCCCGGTCGAGATCTGCTCCGCCAGCGGTCGCACCGTCACGCGCGACACCAAGCTGTTTCTCTGCCGCTGCGGGCATTCGCTCGACAAGCCGTTCTGCGACGGCAGCCACATGCGTGCCGGGTTTGAAGCCCCTGGAATGCCGGGCTGAGCAGAAACCGGCCTACGTCTCCTTGAAAACCCGCTTTATTTCGCGTCGTGGAAGATGACGCCGAGCGTGTGGCGCGTGCCTGAACGCAGCGCGCTCACGCCGTGCCGCATCGCCACCCGATAGAAACCGCGCGAACCCTGCACCGGCCGGTGATGCACCGCGAACACCACGCCGTCGCCTTGAGCGAGCGGCACGACTGCGACGCGCGACTGCATGCGCGGCCGCTGCTCGGTCAGCACGAACTCCCCGCCTTCGAAGTCCGCGCCCGGTTCCGACAGCAGCACCGCCACCTGAAGAGGAAACACCTGCTCGCCATAGACATCCTGATGCAGGCAATTGAAGTCGCCCGGTCCGTATCGCAGCAGCAACGGCGTCGGCCGCGTCTGGCCCGCCGCGTGGCAGCGTTCCAGAAAATCCGCATGGCGCGGCGGGAAACGCACATCGCTGCCGAGCCGCTCGTTCCAGCGATCGGCGATCGGCATAAGTTGCGGATAGAGGCTCGCGCGCAATCCAGATACAGGCGAGGGAAGCGGATAGGAGAAGTACTTGTACTCGCCGCGTCCGAAACCGTGCCGCGCCATCACGACCCGGCTGCGGAATCCTTCCTCCGCCGCATACATCGCCGCCACGGCACGGCACTCCTCGGCACACAGCAAGCCCGGAAGGACCGCCCAGCCTTCGCGATCGAGCGCGGCGGCGATCGTACCTGCGGCCATCGTCATGCCGCGCGATCCGGCTTGCAGCGCTTGCAGGCACGAAAGCCGGCGCGCATGGCGTCCTCCGCCGTCTCGTGGAAGCGGACATTCTCGGGCTTCGGCCGCGCCGCGCAGGACGGGCGGCAGTACACGCCCGTGGTTTTCACCGAATAGAAGAATTTGCCGTCGAACGCGACGTCGCGCGCCGCTACGGCGGCCCAGCGAGGATCGTCCACCGTCGATGCCATCGTCTGATTCACATTTTGCCTCCTTCGCGGCTTGCCGGCGCAGTTTCGCCGCCCTGCCGCCGCGCGCGCGACCCGATCCTTGCGGCCACGCCGACATTGACAAGATGGACCAACTGCATATTGTATACAGTATGCAAAACCTGACCTTGGTCCGGACGCGGGCCAGAGACCAGATCCGCGAATTGCTCCGCGAGAGAATCGTGTCCGGCAAAATCGCGGGCGGCGATCATCTCGATGAGGTGGGCTTGGCGGCGCGTCTGGGTGCCAGCCGGACGCCGCTGCGCGAAGCCCTCATCGCGCTCGAGGCGGAAGGTCTCGTGCAGTCCCGTCCGAACCACGGCTTCGTCGTTACGATGCTGGACCGGCGCCTCGTGCGCGAGCTCTACCCAATCCTGGCGGCGCTCGAGGCGGCGGCCGTCGAGCTCGGTGGAACGCGGCTGCGCAAATCCGTTCCCGCGCTCATGGACATCAATGCGCGTCTTGCGAAGGAGACGCGCGCCGCGCGCCGCTATGCGCTCGACCGCGAATTTCACAGGACTCTGACGGCTTCCTGCGAGAACGAGCGGCTACTGCAACTGCTTGAACAGCACTGGAACCATGCCCGCCGCATCGATGGCGGCGAAAGGCGCGGGATGGCCGATCTCGAAGGCTCATGCGCCGAACATCTGGCGATCGTGCGGCAGATCGAACACCGCAATCTGGGTGCCGCCGCGCAGTTGCTGCGCGACCATTGGAACAGCGGCATCGATGTCGTTCTGCGCTGGATGGACAGGGCGCAATGACGGCTTTGCGGTCTTGCATCGCGTTGTGCCTGGCGGGTTGTCTGCTGTGCGCACCGGCGCAGGCCGTCGCCCCGACGCTCCGAGAGCGCGGGGCGGTGCACTGGCTCGCGCAGGAGATGGAGGTCGACCGCGCGCTCGATGCCCTCTCCACCCGGGCGTTGCGCGGTTCGGTGATATTCAGGGACGTCTCGATCGTCGATCCGGTGCACGGCGGAACCGTTCCGCATCAGTCGGTTCTGGTCGATGGAGGCAAGATCGCATGGGTCGGCGATGCTTCCGGCGCGCCGGACGCAAAAGGCGCATTCGCCGTCGATGGGACGGGGCTTTTTCTTTCCCCCGGTCTGGTCGACATGCATGTCCACACGCAAAGCCTGAGCGAACAGCTCCTTCGCCTCGCGACAGGTACGACGGCCGTTCGCGACATGGACGGTTTTCCGTGGCTGCTGCGTCTGCGGCGGGCCATCGGTGCGGACCGGATTCTGGCGCCCACCGAATATATTGCCGGTACGATCATCGCGGACTACCCGCTGTCCGGCTATGCCGTGGTGGTGAAGAGCGCGGCGGATGCGCGGCAGACCGTGCGCGATCAGGCTGCGTGCGGCTACGACTTCGTGAAGGTTCACAACCATCTCGCGCTAGACCTCTTCGACGCGGTGGCCGATCAGGCGCGGCGGTCCGGCAAGGATCTGGTGGGACACATCCCGCACGACATCGCCATCGGTCATGCGGTGCATTCGGGCGGGATGCGCACGCTCGAACATCTCAAGGGATTCATCAACGACCGGAATTTTCTCGTCAGCGATGAGGACTTCGCGGCCGCGCTCAAGGGCGCGCAGGTGTGGCTCACGCCGACCTTTTATGCGTTCCGCGGTGTTGAACGGCACGACGGTGCCGTGGCGCGCGAATTGGCGCGGCCCGAGATGCGCTATGTACGCATCGCGGACCGGAACGCGTGGAACCAGGAGGGGCAGATCCAGCCCGATTGGCACGACAGGCTGGCTGCCGCATTGCCCGCGACGCTCGCCAATGCCATCCGGCTAAGTTCGCCGCTTCTCCTGCAGGCGCGATGGGATGCGGCCGTGCCGCTTGCAATGGCGCGCCTGCTTCCGCTGCATCCCCGCTGGCTGGCCGGCACCGATGCCGCACAGTACGACTTCCAGATTCCCGGCTATGCTCTTCTGGACGAACTCATCCTGATGGAGAAGTACGGCATCCCGCGGGCCGATGTCCTGCGCGCCGCGACGTCCGAGCCGGCACTTGCGATGCGCCGTCCTGCCGAGTTCGGGCAGATCAAGGCCGGTATGCGCGCCGACCTTGTCCTGCTCGACGCCGATCCCACCAGGGACCTCACCGTCTTCCATTCCAATCTCGGCGTGATGGTGCGCGGCATCTGGCTGGATCGCGCCGCTCTCGATGCGGCGCTGCGGGATCTGGCGCGGATCGAGGCCGAACCTGATGGAAATTTCCTGCTCGATGCGCACACGGCCGACGCGGTGACAGCGGAGGCCCTGCGGCTGTCGTCGCAGGACATCGCGCTCGATCCCAAGAGGCTGGCGCCGGCCGCCGCCGCATTGCAGCGTCTGGGCTATGGGCAGGCGGCCGCTCGGCTGATGGCGGCCGACACCGATTCCGCGCCGGGCCCGTGCCGCGAAATCCTTCCCGATGACGCCGACTAGACGGCTGCTTTACAGCCAGTGCAGGCCCAGCGCGTCGTACAACATCCTGGCCGCGGTGATCGCGATGAAGAAAGCGAACATCATGCGCAAGCGCTTGCGGTCCGTCATGTGCGCGATCTGCGCGCCATAGGGCGCCACCATATAGCTCGCCGGCGCGATCAGCAGGAAGCCGAGCAGGTTCACATAGCCGAGCGAGTAGGGCGGCAGGTGCGGCGCGCCCCAGCCGGCGATGATGGCGCCGATCGTTCCGGGAATGGCGATGATGGTACCGAACGCGGCGGCCGTCCCCACCGCGCGATGGATCGGCACGCCATATAGCGTCATCGTCGGAACGCCGACCGTGCCGCCGCCGATTCCCATCATGGTGGAGACGCCGCCGATAGCGAAGGGCAGGGCAATTCCGCCAACGCCGCCCGGCAAATTGTCGGCGAGCCTCTTATGCTCCGGAAAGAAGGCGAGATGCACCGCGACCGGCAGCGCGACGCAGGCGAAGAACAGCGCCAGTGTCTGTCCCTTGACGATGCCGGAAAGCGTGCTGCCGATTAGCACGCCGATCACCATCGGCACGATCCAGCGCCGCAGGATCTCCCAATCGACCGCGCCCTTCGCGTTGTGCGAGCGCGCCGAGGAGATCGACGTGGGAATGATGGTCGCGAGCGAGGTGCCGACCGCGATATGCATGCGCACCCCCGGATCGATGCCCATCAGGTCGAGCACGTGATAGAGCACCGGCACGATCACGATGCCGCCGCCGACACCAAGCATGCCGGCGACGAGGCCGCCCACCACGCCGGAAATGATCAGCCCCAGGGCGAACGTGCCGAGTTCGCCGCCCGATGCGCTTGCGAAGAATTCCATTGCCTGCCCGCGAATGAGAATCGAGTGAACTGGCATTCGCGCCCCGGCGCAAGGATTGCGGCGGGCCCGGTCGCCGGACCCGTACCGGCGGTCGCAATTGTCGCTGCCTGCCGGTTTGGAGGGCATAGGCCGTTGGGCTATATGCTCTATCTCGACAAACCCATTCTTCGAAAGTCCGCCATGTCCGCCGATGCCGCCACGACCCGCCGCCGTCCGATCGACAAAGAGGCCCTGCTCGCGAAATACCGCGCCGAGCGCGACAAGCGCCTGCGCGCCGACGGCAATGCGCAATATACGCGGCTCGAGAAACAGTTCGCGGTGACGGCGGCCGATCCCTACACGCCGGTCAAGCAGCGCGCGCCCAAGACCGACCATGTCACCTTCGCCTTCGTGGGCGGCGGCTTCGCCGGTCTCGTCACCGGTGCGCGCCTCGTCGAGGCGGGCATCAAGGACGTGCGCATCGTCGAGAAGGGCGGCGACTTCGGCGGCACCTGGTACTGGAACCGCTATCCCGGCGCGCAGTGCGACACCGCTTCGATGGTCTACATGCCGCTGCTCGAAGAGACCGGTCACATGCCGACCGAGAAATACGCGCATGCGCCGGAGATCCTGAAACAGTGCCAGCGCATCGGCCGGCAATACGGCCTCTATGACAAGGCGCTCTTCCACACCGAGGTGGAGGACATCGTATGGCAGGCCGACAAGCATGCCTGGCTGATCACGACCAACCGCGGCGACGCGTTCACCGCGCAGTTCATCGGGCTCGGCACCGGGCCGCTGCACATCGCCAAGCTCCCCGGCATTCCCGGCATCGAGACGTTCAAGGGGCATACCTTTCACACCAGCCGCTGGGACTATGCTTATACCGGTGGAACGCCGGAGGGCGCGCCGCTCGACAAGCTCGCCGACAAGCGCGTCGCGATCATCGGCACCGGCGCAACCGCCGTGCAGGCGGTGCCGCACCTCGCCGGCGCGTGCAAGCAACTCTATGTCGTGCAGCGCACGCCGTCTTCCGTCGACG
The DNA here is from genome assembly GCA_963741735.1 of uncultured Alphaproteobacteria bacterium. Taxonomy (GTDB): domain Bacteria; phylum Pseudomonadota; class Alphaproteobacteria; order Micropepsales; family Micropepsaceae; genus Rhizomicrobium. The sequence goes on from CAVUJB010000003.1 coordinate 337,146, forward strand.
TCCGCGACAACCGCCCGATCGATCCGGAATGGTTCAAGACCATCGCGGGACCCGGCTGGCAACTGCGCTGGCTGGAGAACTTCACCGCCAACCAGGCCGGCGGCGCGGCGGAAGAGGACTGGGTGCAGGACGGCTGGACGGACCTGTCGCGCCGCATCCGCGAGCGCATCGGGACCATCCCGGCCGAGCAGCGCACGCCGAAGGCGATGTGGGCCGCGTGGGAAGATTCCGACTTCGAGAAGATGGAGGAAATCCGCGCCCGTGCCGAAACCATCGTGAAGGACAAGGATGCGGCGGAAAAGTTGAAGGCCTGGTATCGCCAGCTCTGCAAGCGTCCCTGCTTCCACGACGAATATCTTCAGGCTTTCAACCAGCCGCGCACCACGCTGATCGACACCGACGGCCAGGGCGTGGAGCGCATCACCGAGAAGGGCTTCGTCGTCGCCGGCAAGGAATATGAGGTCGATTGCATCATTTACGCGTCAGGTTTCGAGGTCGGCACCGGCTTCACCAGCCGCTCCGGCTTCGACGTGGCGGGGCGCGACGGGCTTCGCCTGTCGACGGCCTGGCGCGAAGGCATGCGCTCCAAGCACGGCATCCACGTGCACGGCTTCCCGAACCTGTTCTTCTGCCAGCCGGTGCAGGGCGCCAACCTGATCTCCAATGTGCCGCACAATCTGACCGAAGCCGGCCGGACCATCGCGCTCGTGGTCAACGAGACGCTGAAACGCGCCGCGCATGAAGTCGAAGTGACGGACGAGGCGCAGAAGGCGTGGATCGAACTTCTGCTGACCGGGCCCGGCCGGATGATCGGCATGGGCGACTGCACGCCGGGCTATTACAACAACGAGGGCCTGCCCGCGGGGCCGGAGGCGAAATACGCCGTCGGCTATCCGGGCGGCGCGACCGCATACTTCAAGTATCTCGATGCCTGGCGCAATTCGGGCGCGTTCGAGGGCCTGGAATTCCACTGAGGCGACAGGCCGCGTAAGTTGCGGCCCGCATTCAGGCGCCGCTGCCGCGCAGCGTGCGGGCGAATCCGATCAGGAGCAGCGTGGCCGCACCGGCAAGCGACAGCGCCAGCCACGCATGCATCCAGTTGAGGTCCCATGCCGGCCACAGGAGTGCGGTGCTGCTGAGGCCCCATGCCGCTGTCGCGATGCCGAGCCAGGGTTGATAGAGCCGCACGCGCAGCGGATGGACGAAGTGAACGGGTGCGAAGGTCAGCGCCGAAAGCAGGCCGACCACGATCGCGCCGGCGATCCGTCCCGGCTGCAGCACGAAGAGATAGAAGGCGACGACATTCCATTCGGCCGGAAAGCCGCGGAAGAAATTGTCCTCGGTCTTCATGTCGGTGCGCGCGAAGGTGTAGAGCGACGACAACAGGATCGCGGCGGCGCCGGCTGCCGCGAGTCCGTCTGGCAGAAGGCCGGCGCGATAGATCAGCACGGCCGGCACGAAGACATAGGTCAGATAGTCCACCACCAGATCCAGCGTTGTGCCGTCCACGCCGGGCACACGCTGTTTCACGCCCACCCAGCGCGCCAACGGACCGTCGATTCCGTCGACGATCAGCGCCGCCGCCAGCCACAGCAGCGCCAGCCGGTAATCGCCCCGCTCGACACTGAGGAAAGCGAAGAACCCCAGCACCGCGCCGCTCGCCGTCAGCGCATGTATCGACCATGCCGCGGCAACGGGGAGCCGGCTGGTCATTCCGCCTTCGCGGGCACCTTGTCGAAGTCGCTCGCGTCGTGGCGTTCGGGCAACTGGCTCGACGGATCGCCGAAGGCGCGATTGACCATGCGGCCGCGCTTCACGGCGGGACGCTCGGCAATTTGGTCGGTCCAGCGGATGACATTCTTGTAGTCCTGCACCGACAGGAACTCGCCCGCTTCGTAGAGCAACCCCTTCACCAGGCCGCCGTACCACGGCCAGATCGCCATGTCGGCGATCGTATATTCGTCGCCGGCAAAATATTCGTTCTTCGCCAGATGCTGGTCGAGCACGTCGAGCTGGCGCTTCACCTCCATCGCGAAACGGTCGATGGCATATTCGATCTTGATCGGCGCATAGGCATAGAAGTGGCCGAGTCCGCCGCCGAGATAGGGCGCGGAGCCCATCTGCCAGAACAGCCAGGACAGGCACTCCGCGCGGCTGCGCCCGCTTTTGGGCAGGAACGCGCTGCCGAATTTCTCGGCGAGATACATCAGGATCGATCCGGATTCGAACACCCGCGTCGGCGGCGTCGTGGAATAATCCATCAGCGCGGGAATCTTGGAATTCGGGTTCGCCGCGACGAAGCCGCTCGCAAATTGTGCGCCCGAACCGATGTTGATCAGCCAGGCATCGTATTCCGCGCCCTTGTGACCGAGCGCAAGAAGCTCCTCCAGCATCACGGTCACCTTCACGCCGTTGGGCGTCGCCAGCGAATAGAGCTGCAGCGGATGCTTGCCGACCGGCATCTCCTTCTCGTGGGTTGCGCCCGCGATCGGCCGGTTGATGTTCGCGAAACGCCCGCCGCTGCCGTGCTCCCACTTCCAGACTTTCGGCGGGACATATTCTTCGGACATTGTTGGGCTCCGTGGAATGCGGGTGCGCCGCGGGATGACGTGGAGACAAGCCTCCAACAACGGCGCGGCGCGGTCAAATGCGGATTGGCGGCGGTCCCTTACGCCGCTTCCGCATAGCTCAGGAACTGCAGCGCATTCGCCAGCGTCTGCGCGTTCGCGCCCTTGCGCGTGGCGTTCTCGGAAAGATGGCGGCGGAACAGGCGCGCGCCGGGCCGCCCGTTGAACAGGCCGAGCATGTGCTTGGTCATGGCGTTCAGCGGCACGCCGTCGGCGAGCTTGCGCGCGACATAGAGGGCATAGTCCGCCACCGCCGCATCGACATCGCGCGGCGCGCCGCCGAAGAAGCGCGCGTCGACGTCGGCCAGCATCGCGGGCGCATGATAGGCCGCTCGGCCCAGCATCACGCCGTCGACATGGGCGAGATGCGCTTCGGCCTGATCCAGGTTCGCGATGCCGCCGTTCAGCACGATGGTCAGCGCGGGGTTCTCGCGCTTGACGCGATAGACGAGCTCGTAATCGAGCGGCGGGACGTCGCGGTTCTCCTTCGGCGACAGGCCCTTCAGCCAGGCCTTGCGCGCATGGACCGCGAAGGTCGTGACGCCGGCCGCTGCGCAGCGCGCGATCATCGTGCGCAGCGCCTGCTCGGGATCCTGATCGTCGACGCCGAGCCGGCACTTCACGGTGACCGGAATGGAGACCGCCGCGCGCATCGCCGCCACGCTGTCGGCCACCAGCTCGGGCTCGCGCATCAGGCAGGCGCCGAAGCGCCCCGACTGCACGCGATCGGACGGACAGCCGACATTGAGATTGATCTCGTCATAGCCCATCTCGGCCGCGATCTTCGCCGCCGCCGCCAACCGCGCCGGCTCCGAGCCGCCGAGCTGCAGCGCCACCGGATGTTCGAGCGCGTCGAAACGCAACAGCCGCGCACGGTCGCCGCGCAGCACCGCCTCCGCCGTCACCATCTCGGTGTAGAGCAGCGCACGCTTGGTCAGCAGCCGGTGCAACACGCGGCAATGCGTGTCCGTCCACTCCATCATCGGGGCGATGGAGAATTTATGTGATTGATCCTGCTGCATTTTCCTCGAAGGCCCGCAGTGCGATGCGCACGCCCTTTCCTATCCGAATTTGCACCGCTTTTCGCCAGGTTTCGACATCTCGAACGGGCAGGCGCGAGGTTTTCAAAATACATCAATCTCAATTGACGCATCAAATGGGATTGATGTATATAATCTGGCATGAATGCGCTTCGCCCTGACGCCGTTGCCCCGCCCGCGTTTCTCCAGCTGGCCGGACATCCGCTGCGTTGGCGCCTGCTGGGTGAGCTGGCGCGAAGCGACCGCATCGTTCACGAGCTGACCGAACTGGTCGGCGAGCCTCAGAATCTCGTCTCGTACCATCTGGCGAAGCTGCGCGATGGCCGCCTGGTATCGGCACGGCGCAGTTCCGCCGACCGCCGGGACACCTATTACGGCCTCAATCTGAAGCGTGTCGGCGAGCTGTTGTCGGCGACCGGCGGCGCGCTCCATCCTGGCCTTCGCCTCGCCCCGCCATCGCGCGACGATGCCCCGATCGCCGCGGCGCGCGTGCTCTTCCTGTGCACCGGCAACAGCGCGCGATCCCAGATGGCCGAGGCCCTTGCCAGAAACCGTTCGAGTGGAGCCGTCGCGGCGTATAGCGCCGGCAGCCATCCAAAGCCGCTGCACCCCAACGCGCTGCGCGTGATGCGGGACGAGTACGGCCTCGACCTGGCAAACTATGCGTCCAAGCACTTCGACCAATTCGCCGGCCAGCGCTTCGACTGGGTGATCAGCCTGTGCGACCGGGTTCGCGAGGTGTGCCCCGAATTTCCCGGCCAGCCTGAGACCGTCCATTGGAGCATCCCAAATCCGGTCACCGGCGATTCCGACGACGTCACCTATCCGCTGTTCCAGCAAACGGCCGCCGAGCTTGCGCTCCGCATCGACTTCCTGCTCGCCGTGCTCGCCGCTCCCCAAAAGCAAAGGAGAAAGCCATGACCGACCCCAAAGAGATGGTGAGCGTCCGCTACATGGTCGACGACGTGGAGAAGTCGGTCGACTTCTACACCAAGGTTCTCGACTTCGAAGTCCTGAACGCCTTTCCCGCTTTCGCCGACGTGGCGCGCGGCAATCTGCGCGTCCTGCTCAGCGGGCCCAACAGCTCCGCGGGGCGGCCCATGCCGGACGGCGCCAAGCCGGGACCGGGCGGGTGGAACCGCATTCACCTCATCGTCGACGACATCGAGGCTGCGGTCGCCCGGTTGCGCGCCGCCGGCGCCAAGTTTCGCAACGACATCATCTCGGGCCCGGGCGGCAAGCAGATCCTGCTTCAAGACCCGTCCGGCAATGTCATCGAGCTCTTCCAGCCCGCCGCCGCATTCACCCCCGCTCGATAAGGCGCTGGAGGCAGAAGATGAAAAAGACACCGACTTTCGACCACATCGCGCTGACGGTTCCCAACCTCGATGAGCTGATCGAGCGCCTGACGGGCGCTTTCGCAATGGTGGTCGAGGTCCGCACGGAGCGCTTTGCCGTCGTCGCAGACCCGGCGTCCGGATTGAAACTGGAACTGGGCCGGTCGGGCGATGCCGCAATCCACTTCCGGCACTTCGGCTTTCGCACCGACGACGTCGACAGCGCGCATGAGGCGCTCGCCGACGCCGGCATGCTGGTCAGCGAGCCGCCGCACCGGCGTGACTTCGCCCGCATGTACACGTCCTTTCTGAAGCAATCCGACGGACTCGAGGTCCAGCTCGTCAAATATGACTGAGCCTTGCGAGCGACGGCTGATTTTCGAAGCGAGGGGAAGATGACCACGGAATACAGTGCGTCCGTCCACGGGCCAATGCATTCGAACGCGCCGCGCCTTCGTCAATGGTGGAGTATCGTCACGACCCTTCTTGCGGTCGCGATCTTCATGCAGGCTGTCTTCGCCGGCGCGATGTTGTCGGGATTCGATTGGGCGCGCATGGCGCACGCGGCGAATGCGCTGATCGTGTTCGCGGCAACTTTCATCGCCAGCCTTGTTTCCATCGTCACACTGCGGCGTACCCGAAACGGACTGAGGCTTGGCCTCACTCTGCTGACGCTGGCCGCGGCGGTGTTCGTCCAGTTTGCCTTTGGCCGGATGGCCGCGAAGGGCGCCAATCTCATGTGGGTCCATGTGCCCCTTGGCGTCTTCCTGCTCTTTCTGGCCGGGCAGGCCGCGGCGGGCGCGCGCAAATTGGGCGAGGAAAAACAGGCGGCAAGCGAGGCGGTCGGCCGATCGCCGCGCCTGGCTCAGTAGATCGTGTAGCCGCCGTCGATCACGATCGTGTCGCCGGTGTGAAAGCGCGACGCGGCCGATGCGAGATACACCGCGATGGCCGCGAAGTCCTCGCCGTCGCCCCAGCCGCCGATCGGCACGCGACTGATGACGTTCTCGTTGAACTTGTCCCACTTTTGCGCGCCGGCCGTCATCTCGGAGCGGATCCAGCCCGGACAGACGCTGTTGACGCGGATTTTGTAGCGGCCGAGCTCGACCGCCATCGCGCGGCACATCGAGACGACGGCGCCTTTGGTCGCGCCGTAATGCTCGTTGCGCGCCGCGCCATGGATTGCCGCCGTCGAGGCGATCGCCACCAGCGAACCGCCCACGTCGCCCTTGCCGAAGCGGTCGACCATGTGGCGCGCCGCCTCGCGCAGCGTGAACAGCACGCCATGGAGATTCACGTCCTCCATCCGGCGGAAATCCTCGATCGAAATATCGAACAGGTTCTTTCGCCCGATGCCGATGCCGGCATTGGCGATCGCCGCATCGAGCCTGCCGAACTCCTGAAGGATGTTCCCGACGCCTGCTTTCACCGCCGCTTCGTCGGACACGTCGATCAGAGCCGAACGCACCGCGCCGCCCCATTTCTTCAGCCGCTCGACGGCCGCCTCATTCTTCTTCTCGTTGGTTCCCCAGATGACGACGCTGGCGCCATGTTGCGCGAGACCCTCCGCCATGCCGATGCCGATGCCGCCATTGCCGCCGGTGACGAGGCCGACCTTGCCGGTCAGATCGAACAGATTGTGCATCGGAGAACCTCTTTGGCCTGCGGCGAAAAGCAGATAGCGCATATGGGCCATGCGGCCAAGCAATGAACGTTGCGCAGCGGAAGGTAAAGCGCGCCAAGCTTGATTTGTTCGCAGCCGGAAGATCACATACCGGCCCGCCCCGCAGGAGAACGGACATGTCCTTGATCAAGACCGAAATCGCCGACCAGGTCGCCACCATCACATTCAATTCGCCCGCAACCTTGAATTCTATGTCGGCGGCGGTGGTTGAGGAACTGCGCGAGGCTTTGACGGAGGTCGAGAAGGGCGCACGTGCGCTGGTGATCACGGGCGAGGGGCGCGCCTTCTGCTCCGGCGCCTCGCTCGGTGGCGGCGGCACCGGAGGTTCGACGGCGGGCGGTTCACCCGATGCCGGCTCGGTGCTGGTATCGCATTTCAATCCGCTAATGCTGCAGCTTCGCGACCTTTCCGTTCCGATCGTCACGGCGGTGCATGGCGCGGCCGCCGGCGTCGGCTGCTCGATGGCGCTGATGGGCGATTTGATCGTCGCCGACAGCACGGCCTATTTCCTCCAGGCCTTCCGCAATATCGGGTTGGTGCCGGACGGCGGCTCGCCTTACTTGCTGGCCGCGTCCGCCGGACGCGCCCGCGCGATGGAAGCGATGCTGCTCGGCGAACGCATCCCGGCGGAGACCGCCTACGCCTGGGGTATGATCAATCGCCTGGTGCCCGCGGGCAAGGATGTGGAGGTCGCGACCGAGCTGGCGCAGAAGCTGGCGGACGGTCCGCGCCGGACGCTGGCGCTCATTCGTCGGCTGGCCTGGGGCGCGCTCGAAAAGCCGTTCGCCGATCAGCTCGCCGCCGAAGCCCACACGCAGAAGATCGCCGGCGGAAATCCCGAATTCCGCGAAGGCGTGACGGCATTCCTGCAGAAGCGCAAGGCGAACTTCCGCGGCATCGCCTGAAGCCATCGGGTGAGGCGGCTCGCGGCGCGCGAACGGTTCATCGGCGATGGACCGCCATAATCATTGCCAAATCGCAATTCGAAGACGTGCGATTTGACCTTGATGACGCTTTCGCGCTCGGGCATTTGCCCTTATGCCTGTCGTCCGGCGCGAGGTTGAATGGCGAACGATACGAATTCCGTCATGAGCAAGGTGCCCGCGGTCACGCTGGGCTTCTGGGTCATCAAGGTTGCCGCGACAACGGTGGGCGAGACCGGCGGCGACACGGTCAGCATGACGATGAATCTCGGCTATCTCGCCAGCACCGCGATCTTCCTCGTCATACTCGCGCTGCTGGTCATGGCCCAGGTTGCGGCGAAGAAGTTCCATCCCTTTCTCTACTGGGCGACCATCATCGCTTCCACCACCGCCGGCACGACATTGGCCGATTTTGCCGATCGCTCGCTCGGCATCGGCTATCTGGGCGGATCGACGATCCTGTTCGCCGGCGTGCTGGCTTCGCTCGGCCTGTGGTACTGGTCGCAAGGCACCGTGTCGGTCGACACGGTGAACGCGCCCAAGACCGAAGCCTTCTACTGGGCGACGATCACGCTGTCGCAGACACTCGGTACCGCGCTCGGCGACTGGACCGCGGACACCTCCGGTCTGGGCTATCTGGGCGGTGCGAGCTTGTTCGTGATCGCATTGGCCGCGGTGGCCGCGATGTATTACGGCACGAAAATCTCGCGCGTGCTGCTGTTCTGGGCGGCGTTCATTCTCACGCGCCCGCTTGGCGCCACCGTCGGCGATTTTTTCGACAAGCCGCTCGGCGATGGCGGTCTGGCCGTCAGCCGGCCGCTCGCCACCGCGATCATCGCGGTCTTCATCGTCGTCTGCATCCTGGTGATTCCGCAGCGCCCGGGACTGCACCCGGCCGCGAATCGCCAATCGTGACCGCGCGCTGCTACTGCAGGCCCGTCGACGCCACGGAATAAAGATCGCTCGGCGTCAGCACGAGACCGGCGAGCAGCCTTATGGCGATGAGCACGAGCAGGCCCGCGAGCACCGCGCGCAATTCCTCGGCCCTGAGCCGCGAACCTACGGTGACGCCGAACCGGGCGCCCAGCACCCCGCCGGCCACAAGGAAAAAACCGAGTACGACATCGACCGTGTGATCGGTCACCGCATGCATCATGGTCGATGCGATCGCCACGACGAACATCTGGAACTGCGATGTGCCGACGGCGAGCGTCGTGCGCATTCGCAACAGATAGATTTTCGCCGGGATGAGCAGAAAGGCGCCGCCGGTGCCCAGGATCGCGGTCAGGATCCCGACCGCGAAGCCGAGCGCGGCCACCGGGATGACGCTGATGTAAAGGCCCGAACGGCGAAAGCGCATCTTGAACGGCAGATTGTGAATCCAGGTATGGCGGCCCGCCTGGCGCGCCGGAAGCTGCTTGCCCTTGCGAACCTGCAGGATGGCCTCGAGGCTCTCGCGCAGCATCAGGCCGCCGACCGAGCCGAGCAGCAGCACATAGCTCGCTTCGACCACCAGATCGATCTGTCCGAGCTTCTGCAGCCAGCTGAAGAGGTAGACGCCGGCGCCCGACCCCAGGGTGCCGCCGATCATCAGGACGAAGCCCATCTTGTAGTCGACGCTGTTCTTCTGTCCCTGCTTGAGGGCGCCGACCAGCGAGGCGGCGGCGATCGGGCTCGCCTGGGTCGACACCGAAACGCCGGCCGGGATTCCGTAGAAGATCAGCAGGGGCGTGGTAATGAACCCGCCGCTGACGCCCAGCATGCCGGAGAGAAACCCGACGCTGATTCCCATGCCCAGGATGATCAGCCAGTTGACCGACATGTGCGCGATCGGAAGATAGATTTCCATGCAGCTCTTGCTCTCCCCATGCAGGGATAGCGTGTTGGGAATCTTCATTCCACCCGAAATTCTCGGATTTCTCGGCCCCGTTCGATGAAGCTTCGGACAGGCTGCCCCCCAGGTTCGCCGGCGCCCTGCGCGATAGCGGGAGACGTCAAAGAATGCTGGTCATCGCCGCCCTGGCGTTGTAGGCGAGGCATCTTCCATCGCGGGGAGACCCATGTCTGCGGCGTTCCTCAGAGTGCTCGGCGCCGTTCTCGCGTTCGCGCCCCTTCCGGCGCTCGCCCAGACCGACGAGATTCAGGTCTATGACGCCCATATCGCCGCTCCGGGCGTGTTCAACCTGACGATCCACGACAATTACATCGCCAGCGGCTCGAAGATGCCGGAGTTTCCCGGCGGCCTCGTCCCCGACCATGCCTTCAGCGGCGTGCCCGAATGGGCCTATGGCGTGACGCCGTGGTTCGAAGCCGGCCTCTATCTGCCGCTGTACAGCATCACGCCCGACAAGGGCGGCACGCTCAACGGCTTCAAGCTGCGCGCCCTGTTCGTGGAGCCCGACGCCCAGGACCAGACCTTCGTCTACGGCGTCAATTTCGAGTTCAGCTACAACGCAAAGCACTGGGACCCCGACCGCTATACCTCCGAGATTCGTCCCATCCTCGGCGTGCATCTGGGCAAAGTCGATTTCATCTTCAATCCGATCCTCGACAACAATTGGAGCACGATCGGCAATCTCGACTTCGCGCCCTCGACGCGGCTCGCCTACAACGTCACGTCCGCCTGGGCGGTGGCGCTGGAGGAGTATGACGATTTCGGTCCCTTGCGCCGCTTCAATCCGGCCGATGCGCAATCGCACCAGCTCTTCGCGGTCGCCGACTATGCCGGCGCGCCGCTCGACGTCGAAGCCGGTGTCGGGTTCGGCCTGACCCGGGCGAGCGACAATCTCACCTTCAAGCTGATCGTGTCGCGCGATTTGAATTGATTCGTCGGCCCGCCTTGATCCCGCCGCACTTCTCGTGCGCTCATGCTGCGACGACAATGGGGAGAATGCCGTGAGCAGGAAAAGCCGCGACTCGCTCGGAATGAATTGCCCCATCGACCGCCGCGACTTCCTCAACGGTGCGGCGCTGACCACGGCCGCTCTAATGTCCGATCCCGCGCTCGCCGCGGCGGATGGCGCGGCGCCGCAGGACAAGCCGGGATACAATCCTCCCGGCCTGCACGGCATCCGCGGCAGCCATCCCGGCGCCTTCGAGACCGCACACAGCCTGCGCGACGGTACATTTTGGAATACCGCGCCGAAGATGCACGATACCGACGGCGTCTACGATCTGGTGGTCGTCGGCGCCGGCATCAGCGGGCTCTCCGCGGCGCATTTCTTCCGCGCCGCCAAGCCCAACGCGAAGATCCTCATTCTCGACAATCACGACGATTTCGGCGGCCATGCGCGGCGCAACGAATACCGTCTGAACGGCCGGCTCGAACTGCTCAATGGCGGCACCGAACTGATCGACAGCCCGCGGCCCTACAGCGCCGTCGCATCGGGCCTGCTTAAATATCTCGGCATCGCGCCGGCGGCGCTCTCCAAGGCCTGCGACAAGCCGGAGATCTATAACGGCCTCGGCCCGGCGAGCTTCTTCGACAAGGAGACCTTCGGCACCGACCGGCTGGTGGTCGGCGGTCCGGGACGCGAGGACGGCGAAGTGGTCGATTGGACGGCCTTTCTCGCCAAGGTCCCACTGCCGGCCAAGGCGAAAGCGGACATCCTGCGCATCGAGACCGGCACGACAGACTATTTCCCCGGCCTCACGTCGGACCAGAAGAAAGACAAGCTGTCGCGCGTCTCCTATCTCGATTACCTGTCGAAGGTGATCGGCGCCGATCCGCTCGCCGTCGCCTACTATCAGAAGATCACCCACGACGAATGGGGCGTCGGCATCGATGCCGAGCCGGCGCTCGATTGCTGGGGCTTCGGCTTTCCGGGTTTCGCGGGATTGAACCTCGCGCCCGGCGCCATCAAGCGCATGGGCAACACCGCCGCCGGCTATTGCGAGAATACGTTCGAGACCTTCCACTTTCCCGACGGCAACGCCTCCATCGCGCGGCTTCTGATCCGCGATCTGGTGCCCAAGGCCATGCCGGGCCGCACCGCCGAGGACGTCGTGACGGCGGAAGCGAACTACAACGAACTCGACAAGCCCGGACAGCCGGTGCGCATCCGCCTTTCCAGCACCGTCGTCGGCGTGCGCAATCTCGGCAGTCCGAAGGCGTCGAAGGGCGTCGAGCTCGCCTATGCCCGCGGCGGCGATGTGCTGCGCGTGCATGCCGCCCATTGCGTGCTCGCGAGCTGGAACATGATGATCCCCTATCTGTGTTCCGACATGCCGGACGCGCAGAAAACCGCGCTGCACGAGCTGGTGAAAATTCCGCTGCTCTACACCAGCGTCGCGATCCGCAACTGGCAGTCCTTCAAGCGGCTCGGCGTCCAGCAGATCTACGCGGCGGGCGGCTATTTCTCGTCCTGCCGGCTCAACTGGCCGGTCGACATCGGCGGCTACAAGAGCGTGCGCTCGCCGGACGATCCGATGCTTCTGTTCCTGGTGCGCACGCCGTGCATGCCGGGCTTGCCGGAAAAGGACCAGCATCGCGCCGGCCGCGCCGAGCTGCTCGCCACCTCCTTCGAGGATTACGAGCGCGCCACGCGCGACCAGCTCGGCCGCATGCTCAAGGATGGCGGCTTCGATCCAGCCAAGGACATCACCGCGATCACGGTGAACCGCTGGGCCCACGGCTACGCCTACGAATACAATCCGCTGTTCGACGATTTCGACCTGCCGCCGGAGAAACAGCCGCACGTCATCGGCCGTCAGCGCTGGGGCCGCATCGCGATCGCCAATTCGGACTCCGGCGCCGCAGCCTATACCGATTCCGCGATCGATCAGGCGCGCCGCGCCGTGGACGAACTGCTGGCGATGAAGAGCTAAGGTCCAAACTCGATTTCCATCGGACTAATCGAAGTTGTCATGGCCCGCCGAAGTGCGGGCCACCCAGTTGGGTCCGCCACGACCCTCAAAGTGCGGGGCCGTATCACTTGGGCGGCCCGCATTCGCGGGCCGTGACACATAAGTGGCGGTTCCACATCGCGCAAAGTCCCTAGCGCCGCCGCCGCACATCCTTCAGGATCTCGTGCGCCGCGTTGTGGCCCGGCGCGCCCGTCACGCCGCCGCCGGGATGGGTGCCGGCGCCGCACATATAGAGACCGGCGATCGGGCTTCGGTAGTCGCTATGGCCGAGTACCGGCCGCGCCGAGAACAGCTGATCCAGATCGAGCCGGCCATGCATGATGTCGCCGCCGCTGAGCCCAAACACGCGTTCGAGATCCAGCGGGCTCTGCGCCTGAGTGCCGAGGACCGATTTGGCGAATCCCGGCGCGAAGCCGTCGACCGTCTCGATCATCAGCCGCGCGACTTCGTCGCGATGATCGTCCCACGACCGTCCGCCGGAAAGCTCCGGCGCGACATGCTGGCAGAACAGGCTCGCGACATGCTGGCCGGGCGGCGCCAGCGTATCGTCGACCATCGACGGGATCAGCAATTCGACGATCGGCGCTTTCGACCAGCCGGCGGCGCGCGCGTCGCTATAAGCGCGGTCCATATAGGCAAGGCTCGGCGCCAGGATGATGCCGGCGGTGAGATGCGCGCCGGGCTCGGGCAGGCACGAAAAGCGCGGCAGCTCCGACAAGGCGACGTTCATGCGGAACGATCCGGAGCCGCAGCGGTAGCGGGTCATGCGTTCGCGGAAGTCGCCGGGCTGGACCGCCGGATCGACTAGTTTTTCGAACAGCAGTTTGGGATTGAGGTTCGACGCGATGCGCGCCGCGCGCAAAGTCTCGCCTCCTTCGGTGACCACGCCAACGGCGCGGCCTTTCTCGACGATCACTTCGCGCACCGCGCAATCGGTGCGGATCTCGACGCCGTGATCGCGGCAGGCCGCCGCCATCGCCTGCGTGATCGCGCCCATCCCGCCGATCGCATGGCCCCAGGCGCCCTTGATGCCGTTCACCTCGCCAAATACATGATGCAGCAGCACGTAAGCGGAGCCCGGCGCGTACGGACTCGCATATGCCCCGATGATGGAATCGAAGCCGAGCATCGCCTTGATCGGATCGCTCTCGAACCAGCCGTCCAGCCAGTCGCCGCCCGATTGGGTGAACAGCGCCAGCAGATCGCGTTTCGCCGTCAGGCTCAGCTCCGACAGATCGCGCCCGATCGATGCACTCTTCAGAAGTTCGGGGATCGCCGCCGCCCAGCCGCCCGTCGTCAGGTTCGGCGGCGTCTTCAGCACCAGCTCGCGCAACACGTCTGCGACCGCTTCGAGCCGCGCCTGATAGTCGCCGAACCGCACCGCATCCTTTTGCGAAAATTTCGCGATCTCGTCGGTACCGGTTCCCGCAAGATAGTCGCGGCCGTCCAGCGGCAGGAAATTCGACATTTGCCGCGGCACAATCTTGAGGCCCCGGCCGGCGAGGTCGAGATCGCGGATGATCTTGGGATTGAGCAGCGAAACGGTGTAGCTCGCCACCGAGTTGCGGAACCCGGGATGGAATTCCTCGGTGACCGCCGCTCCGCCGACGATGCCGCGCCGCTCCAGCACCGTGACCTTCAATCCTGCGCGCGCGAGGTAGAAGGCGCAGACCAGTCCGTTATGGCCGGCGCCGATGACGATGACGTCGGTTTCTTGCGCCACTAGAGCAGAGCTTTCATGGATCGAAACGCGCCCACCATCGTCATTGCCCGGCTTGTCCGGGCAACCCATTTTTCTGTCGAGAAAAAATTGGGTCGCCCGCATAAAGCGGGCGATGACCGATGAGAAGGCGATTCGAATTCACAAGATGGTGCCCTAACCGATGCGCACCGACATGCCGCCATCGACCGGCAGCAGCACGCCGGTGATGAACTTGGATTCGTCGGACGCAAGAAACAGCGCGGCATAGGCGGTGTCCCACGCGCTTCCCATCTTGCCGCCCAGCGGCACGCGCTGATTGCGTTCCTGGCGCACGGCTTCTTCTTCGCGGCCGCTCGCGCGCGCGATGCCGGCGACCGCCATCGGCGTGTCCATCAGGCCCGGCAGGATCGCGTTGCAGCGGATGCCGTAGCGCCCATTCGACTGCGCCACGCTGGTGGTCAACCGGTTCACCGCCGCCTTCGACACTTCGTAAGCGACCTGAATACCGCCGGCGATCGAGGCGAGCGAGGAGATGTTCACGATTGCGCCGCCGCCCTGTTCGCGCATTACAGGGATCGCGGCCTTGCACATCATCCAGGTGCCTTTGAGATTGACGGCCATCGTACGGTCGAAGTCGGCTTCCTCGATTTTGTGGACGGGGCCGTCGCGGCCGCCGATCCCGACATTGTTGATCAGGATGTCGACGCGGCCGCCGAAGCGCGCCTTCGCTGCGGCGACGATGCCGTCCGCCGCACCGGACTTCGCGATATCGGCGGCGAGGCTTCCCGCCTTGCCGCCTTCTTTCAGGATCATCTGTGCGGTTTCCTCCGCGCGCTCCCCGTCGCGGTCGACGCACAGCACGTCGGCGCCTTCGCGCGCGAACAGGATCGCCATGGCGCGCCCGTTGCCGATGGTCGTACCGGGCGTCTGGCCGGCGCCGACGATGACCGCCGTCTTGCCCTCCAGCCGCATGCTCAGAATCCTTTCAGATCCGGATCGAGCGTCAGGCCGGCGTCGAGCTGCACGCCGAAGGTGTTCAGGAACATCGACACCTGCGTGTACTGCGCCGCGGTGAACACCACGTCCATGCACTGCTTCTGCGTGAAATGTTCGCCGAGCGCCTTCCACGTCGCATCCGTCACGAACTGATCCTTGTGCAATTCGTCGCTGGCGCGGATCAGCGCGGCGTCCGCGGCGCTCCAGCCGGCCTCGGCGCCCTTCTTGATGCGCGCGATCTCGTCGTCGGTCAGCCCTTCGCGCTTGCCGATCGCGACATGCTGCGTCCACTCGTAACCCGACTTGCAGAGAAAGCCGGTGCGCAGGATCACGATCTCACGCTCGCGCGGCGCCAGATCGTTGCGCCGCGACAGGACGTAACCGCCCCACTCATTGAAGCGCTGCAGCGCCTTGGGCGCGCGCGCCAGCGTGCGGAAGATGTTGAGGATGCGGCTGCCGAAAGGCTTCAGCACTTCCTTCTGATCGTCGGTCAGCTCGGCATCGGTCAAGGGCGCAATGCGGGGTCTGGCAAGTCTCACGGTCTTCCTCCGATTTTGTTCGTCTTCAGGCGGCGTCCGGGAAGATGCGCAGGAAGTTCTCGGCATAGAACTTGTCGCGCACGCTCGGCGCGCGTTCGCCCAGCGCGCCTTCGAATCGCGCGATGGGATTCCGCCCGCCTTCGATGTGCGGATAGTCGCTCGAGAACAGATAGAGGTCCGGATTGGACTCGTCGATGAAGGTGCCGACCTCCTCGAACACGAAGGGCGTGAACGCCATCTGCTGCGTCAATTGCTCGGACGGCGTGCGCTTGAAGCTCGCCAGGTTCTGATCGGTGCGGCCCCAATGCTTGGCGACCCAGTCGAGCCGGCGCAGCATCTCCGGCACCCAGCCGGCGCCGAGCTCCACGCTCGCGCCCCGCAATTTGGGGAAGCGCTCGAAGATGCCTTCGATCATCATCATGGTGATGAAGGTTTCGGGTCCCTGATGCAGCACCGCGACGTCCTTGGTGCGCAGATTCTCGCCGCCGCCGAGCCAGTCCTTCGTCGCGGCGCGGCCATTGTTGCCCCACGCCTTCGCCAGTTGCAGCGGCGAACCGCCGACATGCAGCAGGAACGGCACGCCGGCCTCGGCGAGGCGCGCCCAGAACGGCTCCAATTCGACATGGCCCGGCGATTTGTCGCCGCATGGACGATGCGGCACCCACACCGCCTTCAGATTGCTCTTCAGCACCTGTTCCAGTTCCGCGACCGCGAACCCGGGATCGTCGAGCGGCACGATGGCGACTCCCATCAGCCGCGCATCGTGGGCGCAGAACTCGCTCATGTGGCGGTTGTGCGCCCGCGCGCAGCCATAGCGCAGCTCCGGCGCGAGCTTCGAACTCGGCGAAAACGGCTTGGCCACGCTATGCGTCGCGAAGACGAGCTGCTTCTTGAAGCCGAGCATGTCCATCGCCTGCTTGCGTTCGGCGCCGTCGAACGCGCCCAGCGCCTGGATCTCCTTGGACTTCTCGATCAACCGGTCGCCGAGCGCCAGCAGGTCCGCCAGATGCTCGTCGCTGTGCCGCCCGCCGCGCGCCATGATCTCCGCCACCTCTTCGTCGGTGACGATGGAGGCCGAATAGCTCACCGCCGGAACGTCGGCGCGGATCGCCGGATCGGCATATTTCTGCAGAAAGTCCGGCAGCTCCATGATGTGGCTGTCGGCGTCGTAGATGGCGCGATTGTCGGGCGCATAGGTCATGGGCCGCTCCTCGTTTTGCGCAATCCTAGCACCGAATTCGGCGCTGTCGCGCGACCGGCGGGCTTTTCCTTTGCGGGCCGGTTTGCTAGGGCAGGGCGATGGTGGCGACCTCGGAACCGGTCTGCGTCTGGAACGTGCCGACCACGCTCGGCGAGGGGCCGCTCTGGTCGGCGCGCGACCGCGCCCTGTGGTTCGTCGACATCCGCGAGGACAAGCTCCACCGTTACGCGCCCGCGAGCGGCGAGAAGAAAAGCTACGACACGCCGCCCAATCCCGGCTTCATCGTGCAGTACGCGAACGGCGATTATATCGTCGGCTTGCAGGCCGGCCTGCACCGCTTCGATCCGGCGACCGGAGCCTTTTCGCTGTTGCACGCGATCGAGCCCGACAAGCCGGACAACCGGTTGAATGACGGTTATCTCGATTCCGAAGGCCGGCTGTGGTTCGGCTCGATGGACGATGGCGAGCGCGAACCGACCGGCGCGCTCTATCGCCTCGACCGCAACGGCCTGAAGAAGCTCGAAGGTGGCATCGCCATCACCAATGGTCCGGCCCTCAGTCCCGACGGCAAGACTTTCTATCACGCCGAATCGACCGCGCGGACGATCTACGCTTACGACGTCGCGGCAAATGGCGATCTGTCGAACAAGCGGGTCTTCGCTCGGTACAAGGATGATTATCCCGACGGCTCGGTGGTCGATGCGCAAGGCTGTCTGTGGAACGCGGTGTGGGGCGGCTGGTGCGTGCGCCGTTTCGCGCCCGACGGAAAGCTGCTTGCCAGCGTCCGCCTGCCTTGCGCCAACGTGACCAAGATCGCCTTCTCAGGCCCCGATCTGCGCACCATCTATGTCACGACCGCCCGCAAAGGCCTCAGCGCGGCGGAGCTTGCCGATCAGCCGCTCGCCGGCGGTCTCTTCCGTTTCGAATCCGATGTCGCGGGTCTCGATGGCTGAGAAGAAACCCGTGCGTCCCTTCCGCTCGCGCGAATGGTTCGCGGCGCCCGATCGCAACGACATGGCCGCGCTCTATCTCGAACGCATGCTGAACTACGGCCTCACGCCGCAGGAGTTGCGCTCGGGCCGCCCGATCGTCGGCATCGCGCAATCGGGCAGCGATCTGTCGCCCTGCAACCGCATCCATCTGGAGCTGGCACAGCGCGTGCGCGAAGGCATCCGCGACGCGGGCGGCATCGCGCTCGAATTCCCCACCCATCCGATCCAGGAAACCTGCCGCCGCCCGACCGCCGCGATCGATCGCAATCTCTCCTACATGACCCTGGTCGAGATATTGCACGGCTATCCGATCGACGCGGTGGTGCTGACCACCGGCTGCGACAAGACCACGCCGGCGGCGATCATGGCCGCATCGACCGTCGACATCCCGGCAATCGTGCTGTCCAGCGGGCCGATGCTCGACGGCCATCACGAAGGCGAGCTGGTCGGCTCGGGCACGGTGATCTGGCGGGCGCGGCGCAAGCTTGCCGCCGGCGAGATCACCGAAGAGCAATTCCTCGATGCCGCCTGCGCCTCGGCGCCGTCGGCCGGCCACTGCAACACGATGGGCACGGCCTCGACGATGAATGCGGTTGCCGAAGCGCTCGGCATGTCATTGCCCGGTTGTTCGGCGATTCCGGCGCCCTATCGCGAGCGCGCACAGATGGCCTATGAGACGGGCAAGCGCATCGTCGCGATGGCCTATGACGATCTCGCGCCGTCGAAAATCCTCACCCGCGCCTCGTTCAGGAATGCCATCGCAATCGTCGCGGCGATCGGCGGCTCGACCAACGCGCAGCCGCACATCGATGCCATGGCGCGCCATGCCGAAGTGGCGCTGACCGCCGCCGACTGGAACGAGGCCTACGACATTCCGCTTCTCGTCAACATGCAGCCGGCCGGCAAATATCTCGGCGAGCGCTTTCATCAGGCGGGCGGCGTGCCGGCGGTGTTGTGCGAGTTGCTGAAAGCCGGCCGGCTCGACGGCAAGGCGCTCACCGTCACCGGCGCGACAATCGCCGCCAATATCGAAGGCCGCGAGACGCATGACCGCGAGATGATCGCCGCCTACACCAAGCCGCTCATCGAGCGCGCCGGCTTTCTCGTGCTCAAGGGCAATCTGTTCGACTTCGCCATTATGAAGACGAGCGTGATCTCCGACGATTTCCGCGCCCGCTATCTCGCGCGTCCCGGCCACGAGAACGTCTTCGAAGGCCGTGCCGTGGTGTTCGACGGATCGGAGGATTACCACCACCGCATCAACGATCCCGCGCTCGGCATCGACGCGAAGACGATTCTCGTCGTCAGAGGCGCGGGCCCGCTCGGCTGGCCGGGTTCGGCGGAAGTGGTGAACATGCAGCCGCCCGATGCTCTGCTGAAGCAGGGCATCATGAGCCTTCCCACCATCGGCGACGGCCGGCAGTCGGGCACCGCCGACAGCCCGTCCATCCTGAATGCCTCGCCGGAAAGCGCGGCCGGGGGCGGGCTTGCCTGGCTTCGCACCGGCGATGTGATCCGCATCGATCTCAATGCCGGACGCTGCGACATGCTCGTCTCCGACGCCGAGATCGCGCGCCGCAAGGCGGACGGCACGCCGCCGGTGCCCGAAAGCCAGACCGTATGGCAGGAGATCTTCCGCGCCACGGTCGGTCAGATGGACAGCGGGGCAGTCATGGAACCGGCCCTCAAATACCGCCGCGTTTCGCGAAAAACGCCGCGCCACAATCATTAAGCTCGCCGCCCCCGGTGACGGCAGTGTGATGCCAAACCGCTCCCCGTCCGCGCGTCCTGGTGGTAGATTGTCCAAAAGAACAGGTCCCCGAAGGGACAGGGAGGCGACTTTGTTCGCGCGCAGACATCTTCTGTCGCAAGGCGCCGCCGCGCTGGCACTTGCGCCGTCGCTCGCCCGCGCCGCGACCGGCACGTTGATCAAGCCCGACACTTTGCCGCCGCCGAGCCTGCCCGATGGCGAATTGATCCAGGGCATGCCCGATCTTCAGGACCGGCTGCTTCTGCAAACGACGATCGACGGCAAGGGTCCGTTCAACTTCGTCGTCGATACCGGCGCCGACCGCTCCGTCATCGCCTACGATCTCGCGGCCAGGCTTGGCCTGCTCAATGGCGATGACGTGATCGTCGAAGGTATCGCGCGCTCCTTGTCGGCGGCGACCGTCGAACTCAAGAATGTCAGTTTCGGCCACATCACGGTCGAACTCTCTATCGGTCCCGGTGCTGCCGCGCGAATGGCTCGGCGCCGACGGCTATCTCGGCCTGGACGTCATCGACGGCCGCCGCGTCACCTTCAATTTCCGCGATCACAAGCTGACGGTGTCGGGAGCTGCGTTTCCGGCTTCTAACTGGATCCAGCCCAACGAGGCGATCGTGCGGGTCGACGGCAGCCATGGCCGCCTCACGGCGGTCGATTGCTCGGTCGACGGCGTTCCGGCTTCCGCCTTCATCGATTCCGGCGCCGAAATCTCGATCGGCAATACGCGGCTGTTCGACGAATTGAGGGACAATGCCGGCGCAACCTATATCAAGGACGAGACCGTTCCGGTGATCGGCGTGACCGGCGGCCAGACGCCGGGCCGGCTCGCGGCCGTCACCAAGGTTCAGCTCGGCTCGCTCAGATTCGAGCGCACCGTGCTCGTCATCGCCGACCTGAACGTCTTCAACATCTGGGGCCTGGCGGACAAGCCGGCGATGTTCTTCGGCATGAACTTCCTGAAGACGCTGTCCGCCTTCTCGATCGATTATGCCCGCAAGGAACTGCGCTTCAAGCTGGCGGAGTTGAAGGTCGCGAGCCGCGGCATGCCCGTCTGAAGACGGGTTCGCCGCTGCGGCGCGCGGGGAAAATATTTTCGCATTGAAAGAAAATATCGTTCGCCGCACCGCACACGCGTCTCTATCCACGGCGCGGCGCGAATTTCTCCACGCTTTCCGCGGCTCTGCGCGGCGGCGGTCGTGGATAGTCCGTGTACGAATTTATTTTCACCGCCCCCTTGAACCGAGTCGGTCCAAACACCAATTCACCCATATCCCCACAATTGCGTGGCGCCGGCCGCTACACGCCCCCGAAGCTGTCGAAGATTGAGAAGCAAGCCATTTGGGGCAATGCGGACATGGCGACCTTGAAAACGTCCATCGCGGAGCGTCAGAAACTCAACATGCGCATGTCCATGCGCCGGTTCACGCGCCTGACCAATGGCTTCAGCAAGACCTATTTGAACCACTGCGCTGCCGTCGCCTTGTACGCGAGCCATTACAACATGGTCCGCGTTCACGAAGCTTTGCGCATCGCACGCGCAATGCCGCTTGGCGTCACGGATCACGTGTGGACGATCGGCGAGCTTGTGGAAGCGGCGTTAAACGGCGTCGTGACCGATGAGCCGCAAGATCGTAAAGTCGAACGGTTCACGGTAATTCGCGGGGGGAAAGGCATGAGGGTGAGAATTGAGCCTTACCGAATCTCGGATAGACCCACGGTCAAGTCGTTCGTCGAGGCGATACAGGCTTTCGAAGCTCGGTCGGTGACGGGACTAAGGGCCGCGCACGAAATCGGTGAGCCCTACACTCGGCAAATCTTGCGCATGGTGGAAACCAATCGGGGCACGATTTTGCTGGCGAGAGAAGGCAGTAAGTCGGTTGGATTCGTCTGCGCCTGGATCAACTCCGACCAGGACATGCTTCTTTCGGAGAAAATGCGCGAGTTCGCCTACGTGTCGGATGTTTTTGTGAGGCCGGCCTGGCGGCGCAAGGGCGTCGGAAGGCAGCTATTGAAGGCGGTTGAAGCCGAGATGAAAGACAAAGGGTGCGCCAGGATACGGATTTGTTCGAAAGCCGCCAATTCAGTCGCGCTCGGTGCTTATGCCAAAGCTGGCTACAAACCCTACGAGGTGACCCTCACAAAGCGCCTGAGTGACCGGTTTTGAATTTTCAGTGTCCGAATTGGACCAGGACCTTCTATTCTACTGCTCGCCAATGTCCGAAGTCGCCCCCTCAGAACTCAAGAAGGCCGTCGAATCTAAGCACGGCGGCACGGCGACGTTTGTGCAGTCCGTACCCGTGCGCGAACAGCCCGAAGGCCAAACCGTCTGGGATGGTGCGGTCTCCGTCTTTGACTTGAAGGGCAGTCCCACCGGGGCAACACGGGCATATGCGTGGTCGTACCAGCGTGATGTCGGCAAGCGTAGGTTCTTCGCCGTAGTCCATGCGTGGCCGATCACATCACCCCGTGACGCTGTGCGGCGGCCATCGTGACAGAGGCGAAGGCGAAGTGACTGTCGCTTATACGGCTGCTGCGGTTGGGCTGTTCCTGTTCGCGCTGGCGGCGAAATTTGCCTCAGACGCAGCGTCTAACCCACGAAAGGCCCGGCATTGGCTCCTTGCAATGCAAAGCACTTACTTCGCGCTACTCGTCCTGTTAGGGGTCAAACTCGTTCCGCTCGCGTGGCCTTACGTTGAGAAAATGTTGGCGCCCTCGAATTAGGACACTACCGCCCCCTTTGAACCGAGTCGGTCCAGGTACCAATTCACCCACGTCCCCAAAATTGCGTGGCGCCGGCCGCTACACGCCGAACACGCGGCGCGCGTTCCCGCCCAGCACCGCCGCCTGGCGCGCGGGCGAGAGCGATGCGACGGAGCGGCGGATCTGCTGCGGCGCGTCAAGATAGGAATCGATATGCGGATAATCGCTGCCCCACAGGATGCGGTCCTCGCCCACCAGGTCGAGCATCGCGCCGATCGTGCGCTCCTCCGGCTCGGCGACGAAGTAGCAATTGCGCCGGATATATTCGCCCGGCGTCAGCGACATGCCGGCTGCGTGGAAGCGACCGTTCTTCTCGTCGAGCCGGTCCATCAGATAGGCCGCCCAGCCGCATCCGGCCTCGACGCTCACGATTTTCAGCTTCGGGAACCGCTCGAACAAAAGATCTGTGACCATCGCCGCCATGGCGGGGATCAGCTGCCCGGTGGCGCCGAGGCCGAAAGTGAAGACCGATCCCGGACGCGTCATGCCCCAATTGCCGAACAGCCCGCCCTCCGGCGCGAAGCGCACGATGACATGCAGGCAGCCGGGAATGCCCGCTTCCTCGCACCGCCGCCAGATCGGATCGAAATGCGCTTCGCTCGGCCGCCGTCCGTCGATCACCTCGGGCGGCACGAACAGGCCGCGGAAGCCTCGCTTGATGCAATGTTCGAGTTCGCCGACGGCCGCATCGACGTCGTGCCAGTTGATCAGCGCGATGGGGATCACGCGTCCCGGCGCGCCCAGCGAGAAGTCCGTCTGCCACCGGTTGTAGGCGCGGCAATAGGCATTCGCGAGCTTGGTGTCATCGGTCGGGAAGGGCAGGATGCCGATGGTGGGAAACAGCACGCCCTGGTCCACGCGCCAGGAATCGAGCAGGGCGATACGCGCGCCGGGATCGTAGCTCGCCGGCTCGCAGCCCGACGCGTAGGTCGAAGCGCCGCCGCCGAACAGCTCGAGCGGCGAAAGGTGCGCGCCGCCGAGCCCGCCCAGTACGCCCGCCAGCACCGACTGCTCGCCGATGATCAGATGCTCGACACCGTCGCGCGTCTCGACGCGGATGGCGCGGTCGCGGAACTCCGGCTCCAGATAGCGCTGCCACAGATCGGCGGGCTCCATGACATGGGAGTCGCAATCGATGACGAGCGCCGCGCTCATTCGTCGAATCCGTGGAACGTCGCGAAGCTCGCAACCGGCTCGCGTTCGGAGACGAGCGTGTTCACCGGTGCGTCCGGATCGGCATAGCCGAGCGAGATGCCGGCGATGATGAACTCGTCGTCGGGCACGTTCAGTACGCGCCGCGTGACCGACCAATAGCCGTTCCACGCGCCTTGCGCGCAGGTGTCGAGGCCCTTCGCCTTCGCCGCCAGCATGAAGGTCTGCATGAACATGCCGAGGTCGACGTAGCTCATGCGGTCGAGCTCCTTGTCGATCGGTGAAGATCAGTCCGACCGGCGCGTCGAAGAATTTGTAGTTGCGGCCCCACTGCGCCCAGTTCGCCGCCTCGTCGCCCTTGGGAATGCCGATGAGCGAATACATGTCCTTGCCGAGCTTGCGCATGCGGCCCTGGTACGGCTCCTTGCGCTTGTTCATGCGCGGGAATTCCGCGCGCACGTCGGGCGGATTGGTCTCGCGATATTCCAGCACCGCGCGCTCGAGCTCCTTGCGCACCGCGCCGGATGCGACATGCACCTTCCACGGCTGGATGTTGGTGCCCGACGGCGCGCGCGATGCGAGCACGAGGAGCTCCTCGACCAGCGCCCGCGGCACCGGATCGGGCTTGAAGGCGCGCACGGATTTGCGCGCATGCAGCGCGTCGATCAGATGCAAGGCTCGCTACTCCTATTCCGCCGCGGCCCGCGTCCCGGCGCCGTGCAGCTCGAAATCGGCCGGGTTCGGCTTCTGCGTCGCGTTCCAGTAGTCGACCAGCGGATAGGGCCAATTCTGCGACACACGGCCTTTCTTGTTCTTGTACCAGCTCGTTACGTTCGGCGAACCCCAGGCCATCTTCCTGTTGGTCTCGTCGACATGCACGTTGAATTCGTCATGCACGTCCTTCTTGACCTCGATCGACGCCGCATTGGACTTGAGCAGCAGCTCTATCAGCCCCTGGATGTAGCGCATCTCGCATTCGGAGAAGAAGATGATCGAGCCGTTGACCACGATGTTGGTGTTGGGGCCGTACATGATGAAGAGGTTCGGGAAGTTGGGCACCGTGATTCCCAGATAGGCGCGCGCGTCGCCGGCCCATTGTTCGTGCAGGTCGATGCCGCCCTTGCCCTTGAACTTCATCGGCGCCAGGAACTCCGATGCCGTGAAACCGGTGCCGTATATGATTACATCGACGTCGATCTGCCGTCCGTCCTTGGTCTTCAAGCCCGTCGCGTTGATCTCCGCGATCGGGTCGGTCACGGTCTCGACGTTCGGCCGCTTGAGCGCCGCCAGCCACACGCCATTGTCGCGCACGCTGCGTTTGCCGCCGGGCGGATAGTTCGGCGTGGCGGCCGCCTGCAATTCCGGCCGGCCTTCCAGCTGCGAATGCGTGTATTGCGTCAGCATCTCGCGCAGCATGTCGTTCTGCGCGCCGACGGAGTCCTTGCGCTTGTCCCAGCCCTCGTCGGCCTTGACGAACTCATAGATGCCGTCGGTCAGCATCCACCACAGCCAGAAGCGATACCATTTCGCGTAATAGGGCACGTGCTTCAGCAGCCACTTTTTCCCCTCGTCGACCTTGTCGTGATAGTTCGGCGTCGGGCCCAGCCATGGCGCGGTGCGCTGGAACACGGTGAGGTGCGCAACGTCCGGCGCGATTTCCGGTACGAACTGGAAGGCGCTCGCGCCGGTGCCGATCACCGCCACGCGCTTGCCCTTCAGCTCGACCGAATGGTCCCAGGTCGCCGAATGGAAATACTTGCCCTTGAAGTCGTTCACGCCCTTGATGTCCGGCAGGCGAGGGCGCGACAGCTGGCCCACCGCCGTGATCACCACATTGGACGCGATCGTCTCTTCCTTGCCGTCCGCATGGCGTACCCGCGTGTTCCAGGTCGCGCTGCGCTCGTCATAGACGCTTTCGATCACTTCGGTCTGGAACTGGATGTGGGGTCTTAGGCCGTACTTGTCGGCAACGCCCTGGAAGTACTTCCACAGGAGCGGCTGGGTCGAGAAATGATACGGCCAGTCGTGGTTCGGCTCGAACGAATAGGAATAGAGATGGTTCGGGTTGTCGACGCGGCAACCGGGATAGGAGTTCACCATCCACGTCCCGCCGACATCTGCGTTCTTCTCGACCACGACGTAATCGATGCCTGCCTGTTTCAGGCGGATCGCCGCCAGCAGCCCCGACATGCCGGCGCCGACGATCAGCACCTTGAAGTCGTGCTTCTTGCCGGCCGAGATGGTGTCCAGGCCGACGACCTTCTTGTGATCCTTGTCGTCGAGCGCCAGCTCGTCTTCCAGGAATTGGATATAGCGTTCCGGGATTTCCGCGCCCGCGACGAATCCCATGATCTTGTGCACGGTGTCGGACGACAGCGGCGCCACCTTCGCCTTGCCGTCGCGAAGGTTCTTGAGCGCCGCCAGCGCCTTTGCCTTGGTCGAGGCCATCTGGTCCGGCGTGAGCCCGCCCTGACCGTCGCCGAAGAAATCGTAGACCGGCTTGATGTCGCCGGTGACCAGGCTCTGGTCGCCGGTGATGTGCACCAGCGAAGCGATCAGGCTCGGCAGATGCGCCTGCTCGATCGCCTTCTTGATGAACTCGTCGCTTTCGG
The DNA here is from genome assembly GCA_963741735.1 of uncultured Alphaproteobacteria bacterium. GTDB lineage: Bacteria > Pseudomonadota > Alphaproteobacteria > Micropepsales > Micropepsaceae > Rhizomicrobium. The sequence goes on from CAVUJB010000003.1 coordinate 363,345, forward strand.
TGATCGATGCGCCGGCCATGGAACTCTCCCGATATTTTTCGGGAGTGTAACGTGTGGCGCGGGGGCAGGCGAGTGGGCGTGCCGCTACGTCAATCCGCGCTTTGGCGGCCTATCGGCCGCCCTCCAGGATCTTGAACTGCCGCTCCGGATCGTCCTGGCGCACGATGGCGCCGCTGCGGTTGGTGTGCGCCCCGTCCGGCGCATATTGCAGGATGTAAGCCTTGCGCACCGAACCCTTTTTGAGATTGGGACCCGTGCGATGCGGCGCGAGCGAGGAGAAGGCGATGACGTCGCCGGCTTTGCCGGGCACGCACACGGCGTCGGGCACGTCCTGCAGGCACTTGAATCCGACCGGCGTCAACCAATGTTCCAGCGTGCCGCGCTTGTGCACGCCGGGCGCGATCCACGGGCAGCCATTCTCTTCGTCGACGTCGACCAGCGGAATCCACAGCGTCAGATATTGCTGCGGCTCGATGAAGGTGTAGCCATTGTCCTGGTGCCAGGGGAATTCCTGTTCCTTGCCGGTCTTCTTGTAGACCGACTGGTCCCAGTAGAGCCGCACATCGCCGCCGATCAAATCGTGGCAGATGTCCTTGATCCGGGGATGCGCCGCGAAGCGTTTGAGGATGTCGGATTTCTGCGCAATGTGGATCGTGAAGGTGATGACGTCGGCCTCGGAGATCGAGATCCGCCCGCCCTGGCTGCGCAGATATTCCTCGGACTTGGCTTCGAACGGATCGATCGCCGCGATCACCGCGTCCAGCTCGGCCTTGGTGAAGACGTTCTCGAGTTTCACGAAGCCCTGTTCGTCGAAGGCGCGATATTGCGCTTCGCTCAAAAGGCGCAGGTCCTTCGGCGGCGGCATGCGCCATACGAAGTCCTTGTTCAGCGGGTGCGGCTTGATCTCGCGGACGGACATGGGCCACCGTTTGGTTCCGGTCGAAATAATAGCGGAGTGCGGCGCCATGCGGAAATGGGGCCGGGCCGCGCCGCTACGGCTTGGGATAGGGCGTGCCGTCCTTGTGCACGAACCGGCCGTCGGCGTTGGCGCTCATCATGTCGATGTCGGAGCAGGTGGTCAGATCGTCCTGCTGGCGCGAGCCGACCTCCAGATAGACAGCCATCGCGGAGGATCTGTTGATCATGTGGTGGCCGTTGCCGGTGCCTTTGGGAAACGCGGCGCAATCGCCGGCGCGCAGCACCGTCTCGCCGCCGTCCTCGACGAGCGTCACTTCGCCTTCGAGCAGATAAACGAACTCGTCCTCGTGGCTGTGCCAGTGGCGCTGGCTGGACCAGCCGCCGGGCGGCAAGGTCATCAGATTGACGCCGAAATCGGAAAGCCCGCCTGCTTCGCCCAGGCGCCGCCGCGTCCGCGCGGCACAAGGCCCATCGAACGGCGTCGGATAGCCCGAACCCTTGCGCGGCGGCACCGTGGAGACGTCGATCTTGGGCATGCGGTGCTCGCTCGTTTCGCCTTGGTCCAGGGGCGCTTGTCTTGGGTCGGCCAAAGATAACATCGCGAGAATTCCGACGAACAATTATATTGCCGAAGCTCTGGCCAGACTCGGAAAAGTGCCAAATCCTGCAAACAATGATCAATCTCTTGTGTTGAGGCGAACATGACCTGGCAAATCTGGAGCGCCTTCTTCCTCGTCGAGACCGCGCTGTGCCTCACACCCGGCCCGGCCGTGCTGCTGGTGCTGAGCCAGGCGCTGACCCGCGGCACGCTGCGCACGATCTGGTCGATTGGCGGCATCCTCGCCGCCAACACGGCCTATTTCATCCTGTCGGCGACCGGCGTCGGCGCGATCCTGCTGGCGTCCTACGATCTGTTTTTCGCGATCAAATGGATCGGCGCCGCCTATCTCGTCTGGCTCGGCGTCGCCGCTTTCCTCGGCCATTCGAAGGCGCTTGCCATCCGTCCCGCCGATGCGAAGCCGGTCGCGAATTCGCGGCTCTTCCTCAACGGCTTCGTGCTGCAGATGTCCAATCCCAAGGCGCTCGTCTTCTTCACTGCGCTGGTGCCGCAATTCATCAATCCGCATGCCGCCATCGTGCCGCAGGTGGCGATCCTCGCGATCACCTCGGTGCTCATCGAGTTCTTCGTGCAGCTGTTCTATGCGGCGCTCGCCGGCCGCGCGGCGCATCTGGCCGCCGAGCCGCGCTTCGCCCGCATCACCAATCGCGTCGCCGGCAGCCTGTTGATCGGCGCCGGCGTCGGCCTGGCGGCGGTCCGCCGGACCTAGCCGCGGAAGTGCGACACGCCGCCATCGACGATAATCGTAGAACCCAGGACGTAGTCACCGGCGCGGCTGGCGAGATAGATCGCCGCGCCGGCCATGTCTTCGGCGGTGCCGATGCGTCTGGCCGGTATCACGCGGGACACCACGTCTCCATGGTCGCGCGCATCGCGGTTCATGTCGGAGGCGAACGCGCCCGGCGCGATCGCCGTCACGCCGATATTATCGCGGATCAGACGCACCGCCATCCGCTTCGTCAGATGGATCAGACCGGCCTTGCTCGCGTGATAGGAATAAGTCTCCTGCGGGTTGACGGCGATGCCGTCGATCGAGGCGATGTTGATAACCTTGCTGAGCCGTTCCTTGGTGGCGTTGACCTTCAACGCGCCGTGCAGCTCCTTCGTCAGGAAGAACGGCGTCTTGACGTTCAAGTCCATGACCTTGTCCCAACCGCTTTCGGGGAATTCGTCGAACGGCGCGCCCCAGGCCGCGCCCGCATTGTTCACCAGGATGTCGAGGCTGTTCTCATGCTTGAGATAAAGCTCGGCCATCTTCTTGGCGCCGGCCGCGCCGGAGGCGTCCAGCGTCAGCGCGATGCAGGTTCCGATCTTGGACAGCTCCTTCGCCGTCTCTTCCAGCGCGCCGCCCTTGCGCGCGGAGATGTAGACCTTGGCGCCCTGATGCAGGAAGCCTTCCGCGATCATCTTGCCGATGCCTCGCGAACCGCCGGTCACCAGCGCCACGCGGCCTTTGAGCGAAAACAAGTCCTTCATCGTCCCCTCCATTTTCGTGCCGGCGCGATGTTTTATGCTCCGGCTGTTGCTGTCAAACCGGGGCTTGCCTATGACTGTTCCCCGCAAGAGAGAGGACTGCCATGACCGCCGTCGAGCCCCAATTGCTGCGGCTGCGCGACAGCATCGACAATATCGATGCCGCGCTCATTCATTTGCTGGCCGAGCGCTTCAAGTGCACCCAGGCGGTCGGCGAGTACAAGGCGACGCACGGCCTGCCGCCGGCCGATCCGGCGCGCGAGGCACGGCAGATCGCGCGCCTGCGCCAGCTCGCCGATACCGCCAAGCTCGATCCCGATTTTGCGGAGAAATTCCTGAATTTCATCGTCACCGAAGTGATCCGCCATCACGAGGCAATCCGCCAGCAGCGAACCTGACGTTGAGACAGCCGCCTTCTCTTCGATTTGGGTGGCGGCGTACCCTCCGATCCGATAGCCACTCTTGAAGGGCGGCGCGCGGTCGCTATCATGCCTGACAAATTGTCGACAAGCTGCGGGAGCAGTCCCATGGATCTCACCTTTTCCCCCGAAGAAGAAGCCTTCCGCCAGGAGGTTCGCGCCTTCATCGCCGACGCGAAACCCAAACTTCCCAAGGCGCTCGGCGCGCCGGAAGCGGCGGATCGCACCAAGGAGGATTACCTCGCCTGGCACAAGCTTCTCTACAAGCAGGGCTGGGTCGCGCCGCTCTGGCCAAAGCAGTATGGCGGCACGGGCTGGAACGTCACGCAGCGCTACATCTTCAATGAGGAGTGCGCCAACGCGGAGACGCCGACCACTTTGCCCTTCGGCCTGAACATGGTCGCGCCGGTGATCTTCACCTACGGCAATGACGAGCAGAAGAAGAAGTATCTGCCGCGCATCCTGTCGGGGGAGGATTGGTGGTGCCAGGGCTATTCGGAACCCGGCGCCGGCTCGGATCTCGCCAGCCTGCGCACCAGGGCGGTGCGCGAAGGCGACTATTACATCGTCAACGGCCAGAAGACCTGGACGACGCTCGCGCAATTCGCCGACATGATCTTCTGCCTGGTGCGCACCGATCCGAACGTGAAGCAGCAGGAAGGCATCACGTTCCTCCTGATCGACATGAAGACGCCGGGCATCACGGTGAAGCCGATCATCGTGCTCGACGGCGCGCATGAGGTGAACGAGGTCTTCTTCGACAATGTGAAGGTGCCGGTCGCCAACCGCGTCGGCGAGGAGAACAAGGGCTGGACCTACGCAAAGTTTCTTCTGGTCAACGAGCGCTCCGGCATCGCCGGCGTGGCGCGTTCCAAGAAGGCGGTCGAGCGGCTGAAGGAAATCGCCGGCGCCGAGCTGATCGACGGCACGCCGCTAATCGACGAGGAGGAGTTCGCCCGCAAGATCGCCGATCTCGAGATCGATCTCACGGCCCTCGAATACACCGAGCTGCGCACCCTGGCGCAGGAAGCCAAAGGCCAGATGGCGGGACCGGAAAGCTCGATCCTCAAGATCCGCGGCACCGAAATCCAGCAGCGCATCACCGAGCTGACGGTGGAAGCGATCGGGTACTACGCCTATCCGAATGAACGGGGGCTGGGCAGCAACGAGTTCATCGGGCCCGATTATGCGCTCGGCGAAGCCGGTCACTATTTCAACATGCGCAAGACATCGATCTACGGTGGGTCGAACGAGATCCAGCGCAACATCATCGCGAAGGCCGTGCTCGGCCTCTAAGGGAAACGCCCATGGATTTCTCCTATACGGAGGAGCAGACGCTCCTTCGCAACTCGGTCTCGAAATATCTCGCGGACAATTACAGCTTCGCCGATTTCCGCAAATTCACCCGCGAGGGAACCGGGCGCGACCCGAAGCACTGGAAGCAGTTCGCCGAACTCGGCCTGCTCGCGGCGCTCCTTGCCGGAGGAGCATGGCGGCCTCGGCGGCGGACCGGTGGATTCGCAGATCATCATGGAGGAGTTCGGCAAGGCGCTGGTCGTCGAGCCTTACGTTCCCACCGTCGTCGTCGCCGGCGGCTTCCTCAAGCATGGCGGCACGGATGCGCAGAAGGCAGAGTGGCTGCCCAGGATCGCGGGCGGCGAAGCCATCATCGCCTTCGCCTTCGCCGAGCCGAAAGGCCGCTACAATCTGGCCGATCTTACGACCACCGCGAAAAAGCAGGGCGGCAACTATGTCCTGAACGGCCAGAAGGCCGTCGTGCTCGCCGCGCCCTGGGCCGACCAGTTCGTGGTGACCGCCCGCACGGCCGGCGGCCAGCGCGAGCGCAACGGCGTCAGCGTTTTCCTCGTCGACAAGAAGGCCAAGGGCGTCTCCACACGCGACTATCCGACGATGGACAGCCTGCGGGCCTCCGAAGTGACGTTCGAGAATGTCGAGGTGCCCGCGTCCCGTCTCATCGGCACGGCCGACGCCGGCCTGCCGCTCGTCGAGCGCGTCGTCGACGAAGCCGTCGCAGCGACCTGCGCCGAAGCGACCGGCTGCATGAAGGTTCTGGTCGACGCCACCGTCGAATATTCCAAGACGCGCAAGCAGTTCGGTGTTCCGATCGGCAAGTTCCAGGTGCTGCAGCACCGCATGGTCGACATGTTCGTCGCCTATGAGCAGTCGGTTTCCATCACGCTGATGGTCACGCTGAAGCTCGGCGAGAGCGATGTGGAGCGCGCCAAGGCGGCATCCGCGGCCAAGGTGACGATCGGCAAGTCGGGACGCTATGTCGGTCAGCAGGCCGTGCAGATCCACGGCGGCATCGGCATGACCGACGAGCTCAATGTCGGCCACTATTTCAAGCGGCTGACCATGATCGATGCGCTGTTCGGCAGCACCGACCACCATCTGAAGCGCTACGCTTCGCTAAGCTGAGATCGGGCTATACCACCGCCTTAAGGCGGGCTCTGGCGCGTTCCGGCGGGAAGATAATCGTAACGCGCGTGCCTTCCCTGGGCACGCTGTTCAGCATGATCCGGCCGCCATGCGCCAGGGCGAGGCCTCTGACGATGGGAAGGCCCAGGCCGGTGCCCTTGTCGCCCATGATCGCGTCATGGCGTCCCTGGCCGAAGCTTTCGAACACCCGTTCCTGATCTTCCGCCGCGATGCCGATGCCGGTGTCGTCGATGCCGAACGACAACGAGCCATCGAGCAGGATGTTGGCGAAGGCCGTGACCCGCCCGCCGGGCGGCGTGAACTTGATCGCATTGGAGGCGAGGTTGACCAGCATCTGGCGCAGCGCGCGCTCGTCGGCATGCACGTTGGGAAAGGAACGGTCGACATGCACCGCAAGCGAGATGCCGGACGCCGCTGCCTTGGTCCGCATCATGTTCAACGTCTCGTCCATCATCTCGCGGATGTCGATGTCTGTCTCGCGCAGGACGAGCCGGCCCGCCTCGATCTTGGCCAGATCCAGGATGTCGTTGATCAGCGACAGAAGATGTTCGCCCGAGCCGTGGATGTAGCCGCCATATTCGGAATAATGATCCATCGCGGCCGGCCCCATCGCCTTGGTCGCGATGATCTCCGAGAAGCCGAGGATTGCGTTCAGCGGCGTGCGCAGCTCGTGGCTCATATTGGCGAGGAAGGCGGATTTCGCCTGGCTCGCGGTCTCCGCCCGGTGGCGCGCCGCATCGGACTCTTCCTTCGCGGCCTTCAGATTCTCGATCAGCCCGCCGCGCTCGACCTCCAGTTTCATCATGTGAGCCCGGGTGACATAGTTGGTGCGGAACAGTCCCACCATGATCAGCCAGAACGCGGCGACGACGCCGATGGCAGTGAGATTGCCGTTCAGGAGCGGCCCGAAGCCAAGGATCACAAAATAGACGGGCAAGCTTAGGACGCCAGTGGCGAGGTGGAAGGTTCCGACGGACGCCCACGCGGCCAGCGCGCAGCACAGTAGGACGAACAGGAACGCATGATTCTCCGTCGAGTGCGGCGCCCAAAGGATCAGCGCAATGGAGGCGAACGCGATGTTGTGGGCGAGCGAGCCGAACGCGAACGCCTTGGCGCGCCGGGAAATGCTCGCAATGCTCCGGTCGTCGCGTGCGAGCAAATATTCGTAGCAATAGCCGCTGATCGCCGCGACCGCGATCATCAAGATGGGCCAGACCGCGAGGCGCCAGATCGAAAACCAATACATGTTGCACAGGGTGATCAATGCGACCGCGAGCGGAAAAATCAGCATTCCCGTCTGGGCGCTGTCTCGCGCGATGGCCAGCTGGCGGTCGACGAGCTCGGCTTCTGCTTGCGTGCGCGGCGAAATGGACGCGCGAAAGGCGCCCCTGAATGTCAGGACGGAAGCCGCCATTCGCCCAAAGATGGAATTGGCCCGCACAACCATTCCTCGAAATTGTTGCTTAGAATGCAGGGCAACCTCTTAACGGAGCTTATCGGGGGCCTGCGAATAGGTAGTAAAGACGCGGTTTACGATGATTTGGGGGATATCGCAGTCGAGTCGCACTGCGCCGGCAACCTGCAGAATTCGGATTTATGAGGCCGCGCGCAGCGCCTGCGCGTGCCGCACGCGGTTCGCCGGAATGAACACGCAGACCGTCGTGCCGTCGCCGACCTCGCTGATCAGCGTGATGCGGCCGCCATGCGATTCGACCAGACCCTTGACGATCGGCAAGCCGAGGCCGGTTCCCTTGTCCGCGGTGACGACGTCATGCCGGCCCTGGCCGAAATTCTCGAACACGCGCGCCTGATCTTCTGGTGCGATGCCGACGCCGGTGTCCGACACGCCGAAGCAGACTTCGCCGCTCGGCTCGGGCCGCCCGAATATCGTGATGCATCCGCCCGGTGGCGTGAACTTGATGGCGTTCGATGTCAGGTTGAGAAGCACCTGCTTCAAAGCGCGCGCATCGCCCAGCACGGTGGGCATGCCCTGCTGAATGTCGGTGGCGATCTCGCAGCCGCCGTCCGCTGCCTTCGGCTCGATCATCCGGCAGGCGTCGGCAATCAGCGCCGCCAGGTCCACCGGCTCTTCGTGCAGCGTCAGTCCGCCGGCCTCGATCTTCGCCAGGTCCAGAATGTCGTTTATGAGGGTCAGAAGGTGGTCGCCCGAACTATGGATCAGGCCGGCATATTCGTAGTGCTTTTCGGGCGTGCCGGAGAAAAGCCGTGACGAGATCATCTCCGAGAATCCCAGGATCGCGTTCAACGGCGTTCGCAGTTCGTGGCTCATATTGGCCAGGAACTCCGACTTCGACCGGCTCGCCGCTTCCGCATGTTCGCGTGCCCTGTCGGACTCGTCCTTCGAGCGGGCGAGCGCGTCGATCAGATCGTTTTTCTCGTAGCGCAGCAGAAGCATGTCGCGCGCCGTCAGATAGATCTGCCGCGACATGAAGACCATGTAGCCGATATAGAGAACGGCGAGCGCCGCGATGCCGTGATAGATGAAGCCGCCCGATTGCAGCGGCGTCGCGATCAACGCCGTGCCATAGCTCGCATAGGCGGTGATCGACAGCGGCCGGCTCGCGCCGACCAGCGCGCCGTTGCCGGCGACCGTGCAGGCCAGGAACATGATGACGAGGAGCCGCGGCAGGTCCAGATCGGGCACCCACAGGAAGTAGCCCATCGACCACCAGCTTATGGTGAATGCGAGATAGCCGAGCGTCGACTCGATCACCCGACGCCGCGCGCCGCGCGTCGATCGTCCCAGCCGTCCATAGCGGCGTGCGACGTAACCCAGCGGAATGCAGCCTAGCGTCACGAGGGCGAACCACAGGATCAGGCGCGGCGTTGAGATCCATTGGCGGAACATGATGCAGATGACGGCGGCAAGCGCCGGCATCATCCAGACATTGGGGCGCAGATTGCGCAGCGCCAGTCCCAACTGGTCGAGCACGAGCCGCTGGTCGCGCACGCCCGAATTGGGCGCGGCGGCTCGCGCATTCTCGGCGATGGTTTGCTCCAACCCCATGCTTCCATTTTGCGCATGCGGGGTTAAGCGCGGATAAAGGCGCTTGGCGGTTTGCTAACGAACGGTTTACCTTCCCGCCGGCTGACAATTGGAGGAAATCATGGCCGTTGGCGTACTGGCGACTATCAAGATCAAGGAAGGCACGAACGAAGCGTTCGAGGCCGTGGCAAAGGAAATGATGGCGGCGGTGCGCGCCAACGAGCCCGGCAACAAGGTCTATCAATTCTGCCGATCGAAGACCGAGCCGACGACCTATGTCGTCATGGAACTCTACGCCGATCAGGCGGCGCTCGAGGCGCACGGCAAGTCCGACCATTTCCGCGCGATCGGTCCCAAGATGGGACCCTCGATGGCGGGGCGTCCCGACGTCCAGTATTTCGACGCCGTCTAGATCTTCACGAACGGCACGAGCATCGCGGTCTTGCGCGCGTAGGCGTCGTACGCCTGCGCGCCCAATTCCGCGCGCAGGAAGCGTTCCTCGACCCGCGCCTTGAAATACCAGCCAAGAGAAATGAGGGCGGCGCCCTCGAGCGACCCCGCGCTTCCGATGGCGGCGGCGGTCGCGAAGGCTGCGATGATGAGTCCGGTGTAGATCGGATGCCGCACGAACCTGTACGGCCCGGTGTCGACGATGTGATGGTCGTGCTTGCGCGTGACGTTGCCGGACCAAAGGCGTCCCAGATAGATGCGCGCCCACCAGCAGAACGCAAATCCGCCGATCGCGATGGCGACGAGCACCCAGCCGACCGGCCCGTTGAACTGCCACAGAAGGCGGGAGTGAAGCGGCGCATCGGGACGGCTGGCGAACAGCAGCAGCGCACCGGCGACGGTCAATGTCCGGTCCAGGATAACGGTATGAAGCGGCGGCCTCGCCTCCGTCCGCGAACTCCATGTTGCGGCGGCGAACCAGGACAGGGCCCACAAGGCCCAGGCCGCAAAGATGACTTCCCGTGGGCCCATTCGAGCGCCCCGACGGCTTCACGGATCAGTTGGTACTTCGTCGGCTAGAATACAAGCGCCTTGGCGTGGCGGACCAGCGGCAGCTTGCGGATCTCGCCCAACACCTTCTCGCTGACCGGCCCATCGACTTCGACCAGCGCGATCGAATCCTGGCCCGGACCGCTGCGGCCGAGATTGAAATTCGCGATGTTCACCTGCGCGTCGCCCAGCATCGTGCCGAGCTTGCCGATGAAGCCCGGCTTGTCCTCGTTCACGACGTACAGCATGTTCGGCGCGAACTCCGAATCCAGGTTGATGTCCTTGATCTGGATGAGGCGCGGCCGTCCGTCGGAGAACACCGTGCCGGCGACCCGGCGCGTCGTGCCGCCGAGGTCGACGGTCACCTTGATATAGCCTTCATAGATGCCCTGGCGCGGACGGCGTGTCTCGCTGACCTTGATGCCGCGTTCCTTCGCCACGATCGGGGCATTGACCATGTTCACGCCCGACAATGTCGGCTTCAGCAGCCCGGCAAGAGCGGCCTGCGTCAGCGCGCGCTGGTTCAATTCGGCGGCGATGCCTTCATAGAGGATCTCCACGCCGACGATGCTGGTGTCGGTCACCTGCCCGGCGAAGGAACCGAGCTTCTCGGCAAGCGCGATCCACGGACGCACCTTCTGCGCCTCGGCAGCGGAGATCGAGGGCATGTTCAGTGCGTTGGTGATCGCGCCGGTCAGCAGATAGTCGGAGATCTGCTCGGCCACCTGCAGCGCGACATTCTCCTGCGCTTCCGTTGTCGAGGCGCCCAGATGCGGCGTCGCCACGATCTTCTCGTTGCCGAACAGGATATTTTCCTTGGCGGGTTCCTCTTCGAACACGTCGAGCGCGGCACCTGCGATGTGACCGGAGTCGATCGCAGCCTTCAGCGCCTTCTCGTCGACCAGACCGCCGCGGGCGCAATTGATGATCCGTGCGCCCTTCTTCATCTTGTTGATCGCGTCGGCCGAGAGGATGTTGCGCGTCTCGTTGGTCAGCGGCACGTGCAGGGTGATGAAGTCGGCGCGCGCCAGAAGGTCGGCGAGTTCGACCTTCTCGACGCCCAGATCCTGCGCCCGTTCCGCCGACAGATAGGGATCATAGGCGACGACGCGCATCTTCAAGCCGCGGGCGCGATCGGCAACGATCGAGCCGATATTGCCGGCGCCAATCAGGCCCAGCACTTTGCCGGTGATCTCCACGCCCATGAAGCGGTTCTTCTCCCACTTGCCGGCCTGGGTCGAGGCATTGGCGGCGGGAAGCTCGCGCGCCAGCGCCAGCATCAGCGAGATCGCGTGCTCGGCGGTGGTGATCGAATTGCCGAACGGCGTGTTCATCACGATCACGCCGGCCGCGGTCGCCGCCGGAATGTCGACATTGTCGACGCCGATGCCGGCGCGGCCCACGACCTTCAAGTTTTTCGCCGCCTTGATGACGTCGGCGGTGATCTTGGTCGCCGAGCGCAGCGCGATGCCGTCATATTGGTCGACGATCTTGAGCAATTCTTCCTTGCTCAAGCCCGTTTTCACATCGGCGTCGACGCCGCGCTCCTTGAAGATGGCGACGGCCGCCGGCGACAGCTTGTCGGCAATGAGAACCTTGGGCATGTCCTAATACTCCGAAATCTTTCATTCCCCGCTCACCGGGGAAGTGCCGCCGCAGGCGGCGAAAGGGGGATCAGCTTTTCTTGACCTGCGCCCACGCCCAGTCGAGCCAGGGCGTCAGGGCTTCGAGGTCCGCTTTGTCGACGGTGGCGCCGCACCAGATGCGAAGCCCGGGCGGGGCCGCGCGGTAGCCGCCGATGTCGTAGGCGACGCCTTCCTTTTCGAGCAGCGACGCGATCTTCTTGGCGGCATCGGCCTGTGCGTCTTCGCCGAGCGCGGCAAACCAGGGATCGACGATCTTCAGGCACACGCTGGTGTTCGAGCGCGTGCCCTGTTCCTTTGCCAGGAACCCGGCCCAGCCGGAACCGCGGATCCAGCGGTCCAGCACGCCGAGATTGCCCTGCGAACGGGAAATCAGCGCCTTCAGGCCGCCGATTTCTTCCGCCCAGGTCAGCGCATCGAGATAGTCCTCGAGCGCCAGCATGGACGGTGTATTGATCGTCTCGCCTTCGAAGATGCCGTCCACGATCTTGCCGCCCTTCGTCATGCGGAAGATTTTCGGCATCGGCCATGGCGGCGTGTAGCTCTCCATCCGCGCTACGGCGCGCGGCGAAAGCGCAAGCATGCCGTGCGCCGCTTCGCCGCCGAGCACTTTCTGCCAGGAGAAGGTCACCACATCGAGCTTGTCCCACGGCAGGTCCATCGCGAACGCGGCGCTGGTGGCGTCGCAGATCGTGAGTCCCTCGCGATCCTTCGCGATCCAGTCGCCGTCGGGCACGCGCACGCCGCTGGTCGTGCCGTTCCACAGGAAGATGACGTCATGCTTCGGATCGGCCTGGCTGAGATCGGGGATCTCGCCATAGTCGGCCTTGATGACCCGGCTATCCTTGATCTTGAGCTGCTTGATCGTGTCGGTGACCCAGTCCTCGCCGAAGCTCTCCCAGGCGAAGCAGTCGACGGGCTTGGGGCCCAGAAGCGACCACATCGCCATTTCCATCGCGCCGGTGTCGGAAGCCGGAACGATACCGACTCGATAGCTTGCCGGAATCCCGAGCAGCGCCTTGGTGCGGTCGATCGCGTCCTTGAGCTTGGCTTTACCGGGCTTGGAGCGGTGTGATCGCCCCAGCAGCGCGCCATTCAGCGCTTCCGGCGTCCAGCCTGGCCGTTTGGCGCAGGGTCCGGACGAAAAAAAAGGCCGTGCGGGTCGCACGGCCGGCATATTCCCGGTCATGTTCATTCCTTTCAGAATGATCGCACCTCGTTGGGGAGGTGTGGCCCGCAGTGAAAGTAGGTGGCGTGCCCCATGCTGTCAATGCGGCGAAATCTGTCACACTGCCGGCAACAATCGGGGGGTCGCTTGAAGCACTTCGTCATCGCGCTTGTCGTGCCGTTTCTTCTGACGGCGGAACCGGTGAGCGCCGCAACGCGAATTGACGATCCTGTCGCTTTCATCACCCAGGTCTATGCGCGGATGAAGAAGAATCCGGACTACAGGCCACCCGAAGACATCTACTCCGCACGGCTCATCGGATTGTTCGCCGCCGACCGCAAGGAAACCGGGGCGGTGGCACCGAACTTCGGCCGTCTCGACTTCAGCTTCTGGGTCGATGCCCAGGACACCGACGACGGCATGCCGGGCGTCGTCAAGGTCACCGGCCAGGATGCGCCGAAGGCGCCGGACCGCAAGGTGGTGGACGTGACGTTCACGAACTTCTCGCCCAAAGAAAACCATTTTTATTTTGAAAAAACCTCCGCCGGTTGGAAGCTCGACGATGTGAGCTCGCCGTCCGACGGGTGGACGCTCTCGCTGATTTTGAGATACGGCCAATAGCAGGCTTAACCGAGGAGATAGTTATGCGAATTGGATTTGCCGCGGCCGTGGCCGCGTTGGTCGTCTGTGGACTGTCGTCCGCCGTCGCGGCACCGGCCAAGGCGCCGCCGACCAAGATCGACGATCCGGTCAAGTTCGTGACGATGGAATACAAGACCGTTGTCGGCAAGACGCCGGAGCCGGACGACATCTACAGTGACCGGCTGAGCGCGCTGTGGGACCTCGATACCAAGGAAGCGCATGGCGAGGTCGGCCGCACCGATTTCGATTTCTGGATGAATGGTCAGGACGGAACGGTCAGCGGCGTCGTCATCTCCAAGATCGACGTCGAGAACGGCCCTAACCGCCAGATCGTGGTCGCCAAGTTCAAGAACGAGCAGACGCCCAACGAAATCCACTTCTACTTCGAGAAGACGCCGAAGGGCTGGAAGCTCGACGACGTCCGCTCGCTGATGGGCGATCCGTGGGTGCTGTCGCTCCAGCTCAAATATGGCTGGGACGGCAAGGAGTAAGCCGCGGGCTTGCGCGGATCGGCCGGCCAGCGGTTGATCCAGATCAGGTTCGGAACGGCTCCGGCGTGGCAACGTTCTGTTGTTGCCGCAATGGAGCCGTCGCCATGTCTGTCACCGCCGAATCCGCGCCAGAGCCGACGCTGAATATCCCGATCGACGTCGTCAGCTTCATCGCCATCAAGGCCAAGGAGTTCGACGCCAAGGAAGCGGACAGCGATCCGGATTCCGGGTCAAATGCGACCGACGACAAGGAGTTCGACGTCCTTGAGGACAAGCCCGACGACCCGGTTCAACAGGAGTTGCTCGCATACATCAATGGATTGAACGTGGATCAGCAGGTCGAACTCGTCGCCCTGGCTTGGCTCGGCCGCGGTACCTACGACATCGATGAGTGGAACGAGGCAGTGGAGACCGCGCGCAACGAGCACAACAAGCGCACGGCCCAGTATCTGCTGGGATTGCCACTGCTCGGAGATTATCTCGAAGAAGGCTTGGCCGCGTTCGGAGAATCGATCGTGGACATGGATGACACGCGCGAACCGCCGCGTTCGGACACCGCCTAAAGCGTCTGGAACAGAATCAGGGCATCGACGAAACCGTGTTCGGGATGTTCGAACGCGGCGGGCAGGCGGCCCACAATCTCGAAACCGCACGCTTGCCACAGATGGACCGCGCGCGCGTTGGTCGAGATCACGAGGTTGAATTGCATGGCGCGGAAGCCGCGCCGGCGCGCCTCCTCGAGCGAGTGCATGCAGAGCGCGCGGCCGACACCGTGGCCCCAGGCGCTCGGCAAGGTCATGTAGCCGCAATTGGCGACATGCGCTGCGGGGCCCGTCGAGTTCGGTTTCAGATAGTAGGTGCCGGTCAGACGTCCGCGCTCGTCCTCGGCGACGAAGATTGCATGCTCGGCTTTCCACCAATAGGCGAGCGCCGCCTCGCGCGTGATGTCGCGCGGCTGCGGATAGGTTTCCCCGGCGCGCAAGATCGGCTCCAGGATCGTCCAGATCGCTTCGTCGTCGGTCCGCGTTCCGGGCCTGATCGAAGTCAAACGGTGATCTCTCCGTTCATGTAGAGCGCGCAAGGTCCGGACAATATAGTCCGCGCGCCGTCCTCTGTGCAGACGAGATCGCCGCCGCGTGGACTGACCTGGCGGGCCTTCATCGTCTTCCTGCCGAGCCGTTTGGCCCAATAGGGCGTCAGTGCGCAATGCGCCGAGCCCGTCACCGGATCCTCCGGCACGCCCTTATCGGGTGCGAAGAAGCGCGAGACGAAGTCATAGCCCTGGTCGCCTGGCGCGGTTGCGATCAGTCCCCACAGACCGAGCGGCCGGAGAACGCGTCCGATTTCACCCGGTCCCTTAAGGCCGCGCACCGCGGCGGCATCGTCCCAAACCGCTACGAGGTAACGGCCTTTGAGGAGCGACACCGGAGCTGGAGCGTCGAGCGCCGCACCGATCTCTGCCGCAAGGTTCGCGCGGAGCGGCTCGACCGGATCGGAAGGTAGGGACATCGTGTGCCGTCCGTCGCGTCCGCGCTCGACCGTCAGCGTGCCGGAGCGCGTGTCGAAATCGATCTTCTTGAGCTCGGGCTCCAGCCGGTCGAACATCAGCCAGGCGCTCGCCAGCGTGGCATGGCCACACAGATCGACTTCGGCCTCCGGCGTAAACCAGCGCAGGTGATAGCGCCCCTCGCTTTTGCGCACGAAGAAGGCGGTCTCGGCGAGATTGTTCTCGTTGGCGATTTTCTGCATCAGAGCCGTGTCGATCCACGCCTCGAGCGGGACGATCGCCGCCGGATTGCCTTCCAGCGGCTTGTTCGCAAACGCATCGACCTGCCAGAGCTTGAAGTTCATCGCTCGCCTCCGTGTGAAGGCGCAACGCTATGCACGCGAGCGCGCGCGCGTGAACGCTCAGCGGCGCATGGCGGTCATGCTGCTATTGCGGCGCCGCGATCGCGACCGGGCGGCGATCATTCAGCGCGCTCTTCATCTGCTTCTGCAGCTTCTCGAAGGCGCGCACTTCGATCTGGCGCACGCGCTCGCGCGAAATGCCGTACTTCTGCGACAGCTCTTCTAGCGTCGCCGGTTCGTCCTGCAGGCGGCGCGCCTGGATGATGTCGCGCTCGCGTTCGGTCAATTCGCCCAGGGCGCCGGTCAGCAGCGCATGACGGTCGCCGAGCTCCTCGCGGTCGGCCATGCGCGTTTCCTGGTCGAGCGTGTCGTCGGCGAGCCAATCCTGCCACTCGCTTTCGGAGTCCGAGCGCAAGGGCGCATTGAGCGAGGAGTCCGGACCCGACAGGCGCCGGTTCATCTCGGTGACTTCCTGCGCCGATACGCCGAGCTGGTCCGACAATGTGTCGACATGCTCTTTCGTCAGATCGCCTTCCTCGATGGCGCCGATCTTGTTCTTGGCTTTGCGCAGATTGAAGAACAGCTTCTTCTGGTTGGCCGTCGTGCCGAGTTTCACCAGGCTCCACGAGCGCAGGATGTATTCCTGGATCGCGGCACGGATCCACCACATGGCATAGGTCGCCAGACGAAATCCCTTGTCGGGTTCGAAGCGCTTGACCGCCTGCATCAGGCCGACATTGCCCTCGGCCACGATTTCGGACACGGGCAGTCCGTATCCGCGATAGCCCATTGCGATCTTCGCGACGAGCCGCAGATGGCTGGTGACGAGTTTCCGCGCGGCGCTGGGATCCTCATGTTCCTTCCAGCGCTTGGCGAGCATGTACTCCTCCTCCGGCTCCAGAAGTGGAAACTTCCGGATTTCGGAGAGATAGCGTGAGAGACCGCCCTCGCCCTGGAGGGCCGGCACGCCTCGACTGCTCATGGACACTGACCCCTTTCCTCCGCGTCCGGCGCCCAAGCGCGCCATCTGCGGCTGCATGCACCTACTGTACAACGCCCCAGCACGCAGGTGGTCGACGGCGAAACTGCGAAAGTGCCGCAAACCAGATAGCAGATGGTGATTACTAGAGTTTTTTCAAGCCGCGCAAGGCTTTGACGAGTGCGGCCATATCCGCAGGCCAGGGCGACTCGAAACGCATGGTCCGGTGCAGGCCGGGATGCTGGAAGCCCAGAACGCAGGCGTGCAGCGCCTGTCGCGGAAAATCCGTTGCCGCGGCGTATGCCACCTCTTCCTCTGGGGTCTTTGGCCGTGGTGCCTGGCGCGCCCGCCCATAGGACGGATCGCCAATCAGCGGATGGCCGATATGGGTCAGATGGACCCGGATCTGGTGCGTGCGCCCCGTCTCCAGCCGGCATTCGATCAGACTGGCGAACGGCCGTTCCGGATCGCCGAACCGCTCGACCAGGCGGTAGCGCGTGCGTGCGGTCTTGCCGCCGCCGCGCAGCACCGCCATCCGCTTGCGATCGAACGGACTGCGCCCGATCTGCCCCTCGATCAGGCCCTCGCCGGTACGCGGGCCGCCCCAGACGATCGCCTGGTAGGCGCGCTCGATGGTGTGATTGGCGAACTGCTTGGCGAGACTCGCCATGGCGCGCTCGTTCTTGGCCGCGACCAGCAGGCCGCTCGTATCCTTGTCCAGCCGGTGAACGATGCCCGGCCGCGCCACGCCGCCCACGCCCTTCAGCGAGGCGCCGCAATGCGCGATCAGCGCATTGACCAGGGTGCCGTCGAGATTTCCGGCAGCCGGATGCACGACCAGTCCGGCCGGCTTGTTGATCACGATAAGATCGGTGTCCTCGTAGACGACGTCGAGCGGAATATCCTGCCCCAGCGGTTCTGCGGGGGCGGGCGGCGGTATCACAATGGTGAAGGCCTCGCCCGGTTTGACCCTGAAATTGCCGTCTCTTATCGTTTTGCGCGTATGGCTGACCGCGCCGCTTTCCAGCAGTTGCTGAATGCGCGAGCGGCTGATATCGCCGAGCGCTGCGGCCAGGAAGCGATCGAGCCGCCAGCCCGCCTGCTCGGCGCCGACCACCGCGCGCCGCGGACGGTCTTCGGAGGAATTGGTGTCAGACATGGACGCGCCGGCCGATCCCAGAAACTCGATGACCCATCGCGCGGCAATCGCCGCCGTCATCGTGCTGTCGGCGCTTATCATCCTGGCGCTGATCGGGCTAGTCGCAGGTGCGATCATGAAGCTTTCGGGCCATCCCACGCACGACGCCGGCAGTGGGACCGCCGGCATCGCCTACCGCCTTCCGCCCGGCGCCACGATCCTTTCCACCGCGACGGACAACGGCAAGCTGATCCTCCATGTCCGCTCGGCCGAAGGTGAGGAGATCGACATCCTCAGTACCGACGACGGCCACCTGATCGCTCAGGTGAAGGCTGCGCCGCCCGTCCTGCCGCATCGGCAATGAACATACTCGTCCTGCCGCCGGCACTTCGCGCGCAGATTATCGGCGAAGCGGTGGCGGCCCGCCCGCGCGAATGCTGCGGACTGATCGAGGGCCTGCGCCGCGGTGAATCGATCGCCGCGACCGCGCTCCATCCGGCGCGCAATCTGGCTGAGAGGGAAGATCGGTTCGAGATCGACCCGGCGGCGCATATCCGATTGTTGAAGGCGGCGCGCGCCGCGGGACATACGATCGTCGGCTGCTATCACTCCCACCCCGGCGGCGAAGCGCAACCTTCGCCGCGCGACCTGGAAGGCGCGAGCGAAGCGGACTTCGTCTGGCTCATAGCCTCGATCGATCGAGGAGCCAATCCGAAGGTCAACGCTTTTCTCTTCAATGGCGTCCGCTTCGAGGCGCTTCGGCTCGTGCATGAGGATGATCCATGACCGGACTTGCCGGCTGGCTCACACTTTCGCTGGCGCTGGCCGCGCTGGCCTTCGGCCTGCCCTGGCTGACGCACTTTGCCGACGGCGGGCTTTCCATCCTCCTGCCGGTTCTGTGGCTCGCAAGTGTCGTGGCCGCGATTGCAAGGCTCGGCTGGCGCGGCTTGTGGCTCTTGGCCGGCACGCCGCTCATCTTGTTCTGGCCGGTCACGATTGCGATGTGGGCCAGCGACCCGCATTTGGGCTTTTGACCGACCGGCTTGATCGTCAAACCCCCGCAACGCTATAAGCGCGGCTCTCCGCTTGGTCCCATCGTCTAGCGGTCAGGACGCGGCCCTCTCAAGGCTGAAACCGGGGTTCGATTCCCCGTGGGACCGCCAGTTACTTGAGCGGCGGCACCGCAATGCCAGGCGGCGCACTCTTCAGCCGCGCACGTACAGATAATTCGATCCCTCGATGTGGCGGCAAGTGTAATGCGCCTCTTCGAGCGCGCGATGTACGGTCTCGGCCTTCTTCTTGGAACGCTCGGACGGAATGTTGAGCTCGTCATATTCGAGGAGAATCTGGCGAGGGAAGATTTCCTGCTTCAGCATGTGCGGAATGACGCTGTTCTGCGCGCCCTCGATGTCGAACTTCATCAACGGCACATATTCGAGGCTGTACTTCCTCAGCAGATCCTCGGGCGTGATCGTCGGCACCATGAGATGGGCCGTATCGCGCGCGTAGTTCTGCTGATAGTTGTCGAGCGAATGGCTGACATGGGCGGGATTGGGCGGCGCGAAGAACGGCAGCGTCGTGTTCTCCACCCAGATGGCGGATGGCTCAAGGATGAAATCGCCATCGCGCCTCGCCGAGAGGTCGTAAGCTTCCACTGGTTGGTTGCCGATATTTCGTCCGGCATATTCTTTCGTCTTGGACTGTCCAAGCCTTGCGCCAATGCGTTCGAAGTGCCGGATCGCGCGCGGAGTCGGATCGACTATCACCACGCGAGCGTTGAAGCGGTTTGCGAATTCGACGTCGAAGCTCGCATCCTCTCCGAGACCGAAGCTGATGATCGTCGATCGTTCCAGTTCGCTGGAGGGAAGGAGCGTCCAGCCGCCATAGTGCGTGCCCAGGCGGATCAGGCCGCTCGTCTTGCACACCTTGATCGCGGGACGGTAGCGATATCGCTGCGCACGATGCTTCACTCTTTGAATCAGCGATGAAAGCACGTTCAGCCCTCTGATCGTCGCCCGCGCGAAATGCAGCCCACCTTATCGCGTGTCACGCCACCAGTTCGGTGGGCTGCAGTCCGAGCTCCTTCAGGAAGGGCTCGGCATAGTCGACGCGGCCGGTCATCGTCTTGGGATCGCCGGACGCCAGCCGGTAAACGGCTTCGGCGATGTACTTGATCGGCTGCACGCGGTTCTTCGTCATCTCGTTGATCAGGCCATGCACCGCGACGCCCGGCGTGTCGACGAGGCCGGGCGAAACGACATTCACCGCGATGCCGTCGCCATAGACTTCCGACGCAAGGCCCGTCGAGAAACGCTCCAGCGCCGCCTTGCACATGCCGTACACCGTGCCGCCACGCGCACCGGCCATGTAGGGCTGCTTGGGATGAATGCCGGCGGGCGATGAAATGTTCACGATCCAGCCGGCCTTCTTCTGCTTCATCGACGGCAGAACGAGCTGCGACAGGTGGAACGGCGCATAGACCTGCACTTCCATCATCAGCTTGAAGCGCTTTTCGGTGAACTCCGCGACCGGCGCGAAATAGGTGATCGCTGCGTTGTTCACCAGGATGTCGATCGGCCCGTACGCCGCGGTCGCCTTTTCGACCAGCATCTCGCGCTCGCGCGCCTGGGCGAGATCGGCCTTGATGAAGGTAACGTCGGCGCCGGTTTTCCTCACATGGTCGACAGTCTCATGCAGCGTGCCCGGCAGCCGGCTCTCGCCGCTCGCCGCCGTGCGAGCCGAGACCACGATCTTGGCACCCTCCATGCCGAAGCGTACCGCGATCGCCTCGCCGATGCCGCGGCTCGCGCCGGTCACGAGCGCGACTTTGCCCTTGAGACTTCCCGTCATGTTGTCCTCCCGGTCGCCCCGCCGAAGGCGTGCGGCCATTATCAATGTTCGGGAAGCGTAGGCTCCTCGATCCCGCCCGACAACATAGTGCGACTCTTGTGCGTGGCGGCGTACCAGGCGAAGAATATCGCCGGCAGGACCATCAGACCCGCCGAGAAGAACGGTGCGTTGAGGCTGATGTTCGAGAAGGTCAAAGCCGCGACCTGCGGACCCACCAGCCGGGCAAGACCGCCGACCGCATTGTTGAGGCCGAGATACTGGCCCTGATGCTCCCATTCGACATTGCGCGAGACGAGCGCCGCGACATTGGGCCAGGCGACCGATTGCCCGAATGCCGAGAGCGCGAGCAAGGTCACGATCATCGGCGCGCCGGTCGAGAACGGCTGAAGCGAGGCGCAGACCGTCGTCAGCGCCATGCCGAAAGACAATACGCGCGCTTCGCCGTAGCGCCGCGAAAGCGGGCCGGTGACGAAGATCTGACACAGGGCCGCCACGACGCCGGTGACGGCGAAGGCGGTGCCGACCTGCTGCGGCCCCCAGTCGAACCGCGCCTGTGTCCAGAGCCCGAACACCGATTCGATGCCGTTGAACGCGCAACCGGCGAGAAACGTGACGAGAAACAGCCGGCCAATGACCGGATTGGTCAACGCGGAGTTCACAACGGCCCAGCGGCTTGGTTTGCCTGCGACGCGGCGATGCGTGCGGCTCTCCTTGAGGAATGCAATGAGGCCGATGACGCATACGGCCGACAGACTCGATGCGATCAACAGCGGAATGCGAAATCCGGCATGGCCGGCCGACGGATGCGCGAGCAGACCGCCGAGCGCCGGGCCGACAATGAATCCGATATTGTAGGCCGCGCCGAGCAGCGACATCCGCCCGGTGCGCTGATCCGGCGGCGTCACGTCGGCGATATAGCCCTGGATCACCGCGCCGTTGCCACTCGCCATGCCGCCGAGCAGGCGCACGATGAAGGCGACCGTAATGTTCGGCGCGAAGGCGAGCGCCAGATAACACAGGCAGTTTCCGGTGACGGTGCTGATCAGGATCGGCTTTCGCCCGACGGTGTCGGACAGCCGGCCCCAGAACGGCTCGCCGAAGAAGGAGCCGATGGCGTAGGCGGAAAATACCAGTGCCATCTGCCAGACCGGGGCCTGGAACGATTTCGCGTAGAACGGCAGCAGCGGAACGATGATGCCGAAGCCCAAAAGGTTGATGAACATCACCGACAGCAGCGTGGGCAGGGCTGCGGCCGAGACGGGCGCTGCGTCGGATTTCGGGCTGTCGGCGGTCATGCGGTAGGCTTGTTATTGGGGTGCTTTGGTGGCCCCCGCAAGGCACGTCACGTCGCATCCCGGTAAACAAATGAAGCAGATTAAGACACTGATCCTTGCCGCCTTGTCCCTGGCGGCATCGGCTTCCGCGGCGGAAGTGCCGGCGGACTGGCGCACCGCCGATCCACAGAACCTCGTCCTTATCGATACGAAGTACGGCCAGGTCGCGGTCGAACTCGCGCCCGAATTTGCGCCAAACCATACCGAACGGCTGCGCGCGCTGATCCGGGCTCACTTTTATGACGGCCTCTCCTTCTATCGCGTTATCGACGGCTTCGTGGCGCAGGGCGGCATCGGGGAAGGCACCGCCTCGACCAGGGATCATCCCGTCGAGGCCAGAAATCTCGGCCAATGGCCCGCGTTGAAGGCGGAGTTCGACCGAGTTTCGTCGCCCGAACCTGTCTTCACGCCGCTTGGCAATGCCGATCTGATGGCACCCGACGTGGGCTTTGAGGACGGCTTTGCGGTGGCGCGCGATCCGGTCGACCGGCGCGAATGGCTGATCCATTGCCCCGGAACCTTCGCCTTCGCCCGCGATGACAATCCCGATACGGCGGCGACCGAGTTCTACATCGTGATCGGACAATCGCCGCGCCGGCTCGATCGCGATCTGACCGCCTTCGGCCGCGTGCTGTCCGGCATGCAATATCTGCAGAAGCTGGAGCGCGGCGATCCCGACGTCGACAGCGGCGTCATTGCCGACGTCGCAAAGCGCGATCCAATCGTCCGCATGCGTCTCGCGGCAGATCTGCCAGAGAAGGACAGGCCGTCCTTTCAGGTGATCCGCACCGAAAGCAAGACATTTGCCGACGCGCTCGAGGCACGCCGTCATCCGACTTCGCCGTTCTATTTCCGCAAACCGCCGCCGGTGCTTGATATCTGCGGCGTGCCGGTTCAGGTCCGGCGCGCGGCGCCTTAGCGGGTCGAGGCGGTTCGGCGGTTGCGGCCGTCGCGTGTCGCGGGGTAGGGCGCATCGCCCTTCATGCCGCTCCACAGAATGCGGTTATAGGCGCCGGCATCTAGGCGGTCTTCGGTGGAGAAATCGAACTGCTTCGTCGCGTCCGCCCAATAGGCCGCGTCATGCAGCGGGCGTGCCGTGTTCGCGGCACCATGTTGTTGTGGCAGCGGCAGCGACGTGGTGCGCAGCATGTCGGGCACGCGCGCGCGATAATCCCAACTTGCATTGCTCAGGTCGAAAACGCTCGCCATCGGCCTTGCGTTGGCATCGTGGACGTTCAATGGCTTCAGGCCCAGAATGTCTTCCATCGTGCGCAGGAGGTTCACGGTGGTGTAGCGGTCCGAAATCACCGCGCCATGCTTCACGTACGGCCCGGCGATGAAGGCGACGGAACGGTGCGCGTCGACATGGTCGGGTCCGTCCTGCGCGTCGTCCTCTATGACGAAGATCAAGGTGTTCTTCGCAAAGCGGCTATGCGCGACGCGTTCCACGAGCAGGCCGACCGCATAGTCGTTGTCGGCAACCTGCGTCTCCGGCGTGTTGACGCCGTCGGCCGCGGTCGCGAAATCGCCGGTGTGGTCGTGCATGAACCGCACGGTCTCGAGTCTGGGCAGACGCCCCGTCTTCTCATAGCCGGCGAATTCGCGCTCCCATTCGCGGTAGCGCCAATAATCGGCGAACTGGTTGTCGAAGCCGCGGAAATAGGGATCGGTCAGCGGCGCCAGCGCGCGATTGGCAGGGAAGCTCACGCGCAGCTTCTTCGCCGCCGGATCGTGTTCCAGCGGCACGAACAGGTTCGGCGGAAGATGGGAATCGTAGCGCGCGAGATCGGTGAAGAAGCCGTAATTGCGCACGGACTCGTGCGCGCGCAGCGCCGCGTCCCACAGATAGCCCTGTTCGTCCTCGCCGTCCGGCCCGTCGGGCGCGGCCTGGTTGGCACTGCCGGGAAGCACGTCCGGATCGCCGGCGGTGAGCGGGTTGGCGGCGAGGCGTGCCTTGTAGGGCAGTGCCACATTGACGTCGCGCGTGGTGCCCTCGAAGTCGTAGGTGAGGCCACGATGGCCATAGTTCACCGGCATTTCCTTCTCGGTCACGTCGGTGGTGCGCGCCGCGGTCGACCAGTTCCAGCCGTTGCCGCTCGCCTCTCCGCTGTCGAAGAAGGCATCGAGGGCGACGAACTCGCCGGCCAGCGCGTGCTGGTTCGGCGTCATGCTGGGGCCGAACTGCACCAGCGCCGGATCGCCGTCGGTGCCGGGGAGGTCGCCCAGGATCTGGTCGTACGTACGGTTCTCCTTGACGATGTAGATGACGTGTTTGATGCGCGCGCGCATGGCCGTCATCACGCGCAACTCGTCGTCCGATGCGACCTCGCGCAAACCGTTATTGTCGGCGACGGTGGCGGTGAGGCGCTTGAGCGTGTCGGCGTCGGGCACCGGGATGGCGGTGACGCCGCCGGTGATCAGCTGCCAGACATATTGATTGGCCGTGCGCTTCTGGTCGTTCGCCGAACAACCTGGCGTCGGCGTGGTGACGGGCATGCAGTTGCGCGGATTGGGCCCGCTCGGGCTCTTGCCGTTGACGACATAGAGCGTGGCGCCGTCGGCGCTTGCGCTCACGGCGTTTGGCTGCCAGGCGGTGGGCACCATGCCCAGCAGGACGGGTACCGGCGCGAGGCGCACGATCGCCACCGCATTGATGCCGCCTTCGGTGACGTAGAGCGTTTTCTCATCCGTCGACAGCGCCAATGCGTTCGGCGCGGCACCGGGCAGGCGCGCATCGGCGCCCCAGCCGGTGGGAGCGCGCAAGCCGAGCGCGCTGGCGATCCGTTTGCTGGCGACATCGATGAAGAATACCTTATCGGAATTGTCCGCGGCGACCATCAGCGTGGTGCCCGCGCGGTTCAGGATCATGCGGTTGGGATTGCCGGCGATCTTGATCCGCGCCGTCACCTTCAGGCCGCCGGCCAGCGAAAGCACGTCGATCTCGCGGTCACGCAGGCTGGAGACGAACACCTTGTCGCCCGCGATGGCGACGTCATAGGGAAACTCGCCGCCGGGCACGCCGGACTTCTTGGGATCGGATTTGCCGGGCCGCAGGTCGCGTTCGATGAGCACTTTGCGGCTGGTGAGATCGACGAGGGTAACGGAATCATTCTCATAATTGGCGACCAGAGCCTTGCTCCCATCCGGCGTCAGCGCGATGCCGGCAGCCATCGGCTCCACCGCAGCGGGCGACGGGGTCAGCCCATTGCCCCAGCGATGGCCGAGCGGAATCGGCTCGCCGCTCGCGCTCCACGCGCCGCTCGCATCCTTTTGGTAGATGTGAACGTTGTCGTCGACGCCGCCGGCGACAACCAGCATGGCGCCGTCTGCGGAAAGCGCCATGCCGCCATAGGCATTGGCCACATGGATGTCCTGCACCGGCTTGAGCCCACCCTCCGTCGCATAGACGAAGAGATGTTCGGTCGAGGCGTCGGCCACCGGCTTGCCGTCGGCGCCGAGCCAACGATTGAAGCCGCTGGTCAGCACAAACAGCTGCTTGCCGTCGGGCGAAAGGACCGAGGCCGCGCCGCCGCCGACAAGCTGATGCCCGACGACCGGTAGATCGGCTGCGAGCGGATAGAACAGCGAGCCGGGCGCCGCGGTCGGCGTGACGCTTTGGCCGGTCGGAAGCCAGAGGCGGTCGGCGGTGCCGGCAGCGGTTGTGCCGCAAGCGGCGACCAGTACGATGGCGGCGAACGAGAAGCGCTTCATCGACCTCTTCCCCCGAAGATGCAGTGTTCGTACTGCGCGAGTTTGACAGATATGCGAATTCAGCGGCCCTTGAACACCGGCTCGCGCTTTTCGAGAAAGCTCTTCACGCCTTCGCGATGATCCTCGGTCTGGAACAACCGGTAGATCGTATCGATCGCCCAGCTTCCGATCACTTTGGGATCGCCATGGGCCGCGCGGCGCAGGCCGTCCTTCATGGCGCGTGTCGCAAGCGGCGGATTGGCCGCGATCTTGGCGGCCATCGCGTTGGCGCGCGGCATGAGGTCTCCGTGCGGCAGGACTTCGGAGACCAGACCAATCCGCAGTGCCTCGGCGGCATCGATCTGATCGCCGGTCAGCAGAAGCTCGGCAGCCTTGGACGGGCCGACGAGCGCGGGCAGGCGATAGAAGCTGCCAACGTCGGCGACCAGGCCGCGCTTGACGAACAGCTCGGCGAATTTCGCTTTCTCGGACGCCAGGCGGATATCGGCGTACAGCGCAAGCTCCATACCCCAGCCGACGGCCGAGCCGTTCACCGCGGCGATCACCGGCTTCTCGCAGTCGAGCGCTGCCATCGCAGCCGGTGTGGGCGGGCGCCCGGACGAAGGCGCGGCAGCGGTCGCTGGCCGCGCCTCGCCCGTCATCATCTCCTTGACGTCTTCGCCCGAGCAGAAGGCCGGATCGGTGCCGGTCACTATCGCGACGCGAACCTCGTCGTCTGCGCTTGCCGCACGGAACGCGGCCTCGATCTCGGCATAGGCCCGGGGATTGAGCGCATTGCGCCGCTCCGGCCGATTGAGCGTGATGGTCGCGATGTGATCGCGCACCACATAAAGGACGCATTGGAATTCGGACGGTCGCATCAGTCGGTCACCGATTCTTCCTCGGTCTGCTTCACCTGGCTGACGAAGCGGCCTTCCGAGGCAGGCTTCTTCATCAGAGCAACGATCTGTTCGACGGCCTGTCGAAGATTGTTGGCGAGGAAGTCGCATTCGGTCGCTTCGAAGCTGTCGAGATAGTGTGTGTCGTTGGCGATCACGCTCCAGAATCCGGCGATCAACGGCAGGCTCGGCATGCGCTTGCGCAGCCGCCGCGCGAGATAGCGCGCGTTCTTCGGGCTGCCGGGCTCGAGATACGAGACGCAGATCACGCGGACGCCGTCGCATTCCAGATCCTGGATGCTCGACGGCGAAACCTCCTCGAAGGATGCGATGCGCGCGCCGATCCCTTGCCGCTCCAGAAGATGCGCCAGTAATGAGGCCGCCGCATGGTCGAGCACGCTGCGGCCCGCGACGCAGAGTACCGGTTGATGCTGCCAGTCGACCGGAACAATGACGTCCTCGACACTGGCCGCGCGCGCGCCGGCATCCTCATGTTGAGTCAGATTGTCGATGAAGCCCTCGACGGTCTTGGCGACGCGGTTGCGGCCCTCTTCGGTCAGCGCGCCCCGATTGAGGTCGAGTTGTGCGAGGGCGAGCGCGCGGACGGCGACTTCGTCGAAATAGACTGGCAATGTGTGGTCGTGCAGATAGGCCTCGGCCTGCTCGGCCGCCTCGTCAGGATCTCCCGCGAGCATGCGCAGATAGAAGCTCTCCTCCGGGGCCATTGGCGGCGCATCGCCCAGCATCACATCCAGAAAGCGCAGTTGGTCGACATGGCGGCCGATCACGACGAGGCACATGGTCAGCGGCGTCGACAGCAGAAGCCCGACAGGCCCCCACACAAACGTCCAGAAAGCCGCCGCCACCACCACGGCCAATGCCGACAGACCCATGTTGCGGCCATAAAGCCATGGCTCGATCGCCTGGCCGGTGATCGAACTCGAGCACGACGTAGACGCCGAGCGTCCAGAACATCATCGCCCAGCCCGGATCGACCGCGAGCGACAGCGCGAGCGGCACCAAGGCCGCGATCGGCACGCCGACATAGGGCACGAAACGGAACATGGCGCTGATCAGTCCCCACAGCGCGGGATTGGGAACGCCGGCGGCCCACAGGCCGAGGCCGACGAGCAGGCCAAAAACGGTGTTCACTGCGGTCTGAAGCAGAAGATAGCGGCTCAGCCGTTCGGCGCCGTCGTCGATCGCAAGCGTCGTGCGCTGCAGGTCGCGCGGCCCGGCCAGCATGATGAAGCGGTCGCGCAAGTCCTCCTTCTGCAACAGCATGAAGATCACGAAGATCATGATGATCGTCAGGTTCGCCAGCGGCTCGAGCAGCGGCCCCGCGATGTTCTGCAACAGCTCGAGCGGGCCGGGGGGCGGCTGCTCGATGACCACCCGCATAGCGGGGTCGGTCCGCTGCGCCGTCGTCTTGGACTGGAGCTCGTTGGTGTTGTTCGGCAAAGGAACGTTGGCG
Source organism: uncultured Alphaproteobacteria bacterium (assembly GCA_963741735.1). Lineage (GTDB taxonomy): Bacteria > Pseudomonadota > Alphaproteobacteria > Micropepsales > Micropepsaceae > Rhizomicrobium. The sequence continues at coordinate 391,396 of CAVUJB010000003.1, forward strand.
ATCTGCTCGCTCAGATTGTCGAACATGGAGATGGCGCCGCGAACGAACCCGTTGTTGGTGGCGGATCCCTCGACCGACTGGATCTTGTCGACGATGTTGTGCTGGTACTGCGGCAGGCTGACCGCAAGCCAGGCGAGCTGGGTGCCGATGAAGGTCGCCATGCCGGTGATAAGCAGGACCGCCATGGTCACGGCCAGGATGACCGCGACGATGCGGCCGAGCCTGAGGCGGCGCAGAAACTCAGCGACCGGCGCCAGCGCAAAAGCCAGAAGGACCGACAGCGCGATCGGCACGAGCAGCGGCCGGCCGAAATAGATCAGCGCCACCATCACCGCCGCAATGACGGAGGCGTAGGTCGCCTCTTGCAGGCTGTGCAGGCTCGGCCCGGGCTTACCGGGGTCGGCCGGCGGATGGACGGTCGCGGGCGGCATTGGCTGCTCCTCGGACCAAGTGTCGCAAAAGCCAGGAGTTCTGCAAAGCGGCCCGGCTTGTCCGCATCCCCCGCAGCGGATATGTCTCGCCCGGCCTTTTTCGGACCAATCCATGCCCTGGCTGCGCTTTATCCCCGAAACCACCAATGTCGACTTCGTCGGCTGGCGCTACTGGGCGTTCGCGGTGGATGGCCTGCTGCTCGTGGCCTCGATCGTCTCCATCCTCGTTCAGGGCTTCAATCTGGGCATCGACTTCACCGGCGGCGTGCTGATCCAGGCCAAGGCCGTGCACGAGATCGACATCGCCAAAGTCCGGAGCGACGTCGACAGCCTCGGCTTCAACGATGCGCAGATCCAGTATTTCGGCGGCGGCGCCTGCGATACGCCGGCCAATTCCTGCGTGCTGATCCGCGTGCAGCCGAAGGCCGATCAGTCGGGCACCACGGTGGCGCAGACCGTCAAGGCGCGCCTGGGCGCCGGCTACACCTTCCGCAACACCGAAGTCATCGGCCCCAAGGTGAGCGGAGAACTTTTCCGCGGCGGCATTTACGCCATGATCCTCGCGGTCGTTTTGATCTCCGTCTACGTCGCGTTCCGCTTCGAGTGGCAGTACGGCATCGGTGCGCTCATCGCGACCGGACACGACGTCTTCGTCACCGCCGGCTTCTTCTCGATTCTGCACCTGGATTTCACGATCAACACGGTGGCCGCCCTGCTGCTGCTCGCCGGCTACTCGATCAATGACACCGTCGTGGTGTTCGACCGCATCCGGGAGAACCGGCGCAAGTACAAGCGCATGCCGCTTCGGGAACTGATCAATCTCTCGACCAATCAGATCGCGACGCGAACGACGCTGGTGTCCGCAGCGACGGCACTTTCGGTGATCCCGCTGCTGTTCGGCGGTTCGGTGCTCGTCAATTTCAGCGCCGCGATCCTGTTCGGCATCGTGGTCGGTACGTTCTCTTCGACCTATGTGGCCGCAGCGCTGCTTCTCTACCTGCCGGCGCCGGCCGGCGCGGTCGATGCACCGTCCGGCGCGAGCGCCTAGCCGCCTAGAGCGGGAACCAGTCGCGCTTGTCGCTATAGACCTGGTAGTGCGCGTTCACGCCGGCGCGCAGTCCGACGCCGGTGCGCATAGGCGCCAGCGTCACGCCGCCCGAGCGCATGTAGTTCACGCCGATGCCCGCGATGAAGTAGAAGCTGCCTTCGGCACCTGGAAAGCGCTGATAGAGCCGCCGCTCGTCCTTGAGATTGTAGACGAGGGTAAAGACCTTCGATCCGTTGCCGCCGACATCGAAGCCGACTGACGGGCCATGCCAATAGACCATCTTCGGTTCGACGCCCTTGCGGATCAGCCAGCCCGAGCCGTAACGCAGACCCACGATGAAGGCGCCGGAACCTTCGCTGCCCTTGATGTAGGCGTCGGGCTGACCGAGATCCTCGGTCACGCGCTGCACCGCCTTCGCCATCACTTCGGTGGTGACGCCGAAGAAGTCCGAACCGGCCTGAACGATCTCGTTGGGCGAAAACGTACCATCGTCGGGACTTGTATCGTCGGCGACGGTGGGGCCGATGCTCAGCGCGAACGCGGCGAAGCCGGCGAACAGGGCGCTCAGAATTCGAAGCGATTTCATGGTCTTCTCCTGTCGAATCAGTCACGTCCCCGCGACCCGAACATGCCCAATTCGCGCCGCGCCGACAAATCCGCCTAGGCAGAAATTGAGGCCGTTCAAGGGCTTTAGCCGCCACTTTGGTGGCATTATCTGAACTTACGCTAATCTTGTTTCGGGCTCAGGGGAGGTTGGTCGAATGCAAGGCGTAACTTTTTTCGCGCTGTCGGTTCTTGTTCTCGCGCTGGTCACGATCTTCGCCGGCGTGAAGAGCGTGCCGCAGGGCCGCGAATGGACGGTCGAACGCTTCGGCCGCTTCACCCGCATCCTGAAGCCTGGACTCAATCTCATCATTCCCTATGTCGACCGGATCGGCCGCAAGCTGTCGATGATGGAAGAGGTTCTCACGATCCCGAGCCAGGTCGTGATCACGCGCGACAACGCAACCGTGACCGCCGATGCCATCGCCTTCTACCAGGTCGTCGATGCGGCCAAGGCCGCATATGAGGTCGCAAACCTGCAGGCCGGCATCACCAATCTCTGTTTGACCAACGCGCGTACCGTGATCGGCGCGATGGATCTGGACGAGGTTCTGTCCAAGCGCGACGAGATCAATCAGCGGCTGCTGGCCGTCGTCGATCAGGCGACCAGCCCTTGGGGCGTCAAGGTCACGCGCATCGAGATCAAGGACCTCTCGCCGCCGACCGACATTACCGAGGCGATGGCGCGCCAGATGAAGGCGGAACGCTTCCGCCGCGCCGAGGTCACCCAGGCCGACGGCGAAAAGCAGGGCGCGATCCTGCGCGCCGAGGGCGCCAAGCAGTCCGCGATCCTCCAGGCGGAAGGCCGCAAGGAAGCGGCGTTCCGCGACGCCGAAGCGCGCGAACGGCTGGCGCAGGCAGAAGCAAAAGCGACCCAGATGGTCTCGGACTCGATCGAGGCCGGCAATGTCAACGCGCTCAACTACTTCCTCGGCCAGAAATATGTCGATGCCTTCGCCCAGCTTGCCAATGCGCCGAACCAGAAGTTCGTCATCATCCCGATGGAGTCGGCCGGGTTGCTCGGTTCCATCGCGGGCATTGCGGAGATGACGCGAGAGGCGATCACCACGCAGACCTCCGCCGGCGCCGCGCCGCGCGCGCGCGGCCAGAACGCTGCCGGCACGGTTCCGAATGTTCCGCCGCCGCCGACACGTCCGGCGGGTACCTGAGGAGGCGATCATGGATTCGATCACCGATTTCCTGAACGCACAGCCCGCCTGGCACTGGTGGGCACTGGGCGCGATCTTGCTCGCGGTGGAGATCGCCAGCACGACGCAATATCTGCTGTGGCCCGGCCTTGCGGCGCTGGTCGTCGGCCTGATCAAATATTTCGATCCGTCGCTCGATGGCCGCCTCGCCGTGTTCCTGTTCGCGATCGTCTCGGTCGGCGCGACGGCGGCGTGGAAGCGTTCGGCCTGGGGGCGCGCGGACCGCAATACCCACGCCGCCCTCAACGAGCGAAGCGCCCAATATGTCGGCCGCGTCGTGCGGGCCGAGGAAACTTTCGTCAGTGGTCGCGGCCCGGTTCGGGTCGACGATACGCGCTGGAGTGCGGCGGTGATCGACGGCTCGGCGCCGGTCAAGGGCGACATGCTGGAAGTCACGGGGGCCGATGGCGCCGTGCTCGAGGTTCAACTCGCGCCCGGTTCTTCGATGCTGGGCGCGGCGCGGGCATGACGGTATCGCGCCCCGGATCGGGCCTTGCCGGGCCGTATCGATGAACGTCTGCACGACTTGTGCGTTAGTCAGGGATGAATATTCGCACAGCCATGAACGATAATCGCGATCACGACCATGCCCACCTCTCCGGCGGCGGCTGGCTGGCGCTTGCCGTGCTGCTCTGTTTCCTCGCCGTCTCGATCTGGTTCGCGATCCATGCCTGGGACGCACTCGGCGTCGTGCATATGAGCGTCTTCGGCTGGTTCGCGCTGATTGCCGGTTCGTTCATCACGATTGCGGTCGGCGGCGGGCTGATGACGCTGATTTTCTACTCCAACCGCCACGACTACGACCGCTAGCGTCCCAATGCTCTACGTCCTGCCGCGCGCCACGAAGTGCGGATTTGTGAATTTGTCCGCGACGCGGCCGTAGAGAAACGGCAAGCCGTCCAGATTGGTCACGGTTCCGCCCGCCGCCGACAGGACCGCGTGTCCTGCCGCGGTGTCCCACTCCATCGTTGTGCCGTGCCGCGGATAGATGTCGGCCTCGCCCGCTGCGACGAGGCAGAATTTCAGCGACGATCCGGCGGTGATGAAGTCTTTCACCGGATAGTGGGCGAGATATTCTTCCGTCTTCTTGTCGCGGTGCGAGCGGCTAGCCACGGCCACGAGCCCGTCGGCCGGTGCCTTGCGCACCGAGATCGGTTTGGCGTGCGCCAGATCGGGCGGTGCATCGACCTCGGTTTGAATTTCAAAAGCGCCGCCAGGCGTCTCGCCCAGGAACAGCCTGTGTTTCGCCGGGGCATAGACAACCCCGCGCACCGCGATGCCGTCCTGCACCTCGGCGATGTTCACGGTGAACTCGCCGTTGCGGCTGATGAACTCCTTCGTGCCGTCCAGCGGATCGACCAGGAAGAAATGATTGCCGACACTCGGCAAACGGCCGGCGGCGACTTCTTCCTCGGCGACGATCGGCACGTCGGGCGCCAGTGCGCGCAGGCCCTTGAGGATATGAGCCTCGGCTTCCTCGTCGGCATCGGTCACCGGCGATTGGTCGGATTTCTTCCGTGTCTCGGTCCCGCTCTCATAGATACGCATGACGATCGCGCCGGCCTCGTGCGCAAGAAGGGTCAGCGCGCGAAGTCGCGGCGAGGGCGTTGAAAGCATCTTAAACATTCCTTAAGAGGCGCCGGACATGGTTACCGTTTGAAAACCACACAATAGTTCCGGAGATCGCCTCGTCCATGGAAGATATCGAATTCGCCGCGTTTCTCGTGAGCCGCGTATGCCACGATCTTGTGGGGCCTCTGGGCGCAGTGGTCAACGGTCTGGAAGTCATGGAAGACGAGCGCGATGCCGCGATGCGCGCCGATGCGTTGAAGATCGTCTCCTCCAGCGCGCTTCAGGCTCTGGCGCGGCTGCAGTTTCTGCGCATCGCCTTCGGTGCGGCGGGATCCGCCGGTGCCGAGCTCGATGTCGGCGAAATCGGCCGTCTGGTCGCGGGCCTTCTGGACGGCGGCAAGGTTCAGCTCCAGTGGCAGGCCCAGCACGTGAACTGGCCCAAGAACTGGGCGAAATTGCTGATGAATGCTGCGCTTCTCGGCGCCGATTGCCTGCCGCGCGGCGGTGCCCTCAACGTCGAGGTTAGTGCCGATCCGGCCACGCCTTCCTTCAAGATCGTGGCGACCAGTCCGCATGCGCGCCTGCTCGAGGAAGTGGCCAATGCCGTGCGCGGCGAGGCATCCGAAGATCATCTCGATGCCCGCGGCATCCAGCCCTATCTGACGCACAAGCTCGCCCGCGATCTGAACGCCGGTTTGACGCTGACGGCGCGCGAGGGCGTGGTCGAGATTGCCGCGGGCTGACAGGCGCAGATTGGGCGCAAACCTATACGCGCCATTTACCCTCGCGGCCTTAGCGTAGCGCCGATTTGTGCGGCTCCCGTGTCGGTGGGAGCCAAAGCGGGACCGGTGCGCCATGAGAAACTGCCTCGTCGTCGACGATAGCCGGGTGATCCGCAAGGTTGCCTGCCGCATCCTGCAAGATCTCGAATTCCACACCGAAGAGGCCGAGGACGGCCTGACCGCGCTCTCCGCCTGCCGCAGCAAGATGCCCGAGCTGATCCTGCTCGACTGGAACATGCCGAACATGAACGGCATCGAGTTCCTCAAGACGCTGCGCAAGGAACGCGCGGGCGACTATCCCGTCGTGGTGTTCTGCACCACCGAGAACGACGTCGCGCACATCACCGAAGCGCTCGGCGCCGGCGCCAACGAGTACATCATGAAGCCGTTCGACCGCGGCATCATCGAGGCCAAGCTCGCCGAAGTGGGCCTGCTATAGTGCCATCGATGACGGACGACGATCTCTCCTTTCTCGCGCAACTGGTGCGACGGCGCTCGGGCCTGGTGCTGCCGCCGCACAAGTCGGGCCTGATCGAGGGCCGGCTGGCACCGGTCATGCGCCGCTTCGGCTTCCGCTCGGTGGAGGCGCTGATCCAGGATCTGCGTCACGGCCGCGATACGCTGGCGCGCGCCGTCACCGAAGTGATGATGACGAACGAATCCTCCTTCTTCCGCGATCGCCATTCGTTCGACCAGTTCCGCGATCTCGTCTTGCCGCAGCTTCTGGAGAACCGCGCCTCGAGCAAGCGCCTGCGCATCTGGTGCGCGGCCTGCGCCGCCGGACAGGAAGCTTATTCGATTGCCATGGTGCTGAACGACATGAGCCTGCCGGCCCAGGGGTGGAGCATCGATCTCATCGCCACCGACTTCTGCGCCGAGATGATCGCGCGCGCCGAGGAAGGCGTCTATTCGCATTTCGAGGCGCAGCGCGGGCTTGCGATCCGCCGGCTGGTCGCGCACTTCACGCAGGAAGGCGGCAACTGGCGCATCCACGAGAATCTGCGGCGCATGGTGACGTTCCGCCAGTTTAACCTGCTCGACTCGTTTGGCTGGCTCGACGATCTCGACGCCGTGTTCTGCCGCAACGTGCTGATCTATTTCGAGCGCAAGACCAAGATCGACGTGCTCGACAAGATTGCCGAGATCCTGTCGCCCGACGGGGCGCTGGTCCTCGGCCACGCGGAGTCGGTGCGCGGACTGTCCGAGGAGTTCGTCCCGGTCGACCACGCACCGACGATCTTCGTCAAAGGCAAGGCCGCAGCGCAGAGGCTTGCGGCGGCGGGGTAGGCGCGGCTATCTGCTGTCGGAGCCGCTTGCAGCAAAGGTACTAGGGTACGGGAATAACGTAGTCGACTTCCCGCACGACTTTTCCGCCTGCGATCTTGAGCATGAGAACGGCGCGCAATCGCAGCTTCGCCCCCTTGGGCGCCCACGCTGTCTGCTGAGCGGCTGTGCCGGTCCATTCCACTTCGAGTGCCGCCTGGTCACCACCGGCGACAACGTTGACGATCTCCATGCGTCGATCCGGAAAACTGGCGACTTGAAGCTCGGCTGCCTTGCGCAGTTCCGCCCGGCCACCGCTGCGTCCCGAACCGCCGGCGAAAGGCAGTTCGATCCACTCGGTGGACTCGGCGTGGCAAGCTTCGACCCAATCGGGCGTACCACGGTTGTACTCGGCAACGAGTTGTCGGGCGACGGCTTCGGCGGAGGAGTTCGTGTTCATCGGCTCGTCCCTCACCATGTATCTACAAACGTCCGCCGCTTGCTCGGATCGTGTGGCGGCAGCGAACGGTAGCCGCGCATGATCCAGCGCCGCGTGTCGGACGGATCGATCACGTCGTCGATCTCCAGATACGCCGCCATGTTGATCGCCTTGCCGCGCGCGTAGCTCTGCGCGACCATTTTCTGAAACAGCGCTTCCTTGGCTTCCGGCGTCGGTTCGGCTTCCAGCTCCTTGCGATAACCGAGCCGGACCGCGCCTTCGAGGCCCATGCCGCCGAACTCGCCGGTCGGCCAGGACACGATGAAGAACGGCGCGTGGAAGCTGCCGCCCGCCATGGCCTGCGCGCCGAGGCCGTAGCCTTTGCGCAGTACGACGGTGAAGATCGGAACGCTCAGCGCACCGCCCACCACGAACATGCGCGACACGCGCCGCACCAGCGACGTCTTCTCCGCCTCCGGCCCGACCATGAAGCCCGGCGTATCGCAGAGCGAGATGATCGGCAAACCGAACGCGTCGCAAAGCTGCAGGAAGCGCGCCGCCTTGTCGGCACAGGGGCCGTCGATCGCGCCGGCGATGAACATCGGATTGTTGGCGATGAGGCCGAAGGGCTGGCCTTCGATCCGCACCAGCGCGGTGAGCATACCCGGCGCGAATTCCGGACGCAGTTCCAGAACGCTGCCGGTATCGGCCAAGGTCTCGATCACCTTGCGGCTTTCATAGACGCGCAGGCGGTTCTCCGGAATGAGATGGCGCAACTCTTTCTGGTTGGCGCAGTCCCATTTTGAAAGCGGTCCCTGGAAATAGGACAGGTATTTTTTCGCGACGTCGATCGCCTCGATCTCGTCCTCGACCGCAACGTCGACCACGCCGTTGGGCACCTGCACCGACATCGGCCCGACTTCCTCCGGCCGGTAGACGCCGAGCCCGCCGCCTTCGATCATTGCCGGTCCGCCCATGCCGATGTTCGAGTTCTTCGCGGCGATGATCACGTCGCTGCAGCCGAGCAGCGCGGCATTGCCCGCGAAGCAGCGGCCCGAATTGATGCCGACGCGCGGGATGAGGCCCGACAGCTTCGCATATTGCCGGAAGGTCGGCGTATCGAGGCCGGCGACGCCGGGAAAATCGGTGTCGCCCGGACGGCCGCCGCCGCCTTCCGCGAAGCAGACGATGGGAAGCTTCCACTCCTCCGCGACCTTCAGAAGCCGGTCCTTCTTCTGGTGGTTCATCGAACCCTGCGTGCCGGCGAGCACGGTGTAGTCGTAGGCGATCACGGCACAGCGCGCCTTGCTCTCGCCGAACTCCGCCGCGTTGACCGTGCCGATGCCGGTGATGATGCCGTCGCCAGGCGTGTTCTTGATCAGATCGCTGAGCTCGCGGCGTCGGCGCTGGGCGGCGAAGGCGAGTGCGCCATATTCGATAAAGCTCCCCGGATCGCAGAGCTGTTCCAGATTTTCGCGCGCCGTGCGCTGATTGGTCTTGCGCCGCCGCGCCACCGCGTCCGGCCGGTTCTCGTCCAGGCTGAAGGCGTGACGTGCGTTGGACTCCGCCAGATCGGGCCGGATGAAGTCGGGATCGACGACCGTGTGGGTATCCTGCGCCTCGCTCGCGACCTCTTCCGGCGAGAGGAACAAGAGCGCGTCGCCCTCGAACAGAACCGTGCCCGGCGCATGCGCCAGCGAATGGACGCGCCCGGAAATCGCGGCGCCGACCAGATGCTCCATCTTCATCGACTCCAGCACGGCGACCGGCATGCCTTTGCGGACCGTGTCGCCAGGCTTGACGTCGATCGAGACGATCTTGCCCTGCATCGGCGCGGGAACGGCGATGGTTCCGGCGGGAGCTGCGGAGGCCGCTTGCGATGGCGCGTGCGCGGCGACAGCCGCCGGCGCCACGACATGCGGCGTCCAGGCGGCCGCCTCCGCGACGAGTTCCGCGGTGTGCTCCTCGACGAAACGCGTATGCGTTTCGCCGGCGAGGACATCCTCGCGCGAAATCAGCGCGTGCAGAAAGCCGGCATTGGTCTCGACCCCGGCGATGACGAACTCGTTCAGCGCGCGCCGCGCCCGCGCCATGGCGGAGGCGAAGTCGGGTCCGTGGACGATCAGCTTGGCGAGCAGCGGATCGAAGGCCGGGTTGGTTCGATAGCCCTCATAGCCGAACGTGTCGACGCGCACGCCGGGTCCGGCCGGCGGCGCGAAGCGGGTGAGCGTGCCGCCGGACGGCTTGATCGTGCCGTCGGCTTCGATCTTCTCCATATTGATGCGCAGCTGCACCGCGGTGCCGCGCGGCGCCGGAACGTCGTCCTGGTGCAAGCCGATGTCGCGCAGGCTGCGGCCCTGCGCGAGTTCGATCTGCACGCCGACCAGATCGATGCCGGTCACTTCCTCCGTCACCGTATGCTCGACCTGAAGCCGCGGATTTGCCTCGATGAAGGCGAAGGCGGCGCCATGGCGCGGCGGGTTCGGGTTCAACAGGAACTCGAAAGTCGCGAGCCCGCGCAGATTGACGTCGTCGGCAAGCCACACCGCGGCATCGCAGAGCTGCTTGCGCAATCCGGCGTCGAGGCCGGGCGCGGGCGCGATCTCCACGATCTTCTGATGGCGCCGCTGCAAGGTGCAGTCGCGCTCCCAGATGTGACTGGCCGATTTGCTGTCGCCCGCGACCTGAATTTCGATGTGCCGCGCGTCGGGCATCAGGACTTCGGCATAGACCGCGTCGTTGCCGAACGAGGCCTTCGCTTCCGACCGGCAGCGGGCATAGGCGTTCTGGAGTTCCTCTTCCTTCGTGACGATGCGCATGCCGCGGCCGCCACCGCCGGCGATCGCCTTGATGACGATGGCGCCATGGGTACGCAGGAAAGTGTGCGTCTCTTCCAGAGTTGCCGGGCCCTGCGTGCCCGCCAGCACCGGCACGCCGAAACGTTCGGCGAGCGCGCGGGCACGCGCCTTGTCGCCGAAGATCGCGAGTACCTTCGGATCGGGACCGATGAAAGTCAGCCCGAAATTCTCGCAGGCGCGCGCGAATTCGGCATTCTCGCTTAAGAAGCCGTAGCCCGGATGCACCGCCTCGCAGTGCGACGCCTTCGCGGCGGCGAGGATGCGCGCGATATCGAGATAGGCGGCCGGTCCGGTTGCACCGAGCGCTTGCGCCGAATCCGCCGCCTTCACATGCAGGGACGTAACGTCGTCGTCGGAATAGACGGCGACCGAACGGATGCCGAGGTCAGACGCGGCGCGCGCGATGCGCACGGCGATCTCGCCGCGATTGGCGATCAACAGGCTTTTGAAGGGCATGACAGGTCCGAAGGAATAGCGATCCCAAGGACTCTGCCATGCCCGTCCTGGCTTACAAAGTGGCCCGGATGCCGCCGAAGGCGCCGATGCCGGGCACGCCATAGCCCAGGACCTCCTCGGTCCGGTCGTTGAACAGGTTGTCGACTCGGCCATAGAGCTGCCACTGCGCGTTGAGTTCGTAGGACCCGAACAGGTTGACCTGCGTATTGCTGTTGAGCGGCGTGAAGTTTCCGGCGTCGTCGAAGCGTTTGCCCCGATAGGTGATGCTCGCGCCCAGGGTCGTACCGGGGCAGGGCAGCCAGGTCGCGGTCGCGCTCGCCAGATCGTGCGGCTGACGGGCCAGATCCAGATGCGTCAGCGTGTTGATCGAGGTCATGTTGGTGTAGTCGAGTTTCACGCTCAGCGTGTCGGTTACCGCTGCGGCAAGCTCGACTTCGGCGCCGCTGGCATGAGTTCTGTCGATGTTGATGTAGTAGCCGAACGCGTCGAGCCGCGCCGGACAGCCGGGCGCATCGGCCGGCGTGAAGCAGTTCTGGAATCCGATCTGGTTGGCGGTGCGGCGATCGAACCAGGTCAGCGATCCGCGCACGCCCCAGAAATTCTTGTCGAAGCCGAGTTCCCAACCCGTCGCCGTTTCCGGTTTCAGCCGTGCGAGCGGATTGGAATTCGGTCCGAAGTCCTGGAACAGGCTCGGCGCCTTGAAGGCATTGCCGATGTTTCCGCGCACGGTGGCATCCAGCTGCGGGATCTGCCAGGCCGCGTTGAACTTGTATGAGGTGTGGGTCCCAAATTCATCGTCGTCGTCAAGCCGCACACCGGCGGTGAGCGTCAGCTGGTCGAGCAGCGTGCTCTGGCCTTGCGCGTAATAGCCGGTGAGCCGGTCATGGCCGGCTTCGACCGGTGGCGAGAAGAATGCGAAGACGCCGAAATTGTCGGTGTGGAAACTGCTCTCCTGCGTCTCCGCGCCGAAGGTGATCTGGTTCGCCGGATCGACATCGATGGTGCCCTGATATTCAAAGCGCGTCGTGCTGCTGAAGAATTCGAAATTCAGATGCACCGTGTCCGACGACGAGTCGAAAAAGGCGCGGTCGCCGGCGGTGGCGAGGAAGGCCAAACGGTTGTGCAGCACGCCGCCGAACAGGTCGGCATTGATGCCGGCATAGATCGTCTTCAGATCGTTGCTGCTGTTGGCAGCGGAATCGGCAACGGCGAACAGCGGCGGACCGCCGAAACCGTCGTCGAAACCGTCATGGCCGTGCGTGTAGTAGCCGCGCAGATCGGCACTGATGTCGCCGGTGATGTGCGCGCGCAGATTGAAGGTCGCGCCGTAATTCGTATAGCCGTCATTCTCATGATTGCCGAACCGCGAATCCGCGGCGGATGTGCCGGTGGCGGTCAGGAAATTCAGACCCGCGCCAAATTCCAGAATGCCCTGCGTGCCGTGCGCCGCGACATTGGCGTGAAATGTGCCGAACGAGCCGCCCTCGGCGCTGGCTTCCAGTGCCGTATCGCCGCCGCGCCTGGTGAAGATGTCGATCACCCCGCCGATGGCGTCGCTGCCATAGAGCGTCGATTGCGGGCCCCTCAAGACCTCGACCCGGTCGATGCTGTTGACCAAAAGATCGCCGAGCGCCACCGCGGCGCTGTTGTCGGTCGTGCTGGGATCGTTCACCCGAACGCCGTCGATCAGCACGATCGTCTGCCCCGCCGCGCCGCCGCGCAGGCTGACGCTGGCCGGCTGGCCGAGGCCGCCATTGCGCACCACGACAAGCGACGGCGTCTGTTTCAGGATGTCGGTCAGCAGAACGGTCTGCTGCGTCTTCAAGTCGTCGGCCGTTATCACCGAAACGGATGCACCGGTGACAGCGAGCGGCTGTTCGGTGCGCGTCGCGCTTACCACAACGGTTTCGGTACGATAGTCGGCAATGACGACATTGTCGGTGCTGCTGTCAGCGCACGCTGGTCCAGCGGTGACTGCGATAAGCGCGGCCGAAAGCAATAACGATCTTTGCATGAGGTTCTCCTGTGGGTTTCAGGAGCCGCACGCGGCTTGGCGCAAATGTGAGAATTCCCATGATACGGGCCCCGCGCGACGACTCCTCTTGTCGCCACAGCGGTTTCCCCCGCAGCCCCCGCCACACCCCGAGCGGAAACAGGACGACGGCGCGAGGCAGGTCTCCTGGCTTCCGGCTCTATCGCTCGCTATCCGCCTTCCCAGAGCACCGCTCCAGTGGCCGTTGGACAGTTCGCTCGCCGGTTACAGTTGCGGGGGCAGCCGCGGGTTCAAACCGCGTTCCCAAAACCAAGCGCGTGAGGCGGAAATTAGTTTGGTTCGCCGCACCGCGTCAACCGCTCTGCTAGTCTCGGCGGACTGCACGGGGCGAACGATGCTGTATCCGATTCTGAAGGCACTGCTTTCCGGCGTGATCATCATGGCGGTGTCGGAGATCGCCAAGCGCAGCCCGGCCTTCGGCGCGCTGGTTACTTCGCTTCCGCTGGTCGCGCTGCTCGCGATCCTCTGGCTGTGGCGCGATACGGGCGACACGGCGCGCATTGCCGACTACTCCGAAGCGACGTTCTTCTACGTACTGCCGTCCTTGCCGATGTTCCTCGTTCTGCCGGCGATGCTGCGGCACGGAATCGGCTTCTGGTGGGCGATCATCGCCTCCTGTGTCCTCACCCTGGTTCTCTATTTCGCGACCGTCATGATCGCGGCGCGCTTCGGGATGAAGCTGTAAGCGTGACAAATCGCTAACCCGGCAGCGTAGAACGTCCTCGCATTGCAAGGCGCGCCGCGTATCATCGCGCCCGCCATGCTGATCGATTCCCGCACGATGCTGCGCGCAGCCGCTCTCGCCTGCGTGCTCCTGCCTCAGATCGCGCATGCCGCGGAACCCGCGCCGCACTTTGTGAGCATCCGCCACGATCAGGCGTTCCTGCGCGAAGGGCCTGGCTATTCCTACCGCATCCTGTGGGTCTATCAGCACAAGGACTATCCGTTCGAAGTCGTGGCGAGCTTCGATGCGTGGCGCCGCGTCAAGGACGCCGACGGAACGGTCGGCTGGATGCATCGCACGCAATTGAGCGACCGCCGGACCGTCCTCTTCGTCGGATTCACCAAATCGCCGCTGCGTGACGATGACGATCCGTCCTCCAAGATCATCGCCTACGCCGCGCCCGGCGTTGTGGCCAAGCTCAAGGCATGCAAGCCTCAAGTCTGTGAGGTCGAGGCCGGCGGCACGGATGGTTGGGTCGACAGGCGTAACATCTGGGGAGTCCGCGTTGGCGAGGTATTCGAGTGATGGCAGCCGTCGCATGGCTGCCGATGTGGAAGCCGCGACCGCGGGCGAACCGACCGACCCGGCATCCTCGGCCGGCGTAGCGGCGACCGGGCTCGCGGCCTGGCTGCACAATCCCGGCGGCCTGTCCGCGACCGGCGGTCCGATTTCGAACCGGCTGGGACAGGTGTCGTGGGCGATGTTCGAGTGTGCTCGCATTCCCTACGTGCTCCTCGTCACGATTTATCTCTTCGCGCCCTATTTCACGCGCGTCGTGGTGGGCGATCCGGTCAGGGGCCAGATCATCTGGTCGGCGATCTCGTCCTGGGGCGGCATCGCGACCGCGTTCGCCGCGCCCTTCCTCGGCGCCATCGCCGACAATGGCGGGCGCCGCAAGCCGTGGATCTTCGTCTACACGGTGATCATGGTGGTCGCGATGATTGCGATGTGGAATGCGCTGCCCCATTCCACGAGCGGCCAGATCTGGCTGCTGGCCTTTGCCATCATCGCGGCGAATTTCTCCTACGAGTTCTCCTCGGTGTTCCACAACGCCATGCTGCCGACCATCGCGCCGCACGAGCGGGTGGGGCCGCTGTCGGGCCTTGGCCTGTCGCTGGGCAATCTGGCCGGCGTCATCCTGCTCGGATTCATGATCATCGCCTTCTCGGCGCCCGGCGTTCTGCATTGGCCGTTCATTCCCGACCATCCGCTGTTCGGCATCAGCCGCGAAGCGCACACGCCCGAGCGGCTGACCGGCCCGATCTCCGGCATCTGGCTCGCGATCTTCGCGCTGCCTCTGTTCCTCTTCACGCCCGACAAGCCGAGTACCGGCATCCCGATTCGGCGCCAGATGATGCTGGGCGTGTCGGCGGTGTGGAACACCATCGTCAGTCTGAAGCACTATCGCAACGTCGCGATGTATCTGATCGCGCGCATCTTCTTCAACGACGGCATGGGCGCGGTCCTTCTGTTCGGCGGCATTTACGCATCGACCACCTTCAACTGGGGGCCGCTGACGATGATGATCTACGGCATCGAGCTGTCGGTCTTCGCCGTGCTGGGCGGGTTTGTCGGCGGCTGGCTGGACAACCATTTGGGTTCCAAGCGCGCGATCTTCGTCAGCATCGGCGGCACGCTGCTGTTCTTTTCGCTGGGCCTGACGATGGCGCCGGACCGCATCCTGTGGTTCATCCCCTATGACGTGCACGCCGCGCCGATCAACGAGATGCCGTTCTTCAACACCTGGCCGCAAGTGATCTACCTGCTGATCATCAACGGCGTCGCCGTGTTGATCACCGCGGGCTACGCCAATGCGCGCACCATGATGGCCAGGCTCGCGCCGCCCGAGAAGATGACGGAGTTCTTCGGCCTGATGTCGCTGTCGGGCACCGCGGCAACGCCGTTCGCCAACCTGTCGGTGACGATCATGACGGCCTGGACGCTGAGCCAGCGCGGCGGATTGCTTGCCATTATCGGATTCCTCGCGGTCGGCCTGGTGCTGATGGCCTTCGTGAAGGAAGAGCGCGCCGTCGCGGTCTGACGCGGCGGATTCCTTCGGGATGCAATTGTCGGGATATGGCTGAATTGGTGTTTCGACCGACTCGGTTCAAGAGGCGTTCGAAAATAAATTCGTACACGGACTATCCAACACGATGCCTGCGCGGAGCCGCGAAGAACGCGGAAATCCTACCGGCACGGCGTGGATAGACACGCGGGTGCGCCGCAGCGAACGATATTTTCTTTCAGCGCGAAAATATTTTTCGAGAGCAAGATGGCCCGGTCGACGCAGGTGCGCGGCCGATGCGCCGCCATCACGTCTTTTGCGCGCGTTCCGACGCGGCGCGACGAGAAGAACGCCGAATTGGCGACAATGGTTTCGTCTGCACCATTTCTTAACCCAGTCTCTTGTCTCGACATTAATATTTCCACTGTAAGCATATGGTGTCAGCACAAACCATGTGGGGTTCGAAATGAGTAACTACATCAAGCGTTTCATCAGCGACGAAAGCGGCGCCACGGCAATCGAATACGGCCTGATCGCAGCGCTCATCGCGGTCGTCATCATCGGCGCCGTCCAGCTGGTCGGCACCAATCTCTCGACGACGTTCAACAAGGTCGCGACCAACATCAAATAGGCCGCCGTCCACGACTGCCACCCAGGATCAGAGCGCCGCTCACCCCGGTGCCTCGGGAGCCCCGCGATCTCCATCGCGGGGCTTTCTTTTTCGCGACGTCGTTCGAAGGCGTGCAGCGCTCCGGCGCGTTTATTCAATATATTCAATCCAGTATGGCAACGGTTTCTTCCTCGATCGAAAACTAGTTTACATTTCAAACTAGTTGACATACATGCGGGCGACCGCTGAAGGAGCTTGCCCGATGTCCAATACAAGCCAGGAACGGCTACATGCGCTCGATGCCGCGCGAGGCATCGCGCTTCTGCTGGGTATCGTCTTCCACGCCACGGTTTCGTTTCTGCCGACGCCGCATGGCGTGCCGATCTGGATCGTGATGGACAATTCGCGCAGCCTCGCGCTCGCCGCGTTGTTCCACGTCCTGCACATTTTCCGGATGGTCACGTTCTACATGATCGCCGGCTTCTTCGCGCATATGAGCTTCCATAAGAAAGGTCTGCGCGGCTTCGTTGCCGACCGCCTGAAGCGCATCGGCATTCCGCTTGTCGTGGGCTGGCCGATCCTGTTCGCGCTGATCATGGCGGTGTCGATCTGGGGCGCCGTCGTGATGGCGCATGGCGGGCCGCTGCCCAAGCCGCCGGTCTATCCCGGCTTCCCGGCATTCCCGCTGACGCACCTTTGGTTTCTCTATGTGCTGCTGCTGCTTTACGCGGCGACGCTTGCGCTGCGCGGGTTCATCGCGGTGGTCGACCGCTCGGGCACGCTGCGCGCCTTCGGCGACCGGCTGGTGCGCCGGCTGGCCGAGAGCCATGCAGGCTTTGTCGTGCTCGCCGCGCCGCTGGCGGCGACGCTCTACTTCACGCCGCCCTGGCTCGCCTGGTTCGGCATCATGACGCCGGACTCTTCGTTCGTGCCGAACGCCGGCGCAGCGGTCGGGTTCTTCTTCGCCTTCGCCTTCGGCTTCCTGGCGCACCGCCAGATTCCGATTTTGGAGATTTGGCGCCGCCGCTGGCTGCTCAATCTGGCGCTCGCCATCGCCTTCACTGCCGGCGGCTTTGCGCTCACCGGAATCGCACCCGTGGTCACGCCGGCCGCGCAGGACTGGAAGACGGCGCTCTATGCCCTGTGCTTCACCTTTTCGGTGTGGACCTGGACCTTCGCCTTCGTCGGCATGGCGCTGGCGTTCATGGCGAACTACAGCCCATTCCGCCGCTATCTCGCCGATGCGTCCTACTGGTTTTATCTGATTCATGTGCCGATCGTGATGGCGCTGCAGGTGGCGGTTTCGCAGCTCGCCTGGCCCTGGTGGGTCAAGTTCCCGCTGATCCTGGCGGTGACTTTCCCGATTCTGTTCGCGACCTACCATCTCTTCGTGCGCTACAGCTTCATCGGCGCCATTCTCAACGGACGGCGCGAATCGCGGCGCGCCGCCAGGCCGATTGCCGCCGCAATCCAGGAGCCCGCCGAATGAACGCCGACAGCCAATCCGCCCGCGACGATCTCGCCTTCATGCGCGCACTGGTGGGTGACAATGAGTCCTCGCAGACCCGCGCATTCGGTGAAGCCTATTTCGTGTCCGGTCTCATCTATGGCGGTCAGATGCTTCTGCATGCCGCCCAGGCCTTGGGTCTGATCCCCAATCTACCGCTCTACAGCCTCGCGATTGGCATTGGTCCGACGATCGTCTTCATTCCTGTGCTGATATGGGTCCTTTATCGCAACCGCAAGCAGGCGGTGCATGGAGCGGCGGGCCGGGCGGTCGGCTTTGTCTTCGGCGCGGTCGGTCTTGCCAATCTCTTCCTCATCGCCGTCATCGGCGCGGTCGCGCTCGCACAGCACAGCATCGTCGTCTGGCTGATCTACCCCTGCACCGTCTTTGTCTTGCAGGGGACGGCGTGGCTGTTCGCCTTCATGATGCGGCGGCACGTGTGGCATCTCTTCGTCGCGGCCGGCTGGTTCTTCTCGGCCGTCGCAATGGCGCTCTCGGTCACGTCGATGCCCTACTTCATCCTGTTTGCCGGCATAGGCTTGTGGTTCTGCATGGCGCTGCCCGGCTGGGTAATGCTGCGCGGCGCAAAGAGCACCGGCTGAGGCCCATGACGGGGTTCGACATCGGACGTATCGACGATGTCATCCACGGCCGCCTGCGGCTGGGGATCATGGCCTATCTCGCCAATTCGGAAGTCGCCGACTTCAATGAACTGAAGGCGGCACTGCAGGCGACGCAGGGCAATCTCTCCATCCATCTGCGCAAGCTCGAGGACGCCGGCTATATCGCCATCGAGAAGAGCTTTCTGGCGCGCAAGCCGCTGACCCGGGCGCGCATCACGCCGGCCGGGCGCAAGGCCTTCGCCGCCTATCTCGAGGCCATTGGCAAGCTGATCGAAGGCGAAGGTTGAGGCAGCCTTTCCGTGCGGGCCGGCATCAGGGGCGGCGCCAAGCTCCTGCCGATCGGCAACCCGATCTGCCTGACCGCGCCGGCGCTCAGAGAATAGCCTTCGCCATCAGCTTCTGCGTGAGCTGCTGCGTGTTCGCGATGCCCTCGGTCACCGCAAAACGCTGGATCATGCCGACATAGATCAGATCGTTCGCCCAATCGACCCAGAACCACGTCCCCGCTGCGCCGTCCCATTCATAGGTCCCGCGCCCGACCGGAATCCCCGCCGCGTCCGGATCGGTGAACACCGCGCCGTTAAAGCCGTAGCCGAAGCCCGGCCTTATCTGCATCGCGCCGATGCCGAAGCCGGCCTCCAGCATCCACGCCGGCAGGTGGTTCTGGCTCATCAGCGTCACGGCCGCCGGCGACAGCACCCGTATGCCATCCAGCTCGCCCCGGTTCAGCAGCATCTGCGCGAACCGCGCATAGTCGTCGAGCGTCGACACCAGCCCTCCGCCGCCGCCTGCGAGCCGCGGCGGCTTCAGGTAGTCGTTCCCGCCCATCGGGTTCTTGTCCATCTCGTTCAGTCCGCCCTTGCGGCTGGTGAGATACAGAGCCTTCGCCAGCCGCCCGGCTTTCTCCGGCGGTACCCAGAACGCGGTGTCCACCATCTTCAACGGCCCGAAGATGTGCTCCTGCATGAAGTCGGCCAAAGACTGACCCGTGATCGCTTCGACGATCGCGCCCTGCACGTCCATCGCCAGGCTGTAGAGCCACTGCGTGCCCGGCTGATACGCCAGCGGAACGCGTGCGATCCGCTCGGCGAATTCCATCAGCGTCGGCGCCGCCCAGATATTCGCGTCCTTGTACGGCCTGTCCCACAGCGCATCGCTGCGGCCATAGGTGATGCCGGCGGTGTGCGTCAGCAGCTCGCGCAGCGTCGGCGGATGGTCGGCCTTCACCGTCACCGGCCGCTCCGCATCGTCCAGTCCGGCGAACACGGTGCAGTGGTTGAACGCCGGGATGAACTTCCCGACCGGATCGTCCGGCTTCCACAGTCCCTTGTCCCACAGGATCATCATCGCGACCGCCGTTACCGGCTTGGTCATCGAGAAGATGCGGAACACCGTGTCGGTCTTGAGCTCCGTTTTCTTCTCGACCGAGTCGAGACCCAGCACCGACCTCCGCGCCACCTTTCCGTGCCGCGCCACCAGCGTCACCGCGCCCGCCAGGTCGCCCTTGTCGATCTCGGCCTGCAGCCCGGCATCGACGCCGTCGAGCCCCGCCGTCGACAGCCCCACCTCTTCCGGCCGCGTTGTATCCATCAGTGCCATGATCGTTCCTGCGGCCGCACAGTCGGCTGCTGCGCCGCAATTCGTCAAGCCGGGCTCGACAGCGCCTCGGGAGAGCCGCACAATTCCCCCAAAAGACGAGAGGAAACGCATGAGTGCCAAAGGGGAGCGCCGGCCGCAGGATTATTACGACCGCATCAAGGAGAAATTCGCCGAAGAGCGGGACCTGCGGCTCAAATACCGCCCGGAAGGGACGTCGCAATACACCTCCGACGTCGACACCTTCGCCAAATACACGATCGATCCCTATTCGGAATCCGTCGCCGAGACACCGCGTGCGCCGATCACCGACACCGTCGAGTGCCTCTTCATCGGCGGCGGTTTTTCGGCGCTGCTGACCGCGGCGCGACTGCGCGAGCGCGGCGTCGAGAGCATCCGCCTTGTCGAGCGCGGCGCCGATGTCGGCGGCACCTGGTACTGGAACCGCTATCCGGGTGCGGCATGCGATGTGCCGTCCTACGACTATCTGCCGCTGCTCGACGAGATGAAGTACATGCCGAGCCGGCTCTATGCCAAGGGACCGGAAATCTTCGCGCACTGCCAGGCGATCGCGAAGCGCTACGATCTCTACGATCTCGCCGTGTTCCGCACGACCGTCACGTCCACCGTGTGGAACGACGAGGAAAAGCTCTGGCACATCGGCACCGATCGCGGCGACACCATGAAGGCGAAGTTCGTCATCTGCGCCAACGGCACGCTCTCCAAACCCAAGCTGTCGAAGATCAAGGGCATGGAGACGTTCAAGGGCTACTCCTTCCACACCTCGCGTTGGGATTACGACTACACAGGCGCCGATCTGGAAAATCTCTCCGACAAGGTCGTCGGCATCATCGGCACAGGCGCGTCCGCCGTGCAGGCGATCCCGCGCCTCGGCCGGGCGGCCAAGGAACTCTACGTCTTCCAGCGCACGCCGTCGGGCATCGACTTCCGCAACGACCGGCCGACCGATCCGGAATGGGCGGCGAGCCGCCGTCCGGGCTGGCAGGAAGCGCGCCGCATGAAGGCGATGCGCATCCGCGAAGGCGATCCGGAGCAGAAGGCCGAGATGGCCGCTCTGTCGCGCGAGGAGAAGATCCGCCGCCAGGAGAACTCAAACATCGACATGATGATGCGCATCCACAAGCGCATCGAGGAAGTCGTCGAGGACAAGGAGACCGCCGAGTCGCTGAAGCCCTGGTACATGTTCATGTGCAAGCGGCCCTGTTTCGACGACGAATATCTGCCGGCCTACAACCGGCCGAACGTTCATCTGGTCGACACCCACGGCAAAGGCATCACCGAAATCCGGCCCGAAGGCCCGGTGTTCGAGGGCAAGACATATCCGCTCGACGTTCTGATCTACGCCACCGGCTTCGAGGTGCAGAAGACCGGCATCTACAACCAGATCCACGGCCGCGACGGGCGCGAGATCAACGAAGTCTACAAGGACGGCATTCGCACCCTGTTCGGCGTGCACACGCACGGCTTCCCGAACCTCTTCATCATGGGCGGCTACCAGGCCTCGTTCCAGTTCAATCTCACCTTCATGCTGCAGACCCAGGGCGATCACATCGCCGAATGCATCAAGCTGACGCGCGAGAAAGGTGCGCGCGAGATCGACGTCTCGCCGCAAGCCGAAGAATGGTGGGTGCAGGAAGTGATCGACCATCGCGGCAAGACCAGCCGCAACGCCGATTGCACGCCGGGCTATTACAATTTCGAGGGCGAGTTCAACCGCCGCCAGGACGGCAACTATAATGGCGGCTTCCAGCAATATTTCGAGCACATGAAGACAATGCGCGCGGAGCTGGAGAAACACTTCCAGTTCGCATGACGGTCCTCGCCGCCGAAGTCACCAAGCGGCCGGAGACGTTCCTTGGCTGAGCCAGCGCGCTATGCCCGCATTAGGCGGCGCGAGGGCAAACTCAGCGTCGCGACCAAGATCTACCAGGGCGTCGGCGCGCTGCCGGAGGCGTACAAGAATTTCGCGTTCGGCACGTTCCTGCTGTTTTACTATTCGCAGGTCCTCGGTCTGCCGCCCGTCACGGCGTCGCTGGCGATCGGCTCGGCGCTGATCGTCGATTCCGTCATCGACCCGCTCGTCGGCACCTTCTCCGACAATTTGAAGTCCCGGCTGGGGCGCCGGCACCTGCTGATGTATCTCTCCGCCCTGCCGCTGGGGATTGCGCTTTATTTCGTTTTCACACCGCCGTCGGGCGCTTCGCCATCGCTTCTGTTCGGCTGGCTGTTTGGCTGGGCGGTGGCGACCAACATGGCGCTCAGCGTCTTCGTCATCCCCTGGAGCGCGCTCTATGCCGAATTCTCCGACGATTATGGCGAACGCACCACGATCGTCACCTATCGCTATGCCGTCGGCGTTGTCGGAACCATCGCCTTTTCCTTCGCGACCTGGACCTTCATCTTCCCGAGCACGGCGGCATTCCACATGGGCCAGCTCAATCCGCAGGGCTATCTGTTGTTCGCGCCGGTGATCGCGCTTGCCATCATCGCCGCGGTGCTCGTCACCACCCATCTGACGCGCCGGGAAATCCCCTATCTGCTCCAGCCGAACCGGCAGATCTCCCACCTCGACGCCTGGCGCGTGCTGAAGGACGTGCTCAGCATCTTCGCCAACCGCGAATTCGTTCTGCTGTTCCTCGGCTCGCTCATCACCGCGGGGATCAATGGCACAATCGGCGCGCTCGGCATCTACATGAACACTTATTTCTGGGGCCTCACGCCCGCAAATTTGCGCTGGTTCGCGATCGGCGTGGTCGGCGCAATATTGGCGCTCGTGGTGGTGGGCCCGCTCGAGCGGCGGCTGGACAAGAAGACCGTGCTGCTGACCGCCTTCGCGCTCTTGACCCTGGACGGGCTGGTCGTGATCGGCCTGCGCCTGATCCATGTTCTTCCCCCCAATGGCGATCCGCGCCTCGTCGCCATCCTCATCGCCAACGAAGTGTCGCGCGCCTTCCTCGGCACAACGCTCGGCATCATGTTCGCCTCCATGCTGGCGGATGCGCTGGACATGCAGGAACTTCGGACCAAACGCCGGCAGGAAGGCGTGTTCGCCGCGGCGCTGTCCTTCTCGGGAAAGGCGACCGGCGGCGTCGGAACAGTGATGGCGGGTCTCATCCTGCAATTTGCCGTCGGCTGGCCGGCCAGGGCGGCGCACGGCGCCGTCGACATGGCGCTGATCACCCGGCTCGGCGTCATCGTCGGCATCCTGCTGCCGCTACTGTTCTTCATTCCGATGGCGCTGGGAAAATTCTACCGGCTGACGCGGGCGATGCACCGCGAGGTTCATGCCCAGCTGGAGGAAATCCGCGCCCAGGCCGGCGTCGCGGAACCGGCGCCGAAAATCGACGAGGCTGCCGTCCTGGCGGCCGCAATGTCATCGCCATCCAACACTGTTTCAATCTAGATCGCCGCAAAGTGCGGGTTCCACGATGCACCTCGCGATAAGCGCTTGCCGGACGATCCCGATCTGCCATGATCGCATCGGGCTGGAGTTCTGACTTGTGCAGGGACGCACGTGGTCGCACTACTACGCCGATCCGACGCCAGGACTGTGCCTGAGGCAGCGCTTTCGCGCTCGACTCTGGGAAAAGGCGTGCGCGTCCAGGGCCAACTCGAGATCGACGGCGAACTGGAAATTCACGGTTTCGCCGACGGCTGCATAGCCGCGACCAGGCTCGTCATTGCCGTCGACGCCACGGTCAAGGGCGACATCGTGGCCCGCGAGGTCGTGGTTGCCGGACATTTCGATGGCCGGATCTTCGCGCCATCGGTGACGATCGAGGCGACGGCCGACATCCGCGGCCGCATCTTCCACACCGAGGTCACGGTGGCGCGCGGCGCGCGTGTCGACGGCCGCATGCCGTGGCGGCCCGTCAGCTATTTCGAAACCCTTGAACAACTCCCGGAGGCCCAGCCATGACCATCTTCAATCGCAACGACAAGCCGGCGGACGCAAGTCCGAAGCCGCCGGACGTCGCGCCCAAGCCCGCAGAACCGCCGCGTCCCCAGGCGGTGGCACAGCCCTTATCACCCCCAGCAAAATCAGGAGCAAACATGGCATCGGTCATCAGCAAGGCGCTCAAGATCACCGGACAATTGGAAAGCACCGAGGACATCCAGATCGACGGGGAGATCAATGGCGATGTCCGCGGCGTCGGCGTCAAGATCGGCCAGAACGCGAAGGTGAAGGGGACCGTGTTCGGCGACGAGGTGGAGCTTGCCGGCACGATCGAAGGCAGGATCGAGGCCAAGAAGGTCATTCTCGCGGGCACGGCACGGATGACGGGCGACATCGCCCATCACGACATCAAGATCGAATCCGGCGCCTTCGTCGACGGCCATTTGAAGCCGGAGTCCGTCAGAAGCGAGGCGCGGCCGGCGACGCTGAAGCCGGTGGCGAGCGTTCCGTCCGCGGTTTCCGACCATTCGATCGAGGCGGCGAGAACCCGCGGTTAAGAACCGATAACGAGAGATTACCGCCGCCCTCGACGAAGCCTTAACGCCCGCCCGCTACCCTTCGCTTCCATTTGCAGCGAGGGCGGCGAACGTGTCTGCGTGCGACTACGACCTGATCGTCATCGGCAGCGGCCCTGCCGGTCGGCGCGCGGCCGTGCAGGGCGCCAAACTCGGCAAGCGCACGCTTGTGGTCGAGCATGGCGGCCGGGTCGGCGGCGTATCCGTCCACACCGGGACCATCCCGTCGAAAACCTTGCGCGAGACCGTGCTGAATCTTTCGGGCTGGCGCGAGCGCGGCTTCTACGGCCGCGCCTATCGCGTCAAGCACGACATCGGCGCCGGCGATCTGCTCAAGCGGCTGCACATCACGCTCGATCACGAGGTGGAGATCCTCGAGCATCAGTTCGCCCGCAACGGCGTGGAAGTGGCGCGCGGCGTCGCGCGCTTCATTGACCAACGGCGCATCGCCATCGAGACCGATGACTCAGAGCCGCGCATCTATTCTGCCGCCCGTTTCGTGATCGCGGTCGGCACCCGCACCTATCGCCCCGCCCATGTCGCGTTCGACGGGCAGTCGGTCCTGGACAGCGACGAGATTCTGAACCTGACGCGCCTTCCGCGCCAGCTGGTCGTGGTCGGCGGCGGCGTGATCGGCATGGAGTATGCCTCGATCTTCAGCGCGCTGGACGCCAAGGTCACGGTTCTGGAATCCGCCGAAAGCCTTCTGCCGTTTCTCGATCGCGAGCTGGCCGACGAATTCGTCCACGACCTGCGCGATCGCGGCGTGACGGTTCGCTATGGCTGCAAGGTCAGGGCGGTGCACGCGCCGGAGCCGTCGCACTGCGTCATCGAAATCGAGGACGGCCGCACGCTCGGCGCCGACATGGTGCTGTTCGCCGCCGGTCGCGTCGGCGCCACCGAAGCGCTCGGGCTGGAGGCCTGCGGTCTGTGCGCCGATCCGCGCGGGCGCATCGCGGTCGATCCCAAGACCTTCCAGACCGCATTGCCGCACATCTACGCGGTCGGCGATGTCATCGGCTTCCCAAGCCTCGCCTCCACCTCGATGGAGCAGGGCCGCATCGCCGCCTGCCATGCGTTCGACGAGCCGGCGCACGCGCCGCCGGAGTTCTTCCCCTATGGCATCTATTCGGTGCCCGAGATTTCCACCGTCGGCATGACCGAGGAAGAGGTCCGCAAGCGCGCCATTCCCTACGATTGCGGCGTCGCGCGTTTCCGCGAGACTTCGCGCGGACACATCATGGGCCTGTCGGCCGGCTTTCTGAAAATGATCTTCAGCCTGGAGACGCGCCGGCTGCTCGGCGTGCACATCGTCGGCGAGGGAGCCACCGAGCTGATCCACATCGGCCAGGCGGTGCTGAACCTCAAGGGCACGCTCGACTATTTCGTGGAGAACACTTTCAACTATCCGACCCTGGCCGAGGCCTACAAGGTCGCGGCGCTGGATGTGTGGAACCGCATGGCCAAGCGCCAGCCGACGGCCGCGCTCGACCGCGTGCGCCGCGCGGTGGGGTAGGACGTTCGTTTTTTGCGTGCAGCCGGGAAGGCGCCGTCGAACGGGCGGGCTTTGCCGGATCTTCGAAGTCCACCGTTGCCGCCGTCCTTGCAAGGGCAGGGGCGGTTCGCTAAACGGGCGGGCACCGTTGGGGGATCGTCTAACGGTAGGACTGCAGACTCTGACTCTGCCTGTCTAGGTTCGAATCCTAGTCCCCCAGCCACTCCTGAAATCTGCACAAACGCCGCTTTGCCCGGCGGCCCGGCAACTGGTTCACTGCGGCCGACGGACAGGGAGAGCTTGCGTGCCGCAGCGGAGAAAATCGCGCCGAGACAGACGGCCGGCGTCGCCCGTCGCGGTGATCGATCTGGGCACCAACAATTGCCGACTTTTGATCGCCCAGCCGTCGTCCGGCCCCGAGCTGCGCATCGTCGATTCCTTCTCGCGGATCGTCCGGCTGGGCGAGGGCGTCGCAGCGACCGGGCTTTTGTCCGAGGCCGCCATCGCGCGCACCGTCGCCGCGCTCAAGATCTGCGCCGAGCATATCCGCGCCAAAGGGGCACGCCGCGTCCGCGCCGTCGGCACCGAAGCCTGCCGCCGCGCCGGCAATGTCGATGTGCTGATCGCGCGCGTCCGCGACGAAACCGGACTCACGCTCGAGGTGATCAGCGCGGAGGAGGAAGCGCGCCTCGCCGCGGTCGGCTGCGCGCCGCTGATCGATCCTGAGGCACAGGGCGCGCTGATCTTCGACATCGGCGGCGGCTCGACCGAAATCATCTGGATGCGGCGCGACCGCGAAGGCTCAGCGCCGCGCGTGCTGTCCTCGCTGTCGGTGCCGCATGGCGTCGTGACGCTCGCCGAACAGGACGGCGCTGCATCCGATCGGGGCGGCTTTGCGCGGATGACCGCTGACCTCACCCGTCAGCTCGCGCACGCCAAGGCCGTGCTCGATGGCGCCGGCACCTTCGATCCGGCGACACATCACCTGCTCGGCACATCGGGCACGGTGACGACGCTTGCCGGCATCTCGCTGGGGCTGCCGCGCTACGACCGGGCCCGCGTCGACGCCAGCTGGCACCGTTGCGGCGACATCCAGGCCGTTATAGATCGCCTGGTGGACCTCGACCTCAAAGGACGCGCCGCGATGGGCTGCGTGGGCGCCGACCGCGCCGATCTGATCGTGCCGGGCTGCGCGCTGTTCGCGGCGATCCACACGCTTTGGCCGTGCGAGCGGCTGCGCGTCGCCGACCGCGGCCTGCGCGAAGGCATGCTGCGCGATCTGATGATGGCGCGGCGATGACCAAGGCGTCTTCCGGCCGCGGCCAGATCCGCGTCAAGCTGAAGAGCCGCAAGCCGCGCACCGCCCAATCGCGCCGCTGGCTCGAACGTCAGCTCAACGATCCCTATGTGAAAGAGGCGAAATCGAAAGGCTATCGCAGCCGCGCCGCGTTCAAGCTTCTCGAACTCGACGACAAGTTCCACTTCCTGAAGAAGGGCGCGCGCGTCCTCGATCTCGGCGCGGCGCCGGGCGGCTGGAGCCAGGTCGCCGCCGCGCGCGGCGCCGGCGCGATCGTCGCCATGGACATATTGGAGATGGAGCCCATCGAGGGCGTCACGATCTTCCACGCCGACATGCTCGATCCGGCGACGCCGCAGCTTCTGAAGGACGCGCTCGGCGGGCCCGCCGATGTCCTCCTGACCGACATGGCGGCGCCGACCACCGGGCACCGCCCGACCGATCATCTGCGCACCAGCGCGCTGCTCGAATCCGCGCTCGATCTTGCGGAAGACGTGTTGCGTCCCGGCGGCACGTTCGTCGGCAAGGCCTTCCAGGGCGGCGCCGCGAACGAGCTTCTGGTTCGGCTGAAAAAAGCCTTCGCGCAGGTCAAGCATGTGAAGCCGCCGGCCAGCCGCGCGGAGTCGGTGGAATTGTATCTCGTGGCGCTTGGATTTCGCGGCCATGGCGCAATAGGGTGAGCTGTCCTTCGGTACACCCGTGTATTGCGCGCCAATTCAACTGACTAGAGCGAAGTCGCATTTCGAAGAAGAGCGATTATGCTCTGGGCATCCCACTTAATCCGGAAGGGAGTGGATATGTCCGCGCTGATCGCGATCGCTAGCGTACTGGCCGCTTGCGCCGTCGGAATCCCGCTTTCGATCTGGGCCACGGCGGGAATTCGGAAGAACAAACGCGCATTCGCCATCGCCTCGGCGCTGTTCTTTTCGTTCGGCCTGTTCAATCCGCACGAAGAGAAGATCGCCGAAGCGCGCGAGGACACCGAGCATTCCAAGCGACAGAAGTCGGGCGATCCGCCGACACCGACCTGATGGCGCCGTCCTGAAAACAAAAGCCCCGCCGTTGCCGGCGGGGCTTTCGTCATTTCGATAGGTGCGCGGATTAGGGCGCGGCGTTGAGCGTGATCGCGCCGATGCCGGCCGCGACGTTGAGGCCCTTGTTGCCTTCCACGCTGAGCGGCTGAAGCGCGACCGACTTGTCGAGCCCGCCGACCAGAACGTTGGCGCCGAGGCCGACTCCGACCGTCGCGCTCGCCGTCGCTCCGGCATAGTCGCCAGCCAGCGCGCCGGGACGAATGTCGGACGAGGGCGCGAACACGCCCCACACCAGAACGCCGCCGTCGGTGTAGCCGATATCGACGCCGAACTTGGAGATCGTGCCGGTATAGTGCTCGCTGTGGTCGCGATTGCCGCGGAACGTGCAGTGCAGGTCCTTGCTGGAACCGAACACGAAGCCCCAGCCGCTTGCCACGTTGCATGTCAGCGAGCCGACCTTGACGCCATGCGGCGCTGCGTCCGCGGTGCCGGCAAAGGCAATTGCGCCAGCGGCAAGCACGGCCGCACCCATCATCAAGCGAAATTTCTTCTGCATTTCGGAATGTCTCCTATTTCGTAACTGGAATAGCCCTTCAGAGGGCGAAGGGCATACCATGCCCGCCGTCCCATGAAACGGGCTTTTTACAGAACCGTTCCCGGTTTGGCTTGCGGTTTTGATTACAAATCGTAAGTTTTTGTGGGAATTGTAATGGCTTGCCGAATCGGTTCCACGCTGCTAAAGGCTCGGCGCTCCTAAGAGATGGAGCGCCCATGACCATCCGCGAAGCATTAACCTTCGACGATGTTCTGCTGGTGCCTGCGGCGTCCGAAGTCCTTCCCGGCCAAGTCGATACCCGAACCCGCCTGACCAAAACGGTCGAGTTGGGCATTCCGCTCATATCCTCGGCGATGGACACGGTCACCGAGGCGGGCCTCGCCATCGCCATGGCCCAGGCCGGCGGCATGGGCGTCATTCACAAAAATCTCACGATCGACGAGCAGGCCGAGCAGGTCCGCCGCGTCAAACGCTTCGAAAGCGGCATGGTGGTCAATCCGGTCACGATCGCGCCGCACGCCACGCTTGCCGACGCGCTGGCGCTGATGGAGCGCTACCGCATCTCCGGCATTCCGGTGGTGGAGGCGGCCAACGGCAAGGGCGTCGGCAAGCTCGTGGGCATCCTGACAAACCGCGACGTGCGCTTCGCCAGCGATCCGCGTCAGCCGGTGTCGGAGCTGATGACCAAGGATCATCTCGTCACCGTGCGCGAAGGCGTGCAGTCCGAGGAGGCGAAGAGGCTCCTGCACCAGCGCCGCATCGAGAAGCTTCTCGTCGTCGACGACGCCTATCGCTGTGTCGGCCTCATCACCGTCAAGGACATCGAGAAGGCCCAGAAATATCCCAACGCCTGCAAGGACGAGCGCGGCCGGCTGCGCGTCGCAGCCGCGACCGGCGTCGGCGAAGACGGCTATGCGCGGGCCAGCGCCTTGATCGAGGCGGAGTGCGACGTCATCGTGGTCGACACCGCGCACGGCCATTCCAAGGGCGTGCTCGACGCCATCACGCGCATCAAGAAGCGATCGAACTATATCCAGGTCGCCGCCGGCAATGTCGCGACCGCGCAAGGCGCGCAGGCGCTGATCGATGCGGGCGCCGATTGCGTCAAGGTCGGCATCGGGCCGGGCTCGATCTGCACCACGCGTATCGTCGCCGGTGTCGGCGTGCCGCAGCTCACCGCGATCATGGACGCGGTCGACGCGGCCCGCAAAGCCGGCATCCCGGTGATCGCCGACGGCGGCATAAAATATTCCGGCGATCTCGCCAAGGCGATCGCGGCGGGCGCCGACGTCGCGATGGTGGGCTCGCTGCTTGCCGGCACCGAGGAAGCGCCGGGCGAGGTGTTCCTCTATCAGGGCCGCTCCTACAAGGGCTATCGCGGCATGGGCTCGATGGGCGCGATGGCGCGCGGGAGCGCCGACCGCTATTTCCAGGCGGAAGTCAGCGACACGCTGAAGCTGGTGCCCGAAGGCGTCGAAGGCCAGGTGCCGTACAAGGGGCCGGCCGGAACAGTCGTGCATCAGATCATCGGCGGCCTGCGCGCCGCGATGGGCTACACCGGCTGCAAGGACATCGCGGCCTTCCACAGGAACGCGCAGTTCGTGCGGATCACCGGCGCCGGTCTTCGCGAGAGCCATGTCCACGACATCGTGGTGACGCGCGAAGCGCCGAACTATCCCGGCGGGCAGTAATTGCGGCCCGCCGCACGCCTGCAGGCCGTCATCGACATCCTCACCGCGCTCGAGACCACCGATCAGCCGGTCGACCGGCTGCTGCGGGACTGGTTCCGCACGCGCCGCTACGCCGGATCGAAGGATCGCGCCGCGATCGGCGAGCGTGTCTTCGCGATCCAGCGCCATCGTGCCGAGCTTGCCTGGCGAATGCAGAGCGAAGCGCCGCGCGCGGTGGTGATCGCCTCGGTACTCGCCGACGGCGAGTCAGCGGAGATCTATTTCACAGGCGACGGCTATGGCCCCGCGCCGCTCACCGATGCCGAGCGCGCGGCCATTGCCACGATGCCGCCCGAGCCGCCGCTGCACGTCAAAGGCGAGTATCCCGCCTGGCTGGAAGATGAACTTCGGCGCGCTTTCGGAGATGCGCTGGCGGCCGAAACGCTGGCGCTTCAGGCGCGCGCGCCAGTCGATCTGCGCGCCAACGGTTTGAAGTATTCGCGCGACGCGGTGCTGGCGGCGCTCGAGGCCGAGGGCTTCGAGGCGGCGCCCACGCCGCATGCGCCGGACGCCATCCGCATCGCGCCGAGCGAAAATCTGGGACAGCTTAGCCGCAGCACACTGTTCGCCGACGGCGGCTTCGAATTCCAGGACGAGGCGGCGCAGATTGCGGCGCTGCTGGTCGCGCCAAAGCCGGACATGCGCGTACTCGACATCGCCGCCGGCGCCGGCGGCAAATCGCTGGCGCTGGCCGCCGCCTCGCACAACCAGGCCGAGATCGTCGCCAGCGACATCCGCGAAGAGGCGCTCGAACAGCTTCGCCTGCGCGCGAAACGTGCCGGCGCGCACATCCGGATCGAGGCGGACCCCACCGGACCGTTCGACGCCGTCCTGCTCGATGCGCCGTGCAGCGGCACGGGCACCTGGCGGCGGCAGCCGGAACTGCGCTGGCGGCTGACGCCCGAGCGGCTCGCGGAACTGATGGCGACGCAGGACGGCCTGCTCGATCGCGCCGCCGCTTTGGTCGGGACGGGCGGCCGGCTGATCTACGCCACCTGTTCGATCCTGCCTTGCGAGAACGAAGATCGCGTTGCCGCTTTTCTGGGCCGCCACGCTGCGTTCAAGAGCGTTTCCGCCGCCGCGGTCTGGCGCGAATCGACCGGCGGCCCTGCGCCGCCCGGCATGGCGGAATTCTTCCGCGCCAGTCCGCTCTCGACCGGCACCGACGGCTTCTTCACAGCCATCTTGGCCCGCGAATAGGCGGAATGCGTGGACGCGGCGTTGTTTCGCTGGACAGTGCGGAACCCCCTCCACTAAATCCCGATATGGCAGCCCCCGTCCTCGTCATCGATTTCGGCTCGCAGGTCACGCAGCTCATCGCGCGGCGGGTGCGCGAAGCCGGCGTCTATTGCGAGATCGTGCCGTTCAACAAGGCCGAAGCGGCGATCGCCGCGAAACCGCAGGCCATCATCCTGTCGGGCGGCCCCGCATCGGTGATGGAAGAGGGCGCGCCGCGCGCCCCGCAGGCGGTGTTCGACGCCGGCGTGCCCGTGCTCGGCATCTGCTATGGCGAGATGGCGATGGCGCAGCAGCTCGGCGGCAAGGTCGAAGGCGGCCACCATCGCGAATTCGGACGCAGCGACATCGTCATCGAAAAGGACTCGCCGCTATTGAGCGGCCTCGGTGGCATCGGCGCGCGCGAGCCGGTGTGGATGAACCATGGCGACAAGATCGTTGCCATGCCGCCCGGCTTCTCCGTCGTCGCCACGTCCGAACATTCGCCTTATGCGGTGATCGCCGACGAGACGCGCAAGCTCTACGGCATCCAGTTCCATCCCGAGGTGGTGCACACCCCGCGCGGCGCGGAGATCTACAAGAACTTCGTACTCGGCATCGCGGGCATCAAGCCGGAATGGAACATGCACGCTTTCCGCGCGCACGAGATCGCGAAGATCCGCAAACAGGTCGGCAAGGGCAAGGTGATCTGCGGGCTTTCCGGCGGCGTCGATTCCTCCGTCGCGGCGGTTTTGATCCACGAGGCGATCGGCGACCAGCTCACCTGCATCTTCGTCGACACCGGATTGATGCGGGCCGGCGAGAGCGAGGAAGTCGTCTCGCTGTTCCGCGGCCATCACAACATCCCGCTGATCCATTCGGACGCATCGGAGCTGTTCCTCGGCCGCCTCGCCGGCGTCACCGATCCCGAGCAGAAGCGCAAGATCATCGGCGCGACCTTCATCGACGTGTTCGACACCGAAGCGCACAAAATCGGCGGCGCCGAATTCCTGGCGCAGGGCACGCTCTATCCCGACGTGATCGAGAGCGTGTCGGCGACCGGCGGACCGTCGGTCACCATCAAGTCGCATCACAATGTCGGCGGCCTGCCCGAGCGGATGAAAATGAAGCTGGTCGAGCCGCTGCGCGAGCTGTTCAAGGACGAGGTGCGGGCGCTCGGCCGCGAACTCGGCCTGCCGGAGCATTTCGTCGGCCGCCATCCGTTTCCGGGGCCGGGCCTCGCGATCCGCCTGCCGGGCGAGATCACGCGCGAGAAGCTCGACATCTTGCGCAAGGCCGACACGATCTATCTCGACGAGATCAGGAAGGCCGGGCTTTACGATGTGATCTGGCAGGCCTTTGCCGTGCTGCTGCCGGTACGCACCGTGGGCGTGATGGGCGATGCGCGCACTTACGACCATGTCTGCGCCCTGCGCGCGGTGACGAGCAGCGACGGCATGACGGCGGATTACTATCCCTTCGAGCATTCCTTCCTGGCACGCGTCTCCACCCGCATCGTCAACGAGGTGCGCGGCATCAACCGCGTGGTCTATGACGTAACGTCCAAACCGCCGGGGACGATTGAGTGGGAGTGAGGGCGCACGGGTTTCGCTCAATCTCTGCAATTGCCTTGTAGCGATGACCCACCTCACTTCGCCCCGACCGCCGCCTATTCGACTGCCCGCCGGAAGTTGACCCGCTGACTGACCGGAATGAGGTTGAAGCATGACGCAAACCCTGGCCGAGATTCTGCTGTTTGCCCTCATAGCGATAAACGCCGCACTTCTGATATTTATTGCAGGCGTGCTTCGAAAAGTTATGAACGATATGGACGAACCCGCATTCAAACATTTCGTTGGGTCGCTCGTACTTCATTCAAGCAGATCTCCCTTCATGATTACGACACTTAACATTCCTGCTATTGCAGCGATTCCATATTTCTATTTCTACGGTTTTCACAATCGATGGATCACGGTAGGTCTTGCCCTCTGGCTGATCGCCGGGCTCGTATCAAAAGCAATAAAGTTACCGATTTACAAATCCGTCGCTGGCCTTCAAGGCGACGATGGGATTCGGTTCGAGAAACTGCGCGCAAGACTTAATGCCGGAAACATATTCCAGGCGACACTGAACTGTGTAGCCGCGGTCCTCATGATGATCGCGTTTGTGCGATAGGCAATGACCGCGCGTGGTCGGGAGCCTGCATTTTGAGCCAGTGGTGCTCGCTGTTACAGAGGGCTTGAATCTGACGCCGCCAACAAAGGATCGCGCGCAATGATCACCGTCTTCGGCGAGGGAAGAGGTTTCCGGGTCGTCTGGCTCTTGGAGGAGATGGGGCTTCCGTATCGCCTCAGGCCGGTGAACCTGCTCGAGGACATCACCAAGGACACTGAGTTTCTCGCCATCAACCCCGGCGGATTCATCCCGGCGATCCAGGACGGCGACGTCACCATGGTCGAGTCGATCGCGATCATGGAGTACCTGATCGCCCGTTACGGCCCGACCCCGCTCGCGCCCGCGCCGCACGATCCCGCCTTCGCGCTCTATCAGCAATTCCTGCATCTGGGCGAAGCCGGGCTTGGCGCGAACATCCAGGTCGTCGTCGTCAGCAGCTTTGTCGCGCCCGAGAGCGAGCGCGACAATTGGGGCGCGCGCTGGGCACTGGATCAGTTTCACAGCCGCATGAAGCTGGTGAAGCGGCAGCTCGCGCGCGCGCCCTATATGGCGGGCGATGCATTCACCGCCGCCGACATTTCGCTGACCTATACGCTGAACCTGGCCACAAGACGGGGCGGCATCGTTCTCGACGAAGCCGAGAAGGCCTACATGGCCCGCACCACGGCCCGCGACGGATACCAGCGTGCGCTGGATGCCTGTCCGGCCACCAAGGGATTTTACGCGTCGGTGCCCGCCCTATAGACCCAGCAGCATCGCCACGCGCGATGCGAGAAGCTTGACGATGAGCCCCGGCGGATAGCCCGGATAGCTCGGCACATCGTTCGGAAGAACGACCCCGGCGGGCTTGGACTTCGTGCAGATCCGCATCTGCAGCGGCGGGAGCTCTCCGCGGAATCGCGCTCTGTAGGCCGAAACCCAGTGCGGCCCCTTATCGAAATTCACGAACATCGCCGAATTGCAGCACGAGGCGACAGCCCGGTTCGTGGCCGAGGCGTCCTTGAGCTTGTAGCTCTTCAGCAAGTCGGTTCCCTTGGAACATGCGATGCGGTCTTTTCGATAGAGGATGTATGCGGTGCCGCCATCGGAATCGCGTACGGCGCCGGCATTCGGCAACGCTTCGATCTGACCGGCGCCCTTCTGGCAATCGTCGCAATAGCAGACGCTGCTCACGATCGGACTGCCGGACGCTTCGAGTTCGACGCGGCCACACGAGCACGATGCCGTGAGGTGGGTGTTGGGGATCATCTGCTGCCTTTCACAATATGGTTGCCGTCACTATTCCGAAACGACGCGACGGTGCGCCCGCTGTCGGCGATACTGGCCCGGCGATTGGCCGACCCAGCGCTGGAACGCGTGGTTGAACGCGCTGACCTCGGAATAGCCGAGCGAAAAGGCGATCTCCGCCAGCGCCAGTGTCTCGTTCTGCAGAAGGTTCAGCGCCAGCGTCTTGCGCACGTCGTTCTGCAGGTCGTTGTAGTTCACGCCGGCATCCTTCAGACGACGCTGCAGCGTCCGCACCGACGTGCCGGTCGCCTTGGCGAGGGGCTCGATGCCGCTCTCGCCCTTGACCAGCATGTTGGCGATCTCGCGGCGCAACTGCTCGAGCTCGCCATCCGGCAACGCGGCGAGCCGAAGTTCGCCGTAATGGCGCATCAGGCTCTCGATCATGGCGTCGGCCGTCGCCATCGGCCGCTTGAGCAGGCCCGCGTCGAACCGGATGCCGGCCCACGGATGACCGACGCGGATATTGTCGCCCATGATCTGTGCGCGGGCACGGCGTTCCACCGGCGTTTCGTCCGCCAATTGCGGCAGCAGAACCTCCTGCGGCGTCCAGCGCGGATCGCTCAGCCCGACCCGAACGAGGTTGCACGCGAAGGCAATCGCCCAGTCGGCCTTCTGCCGGTACGACATCATCAGGGGATCGATATAGTAGGAATAGACGAATGCCATCCCGCCGCCGACGTCCACGCCGTGCACGGTGGCGTCGACCATGGTCGGCAGATAGCGCCCCATCGTTTCGAAGGCTTCGCCGACCGTGCGCGAGGCGAGCGCGATATTGCCGACGACACCGGCGTGCCGCG
Source organism: uncultured Alphaproteobacteria bacterium (assembly GCA_963741735.1). Lineage (GTDB taxonomy): Bacteria > Pseudomonadota > Alphaproteobacteria > Micropepsales > Micropepsaceae > Rhizomicrobium. The sequence continues at coordinate 427,254 of CAVUJB010000003.1, forward strand.
GCTCGTACTGGGCGCCGAACTTCAAGCCGAATTGCGGATCGGCCAGAAGCTCGGCGCAGTTTTCCAACAGCTCCAGATAGCGGATCAGCGGCACGCGCCGGTCGGGATCGGTGAGGTCGCCGGGCTCGAGGCCGGCGCGGCGCAACGCGTTACCCGCATCGGCACCGCGCGAGCGCATGTAAGCATCGAGGCCGTAGACCACGCTGGCCAGATTGATGGTCGGCGCGGCGAGCTTGGCCGTGGCGCGTCTTTCCGTCGTCATTGGCGCGATCTCGCAAGGCTTTGGCGGAGTATATCAAGACCGGCTTTCCTTTGCCGACTATCTCCAGCGGCACGGAGCAGGGCCGCTTCCGGCCGTGCCGCTCGAAACGCAAAGGACTTGATCATGATTCAATTTACAACACCGCCCGCGCCGGGCGAGGTCGAAGCCTTCATCGGCCAGGTCGTTACCGACCTCAGCGCCGCTCTTTCCGGCGTGCTGGTCAATGTCGGGCGCAGGCTTGGCCTGTATCAGGCGATGGCCGACCTCGGCGCCTGCACTTCGGTGGCGCTCGCAGAGGCAACCGGCATTCGCGAGCGCTATGTCCGCGAATGGCTCGCCAACCAGGCAGCCGGCGGCTATGTCGTCTACGATCCCAAGAAGCAGACTTACGTTCTGCCGGCGGCGCAGGCGATGGTGCTTGCGCTCGAGCAGAGCCCCGTCTTCATGGCATCTGCCTTCGAGGTCGCGGCTTCGTTCTGGCTCGACGAAGGCCAGATCGTCGAAACCTTCCGCTCGGGCGAAGGCCTGGGATGGCACGCGCACAACCATCGCCTGTTCTGCGGCACAGAAAGCTTCTTCCGCACCGGCTATCGCGCCTATCTGGTGAATGCGTGGCTGCCGGCGCTTGACGGTATGGTCGAGCGCCTGAAGCGCGGCGCGCGGGTCGCCGACATCGGCTGCGGACATGGCGCCTCCACCATCCTGATGGCGCAGGCGTTTCCCAAGTCGAGCTTCATCGGCCTGGATTATCACGACGGCTCGATTGCGACCGCGCGCAAGCGCGCCGCCGAGCAGGGCGTGACCGGTAACGTGGCGTTCGACGTCCAGACAGCGACCACGTTCGACGGCCAGGGCTTCGACCTCATCTGCTTCATGGACTGCCTGCACGATCTGGGCGATCCGGTCGGCGCGCTCGCGCGCTGCAAGAAGGCGCTCAAGCCCGACGGCAAGGTGCTGCTTGTGGAGCCCTATGCCGGCGACCGGCTGGAGGAAAACCTGAACCCGATCGGCCGCATGTATTATGCCGCATCGGCCATGGCGTGCACGCCGAATTCGCTGTCGCAGGAGGTTGGGCTCGGCCTCGGTGCGCAAGCAGGTGAAGAGCGCCTGCGCAAGGTGGCGCGCGAAGCGGGCTTCTCCAACCTCAGACGCGCCGCGCAGACGCCGGTCAACCTGATCCTCGAACTGACCATCTGAGCGGCGATGGCACGCGTCGGGGGCGGCCTCGACGCGGAGCCGCGCCAAGGCCCGCAAGCGGGCCTTGGCGACGTGCAAATCCACGAAGCTGGCGTCAGCGCCGCAATAGCGTTGCGGCCCCCGACGCCAGGAGCTTCGCCAAGAGCCGCAGCGGATAGCCAGGATAGCTCGGCACGTCGTCGGGCAGCGTGACGCCGTCCGGCTTGGACTTGGTGCAGATCCGCATCTGCAAGGGCGGGCGTCCGCCGCGAAACCGCGCCCGGTAGGCCGAGACCTAGAACGGGCCTTTGTCGAAGTTCAGGAACATCGCGGAGTTGCAGCAGGTGGCGACAACCCGGTTGGTGGCCGACGTCTCCTTGAGCTTATAGCTCTTGAGGCGCTCGGCGCCTTTGGTGCACGCGATGCGGTCTTTGCGATAGAGGATATAGGCGGTGCCGCCATCGGGATCGCGCACGGGGCCGGCATGCGGCAAGGCTTCGATCTGCGCGGCGCCTTTCTGACAGTCGCTGCAATAGCAGACGCTGCTCACGATCGGTTTGCCGAAGGCTTCGAGTTCGACGGCGCCGCATGCGCAGGACGCGATCATCTGTCGGCGCGCATCAGGTGGCATCGATCCAGGCTTTCAGATGCTTGCCTTCCATCGTGACGAGATCGGGATCGTGGAAGCAATTGGCGAGCAGGGAGACGCCTTGCAGCGCGGACAGAAGATGGATCGCCAGCGCCTTCTTGTCCCGCTTGCGGCCGCACGCGGCGAACTGGGCTTCGATCCACGCTATCAACTGCTCGAACGGAAGCGCCGCCTTGTCGGCAAGGGGCCCCTCTTCCTTGCCGAGCTCGGCGCACAGGCTGCCGACGGGGCAGCCCGCGCGTGCAAGGACCTGCCGGTTGCCGATCGTCATCTGGACAAACGCTTTCAGCCGATCCTTGGGCGAGCCGGCCTCGTTCCACATCTCGCGCAGCCGTTGGAATTCCGCGCAGCGCTGCTCCACCACCGCTTCGCTGATCGCCGTCTTGGTCTTGAAATAATAGTAGACATTGCCGAGCGGAACGCCGGCGCGCGCAGCGATATCGGCGAGCGCGACCTTGCCGAGCCCGCGTTCGTGACTCAGCTCGGCGGCGGCCATGACCAGGCGGCTTCGCTTGTCGGCTCCGGATAGGGCCATGCCAGTCAGTCAGCTTTCCAAACGCGTCAACCTGCGGTCCAAACCCTCTCCCGTCAACAACGCGCGGCCGACTTTCCCGGCCGGCGATGCGCCCATCCCCAAGCGGACGGCAAAAAAAGACAAAAAACTGCCGGTCCGCGGTTGACGGGGTTTGCGGCGCCCGTATAAGTTAGTTGTCTAACTAACAGGTGTCGAGATGAACGGCGAGCGGGCGCGGACGATCGGATATTGGCTGACCACGATCGGGGCGGCGCTGCTTTTTGCCGTGCCGGGCGCGGCGTTGCTCGGGCAGGTCCCGCACTTCGTCGCCGACATGGCGCGGTTGGGCTACCCCACCTATGTCCTTCCGATCTTGGGCGTCCTCAAGCTCCTCGGCGCCGCGACGATCCTCGTACCGGGCCTGCGGCGGCTGAAGGAATGGGCCTATGCGGGAATGATGTTCGACGCCATCGGCGCCGCGCTCTCGCGCGCCGCCATCGGCGATCCGGCGTTCACCGTTATCCTTCCCATCGCGATCGGCGGGTTGGTCCTGTTGTCATGGGCCCTGCGGCCCGAGAGCCGAAAGCTTCCCGATGTCAAAGCGCAGCCCCAAGGAGATTCTGCATGACCAAGGATTTCCCCGCGCACACGGTCGACACCGCGCCTGCCGAGGTTCGCGGCGCGATGGCCAACATGCAGAAGAACCTGGGCTTCATTCCCACCATGCTCGCGAAATTCGCCGAAGCGCCGGCCTTGCTCATGGGCTATCAGGCCCTGGCGCCGTTCTTCGAGAAGACGTCGTTCACCACGATCGAGCGGCTCGTCGTCCTGCTCACCGCCAGCTACCGGCACAATTGCGATTTCTGCATGAGCGCCCATAGCTGGGGCGCGCGACGCCAGGGCCTCGACGAGGATGTCCTTGCGGCGCTGCGCGCCGGCGGCCGCCTGCCCGATGAAAAGCTCGAAGCTTTGAAGACCTTCGTGCTGGCGATGATCGACAAGCGCGGCGCCGTATCCGACGAAGACAAGCAAGCGTTTTTCGATGCCGGCTATGAGCCGCGGCAGGCGCTGGAGGTCATCCTCGGCATCGCGCTCAAGACGATCACCAACTACACCAATGCGCTCGCCGATACGCCGCCGAATCCCGAATTCGGCGGCGCGATCTGGCGCCGGCACGACTGAGCTTGGTAGGGCTCCGCGGCGGCTTGCCGATCGAACGCGGGAGCAGCGGTGGACCCGACTACGCTACCGGTTCTAGGCTTTCAACACCTTGCGCAGCGATGCCCCGATCTGCCCGCCGCAATAGGTGTCGCCATAATCCTCGCGCGCTTTCGCCGCGAGTTTCCTGAGCGGCGGAAGAGCGCCGACGCGCTGCGTCAGCGCCGCCGTCATCGGCGCGGTCTTCTTCAGCATCGTCTCGAGCTTCGTGAAGCGCTCGCCCATGGTCCCCCACAGCGTGGCGGTCACGACGTCGGCGATGCCCGGTTCGTCGCCGCCGAGCAGGAAGCCGCGATCCGCCTTCAGGCCGTGGCGCCGGCCGGTCTCCTCCCACAGCGACATCCACTTCTTCAGGCGCGGAACGAATTCCTGCCAGCGCTTGTCCGTCCACATCAGCCGGCCGCCGTCGAGCGTGATCTCGTCGAGCACGTCATTGGCGTCGCAGACGATCTTCAATGTCAGCGCGCGCAGGGCGGGCGTGGCGGGCAGAAGATCCAAAGTCTCGCCCAGATAGAGAATGACCGCCGGCATCTCGGCGATGGCGACGTCCGCCTTCTTGTCGACCAGCAGCGGCGGCCCCATGAACGGCACCGGCATCTTCTTCGCCGGTCTCTCCATCAGCCTCGCGATCGCCGCGTCGCCGGCTTCGCTCCAGCGCCGTCCGGCATGGGCCAGAACGGCGCGCACGAACTGGCCGCGGAACGGCGCGGACCAGTAATAGAGTTCATAGTCGGACATGGGATCGCCCCGGCGTCTATCGGCAACGTTGCCAGAGCCGCAGGGTTTCCGTCTATGGCTTGCGCGCCAGCAGCGAGCGGCAGGGAAGAAGCCACAGATAATCCCGTCCGAGGTCCTGAACCTCCAAGCCCGCTTCCTGCAACACTTGGGCATATCGCGACGCGTGCAACAGATCGAAGAGGGCGATACGGCCGCCCGGCTTCAGCACGCGGATAAGTTCGCGAAGCGCGGAATCGCGTGCGACCCGCGTCGGGATGTTGTGAATTACGGTCATCGAGATGATCGCGTCGAACGAGGCGTCGGAAAAGGGAAGCTTCGTGATGTCGCCGGTATTCACCTCGACCCGGCCGGCGACGCCTTCCGCGGCGGCGTTGGCCAATGTCGCTTCCGGATTGTTGTCCGACAGGTCCTTCGCGGCCCACAGATCGATGCCGACCGCCTTGCCGGTGGTAAGATTTTTCGCGCAGCCAATCAGCGCCAGTCCGCGGCCGCATCCGGCGTCGAGCACCCGCTCGTTTCCCGATAGTGCAAGCGCCGCAACCAGGCGGTCGCACACCCGCTTCTTGCCCATTAGACTCGATCCCAACATGACCGCCGCATACAGGAGAAGAAGGCCGGCGACACATGCGGCGCCGACGCTCAGCCACGAAGGAATGGGGTTCGGCGCAGGCCATGCGAAGCCGGCCGTCGCGGCGACCGCCAGTACGCCTCCGAGGACAATGTGCGCGCGGACGACACCTGGCGCGTCGACGCCAAATCTTGCGCGCTGCTTCATGCCGCGCGCCGCCTCGACGACGCCTCGGCCTCATGCAGATAGGTCGTGAACCCGTCTTTCACCGGTGCAACGCCGTTAAGGATCATGACTGCGCTGACCTGTCCGCGATGGCCTATGCCGTGGGTGATCACATGCATGAGCATCTCTTCGCGGGACATGCGGCCCGGTGCGCCGTCCGTGAACGCGAAGTCGATCCGTTCCGCCAATTGGTCGCGATCGAGCGCCGCCACATAGTCGATGTACTCCCGATCGCTTCTGCGGATGTCCGCGGACAAATCTTCCAGCGCCGGCATTTCGCTCAGATTGGCCGAGGTGTAGGCGTGTTCCTCTCGCTTCATATGGGCCGCAAAGATCCGGTCGACCACATGACTGTGGCTCAGGGCCTTGATGGCCAATCCGGTTATGGGGGATGCGCCGCCAAGCCCGGCCAACGCGGTCAACAGCTCGTCGTTCGCCCAGGCCTTGTGGCGGAACAAATGCCGCAATGTGTCGTGCATGCCGTGATCTCCTTTTGGACTTGCGCGCGGCATTGCCCTGCATTTCCGCCTTGGTTAGAATATGAGCGATCATTCGCTTTTTGTACTCGCATTGGGGGCGGGCAAAATGGCGCGCAGGCCGCCCACAAATCCCAGGAAGCACGCCTCGCAGGAGCGATCGCGCGCGACCGTGGACGCGCTGGTCGAAGCCACCGCTCGCATTCTCGTTCGCGAAGGATTCGACAAGGCCAGCACCAACCGCATCGCCGAGATGGCGGGCGTGAGCGTCGGCTCGCTCTACCAATATTTTCCCGGCAAGGAGGCGCTGGTTGCCGCCGTCATCGATCGCCACAATCAGAAGATCAAGGAGGCCGTCCGGGACGAATTGGCGGAGGTTGCGGACCAACCGTTGGAGCAAGGTGTGCGAAAGCTCATCGCCGTGGCGGTCGAGGCGCATCGCATCGATCCAAAGCTGCATCGCGTTCTGGCGGAGCAGATTCCGCGCGTGGGAAGGCTCGAGAAGGTGGAAACCTTCAACCGGGAAAACCTTGTCCTGTTCAAGGCCTACCTTGAAAGCCGGCGCGATGAGATCCGGGCCGTCGACCTGGACCTTGCGTCATTTGTATGCGTGACCTCGATCGAAGCGCTGACGCATAACGCGGTCTTGCGCCATTCCAAGATGCTCCCGGACGAAACGATGCAAGCGCTTGTCGACGAGGCTACGCGCCTCGTGGTCGGATATCTGACTGGCTGACGGGTTGAATGGAGTCATGGATCGAAACGGCGAAGTCGGAGTAGGGTTCCGATCCGTTACCCTGGAGCGCCATCATGAATCCGTTTCCCGAAGACATCTTCACCGAGCCGGAGGATGTCGACCCGGACACCCTCGCCAATCTGGGGCCGCTGCGCCGGCTGGCGGGCGTGTGGCAGAGCAGCAAGGGCCTCGATATCGCGCCCAAGGCGCCGGGACCGGACCGGCGCGCCTATATCGAGCGCATCGACATGCAGCCGATCGATCCGCAGGCGAACGGGCCGCAGCTGTTCTACGGTTTGCGCTACCACGTTCACATCAACACCACCGAAGAAGCGATCACGTTCCACGACCAGATCGGCTACTGGCTGTGGGAGCCCGCGACGGGCCTGGTGCTGCAATCGCTCACCATTCCGCGCGGCCAGACCGCACTTGCTTCAGGTTTCGCCAAGCCCGACGACATAAAGCTGGTGGTGAGCGCCACGCGCGGCCAGACCAATTACGGCATCTGCTCGACCGACTTCCTCGAATATGCCTTCCGCACCAACTCCTATCGTCTGGAGATCACGTTCAACCCCGATGGCAGCTGGAGCTATGTCTCCGACACGATGCTGAAAGTGCGTGGACAGGCGGAACTCTTCCGGCATCGCGACGTCAACACGCTGGTGAAGGTGGGCGAGGCGCAGCCGAATCCGTTGGTGCTGTTGCAGAGCGCAAAATCGGCCTGATCGTCCCGGAGTGAGCCTCGCGAAGGGAAAGAGCGACGAATGGCTCCCAGACGCCCGCGCCGGAAGTTCGGCGCCACGCAAAAGGACCGGATCTTCTTTGCCGTGCTGCCGGATGAGCGGACCGCGGCGCGGACTTATGCGCTGGCCGAAGCGCTGAAGAGGGACAACGGCTTCGACGGCACGCTGATCCTGCCGGAGCACCTGCACGTCACGCTGTTCCATCTCGGTGACTGGCAGGTGTTGCCGCAGGAGATCGTCGCCATCGCGGCCAAGGCGGCGGCGGAGGTCGTGGCCGTGCCGTTCGATGTGACCTGCAAGCGGGCCGAGAGCTTCCGCAATCGCACCGGTATCTATCCCTTCGTGCTGACCGGCGATGCCGCGCCATGGCGTGAGCTGCGCGAGGCGCTCGGTGCGGCGCTCAAGAAGAACGGGCTTGGCGGTGCGGTGCACGCGGAAGACGATTTCAAGCCGCATGTCACGCTTCTGCGCGACGAGATCCGCGCCAAGCCCATGGCGATCGAACCCATCGCCTGGACTGTGCGCGATTTCGTGCTGATCCACAGCCTGCTCGGTCAGACCAAACATGTGCATCTTGGCCGCTGGCCGCTCCGTGGCTAGGCCTCGCCGCCGGCCTTCCACTCCGCTTGCGGCAGCCGCCAATAGACGCGGTCCTTGCGCGCCAGCATCTTGTGGCCGATCAACTCGCGCCGAAGCGTGGCGCTGTCCCAGTGATGGGCCTGGATCGCCGCGTTGATCTCCGCTTCGGAATAGCGCCGGTCGTCGGCGAAGTCGCGCATCAACCAGCGCAGCACCGCGCCGCGCTTCTTGCGGCTCGCCGGAATCTGCTTGAGCGCGCCATTCGCATCGACGAAACCCTGCAGCACCTTGCTGTCCGCGTCGCCCGTGCCGCCGACGGGGCCTGGCGTCGACGCCGTGAGCGCGGAAGGTTGCAGCACGCGGCGCGACAGTCTCTCGAGCGCGCTGCGGTCGAGCGCGTGCCAGCGCGTGGTGCCTTCGGCGCGCGCGGTCACCAGGCCCAGGCGCTTGAGTACCGCCAGATGATGCGAAACCGTCGGCTCCTTGAGGTCGAGCGTCGCCGCGAGCTCCTGCACGCTGTACTCGCGGCTCGCCAGGAGGCCGACGATGGCCAGCCGGCTCTTGTCCGCCATCGCCTTGAAGAATTCGAGCAGGGTCTCGGTCATGGCGCCTTCCTTTCACCATCATCTAATTAGATATCCATCGAAATACAAGCGGAAAATGCGCCGCCCCGGCTATGCTGGCGGCGCAACCGAGGAGCGCGGCGATGGCGAAGCCCGTGACCGTCTACGGCATCAAGAACTGCGACACGATGAAGAAGGCGCGCGCGTGGCTCGACGACCGCAACGTCGGCTACGCGTTTCACGACTACAAGGCAGCCGGCATCGATCGCGCGACACTCGAGACCTGGGTGAAGGAACTCGGCTGGGACGTTCTTCTCAATCGCGCCGGCACCACGTTCCGAAAGCTTCCGGAGAAGGACAAGGAAGGCATCACCGAGAAGAAGGCGATCGCGCTGATGCTGGCACAGCCCTCGATGATCAAGCGGCCGGTCCTCGAGGCCGGTGGCAAACTCACCGTCGGCTTCAGGCCGGAGATTTATACGAAGATGTTTCCCGGAAAGTGAATCTCACAGCGTCCTGGCAAGTGCCGCGAGCTGATCTGCGCAGAGGCCCCAGCCGGTCTCGAAACCCATCGTTTCGTGCCGCGCCTTGTCCTCGGCCGTCCAGTGGCGCACGCGCGCGGTGTAGCGTGTCTTGCCGCCTTCATCCTCGAAGGTGAGGATCACCGTCATGAACGGCTTACTGCCTGAGAGATTCCAGTCGCCGGTATAGGCGTCGGTGAAGACAAGGCGCTCGTTCGGCACCACTTCGAGATACTGGCCCGTATTGGGAATGTCCTGACCTTCGGGCGAGCGCATCGTGATCATGTTCGCGCCACCCGGGCGAACGTCCAACTTTGCAACCGGTGTTGTGTAAGGCGCCGGCGCGAACCACTTCTTCAAGAGTTCCGGATCGGTCCAGCAGCGATAAACCTTGCTCGGCGCCGCATCGATCAGTCTGGTCAGCGACAATTCGTGGTTCTCATCGCTCATTTGGCTATTCCTTTCTCCGGTTCCACGCGAAGGACGCACGGACAATGCGCCGCCCGACATCCGCGCAGCACTATTCATAGGCATTGCCAACGACGGCGTCGTGAACATAGAGTGAACACGCGCGAATCGCCAGCATTGCTTGCGAGTGCGGCCCGCTCGACACGGATTTCGCGATCTGCGGAGTTGCCGCTGCGACGCGAGGTTCGCACGAAGTGATGACGCGAGAGCGAGTCAACTCGAATCGACTCTGCGCACAGGAAATTTGATGACGCGAATTACCTGTTAACAACGCGAAGCTTTGCTTGCGGGATGAAGGTCGCGACGCTTGATTCGCAATCCGGCTGGCGCGACGCGGAGCTGCAACCAACAAGAAGAAAATGGAACAGGAAGCCTACCGCCACGTCCCATACGATATCGAAGTCGAGCAGGCGCTGCTGGGCGCGTTCCTCGTCGACAATCAGACGATCGAGCGCGTCACCTCGATCCTGAAGGCGGATGACTTCTACGATCCGCTGCACAGCCGCCTCTTCGAGGTGATGCTCACAGCGTCGGAGCGCGGCGGCATGGTGCTGACGCCGCTCACGCTGCATGCCGCGATGAAGGCCGATCCCGGTCTGATCGAAGTCGGCGGCCACGCCTATCTCGCCGGCCTCGCGCAGGCCGCGCCCGCCATTCCCAATGTGCGCGATCTGGCGCGCATCCTTCACGATCTTGCGGTGCGCCGCGTCCTGATCGGCATCGGCGAGGACATCGTCAATACGGCCTACGAAGCGCCGCATGACAAGCCGCCCAAGGCGCAGATCGAAGAGGCGGAAAAGGCCCTCTATCGCGTCAGCGAAACCTCCAAATACGGCGCCGGACCGATCGATTTCGCCGAGAGCCTGCGTCGCACGGTCGAACTCGCCGAGAAGGCGCAGGCCCGCGGCGGCCGCATTTCGGGCCTCGTCACCGGCTTCACCGACATCGACTCGCTGCTTGGCGGCCTGCAGCCGTCCGATCTCATCATCCTCGCCGGTCGCCCAGGCATGGGAAAGAGCTCGCTCGCCACCAACATGGCGTTCAACACCGCGCGCGCCTACGTCCAGGACATCGAAAGCGGCGCCGAGGTGCCGCGAGGTGCGCCGGTTCTGCTGTTCTCGCTCGAAATGGCGGCGCAGCAGCTCTCGGCGCGTATTCTGTCCGAGCAGACCGAAATCGAAATGTGGAAGATCAGGAACGGCAGATTCTCGGAAGCCGAGTGGGAGAAGTTTGTCCTCTCCATGCAGGACCTTTCGACCTTGCCGCTCTACATCGACGATACGGGCGGCATCTCGATCGCGCAGATCGCGGCCAGGGCGCGGCGCCTCAAGCGCGAGAAGAACATCGGCTGCGTCATCATCGACCATATCCAGCTGGTCGAGGGTTCGGGCCGCGCCGAGAACCGCGTGCAGGAGATCACCGAGATCTCCAAGAGCCTGAAGGTCCTGGCCAAAGAGCTCGATGTGCCGGTTGTCGCGCTGTCGCAGCTCAGCCGCGGTGTCGATGCCAGAGACGACAAGCGTCCGGTGCTGTCGGACCTGCGCGAATCCGGCTCGATCGAGCAGGACGCCGACGTCGTGATGTTCATCTACCGCGAAGAATATTATCTGAAATCGCGCGAGCCCGATCCGAGTTCGCCCGACCACGCCAAATGGCTCGAGAAGTGCGAGCGGGCGCATCGCCGCGCCGAGGTGCTGGTCGAAAAGCACCGCCATGGCGCGACCAACAAGATCGACCTGTTCTTCGACGACCGCTTCACGCGGTTCTCAAATCTGGCGACCGAGGACGCTGCCTAGACTTCAGTGATGCGCGTGATCGTCGCCATCCGGGCAGTCGGCGTCATAGCCGTGCCAGGGCTTCATGCGGTCGTGCTCGTCGGCCCGCGCTTCGTAATGCACCGGCGTACCCGCATGGCCGCCATGACCGCGGCCGAAACCGTCGACCCATCCGCCGTCAACGGCATGATAGTCGCCCCCTCCATGTTCGCCCGCGCCGGCATAGGCGCTCGCGCCGCCCTCGTGACCGCCGACATAATAAGAGTGGCTGCCCCCGTGATAGTCGTAGGTCGCGACCGAGATCTCCGAATATTCCTTCCGCCAATAGTAGCCGTGCGCATGCCATCCGGCGTAGCGCGCACCGTAGCCGCGATGACGATAGTGATAACGGTGATGATATTCGGCCGGCGCTGCCGAAGCCGTGGTCGCGACGGGCGCCGGTGCCGCGGCGACCGGTGCCGCGCAATGGCAATCGGCGCTCGCCGGTTTGCCGCCGCCGGTATTGATATCGCAACCGGAGACGGTGAAGACCGCCAGGATCGCTGTTGCCGCCAGGATTGGACGCATGGTTTGTCTCCGCGGCGACCGGCGCCGCATTTCCGCTCTATTATGAGACAGACGGCCCTGTTCGCGCTCGACTTTTGCGGTTCTGGTTAACGCCGCTCCCTGACGCGGACGAAGTCGGCCTCGCGCAAGGTGAAGCTCGCGAGTTGGCTCGGCAGCAAGCGCAACTCGTAATAGGCCCGGATCATCTCGCGGCGGACGTAGCGCCAGCCGAAGCCGCGCAGCTGTGCGCGCCACTCTTCGATGTCGGTGCTCCCGCCGATCGACTGTGCCTGGCGCGCGATCGCAGGCGTCAACTGATAGGGACGAAGCAGGTCGGCAAGCGGCGAATTGTTGGGATTGAACAGCATGTGGTCGACCGGAAGCGGCCAGCGCTCCGGCCACGTCAACAGGCGGCTCGCCGTCTCGCGGCTAAGGATGTAGGCGGCGGCACCGGTGTGGCGCGACAGGAGGCGGCCGATCTGGCGCCCGCCGCCGATGTCGATCGTCTCGTCGAGCAGCACGCGCTGGCTGCTTGGCCCGAAATGCTCGATCTTCAGAAGACCGACCGTGGCGGGCAGCCAGTCGGCCGAGCGCAGCAGGGATACGCCGTCTCGATCGAGCGCGACGTCGTCCTCCAGGATCACGCAATGGCTCTCGCCGGTGGACAAAAACATGCTCCAGGCGCGCATATGGCTCAGCGTGCAGCACTTGTCGCCCTTGGGCAGCGGGCCGAGCGGACCGTCGCCGGCGAAATTCCGGTCCGCCACGGCATCGGGCATATTCTTGGCGTCGATGGCGGTGACGATCTGAAAGGGCAGGTTGAGGCCGGACAGTTGCGCGGTCATGCGGCGCAGCCGGTCTGCGCGCCGCGTCAGATTGATCAGAAACGCCTGCATACCAGGGCCCCTCGACACGCAAATCCAACGCGCATCAAACGGAAATGTTGCCTCTTCCCGTCGGATTGGTTGCGTCAATGTTTGCGTTTCGAGTCCATTGCGACAAATTGAGACAGAAAAGTCGTGTGCTGGCTTTTCTTTGAGGCGCAGTCTTTCGCTGGTGCGTCCTCGCAGCCAACATGTCCAGCGCCGCCGATCAAAAGGCGGCACTGGAAACATTGGTTTGCTGGTGCCCCTTTTGCATTCGAAGGTCGTGTCAGTGGATGCCGCGATGGATCACGAACTTCGCAAGCGCGACATCGGCGCATACCGGCGCAAACGGATCGATGGCGTCTGACCGGCAAATCATCGCCAGTCGCGTGCTGCAAGCTCGCCGCACCGAACGAATCAGCATTTCGACCCCCGGCGATTTTCGCCTCGGTGCGCCGGAGGCGTTCGATCGCGCACGGTTGGGCGCATTGCTCCCCTATTGTCTGGACATCGCGCGACGCCGCTCTCTCTATGTCAGCGGTGTCAGCACGCGTGAGGCGAGCGCTGCGCCATTCTACTATCTGCATCTGCGCCGCGACGCGCGCGACGTCGTTTCGGTTCCCTGGGAGGCTGGTGCGATCGTTGCCAAGGCGCCGCGCGCGCCGATCTTCCTGTTCTCGCCGGGACGCTGCGGTTCGACCTTGCTGAGTCGCATCCTGTTTGCCGCCGGCATCGCCAATGTCTCCGAGCCCGACTTCCACACGCAGCTGACATCGGCGTGGGCGTCGGGTCCGTTCAATCCGTGGCGCGAACAGATGCGCGCCGCGGTCGCCAACATGGGAAGCGATCTCGCCGCGGCGCTGGGCGATGCGCCGGTGGTCAAGCTGCGCGCCGAGTCCTGCCGCGCGCCGCAGCTCCTTCTCCAGGCCGATGAGCCGCGCACGATTTTTCTCACGCGCGGTTTCGCCGCCTGGGCCAGGTCCAACGCCAGGACGTTCGGCAACGGCGCGCGAAAATCGGTCGCCAAATACTTGCGCGCGATCACCTGCTATTCCTATTTGAAGCGCAACGGCTCTTGCCAGCTGCTGCGTTACGAGGAACTGGAACGTGATCCGCTAAAGGTGACACAGGCGCTGGGTCTTTTCCTCGGCCGCAACATCGCGCCGGAAGCGGCCCGCGCTGCGATGATGAAGGATTCGCAAGACGGCACGCCGCTCGGCCGGGATGCGCACAGCGGCCGGGCGGGCTGGGAGAAGCGCTTCGATGAGGCTCTGGCGCTCTGGAACTCTGATAGGCTAAGGCGGTCGCGCGACCGCCTCGCTATAGACGAACTTCAGACGGGTTAGCGCAAGATCGCGCGCGCCGAACCGGGCTGAGCAGGAATTCTTGTGACGGACAGTACGGCCGAACCTGCGGGACTTTCGGAGTTTCTGACGCAGCGCGCTTCGGCCCAGTCCGTCGACGAGCGCCGGCGCAATATCCGCCGCGCGATCGCCGGGTTCGCTGTCCTCCTCCTTCACATTCTGGCGCTGTCGGTCTTCATCTATAGCGGCCGCATCCCGCCGATCGAGCGCATCAAGGCGACGGTGCCGGAGCCGATCCTCTGGCTGTTGCTGCCGCATCCCAAGGCCCCGCCCAGGCCCGCACAGGCTCCGGCGCCGATGCCCGAGGAAGTCGTTCCGGAGTTGACCGCGCCGATCACGCTTCCGCCGATCAGGACTCGTCCGCTCGCGCCGCCGCCGAGCGAGGGGCTTCTCGGTATCGGCCGCTCGCTCGCCTGCGGCGCTTCGATCTACGAAAATCTGCCGCCGGCGATCCGCGAGCAGTGCCTTCGCCATCCCTGGCACTTCGTTCAGCGCGCCGACGGTTCGATCGGGCTGGAAGCGCTGCCGCCCAAGCCCGCCGAGCCGCCGCCGCCGACCGCCGCCGAGGTGATGCGGCACGAGCAGCAGACCGCGCCGCCTTGCCCATTGCTGACCAATGTCCCTTGCCTGGGCAAAGTCATTCATGGCGACCCGCTCGGCGGGCAGCCGTCGCCCTTCTGAGGGTCTTCTGCGATATGCCGCCACAGGCTTTGACGCGGCAGGTTCCCATCGGCATTGTCCCCGCCATGAGCCATCCGGAATTCGAAGCGGCGCGCTTGACCGTGCGGTTGGGCGCGGTCGCGGCCAATTATCGCCAGTGCCAGCGGCTGGCCGGCCCGGCGGCCGTGTCCGGCGTGGTCAAGGCCGACGCCTATGGCCTGGGCCTTCTGCCGGTGACGCGCGCGCTCGCCGCCGCCGGTTGCGACACCTTCTTCGTGGCGCGTGTGGAGGAAGGCATCACGCTGCGCGCGGCCTTGAGCGCGGTGCGCATCTTCGTGCTCGATGGTGCCGCGCCGGACACCGTGCCCGCGCTGATCAGCCATCGCCTGACGCCGGTGCTGAATTCGCTCGCCGAGATCGCGGGCTGGGCGGCGGCGGCGCAGGAAACCAGGACCGAACTCGAGGCCGCCATCCATGTCGACACCGGGATGAACCGCCTGGGTCTTCCGGGCGAGGAATTGTCGCTGCTCGCTTCGCAATGGAAGAAGCGCGTCGGCGGTATCCGGCCCGTGCTGCTGATGAGTCATCTCGCCTGCGCCGACGAGCCGCAAGCCAAGATGAACCGCATCCAGCTCGATCGTTTCAGGACGGCGCTCGCGATGCTGCCGCCGACGCCGGCGAGTCTGGCTTCGACCGGCGGCGTGCTGCTCGGCAAGGATTACGCCTTCGATCTGGTGCGTCCCGGCATCGGTTTGTTCGGCGGCAATGTGCAGCACGCGCCGCAGAATCCGTTCTCGGTGGCCGCGGTCTTGAGCGGACGCGTGCTGCAGCTTCGCAGAATTGACAGGGGCGAGAGCGTTGGATACGGAGCCACCTTCAAGGCGAAGCGGCCCACGGTCGTCGCCACCGTGGCCCTGGGATATGCGGACGGTTTGATGCGTGCAATCGGCAATCGCGGCCATGCGGCGATCGCGGGAAGCCGCGCACCGATCTGCGGCCGGGTATCGATGGACCTCG
This sequence comes from uncultured Alphaproteobacteria bacterium, assembly GCA_963741735.1. Lineage (GTDB taxonomy): Bacteria > Pseudomonadota > Alphaproteobacteria > Micropepsales > Micropepsaceae > Rhizomicrobium. Next base: position 442,918 of record CAVUJB010000003.1, read on the forward strand.
TCACGCTCGACGTCACCGATCTAACGCCATCGAGCCTTTCGACCGAAGCCGAAGCCGAATTTTTCGGCGACACGATCTCGCTCGAAGAGGTGGCGCGCGACGCCGACACCGCCGCTTACGAAATCATCTCCTCGCTGACGCCGCGCGTGCCGAGGCGCTACGAGGCCCAATGAACATCCTTGCCCATATCGGCCGCGCCGCGCTGGCGTTGCTTGCCCAGATCGGCCGCCTCAGCATGTTCCTGGCGTCCGCCATCGCGAGCTGCTTTCGCCCGCCGATCTACTGGTACCACATCGTGCTGCAGATCATGCGGATCGGCTATTTCTCGCTGCCGGTGGTGGGTCTCACCGCCTTCTTCACCGGCGGCGCGCTCGCACTTCAGATCTATCTCGGCGGCAACCGCTACGGCGCCGAAGCCATCGTGCCGCAGATCGTGGTGCTGGGCATCACGCGCGAGCTGGGGCCGGTGATCGCGGGCCTGATGGTGGCGGGCCGCGTCGCCGCCGCCATCGCCGCAGAGATCGGTACCATGCGCGTCACCGAACAGATCGACGCGCTGACCACGCTCGCCACCAATCCGATCAAGTACCTCGTCGTGCCGCGCCTGATCGCGGCGGTGCTGTCCTTGCCGGTGCTCGTCGCCATCGCCGACTCGATCGGCGTGTTCGGCGGCTATGTCGTGTCGACCGAGAGCCTCGGCTTCTCGGGCGGCGTTTATCTCAAGAACACCGTCGATTTCATGACGCACCAGGACGTGACCTCGGGCCTGATCAAGGCGGCGGTGTTCGGCTTCATCATCGCGCTATGGGCTGCTATCACGGATTCAATTCCAAGGGCGGAGCGCAGGGCGTCGGCGCGGCGACGACCAATGCGGTGGTGTCCTCCTCGATCCTGATCCTCGCCGCGAACTACTTCCTCACCTCGATCCTGTTCAACAAATGAGCGCGATGACTCCCAAGATCGAGCTGCGCGGCGTCAAGAAGCGGTTCGGGCCGAAGGTGGTGCTCGACGGCATCGACCTGGTGATTCCGCCAGGCACCTCGCTGGTCGTCATCGGCGGCTCGGGCACCGGCAAGTCTGTGACCATCAAATGCGTCCTCGGCATCCTCAAGCCCGACGAAGGACAGATCTTCGTCGACGGTGAGGAAGTGACGCGCATGAACGGCCGGGCGCGCGACCGCGTGCTGCGCCAGTTCGGCATGCTGTTCCAGGGCGCGGCGCTGTTCGACAGCCTGACGGTCTGGGAGAATGTCGCGTTCGGCCTGATCCAGGGCCGCGGCATGGCGCGCAAGCCGGCGCGCGAGATCGCGATCGAGAAGCTCGCCAAGGTCGGCCTCGGCGCCGAAGTCGCCAATCTTTCGCCTTCCGAGCTTTCCGGCGGCATGCAGAAGCGCGTCGGTCTGGCGCGCGCCATCGCCGCCGATCCGGAGATCATCTTCTTCGACGAGCCGACCACCGGCCTCGATCCGATCATGGCCGACGTGATCAACAATCTCATCGTCGACACGGTGAAGGATGTCGGCGCCACGACGCTCGTCGATCACCCACGACATGGTCAGCGCCCGCAAGATCGCCGACAACATTGCCATGCTCTACAAGGGCAAGATCGTCTGGCACGGCCCGACCAAGGAGATCGACACGAGCGGCAATGCCTTCGTCGACCAGTTCATTCACGGCCGCGCCGAAGGCCCGATCAAGATGGAAGTGCGGGGCTGATGTGTTGACATTTGTTTACACTCTGCCTATATAAATCGTGACGCGGTCTCGGCATCCCAACAAGGAGATCGAGGCCGCGGTGGCTTACGCCGAATCGCGTGCCTGGCGTTGGCGAAAGGGACACGGCCACTGTTGGGGCAGGCTGCTATGTCCCAAGAGCGATCGCGACGGATGCCAGTTGTCGGTGTGGTCGACGCCGAAGAACCCGCAGAACCACGCCAACGCCGTTCGGCGCGCGGTCGAGCGCTGCACGCATGCCCGCGGTGACAGACGATGAAGACATATGAATTCACGATTGTCGCTTCTGGCCCGGACCCGCGGGCCGACGATTTCGAAGACCGCTTCTACAATGCGGGGTGCGATGACGCGACGATCTCGTTCCAGAAGGGCGCCATTGTCCTGGAATTCGCGCGCGAGGCAGTGACCTTCGCCAAGGCGCTGACGTCCGCATTCTCCGACGTGCAGCGGGCCGGCGCCAAAGTCGAGCGGGTCGAGCCGGACTATCTGGTGAGCCTGTCGGACATCGCGGAGCGGGCCGGTCTTTCGCGCGCCGCGATATCGCTCTACGGCAAGGGCGAACGCGGGCACGGCTTCCCGCCACCCGTCGCGCGAATTATGTCGGATGGCCCGCTTTGGGACTGGACCGAAGTTTCCTCCTGGCTGCATCAGCACGGCAAATTGGCCGCGAGCGACGTGTTTCAGGCGCGGCTGGTGAAGGAAGCCAATCTCGTCGCGCAGTCGAACGAATTGACCGGTGGCCAGAAGGTGAAGCTTCTGAGCAAGCGCATTGAAGCAGCCGGCCGCGCCGAAGGCCCGATCAAGATGGAAGCGAAGGCGTAGGTCGTAGATGAGCAAACCGCTCGTCACACGTTGGTCCTTTCTCGCGTTTCAGGAATGTGCCGATCATCTGGATGAGACACAGCAACTCGTCTTGCATGGCGTGGGTGAACTCGCCGCGGCAATGAACGGCTGGTTCTTTCACACGTTCACCGCTCCCGGCGGCGCGCTTATTCGATGCGATGCGTATCCCGAGAGTGATAGCTGGAAGGTTCTCGTCAGGCTTGCCCAGCGCGAAGGTGCCTATCCCGAAATTGTCGCGGACGCTCAAAATGAGCAATTCGCGGACTTTTGGGAAATCAAAAGCAATTTCCGCCCCTCCTAGGCTGCTCGCTTGACGCCCCTGCTATAGTCGAATCATGGCCCGTTCCTCCCCTTCCTTCGTCTGCCAGTCCTGCGGCGCGGTCAGCTCCAAATGGGCGGGCAAGTGCGAGTCCTGCGGCGGGTGGAACACCATCACCGAGGAGGGCGCGCCCGCACCCATCGGCGCCGGCGCCGCCAAGCGCGTCAGGGGCCGCAAATTCGCGCTCGAGGACCTCAAGACCGAAGACCAGGCGCCGCCGCGCCGCGTCACCGGCATCGCGGAGTTCGATCGCGTCACCGGCGGCGGCATCGTGCCCGGCTCGGCGCTGCTGATCGGCGGCGATCCTGGCGTCGGCAAGTCCACGCTCATCCTCCAGGCGCTGGCCTCCTTCGCGGCGCGCGGCGGCAGCGCCGTCTACATCTCCGGCGAAGAAGCGATGGCGCAGGTTCGCCTGCGCGCGGCGCGGATGGACGTGGCCGACGTGCCGGTCGCGCTCGGTGCGGCGACCAACATCGAGGACATCCTGGCGACGCTCGAAAGCGGCAAGCGGCCCGACATCGTCGCCATCGATTCCATCCAGACGATCTGGACTTCCTCGCTCGAAGCCGCGCCCGGCACCATCGCGCAGGTGCGCACCGCCTCCTTCGATCTGGTGCGCTATGCCAAGGCAAGCGGCGCCGCCGTGCTGCTCGTCGGCCACGTTACCAAGGACGGCCAGATTGCCGGACCCAAGGCGGTCGAGCATCTGGTCGACGCCGTGCTCTATTTCGAAGGCGAGCGCGGCCATCATTTCCGCGTCCTGCGCGCCGTCAAGAACCGCTTCGGCCCGACCGACGAAATCGGCGTGTTCGAGATGACCGGCAAGGGTCTCGCCGAAGTCGCCAATCCCTCGGCCCTGTTTCTCGGCGACCGCAATTCGACTTCGCCCGGCACGGCGGTGTTCGCCGGCCTCGAAGGCACGCGCCCCCTGCTGGTCGAGATCCAGGCGCTCGTCGCCGCCGCCGGCTACGGCAGCCCGCGCCGCGCGGTGGTCGGCTGGGACACCGGCCGTCTCGCCATGATTCTCGCCGTGCTCGATGCGCGCGGCGGTCTCGGCGTCAGCGCGTCCGACGTCTACCTCAATGTGGCCGGCGGGTTGAAAGTCACCGAACCCGCGGCCGATCTGGCCGCGGCGGCGGCCCTCATCTCCTCATTTGCGGGCCGGCCGCTGCCGAAGGAAACCGTGTTCTTCGGCGAAATCAGCCTTTCCGGCGACGTGCGTCCCGCGCCGCAGGCCGAATTGCGCCTCAAGGAGGCGGCAAAGCTCGGCTTCGCGCGCGCCATCGTGCCGGCGGGCATGAAATTCGAAGGCAGCGGCCTCGATCTGCAACCGGTGCGCGACGTGGCGGAGCTGGTGAGCCTGGTGGGGGCGCAGCAGCCGCGCCGTGGTAAACTCGAATCATGAGTCTGGCGTTCTCGCTCGTCGATCTTGGCGTCGTCCTGGTCATTCTCGGTTCGGCGGCGTACGCGACATGGCGCGGCTTCGTCTCCGAGACGCTGTCGATCATCGCCTGGGCCGCGGCGGCGCTGGCCTCGCTCTATCTGGGGCACTGGGTCGGCGAGATGGCGCATTCGCTGATCGCGACCCAGTGGATCGCGACCGTGGTCGGCTATGGCGCCGTGTTCATCGTCGTGTTCATTCCTTTGTCCTTTGCAAGCCATCGCTTCGCCGAAGGCGTCAGGCGCTCGCCGGTCGGTCCGCTCGACCGCGTGCTGGGCGCGACGTTCGGCGTGGTGCGCGGACTCGCTATTCTTGGCATCGCCTACATCATCTTCACCGCTTTCGTGCCGATTGAGAGCCAGCCGCGCTGGCTGCTGAGAGCCAGCACGCTGCCCATGATCCAGAGCGCGAGCGAAGTTCTGCTGTCGCTGGTGCCCGAGCATGAGCGTCGCGAGGAACCGCCGCCGGCCCTGAGGCCCAAGAGCATCGAGGATCTGCTGCCCAAACCGGACAAACCGGCCGCCGCCGTTCACCCGGAAAAAACCAAGCCGCCAAAACACCGCAAAAAGGGCTATGGCGTTGGCGACCGCCGCGCGCTAGACAGACTTTTCCAGGCGACAGGCAATAGCGGCAGCGGCAAGCCATGATCGGCCTTCCAAAAGACGAGGACTTCCAAGAGGATGCGCTCCATGAGGAGTGCGGCGTGTTCGGCGTGTTCGGGCACGCAGATTCGGCCGCCCTCACGGTTCTCGGTCTGCATGCCTTGCAGCACCGCGGCCAGGAAGCCGCAGGCATCGTCACCTATGACGAAGGCCACTTCACCGCGGAGCGGCATCCGGGCCTCGTCGGCGACATCTTCGGCGGCAAGAACAGCGCCCGCGTTTCCAATCTCAAGGGCGCCTATGCGATCGGGCACAATCGCTATTCGACCGCCGGCGGCTCGGCGCCGCGCAATATCCAGCCGATGTTCGCCGATCTTTCGGGTGGCGGCATCGCGCTCGCCCACAACGGCAATCTCACCAATGCGCGCACCTTGCGTTCGGAGCTTGTGCGCGAGGGACGGATCTTCCAGTCGACCTCCGACACCGAAGTGATCATCCATCTGGCGGCGCGCAGCCCCTACAAGCCCATCGTCGACAAGCTGATCGACGCGCTCAAACAGGTCGAAGGCGCCTATTCGCTGGTCGCGCTGACCTCCAAGAAGCTGATCGGCGTGCGCGATCCGTGGGGCGTGCGCCCGCTGGTGCTCGGCCGGCTCGACGGTGCCTATTTCCTCGCCTCGGAAACCTGCGCGCTCGACATCATCGGCGCGGAATATGTCCGCGACGTCGAGGCCGGCGAGATGGTCGTCATCACCAAGGACGGCCTTGAGAGCTATCACCCGTTCGCCAAGCAGCCCAATCGTTTCTGTGTCTTCGAGTACATCTATTTCTCGCGCCCCGACTCCGTGGTCGAAGGCCGCAACGTCTACGAACAGCGCAAGCTCACCGGCGTGGAGCTGGCGCGCGAGGCGCCGGCCGTCGCCGACATGGTGATCCCGGTGCCGGATTCCTCGATTCCTGCGGCGATCGGTTTCGCCAACGAGGCCAAGCTGCCCTTCGAACTCGGCATCATCCGCAATCATTATGTCGGGCGTACCTTCATCGAGCCGACCGATGGCATCCGCAATTTCGGCGTGCGCAAGAAACACAATCCCAACCGCGCCACGCTCAAGGGCAAGCGCGTCGTGCTGGTCGACGATTCCATCGTGCGCGGCACCACCTCCAAGAAGATCGTGCAGATGGTGCGCGATGCCGGCGCGACCGAGGTCCATTTCCGCGTCGCCAGCCCGCCGACGGCGCATTCCTGCTTCTACGGCGTCGACACGCCGAACACCGACGATCTTCTGGCCCACAAGATGGATGTCGAGGGGATGCGCCGGCTGATCGGCGCCGACAGCCTCGCCTTCATCACGATGGACGGGCTCTACCGCGCGATGGGCGTGGGAAAGCGCGACGCCGCGTCGCCGCAATTCTGCGACGCCTGCTTCTCCGGCGACTATCCGATCGAGCTGACCGACATTTCCGGTGGCCGCAAGGACGGACAGCTTTCCCTCCTCGCCGACGTGGCATGACGCAACCTCTGAAAAACAGGATCGCGCTCGTCACCGGCGCGTCGCGCGGCATCGGCTATTTCGCGGCGCTGGCACTCGCCAAGGCCGGGGCGCACATCATCGCCGTCGCACGCACCACCGGCGGGCTTGAAGAGCTCGACGACGCGATCAAGAAGGAGGGCGGCTCGGCGACGCTGGTGCCGCTAAATCTGCGCGACTTCGACGCGCTCGACCGGCTCGGCCGCTCGATCTTCGAGCGCTGGGGCAAGCTCGATGCCTTTCTCGCCAATGCCGGCACGCTCGGCGTGCTGACGCCACTCTCCCATCTCCAGCCCAAGGTCTTCCAGGAGCTGATCGAGGTGAACGTCACCGCCAATTGGCGCATGATCCGCTCGTTCGATCCGTTGCTGCGCGCGTCGGATGCCGGCCGCGTGCTGTTTCTCTCTTCGGGCGCGGCGCGCAAGCACACGCCGTTCTGGGGCGGCTACGCCATGGCGAAGGCGGCGCTGGAATCGCTGGCGCTGACCTACGCCGCCGAATGCGCAACGACGAGCGTGAAGGTGAACCTGCTCAATCCGGGCGCGATGCGCACCGCGATGCGCGCCAAGGCGATGCCCGGCGAGGACCCGGAGAGCCTGCCGAAACCCGCCGCCGTCGCGCCGCTCATCGTCGAAATGCTGTCACCGCAGAACATGAAAAACGGCGAATTGGTGACGTTCAAGGCTGCGTGAGCGATGCTGGCGGAGGCATTGGCACACGCCTAGTCTGGCGTCATGCGCGCCATACGATTTTGCTTCTCATTGCTGACGCTCTGCGTCCTGCTCGCGTCCGGAGGCGCCGTGTCCGCTGCCGCTTTGACCTATGACGCCTTCATATCCAAGGCGTGGACGCTGAAGGTCGGCGCGACGCGGGCTGAGATCGTTGCGGCGCTGGGGCGGCCGGCGAAGGAAACACCGGACAAGCTCAGCTATTCGCTCGTCGAGCTCCAGGGCTTTCCCGGCATTCCCGGTCCGGTCGGCACCCAGGTCTTTCCCGGCGCCGATATTCCGATGAAGAACGGCCGGATGATCGACGCGGTCAAATGGGACTGGGTGGACACGACCGGCCCGGCGCCCGGATCACACTAAGATTACTCCAGCGTCTTCGACGGCTCGGTGATGCGCTGCGCCTCATAGGCGCGCATGCGTTCGAGCGCCGGTTCGCCGATGCACAGCTTCATGAACAGGTTGCGCTCGAGCGCGAGCCCCTCGGCCAGCGGCGTCGACACCGCGCCGCGCACCAGCCGCTTGATGTAGCGCACGCTTTCCGGCGTGTGGGTCGCGATGCGGCGCGCGATTTCCATCGCGCGGTCGAGCGCCTTGCCCTGCACGCATTCCTGCACGAAGCCCTTCTGCGCGGCTTCCGCCGGATTGAGCGTCACGCCCATCAATATGTGCATCAGCGCGTTCGCGGTGCCGATGGTGCGCGGCAGCCGCTGCGTGCCGCCGCCGCCTGGCAGGATGCCGACATTAATCTCCGGCAGGCCGATCTGGAAGTCGCCGTCTTGCGCGATGCGGATGTCGCAGGAAAGGCAGAACTCGAAGCCGCCGCCCATCGCCGAGCCCGAGATCGCCGCGATCACCGGCTTCTCCATCGTCTCGACCAAAGTCATCGCCTGGTCGAAGGTGCCTGCCTGGTACGGCGCGTTCTCCGGCCAGTCCTGGCCCTTCAGCCGCTCGCCGAGTTCGACCAGCGCCGCGACGGAATAGTGCCGCACGAAATAGCCCGGCGCGCCGCCGGTCACCACGATGACGCGCACCTTGTCGTCGGCCGCGAGCTTCACGAGCGCTTCGTGCAGCGCGTCGCTCATCTCCGGATCGAAGAAGATGCGCTTGGCGCTGCCGAGCGTGACGACGGCGACGCCGCTATCAATGCGTGTCGACAAAACCTCTGGATTAGCCATGTCTATCCCCTTGTTGGCGATTTTGAAGCAAGCATATACGCAATAGCCCAGCTCTCACCATGACGGGCCCGTCCGTGCGCAGAAGGCTTCACGCGGAGCCGCGGAGAACGCGGAGTTCAGACTCGTTCTCCGCGAACTCCGCGCCTCCGCGTGCGAATATTCTTCTAGCCGAGCGGGCCTATTCGCTTGCGTACGGGTTCTTGCCGCCGCGCATCAAAAAGCGGATCGGCGTGCCTTTGAGGTCGAAGGTCTCGCGCAATCCGTTCGTCAGATAGCGGACATAGGCTTCCGGCAGCGCCTTCAGCTGGTTGCCGAACAGTGCGAAGGTCGGCGGCCGCGCCTTCACCTGGGTCATGTAGCGCACGCGGATGCGGCGGCCGCTGACCGCGGGCGGCGCGTGGCGCGCGAGCGCTTCCTCGAGGAAGCGGTTGAGCGCGGCGGTGCCGATCCGCTTGTTCCACGCCGCGTCCGCGGCCAGGATCGCGGGCACGATGCGCGCGATGCCTTCGCCGGTGAGCGCCGAGATGCCGATCATCGGCGCGCCAGTCAACTGCGGCAGGGACTTGTCGAGCCTCTCGCGCAGATCGCCCACCGCGCCGGCGCGGTTTTCCACCAGATCCCATTTGTTGGCGACGAACAGCACGGCACGGCCTTCGCGCGCGATCAGATCGGCGATGGTCAGGTCCTGCTTCTCGAAGGCCTGCGTCGCGTCGAGCATCACGAGCACGCAATCGGCGAAGCGGATCGCGTCCAGCGTGCTGGCGACCGACATTTCTTCCAGCGTGTGGCCCGCGGCGCGCGCCTTCTTGCGCAGGCCCGCGGTGTCGTAGAGCAGGAATTCGCGTCCGTCCGCCGTCCACGGCGCGGCGATGGCGTCGCGCGTGATGCCGGCCTCGGGCCCGGTCAGGGTGCGTTCCTCGCCGAGCAGACGGTTGAACAGGCTCGACTTGCCGACATTGGGCCGTCCGACGATGGCGAGGCGGATCGGACGGTCTTCGATCTCCTCCTCGCCGTCCGATGCGATCAAAGTTTCGTCTTCGTCCTCGTCGTCATATGTCACCGGCGCGATGTGCTCGCCGAGCGCCTCCTCCAGATCGCCGAAGCCCAGATTGTGCTCGGCGGAGATCGCGACCGGCTCGCCGAGGCCGAGCGCATAGGCTTCGTTGAAGCCCGCGTCGCCGGCGCGGCTTTCGCACTTGTTGGCGGCCAGGATCACCGGCTTGCCCGACTTGCGCAGCGATTGCGCGATGATCCGGTCGCCTTCGGTCAAGCCGCTGCGGGCATCGATGAGGAAGAGGCAGAGATCGGCGTCGGCGATGGCCGCTTTCGTTTGCGCCGTCATCCGCCCGGCGAGGCTTTCGGGCGTATCGGCCTCGAAGCCCGCCGTGTCGATGACGCGGAAGGCGAGGCGGCCGAGCGAAGCCTCGGCCTCGCGCCGGTCGCGCGTCACGCCGGGCGTGTCGTGCACCAGCGCGAGCTTCCTGCCCACCAGCTTGTTGAAGAGCGTGGACTTCCCGACATTGGGCCGGCCGACGATGGCGACGGTGAAAGGCATGGCACTCACATTGTCACGGCCCGCGGACGCGCGCCATGACGCGTGTTCAGCGCAGCGCCACCAGCTGTGCGTCGCTGGTGTAGAGATAGAGCATGCCGTTGGCGACGATGGGCGCGATGTGGGTGCCGGCGGGAATCTCCATCTTGCCGAGCAGCTCGCCGGTATAGGGCGAGATGGCCGCGGCAAGGCCATTGGACGAAACCACCACCAGACGGTCGGACACCAGTACCGGACCCGACCAGTCGATCGCACCGGTCTTGGCGTCGGGATCCTTCCAGCGCTGCAGCACATGGATCCACTTCACCTTGCCTTCCTTGCGGGTGAGGCAGACGAGCTGCTGGTCGCTGGTCAGCACGAAGACATAGTCGCCCGCCGCCCACGGCGTCTGGATGCCGCCGATGTCGCGCGACCACAGCCGGTCGCCGGTGTTGAGGCTGATCGCCGCCATGATTCCCGAATGGCTGATGGCGAAGACGATGTCGCGGTCGACCACCGGCCGGCCCGCGATGTCGTCGAGTTCGGAGAGCGCGGTGGCGACACCCGAATGGGTCAGCATGTCGTTCCACGCCGGCCGTCCGTTCTGAACGCGCAGCGCATAGATTTCGCCCGAAGAGTAGGGCGCCATGACATATTCGCCGGCGACCGCCGCGCTGGTGCCTTCCAGGATGCCCGCCGATTCGGAGATGCCCTGGTGATCCCACAGCTTGCGGCCGTCGGCCTGCGCAAGCGCGAAGAAATGATTGTCCTGCGTCGAGACGAAGACGCGTCCGCCATTCGCGGTCGGCGCATTGACGATCGGCACGCCCAGATCCTGCTTCCACAAGACCCGGCCGTTGCGCGCATCCATGGCGACGACTTCGCCGAAGCCGCTGGTCGCGAACACCTTGCCGTCGTCGGTGGCGACGCCGCCGCCGAAGCCCTTGGTCGGATCGGTGTCGTTGTCCGAACCGAACAGGCCGAAGATATAGCTGTCGTCCTTGCCCCTGGGCGCGATGCTCGCGTCCCACAGCGGCGATCCGGTTGCCGCGTTGAAGGCGTACACATGGGCCTCGGAGTCGAGGACGAAGATGCGCCCGTCGGCCACGACGGGCTCCGCCGTCAGGCGTGAATCGGTGTCGGACGGCTTGCCGGCGTCCTGCTCCCAGACCTGCTGCAACGGGCCGGGCGCCTCCAGGTGATACATGGCGTTGGAGGCGTAGCCGCCGGGCTCGGGCCATTCCTTGTTGAGATAGGGCGGCGGCAGCTGGACCGGCACGGTCTTGAGCGAATCGTCGATGCGCAGCGTCTCGTCGATCGACATCACGGAGATGCGCTCGCCGCGCAGCTTCGACTTCTTGCCGCTGCCGGCGAACCAGCCGCTCACCGTATCGATGATCGGATTGTCGGCACAGCTCGCGGTAAGGAACGCGGCCGCCAGGATGACGGCGATGGCTTTGACCTTGCGTGCGTTCATTTTGGCGCTGGTGCGGTTGGCGGTGGCGGCGCCGCGGGTGCCGGCGGCGGAACGGTGCCGAAATTCGTCATCCCGCCGCCCTTGAGGAACGCTGCCATGGCGGCGACGCGGCGGCGCATCTGCGGCGGCGCATTCGGATCGTCGGCGAGCGACTGGAAGTCGTGCTGCGCCTTCGGCACGTCGCCGGCGTGGAAGTCGGCATAGGCGAGAATCTCGCGCGCCGCGAAGCGCCAGGCGCTGGTCGGATCGGTGAGCGGCGCGAGAAGCGTCTCGATGTCGCCGCGCGGCGCGCTGTCGGCGAGCGCCCAGCCGGCGCGGACGAGGGCGACGCTGCCGATCACGCCATGATCGTCGGCGGCGATCGACTTGTAGATCTGCACCGCCTCGATGCGCTGTCCGGCGGAGAGCAGAGCGGCGGCCTGCGCCAGCCTTGCCATCTCGGCATAGCCGCTCGGTCCGCTCTTGGCGACGGTGGCGAAGGCCGGCGTCGCCTGGGCGAAGTTGCCGCTGTCGGCCAGCTGTTCGGCGGCCATCAACGTCTCCGATGCCTTCAGCCGCTGATTGGCCTCGTAGCGTTGCCACAGCTCGAATCCGGCTATGGCGATGATGATCAGGGCCGCGCCCGCGATGAGGTAGTCGCCATACTGCTTCCAGAGCTTCTCGAAGCGTTCGCGGCGGACTTCCTCCTCGACCTCGCGGAAGATGTCGCTCACTCTTTATCCCTTTCGGAAGCCGGCTTCCGCGCCGCCTGGCGCCTTGGAAGCCCTTGACCGGCCGCGATAACTAGCCTGTGAGGGCGGCCAAAGCAACGTGCCTGGGACGTCGTTTACCGAATGATCCTGCGGCCGTCATAACGCCGAAAGGTTGGCGCCGGGCCCGACCAGAACGATGAAGCCGCCGGCCACCACAACCGCCAAGCCGACGAGCGCCGCGCGGAACGGCACGCGCAGACCGCAAGCGCCGATGGCCGCGGTGCTCGTTCCGGCCAGGCCCATCAGCGTAAGCCCCACGAACAGCGTGCTGCCGATGGCGAGCGCCAGCCGCAGCGGCTGACCGCCGCCGGCCAGCGCGGCGCCGATCGCCACCAGCGCCGCGGCGCCGGTCGGGACAAGGACGAGGCGGGCAAGCAGGGCGCGGCTCGGCCCTTCAATTCCCGTGAGGCGGGTCAGCGTGCGTCCGGCAAGCGCGATCGTGCCCATATAGGCGGCGAGGGCGATCGCCGCCGCCGGAACGCGCCACAGAAGTGCGGGATGGACGCCGGAGAACAGCACCGCCCAGTCGCCGAAGCCCGTCAGCGCTCCGATCAGCAAATATCCCTCCGCGACCATCCAGTTGAAGACGAGGCTGAGCCACAGAAACATGGCGAGCGTGCCGGCGCTGCGCATCCGCAGCCCGATCAAACAGGCGAGACCGACAAGTAGGTTCATTGCCGGACCCGCCGCCACCATTTGCGGCGTCACGACGCTGCACTGCATGGACAAAGGCGCGAGCTCGACGATCTTGCCGCCGGTCACTAGACACAGCGATCCATGACCGCCGGCTTCGTGGAGCAGTGTCTCGGCGACAAACGCCAGCACGCCGAGCGCCGCGAGCGTGAGAAGATCGGCCTGACCCTCTCCAGTTTGCCGCTCCGGCATCGTCGCCTACCGCCTATCCGACCTTCTTCATGGTGTAGACATTTTCCTTGCCGGGGAAGTGGCGGCTCCTGACGTCGGCGGCATAGGCCTGCACGGCCGCCTCGATATCGGGCCCGAGATTGGCATAGCGGCGGACGAATTTGGGCGGATTGGGATTGAGGCCCAGCATGTCCTCCATCACCAGGATCTGACCGTCGCACTCGGCGGACGCGCCGATGCCGATGGTCGGGATCGCGATCTCGCGCGTGATCTTGGCGGCGAGCGGCTCGGCCATGCCTTCGAGAACGACGGCGAAGGCGCCGGCGTCGGCGACGGCTTTCGCGTCGGCCTCGATCGCCGGCCATTCGGCTTGCGTGCGGCCCTGCGTCTTGAAGCCGCCGAAGATCTGGATCATCTGCGGCGTGAGGCCGATATGGCCCATCACCGGGATGCCGCGCTGGGTGAGATAAGCGATCGTCTCGGCGAGGCGGGCGCCGCCTTCCATCTTCACCGCCGTGCAGCCGGTTTCCTGAATGACGCGCGCGGCGTTGCGGAACGCGATCTGCGGGCTCTCTTCATAGGAGCCGAACGGCATGTCGACGACGACGAGCGCGTGCCTGGAGCCGCGCATCACCGCCTTGCCATGGGCGATCATCATGTCGAGCGTGACGCCGAGCGTGTTCTCCATGCCGTGCATCACCATGCCGAGGCTGTCGCCCACCAGCATGAGATCGACATGCTCGTCGAGAAGCCGCGCGGTGTGCGCGTGATAGCAGGTGAGACAGACGACGGGCTTGGCGTTCTTGTGCCCCTTGATCTGGGGGACCGTGACGCGCACGACGTTGCCGATGACGGACATGGACGCACTCCTTCCTGAACCAAAGTTTGTTTTTGGAAAGTGGCCTGTCCACGACGCTGGGCGTCAGGTGGACGGCTGCGGTCCTTGACCGGTCGGGCGGGACTATAGCGGAAGCGGCCCCGTCGTTCGACCGAAATAATTGCGTAGGGGGTTAAGGGTGGCCCGGTGTTCCGCGGCCGATGGCGCAACAAACGAAAAATGGCCGGTCCTTGCGAACCGGCCATTCCGATTGAATTGGGGCAGGAAAGCCTATTCGGCTTCCGCCTCCTCGCCTTCTTCCTTCTTCGGACCGGCGCCTTCCTCGAACAGTTCCTCGGCGGCGACTTTGGCCTCGGCGGCCCGGTCTTCCTCCGCGGTGCGCTCGGCGAGCACGTCCTCGCCGCGGGCCTGGCGCTCGGCCTCGTCCTCGCTGCGCGCGACATTGATCGTCACGGACACGCGCACTTCGGGATGCAGCACGACGCCGATCTTGAAGAGGCCGATCGTCTTGATCGCCTGGTCGAGCGGCACCTGGGTACGGTTGACGCTGACGCCGCCTTCGCTGATCGCGCCTGCGATGTCGCGCGGGCTGACCGAGCCGTAAAGCTGGCCGCGGTCGCCGGCCTGGCGGACCAGCATGAAGGTCTTGCCGTCCAGCTTCTTGCCGACGGCCTCGGCTTCTTTCTTCTGTTCCAGGTTGCGCGCTTCGAGTTGCTGCTTCTGGCCGGCAAAAAATTCGCGGTTGGCCTTGGTGGCGCGCAGCGCCTTCTTCTTGGGCAGCAGGAAGTTGCGGGCGAAGCCGTCCTTCACCTTAACCTCGTCGCCCATTTGGCCGAGCTTCTCGACCCGTTCGAGCAGAATCACTTGCATGGCGGTCTCCGGCTCAGCTCAGAACGTAGGGCAGAAGCGCCATGTAGCGCGCCCGCTTGATGGCGTTGGCGAGCAGACGCTGCTTTTTGTTCGACACCGCCGTGATGCGGCTCGGCACGATCTTGCCGCGCTCGGAAATGAAACGCTGAAGCAGCTTCACGTCCTTGTAGTCGATCTTCGGCGCATTGGCTCCGGAGAACGGGCAGGTTTTCTTGCGGCGGAAGAACGGGCGGCGCTGGCCGCCACCTTGTCCGGCGGAGCTCATTATGCGGCCTCCTGCGTTTCGGCGCCTTCGGGCTTGGCGTCGCCGCGATCATCGCGGCGGTTCTTGCTCGACGAGACGTCGAACTGGTCGACCTTCACGGTCATGTAGCGCAGCACGTCTTCGTTGATCTTGAGCTGGCGCTCGAGCTCGACAACGGCCTTGGACGGCGCATTGATGTTGAGCAGCACGAAGTGGCCCTTGCGGTTCTTCTTGATGCGATAGGCGAGCCCGCGCAGACCCCAATATTCCTGCTTCTCGACCTTGCCGCCTTCGCCTTCGACGATGGTCTTGAGGTGGGTTGCGAGTGCGTCGACCTGCTGCGCGCTGATATCCTGGCGCGCGATCAGGAGATGCTCATAGAGAGCCATGTCCGTCCTTTCCTGACTTGCGGAACGGATCGGGGCGGACACCCGTCACCGCTTTGGATCGGCCGGAATACGCACCATGCGCACGCCCGCCAAAAAGGCAGGTCCGGCGACCGCAGTCGCTATGAAGGCCGGGCTTATAGGGGATCGGGCAGTGGCGGGCAACCCCGGCGGGTCATGGCAAAAAAAGAGCGCGGACGGAGGCCGCCCGCGCTCTATTTCTGGATTTCTGGCGGGCGTTAGCCCGTCAGCGGCTTACCACCAGCCGCGGCAATAGCGGCGGTGATGGCTGTGCCAGCCCCAGTAGCGGCAACCATGATGGCGCCAACGTTCGTGGCGCCAGCCGTCGTGGTGCCAACCGCCATGGTGCCAGCCGTGATGATAACCGCCGCCACCGATATGGATGACGATGGCGTCTGCCGAGCCGGCCGAAGCCCCCAGCAGACCAAGTGCGAGTACGGATGCAAGCAACGTTTTCATCAAATGGTTCCTCTCAAGAAGTGGAAATAGCCGTTACCAGCCCCAGCGCCGGCAATAGCGATCGTGGTGGTGATGATGCCAGCCCCAACTGATGCAATGACGATGATGATGGTGATGGCCACTCATTCCGCCGCCCATTCCCCCACCCATGGGATCGGCGCCTGCCGCTGTGGCACTCAGTCCCATCAAGCCGATGGTGAGAACCGCGGCCGTGATAAATGTCTTCATCGAATGATCCCTCTTTCGTGCTTCGGAAAGCTCGTCGACGACTGCGTCGTTAACGACAATCGTACCGTAGGTTGACTGCCCCTCACAGCGAATGTTCGGTGTATACGCATGAACGTAGGATGAATGACGCGAGTGTCACTTTTTTTGCTGTGATCGATTGCGGAATGCAGCGTCGTGCTCATAGTCGTCGGCGAAGGGGCGAAGACATATGGACCAGATCGCAGGACGCGCACTCAGCCGTGCGGCGTGGCGGCTCATACCCTTCATGGGACTGCTATATGTCGTCAGTTTCCTCGACCGGGTGAATGTTGGCTTCGCGGCGCTGACGATGAACAAGGATCTGGGTTTCACGCCGGAGATCTACGGCTTCGGCGCCGGCATCTTCTTCTTCGGCTATTTCCTGTTCGAGGTGCCGTCGAATGTGATTCTCGAGAAGGTCGGCGCGCGAATCTGGATCTGCCGGATCATGCTCACCTGGGGCGCCGTCTCGATGTTGACGGCGTTCGCAAACGGCCCGCTCAGCTTCTACGTCATGCGATTTCTTCTGGGGCTCGCCGAGGCCGGATTCTTTCCCGGCATGGTGCTTTATCTGACCTACTGGTTTCCCCAGACCACGCGCGCGCGGTTCGTCGCGCTGTTCCTTGCCGCGGTTCCGCTCGCCAATGTGATCGGCTCGCCGGTGTCGGGCTACATCCTCGGCGTCGAGGGCGTGCTGCATCTGCGCGGCTGGCAATGGCTGTTCCTGCTGGAAGGATTGCCGTCGGTGCTGCTCGGCTTTGCCGTGCTGTTCGTGCTGCCCGACCGGCCGGCAGAGGCGGGCTGGCTCGACGATGCGGAAAAATCGGCGATCGCCGCCGTGCTCGCGGAGGAGCCGCCGCGCACCCACACCGCGTTCCTGTCGATGCTGCGCGATCCGCGCGTCTGGCTGCTCGCGGTCCCCGATTTCGGCATCGTGCTCGGACTCTATGGGCTCAATCTGTGGCTGCCGCAGATCGTCAAGGAGATGGGCTTTTCCACTGTCGAGACCAGCTTCGTCGTCACCGTGCCCTACATCGTCAGCGTGATCGCGATGGTGCTGTGGGGCATTTCCAGCGATGCGCGCGGCGAACGCGTCTGGCACATCGCATCGGCGACGTTGCTCGGCGCGGCAGGGCTCATCGCGGCCGCGTTGCTGCACTCCAACATCGCCGTGCTCGTGGCCCTGACCGCTGCGGCAGCCGGAATTTACGCCGCGCTGTCGGTGTTCTGGACCCTGCCGACGTCGTTCCTCGGGGGCACCGCGGCGGCGGGCGGCATCGCGCTGATCAACTCGATCAGCAACACCGGTGGATTCTTCGGCCCCTATCTCATGGGCTGGCTGAAGCAGCACACCGGCGGCTATTCCGCCGGCATGGCGGTGCTGGCGGCGGCGCTGATCGGCTCGTCGGTTCTCGTTATCGCCATCGGCCGCACGCTGACCTTCGAGGGTCGCGCTGCGGCGCTCGAACGTTTCACCAAGCTCAATGCGCGGCGCTTGACTTGACCGTTCCCATGGTCTCTTTCACGCGCCCATGACGCGGGCATTCATCTTTCCGGGACAGGGCAGCCAGGCTGTCGGCATGGGCAAGGCCCTGGCCGATGCGTTCGCGCCGGCCCGCGAAGTGTTCCAGGAAATCGACGACGCGCTGAACCAGAAACTGTCGAGGCTGATGTGGGAAGGGCCCGAGAGCGATCTGGTGCTCACCGAGAACGCGCAGCCCGCGATCATGGCGGCCTCGATGGCCATCATCCGCACGATGCAGAAGGAAGCGGGACTCGATCTGGCGAAACATGCGCGGCTCGTCGCCGGCCATTCGCTCGGCGAATACACCGCGCTTTGTGCGGCCGGCGCGTTTTCGTTGTCCGACGCGGCGCGTCTGTTGAAGGCGCGCGGCCAGGCGATGCAGTCGGCGGTTCCGGTCGGAGAGGGCGGTATGAGCGCGCTGCTTGGCGCCGAGATCGAACAGGCCGAAGAGCTGGCGAAGGAATGCGCCGCTGATACCGGCGGCGTGTGCGTCGTTGCCAACGACAACGCGCCGGGGCAGGTCGTGATCTCCGGCACGAAGGCCGCGATCGACAAGGCGCCCGAAATCGCCAAGGCCAAGGGCATCAAACGCGCCATGGCGCTCAATGTGTCGGCGCCATTCCATTGCCCGTTGATGCAGCCCGCCGCCGACAAGATGAGAGATGCGCTGGCCGCGGTAACGATCCGCCCGCTCGCCGTACCCGTCGTCGCCAACGTCACCGCGGCGGAGACGTCGGAACCCGAAACGATCCGCCGCCTGCTCGTCGAGCAGGTGACCGCGCGGGTGCGCTGGCGCGAAAGTGTGCTGGCCTTCCGCGGCTATGGCGCGACGACGACGATCGAGTTCGGCGGCAGCAAGGTGTTGACCGGCATGGTCAAGCGGATCGACAAGGATCTCGCGACCGTTACGCTTGATACGCCGGCCGATATCGAAGCGTTCATGAAGGTCCTCTAGATGTTCGACCTCACCGGCAAGACCGCTCTTGTCACCGGCGCCTCCGGCGGAATCGGCGGCGCGATTGCGAAAGCGCTGCACGCGCAGGGCGCGAACGTCGTTCTCTCCGGCACGCGCGCGGATGCGCTGGAGAGTTTGAAGAGCGAACTGGGCTCACGCGCCTTCGTCGCCACCTGCAATCTCGGCGACAAGGATTCGGTCGAGGCACTGGTCAAGACGGCGGAAGCCGCGGCCGGTGCGCCCATCGACATCCTGGTCAACAATGCCGGCATCACGCGCGACAATCTCTTCATGCGCATGAAGGACGACGAGTGGGACCAGGTCATCGCGGTGAACCTCACGGCTGCCTTCCGGCTTAGCCGCGCCGCGCTGCGCGGCATGATGAAGAAGCGCTGGGGCCGCATCATCTCCATCACCTCGGTGGTGGGCGAGACCGGCAATCCCGGACAGGGCAACTACGCCGCCGCCAAGGCAGGCCTTGTCGGCATGACCAAATCGCTGGCGGCCGAAGTCGCCTCGCGCAACATCACAGTGAACTGCGTCGCTCCCGGCTTCATCGCGACCGCGATGACCGGCGCGCTGACCGATGCGCAGAAGGAGACGATCGCTCAGCGCATCCCGGCGGGCCGCATGGGCCAGCCGTCGGAAATCGCCGCTTCGGTGGTCTATCTGGCGAGCGAGGAAGCCGCCTATGTCACCGGGGCGACGCTTCAGGTCAATGGCGGAATGGCAATGATCTGAGTTTCATTTCAAGGACTTAACCCTCTTGTGGCGGGCGCTACGGCTTTGTGTTACCACATCGCCCGACCCCACCAGCCCGTCACGTGTGAGGGCCCACCCTGCGGGCCTCAGTCCCGTCAGGATCATCAAGGAGAGGCTTACAATACCATGAGCGATACCGCGGAACGCGTGAAGAAGATCGTTGTCGACCACTTGAATGTGGACCCCGACAAGGTCACTGAGGGCGCGTCCTTCATCGAGGATCTCGGCGCAGACAGCCTCGACACTGTCGAGCTGGTGATGGCATTCGAGGAAGAATTCGGCATCGAAATCCCGGACGATGCGGCGGAATCCATCGTGACCGTCGGCGACGCCGTGAAGTACATCGACAAGTCGGCGGCCTGATCGGCCTGCACCCATATCCCCATGCGTAGAGTCGTCGTCACCGGTCTGGGCCTCGTTACGCCGCTCGCCTGTGGCGTCGAGGAGACGTGGTCGCGCCTGCTCGCCGGCAATTCCGGCGCGCGGCCGATCACCAAGTTCCGCACTGACGACCTCGCGACCAAATTCGCCTGCGATGTTCCAAGGGGCGACGGCACGGACGGCAGCTTCAATGCCGATCAGTGGGTCGATCCCAAGGAACAGCGGCGCATGGACGATTTCATCGTCTTCGGCCTCGCCGCCGCCAAGCAGGCGGTGGCCGATTCCGGCTATGTGCCCAGGACCGAGGAAGAACGCTGCCGCACCGGCGTGCTGATCGGTTCGGGTATTGGCGGGCTTCCCGGCATCGAGGAAGGCGCGATCCTGGTCGAGACCAAGGGGCCGCGGCGGCTGTCGCCATTCTTCATCCCGGGCCGCCTGATCAATTTGATCTCCGGCTACGCTTCGATCGAGCACGGCTACAAGGGCCCGAACCATTCGGTGGTGACGGCTTGCGCCACCGGCGCGCACGCCATTGGCGACGCGGCACGGCTGATCGCGTTCGACGATGCCGACGTCATGCTGGCGGGCGGCGCGGAAGGGGCGATCTGCCGGCTCGGCATCGCGGGCTTCAACGCCTGCCGCGCGTTGTGCACCGAGTTCAACGACACGCCGCAGAAGGCGTCGCGGCCCTACGACAAGGACCGTGCCGGCTTCGTGATGGGCGAGGGCGCGGGCGCGGTGATGCTCGAGGAGTATGAGCACGCCAAGGCGCGCGGCGCGAAGATTTATGGCGAAGTGAAGGGCTACGGCCTCTCCGGTGACGCTTTCCATATCACCGCACCGTCCGAAGACGGCGATGGCGGCTTCCGCGCCATGAAGATGGCGCTGAAGAAGTCCGGACTTGCGCCGTCGGACATTGACTATGTGAATGCCCACGGCACCTCGACGATGGCGGACGGCATCGAGGCAGGCGCGGTCGAGCGCTTCCTCGGCAATGCAGCGGCCAAGGTCTCGATGTCGTCGACCAAATCCTCGATCGGCCATCTGCTCGGCGCCGCCGGCGCGGTGGAAGCGATCTTCTGCCTGCTTGCGATGCGCGACCAGATCGTGCCCGCGACCATCAATCTCGAAAATCCCAACGTCGACACCCAGCTCGACCTCGTGCCGCTCACGCCCAAGAAGCGCGAGGTCCGCGCCACGATGTCCAACTCGTTCGGCTTCGGCGGCACCAACGCCTCGCTGATCTTCACGCAGGCGGATTAGCCGGTTCGCATGCTCCGGTTCCTCGCCATCCTGATCGTCGTGGCAGTGCTGATCGCCGGGCTGTTCGAATGGGAGAGCGCCAACTTCGCCGCGCCCGGACCGGCCGCCAGGGGCACGGCGACGCAGACCGTCGTCCTCGTCAAGCCGCGCCTGGGCCTGCGCGGAATTTCCGATGCGCTCGAACGCGCCGGCGTCGTCGAGCGGGCCGACCTGTTCCAGATCGGCGTCCGCATTCGCCGCACGGCATCCAGGCTCAAGGCCGGCGAATATGCGATCCCCTCGCGCGCCAGCATGTTCGACATCATGCAGATACTGATGAGCGGCAAGTCGATCGAGCACAAGATCACCGCCGCCGAAGGGCTCACCAGCGACATGATCGCCAAGCTGGTGAATGCCGACAAGGTGCTCAAGGGCGATCCCGTGGCGGTGCCGGCCGAGGGCACGCTGCTGCCGGAGACCTATCTCTTCCAGCGCGGCGACACGCGCGCAGAAATCATCGCGCGCATGCAGAAAGCGCAGGCACAGCTGATCGCAAGGCTCTGGCCGAAGCGCGATGCCAATCTGCCCTACAAGACGGTGAACGAGGCGATCATTCTCGCTTCCATCGTCGAGAAGGAAACCTCGCTCCCCGCCGAGCGCCGCCACATCGCGGCGATCTTCGTCAATCGGCTCCGCACAGGCATGAAGCTGCAATCCGATCCGACCATCATCTACACGCTGACCGGCGGTTATCCGCTCGGCCGCGGCATCCGCGCCTCGGAACTCGCGCGCGTGACGCCGTACAACACTTACGCCGTCGCCGGCCTGCCGCCGACGCCGATCTGCAATCCGGGCAAGGATTCGATCGCCGCCGTGCTCAATCCCGGAACCACCGACGATCTCTACTTTGTCGCGTCGGGAACCGGCGGCCATCTGTTCGCCGCGACCATCGCCGACCAGGACAAGAATGTCGCGGCCTTGCGCGCGCGCGAGCGAATTGAAAAGGCGCATCCGCCACTGCCTGCGCCGACGGTTCCGCATCTGTAGAGGCTTTGCGCCGCGTTGGGCCTAAGTCTATCTTTTCACTTTCGGAGTCGCGGATGACCATCGTCAGCATGACCGGATTCGCCGAGGCGCATGGCAGCCGCGACGGCGCGCGCTGGCGCTGGGAAGTGAAAAGCGTCAACGGCCGCGGCCTCGACGTGCGGCTGCGCATGCCGCCGGGCTTCGACGAGATCGAGTCGCCGGCGCGCACCCTGGCGGGCGAACGCTTCCGCCGCGGCTCGATCCAGGCCTCGCTGACCTTCGACTCTTCGGAAAGCGCGCGCGGGCTGAAGATCGATCCGGCCGCGCTGGCCTCGGCGGTGCGCATCGCGCGCGAAGTCGCGGCCGATACCGGCCTGGAGCCGGCCCGCGTCGACGGCCTTCTCGCGCTCAAGGGCGTCATCGTGCAGGAAGACGCGCTGCCGCTGGAGGCGCCCGAACGCGGCCGGCGCGACGCGGCGATTCTCGAGACGCTGGCGACCGCGTTCGACGCGCTGGCGCGCGGCCGCTCCGGCGAGGGCCAGAAGCTGCTGGCCGTGCTCATGGCGCAGATCGGCGAGATCGAGGCGCTGACGAAGCAGGCGGCGGCCTGCGCCGCGGCGCAGCCGGCGATGCTGCGCGACAAACTCGCCGCCCAGATCAAGGACATGCTGGCCGGCGGAACGATCCCCGACGAACGGCTGGCGCAGGAAGTGGCGCTTCTGGCGGTGAAGGCCGATATCCGCGAGGAACTCGACCGCCTGCGCGCCCATGTGCAGGAGGCACGCACGCTGCTCGGCGCGGGCGAAGCGGTGGGCCGCAAGCTTGATTTCCTCAGCCAGGAGTTCAACCGCGAAGCGAACACCCTGTGCTCGAAGTCGTCGGACATCGCGCTGACGCGGATCGGGCTGGCGCTCAAGGCCGCGATCGACCAGTTCCGCGAACAGGCCCAGAATGTCGAGTGAGCGGCGGGGCCTGATGCTCGTGCTGTCCTCGCCGTCCGGCGCGGGCAAGACGACGATCTCGCGGCGTCTTCTGCAGAGCGATCCCAACATCGTCATGTCGGTGTCGGCGACGACGCGCGCGCCGCGCCCCAACGAGATCGACGGCCAGGATTACTTCTTCGTCTCCGGCGCCGAATTCGACCGGATGGTGGCGGCCGGCGACCTCCTGGAACATGCCAATGTCTTCGGCCACCGCTACGGCACGCCGAAGGCGCCGGTGCTGAAGGCGCTGCAGGACGGCCATGACGTGCTGTTCGACATCGACTGGCAGGGCACCCAGCAGCTGCGCCAGCAGGCGCGCGACGACATGGTCAGCGTGTTCGTCTATCCGCCTTCGAAGAGCGAGCTGGAGCGGCGGCTGCGCATCCGGGCGCAGGATTCCCACGACGTCGTGGCGCAGCGCATGGCCAAGGCATCGGACGAGCTCAGTCACTGGGCCGAGTACGATTATCTGGTGAAGAACGACGACATCCAGCATGCGCTGGGCGAGGTGGAGGAAATCCTGCGCGTCGAGCGCCGTCGCCGTTCGCGCCAGCCCGGCCAGGCCGATTTCATCCAGAAACTGATGCGCGAATAACGCGCCCTAGTTCAGGTTCACCCGGTACACCCGCTTCGCCGTGCTGCTGTAGAGCGCGGTCTTGTCGGCGGCGGAATAGCCCTTGGTGATGTGCTTGAACGCATTCCACAGCGAAACATAGTCGCAGCCGAACCGGTCGACCGGAAAATTGCTCTCGAACATGCAGCGGTCGGCGCCGAACGCCTCGATGCAGGTCTCGATGTAGGGCCGCCACTGTTTGGCCAGCGTCTCCGACGGCGGATCGGCTTCCGCCATGCGCTTCTTCCATCCGGCGAACGGCATCGGCAGTCCGCCGACCTTCACCGCCACGTTCTCGCACTTGGCGAGCGTCTTGATATGGTCCTTCCACACGCCGAAGCGCTCCTCGCGCTTGCCCGCATAGCGCCCGATGCCGAGCGGCGTGCCGACATGGTCGAGCACGATCGCGGTTTCGGGGAAGGCGCGCGCGAGATCGATCAGATCGGCAAGCTGCGGCTCGAGCAGCCAGGCATCGAACGACAGGCCCAGCTTGTGCAGCACCGCGAAGCCTTCGCGGAACTTGGGATCGCGATAGAGCCCCGCCGTGGCGCGGCCCGCGAGCGGACCGAGCACGCCCGGATCCTCGTCGAACGAGGCCGAGTGGCGGATGCCGCGGAAGCGGCCATGGCCGGCGGCGATGTGGCTGCGCAGCACGTCCTCGACGGTGCCGGCGCCGATGCGCAGATCGACATGGCCGACGATGCCGGCACAGGCCCGCACGTCGCCATAGAGGCCGCTCGCCGTCATCGCCGCGACGCCGTTGACGAACTCGGTCTCGCCGACGCATTTGAGCGCATCGGGTCCGTCGGCGCGGTACATCGCGCCGCACTCCATGTAGATCGTGCCGCGGATATTGTGGCCGCTCTTCAGGTCCTTCAGCAGATCGTCCACCAGATAGCGCGGCGTGTTGCGGATGATGTCCATGAAGCCGTGTTCGGACGGCGGCAGGTTGCGCAGAATCTCGGTCGGCCTGTCCCACAAATGATGATGCGGATCGACGATCGGCAGATCGGGTTCGAGAATGGTCTCAGTCATGTCAACCTCCCAACTGTCATCCCCGGCCGAGCGCAGCGAGGGGAAGGGGACCTAGGTCGTAACGCTGCCCAGGTCTCGAATATCGATCCGGCCTTCCGTCGAGGCCGTTCTTGTCACGGCCACCTGGGTCCCCTTCCCGAAGGCCGCGCGTATGCGCGACCTTCGCCGGGGATGACAGGTGATGTTACGGCGTCAGCACCACGCGTCCGGTGATCTTGCCTTCGCGCAGATCGTCCAGCGTCTGGCTCGCCGCCGACAAGGGCCGCTTGGAATAGGGGATCGGGTCCACCTTGCCGGCGCGAACCAGCTCCATCATCTCGTTGGTCTCGCCGAGGGAGCCGGTCATCGAGCCGCCGATCGAGATCGTGCGGAACGGGAACATCGGAAGCGGCATCTGCATCGCGCCGCCGAACAGGCCGACGATGATTACCTTGCCGCCGCGCCGCACGCACTGGCTCGCGAAGGCGAAGCTCTTCTCCGAACCCACGAAGTCGACCACCGCATAGGCGCCGCCCTTGGTGTCGGCCATCACCTTCTTGGCGGCTTCCGGGTCTTTGGTGTTGTAGGTCGCAGATGCGCCGGCCTTCTTCGCGGCCGCCAGATGCTCGTCGACGATGTCGGCGGCGAGCGGTCCCTTGCCGAACATGGCGCGCGCGAACTGCACGCCCATCATGCCGACGCCGCCGCAGCCCACCACCATGACCTGGTCGTCGGGGCCGAGCTTGCCGACCCGCTTCATCGCCGAATAGGCGGTCAGGCCCGAGCACATATAGGCCGCGCCGAGCGCCGGATCGGTCTTGCCGTAGTCGATCAGATATTTGGGATGCGGCACCATGCAGTGCGTCGCATATCCGCCGGCGCAGCCGCTCGAGCAGCCGAGCTGGCGCGGGCCGCCGACGCACAGATTCTCCTCGCCGCGCAAACAGGACGGGCACTTGCCGCACCCGATCCACGGGAACGCCGCATAGCGCTGGCCGACCTTCACACCCTTCGCGTCCGGGCCGACGGCGATGACTTCGCCTTCGATCTCATGGCCGAGCGTGTGCGGCAGCTTCATGTTCGCCATCGGCAGCTTGGCGCCGCCGCCCATGTCGAAATAGCCGTCATGGATATGGACGTCGGAATGGCAGACGCCGGCATTATGGACCTTCAGCAGCACCTCGGTGCCGGTCGGCGTCGGCGTGGGTGTCTCAACGTCCTGAAGCGGCTTGCCGAATTCGACGATCGCCTGGCTGTGCATGCCTGTCTCCCTTGAATTTGTTTTTGCTGACTGGTTGTCAGTGTGGCAGTCCTATCGCGCCGCTTCAACCGCCCGCGCCAGTGCGGCGAAATCGGCGACAGAAAGCTGCTCCGGCCGTGCGGTCGGATCGATGTTGGCGCTGCGGCAGAGTTCTTCGGCGTCCGCCGCCAAAGGTTTCAGGCTCTGGCGCAGCATCTTGCGCCGCTGGCCGAAGGCGGCGCGCGTCACCCGTTCGAGGTCGGAAAGCCTGGCCGGTGCGACAGGTTCGTCCAGCGGCTCGAGGCGCACCACGCTGGAGGTGATCTTGGGCGGGGGGACGAAGGCGCTGCGCGAGACGTCGAACAGGATCTTCGCGGTCGAGCGCCATTGCGCCAGCACCGACAGCCGGCCGTAATGTTCGGTGTTTGGGGCCGCGACAATGCGCTCGCGCCACCTCGCGCTGGAACATCAGCGTCAGGCTCGCCCAGAAAGGCGGCCACTCGGGCCGGTGAGCCACTTCACCAGAAGCGCCGTGCCGACATTGTAAGGAAGGTTCGCGGCGATGCGGACGCGGCCGTCGCTCAGAAGTTGCGCCTCGTCGATCTCCATCGCGTCGGCGGAGACGACGGTGAGACGGCCGGGATAGGCCGCCGCGATTTGCGCGAGCGCGGGCAGGCAGCGCTCGTCGCGCTCGACGCTGACGACGCGGGCCGCGCCCTCGGCCAACAGCGCGCGGGTCAATCCGCCGGGGCCTGGACCGACCTCGTAGACGGTGGTGCCTTCGAGCGGTCCGGCGGCGCGCGCGATGCGCCGCGTCAGATTGAGATCGAGAAGAAAATTCTGTCCGAGCGCGCGCTTGGCTTGCAGCCCATGCGCCGCGATCACCTCGCGCAGCGGCGGAAGATTATCTTCCATGGCCTACCGCTTCGCTGCTTGAGGCCGTTGGGCTCTGGCATCGGCCATCCGCGCGGCCATGCGGATCGCCGCGATCATGCTGCGCACATCGGCCTTGCCGGTGCCGGCGATGTCGAAGGCGGTACCGTGATCGGGCGAGGTGCGCACGATCGGCAATCCCAGGGTCACGTTCACGCCGTCCCAGAAGGACAGCGTCTTGATCGGGATCAGCGCCTGGTCGTGATACATGCAAAGCGCAGCGTCGTAGCGCGCCCGCGCCTCGGCGTGGAACAGCGTGTCGGCGGACAGCGGGCCGCGCACGTCCAAGCCCTTTGCCTGCAGCGCGGCGACGGCCGGCGCGATGATCGCACCATCCTCCTTGCCGAGCACGCCGTCTTCGCCGGCATGCGGATTGAGGCCGGCGACGGCGAGCCGCGGCGCGGCGATGCCGAAATCGCGCTTGAGCGACGATGAGGATGATCTCGCCCGTCTCGACGATCGCCTCGGTGGTGATCGCGCGCGGCACCTCGGCGAGCGGCATGTGGATGGTGAGCGGCACCACGCGCAACTGATCGCTCGCCAGCATCATCACCGCGCGCGGCGCTTTCGTCAGCGCCTGGAGGAATTCGGTGTGGCCGGGATGGCCGAAGCCCGCCTGCACCAGCACGGCCTTGTTGATCGGCGCGGTGACCACCGCGGCGGCGCTGCCCTGCATGGCGAGCGAGACCGCCGTCTCGATCGCTTCGGTCACGGCGGCGGCATTCTTCGGATCGGGATGTCCGGCTTGGCGCTTTGCTTTGGCCCGTGTGGCGATGACGGCGTTTGTATCGTCGAGCCCGCAAGCGGCAAACACGCCCGCGTCGCCGATCAGCCGCAGCGGATGTCCCGCGACGCGTCCGCCGAGCGCCTTGCAGGCGGCGACCGCGACTTCCGGTCCGATGCCGGCCGGCTCGCCCATGGTGATGAGGATGTCGCCGCTACTTGGTTTCGACATTGGCGCTGCGCCGCAGATCGCGCAGATAGCGCCGCGACAGCATGGTGATCTGCTCGTCGAACAGGCTTTCCTCGACCTGCTGGCGCGTCGGGATCGTGAAGGCGGTGATCGTGGGCGCGCGCTTGTCGCAGCGGACCATCATCTCGACGCCGGCGGGCGAGGTGAAGGGCAGCGTGGCTTCGCCCGGACCGGCCTTGTTGATTGCATCCTGGATCACCGGGCTCAGATCGCTGATCTTGATCCCCATCTTGGAGAGGTCCTGGTAGACGAGGCCGCGCACCTGCTGCGTCATCTTCGGCAGCAACTCGCAGCCATTGACGTGGTCGTGGATCTGCATCGCGAGTTTCATCACATTCTCGAGCAGCGGCTTGGCCGGATTGGGCCCGATCGGCAAAAGCAGCCGCGCCACGGTGAGCGGTCCCACCGGCTTGACGGTCGCCGGATCGGGGATGTGCGTGCCCGCGCCTTCCTGGCGGTCGCGCAAACCCAGAATGTAGTAGCCGCCCGTCGAGCGGATCGGCGGCGAGACCGAGCCGACCGCCATCGTCTGCAGCGCCGCGTCCAGTTCGGTGGGAAGCTGGCCCTGATGTACCCAGCCCATGTCGCCGCCTGCCGCCGCGGTCGGGCTCTGGCTGAACTGCCGCGCGACGTTTGCGAAATTCGCGCCCGACTGGATCTGCGCATAGATGTCCTGCGCGTCCTTCAGAACCTTCGCGTCGGAATCGGAATTCTCGACCGACAGGAAGATCGCCGAGACGAGGAAGTGCGGCTTGTCGGCGCCCTCGGCGATGCGCGCGAGTTCGGCGTCGACATCGGACTGGGTGATGTTGACGCGATCGGAAAACTCGTCCTCCACCGCCTTCTGCCAGGCGATCTGCACCGCGATCTGGGCGCGCAGCGTCGCCATGTCGACGCCGCCCTTTTCGAGCAGGACGCCGAGCTGGTCGCGGGTCATGTGATTGTCGGAGGTGATGCGGTCGATCGATTTGTCGACGTCGGTCGGCGAAACGGTGATGTTCTTGCGGCGCGCTTCCTGGATCTGCAGCTGTTCGGTCTCGAGCTGCGTCAGGACCTGGCCGCGCAGCTTGGCGATCGTCTCCGCGGACGGCTGCATGCCCGACGTCGCGACATAAAGCAGGATGCGCTGGCGCAAATCATATTCGGTGATCGGCGCGTCGTTGACGAGCGCGGCGACGCCGTCCTTGGTCTCCGGCGTCAGCGGCAGCGCCGGCGGCGGCGTGGCGCCGTTGTCGGGCGGAAGGGCGGCGGTGTTGGTCGGCGCCGGTTCAGGACTTGGTGTCGCGGTCGAAGGGGTGGGTCCTGCCGCCATCGCGCCGGGCGGCGGGCCGGCCAGATTCTGGGCAGGACTCGGCACCGCGAGAAGCGCGAACAGACCGGCAATCAGGCCAATTTGGATACGACGTCTAAGCAAGGTCCGGACCTTCGGCAGCAATCTCAATGGTTTACGCGCTCGCCCCCGAACCGGCCGGGAGAATACGGGAAAATGCCATCCGTTCAAGGATGGGAGAAGACGTCTTGTGGGAACAGGCTAAACGGCTCGATCGCTTCGTCCCCGGTTTTCAGGTTGAAACGCAGGATGAGCGACGTCGACGGCGGCAGGTCGCGGTCGGTCGTGAACTTGCGGCGGTAGGCGATCGAGATGCCAAGGCACTCGTCCTCGTAGCCCAGCCCGAGTTCCGTATCGAGCATCTGGCCGGCCAGAAGATCGCGCCGGATGGCGCCGAACGCCTGCCAGTTCCGGTAGAAATTGATGTCGGCCTGGGCATTGATTTCCTCGCGCTCGGGCAGGCCCAGCGTCAGCAGTTCGGCGGGCAGCTGCACGTAGCTGACCTGCACCGTCGAGCGGCCATAGATTCCCGTGAGATAGACTTCATGGCGGCGCACCGTTCCGTTGGCGCGGTCGACGTCGATGCGATCGGTAAGGTCGATATAGGGCAGGAATTTGACGCTCACCCGGCCCACGATGTCCGACGTGGTGCCGCCCTGGCCCGAGTCGGGGCCGAAGATCGGGTCGGTCTTCCACCGATAAGTTTGTCCCAGGACCGCGTCGATCGAACCGGACGGGAAGACCGCGCGGGCATGGATGCCGACATTGGCCCGCGGACCGCTTTCGACGAGGTCGTAGCCCGGCACCTGGTCGAAGCTCAGCACATTGTTCTCGTCGAGTTCGAAGGCGGCGGTGTCTTCGTTGGGAATGCCGGCCGGATTGCCGCCATAGGGCTGCAGCACCACCTGGGCGATCGGTTCGACGATCAGCGCGCGGCCCTGGCCGGCGCTCGAGATGAACGGCCAGCGCCAGTCGAGCGCCGCATAGGGCACGCCGCGCGTGATGAAGCGCGTCTTCAACGGAATGAGGTTGCCGAAGAAGTCGGTTGAATTGGGATCGTCGTTGGCGACGCGGTAGACGTCGCCGCGCGCATCGAGCTGGACAGTCAGCAACTGGCCGCCGGGCAGGATCGCCGGCCAGCGCATCCGCGCCTCGGCGGTGAAGCGCTGATCGTTCTCGCCGACATTGCGGGTCAGGGCGACGCTGTTGAAGTCGAAACGGAACTGGCCGCCGAGCCATTTGTCGACCGGAATGAAATTGAGCTCCACCAGCGGCAGGGCGAGGGGAATGACGCTCGAATGGTCGCCGGCGCGCAGTCCCTGGAAGAAATAGCCGGTGACGGCGAAGCGCGTGCGTCCGCCGGTTCCTTCGATGAAGGCGTCGTTGACGAGGCGGTCGAGCTGCGAGAAGTCGTAGCGCTTCAGATAGGTGTCGTTGCTCGTCAGCTGCAGGTCGAAGCCGCCGCGCCAGCGCGCGTCGATCGGAATGCGGCCGGAGCCGAACAGGCTCGAATAGAACTGGTTCTTCGTGCCGCCGATGCCGCCATTGGGATTGTCGGCGACGCTGGCTTGCAGCCACATGCCGCCGGTCTGCCAGCGCTCGCGATATTCGCCTTCCACCACCTCGCCGCCGCGCGTGGAGACGGTCGGCGTGATCGTCGCGTCCTGCGACGGCGACATCGCGATGTAGAACGGCACGCGCACGAAATAGCCGATCGAGGTGGAGTTGCCGAGGTCGGGCGTCAGCAAGCCGCTGGCATAGCGCACGCTCGGATCGGGCTCGCTCAGATAGGGCGTGTAGAACAAGGGAACGTCGAAGAAGGCGAGCGAAGCGTCGTGGAACACGATCTTGTGCTTCACCTGATCGTACACGACGTGCGCCGCCTGCACCTTCCAGACGGGCGTGCGCTGGCCGGGCTGGTTGCAGATCTTGCAGGGCGTATAGGAGGCGTCGAACGCCTCGATGAAGCGGCCCTGGGTGCGCGTCGCGCTCGCCGCCACCATGCGGCCGTTCTTGCCGATCAGCGCGGCGAAGCTCTTGAGCACGCCGTCGCGCATCTTGTCCTTCAGCGTCACATGATCGGCGAAGGCGGTGTTGCCCTTTTCGTCGGTGAGGCTGACATGGCCGCTGGCGACCATCGTGTCGTTCGGTCTGGTCGTAGCTGATCTCGTCGGCAAGCAGGATGCGGCCGTCATCGTCGATCTCGACATGGCCGCGCGCGGTGACGGTATGGGCCTCGACGTCATAGTCCATCTCGTCGGCCTGGAGCAGAATGTTGCCGGTGATCGGAAGGCTCGCCGCGTGCCCCGGCGCACTCCATGCGAGAAGGAGCAGGAAAGCCGCAAGAGCGCGTCTCATCCGTCCTCCTGGTTGAAGACGAGGGTCATGCCGATCAGGATCGCGGCGGTGGCGGGCGCGGTCGCGGCCAGCGCGACGGGAAGAATGCCTGTCTGGCCCAGCGCGCGGGCGAACTCGCTGAAGAAATAGACTGCGAAGCCAGACAGCGCGCTGATCAGGATGACCCTGGGAAGCCCGCCGCCGCGTCCGAGCCGGACCGAGAAGCTCGCCGCCATGAACACCATCGCCGCGAACAGCGCCGGCATGGCAAGCAGCGTGTAGAGATAGAGTTCGTAGCGGACCGCGGAAAAGCCCGCGCTCTGCGCCGCGCGGATAAAGCCCGGCAACTCCCAGAAGGACAGCGTGTCGGGCGGCGCGAAGCTTTCCTGGATCTGCGCCGGCGTCAGCGTCGTCGTCAGCCTGTATTGGGCGAAATGGGCGGGCGTCCCGTCAGCGCCGCTCACCCACGCATCGCTCAGCATCCATGTGCCGGACTTGAGATCGGCCGCCTTGGCATCGACGCGGCCGAGGAAGTGGTCGTTGGCGCCGTAGCGGAAGACGACGACGTTCTCCAGATGCACGCCCTGATCGGTGACGCGCAGCGCGTGGATCACCGATTGCTGGTTCTCGTCGCCCTGCCGCAGCCACAGCCCGTTGCGCGACACGGCGAGCTGCGAGGCTTCGCCCTTGATGTACTTCGCCTCGAGCGCCGAGAATTGCGCCAGCATGCGCGAGGACAGCGGCGTCACCGCAACAACCATGATGATGCCGAGCGAGGCGGCCACCGCGAGCGGCGGCGCCAGGAAGTCCCAGGCCGACATGCCGGCGGCGCGGATCGCGACCAGTTCCTGGTTGCGCGACAGCCGCGCGAAGGCGAACACCCCGCCGATCAGGACGGCGAACGGCATCATCTTCTGGCCGAGATCGGGCAGTTGCAGCACCGCCATGCCGATCACCACCAGCGTGCTGACGCCGCGGCCGGAGGTGCGATTCGTCAAATCGACCACGTCGATCGAAAAGGCGAGCAACAGGAAGGTGGCGTACCAGATGCCGACCCCGGCGAGGAACTGCGCCGCGAGATAGCGGTAGAGGGTCCAGGACCAGCTCATGCCGCCGCTTCCACGGGCGGCCTGCGGAACCAAGCGGCCGGCGTAAAGCCTGTAAGGCTCGCGAGCCCAAGGCCAGCGCCCAGCAGCGGTATCAGATAGAACAGAATGTTGAGCGACGGATCGTTCACGGCGAGGCCCTGGACGCCGTAGCCGGCGATCCGGATCGTCGCGACCGCGATCACCGCGAAGGTCATGCGCAGCGCATTGGCGCCGCGCGCCCGGTTGCCGCGCAGGATCGCGGCG
The DNA here is from genome assembly GCA_963741735.1 of uncultured Alphaproteobacteria bacterium. Taxonomy (GTDB): domain Bacteria; phylum Pseudomonadota; class Alphaproteobacteria; order Micropepsales; family Micropepsaceae; genus Rhizomicrobium. The sequence goes on from CAVUJB010000003.1 coordinate 475,643, forward strand.
AGCGCGATCAGCGCGAAGGCGATGCAGTAGAGCGGCTGCGCCAGCCGGTTATTGCCCTCCGCGATATAGGCGTTGCGGACCTTTTGCGGCAGATGCGGGCTGGGCGCGAACAGCTCGGAGAGATAGCGCTCGCTCGTTGCGCGGTCGGTGGCGCGCGCCGGACCCGCGAACTGGTCGAGGTCGAAGACGTAGCGCTGGAAGCGCAGAACGGACAGCTCGCCGCCGCCGCGTCCGACTTGCTCGATCGTGCCGTCGCGCATGATGAGGCGCGCGCCGCCCGGCGTCTGCGCCAGCTGTCCGCCTTCGGCGAGATAGGTGATCGGATGATTGCGGTTGCGGTTGTCGTGCACCAGAACGCCGCGGATCGTGCCGTCGGAGTTGAGCTCGCGGATGAACACGGTCAGCCCCAGCGCCGGCGTGTTGAACTCGCCTTCGTTGAGCAGCGCGGTGCCGATGTCGGTGCGGATGTCGACGACCTTGTCCTTCATTGCCCGCTGCCCGGCCGGCATCAGGTAGAGGCCGCAGATATAGGTCAGAGCCATGACGATGACTGCGAGGACGAGCACCGGCAGCGCAATCTGGGCGCGGCTGAAGCCGGCCGCCGACATCACCACCAGTTCGCTGTCGGAATTGAGCTTGTAGAGCCCGTACAGCGTGCCGGCGAAGTAGGCGATCGGCAGCACGATGACGAGCAGGCTGGGAAGCACCAGAATGGTGAGGTACAGGAAGGTCGGTGCCGACTGGCCGCGATTGATGACGAGGTCGAGCAGGCGAAGCGACTGGGTCAGCCAAATGACCGCCGTCAACAGGAAGGCGAACAGCGCCGCGGGTGACGCGAGCTGGCCCAGGATATAGAAAGACAGTCGCGGCAACTTCACGCCGTCCAAGCGAAGGCGGTAAGCCCTTTCGCCCCTTCTCTGATTCGACCTAAACTAGCATCCGGATGCGGCGGCTGGGCAATCTCGAAACGGCCGCGTCCCGGGGCTCGATAAACCTTAAAGACATGCCGGGCCAGCAACCTTCAGGAGAACGAAATGCAATTGACCTTTGCCGCGCCGCAGGCCGTCCGTTCCGGTGCGTGGGTTGTGGGGGCACTGGACGGCAATGTCCTGACGCCGGCCGCCAAAAAGGCGGACGAGGCCTGCGGCGGCGCGCTGACGCGGGGCATCAAAGTCTCCAAGTTCAGCGGCAAGACGGGGCAGGTGCTGGAGGTACTGGCGCCGGCGGGCCTGGCCGTCTCGCGGATCCTGCTGGCCGGGATGGGCAAAGGTTCCGACTTCGACTCCAACCGCGCGGAGAATCTTCGGCTTCCATCAATGGGCGGCTGAACGCGGCGGGTGAAACCTCCGTTACCTACGAGATCGACGTGCCCAAGGGCGCCAAGCTGAAGCCGGGCGTGCTGGCGGCGCATCTGGCGTTAGGGGCGCGGCTGAAAAGCTACACCTTCAACCATTACCGCACCAAGAATCTCGACGAGTACGAGCAGCGGCTGAAGACCGTCACCGTCGCGACCGGTGCGGTCGCCGATGCAAAGAAGAGCTGGAGCGCGCTCGAAGCGATCGCAAGCGGCATGTTCTTCGCGCGCGATCTCGTCAACGAGCCGCCCAACACGCTGTCGCCCGCCGAATTCGCCAAGCGCGCCAAGGCGACGCTGTCGAAGCTCGGCGTGAAGGTCGAGATCCTGGGCGAAGCCGAGATGAAGAAGCTCGGCATGGGATCGCTGCTTGGCGTCGGCCAGGGCAGCGAGCGCGAAAGTCAGCTCGTCGTCATGCAATGGAATGGATCGCGCAAGAAGAAGGACGCGCCGGTCGCCTTCGTCGGCAAGGGCGTGTGCTTCGATTCCGGCGGCCTGTCGCTCAAGACCGGCCCCGGCATGATGGGCATGAAGGGCGACATGGGCGGCGCCGCCGCCGTCACCGGAACCATGCAGGCGCTGGCGATGCGCAAAGCCAAGGTCAATGCGGTCGGCGTCATCGGTCTGGTCGAGAACATGCCGGACGGCAAGGCGCAGCGTCCCGACGACGTGGTGAAATCGATGTCGGGCCAGACCATCGAAGTCTTGAACACCGACGCGGAAGGCCGCCTCGTGCTGGCCGACGCGCTTACCTATACCCAGCGGAAGTTCAAGCCGAAATTCGTGATCGATCTGGCGACGCTTACCGGCGCGATCATCATGGCGCTCGGGCCGGAGCATGCGGGACTGTTCTCCAACGACGACAAGCTGGCGCACCGCATCGGCGAAGCGGGCAAGGCGGTCGGCGAGCCGGTGTGGCGCCTGCCGATGGGACCGGGCTACGACAAGCTGCTGCGCTCCAAGATCGCCGACATGAAGAATATCGGCGGACCGAGCGCCGGCTCGATCACCGCCGCGCAGTTCCTGCACCGCTTCGTCGAGGACAAGCGGCCCTGGGCGCATCTCGATATCGCCGGCGTCGCCTGGCAGGACGGCGAGCACAAGGCGCTCGCGCCGAGCTGGGGCTCCGGCTGGGGCGTGCGCATCCTGAACGAACTGGTCGAGGAGCATTACGAGGATTGACGGAGACTCTCTTCTACCATCTCGAACGCCGCAGCCTCGACGACGTGCTGCCGGGGCTGATCGAGAAGACGCTGGAACGCGGCTGGCGCGCGCTGATCCGCACCGAATCGTCGGAGCGCGCCGACGCGATCGACACGCTGCTTTGGACCTACAACGACCAGACCTTCCTGCCCCATGCGCAAGCCGGCGAAGGCGATCCGAAGCGTCAGCCGGTTCTCATCACGGTGGAGGACGTCAATCCGAACGGCGCCGATGTGCTGTTCTGCGTCGGCGGCACGGTGCCTGCGTCATGGGACGCGGTGAGCGAACTCACCCGCGTCGTGTTGATGTTCGACGGCCGCGATGCCGACGTGCTCTCGCGCGCCCGCGCCGCGTGGAAAGATGCCAAGGCCGCCGGACACGACGTGACCTATTGGAAAGAACAGCCGAGCGGCAAGTTCGAGAAGCAGGGATAACTAATCTCTCCCGTTCACGGGAGAGGTCGAAATTCGAGAGCGAAGCGAGCGAATTTCGGGTGAGGGGGCGGCACGGCGACGCGCACGCTGCCGCAGCACGCCCGCCAGCGGCAGAGGTCACGCCGCTGCGAATATCTTGCCCGGATTGAGGATGCCCTCCGGATCGAGCGCGCGCTTCAGGCTCTTCATCAACGCGACCTCGTCGGCGTTGCGCGAATAGGCGAGATAGTCGCGTTTCTCCAGTCCGATCCCGTGCTCGGCGGAAACCGAGCCGCCGCGGGACCGCAGCGCGCCATAGACGATCTCCTCCACCGCGCGCCGCGCATCCTTGCTGCCGTCGCCGACGCCCGGAATGATGTGCAGATTGCCGTCGCCCAGATGTCCGAACACCATCATCGTCGCCGCCGGCCAGCGCGCGTGCAGGCGCTCTCCGATTTCGGCGACATAGCTCTCCATCTCGCCGATGCCGAGACTGACGTCGAAGGTGAAGATCGGCGCATTCCGCGCCACCTGGAGCACGTCGTCGCGCAGCGCCCAGATCGCGCCGCACTCGGCCTTGGACTTCGCGATCGCCGCGTCGGCGACCGTTCCCTTCTCGAGTTCCGCCGCGAGGACCCGTTCGAAACGGCCCGCATCCTCCTCCGCGTCGCCGCCCAGCAATTCCACCAGGACGTAATAGGGGTGGCCCGGCGCAAGCGGCGGCCGTCCCTTGGCCGGCGGCGTGGTGACGAGCTTGTAGAAGTCCGCCCACATCACCTCGAACGCCGAGAGCGTTCCCGCCAGCCCGCCTTCGAGACTGCGCAGCAGGCGCGGCAGCTTGTCGAACCCGTCCACGGCCAGAAGTGCCACCTGCTGGCTGATCGGCTTGGGCTTCAGCCGCAACACCGCGCGCGTCACGATGCCGAGCGTTCCTTCCGAACCGATGAAAAGCTGCTTGAGATCGTATCCCGCATTGTTCTTGACGAGATGGTTGAGCGAGGAGAGTACGGTGCCGTCCGCCAGCACCGCCTCCAGCCCAAGCACCAGTTCGCGCGTCATGCCGTAACGAATGACGCGATTGCCGCCGGCATTGGTCGAGATGTTTCCGCCGATCGTCGCCGAGCCGCGGGCGCCGAGATCCAGCGGAAAGAACAGTCCATGGCTCTCCGCCGCGTCGCACACATTGGCGAGGATGCAGCCGGCCTCGACCGTCATCGTCGCGGCGGTTTCGTCGATTTCCTCGATGCGGTTCATGCGTTCCAGCGACAGGGCGATCGCGCCGTCGGCCCTCGCGCCGTTCACCAGCCCCGTGCGTCCGCCCCAGGCCACGACCGGCTGTCTCGCGCGATGGCATGCCGTCAGCACGGCGGAAACGTCGGACGTCGACTTGGGACGCACGAGGGCGATCGGCGATCCCAGTCCGCGCGTGCCGGCCGGCACGGCGTCGTCGCCTTCCAGGACGGAGGCCTCGCCGAGCAAGATTTTCAATTCCGAAACGAGACCGCTCATCGGGCGCCCTCCGGTCTTTCCGCGCCGAGCTTAGCACCGGTGCGGCTTCGCGTCCGAGCGCGACAACATCTCCCGCTAAGGGGAGTGGTCACACCTTCTTGCGCTCGACCAGATTCTTGAGCGCGACGGTCTGGCGGTGCCACTTCTTGACCGGTATTGCCGGATAGCCGCCGACCGTCTCGCCGGGCGCGACGTCGCGCGTCACGCCGGCCTTGGCGGCAAGCCGCGCGCCGGCGCCGATCGTCAGATGGTCGCTGACGCCGACCTGCCCGCCCATCATCACGAACGGTCCGATCACGGCCGAGCCGGCGATGCCGACCTGGCCCGCGATCAGGCAGTGATGGCCGATCTTCACATTGTGAGCGATGTGCACGAGGTTATCGAACATGGTGCCGGCGCCGATCACCGTGTCGCCGATGGCGCCGCGGTCGACGGCGCAATTGGCGCCGAACTCGACATCGTCCTCGATGACGACGCGGCCGAGCTGCGGGACGCGCAACAGGCCCTTGCCGCTCGGCACGAAGCTGAAGCCCGCGCTGCCGATGGTGACGTTGGAGGCAAGCGTCACGCGCGCGCCGATCAGGGCATGGCTGATCGAGCAGTTGGGGCCGATGACGCAGTCGTCTCCCATCACCACGCCCTGACCGATCACGGCGTTGGGGCCGATCATGCAGCGATTGCCGATCTTGGCCCTGGCCCCGATCACCGCGCCGGAACTGACCTGCGTGCCGGCGCCGACGGTGGCGGTTGGATGCACGGGTGTGAGCGGCTGCACCCCTTCGATCAGCTTGTCGGGCGGATAGAACAGGTGCCCGACCTGCGCGAAGGCGAGCCTTGGATTGGGCGCCAGCAGCAGCCAGGTGCCGTTGTGCTCGTGCGCGGCAAGCTTGCGGTCGGTGATCACCACGCTGGCGCCGGTATGGGCGAAGGCGCCGGCGAATTTGATGTCGCTGAAGACGCTGATATCGCCGGCCGCGGCGCTTTCGAGTGCCGCAACGTCGCGCACCAGAAAATCGGAAGCCGAGCGATTGTCCATCTCGCCGCCGACAAGGGCGGCGATCTCGCCGAGTTGGAAAGGTCCGGCGCGCTGGAAAAAGCGATCGTCTGTCATGGCGCCTTGTAAATCTATTGGCGCCGCTTGGCAAAATTTTGGTGTTTGAAAGGTTGATCGGGCCGTTAAGGTTTGTGGCCGGGGCGCGGACTTGAGATCGCCGCCTTCCTGGGCCATTTCATGGGTACCGCCGCAACCTGGAGCCGCGTTTGCTGAACCCGCTAGCCTATCTCGAAAGCCCCATCGGACTGGTTTCGCTCCTGCTCATCGGGGTCTGCATCGTGCACGCGGTGCGGCGCGGCAACATCTTTCCCTGGATCTACATCATCATCTTCCTGCCCGCGATCGGCAGCCTGATCTATCTGGTCGCCGTCATCATTCCCGAGCTGTTCAAGAGCCGCGGCGCGGCGCAGCTCGGCGCCAGGGCCCGCCAGATGGCCGATCCGCACAAATCGTTCCGCGAGGCGCATCGCGCCGCCGAGATGGTGGGCTCGGCCGATTCCAAGCGGGCGCTTGCCGAGGAATATGCTTCGCGCGGCGCCTATGCGGACGCGGTCGCGATCTATCGCGACGCGGCGCAGGGGCAGTTCAGGGACGATCCCGCGTTGCTTCTGGGTCTTGCCCGCGCCCAGTTCCTGAACGGCGATGCGGCCGGCGCGCAGGCGACGCTCGACCAGCTTCGTGCCGCCGACGCCAAGGCGATCACGGAAGAGGGCCATCTGATCTATGCCCGCGCGCTCGAAGCGCAAGGCAAGACGGAGGAAGCGCTCGCCCAATATCGCCGCCTGGTTCCGTCGTTTTCCGGGGAGGAAGCGCGCGCCCGCTTCGCCATGCTGCTGGAGAAGACCGGAGCGCGCGACGAAGCGCGCGGCGTGTTTCAGCAGATCCTCAAGCTGCTCGACGGCGCGCCCCAGCGCTACCAGAAGGCGCAGAAGGAATGGGGCGACATCGCCAGGCGCGCGCTGCGCTAGTGCAAACGCTGCCCGCGCCGGGCTCGCCTCAAGCGTCCGCGGTCAGCGCCGCTTCATACTCTTCCTGCATCTTGAGCCAGCGGCCTTCGACATCGGCGAGCTTGCGCGCCGCGTCGGCGCGCTTCTTGGAGACCGCCTTGCCCTTGGCGGGATCGCGCGTGAAGAGCAGGGGATCGGCGAGCGCCTTGTCGAGCTTGGCGAGCTCGCCATTCAGCTCCGCCATCTGGTGCTCGGCCGCGTCGACCTTGTCCTTCAGAGGCTTGAGCTGGCGCCGCCGCTCGGCCGCTTCGCGCCGCGCCTCGTCCTTCGACTTTGGCGGCACGTCGTCCACCTTCGCCGCCTCGGGCGGCGCGTCGGCCGAAAGCAGGAAGCGGCGATAATCGTCGAGGTCGCCTTCGAAGGGATGCACTTCGCCGTTCGCAACCAGCAGCAGGCGGTCGGCGGTGGACTCGATCAGGCGGCGGTCGTGGCTGACCAGAACCACCGCGCCGTCGAAATCGTTGAGCGCGGCGAGCAGCTCGCCGCGCGCGTCGATGTCCAGGTGGTTGGTCGGCTCGTCGAGGATGAGCAGGTTGGGCTTGTCGAGCGTCGCCAGCGCCAGCATCAGCCGCGCCCGTTCGCCGCCCGACAGATTGCCGACCTTGGTGAGCTGCTTGGCGGCGGCAAAACCGAAACCGCCGAGCCGCGTGCGCACCTCCTGCACCGTCAGCTTGGGGCGCAACGCCTGCAAGGTTTCGATCGGCGTGATGAGCCCGTTCAGCTCCTCGAGCTGATGCTGCGCGAAATAGCCGGGCACCAGCTTCCTGGCGCGGATCATCTCGCCGCCCATCGGCGCGAGCTTGTCGGCGAGCAGCTTGGCCAGCGTCGACTTGCCGTTGCCGTTCTTGCCGAGCAGCGCGATGCGGTCGTCGGGATCGAAACGCAACGACAATTTGGTAAGCACCGGCTTGCCCGGCTCGTAGCCGACCGAGACGCGATCCATGGTGATCAGCGGCGGGCTCGCTTCGGTTGCCTCGGGCAACCGGATCGGCGCGACATGCTCGTCGAGCGGAATCTCTATCCGTTCCATCTTCGCGATCATCTTCATGCGGCTTTGCGCCTGGCGCGCCTTGGTCGCCTTGGCGCGGAAGCGGTCGACGAAGCTCTGCAAATGGGCGCGGCGCGCGTCCTGCTTCTTCTGCGTGGCGACGTCGAGCGCGCGCTGCAACGAGCGCGTCTCGGCGAAAGTGTCGTAATTGCCCGAGTAGAGCTTCAGCTTGCCGTGCTCGAGATGCAGGATGAATTCGGCCGCGGTGTTCAGCAGATCGCGGTCGTGGCTGACGATCAGCACCGTGCCGCGATAGCGCAGCAGGAAGTTCTCCAGCCACATCACGCCTTCCAGGTCGAGATAGTTGGTCGGCTCGTCGAGCAGCAGAAGGTCGGGCGCCGCGAACAGGATCGCGGCGAGCGCCACGCGCATCCGCCAGCCGCCGGAGAATTCGGCGCAGGGCCGAAGCTGGTCGGCGGCGGAAAAGCCGAGACCCGAAAGAATCTCCGCCGCGCGCGCCGGCGCAGTGTAGGCGTCGATGGCGTCGAGCCTGTGATAGATGTCGCCCAGCTTGTGGCCGTCGCTCTCGTGCTCGGCGGCGGCGAGCAGCTTCAACCGTTCGGGATCGGCCTCCAGCACGGTGTCGAGCAGGCTCTCTTGCGTGCCCGGCGCTTCCTGCGCCACCGCGCCGATGCGCCAGGCCGATGGCCAGCTCACATCGCCGTCGTCGGCGTGCAACTGGCCCAGGATCACCTTCAGCAGGGTCGACTTGCCTGCGCCGTTGCGCCCGACAAGGCCCACACGGCGTCCCGCGGGGAGACTGGCTGTCGCCCCGTCCAGGATTTCGCGGCCCGCGATGCGGACGATGATGTTGTCGATGACGAGCATGGCGGCGGGCGTATAGCAGAAGGCGCCCGCCCGCTCTAGGCTCGACCGCTAAACGCTCAGCGGCTGCGCGAACAGCGAGAAGACGTTCGCCTTGGCGTCGTAGCGCGGCCGCCTCGGCGAAAGCCCCACCAGTGTCTGGGCAATGTCGAAGCGCACCGTCGGCGACTGGCGATAATATTGGTGCGAGCGGTCCGGCTGGTCGAAGATCGAGCTGATATAGTCGTCGACGCCGGTGCAGTCGACCATGTTGTAGGTCGAAAGGTCGAAGATCTTCTGGTCGGCCTTGTTCGGCGGCCCGTCATATCCCAGCCGGTAGTCGCCGTTCGCGATATGGCTGAGATGCATCAGCACGTCGTCATAGTTGAAATAGGCGGTGATGTGCCGCGCGAGCTTCCTGAGCGTGCTCAGCCGGCCGTTGTTCGGGGTCGTGAAGGTGTTCGCGATCTCGTCGGCGGCGGCGAGCACGGCGGTGTCGAAGAGCGGCTGCGCTGCGCCCGGATTGTCCTTCGACCATTTCTCCACCGCCGCGCCCAGCATGTAGTTGCCCATGCTGTGGCAGAGCAGGTTGAGCTTGCGCTGGCCGATGACGGCGCGGATGCGCTGCACCTGTTTCAGGAACAGGCCGAAATGGGCGGCCGACGCGCGCGGCCTGCGCCTGATCGTGGCGATAGTCGGTGGCGTCGGCGAACGGGTCCCAATAGACGTAGGACCTGGCCGGCCAGGTGAAGGCGACGACGTCGAAGTCGCTGTTGGCGAGCTGCGCCTTGCCGAGCCAGACCTTGTTGTAGGCGCCGCGCGTGATCGCGTCCTCGAAGGTGTTCGATGCGCCGTGCACGAATACGAGCACGTCCTTCTTCGAGTTCTCGAGCGCAGCGATCGCGCCGTCGTCGAACTTGCCGGTCGTCAGCCTGCTCATCCTGTCGATGGTGCCGTGGCTCGGGCTTGAGATGTCGATGTCGCAGACCTCAGCGGAGCCGCAGGTGAGCCCGGGATCGCCCGGGTCCTGCACCTCATCGCTGAAGGTCGAAATGCCGTCCGACGTTCCGGACAGCTTGCGGTTGGTCGCGAAGAGGATCGTTGCCGTCGCCATGCCCGCCTCCCGGGAATGAAGGACGGGAATACTTTCGCCTTGCTGTGCCAACGTCAATCCTGCGCCTGCGAATACTTTGGATTATCATTGTTGATTTGCCGACGGCCAATTTTCGCAAAATTGTCTTCTATGCCGCGGCCGTCACCTTGCGCTTTCCCTTTCCTTCGCTATAAGGCGCGCACTTTTCCCCATTTCGGAGCATCCCATGGCCGTCGAGCGCACTCTTTCGATCATCAAGCCGGACGCGACGCGCCGCAACCTGACGGGCGCCATCGTCGACCGCTTCGAGAAGGCGGGCCTGCGGGTCATCGCCTCGCGCCGCATGCGTCTGTCCCAGGCGCAGGCCGAGGCCTTCTACGCCGTCCACAAGGAGCGGCCGTTCTTCGCAAGTCTCGTCAAGTTCATGACCTCGGGCCCGGTGGTCGTGCAGGTGCTGGAAGGCGAGGGCGCGATCGCGAAGAACCGCGACGTCATGGGCGCGACCAATCCGGCCAACGCCGCTGCCGGCACCATCCGCAAGGACTTCGCCGAGTCGATCGAGGCCAACTCGGTGCACGGCTCCGACGCGCCGGAGACCGCGGCGCAGGAGATCGCGTTCTTCTTTTCCGGCCTCGATATCGTTCCGTAAAAACCGGCCACATCCTTCGACAAGCTCAGGATGAGGCCTTAGTGTCGGCGTCGCCCTGAAAGCTCACCCTCACCCTGAGCTTGTCGAAGGGTGAGGGGGCGACAATGCAATCCAAAACCGTCGTCATCACCGGTGCCACGTCGGGCATCGGCGAGGTCGCGGCGCTCAGGCTCGCGAGCCAGGGCGCGCGCATCGTGATGATCGCACGCGATCGCGAGCGCGCCATCGCGACCCAGGCCCGTCTCAAGGGCGCCAATCCGGCGGCCGAGCACCGCGCGCTCTATGCCGATCTCTCCTCGCTCTCCGATATGAAGCGCGTGGCCCACGAGATCGCCGACAGCGAGTCGAAGATCGACGTGCTCGTGAACAATGCCGGCGCGGTTTTCCTGTCGCGCAAGGTGAGCCCCGACGGTCTGGAGATGACCTTCGCAACCAACCACATGGCGTACTTCGTGCTGACCAACGTCCTGCTCGACCGGCTGAAGGCGACGCCGGGCGCGCGCATCGTCTCGACCGCGTCGGACGCGCATCGCGGCGGCCGCATCGACTTCGACGATCTGCAGCTCGAGAAGAGCTACGGCGTCGCGCGCGCCTACGGCACCTCCAAGCTGATGAACATCCTCTTCACCCGCGAGCTTTCGCGGCGCCTCGCCGGCACCGGCGTCACGGCGAACTGCCTGCATCCGGGCTTCGTCGGCACCCGCTTCGGCGCCAACAATGCGCGCAGCGGCATCATGAAGCTCGTCCACCGCGCCTTGATGTCGTTCGGCATTTCACCCGAAGAAGGCGCCAAGACGATCGTCTATCTCGCCTCCTCGCCGGACGTCGCGGGCAAGAGCGGCGGCTATTACTACAAGAACAAAATCGCCGAGCCGACCGCGGCGGCGCAAAGCGATGCCGACGCGAAACGCCTGTGGGAGGTCTCGGCGAAGATCGCGGGCGTGGGCTGATGGAAAACACACGCAAGAAGGATCTCATCCGCGAATACAGGGAACGCAAAGCGACCCCCGGCGTCTTTGCGGTGCATTGTACCGCGACCGGCACGCGCTGGATCGCATCGGCGCGCAATCTCGATACCCAGAAGAACGGCATCTGGTTTCAACTGCGCATGGGCAACCACTTAAACAAGACGTTGCAGGCTGTGTGGAATCAGCATGGTGAAGCCGCATTCTCCTACGACGTGCTGGAAGTCGTCGCCGACGAGAATCCGCAGATGATCGCCCTACTGCTCAAGGAGCGCGACGCGCATTGGCGCAAGGAGCTGGGCGCGGAGAAATTGTTCGGCTAAGCGAAGACGGCTTTGCCGTTCTGAAGCGTTACGGTGCCTTCGGCCACCGCGCGCAATGCTTGCGGATAAATCCGGTGCTCCTCGACCAGGATGCGCGCCGCCAGCGTCTGGGCCGTGTCGCCCGGCAGCACCGGCACCGCGGCCTGCGCGATGATCGGTCCGGCGTCGAGTTCGGGCACCACGAAATGCACGGTGCAGCCGGAGACCTTCACGCCGGCGTCGATCGCCTGTTGATGCGCCCGGGTGCCCTTGAACGCGGGCAGCAGCGAAGGATGGATGTTCAGCATCCGTCCCTCCCATTTGCGCACGAAGGCGTCGGAATGAATCCGCATGAATCCGGCTTCGCAGATCAGATCGACGTCGAGCGCTTCCAGCGCCTCGTCGATCGCACCGTCGAATTCCTCGCGCGACGCGAACTCCTTGTGCGACAGCGCCTGGGTGCGAATGCCGGCGGCCTGCGCCGTGCGCAGGCCCTGGGCGGTCTCGACATTCGAGAACACCAGGACGATCTTCGCCGGGAAGTCCGGCGCCCATGCCGCTTCGATCAGCGCCGCCATGTTGGTGCCGGTTCCGGAGATCAGGATGGCGGTCCGCTTCTTGGTCACAGCTTCAACGATCCGCGATAGACGACTTTCGCTTCGCCTTCGCCGTCCGCCAGCGCACCGACGCGCCACGCTTTCTCGCCGGACTCCTGGAAAGCATCGATGACATGGCCGGCGGACTCCGCCGCGACGATCGCCATGAATCCGAGGCCGCAATTGAGGGTGCGCAGCATCTCGCGCTCGGCGATGCCGGCCTGTTTCGCGAGCCAGCCGAACACCGGCGGCGGCGTCCAGCAGGTCAGATCGATCTCGGCGTCGAGCCCGTCGGGCAGGGCGCGCGGCAGGTTCTCGGTGATCCCTCCGCCTGTGATATGGGCGAGCCCCTTCACGCCACCGGCGCGGATCGCCGCCATCCCGCTCCTGATATAGAGCCTGGTCGGCGCGAGCAGCGCCTCGCCGAGGCTGCGGGACGGGTCGAACGGCGCCGGCGCGGTGTAGGACACACCGGCATCGGCCACTACGCGGCGCACCAGCGAATAGCCGTTGGAATGCGCGCCGCTCGACGCGACGCCGATCACCACGTCGCCGGGCTTCATGTCTTTCGTCTTCGGCAGGATGTGGCCGCGCTCGACCGCGCCGACCGAAAAACCCGCCAGATCGAAATCGCCCGCCGCATAGAGCCCGGGCATCTCCGCCGTCTCGCCGCCGATCAGCGCGCAACCGGATTCCTTGCAGGCGCGCGCGATGCCTTCGATCACGGTCGCCGCCGCGTCGACGTTCAATTTGCCGCTCGCATAATAGTCGAGGAAGAACAGCGGCTCGGCGCCCTGAACGATGAGATCGTTGACGCACATCGCCACCAGGTCCTGTCCGATCCCATCGAACCGGCCGGTGTCGATCGCGATCTTGAGCTTGGTGCCGACGCCGTCGGTCGAGGCGACCAGCACCGGATCCTTGAAGCCCGCCGCCTTCAAATCGAACAGCCCGCCGAACCCGCCGAGATCGGCATCGGCGCCGGGCCGCCGCGTCGCTTTCGCCGCCGGCGCGATCCGCGCGACCAATGCCTCGCCGGCGTCGATGTCGACACCGGCTTGCTTGTAGGTCAGACCGTTGCGGCCGGCCTTGTCGCTCATCGACGGTTGAGACTAGTCGTCATACGCCTCGTTAACGCACGCGGCCTCCGACTCGCAAGCAAGCCCGCCCGCATCTCGCCGTTTTTCCTGTTTAGAGAGGCGCTTTCGCAGGCAGCCTGCGCACCTTATAGTCTCCTTTGCTCGATCAAGGTCCCCGATGCTCAAGGTTTTTCCCCGGCTGGCTCCCCTTTTTGCGCTTGCCTTTTTGTCCGTGCTGCCCGCGCAAGCGGCCGATCTGACCTACACGGTCAGCGGAATTCATGTGGATGCTTCCGGTCCGTCGGCCACCGCCGCCCAGTCGATTGCGATCGATCAGGGCCGCCCGCGCGCCTGGGACATCCTCTACAAGCGCATCGCCAAGCAGTCCGACTGGCGCAAGCAGCCCAAGCTCGACATCAAGGCGCTGCGCGGTATCTCGCGCGGTTACACCGTCAGCAACGAGCGGAGCTCGACGACGCGCTACACCGCCGATGTCACCTACATGTTCAGCCCGGAGGCGGTGGCCCGGGTGATGGGCGGCGTCTCGTCGTCCTATCGCATCGCGAACGCACGCCGGATCCTGCTCATCCCCATGTCGCCGACCTTCAACCGGGCCTCGGGCTGGTCGAGCGCGTTCTCCAGTCCGCGCTTCGGCGGCAGTCTGGTGCCGTTCGCCGTGCCGACCGGCGATGCGACCGACATGGCCGCGCTCGGCGGGCTCAAATTCGACGCGACGACCTGGGCCGACGTGCAGATCGTGGCGGCGCGCATCCATGCGAGCGAAGCGGTCCTTGCGCTCGCCGTTCCGCTGACGACCGGCGGCACGTCCACCAACGACAAGATGACGGGCAGGGTGCAGGTCTGGCTGAAGCGTATCGGCGCGGCGGAGACGCCGATGAAGACCTCGGTCGACGTTCCGCTCGTCTCGAACGTGACGCAGACCTATCCGCTGGCGGCCGATGCGGCGGTGCACGCGATCGAGGAGATGTGGCGGCAGAAGCCGCCCGTCGATTTCGGACCCAGGAGCGCGCTTACCGCCGATGTGCGCATCGATTCGCTGCAGCAATGGGCCGCGATCCAGGCCGCGATGGGCACGCTGCCCAATGTCGTCGGCATTCAGGTGATGGCGATGGATATCGGCGAGGTCAAGATATTGCTGAGCTATCAAGGTTCGACCGATCAGCTTCGCGACGCGCTCGCGCCGGTCGGCGTATCGCTGTCGAGGGGCGACGATGGCTGGTCGATGTCATATTCCACGCCCCGGCCCAACTCCGCCTCGGCGTCGCCGTGACCGGGCTCTTGCGCCATCTGCCGAACTTTCTCACCGGCATCCGGGTTCTGCTGGCGCCGCTGACCGCCTATCTCATCCTCAACAGCCAGGATTTCGCCGCGCTGTGCGTCTTCGCCTGCGCCGGCATCAGCGATGCGGTCGATGGTTTTCTCGCGCGCCGCTTCCGTCTGGTCTCGCGTTTCGGCGAGTATCTCGATCCCGCGGCCGACAAGCTTTTGATGCTCGCGTCCTACGTCTCCCTCACGCTCATGCTCGCCGCGCCGCTGTGGCTGACCGCGATCGTGATCGGACGCGACGTTGCGATCGTGCTCGGGGTGATCCTCGCGCGCGCCCTATCGCTGCCGGTCAAGATGCAGCCGCTCGCGGTCGGCAAGGCGAGCACCGTGGTGCAGATCGGCTATATCGGATTGCTGCTCCTGTCGCTCAGTCTCGGGCTTTCGGTGAACATGACGCCGCTTCTTGGCGTCGCCGCCTTGCTCGCCGCGGGCTTCACGATCCTTTCGTGGCTCGCTTATGGCCAGTTGCTGGTGAAGGCCTTCGCGCTCGGCCGCCGCCCGGCCTGACCGCTCTTGGCATCGCAGCTTCCCCTTCCCCTGCAGACAGCGCCGGCCCTCAGCCGGGCCGATTTCATCGTTGCGCCTGCCAACGCACAGGCCGTGGCCTTCATCGATTCCTTTCCGCGCTGGCCGGCGCCGCAGGGCGCGCTCTACGGCCCTTCCGGGTCGGGCAAGTCGCATCTGGTCGGAGTCTGGGCGGCAATGTCTGGGGCGCTCGTCTTCGAGGCCTCGGTCCTCGACCCCGGCCGCGTCGCCGGCCTCGAACCGGGACGTGCCGTCGCGGTCGAGAATGTCGACGCCGGCGCGGACGAACGGGCGCTGTTCGCGCTGTTCCAGCACCTGGGACCGCTGCTTCTGACCGGGCGGGAGCCGCCATCGGCCTGGCGGGCGAGCTTGCCCGACCTTGCCTCGCGGTTCTTCGCCCTCCTGTCTTTTCCGCTTTGGGCCCCGGACGAGGCGCTTTTGGCGGCCCTGACCCGCAAATTGTTCACGGACCGGCAACTGGCGGTGCCTGATCCTGTGATCATGCGAATCCTGCGCTCCATCGAACGCTCTCCGGCCGCCGTCCGCGACTTCGTCGCCCGCGCGGATGCCCGGGCTTTGGCCGAAAAACGGCCGATAACCGTCTCTTTGGTCAGCGAAATTCTCGCCGAGGGCAGGGACGGGTTGTCATGACAGAGTCGCCAAGGTGCGTTACCCTGCCGGACCTTTTGCGGTAACTGGTTGATGTCGAACGCAAACATCACTGCC
The DNA here is from genome assembly GCA_963741735.1 of uncultured Alphaproteobacteria bacterium. Taxonomy (GTDB): domain Bacteria; phylum Pseudomonadota; class Alphaproteobacteria; order Micropepsales; family Micropepsaceae; genus Rhizomicrobium. The sequence goes on from CAVUJB010000003.1 coordinate 491,317, forward strand.
GACCTGAACGGCGAGCCGGACGAGGATCCGGCCGCCCAGGCAGCGGCGCGGCCCGCAACGCCGCCGATCGACCCCGCTTCGCCCGAGCGGTTCGTCAACCGCGAACTCTCCTGGCTCGCCTTCAACCGGCGTGTGCTGGAGGAGGCGCGCAACCTGCGCCATCCGCTGCTCGAGCGGATGCGATTCCTCTCGATCTCGGCGTCCAACCTCGACGAGTTCTTCATGGTCCGCGTCGCGGGCCTCAAGGGCATGGTGAAGGAAGGCGTGGCGACCCACAGCGCCGATGGCCTGACCCCGGCCCAGCAGCTCGACCAGGTCGACGCGATGGCCAAGGAACTGATCGTCGATCAGCAGGCGGTGTGGATTCCGATGTGCGCCCAATTGCGCGAGGCCGGCATCGCGGTCATCGAGGCCGAGGAAGTGACCGAGGCCGACCGCAGCTGGCTCGAAGCGCATTTCCGCGATCTGATCTTTCCGGTGCTCACGCCGCTCGCGATCGATCCGGCGCACCCGTTCCCCTTCATCCCCAATCTCGGCTTCACGCTGGCGGCCAGGCTCGTGCGCAACAAGGACGGCAAGACCGTCACCGCATTGGTGCCGATCCCGCCGCAGCTGCAGCGCTTCATCCGCTTGCCGGACGCCGGCAAGACGGTGCGTTTCCTGCCACTCGAAAAAGTCGTGATGCTCTATCTCGACCGGCTGTTCCCCGGTCACGCCGTGGCCGGTTGCGGCGTGTTTCGCATCCTGCGCGACAGCGACATCGAGCTCGAGGAAGAAGCCGAAGACCTGATGCTGCTGTTCGAGACGCTGCTCAAGCAGCGCCGCCGCGGCAGCGTCATCCACATGAAATGCTCTGCCACGATGCCGGACGATCTGCGCGATTTCATCGCCGATCATCTGGACCTCAACGACCAGGATCTCGTCATCGTCGACCGCCTGCTCGGCCTTTCGGATCTGCACAAGCTGATCCTCGACGAGCGGCGCGATCTTCAGTTCAAGCCCTATGTCGCGCGCTTCCCCGAGCGTATCCGCGATCACGGCGGCGACTGCTTCGCCGCGATCCGCGAGAAGGACATCATCGTCCATCATCCGTTCGAGAGCTTCGACGTTGTGGTGCAGTTCGTGCGCCAGGCCGCCGCCGATCCCAATGTCGTCGCCATCAAGCAGACGCTGTACCGCACCTCGTCCGACAGCCCGATCGTCTCGGCGCTGATCGAGGCGGCGGAAGCCGGCAAGTCGGTGACCGCGCTGGTCGAGCTCAAGGCCCGCTTCGACGAGGCCGCCAACATCAAATGGGCGCGCGATCTGGAGCGCGCCGGCGTGCAGGTGGTCTATGGCTTCATCGAGCTGAAGACCCACGCCAAGGTGAGCCTGGTGGTGCGCCGCGAGGGCGGCCAGCTGCACACCTATGTGCATTTCGGCACCGGCAACTATCACCCCAACACCGCGCGCATCTATACCGATCTGTCGCTGTTCAGCGCCGATCCGGCGCTCGGGCGCGATGCCGCGCATCTCTTCAACTACATCACCGGCTATGCCGAGCCGACCTCGCTGGAGAAGATCGCGGTGTCGCCGATCAATCTGCGCGGCCGGCTGATCGATGCGATCCAGGAAGAGATCGTCCATGCCCGCGCCGGCCGGCCGGCGCAGATCTGGTGCAAGCTCAATGCGCTGGTCGATCCGCACATGATCGACGCGCTCTATCGCGCGAGCCAGGCCGGCGTAAAGATCGACCTCGTCATTCGCGGCATTTGCTGCCTGCGCCCCGGCGTGCCTGGCCTCTCCGACAATATCCGCGTGAAGAGCATCGTCGGCCGCTTCCTCGAGCATGGCCGCATCGTCTGCTTCGGCGCGGGCCACGGCCTGCCGTCGCCCCAGGCGAAAATCTATATCTCCTCGGCCGACTGGATGCCCAGGAACCTCGACCGCCGGGTGGAAGCGCTGGTTCCGGTCGAAAATCCCACGGTCCACCAGCAGGTTCTCGACCAGATCATGGTCGCGCTGATGAAGGATCAGGCGCAGACCTGGCACATGAGCGCCGATGGAACCTACGCCCGCGACGCAGAGTCCTCGTCGCCGGAGGCGTTTTCGGCGCATACTTACTTCATGACGAATCCCTCGCTCTCCGGCCGCGGCCGGGCGCTCAAGATCCAGAACGGCCGGCCCGTAGCCATCGTCGCGCGGCGGACCTGAATGAGCGGCACGCTGACCCCGCAGGCGGACGCTCGCGCTCCGCAAGCCGCGCGTCCGCGCCCGAAGCAAGGCGGTCCGGTCGCGATCGTCGACATCGGCTCGAACTCGGTGCGTCTGGTCGTCTACGAATCGGAGACCCGCCGTGCCGCGACGCTGCACAATGAGAAGTCGATCTGCGGCATCGGCCGCGACATGGTCACGACCGGCCGTCTGCACGCCGAGGGCTGCGCCATGGCGCTGGAGGCGCTGGCGCGCTTTCGCCTGCTGGCCAACGGATTGAACGTCACGGTGCGCGAGGCGGTGGCGACCGCGGCGGCGCGCGATGCGACCAACGGCCAGGATTTCGTGCGCCGGGCGGAAGCGGCCTGGGGCGCGCCGGTGCGCGTGCTCTCGGGCGAGGACGAAGCCCATCTCGCCGCCGAAGGCGTCGTCGCCGGCATTCCCTATGCCGACGGGCTGGTCGCCGATCTGGGCGGCGGCAGCCTCGACATGGTCAGCGTGCGCCAGGGCCGCACCGGCGACGCCTTCACCTTGCCGCTCGGACCGTTGCGCCTGATGGATGCCGCCAAGGGCGATGCCGGCAAGGCGCGCAAGCTGGTCGACGAGGGGCTCGACAAGCTTCATCTGATCGGTCTCAAGGACCGTTCGCTCTACGCGGTCGGCGGCATCTGGCGAACATTCGCCCGTGCCGACATGGAGATGAGCGAATACCCCATCCATGTGCTGCAGGAATACGAGATCCCGCGCCGCCGCGTGCTGCGCCTGTGCGAGGGCCTCGCCACCCAGTCGCGCAAATCGCTCGAGCGGATGAAGAGCGTTTCCAAGCGGCGCGCCGAATCGCTGCCTTACGGCGCGATCGTGCTGGAGCGGCTGATGCTCGCCTGCGATCTCAAATCGGTGATCATCTCCGCCTACGGCGTGCGCGAGGGCCTGCTCTACACACGCCTGTCGCCCGAAGAGCGCGCGCTCGATCCGCTGCTCGATTACGCCGAAGGGGCGAACGCCGGCTTCTCGCGCTCGCCCGCGCATGCGCGCGAGATGTTCGACTGGATGTTGCCGCTGTTCGCCGACGAGACGGCGGAATTCAAGCGCGTGCGGCACGCGGCCTGCCTGTTCTCCGACATCGCCTGGCGCCGCCATCCCGACGATCGTGCGCTGGGCGGCTTCGGCCAGGTGCTCAACGCGCCGTTCTCGGCGGCGACCCATCGCGTGCGCGCGCTGATCGCGATGGCGGTGTTCCACCGTTATTCCGGCGACGGCGAACCGCTGGCCGACATGGACAATATCGATCTTCTGAGCGGCGACGACGCGGAATGGTCGCTGCTGGTGGGCCTGGCCTGCCGCCTTGCCTTCGCGCTCACCGCCTCGGCGGTCGGCGCGCTGCCGCTCTACCGGCTCAAGATGACGGCGGCCAAGATCGTGCTCGAATTGCCGCGGCAGCACGAACTGATCGCCGGCGAACCGGTGCAGAAGCGCCTGGGCGCGCTGGCCGCCGCCTTCGGCCGCAAGGGCGAAATCCTGATCAGTTGAGCGGCCAAATTGGGGTTCGGCGGGACCGGCGCTTAAGCGTATAATATGTCGCGCCTTCACTTCCGGTTCCGAAAGGTCTTTAAGGGGGCGCCGGAGCGGCGCCGGCCGACCCGTTTAATGGGGGGAGAAGGAGCATTTCATGGGTGCGTTCAGCATCTGGCACATCATAGCGTTGGCCGTCATCGTCCTGCTTCTGTTCGGCGGACGCGGCAAGATTTCCGATTTGATGGGCGACGTCGCAAAGGGCATCAAGAGCTTCCGCCAGGGGCTCAACGATCCCGAGGACGCCAAGACCATTCCCGGTTCCGCTTCGGGCACGCCGTCCCCGACGCCAAACAAGGACACGACCAAAGTCGGGTAGGCGCAATTGGCCATCACAATCCCCACTGTCATGGCCCGCCGGAGTGCGGGCCACCCAGTTGGTGCGCTACATCCGTCGGCAATCGAAGCGGCGTCACCTGGGTGGCCCGCATTCGCGGGCCATGACACCGTGGTGAACTGGCTGAGCGCGAAGTCCTTCGGACACTAGAGATGCTCGACTTCAGCTGGAGCCACATCCTCATCCTCCTGATCGTCGCCCTCGTCGTGGTGGGCCCGAAGGATTTGCCGCGCCTGATGCGTATCGTCGGCCAGTGGATGGGCAAGGCGCGCGCCATGGCCGATCAGTTCAAGAAGAGCTTCGACGACATGGCGCGCCAGACCGAGCTCGACGAACTGCGCAAGGAGATCGACAATCTGCGCAACGAGCGGCCGCTCGCCGATGTCGAACGCGATCTCAACCGCGCCATCATTCCCGAGGAGATGCGCAGCTCCGTGCCGCCGCCGCAATCGGTGAGCGCCGAACCGGTCGAGACCGAAAGCGCGCAGCATCTCGAGCCGCCGCAGGATGTGCCCGATCCCGGCGAATACGGTTTGCCCGACGAGCCGGTAACGGCGTCCGGCTACACGCCGCCCAAACCGTGATGGGTGCTTTCTCGACCTCCAACATCGTCATTGCCCGGCTTGTCCGGGCAACCCAATTAATCTCGACGCAAAAGTGGGTCGCCCGCATGAAGCGGGCGATGACGAATGTGGTAGGTCCTGTCAACAACGGCGCGGCTCCATGAACAAGCCGACCGAAGACGACGAAGCCGCCATCGAGGCGACCAAGGCGCCGCTCATGGATCATCTGATCGAGCTGCGCCGCCGGCTCATCTGGTCGATCCTGGCGTTCGTCGTCTGCTTTCTGATCTGCTTTTATTTCGCCAAGCCGATCTACGGCTTTCTGACCGAGCCGCTGTCGATCGCGATCCGCGATCAGGCCAGCCGTCATCTCATCGCCACCGGCGTGACCGAGACCTTCTTCGTCTATGTGAAGGTCGGCATGTTCGCCGGCCTCTGCCTCGCCTTCCCGGTGATCGCGGCGCAGCTTTGGATGTTCATCGCGCCGGGACTCTATCGCCATGAGCGCAACGCCTTCCTGCCCTTCATCGTCGCGACACCCTTCATGTTCGCGCTCGGCTTTGCCTTCGTGTTCTACATCATGCTGCCCAATGCGCTGCGCTTCTTCGACAGCTTCAACACGCCGGGCACAGGCTCGGCGCTCGGCATCCAGCTCCAGGCGCGGGTGAGCGAATATCTCGATTTCGTCACCACGCTGATCTTCGCCTTCGGCCTGTGCTTCCAGCTTCCCGTCCTGCTCGCGCTGCTCGGCCGCGTCGGCATCATTACGTCGAAACAGCTGCGTTCGATGCGGCGCTACGCCATCGTCGGCATGACGGCGCTCGCCGCGGTGCTGACGCCGCCAGACATCTTCTCGATGATGAGCCTCCTGGTGCCGCTGGTGCTCTTGTACGAAGTCTCCGTCCTTCTCGTCTGGCTGATCGAACGCGACCGCTCCAAGAAGGACGCGGCCGCGGCGGCGGGGACGTAGCTCCGCTGTCATCCCCGGCGAGCTTTGCGTGCGTGCGCGCAACGCGAGGGAAGGGGACCCAGCTGCACTTCCGCATATCGTTGGTGAAGGGTGGGCTCTTGACTTGCCCGTCGGCAACGCAGGGGCGGCTTCGCCTGGGTCCCCTTTCCTCGCGCGATCGGCTATGCCGCTCGCGCTCGCCGGAGATGACAGCGGAGCGTTTTGACGCGTCGCCGTCCCCATGCCATTACCGCGCCTTCAGGAGCGGATCATGCACGACGTCAAGTTCATCCGGGACAACAAGGACGACTTCATCAAGCGGCTCGCGCGCCGGCCGGCCTATGAGTTCCTCCGCGTCCTCCGTCGTCGGCGAGATTCTCGCCAAGGACAAGGCGCTGCGCGATCTTTTGACCGAGCTGCAGCAGAAGCAGGCGCGGCGCAACGAGGCGTCCAAGCTGATCGGCCAGGCGAAAGCCAAGAAAGACGAAGCGCAGGCCTCGGCGCTGATGGCCGAGGTCGCCGGCCTCAAGGACGATATCCAGGCCGGCGAACAGAAGCAGCGCGATCTCGAAAAGGCGTTGACCGACGTGCTCGCCGGCATTCCCAATCTTCCCGCCGACGACGTGCCCGGCGGCGCGAGCGAGGACGACAACAAGCCCGTCGCCGCGCGCGACTTCAAGGCCGAGCGCGTACCCGCCTCCGGCATGAACAATCCCAAGGAGCATTTCGATCTCGGCGAAGCGCTCGGCATGATGGACTTCGAGCGTGCCGCGAAGGTGTCCGGCGCGCGCTTTGTGTATCTCAAGAATGGGCTCGCTCGCCTCAACCGCGCGCTCGCGAGCTTCATGCTCGACAGTCATACGACGAAGTACGGGTACGAAGAAGTCGTGCCGCCGCTATTGGTGCGCGACGAAGCGGCATTTGGCACCGGGCAACTCCCCAAATTCGAGGCCGATCTTTATCAAACAATCGACCCCGGTATTCGCGTCGATGACAATGCGAACGAGTGGGCCGATCGTCGTTGGCTCATCCCCACCGCCGAAGTGCCGCTCACGAACTACGTCAACGGCGAAATCTTGGCCGAAGCCGAGCTGCCGATCCGCTTCACCGCCTACACGCCGTGCTTCCGTTCCGAAGCCGGCGCCGCCGGCAAAGACACGCGCGGCATGATTCGCATGCATCAGTTCGACAAGGTCGAACTCGTCTCGATCACGACGCCGGAACAGTCGCTCGCCGAACATGAGCGCATGACCGATGCGGCGCAGGCGATCCTCAAGGCGCTCGACCTGCGCCATCGCGTCGTCACGCTCTGCACCGGCGACATGGGGTTTTCGGCGAAGAAGACCTACGACATCGAAGTCTGGTTGCCCGGCCAGAACCGCTACCGCGAAATCTCGTCCTGTTCGAACTGCGGCGACTTCCAGGGGCGCCGCATGAACACGCGCTATCGCGGCGGCGACGGCAAGGTGAAGGGCACGATCCACACGCTGAACGGTTCGGGCCTCGCTATCGGCCGCACCTTGATCGCGATCCTGGAGAACTACCAGAATCCGGACGGCTCCATCTCCATCCCCGACGCGCTCAAGCCATACATGGGTGGGATGGAGAGAATCGCGAAATAACTTTCCTCCCCCTTGGTTAGGGGGAGGTGTCGAGCTTGAGCGCAGCGAGAGCGAGACGGAAGGGGTTGCGTCCTATCGCTGCACGGCCTTGAACGCGGCTACTCAGCGCCCATCTCTCGAAGCTTCCGACGCCAACACTGGCCGGTGGAGAGGTGTGCAAAAAAAAACGACGCACAATTATGTTGCGGAAGACCGCGATACTTCGGCTACAAGAGGCCCGCTCGCGCAAAACCCTATCCAACAGGATTGTCGTTCGATACCAGATGCTTCGATCCGGAATGCGGTAGTCGAACGGCGATTTTGCGAAAGCACCCGATGCGCCGTTGTCTCTGTCGGGCTACGAAGAGTGGAAGGCCAATTCCTGCAAACAATGATCAAGGGATTGGGCGTTCCGGGTATTTGGAGTCTGCATCTTGTGATGGCGCCGGGAGGATAGAAGTGCATGCGCATACTGGTCACCAATGACGACGGCATCCACGCCGACGGCCTGATCTCCGCCGAGAAGATCGCCCGCGCCCTCACCGATGACGTCTGGGTGGTGGCACCTGAGACCGAACAGTCCGGCGCCTCGCATTCGCTGACGCTGACCCTGCCGCTGCGCCTGCGCGAGATCGGCCCGAAGCGCTTCGCCGTCACCGGCACGCCGACCGATTGCGTGATGATGGCCTGCGCCCATGTGATGAAGGATAAGCCGCCGACCTTGATCCTGTCGGGCGTCAATCGCGGCTCCAACATCGCCGACGATGTGACCTATTCCGGCACCATCGCCGGCGCGATGGAAGGCTGCGCGCTCGGCATTCCCTCGATTGCGATGAGCCAATCCTACGGATTCACCGAAGGTGCCGCGATCCCGTGGGCATGCGGCGAGGTGCAGGGGCCGCCGCTGATCCGCCGCCTCGTCGAGATCGGCTGGCCGGAAGACGTGCTGATGAACATCAACTTCCCCGATGCGACGCCTGGCGAAGTGAAGGGCATCGAAATCTGCAGCCAGGGCAAGCGCGATCTGCAGACCGCGGCGCTCGACCGCCGCGTCGATGCGCGCGGCAATCCCTATTTCTGGATCGGCTTCAAGCGCGTGCGTTCCAATCCGCCGGAAGGCACCGATCTGCACGCGATCTACAACCGGCGCATCGCGGTGACGCCGCTGCATCTGAACCTCACCGAGTTCCAGGTGCTGGAGAAGCTCAAGCACAGCCTGGGCAAGTTGCCGCCGGTGTGAGCATGCGATGAGCGATCCGCGCCCCATCCAGCTCATCATGGAATTGCGCGGCCAGGGCATTGCCGACAATCGCGTGCTCTCGGCGATCGAACGGACGCCGCGCGAAGCGTTCGTCGAGGCGCCGTTCACCGTTGCCGCCTACGACAATTCGGCGCTGCCGATCGCCTGCGGCCAGACCATCAGCCAGCCCTTCGTCGTCGCCTATATGACCGAACATCTCGATGTGCAGGAGAACATGCGCGTGCTGGAGATCGGCACCGGCTCCGGCTACCAGGCGGCGGTGCTGTCGCCGCTGTGCCGCCGCGTCTACACGATCGAACGGCACAAGCCGCTGCTGAGCCAGGCCCAGGCGCGGTTCAAGGACCTCAAATTGCACAATGTCGCGACGCGGCACGGCGACGGCTTTGCCGGCTGGCCGCAACAGGCGCCGTTCGACCGGATTTTGCTGTCCTGCGCGGTCGAGAAAGTTCCCGGAACTCTTATCGAACAGTTAAAACCAGGCGGCGTGCTGGTTGCGCCGGTGGGAACTGTCCCGAAATCGGACGGCCCGGAAAGCTTTTCTCAACGATTAACCAAGATGATCCGAACCGAAACGGGTGTGACGGAAGAATTCCTGATCCCCGTTCTGTTTGTCCCGATGCTGTCGGGCCTACCGTGAGAACGCACGATGGTTTGGAAAATCGAACTGCAACGCGTGACCGCGCTTCTGGCGACGGTTCTTGTGTCCTCGGCGCTCCTGTCCGGATGTATGGCGGATAGCTCGCGGACCGAACTCGAGTGGCATCCGGCCGCCGATCCGAGGCCGCACCCGCGCATCGCCGAGAACGCGCCGCGTCATCCGGTCGTGCATCACCAACCCGCGCCGGTGCAGCCGGCCGCGCTCAATTGCCCGCCGCAGCGCACGCGTCCCGGCTGGTATTCCGCCAGCAATCTTCCGCCGCCCACCACCCCGACGACGGAGCCCGCGACCTACTCGCCCGGCACGCTGACCTTCGCCTGGCCGGTCGCCGGTCCGATCATTTCGGACTTCGGCACGATCGGAAGCGGCGCGCGCAACGACGGAATCAATATCGCCACGCCCTATGGCGCGCCGATCCATGCGGCGGCCGCCGGCCAGATCAGCTATGCCGGCAACGAGCTCAAGGGTTATGGAAATCTCATCCTGATCAAGCATGACGATGGCTATGTCACCGCCTACGCCCATGCCGAGCGGATCGTGGTCAACCGCGGCGACTATGTCGCGAAGGGCCAGGTGATCGGCTATGCCGGTCAGACCGGCGACGTGACGAGCCCGCAGCTGCACTTCGAGATCCGCAAGGGCGTGCAGCCGATCAATCCGCGTTCGGTGCTGATCGCTTCGCGCGCTAGCTGAGCGTCTTTCCGAGCTCGCCGCTCAGGTCCTGGATGAATTGCCAGGCGACGCGCCCCGAACGCGCGCCGCGGCCGGCCGCCCAGGCCAGCGCCCGGCGATGCAGCTCTTCCGTCCCGACCTTCAGGCCATAGTGCCGCGCATAGCCGTCGATCATCGCGAGATATTCGTCCTGGCCACAATTGTGGAAGCCCAGCCACAGGCCGAAGCGGTCCGACAGCGACACTTTCTCCTCGACCGCCTCGGACGGATTGATGGCCGTCGAGCGCTCATTCTCCATCATATCGCGCGGCATGAGATGGCGGCGGTTCGAGGTCGCATAGAACAGCACGTTGTCCGGCCGGCCTTCGAGCCCGCCTTCCAGCACGGCCTTGAGCGACTTGTAGCTGGTATCGTCCTTGTCGAAGGAGAGATCGTCGCAATAGAGCAGGTAGCGCCGACCATCGCCGCGCAGGATGCGCAGCAACTGCGGCAGGCTCGCAATCTCCTCCCGGTGGATTTCCACCAGTGCCAGCCTTGCCTTCCCCTTGCGCACCGAATTGACCTCGGCATGCGTCGCCTTGACGAGCGAACTCTTGCCCATGCCGCGCGCGCCCCACAGCAGCGCGTTGTTGGCGGGCAGGCCGTCGGCAAAGCGCCTTGTGTTCTCGAGCAGCGTGTCGCGCGAGGCATCGATGCCCTTGAGCAGCGGCAGCGGAATGCTGGCGATCCGGGTCACGGGGACGAGGCCGCCCTGCAGCGGCTCCCAGATGAAAGCGTCGCCGCCCACGGGCGCGCCCGCGCCGACCGCGCCGGGCGCCAGGCGGTCCAGCGCGGCGGCGATGCGCTTCAGCACCGCGCCGCTATCGTCCTTGCTCCTACCGCTTCTGCCCTTGGCCATGCGCTAAGCCTTTGATTTCCTATAGTTGCAATGGAAGGCCGCGCCGCTATATTCCCGGCCGGCCAGGCGCGCCGGAGCGCGCATTCTAGAACCCATTCTCACGCGGCGGACCCGTTCATGGACACACAAATGCTTACCACGATCGCGCCGCTGATCTTCATCTTCGCGATCATGTATTTCCTGATGATCCGTCCGCAACAGCAGCGCGCCAAGCAGCATCGCGCCATGCTCGACAATCTGCGGCGCGGCGATACCGTCGTCACGGCCGGTGGGGTGGTTGGCCGGGTTGCCAAGGCGCCGAACAAGGACGATGCGGAAGTGACGATCGAAATCGCCGACAACGTTCAGGTCAAAGTCGTCAAGGGCACGCTCACCGAAGTGCGCGCCAAGACCCAGCCGGTCGACACCAAGTCGGACAAGAGCTGAGCCGCGATGCTGCAAGTCTCCAACTGGGTCCGCATTGTCGTCGCGACCATTCTGGTCGCGGGCATTCTGATTGCGGCGCCGAATGCCATGCCCGATTGGTTCCGCGCCAAACTGCCGTCATGGATTCCGAGCCAGACGGTGACGCTCGGTCTTGATCTTCAGGGCGGCTCCTACTTGCTGCTCGAGGTCGAGCTCGACGCCGTCTACAAGGACAAGCTCGAGTCGCTGGTCGGCGACCTGCGACGCGGACTGCGCAAGGCGCATATCGGCTACAAAAACATAAGCGCGACGCAGGACTCGCTCTCGGTCGAGATTCTCGATCCGGCGCGCCGCGACGAAGCACGCACCATCGTTCAGGGTCTCAATCCGTCGATGAGCACCGGCATCCTCGCGGGCGGTGCGAAGGCCTATGATTTCTCCGACAACGGTCAGGGCACCCTGTCGCTCAAGATGACGGATGCCTACAGAACCCAGACACAGCAGGAGATCGTCAGCCAATCGGTGGAAGTCGTGCGGCGCCGCATTGACGCAATGGGCACACGCGAACCGACGATCGAGCGTCAGGGCGACGACCGGATCGTGGTGCAGGTGCCGGGCCTGCAAGACCCGGAACATCTGAAGGCCATTCTGGGAAAGACGGCCAAGATGACGTTCCAGCTCGTCGACGAAGCCGCCGACAGAAGCGGCGCGGCGCAGCGTGGGATAGCGCCGATCGGCGACGACATCCTGCCGCTGCAGAACAAGGATCCGAAAGCGCCAAAGCAGTTCATCGTCGTCGAAAAGCGCATCATGGTCGCCGGCGACCGGCTGGTGGATGCACAGCCCGGATTCGACCAGCGCAATGGCGAGCCGATCGTGTCCTTCCGCTTCGACAGCGTCGGCGCGCGCGAATTTGGCGACGTGACCAAGGCGTATCCAGGCGGGACCCAGCGCTTCGCGATCGTGCTCGACAAGGAAGTGATCTCCGCGCCGGTCATCCAGGAGCCGATCCTGGGGGGCTCCGGCCAGATATCCGGTTCGTTCACCACGCAGTCCGCCAATGACCTTTCGACCCTGCTGCGTGCCGGCGCATTGCCCGCACCGCTCAAGGTCATCGAGGAGCGCACGGTCGGCGCCGAGCTCGGCGCGGACTCGGTAACGGCCGGCCGCTATTCGGCGCTCGCCGGTCTGTTCCTTGTCGCGCTGTTCATGATCGCGCGCTACGGACTGTTCGGCGCCTTCGCCAATGTCGCCTTGACGATGAACATCGTCCTTCTGCTGGCGGCGCTTACATTATTCGGCGCCACGCTGACGCTTCCCGGTATCGCGGGTATCGTGCTGACAATGGGCATGGCGGTCGACGCCAACGTGCTGATCTATGAGCGAATACGCGAAGAACAGCGCAACGGCCGGAGCATGCTCGCGTCAATCGATCAAGGCTTCCGTCGCGCCATGGCGACCATCGTCGACGCCAACGCCACCCATCTGATCGCATCGCTGATCCTGTTCCAGCTGGGCTCGGGACCCGTCCGTGGCTTCGCAGTTGCACTCGGCGTCGGCATCATCACTTCGTTCTTCACCGCGGTGATGGTGACGCGCCTGATCGTGATTCTGTGGCTCAACATCCGCCGCCCCAAGCAATTGGCCATATAGAGAAAAGGGCTGAATTGCCCCGAAAATCCGCTAAAGTCGCCGCCAGACTCATAACGGGAGGGTGGCCATGGCGGCCTTTTTGGGAAATCTTCGCAATACGGTGATCGCGGGCTTCGTGCTCGCGCTGATCGTGTTTCTCATTCATGGCCAGATGAGCGGCTGGCAATTCGATGTGGAAACGCTTGCTGATGTTTCTACTTCGCTGGGCGCACATCATCTGCGGCGTGATGTGGATCGGCCTGCTCTGGTACTTCAACTTCGTCGCCGCACCGACCACGCCGAAAATTCCCGAAAATCTGCGGCCGGCACTCGGCGGCTACATCACGCCGGCGGCACTCTTCTGGTTCCGCTGGGGTGCGATGGGCACGATCGTGTTCGGCCTCTTGCTCGCCGGCGCGAACAGATACCTCGTCGCAGGCGCTCACGCTCGATTTCGTCGATGCCGACGGTGCGTTTACACCGGTCAGGAATGTGATGATCGGCATCGGCATGTGGATGGGCATCATCATGTGGTTCAACGTCTGGTTCATCATCTGGCCCAACCAACAGAAAGCGCTGAACATCGGCGGCAAAGGCGAGGGCCTCGATGCCGCGACCAAGGCGGCTTCCGCGAAAGCGGCGAGCATGTTCAGCCGCATCAACACGCTGCTCTCGATCCCCATGCTGTTCTGCATGGCCGCGGCGACACATTGGCCATGAGTCGGTCGGGCCTATGAGGTGTGGGAGCCGCCGGAGCGATCCGGCGGCTCTTTCGTTGGTGAACGTATGAGCACGGCACCGGACGAAATCGCGGCGATGGTGCGCCGCGCCGATCCGGACCGCTATCTCGCAGCCCTGTTCGCGCCGGCCGCTAAGCGCGGATATCTGATGGCGCTCTACGCGTTCAACGTGGAGATCGCGCGTGTCGCCGACACGGTGCGTGAGCCGATGATGGGTGAGATCCGGCTCGAATGGTGGCGCGAGACCTTGGCTGGCGCGCGCCAGGGCATGCCGCGAAACCATCCGGTGGCGCGCGCGCTCACCGAGCTGTTCGGCGAGATCGATCTGCCGCCGACGCCGTTCGAGGCGATGATCGCTGCGCGCGCCTTCGACGCGTCTGCCGAACTGTTCGCTGACCGTGCCGCGCTCGAGGCCTATTGCGACGCGACGTCGGGAAATCTGATGCGGCTGGCGGCGCAGATCCTGGGACGGGCGGACGACGCCGTCGCGCGGGAAGCCGGCATCGCCTACGCTCTCACCGGCATCATGCGCGCCGTCGCGCATCATGCGGCGCGGCACAAGAGTTTCCTGCCACAGGATCTGCTGCACTCGGTCGGCCTGACGAAAGACGAGCTGTTCTCCGGCCATGGCCGCGACAAGGCAAAGGTCGCGCTAGAGCAGATGTCGCATTGGGCGCGCGATCATCTTGCTGCGGCACGCGCCGTCCGCATTCCGCGCGAGACTCTTGCGGCCTATCTTCCCGCCGCGCTGGTACCGCTCTTCCTGAGCGGTATCGCAAAGCGAAGCTACGATCCGTTGGGCAGCCATCCCGGCGTGCCGATCCATCGCCGCCAGATCAGGTTGCTCGGTGCCGCATTGCGCCGGCGCTTCTGACTATTCGGCGGCTATTTTCGGAGCGGCGAGCCAGTGATCGAGATCGGCGAGCGCACGCACCGACTGCGCCTTTTTGCGATCCTTGCCGCGCGTCTTGGCGGGTGGTTCGGGGAACAGGCCGAAATTCACGTTCATCGGCTGGAAGGTCTTTTCGTCGGCGCCGCCCGTGATGTGGCCAAGCAGGGCGCCCAACGCCGTGGTCGCCGGCGGCGCAACGGCGCTTTCGCCGCAAAGCTCGGCCGCGGCGAAGCGTCCGGCGAGGAGACCGATCGCCGCGCTCTCGACATAGCCCTCGACACCGGTGATCTGGCCGGCGAAGCGCAGATCCGGCCGCGCTTTCAGGCGAAGCTGGTTGTCCAGAAGGCGCGGCGAATTGATGAAGGTGTTGCGGTGCAGGCCGCCCAACCGCGCGAAGGTCGCGCTTTGAAGCCCGGGGATCATGCGGAAGATGCGGGTCTGTTCGCCATGCTTCAGCTTGGTCTGGAAGCCGACCATGTTCCACAAGGTGCCGAGCGCATTGTCCTGCCGAAGCTGCACAACGGCATGGGGCCGCGACACCTTGCGCGGATCGGAGAGTCCGACCGGCTTCATAGGCCCGAAGCGAAGCGTCTCGCGCCCGCGCGCCGCCATGACCTCGATCGGCAGACAGCCCTCGAAATAGGGCGTCGACTTCTCCCATTCCTTGAAATCGGTCTTCTCGCCAGCGAGCAGAGCGTCGATGAAGTCGTTGTACTCGGCCTCGTTGAGCGGACAGTTGACATAGTCGGCACCTTCGCCCTTGTCGTAGCGCGACTGCATCCAGCAAACATCGAAATCGATGCTGTCGCGGTTCACGATCGGCGCGATGGCGTCGAAGAAGGACAGCGAGTCCTCGCCGGTCAACGCGCGGATCGCTTCCGCCAGCGCAGGCGAGGTGAGGGGACCTGTCGCGATGATGGTCGAGCGCCAATCGGCGGACGGCAGGCCGGCGACTTCGCGGCGAGCGATGCTGATGTTCCGGTGAGATTCGAGCGTGCGGGTGATCGTTTGAGAGAACGGTACGCGGTCGACAGCAAGAGCGCCGCCGGCGGGGAGGCGATGCGCATCGGCGGCGCGCATGATCAACGAGCCGGCGCGGCGCATCTCTTCGTGCAGCAGACCGACCGCGTTGTTCTGCCAGTCGTCGGAGCGGAATGAATTGGAACAGACGAGCTCAGCCAGTCCGTCGGTGATGTGCGCTTCGGTGCCACGCACGGGACGCATTTCGTGCAGCACCACCGCGCAACCGGCTTCCGCGGCTTGCCAGGCCGCCTCGCTGCCGGCCAGCCCGCCGCCGATGATGTGGAGTTCGTTCATGGCCGGTCAGATAGACCGCTCTACGCGCCCGCTCAACCCCAGATCGGCGGCTTGCGGTCGATCCAGGGGCTCGCCTGCTCGAGTTGCGCCGCAAGCCGAAAGAGCGTCGCCTCGTCGCCGTAGCGGCCCGAGAACATCATCGCCAGCGGCAGCCGGTCGCTCGACAGACCCATCGGCACCGACATGGCCGGCTGGCCCGTCAGGTTGGCCACCGGTGTGAGTCCGAAGGTCTGGCCCTGGCGGCGGTTGAACTCACGTGCCTTCACGTTCATCGGGTCTAGAAAGCCGAGCGGCGGCGGCGGCGTGATCTGGATTGGCTGCAGCAGCACGTCGAAATTCCGGTATTGCGCGAGAATTTCGCGGCTGACCTGGCGAATCGTTTGCAGACCCCAGGCGACATCCTTGCCGACCACTTCCTTGGCAGCGCGATAACCGCTCAACGCCAACCATTCGAGCGTGGTGACGTCGAGCGGGCGCTGCATCTTCTCGGCCCATTCCTCGTAGCCGACGACGGCGACCGCGCCGGAGACGTAGCCCTGCGCCTTGTAGAGCCTGCGCAGATTCTCGCTGAGCTTCGGCAGCTCGATCATCGTGTGGCCGAGTTCGCCAAGCAGCTTGATCGTCGCCTCGTAGGTCGCCTGCACGTCGGGATGCAACGTCAGTGTCCTGGATAGTCTGCGAGCAGTAATGCGATGCGCAGATGGCCGGGCGGCGTCTCGATCTCATCCGCGTATGGCCGTGTCTTCGGCGGCGGCGCATAGGGCGCATCGTCTTCGGGATAGCCCGTCCAGTCGAGCATCGCGGCGCTGTCGCGCACCGTGCGCGTGACCACGTGATCCACGATGAGGCCGTGGGCACGGCCGCGATCGTCGGGTCCGCCGGGGTTTCTGGATTGCGTCGGCTTCATGCCGAACAGGCCGCACTGCGCCGCTGGAATGCGGATCGAGCCCAGACCGTCGGAGGCGTGCGCCATCGGCACGATCCCGCTTGCCACCGCTGCCGCCGCGCCGCCCGATGAGCCGCCCGTGCTGTGGTTGGGATTCCACGGGTTATGGCAATTGCCGAGATGCCGGCCCTCGGTCGTTCCGGGAATGCCGAACTCCGGCGTGTTGGTCTTGGCCGCAAGAACCATGCCCGCCGCGCGATAGCGTTTGGTCAGTTCGGAGTCGCCGGACGAAACGTAGCCGGCAAGCAGCGCGCTGCCGTTGGTCATCGGCCAGCCGGTGACTTCCATGCCGATGTCCTTGATCAGGAACGGCACGCCCTTGAAGGGGCCATCGGGCAGCTTGCCCTTCGCGACCTTGCGCGCCTCGTCATAGGCCTTGTAGACGATCGCGTTGAGGGTGGGATTGTGCCGTTCGATCCGCGCGATGGCTTCCTCGAGCAGCTCGAGCGGCGTGACTTCTCCGCGGCGCACCAGGTGCGCAAGGCCGAGGCCGTCGAAATCGGAATATTCAGCGAAAGCCATCGTCATATCCTCAATTTGGAATAGCGGTCCGCCCATGGTGACGCCTTTTCCAGTTCCGCGGCAAGCTTGAGAAGCGTCATCTCGCCGCCGGCGCGCGCGGTAAACTGCACCCCAAGCGGAAGGCCATCCTTGCTCCAGTTCAGGGGCAGGTTGATGCCCGGCGTTCCTGCGGAGTTCTGCATCGAGGTGAACGGCACATAACCGAAATTCGGCGCAAATCCCTTCTGCAGGTCGGTCTCGTCGACGTCGATGGTGCCGAGCTTCATGGGCGGCCTCCCCAAGGTCGCCGTGAGCCAGACGTCGTGGGTTTCGTGCCATTTCGCAAACTGCCGGCCAGCATGCATCATCGTCTGACGCGCCATCGTCAGCTGAACGGCCGTGATTGTCAGACCGCGCTGATAAAGGCCAATGGTGAGCCCTTCGATGGTGTCGAGCGTCGGCGTCACATTCGTTTGCAGGCGTGTCGCCTCGATCGCATAGGCGACATTGGCTGCCCACACGGTCGAGAAGGCGTTGACCAATGCGCCGGCGTCGATCGGCGGATCGGTTTCCTCGACGATATGGCCCAGGCTTTCGCAGAGCTTGGCGGTTTTCTTGACCGCCATGGTGACTTCAGGATCGTGCGCCGTTCCGTTCATCATCTTCGTGCTGACCGCAATGCGCAGCCTTTTGGGCTTGCGCTTGATGCCCTCGAGATAGGAGCCTTCCGGCGGCGGCGCGAAGTAGGGGTCGCCATAGTCGATGCCGCAAATTGCATCCAGGGCGGCAGCGGTATCTCGCACACTGCGCGTCACCACGCCGTCCATCGAAAGCCCGCTCGTCGCATCGGCCGTATGCGGGCCTTGCGTGACGCGGCCACGCGAGGCCTTCAGTCCGACGAGGCCGCAGGCCGACGCCGGAATGCGGATCGAGCCACCGCCATCGGTCGCGTGCGCGATCGGAACGATGCCGGCAGCGACTGCGGCCGCCGAGCCGCCGGACGAACCGCCCGGCGAATGATCCATGTTCCATGGATTGTGCGCCGGGCCGTAGAGCTTGCTCTCCGTGGTCGGCAGGATGCCGAGCTCCGGCACATTCGTCTTGCCGAACGGGATGAGCCCTGCCGCCTTGAACCGTGTGACCAACGTGGAATCCTGAACGGCGGGCATCGCCGGAATGAAGCGCGAGCCGGAGCGCGTCGGCCAGCCCACGACCTGAGCTCTCATGTCCTTGAGCAGCATCGGCACGCCGGTGAAGGGGCCCTTTGGCAACTTTCCGCCCGCCGCAGCGCGCGCCTCGTCATAGGCGCTGAAGATGATCGCGTTGAGTTTCGGATTGAGCGCCTCGGCGCGGGCAATCGCGGCGTCGATGACCTCGGATGCCTTGACCTTCCGCTTGGCGACAAGCGCGGCGAGGCCCAATGCGTCGTGGCGGCTGTATTCGTCGAATGCCATGCTATTCCCTCGGCCGGAGCAGGCGTGACACTAACCGAGGCGTCGCGATTGTGTCATGCCGCATCGCGGCATGCCTTCGGGATCAATTGCCGGGCCGGAAGGTGCCCCCTAAGATGGCCGACGGGGCCAGGGGAAGAACCGATGAAGATACCGTTCGAGCGCACAATTGCCGGCGCCTATCGCTTTGCCTTCGCCAACATCTTGTCGATCATCGGAATTGGCTGGTTTCCCTTCCTGCTCTTTGTTGCCCTGGTGTCGGGGCTGGTCGTGCTGCTGATCCCAATGTTCAGTGGGCTATGGATCGCGGACGCCAACAAGTTCGACGTAGCCCGGTTGGGAGCCGTGATGTTGCCGGCGGGTGGCGCCCTTCTTCTCGCGATTTTTGCCTGGATCGTGGTTGCCGCCATGGTCAATGTCGGGATCATGCGAAAGGCGCTGGGGCAGCATCCCGCACCGGTTTTCTTCTTCTTTTCGCTGGGCAGCCAGGTGTGGCGCCTCATCGGATCCTATCTCCTCGTCAGCCTGCTGGCCTGGGGCGTTGCCACCCTCATCGTGCTGGCGATCACCGCGGTATCGCTCGCGCTGCAGAAGTTCGCGCCACAGGCGCAGGTGCCGGTCACGGTGCTCCTCTCCATCGCGGCCGGCATCTGGGCGATTTACGCCTTGGTGCGCGTGCAGTTCTTCATTCCGGCCGTGGTCGTTGCGGAGAACCATATCGGCATCACGCGTTCCTGGAATCTCGGCGGCGGCAATTTCTGGCGCATCGTGGGCATCAGCCTGATCGTCACGCTGCCTGCCGCGATGGCATCGTCGACGATCACATCGTCGATATTGCAAATCGCCATGGGATCGCAGCCTCTTGTCTTCACGCCGAACATGTCGCCGGATGAATCCAAACGGGTGCTGATGCAGCTTCTGGATGTCTTTCGCAGCATCGGCCCTTATTATGCCGCCGTGCAGCTTCTATATTTCATCGTTGTCGCAGGGCTCCAGGCGGGTGCCATCGCCAACGCCTATAGTCTCGTGACGGGCGGAAAAGACATCGCGCCCCCAAAGGCAAGCGCATGAAAAAGATCCCCGTGGGCGAGACCATTCGTTTCGCCTACGCCTTCACCTTCGGACAGATCGGCACGATCATCGGCCTCATCTGGGTTCCGATGCTGATCTATGTGGTCGGCAGTTTCTTTGTTCTGCGCGGCTATTACGAAGCGCTCGCCAACTCGATCGAAAACGATGCGGTGCCGATGGGTCCGCAGATGGTGCTTCCGTTCCTTTTCGTCTTTGTGACGTTCTTCCTGGTCGCCATGATGTCGGTGGCGGTGATGCAGCAGGCACTGGGCCTGCGTCACGGTCCGGCCTATGTGCATTTCGCGCTCGGCAACGTCGAGTTGCGCGTCTTTGGCGGCTTCTTTGCTCTCTATCTGCTGCTGCTTGGATTCCTGCTGGCGCTTGTGCTCGGAGCTGCGCTTATCGCCGGGGCGGGCGCGGCACTTGCCAATGGCAATGCGGCGATCAATTCCTCTGCCGCCCTTGTCGCCGGCGTCGCAGTGTTGATCGGCATTCTCGCATTGATTTACGTCTTCGTGCGCCTGAGTTTTCTCTTCATCCCATGCGCGATCGTCGACGGCGATTTCGGGCTGGCAAAAAGCTGGCAACTGACCGAAGGAAATTTCTGGCGCATTTTTGCGATTGGCCTGACGACCATCATGCCCATCCTGCTGCTGCTCGGAATAGCCGAGAGTGCGATCCTCGGGCCGGCCATCTTCCTGCCCGACCTGAATGCAAAGGCCGATGCGGCGGTCGACTTGCATCGCATGGCCGAGCAGATGCGCGTGATGCAAGCGAACATGCCGCTGTTGATGGGCTTGAGCTTCGTCGTCGCGCCGCTGACCTACGGCCTGTTGCTCGCGCCGGCGGCCGCTGCCTACAAAGCGCTGACGGGCAAGTCTGGCGCTTAACCGCGTTTTTCGGGCGATCGTCTCGCTTACGGCGTCCGCACAACCGTGTGTTGCACGTCCGTCTTAGGAACTTCACCCGGAATATGTAAGATCGCGCAATCGACGTTCTGTCCAGGAACGCATGCGTTGGGGGAAGATTATGGAGAAAGTTCCGGTCGGCGGGAGCATCGCGCACGCCTATGAGTTTCTCTTTGGCCGGTTCTTTCAGATCCTCGGGACGGCCTGGTTGCCGGCCCTTTTGTACGGCCTGATCTCCTACGCCTATCTCCTGAATATGCAGCAATGGCCGGCGCATGGCGCGGACGTTGCGATGATCGTCGGCACCGTCTGCTGGCTCGTTGCGGCGGGACTGGTCGCTCTTGCCGTCCGTTCGGTCCTCGGTATCTCGCTGACGCAGGAAGCGTTCGGCGTGCGCAAGGATCTCACGCTGGCGCATTTCGTGATCGGCCCGCGCGAGCTGCGGCTCTTCTTCGCGCAGTTGAGACTCATCCTGCTGGCCCTCGCTCTCTATATCGTCGTGATCGCGATCTCGGTTGCCGTTGTGATGGCCGCGCGCACCTATGGAGCGGGACTCGCGCCCAAGCTGAGCCTGCTCGGCATGCCGATCGCTGTCCTGGCAGCGGTGTTGCTCGTCGTAGTCCTGATCGCTTGGTACCTGCTCTCCATGCTGCGGCTCGCGTTCATTCTTCAGGCCGTGGCGTCGGTGGAGCACAAAGTTCGCCTGTTGCGCGCCTGGCAGATCACGCGCGGCAGCGGCTGGCGAATCTTCTTCGTCTACGCGATCACGCTGCTGCCGTTCATCATCGCGGCAGGTGTTGCGGGGTACTATCTAATCGGGCCCGGCGACGTGGCAAACCTGATGGCGGCGATCGCCAAGGCCAAGCCGGGCAATCCGCCGCCGGTCGCCGCGTTCTACAATTCGCACGCCGCTGCCCTTGCGTCGATCGGTGGGGTGCTGACGATCATCAACGGCGCCCTTCTGGCCGGAGCGTCGGCACATGCCTATCGCGCCGTGACGGGACACGAGGATCCGGAGCCCGAGGACGATGCCGCCCTCGTCGCGCCGCTTCTTGCGCCGGTCGAACATCACGAGCCTTCGGTCGAGCCGTTGCCGCCGGTTCCCGATCATGGCGACAACGGCCACGGAGACCACGGCCCTATCGACCACGCTCCCAGCGATGGCGCGCACAATGATCACCATGAGGATCGCGCCGGTCAGCACGACGACCAAGCCGGCCACGGTGACGGACGCGAGGACGAGGTCCATGACGAGACGCACGGTCACGAAAGCGGCCACGATCATGGCAGTCACGGACACGATTCCGGCGGTCACCATGCTCAGGCCGCCCCGATCGAGCTTCACGAGGAAGTCAGCGACGCGACCGATGGCGACGCCGGTGATGGCGAACAGGGCGGTGATGAGAGTCGTCCGGCCGAACAAGGCGGCGATGCCCATCCGGCGCACAGCGAGGGTCCGCCGGCCTAGCGTCTAGGCGTTACTCCGCTGCCTTGAGCCTGCGCGCCGCGATCTTCTCTGGCGCCCGGCTCTTGAGGAGCGGTTTCAAATAGTGCCCGGTATAGCTGCGCGGGTTCTTAGCCACGTCTTCCGGCGTGCCGGAGGCGACCAGTTCGCCGCCGCCGTCGCCGCCTTCTGGCCCCAGATCGATGATCCAGTCGGCGGTCTTGATGACCTCCAGATTGTGCTCGATCACCACCACCGTGTTGCCGTTATCGACCAGCTCGTGCAGCACTTCGAGCAGCTTTTTCACGTCGTGGAAGTGCAGCCCCGTGGTCGGCTCGTCCAATATGTAGAGCGTGCGGCCGGTGGCGCGGCGCGACAGCTCCTTCGACAGTTTTACGCGCTGCGCTTCGCCGCCTGAAAGTGTCGTCGCCTGTTGGCCGACTGAAATGTAGCCGAGCCCGACCCGCTTCAGCGTGTCCATCTTCTCGCGGATCGACGGTACCGCCTTGAACAGGTCGGCCGCAGCTTCCACCGTCATGTCGAGCACGTCGGCGATCGAGTGGTCGCGGAATTTCACTTCCAATGTCTCGCGGTTGTAGCGCTTGCCCTTGCAGACATCGCACTGAACATAGACGTCTGGCAGGAAGTGCATCTCGATCTTGATGACGCCGTCGCCCTGACACGCCTCGCAGCGCCCGCCTTTCACATTGAAGGAAAAGCGTCCCGGCTGATAACCGCGCGCCTTGGCTTCCGGCAGTTCGGTGAACCAGTCGCGGATCGGCGTGAAGGCGCCGGTATACGTCGCGGGATTGGAGCGCGGCGTTCGCCCGATCGGGCTCTGGTCGATGTCGATGACCTTGTCGAGATATTCCAGGCCCTCGATGCGGTCGTGCGGCGCGGGGTGCTCGCGGCCCTGGTTGAGCTTGCGCGACGCTGCCTTGAACAGGGTCTCGATGGTCAGCGTCGACTTGCCGCCGCCCGACACGCCGGTGACGCAGGTGAGCGTGCCGAGGGGGATCGAGGCGGTAACGTTCTTCAGATTGTTGCCGCGCGCGCCGACGACCTTGAGCCAGCGATCGTGCGTCGCCTTGCGCCGCGTCGCCGGCACGGAGATTTGCTCCATGCCGGTCAGATATTTGCCGGTCAGGCTCTTCGGCGAACGCATGATGTCTTCCGGCGTGCCTTCGGCGACGATCTCGCCGCCATGGATGCCTGCACCGGGCCCCATGTCGATCACATGATCGGCGGTGCGGATCGCTTCCTCGTCGTGCTCGACCACGATCACGGTGTTGCCCATATCGCGCAGGCCCTTGAGCGACTCAAGCAGCTTGGCGTTGTCGCGCTGGTGCAAACCGATCGACGGCTCGTCGAGGACATAGAGCACGCCGGTCAGGCCT
Source organism: uncultured Alphaproteobacteria bacterium (assembly GCA_963741735.1). Lineage (GTDB taxonomy): Bacteria > Pseudomonadota > Alphaproteobacteria > Micropepsales > Micropepsaceae > Rhizomicrobium. The sequence continues at coordinate 514,725 of CAVUJB010000003.1, forward strand.
GAGCCGATCTGCGAGGCGAGCCGGATGCGCTGGCTTTCGCCGCCGGACAGCGTGCCGGACGAACGCGCCAGGGTCAGATAGTCGAGACCGACATTGTTGAGGAATTTCAGCCGCGCGCGGATTTCCTTCAGAATGCGCGCTGCGATTTCCGTCTGCTGCTTGTTCAGCTTCCTGTCGATGTCGCGGAACCATTCGTCGGCAAGGCGGATCGACTGGTCGCACACTTCCGAGATGTGCTTGCCGCCGATCTTCACGGCCAGCGCCTCGGGCTTCAGCCGGTAGCCTTTGCAGACATCGCAGGGGCTCGCGTCCTGGAAGCGCTCGAATTCCTCGCGCACCCACGAGGAATCGGTTTCCTTGTAGCGCCGTTCCATATTCGGAATGACGCCTTCGAACGGTTTCTTGGTCTCATAGCGCCGGAGGCCATCATCGTAGATGAACTTGATCTCGTCCTCGCCCGAGCCGTGCAGGACGATCTCGCGCGCCTTCTTCGGCAAGTCGTCCCACGCCTCGTTGAGCGAGAATTTGTAATGCCGGCCAAGCGCTTCCAGCGTTTGCAGATAGTAGGGCGATGAGCCCTTGGACCAGGGCGCAATCGCACCCTTGCGCAGGCTGAGCGTGCCGTCCGGCACCACGAGCGCGGGGTCAAAGTAGAGTTGCGTGCCGAGCCCGTCGCAGGCCGGGCAGGCCCCGTGCGGATTATTGAACGAGAACAGCCGCGGTTCGATCTCCGGAATCGTGAAGCCGGAGACCGGGCAGGCGAATTTCGAGGACATCAGGAGCTGCCTGGGCGAGCCGTCCTTCTCCTTCTCGTCGGCATATTCGGCGATGACGAGGCCGTCGGCGATGCCGAGCGCGGTCTCGATCGAATCCGGCAGACGGTTGCCAAGGTCCTTCTTCACAGCGATGCGGTCGACCACCACCTCGATGTCGTGCTTCAGCTTCTTGTCGAGCGCCGGTACCGAGCCGATCTCATAATACTTGCCGTCGACCTTGACCCGCTGGAAGCCCTTCTTCTGCAGTTCGGCGAATTCCTTGCGGTACTCGCCCTTGCGGCCGCGCACCATCGGCGCGAGCAAGTAGAGCCGCGTGCCTTCCGGCAATGCGAGGACGCGATCCGCCATCTGGCTGACGGTCTGGCTCTCGATCGGCAGGCCCGTGGCTGGCGAATAGGGCACGCCGACCCGCGCGAAAAGCAGGCGCAGATAGTCGTAGATCTCCGTCACCGTTCCCACGGTCGAACGCGGATTGCGCGAGGTCGTCTTCTGCTCGATGGAGATAGCCGGCGACAGGCCCTCGATGTGGTCGACATCGGGTTTCTGCATGAGTTCCAGGAACTGGCGGGCGTAGGCCGAGAGCGACTCGACGTAGCGGCGCTGGCCCTCGGCATAGATCGTGTCGAAGGCGAGCGAGGACTTCCCGGACCCCGACAGGCCGGTCAGCACCGTCAACGTGTCGCGCGGAATCTCGACGTCGACGTTCTTGAGGTTGTGCTCGCGGGCGCCGCGGATGGAAATGTTCTTCAGCATCGCTCTTTCACTTCGTCCAAACGCGCACTCTGGCGGCCGGGCTTCGCACCCGCAACCGCCGCACTGTCATGATCCCCGGGGATTCCGCTTGGACAAAATTGCCTCGCGGCCACGTGGATATGGGAACGCAACCCGATTGGCGCAACCCCCGAAGAGTCGACTAAGAACATAACAAGAACGCGTCATCGGAGCAACAACGCCGGCGGTTCCGATCCGAGGCTAGTGCCGCGGACGGCACGAATTTGGCAGCAGCCTTCATGCGACGCTCTGGGCGTGATGGAACAGGTTTTCCGGGTCGTACTTGGCTTTGACGGCCTTCAACCGAGCCAGGTTCTGCCGCCAGTAGCCAGTCTCCCAATCGGCGAGATCGAGATCGCAATAATTCACATAGGCGCCGCCGGACCAGGGCCGCATGGCGCCATACAGCGTTCGGATATCGGCGAGCCGCTTCTCGCCCAGAGCAGAGCTACGCCAGCTCGTATAGTACTGAACGCAGAACAGCGTACCGGCGCGATAGGCGAAGGCCGTCTCATTGTCAGGTACGCGCGCAATCGTGCCGCCATAAGCGTCGCAGATCGCCAGGATCTCGTTGGCCGGAAGCGCGGCGATGCCGCCGATCAGCGCCTCAATCCCGCCGGCGTCTAACGGTCGCGTGATGAAGTCGGACTTGCCCTTGGAGAACTTGAACTCGTAGTTCCAGCCGCCCGTGAAGTGGTCGACTGCCGAGAGATACGATTTCGGGGAGATATTCGGGCCGTGGACCGGTTCGGCCGCGTCGGTGAGCGCGCGCAGTTCTCGGCGAAGTTGTGCCTCGGTTCCGAGAGACTGGCCGGCACAATGCATGAGGATGCGGCCGTCGGTCCGCTTCGACAGTTTGAAAATCCCGGTGATCGCGTCGGGTGCATCAGGCGCCCAATTCTGCCATGCGGCGAAGAGCTTTTCCGCTCCGCGCGCGTCGAGCGCCCAGGTGGCGCTGAAGACCGCGACGCGTCCGATCGGTGCGACCTGGAAGTGCAGCTGTGCGGCAGCCCCGAATGTGCCGCCTCCGCCGCCCCGGCAGGCCCAGAACAGGTCCGGATTCTGCTGCGCATCGGCGCGGACCGGTTTGGCATTGGCGTCGATGAGGTCGATGGCGACGAGGCTGTCGCAGGCCAGGCCGCGCGAGCGAGCGATGAGTCCGAACCCGCCGCCCAGCGTATGGCCCGTCACGCCGACGGTCGGACAGGTGCCCCCGGGAAAGGCCAGGCCGCGGGCGCCGACGAACTTGTAGATATCGCCGAGCGGCGTGCCGGCGCCGACAGACAGCCTGTTCGTGCGGTCGTCCAAGGCGATCGAGTTCATCAGTCGCGTGTCGACCACGACGCTCGTGCTCTGCGAGAAGCCTTCAAAGCAATGCCCGCCGCTGCGCAGCGCAAATGGCAGGTCTTTGTTGCGCACCCAATCGATGGTCTGCGCCAGGCCGCGGGCAGACTTCGGGAGGATGCGCAGGGCTGGAGATAACTCGGTGCGCAGATTATAGGCGGGCAGCGTGCTGTCGTAGAGGGCGGTGCCAGGCAGGGCGAAGGTCGCATCGACCGGCGCGATGCTCGGCAGCGGCGGCGGGGGCGCAGCGCGGGCACCACGCAAAACTGTCGGAGCCGCTAGAAGGCCGGCGGCGAATTCACGTCTGGAGAATTTCATGGACCTGCGCTGCTGGTGAGCCGCTGAGGTTAACCCAATGCGCGGCTCGGGAAGAGGTTGCTGCCAGAAGCTTGCACCGGGCTCCGTTACACAACCGCGACACATGGAGGGTGCCATGGAGCTCGACACGATCGTGCGATTTCATGCGAAGGAAGGAATGGAAGACGCGGTCGCCGAGGTCATGCGGCAGGCAAGCGGTCCCGTCCGCGCGGAGCCCGGCTGCGTGTTCATCGGCTACTACCACTCGACGCGCGATCCTCGCCTGTACTACATCCACTCGCGCTGGAAGGACGAAGCTGCGTTCGAGGTCCATGCCGAACTGCCGCACACGGTGAGCTTTCTGGAACAGATCGAGCCGCTCATCGATCATGAGCTGAAGGTCGAGCGAACGCGGCAGATTCTCTAGGGACTTGCCAATGGAACGAAACATGAACTAATGTGTTCACAGGCTTGGCATGCCCGCCGGTAGTTCTTGGGCGTGCCGGGGACTAGTTTCGCGAACGGTTCGATAAGCTAAGAAAGCTAGACAAGGAGACGGGCATGGCGGGTAGCGTCAACAAGGTCATTCTGATCGGCAATCTGGGTAAGGACCCCGAGGTGCGGCGCATGACGAGTGGCGATCCCGTCGTCAATCTGTCGATCGCGACGAGCAAGTCGTGGCGCGACAAGGCGAGCGGAGAACGCAAGGAAAAGACCGAGTGGCACAGGGTCGTGATCTTCAACAAGAATCTCGCCGACGTCGCCGAGAAATATCTGCGCAAGGGCTCGAAGGTCTATCTGGAAGGCGCGTTGCAGACGCGCAAATGGACGGACAAGGACGGACAGGACAAATATTCGACCGAGATCGTCCTGCAGAATTTCCGCGGCGAACTCGTCATGCTCGATACGCGCGGTGAAGGCGGCGGCGGACGCGAGCGTGTCGGCGCCAGCGAAGCGCCGGCGAGCTTCCAGCGCGAAGAGATGGACGACGAGATTCCGTTCTAAGCCATCCATGCGCCTTGCAATTGCTGTTCTGCTGACGCTCGCACTGACGGGCTGCGCGACGTCGTCGGGCGAGCGGGCGACCGGTTTTCTCAACGACGAGATCTCGCGCGCCTACATTCCGCTCGAGGGTGTGACCTATCTGCTGATCGAGGAGCGCGGCGCAGCTTTCGTCATTGCGCCTGGGATCGCGGTCACCAACGCACACAACGCCGCCATCATCGGCAAGTCGGCCGTTATCGGGACCTCGCGAAATTACGATCTGCTGTTCTTTCGCGTCGGCAAGAGCCTCGCGCCGCCGACCGCTTCGCCGTCGGTCGGCGAGCGGATCATCGCCTACGGTCAGGGCGCTTCCGGCGAGGTACGCGAGGCCCGCGGCGTTATCCGTCTGCTCAACGCGCCGGTCGAGGCGCGCTGCGAAACCTGTTCGGTGCAGGGGGCATTCACCTTCGATGCCAATGCCGGTCCGGGATTCAGCGGCGGTCCCGTCGTCGACGCGGACACCGGCCGCCTCGTCGGCATCACCTTCGGTTATCTCGATCCCAGCGGGCATCGCCTCATGTATGCCTATCCGATGAGCCGCGTCCGCAATGAGCTGGCGGCCGTTTCGCGCGAACTTCCGGCCGACCTAGACTGAATGGGGCCTGGCGGCTCAGGATGTTCCCGTTGCCAGCGAGAGCTCTGTCGCCGGACGCACATCAATCAGTCGTCCGTCCTCCATGCGCACGATGCGATCGCACAGAGAAAGACTTTCGTTGCGGTGTGCGATCATCACGATTGTCAGGCGGGGATAGGTGTGGCGCAGCCGTTCGAGGAGGCTGCGCTCGCCAGTGACGTCGATCGCGCTGGTCGCCTCGTCCATCAGAAGCAGGCCGGGCTTGCGCAAAACGGCGCGCGCGATCGCGATGCGCTGCCGTTCGCCGCCCGAGACGAGTGTGCCGCGCTCGCCAACGACCGCATCGAGACCGCCGTCCATTCGCCGCACAATGCCGTCCGCATCGGCGAGGGACAGGGCTTGCCACATGTCGTCTTCCGTTGCTTCGGCGTTGGCCCAGGCGAGATTGCGTCGCACGCTGTCGTGAAACAGGAATGGGTCCTGTGTGATGTAGCTCAGCGTGTCACATCAAGCATGCGGCCCTCGAGTTGGTCGATGACCGGAATGTTCGAACTGCCGTTGCCGGCGTCGTCAGACCGCGCGTCGGTCGAATTCACGATTTGCGTCGCTTGCTCCGCTTTCCGGCTGCCCCGAACTCGCCGCTTTCGCTAACGCGACGACAAATCGCGTGAGTCGCTTCAACTATTTCCCAATACACGAACACACCGTCATACACGCGCACCGAGTCCTTGAGAAACTCGCTAAACGACTTGTCGTTGCGAATCAGCTCGTCCACGAAGTCGAACAAAGAACCCTTGTCGGACGTTTTTTTGCCCCGTGATGGGCCAAGGGTTCTCGATTTCGGTGATTGTGATTTTGTCGTCAGTTTCTTATTGGTCAAAATCTTACTCATCTTTGTCATTCCGAACATTTTTTGCGCAGGCCGACTTCTGCTCAAGTTGGGTTGAAATCTTTCCATCAAGCTCAAGCGTTCTCTCATGGCGACGGAATGCCCCCTGAAGGATTTCGTCGGCGTCGAGACGGAGGAGCGAGTCAACTGGCGGATCGCAATTGGATTGTTCCAACTTGCCCCGATAGAGGACTGCGGGCTTCTTGGGCGTCTTCACTCGGTGGCCTCGGACCTTCGTCCAGCTGTTGTCGATGTCGTCGCGTCGGTAGTGTGAAGACCTCCAGTGCGTCCCAGGTAACAAGATCTGGCGTAGGCCATCGCGCGGTTTTCGGGGTTTCGGGGGTAGGACTTTGGTCATAAATTACTCTTTTCTAATCTCCCATCGATGAACAGCGACGCTGCACCGTGGTGTTGTCTTCAAATGGTCTTCCGAGAATATACGGCGGGTCCCGCTCTCGCTCGGTCCGGAGTCGGATCGATCAAGTACCGAGATACCCGACCCAGAAAAATATGATGCCTTCGTCCCGGTTCAAGGTGCGCAGCGTCGTCGCGTGAAGAAATTTTTATCGGCTGGAATGCGCCGCTGGGGTGGGAGGGGTTGAGGATCAGCAATCGACGGGGATCGCTGGGCGCTCGAAGGATGAAAGCCATGACGCAGCACCGTTCCCACACGTCCTGTTTACGCGTCAGGCAGCGTGGGAGTTCATTGCTGGGGAGACTTTAAAGTCCTCCGTCAACGGCATGTTAATTCGCGCCAGCTGATCCGCATCTTGGACCAAAATGTGGGACCGGCGCCGTCGACGATGACGCCTGCGCCGCCGATGCGATCCAAGAATACGAGGCAAGGATCATGGCATCGGAGCGCACGGTAGGATGCCTGGCCATTGAGACCAAGTTCCTAAAGTAGACGCAGAAAAGTGCGCGAGGCCGAGAAATGCGACTACGTTCGTCATCACCGCCGCCGCGGCCTTTCCGTCGCAGAAAGTTGTCCGCGGACGGGAATCCTGCGCTCCACGTGCTATTAGACGCCCACCGCATCGGCTGGCGACGCCGTGATCGTCGGAGAGATGCGTGGCGATCTGTGACGCGTTCGACGCCGTTGCCGTCAATGCAAATAAGTCCGCCGACTGATACGCGAGCACAATTTATGTCCCAAGCGACGTCGGCGGAACGTGGTCACGACCGCGAGCAACCATGATGGCTCGATCTGCCCTAGCCGGGCCAAAGGCATCGACGTGAGTGTCGCCGATCAACTCTGGGTCGCCGATGTCACCCACATCCCGATTAGCGCAGGCTTCGTCTGTTTGTGGCGCTTGCCGGCGGCCGCCAGCCCCCTATCGTCGAAATCGGACACTCAACTCGCGCGTCGACTTCCGTTGAAATTGCTTAGTTTTTTGGCTTCGTTTGCTGCATTTAGTGCTTTTCATGGCCCGAAGCGCAGATTTCGTCCGCGCAGAATAACGCCTGTCGACCGCGATACCCTGCCAAGCGGACCCGCATAAAATTTGGGGCTCGAGATCAGAGCATTGGACTGAATGGCAATCAGGATGGACTTGTTGAGGCTCTGCGCGGCGCGTGGGAAGCGGTCAAGCGCCATTTGCGCGAACTGGGCCGTGACATCCAAGCCGAGCCGTTCACCTGGCCGGCGTCGGCGACATGTCGGGCGACGTGTTCGGCAACGGCATGTTGCTGTCGAAACAGACGCGGCGTCTGGCGGCATCGGCACCTTCATCAAGGTTTCGACGCAGAGCAATCTCGAAGCCGGCGACCGCGCCAACGATGCCGTGCGCGTCGATGGCGGCGAGGTCCGCGCCAAGGTGGTCGGCGAAGCGCCAATCTCAGCACCACGCAGCTCACCCGCATCGAATATGCGCGGAGCGGCGGACGCATCAACTCGTCTCGCCGCGACGAAGGATTGCGATGTAGCAGTGCGCTTTGCCCCAGCGTTGTGAAGATCGCCGCTGCACTGGGCGATGCGACAGTTTGAGATCCGTACCCTGCAGTTCGATGCCCTGCACATTTGGCTTCTCCACGCTGCCGACGTTGCTTCTCTAAGATCCCGAGCAAGACTCAAGCAGCCGGCGTAGCCGGAATGCGAGCAAGCGCTTTCGCCAGCTTGTGCCGCAAAATCGCGATATCGTGGTTGCCCCGCGTGCTGAGCCAAAGCTCGGGGCCGTTGTCAAAAAAAACTTTCCCAGTCGCTCGGCGATCGGCACCGTAATGGCGGCCGTCTCATCAATACTGGCATAGAGCAGCGGACGAGACATGCCCAGTGCATTTGCAACGTCGGTCTGACCTTGCGCGACTCACTCGCCAGGTTACTTCGGCCTTTGGCTTTGTTGCCGGGATTTGTGCCTTCCGGATCCCGCTTTTTTCGTCTGCGATCCTCGAGAATTCCCTCGAGCCAAGCGGACGCCGAAGCCGCCTTGCACGTCTTCGTCGACGAATATGACGCCGCGATCTTGAAATAGTCTTTCCAATTTTTGCAAAGAGCTGGCCAGGATTTCTTTGCCGGCTTCGTACCTCGAAATCGTGTCTTTATTCACCCCTGTCAGCTGCTCGACTTCTCTGACGGTCAGCCTCAGCACGGCGCGCGCCATTCTGAGTTGATCAGGATTTATCGGCTACTTGACCGCAGACACCGAATGATACAGTGTATGATATATAATACATGGTATCAGGAGGTCCCTCGCGATGCTGAACGAAACTCTGAGAAGTGAAGTTTCTCACTACCTGATTCTCGCCGATGCCCTCAAAGAACGCTACGGCGAATTGGATGACGAGACCGTGAAAGACACGCTGGAGGGCATCTCAGACTTGCCTGAAGTCATCGGGGCGGTCATCCGCTCCAGCCTGGATGACGAGGCCTACATACAGGCGCTGAAGGAGCGGCTCGATGACCTGCAGGCGCGGCTGTCTCGGCTGCGCGAGCGCTATGAGAAGAAGCGGGCTCTGGCACGCTGGGCCATGGTCGAGGCCGATCTCGACAAGGTCCTGGCGGCGGACCTCTCGGTGAGTCTGCGCAAGGGCGGGGAGAAGCTGGAAGTCGTAGACGAGGCCCGGATACCAGAAGCCTTCTTCGTGCCTCAGCCGCCCCGGCTCGACCGCAAGGTCGTGGTGGACGCCCTCAAGCGGGGCGAGATGGTCAACGGCGCACTCCTGGTGATGGCAGAACCTACGATTCTGGTCAGAGTGCGATGAGCGGCTTCTCTACCGAACAGCTGAAGAAACTCAGAGCCAAGCTCGATCGCGCCCGTGTCCGGTCGCGCAGCGTGGACGGCAAGCAGCTCGATTATATCGAGGGCTGGTTCGCGCTGAGCGAAGCCAACGCGATCTTTGGCTATGCCAACTGGGACCGCGAGACCGTTCATTTCGAGCGCCTCTTCGAAAGATCGCGAGGCGAGGTGACAGCCTGCGCCTACGTTACGCGCGTGCGCCTACACGTACGGGCCGGCAGGACAGATCAATTGTCCGTGAAGGAACGGGCTGCGGGAGCGCATCTTCGCGTAGTGCAGCCGATGCGCATGAGCGCGCCATCAAGACCGCAGAAACCGATGCGACCAAGCGCGCTCTCGCAACATTTGGCAATCGCTTTGGCCTTTGCCTTTACGACAAGGATCAGGCAGGCGTCAGCTCACGGTCCGGCGCGACATTGGAAATCGTCTGTCCGAACGGCAAGGTCCTTGCGGACGGGCTGTCGCCAGACGCCTTTTGTGTTGCTCTTCGCAAGATTGTCGAATGCACTGCGGACCGCGCCGAGCTCAGAGCATGGTTGGAATGCAATGCAGAACAATTTGCGCGATTGCGCTCAATCGCGCCCCGTCTCAAGACCGCGCGCGGCGAACACTACGCCGACATATTGGAACGGTTGATTGAGAGAAGACTGGCGAGCACGGAAACGGTGTCCAGCCCCTCGAACCGCAACGAAACCGAATTGCCGGCGACGACGCCACATCAGCAATACCCCCTTGCTGCATCGCGTATCGGCTATGGTCAACGCATCGACAAAGCCGCGTTAAGCATCAAGACGGCCCGGCGACTACGCGACAAGGCACATTTGAAACACGTCAGCACGCTGCCCTGCATCGTGTGCAATGCCATTCCTTCCGATCCTCATCACGTGACCTTTGCTCAGCCCCGAGGTCTGGGGTTGAAAGTCAGCGATGAGTTCGTTGTTCCCCTCTGTGTCCTGCATCACAACGATCTCCATCGCTCCGGCGAGGAAAAATTGTGGTGGAAGAGGAACGCAATTGAGCCGCTGGTAGTTGCGCGCCAGCTGTGGGGAAAGAGTCGTTCGCGAGCCCACCTCGCTGCAGAACGCTCGAACTCGACAGAGTCTAATGCTTTGCCGACGCCAGCCGGTGGGCCATGAGCTTGGATGGCTGCCACACAGGTTGGTCATCTGTCGAGCGCTCTCTACGCCGTTCGAAGGATATGTGCCATGATGCTAAGATTCGGGGATTTTGGCGCTCATCCGCGAGATATACGCAATCTGGTAGCTCTCATGACCTCCAACAAAAAAATAGCGGCGAACCGTGCTAACGCGGAGAACAGCACCGGGCCAAAAACCGAAAGTGGCAAGTCGAAGTCCCGCCTCAATGCGACGAAGCATGGCGCTTACGCGCTGCAGCGGGTGATTTATGGCGAGAGCGAAGAAGAGTACCAAGAGCTATCAAACAACATTCTTGCCGAAACAGCGCCGCAGACCGAGATCGAATGCGCAATTGTTGATCAAATCATCGGCGACATTTGGCGACTAAGACGAATTGAGCGCGCCGAGCTTGAGTATTTCGAAAATGTTCGAGTGTCAGCACTAGTGCGCACCGTGGCACCGCGTTCTGAGAAAGAAAAGGGCGAGCTACAAAAAATTTTTGAAGAGGAACTGAGTGTTCACATCGCGCGTCATGCCGCACAATCGGAGACAAACCAACCATCATCAAGTGGCGTTGAGGGCGACGCGCCCCACGAGGCCCAGAAAGAAGGTCAAAATGTGCCGCCCACAGAAGCCGATACGCTGAGCGCAGCTAAACTCCGACTACAATATGACTTCGCGAGCAATCTGGGCAAAGTATTGCTTGAAGGCATGACCACACCTGACAAGCAATTCCCGTACACCACACTCGACCAAATTCGTCGCACTCTGGTGCGCGAAATCGTGCGGAAATATGCAAGTCTCACCGAGTTCCAAGAACGCCGGGTGACGATCACAGTGACGTCAGGGGATCAAACGTGACGGGGCAATCGATGTGGCGAGGACGTGCATTCCCCGCAGCAAGCACGCATAAGACAACGGGTTACAGTGAAGCTCCAAGAATCTATTTGGTATTTTAGTCGATGGCGGATTCGCCGTAGAAGAGAGCCGCCGAGTGCGACGTGTATCATGGCCTCGGAGATATCGATTCTTGCTTCGTATTCTCGCAAGTGACGCCTACCGCGCATCGTACATACAAAAGTCCGTTGAAACACTCAGCGGCGCAGCAAGACTTTGTCGTCGGTCTCAGTGTCAATGCGGCGCACGACCTCTGTGACGAAATCGGGGAGGACGGACTTGTCCATGAGCTGCACCCGATCGTACACGCCGTCGGCACAGAGGTGCCTAAGCCAGGGCCAGCGCGCCGCGGACGAGCGCGAGAGGCGTGCAAGGAATGGTAGGCCCTTCGGTCAACGGAGCTCGTGTCTTCGTACCAAGTGAGGACCTTGGCCAGTCGGTTGGTCGTGACGAATCAAGCCCATCAAAGCTGCTGCTCAGGCGTGCATCGCTGATTCAGAGCCCATCACGTCGACGTGTCCACGGTGCTT